>NZ_MCAS01000004.1 GCF_003610895.1 Paraburkholderia fungorum
ATCGTGCCGGTGGCAGACCGTCTGCCGCTGAATGGATGCGCCTGTAGTTATAAAAGTCGTCGATGTAGGCCCCGATGTCGCGTTCCGCATATGCGTGGTCGGGGTACCCTTTATCGTCGATCCATTCGCTTTTGAGACTTCTAAAGAAGCGCTCCACCGGCGCGTTATCCCAGCAGTTCCCCTTTCTGCTCATGCTCTGGATGATGCCGTTTGCCTTCAGCTCGTTCACGAAGTGCGCGCTGGTGTACTGGCATCCCTGATCCGAGTGGAACATCAGGCCCGGTGGCGGCCGTCGATGCTCGCGCGCCTGCTGCAAAGCCCTGATAACCAGTACCGTATCGGGCAGTTGCGCAAACGCCCAGCCGACGATACGGCGTGAATACAGATCCATCACGATGGCCAGATAGGACCAGCCCTGAAGCGTTCTCACGTACGTAATATCGCCCGCCCATACCTGATTGATCGACGACGGCTCGAACCGACGCTCAAGCAGGTTGGGAGCCACCAGCGCTTCACCGTCAGTCTTGCGATAACGGTGCGTTCGTCGTCGCGCCACCGCCAGTTGTGCCTCGCGCATCAGCGATCGGGCACGGTAACGCCCGATCGCGTGGCCTCGCTGCTGCAAGGCCTGAGCCATTCTGCGACTGCCATAGCTGGCGCGGCTTTCGCCGTGAATTTCGCGCACCGCCTTGAGCAGCGCGGGCGCAGCAGCAACTCTGGCGGGCCGTGTGGAAACGGCGTAATAGCTGCTTCGAGGCACCTTCAGCAGCTCGCACATCACGCTCACCGGCCAGGCCTTCTTCAGCGAATGGATCACTTCGATGAGCGATCCATTTCCTTGACGAAGAAGGCCGTGGACTTTTTTAGGATCTCGCGCTCCCTTTCGAGCTCGATCACCCGCGCCTCCAGTTCCCGGATGCGTCGCTGGTCGGCCTTGACCTGAATCTCAGTGCGCGGCGGCTCAGCCTGTTCGGCCCGCCACTGCGCAACCCATCGCCGCAAGGCCGTGTCTCCTACGCCCAGCGCCTCACAGGCCTTGGAGAATGAATAGCCCTGGGCAACCACCAGTTGCACCGCTTCAGCCTTGAATTCGTCAGTTATGTTCCGTCTGCTCATCTCTCACCTCAGTTGGAGAATTATCCCCTTTAGAGGTGTCCAGGACCATTGGACCACTACAGTGCCGCCCCGCACAGGGGCAACGCTAATAAACCAATAGCAAATCAAGGAAAGGCCAAAGAGTAAGTGCCGCCCCGCACAGGGGCAACGCTAATAGACCACTAGCAAAGCAAGGAAAGGCCAAAGAGTAAGTGCCGCCCCGCACAGGGGCAACGCTAATAGACCAATAGCAAATCAAGGAAAGGCCAACACCACAAAACCACAACCAAACCAGACCACAGACAAAACAAGGAAAGACCAAAAGAAGTCAGAACAAGCCCCCCCCAACTCCGTAGGCAAACAGCACAAAACCCCAACCCGTTACATGCAAACCCGATATAGATATGTCCGATCAATATTTAACAACCGCATGTAGCGCTGCTACCTTAAACCCTTCGAACGGAGCAAAGAAAAGCCCCCAGCAAAAGCCCCAGCCCCGCCGGGCAAAAAACACCACTTAGGGAGACACACACCGTGTCCATCGAATTCATCGGCATGATCCAGACCCGCAAGGTGTCTGAAACCCACGCACCGCAAGGTCCGGTCGTCGACATCGGCTATGTCGAACAATTCGCCCGCGCACACGAAGCCGCGGGCTTCGACCGTATCCTCGTGCCGCATCATTCGACAAGTCCCGACGCGCTTCTCACCGTCGCCCACGCGGCCAGCGTCACAAGCACGGTGCACTTCATGCTCGCGCATCGCCCAGGCTTCGTCGCGCCCACGCTCGCCGCGCGTCAACTGGCTACACTCGATCACTACTCGGGCGGCCGTCTCGCCGTCCACATCATCTCCGGTGGCGACGACGCCGAACAACGCCGCGACGGAGATTACCTTTCGCACGACGAACGCTACGCCCGCACCGACGAATACCTGCACATCCTGCGCCGTATCTGGACCGAGACGAAACCCTTCGATCACAACGGGCAGTACTACCGCTTCGAACAAGGCTTCTCCGAAGTGAAACCCGTGCAGCAACCGCATATCCCCGTGTACTTCGGCGGGGCGTCGGCACCCGCGCTCGAAATCGCCGGCCGTCACGCGGACGTCTACGCACTATGGGGCGAATCGAAAGCGCAAGTACGCGAACAGGTCGCCCGTGTACGAGCCGAAGCCGCCAAACACGGCCGTACAGTGCGCTTCTCCGTGTCGTTCCGGCCCATTCTCGCCGTTACCGAGGCGGCCGCGTGGGAGCGCGCGGAGCACATCCTCGAAGAAACCAGGCGGTTACGTGCGGCGCAAGGGCTCGGTGTCGGCGGCCCGGCGCAAAGCGAAGGTGCGCGGCGCCTGCTCGCGGCATCCGGTGAATCGGATCGTGTCGATGAACGTCTGTGGACCGGCGTCGCCAAGGAAATCGGCGGACGCTCGAATTCGACGGCACTGGTCGGCACGCCCGAACAGGTCGCCGACACGCTCGCGGAGTATTACGCGCTCGGCGTCTCGACTTTCCTCGTGCGTGGCTTCGATCCGCTCGAAGACGCAATCGACTACGGCCGTGAACTGATTCCGGCCACCCGTGAACGGATCGCGCGCGTCGAGCGCGTGGCCGCCTGAACGGAGCCGCGATGACCGATCTGTCCGCCGCGCTGCAAAACACCCCGGCGCCGCAAAGCGCCCCCAAACTGCACACCACGCCGGATACAGCGCCGCTTCAGCGCCACGCGCCGCTGCGCAAATTCTGGTTCGACGAGGTTCCGCCGCGTGAAAGCATCGCGGCAGAACGGCGCTACCGGCAAGAACGGCTTGCCGTGGCGTTTCGCCTGTTCGCGCGCTATGGCTTCGATCAGGGTCTCGCGGGCCACATCACCGCGCGCGATCCGGAATGGCCCGATCACTTCTGGGTCAATCCGTTCGGCAAGCATTTCAGCCGTATCCGTGTGTCCGATCTGCTGCTGGTGAATGCGGAAGGGGAGATCGTGGTCGGCGAGGGGCCGCTGAATCAGGCTGCTTTCGCGATTCATGCGGCGATTCACGAGGCTCGCCCCGACGTGGTCGCCGCCGCGCACACGCATTCGCTGTACGGCAAGGCATGGTCGACGCTCGGCCGCACGCTGGATCCGCTCACGCAGGACTCGTGCGCGTTCTATCAGGACCACGCATTGTTCGACGACTTCCGCGGCGTCGTGCTCGATACCGATGAAGGCGCGCGTATCGCCGCCGCGCTGGGCGAGCGCAAAGCGGTGATCCTGAAGAATCACGGCATTCTCACGGCGGGGCCGAGCGTCGAGGCGGCGGCCTGGTGGTATATCGCGCTCGATAACGCCTGCCATGCGCAATTGCTCGCCGAAGCCGCCGGCACGCCGCAGGCCATCCCGCACGATATCGCCACGCTCACGCACGAGCAGGTAGGCCGCCCGGGCGGCGCGCTGTTCGCGTTCGAGAGCCTGCTGGAAGGGCTGGTCGAAGCCGAGCCTGACGTCCTCACCTGAACGGCCCCACAAGATGACCCAACGTTTCGATTCGCCGGTTTCGCTCCGGCGCCGCCGGTTCGTGTCCGCGCTGCCGGCGGCCGCGTTGCTCGGCGCGGCAGGCACCGGACTGATTTCGACTGCCGCTATGGGCGCCACGCCGGCTGCCGGCGAGCAAGCCGATCCGCACGTCGACCTCAGCAAGGTCCGTTTGCGCGTCGCGACCTACAAAGGCGGCGACGCCACGCTGCTGAAAACCGCAGGCCTTGCGGATACGCCTTACGCCATCGACTGGTCCGAGTTTCAGTCCGGCAACGCCATGGTCGAGGCCATGAACGGCGGCTCGCTCGACATCGCCTCGGGTAGCGAGATTCCACCGATCTTCGCGCGCCTGCAGAACGCCCAGGTCCGCGTGATCGCCGTCTATAAGGACGACGTCAACAATCAGGTCGTGCTGGTCCCGAAGGGTTCCACGGTACGCTCGATCGCCGAGCTGAAGGGCAAGCGCGTCGGCTATCTGCGCGCCACCACGACGCATTACTACCTGCTGCGCATGCTCGAAGAGGCAGGGCTTTCGTTCAACGATATTCAGGCCACCTCACTTGCGCCGCGCGACGGCTTCGCCGCGTTCAACGCCGGTTCGCTCGATGCCTGGGCGATCTATGGCTACAACGTGCCGCTCGCGATCTCGCAAGCGGGCGCGCGCGTGCTGAAAAACGCCAACGGCTATCTGTCTGGCAATTACCTGTACTACGGTCACCCGTCGGTGCTTGCCGACGCGCAGCGGCGCGCGGCATCGGCGGATCTGCTGGTGCGGCTGCAGCGCGCCTGCGCGTGGTTCGGCCAGCATCAGGATGCGTACGCCAAGGTGTTGTCCGCCGAGTTGCGCGTGCCCGAGGAGGCGATCCGCTCGCTGTATCGCAACCAGAGCCAGCCATGCCGCGTGACCGGCGTCACGGCAGCGGACATCGCGAGCGAGCAGCAGGTTGCCGACACCTTCGCGCGTGCGGCGGTAATCGACCGGCACGTCGACGTTGCACCGTTGTGGACCGACACCTTCAACGCCGCGCTCGCCCGCGGTGCGTAACCGGATGTACCCCATGAACGTACCCGAACGTACCCAGGCGTAATCGGATCAAGCCACCCTACCTTCTGATCATTCGATGACTCAAACCCTGAGGCCGGACCGGCTGCGCACGTTCGTCGGCCGGATTGCATCGCTCGTCGACGAACATGTCCCCGAAGCCCATCTGCTCGAAGCGGGCGGCGCCGCACTGCGCGAACTGATCGCCCACGACGACTGGTTGCCCGACGCCTTCGCGCAACCCGATCCCGAGCGCTACCAGCAATTCCTGCTGCACGCGGATTCGCGGCAGCGTTTTTCAATCGTCAGTTTTGTCTGGGGACCGGGTCAGTCGACGCCGGTACACGATCACACCGTATGGGGTTTGATCGGCGTGTTGCGTGGTGCGGAAATTGCTCAGGGATATCGCATCACGTCAGGCGGCGCGCTGGAAGAAGAGGGCGCCGCAAAGCGCCTCGATACCGGCGCCGTGGATGCCGTGTCGCCAGACATCGGCGATATCCATCGCGTGAGTAATGCTTTTGGCGACCGTACGTCGATCAGCATTCACGTGTACGGTGGGAATATTGGCGCAGTGACGCGTTCCGTCTATCCTGCGGGCGGCGGGCGCAAAACTTTTATCTCCGGTTATTCGAATGACGTGTTGCCGAATATCTGGAATGTCTCGAAGGAGTCCCTGATCTCATGAGTTTCGCTAAAGAGTTCCGTACCCGCTCATTCAAAGACGTGCGCCGCGCACTGCTCGAACGCGAGGAAATCGCGCTCGTCGATGTGCGCGAGGAAGATCCGCACGCGCGCAGCCATCCGCTGTTCGCGGCCAATCTGCCGCTGTCGCGGCTCGAACTGGACGCGCCGGTGCGCTTGCCGCGCCGCGACGTGGCGCTGGTCGTGTTCGACGACGGCGAAGGGCTCGCCGAACGTGCCGCGAGCCGTCTGAGCGAGCTGGGCTATACCGACATCGCGCTGCTTGACGGCGGTTTGCAAGGCTGGCGCGCGGCGGGCGGTGAGTTGTTCCAGGACGTCAACGTGCCGAGCAAGGCGTTCGGCGAACTGGTCGAAAGCGAACGCCATACGCCGTCTCTTGGCGCGCCACAGGTGCTGGCGCTCCTCGATCACGAAGCCGATGTGGTGGTGCTCGACGCACGCCGCTTCGATGAATACCAGACCATGAATATTCCCGGCAGCGTCAGCGTGCCGGGCGCGGAACTGGTGCTGCGCGCGCGGCAACTCGCGCCGAACCCCGCCACGCGGATTGTCGTCAACTGCGCGGGGCGTACGCGCAGCATCATCGGCGCGCAGTCGCTGATCAACGCAGGTGTGCCGAATCCGGTTGCGGCGCTGCGCAATGGCACCATCGGCTGGACGCTTGCGGGCCAGGCGCTCGCGCACGGCAGCTCGCGCCGCTTCGAGCCGATCGTCGATGACACGCTTCGTCTCGCCGCCGCCGATTCCGCGCGCGAGGTGGCCGATCGCGCGAGGGTGGCACGCACCTCGCGCGACGAAGCGCGCCGCTGGGCCGACGAAGCGGTACGCACCGTCTACCGTTTCGACGTGCGTACGCCGGAGGAATACGAAGCGGGGCACGTGCCCGGTTTTCGTCACGCGCCCGGCGGCCAGCTTGTGCAGGAGACCGACATGTTCGCGCCCGTGCGCGGCGCGCGCGTGATCCTTGCCGACAACGACGGCGTGCGCGCGAACATGACCGCCTCGTGGCTCGCGCAGATGAACATCGAGGTGTATGTCGTAGACGGCTTGAGCAACGCGGACTTCGCCGAGAAAGGCCCTGCACCCGCGGCGCGCTATGCGCCCACGCCGCCCGAAGTCGATGAGATTTCACCCGCTGGACTGGCAGCGCTCCTGCAGTCGCCGGGCACGGCCGTATTGGATTTCACGACCAGCGCCAACTATGTGAAGCGCCATATTCCGGGCGCGTGGTTCGCGATTCGTGGGCAACTCGAGCAGGCGTTGCGCAAGCTGCCGGAGGCGCAACGTTATGTGGTGACCTGCGGCAGCAGTCTGCTTGCGCGCTTCGCCGCGCCTGAGCTGGCGGCGTTGACGGGTAAGCCCGTGCAGGTGCTAAGCGGAGGCACGAGCGCGTGGATCGAAGCGGGTCTCGCCGTTGAAAGCGGTGAGACGCGTCTGGCATCGCCGCGCATCGATCGGTATCGTCGCCCGTATGAGGGAACCGATAACGCGCGCGAAGCGATGAACGCCTATCTGGAATGGGAGTACGGGCTCGTCGCTCAACTTGGGCGCGATGGCACGCATGGTTTTCGCGTGCTCTGAGGCGCTAGCTTGAGCGAAGCAGGTGAGGCGGGCTACGCCGACGAATCAGCCGAAGCAAGCAAAGTCAGCGCGTGGCTCAAGCCGCGCGCTGTGCACGCGCTTCCTTGAATTGCCGCTCGATTGCCGCGCCGAACTGCTCGACCGGCTGTTGCAATTTGCCCAGCACGCGCGGGTGCACGAGCCAGATGTCGATGAGCGGCTTGAAGTCGCTAATCGAGACGATGTCGAGCGCGTTTGCGTGGGTGCTCGCCTGCAGCAGCGGCAACGGCACGAGTCCAAGGCCGTTGCCGTCGGCAACCAGTTGCAATTGCAGTTCAGTGCCGAGCGTTTCCAGATTGAGCTTGAGCGCGAGCCCCAGGCCCGTCAGCGCGCGTTGCAGTCCGTCGCGAAAGCCGCAACCATCCGGATTCAACACCCAGCCGATCGATTGACATTCCGCCAGCGTATGCGCGCGCTTTTTCAACGCGCCTTTCTGCGCGACCACCGCCAGCTTGATGCGGCCAAGCGAGCGCGCCGACAAGGTCTCGCCGAAGGTCTTGTTGCTCGGCAGCAGGATCGCGGCAGCGTCGAGTTCGCCCTGTTCGACGCGTTGCAGCAGCTGGCTGCCCCAACCGGTTGAAGCCCGCGCCTGCAGATCGGGGTAGGCCGCCTTGAGACCGCGCATCGCGTCGGTGAGTGCGATATCGGCAATCGTCTGCGCGACGCCGAGGCGCAGCGTGCCGACCGGAGGTGTGTCGGTGGCGACGATTTCGCGCAGCACGTCGAGTTCGCGCTGGATCACGCGGCATTGTTCGTAGACGATGCGGCCGGTTGCGGTCGCCTTGAGCGGACGCGTGTTGCGGTCGAGCAATTCGACGCCGAGCGCCTCCTCGAAGTTCTGCAGGCGGCGCGTGATCGCCGGTTGCGTGAGGCCGAGCGACAGGGCCGCCTGTTGCAGCGACTGGCAGCGAATGACGGTGACGTATGCGTCGATTTCGTCGATCTTCATGATGAACGGTGGCTCAATGAGTGCGCTATGGATGCAGCGTTTTGTGCGTCCGATGATACCCGTATCGATGCGCGCGCATGCGCGGGTGCTCAAGAAAATTCGCATATTTGCTTAGCAGAATAATGCGTTTGTCTTATACAGATGGGTGCCTTATCGTCGATGGCACATCATCCGGATGCCACGACGCTATCGCCGCTATGCAGACTTCCCGCTCATCTTTGTTCACCTTATCAACCCTATCCGTCTTGCAACGCGCGTTGTCCAAACCGCTCGGCGCGGCAATATTCGCTTTGTGCGCGACCGTGAGCGCAACGCAGTCTCATGCCGCGGATCTGCCGGTGCTCAAAGTCGGCGACCAGTCTTTGCAAACGCGCGGCATTCTTGAGGCGTCCGGTCAACTGAAAGACCTGCCGTACAGGATCGAGTGGTTCAACTTTCCAGCGGCGCAACCGCTCGGCGAAGCACTGAATGCCGGCGCCGTGGATGTCGGTGGTCTGGGCGATGCACCGCTGGTGTTCGCGCTCGCGGCCGGCGCCCGCGTCCGGGCCGTTGCGGCAACGCGGTCGAATCCGCTGGATCTGGCGATCGTCGTCGGCGTACATTCGCCGTTGAACGATGCGGCGAGCCTGAAGGGCAAACGCATCGCCACCACGCGCGGGTCGATCGGCCACTATCTCGCGCTCGCGGCACTGAAGAAGGCCAATGTGCCACTGAGTGACGTCTCGTTCGTCTTCCTCGCACCCGCCGATGCGAAGGCGGCGCTGGCGTCGGGCAGCGTCGATGCATGGTCGGTGTGGGACCCGTACACGGCACTTGGCGAAGCGCGCGATCACGATCGCATCATCGCGAACGGTGTCGGCCTTTCCGAGGGACTCAGCTACCAGGTCGCGACCGAACGCGCGATCGCGGACAAACGCCCGCAACTTGCGGACTTCCTGCGACGCGTGGCGATCGGCCAGCGTTGGGCGCTTTCGCATCCCGACGAAGTGGCGGCGATGCAATCGAAAGTCACAGGCTTGCCGACCGATGTGCTGAAAACCGTCTATCAGCGTGGCCAGGTGCATCCGGTGGCGATCGACGACAGCGTCGTCACCGCACAGCAGCGCACGGCCGATACGTATGAAGCCGCCAACGTGATCCGTGCGCATCTCGACGTTCGCGCGAGCTTCGATCGCAGCTTCCCTTTGCCTTGATGCCGGCGCGCTTTCCTGGAGACCTTGTATGAATGCCCCGATTGCCGAAAGCGCGGTGACACGCCGTCATCCACCGCTCGATAGCGATGCGTTCGACGCTTTGCTGGCGCGGCTCACGAACGAGTTCGCAGCCGGCGCGGCTCACTACGACCGCACGGCGGAATTTCCGCATGCCAATCTCGCACGCCTGCATGAATTCGATCTGCTCTCGCTGACGGTGCCCGCATCGCTCGGCGGCGCGGGGGCGAGCTTGCCGCAGGCCTTGAAGGTGGTGCGCGCGGTGGCGCGCGGCGAGCCTTCCACCGCGCTGGTGCTGGTGATGCAGTACCTGTTTCATCATCGTTTGCAGGGCAATCCGCACTGGCCCGCCGAATTGCGCGAACGCGTGGCGCGCGACGCGGTGCACGACGGCGCGCTGATCAACTCGCTGCGTGTGGAACCCGAACTGGGTTCGCCGGCACGCGGCGGCTTGCCGTCGACTATCGCGAAGCGCAGTGCCGATGGCTGGATCATCGACGGCAGCAAGCTGTACTCCACCGGCAGCCCGGGTCTCACCTGGCTCGCGGTATGGGCGCGCAGCGACGAGACCCCGCCGCGCGTCGGCGTGTGGCTGGTGCATCGCGATACGCCCGGCGTGCGCGTCGGCAGCGAATGGAATCATCTCGGCATGCGCGCCACGGGCAGCCATGAACTCGTGTTCGACAACGTGCTGGTGCCAGCCAGTCATGCGGTTGACGTTCATCTGCCCGGCGCGCCGAGTGCCGGACTCGACCCGCTCGGTTTTGCGTGGATGAGCGTACTGTTGTCCGCGGTGTATGACGGCGTCGCGCGGGCCGCGCGTGACTGGTTCGCGCAATGGGCCGCCGGGCGCACACCAGGCAGTCTCGGCGCGCCGCTCGCGAGCCTGCCCGCGTTCCAGCAGACGCTCGGCCGCATCGACGCGCTGCTGTTCAGCAATCGCGTGTTGCTCGACGCAAGCGCGCATGCCGAACGCGTGACGCTCGACGAAGCGCCGCTCGTCAAATACACGGTGACGAATCAGGCCATCGAGGCCGTGCAACTGGCCGTCGAGGTGAGCGGCAATCCCGGCTTGAGTCGTGACAATCCGCTCGAGCGCCACTATCGCGACGTGCTGTGCGCGCGGATCCATACGCCTCAGAACGATTCGGTGCTGCAGGGGGCGGGGCGCGCGGGTTTCGCGGCGTGGGTTCGCGCGTGACAAGGGGCGTGCGATCCACACATAAGCCACACACAGGCGGCACACAAGCCGGCTGCGCCGACGGCGCGGCGCAGGGCGAATCATCTGCCGATTTGGTGTAAACGCGCACTCGTCTAAATCCGCCAATCCGTTTAGATTAGCTGCACCTGTAAGGCTTATCGAGGGACCAGGGCGGCCAGACAAGCAGCGGTCTGCCATTCCGGCGATGGCGCAAGGTTAGAGGCCAAGGTCTCTCGCCGCTTCGCCCGGAAACGGACCGCTGCGCGCCGTCCACGGTGCTTCGCTTCAGGCGGCTGGCTGGCCGCTTTCACGTTTGCGCCAGCTCCTGCGCCTGATCTCGCGTCTGACCCGCGCCTAACCCTGTCGGCCGTACCCGGCGATTCTGGCGACGCTTTGCACAGCGTCGCTTTTTTGCGTGTGGCGCCCGTTTTCACGGGTTTCGCCCCTCAGCCAGAACATCACACCGCACGACGGCTTTGGACCCCGTGCCGCTCTCGCTCGCGGTTTTTTCCGTGCGCGGTTATCCTGTAGTAGACCCTACATAACGGGACGCGGGCGAAATTACCGCTGCGCGTCCGTACAGGAAACTCGCTGTGAGCCTGAAACTGCTTACTGTCGCCATGCTGGCCGCGTGCGTCGCGCTGACCGGTTGCGACGACCAACAGAGCGATCGCGCCGTGCAAAAACTCAAGGACTTCTTCAACGCCGTCAAGCCGGATGCGTTACTGCTCAAGAATATGACGCCGGGGATCACCACCGAGGCGCAGGTCCGCGAGCAGATGGGCAAGCCGGAAACCGAGCGTACATTTACCGACGGCTCGAAGCGTTTCGAATATCCGCGCGGCCCGCAGGGACTGAACACGTATATGGTCGATATCGACCGTGACGGCAAATTGCAGGCGATCACCCAGGTGCTGACCGCCGACAACTTCGCGAAGATTCGCGTGGGCATGACCGAAGACGAGGTGCGGCGCCTGCTCGGCAAGCCTGGTCAGATTGCTGTGTTTCCGCTGAAACCGGAAACCGTGTGGAGCTGGAAGTGGCGTGAGCGGGGCGTGACCGAAGAGGGCATTTTCAACGTGCACTTCGATCAATATCAGAAGGTGTACACGACATCGCGCTCGGATGTGATACGTGGGCGATAGCCGATAAAAGGCAGGCAAAATGATACATCGACGTCGGTACAGCCGTATCGGGCTGGTGTTGGGGGGCGGCGCGGCGCGAGGCTGGGCGCATATCGGCGCGATTCGCGCGTTGCACGATGCGGGCATCAAGCCGGATGTGGTGTGCGGCACGTCGATCGGCGCGCTGGTGGGGGCGATCTACGCGAATGGCGACCTCGACTGGCTGGAGGAGTGGGTCTCGCGGCTCACCTGGCAGACGGTGGTGCGGCTGCTTGATCTGCGGCTATCGGGCGGATTGCTTGGCGGGCGCAAGGTGATCAAGTTATTCGCGGACAAATTCAACGGCTGCTCGATTGCCCAGTTGAACATGCCGTTTGCGGCGGTGGCTACCGAGCTCGATTCGGGGCGCGAGAGCTGGTTGCAGGACGGCAGCGTGGTCGACGCGGTGCGTGCTTCGATCGCGATTCCGGGGATTTTCACACCGGTGTTTCACAACGGCGTGTGGCTGGTGGATGGCGGTTTGAGCAATCCGGTGCCGGTTTCGGTGGCGCGCGGCATGCGGGCGGACTGTGTGATTGCTGTCGATCTGAACAACGACATTCTGAATGGCCGCGATTTTGACAGTGCGGTGGTTGATACGCCCGCGCTCGATCCGGCTGGGCCGCCGCCGGGGTCGTTGCGGCGTAACGGCAAGCCTTGGCCACGTTGGCTGGCGCCTGCTGAAGGGCGCGTTTCCGACGATGTGCGTGTGCCGCCGGCGCCGAGTGCGCGTGTGCCTTCGATGCTGAGCTCGATCGCGCAGAGTATCGACATCATGCAGGTGCGGATTACGCGGAGTCGCCTGGCTGGCGAGCCGGCCGATATTCTGATTCAGCCACGGCTGGGGGGAATGGGGATTTTTGATTTTCATCGGGCTGGGCCGGCTATTGAAGAGGGCCGGGCGGCGGTGGAGGTTATGTTGCCGGCGATTCGGGCTCGGTTGGGGATTGGGTGAAGGTTTTTTTGCCTGTCCAGGCTGGGGTGGGCCTTCGCGGCGCTTGTTTTGTCTGTTTGCCTATGGCATTGGTCTTTCCTTGTTCTGGTTTTTTTGGCCTTTCCTTGCTGTGTTATTGGTTTATTAGCGTTGCCCCTGTGCGGGGCGGCACTTACTTTCTTTGCCGCCGCAAAGAAAGATAAGCAAAGAAAGCGGCTTCACACCGCCAGCCCATAAGCGGGTCCCCCGCACAGCCACGGTAGTGGTGCATCTGGAATCTGTGTTCTCGCACATTCGGCGCTCGTGACAAGGGTGTCATACTTCCGGCGGCGCTGCGCGCGCCGAAGCGCGGTTCGAGAACCAGCGCGTTTTTCGACACATCGCCGAGGCGAAGCCGATGGCCCCCGCTACGCGAAACGACCCCCCTGGTTTCCCATGCAGACCCATCCGCGACGCACGCAGTGCGGAGTGGGAGCGGATGAATGCTTTGTCACTTGCGCGGAGTGTGCGAGGGCACAGATTCCAGATGCACCACTACCGTGGCTGCGCGGGGGACCCGCTTATGAGCTGGCGGTTTGAGCCGCTTTCTTTTGCCTATCTTTTCTTTGCGGCAGGCAAAGAAAAGTAGGTGCCGCCCCGCACAGGGGCAACGCCAATAGACCAATAAGAAATCAAGGAAAGGCCAAAGAAGCCGGAGCAACCAAAGCCGAAAGCAGCCAAAACACCGAAACCCCAACACCGTAGGCAAACAGCCAAACAATCGCCGAGCAGGCAAACAACCAGTCCACCGCCTATCAAAAAAGCGACTCAAAACTTGCTAAATCGCCCCAGCGCGCGCAACGCGCCCCACACCTTACAAACCCATACCCCCCACAAAACCAAGCCCTGCAAGCGGGCAGCCGTGGCAAACGGCCCATTGCTGCATCGCAGCATGCGCTCCCCATCCCTTTGAGAAATTAATTTCCGCCTGCGAGACTCCGCGCCATGCCGGATGAGTCGGGCAGGCATGACCCGCCCCCATCCATGACATCCTCAATGAAACCTGGATGGAGACACGCGTGTTCCTTTACGGCTTTGGTCCGGTGTTGCTGGCCGGCACGATCCAGACGATCGAGCTGTCCGTCCTGTCGCTGGCCGCCTCCGTGCTGCTCGGCCTCGCGGGCGCGGCGGCGAAACTCTCGTTCAACCGCCCGCTGCGGGCAATCGCCACCGGCTATACGACACTGATCCGCTCTGTCCCCGATCTGGTGCTGATGCTGCTGCTCTTCTATAGCATCCAGATCGCCGTCAACAATCTCACCGACGCGCTCAATCTGCCGCAATTCGATATCGATCCGTTCGTGGCCGGCGTGCTGACGCTCGGTTTCATCTACGGCGCGTATTTCACCGAAACCTTCCGCGGCGCCTTTCTCGCGGTGCCGCGCGGTCAGCTCGAAGCGGGCAGCGCCTACGGCATGAGCGGCGCACGCGTGTTCACGCGCATCCTGTTTCCGCAAATGATGCGCTTCGCGTTGCCCGGCATCGGCAACAACTGGCAGGTGCTGGTCAAAGCCACGGCGCTGGTGTCGATCATCGGTCTCGCCGATGTCGTCAAAGCCGCGCAGGACGCCGGCAAGAGCACCTTCAACATGTTCTTCTTCATTCTGATCGCCGCGCTGATCTATCTGGCGATCACCACCGCGTCGAACCTCGTGCTGATCTGGCTGGAAAAGCGCTATTCGATCGGCGTGCGCCACGCGGAGCTCTAAGACCATGATCGACATCCTCAATCAATTCTGGCGCGCGTTCCTCTACTGGGACGGTCAGCGTATCTCAGGTCTGGCCGTCACCCTGTGGCTGCTGGTGGCATCGGTCGGGATCGGCTTTTGCCTCGCGATTCCGCTCGCGGTCGCGCGCGTATCGAAGAAACGCTGGCTGTCGACGCCCGTGCGTCTCTATACCTACGTGTTTCGCGGCACGCCGTTGTATGTGCAACTGCTGCTGATTTACACCGGCATGTACAGCCTCGAATTCGTGCGCTCCCATGAGTTGCTCGACGCCTTCTTCCGCAGCGGTTTTCACTGCGCGATTCTCGCCTTCGCACTGAACACCTGCGCGTACACCACCGAGATTTTCGCCGGCGCGATCCGCTCGACTTCGCACGGCGAAGTGGAAGCAGCCCGCGCCTACGGGATGAGCTGGTTCACGATGTACCGCCGCATTGTGATACCGTCCGCGCTGCGCCGGGCGCTCCCGTTGTACAGTAACGAAGTGATCCTGATGCTGCACGCCACCACGGTCGCCTTTACGGCCACGGTGCCGGACATCCTGAAGGTGGCGCGCGACGCGAATTCCGCCACCTATCAGTCGTTCGATGCGTTCGGCCTCGCGGCGCTGATCTATCTTGTGGTGTCGTTCGCGCTGGTGGCCTTGTTCCGCCGCGCCGAGCGCCACTGGCTGGGTTACCTGGCGGTGCGTACGCACTGAGCAGGCGTGTTTCGATTGAGCGGCGCGTCCCGTTTCGCGCCGTCATGTAGATTGATCCGTATTTTCAAAGGGAGAGCATCTTGCTCCACACGACTCAAACCGAAGCTTGCAAGCTCGCCGTTCAGGACATCCACAAGCGCTACGGCGACAATGAAGTGCTCAAGGGCGTCTCGCTGAACGCGAACAAGGGCGACGTGATCAGCATCATCGGCGCGAGCGGGTCGGGCAAGAGCACCTTCCTGCGCTGCATCAATTTTCTGGAGCGGCCGAACGCGGGGCAGATCGTCGTCGACGGCGAAATGGTCAAGACCAAGGCCGACCGCGCCGGCAATCTGGAAGTGGCCGATCACAAGCAACTGCAACGCATCCGCACGAAGCTGGCGATGGTGTTCCAGCACTTCAACTTGTGGGCGCACATGAATGTGCTCGAGAACATTATCGAAGCGCCGATTCATGTGCTCGGTTTGCCGCGTCGCGAAGCCGAAGACCGGGCGCGCGAATACCTCGAGAAAGTGGGCCTCGCGCCGCGTCTGGAAAAGCAGTATCCGTCGCATCTGTCGGGCGGTCAGCAGCAGCGCGTGGCCATTGCGCGCGCGCTGGCCATGGACCCTGACGTGATGCTGTTCGACGAGCCCACCTCCGCGCTCGACCCCGAACTGGTCGGCGAAGTGCTGAAGGTGATGCAGAAGCTTGCCGAAGAAGGCCGCACGATGATCGTCGTCACGCACGAAATGGGTTTTGCGCGCAACGTGTCGAACCATGTGATGTTCCTGCACCAGGGCCGCACCGAAGAAGAGGGCTTGCCCGCGGAAGTGCTGACCACGCCGCGCAGCGAACGGCTCAAGCAGTTCCTGTCCGGCAGCCTGAAGTAACGCGCGGCTCGCGCGTTTCGCGTTGTACCGATCAGTGATGGCTCGCACGTCCAACCCGGCACGCACGACGCAGGTCGCAATCGTCGCCTTGCCGCCGGTGTCGATGTCGGGCGTCGGGCCGATCGTCGACGCGCTCAATCTCGCCAATGAAATCGACGGCCGCGCGCTCTACCGCGTGCAGGTTTGTTCGTGGGACGGCCGCGCGGTGCCCTTGTCGGGCGGCGCGCAATGGCCGGCCGATGCGGCTTTCGGCGATGCGATCACGTGCGACTGGCTGATCATCGTCAGCGAACGGTTCCAGCAGTTCGCCGACTATCGGCTCTTTCTCGCAAGTCTTTCGCGGGTCGGGCAGCGCACGCCGCTCGTCACGGGTATTCATCATGGTGTCTGGTGGCTCGCCATGGCGGGGCAATTGTCCGGCTATCGCGTGAGCGTCAACTGGGAAACCTATCAGCAGTTCTCCGAGCAGTTCGAGCGCTCGATCGTCACTCAGCAGATCTTCGAAATCGACCGTGATCGCGCCACCTGCGCGGGCGGTCAGGCAACCGTCGACTTCATGCTGGCGATGATCGGCCGCGATCATGGGCCGGAGCTGGCTGACCGGATTGCCGATACGCTGGGCGTGGGCGTGTTGCGCGCGGGCGACGAGCGGCAGCGCATTCCGTTCGTGACCGCGCCGGGCGAGCGGCATCCCCGCCTGAACGACGCGTTGATGCTGATGGAAGCGAATATCGAAGACCCGCTGACCACCGATGACATTGCCGGTCTTGTCGGCGTGTCGCGGCGTCAGCTGGAACGGCTGTTTCGCCAGTATCTCGGCTCGATGCCGTCCAAATACTATCTTGGTCTGCGGCTTTCGAAAGCGCGCACGCAATTGCAGCGCACCAGCAAATCGGTGGTGCAGATCAGCCTCGCGTGCGGGTTTTCGTCGGCGGCGCACTTTTCGAATGCTTACCGCGAACGCTTTGGTGTCACACCGCGCGAGGATCGTCGTAACTGGATCGACAAACAGACCGGTGCGAGCGGCGCCGCAGCCAGTGAGCCGCGGCCGGCCGCGCTGATCGAACGGCCCGGCGAGGCGGACTAGGCTGGCCGGGACGTGCGCGAAACGTACTCGAAACGTGTGCAAGACGTACCCGCAGCGCACACGAAGCGCACACGCAAGGCATACGGAAAACGCGCGGTTTGCGGCCCACGCGTGAGCGATTCGCCCGGAAGCTCATAGAAAGCGTCGCGTATGCGCAAGACGTATCGCCTGCGGTTTCCTACACTACGTGTATTACCTCTCACCTGTAACGAGGATTTGCCATGAACGACCTGACTGTGACACGCCAGACTTTCGACGAAGTGATGGTGCCGGTGTTTTCGCCCGCCGCGTTCGTGCCGGATCGCGGTCTCGGCTCACGCGTCTGGGATACGCAAGGCCGCGACTATATCGACTTCGCCGGCGGGATTGCCGTCACCGCGCTCGGTCATGCGCATCCTGAACTCCTGAAAGTCCTGCATGAGCAGGGCGGCAAGCTGTGGCACATCGGTAATGGCTACACCAACGAACCGGTGCTGCGTCTGGCCAAACGTCTCGAAGACCTGACCTTCGCCGACCGCGCGTTTTTCGCCAACTCGGGCGCGGAAGCGAACGAAGCGGCCCTGAAGCTCGCGCGCCGCGTCGCGTTCGACCGTCATGGCGCCGACAAGGCCGAAATCATCTCGTTTACGCAGTCGTTCCACGGCCGCACGTTTTTCACCGTGAGCGTCGGCGGCCAGCCGAAGTATTCGGAAGGCTTCGGCCCGGTGCCGGCCGGCATCACCCATCTGCCGTACAACGATATCGCGGCGGCGAAGCAGGCAATCGGCGCGCAAACCTGCGCGGTGATCGTCGAGCCGATTCAGGGCGAGGGCGGCGTGATCCCGGCCGATCCGGCGTTCCTGAAGGCGCTGCGCGAAGCATGCGACGAGCACGGCGCGCTGCTGATTTTTGACGAGGTACAAACGGGGGTGGGCCGCAGCGGCTATTTCTACGCGTATCAGGACACCGGCGTGACGCCGGACATCCTGACCACCGCGAAGGCGCTCGGCAACGGCTTCCCGATCGGCGCGATGCTGACCACCAACGAACTGGCAGCCTACTTCAAGGTTGGCGTGCATGGCACGACCTATGGTGGCAATCCGCTGGGTGCGGCGATCGCCGAGAAGGTGGTCGAGCTGATCAGCGATCCGAAGGTGCTCGAAGGCGTGCGTACCCGCAGCGAAGCCTTGAAGGGCCAACTCGCGAAGCTTAACGAACGCTTTGGCCTGTTCAAGGAAGTGCGTGGCAAGGGTCTGCTGATCGGTGCTGAATTGACCGATGCGTTCAAAGGCCGCGCAAAAGATTTCGTCACGGCTGCGGGTCAGCATGGCGTGATCATGTTGATGGCGGGTCCCGACGTGCTGCGTTTCGTGCCGTCGCTGATCATGCCGCTCGACGATATGTACGAAGGCTTCGCGCGTCTCGCGAAGGCCATCGAAGAGATCGTCGGCGCGAAAGCCGAAACGGCGTCGCACTGATCGCCGGCACAGACTGACTGCATGATCATGCGTCACATTCAACAGGAACGATGATGCTCTTCGTACGCCCCGGCCGCCTCGCCGATCTCGACGCGCTCGAACACATGGCGCGCACCGCGCAACCGGTGCTGCATTCGCTGCCGCACGACCGGCATGCGCTCGAAGCGCGCGTCGCGTTGTCGGAAGACTCGTTTCGCGCGGACGTCGATTTTCCGGGCGAGGAGTTCTATCTGTTCGTGCTTGAAGATGCGCAGAGCGGCAAGCTGATGGGCACGGCGAGTATCGTCGCCGCGGCCGGTTATTCGGACCCGTTCTACGCGTTTCGCAACGACGCGCTGATTCATGCGTCGCGTGAGTTGCACGTGAATCGCAAGATTCACGCGCTGACCATGTCGCACGAGTTGACGGGCAAGAGCCGGCTGGCGGGTTTTTACATCGACCCGTCGCTGCGCGGCGATGCGGCCGCGCATCTGATGTCGCGCTCGCGCATGATGTATATCGCCGCCAATCGTAAGCGCTTCACGCCGGAGGTGTTCTCGCTGCTGCTCGGCGTGACCGACGACTCAGGCGTGTCGCCGTTCTGGGAAGCGGTGGGGCGCAAGTTCTTCGGCCGCAATTTCGCCGACATCGAAATCGAATCGGGCGGCCGCAGCCGTACCTTTATCGCCGAGGTGATGCCGACCTATCCGATCTACGTGCCCTTGCTGCCGGAGGCGGCCCAGCGCGTGCTCGGCGAGCCGGATTCGAAGGCCTTGCTCGCGTATGAGATTCACCTCGAAGAGGGCTTCGAGACGGACCGCTTCATCGATATTTTCGATGCGGGTCCGGTACTGACCGCGCAGGTGGATCGCAGCGCCTGCGTGACGCGCAATGAAACCCGGGCGGTGCGGGAGGCGGGCGCGGCAGCTGGCGGCGCGACGCATCTGATCGCGCATAACGGCGCGGACGGTGAGTTCCGCTGCGTGCTCGATACCTTGCCCGAGGGGAAGGCAAGCGGCGCTTCACTGTCGCATGCGGCGCGTGCCGCGCTCGGCGTGCAGGAAGGCGACACGGTACGCTGCGTGCCGCTGCATCAACCGCATCAGGAAGTACTTTCGGGAGACGCACAATGATCGTCGTTCGCGTTGTGCAACGAGGCGATGTGGACGCGCTCATGCGGCTCGCGCAGGAGACCGGCCCCGGTCTCACCACCTTCAAGCCGGATCGCGATGCCCTCGCGGCGCGCGTCGAACGGGCGCGCCGCACAATGGAAGACAAGGCCGAACCGCACGAAGCCGGCTATTTCTTCGTGATGGAAGATACCGATACCGGCGACGTGGCCGGCGTATGCGGGATCGAAACTTCGGTGGGTTTGCAGCAACCGTTCTACAACTACCGCGTGAGCACGGTGGTGCACGCGAGCCAGGACCTCGGCATCTGGACGCGCATGCGCGCGCTGAACATTTCCCATGACCTGACGGGTTACGCCGAAGTGTGTTCGCTGTTCCTGAGCCCGCGTTACCGCACGAGCGGCGTCGGCGGTTTGCTGTCGCGCTCGCGCTTCATGTTTCTGGCGCAGTTCCGCGAACGTTTTCCACAGCGCCTGTGCGCGGAATTGCGCGGCCATTTTGACGCGAACGGCACCTCGCCGTTCTGGCGCGCCGTGGGCTCGCATTTCTACCAGATCGATTTCAACGCGGCGGATTATCTGAGCTCGCACGGCCGCAAGGCGTTTCTCGCCGAGTTGATGCCGCGTTATCCGGTGTATGTCGAACTGCTGCCGGAAGAAGCGCAGGAATGCGTGGGTCTCACGCATAACGACACGATTCCGGCGCGCCGCATGCTCGAGTCCGAAGGGCTGCGCTACGAGAATCACGTCGATATCTTCGATGCGGGCCCGGTGCTCGAATGCCATATCGCCGACTTGCGCACCGTGCGTGAAAGCGTGCTGGTGCCAGTCGAGATTGCCGATGTGCCGGCGGGCGCGCCGCAGGATGCGCCGCGTTCGCTGGTATCGAACACGTCGCTGGGCGATTTTCGCGTGGGCGTGGCTGCGGGCGTGCCGCAAGACGGCGTGTTCCGCATGAGCGCCGCCGAGGCGGCCGCACTCGACGTCAAGGCAGGCGACCCGGTACGGGTGCTGCCGCTGAAACACAAACAAGGATGATCATGAGCGAGCTTTTCATCGACGGCGAATGGGCCGCCGGCACAGGACCCGCATTCGCGTCGCGCAACCCGGGTACGGGCGCGACGGTTTGGGAAGGCAACAGCGCGTCGGCGGACGACGTGGATCGGGCGGTGCGCAGCGCACGCCGTGCGTTCGCGGCGTGGTCGGCCTTGAGTCTCGACGAACGTTGCGGCGTGGTGCGCCGCTTTGCTGCGCTCGTGACGGAGCGCAAGGAAGCGCTCGCCGAAGCGATTGGCCGCGAGACGGGCAAGCCGCTGTGGGAAGCGCGCACTGAGGCAGCTTCGATGGCGGCGAAGGTCGAGATTTCGATTCAGGCTTATAACGAGCGCACCGGCGAAAAGCGCTCGCCGATGGCCGACGGCACCGCCGTGCTGCGGCATCGTCCGCACGGCGTGGTCGCGGTGTTCGGGCCGTATAACTTTCCGGGGCACCTGCCGAACGGGCATATCGTGCCGGCCCTGATTGCGGGTAACGCGGTGGTCTTCAAGCCGTCCGAGCTCGCACCGGGCGTGGCGGCGCTCACGGCGCAGATCTGGCGCGATGCAGGCTTGCCTGCGGGCGTGCTGAACCTCGTGCAAGGCGAGAAAGAGACCGGCATTGCGCTTGCCAATCATCGGCAGATCGACGGCCTGTTCTTCACGGGTAGTTCGGATACCGGAACATTGCTGCACAAGCAATTCGGCGGCCGGCCGGAGATCGTCCTCGCGTTGGAAATGGGCGGTAACAATCCGCTCGTGATCGGCCCCGTGGCCGATGTCGACGCCGCCGTGCATCACACGATCCAGTCGGCGTTTCTCTCGGCAGGGCAGCGCTGCACGTGTGCGCGCCGCATCTTCGTGCCGAACGACGCATTCGGCGACCGCTTTGTAGCACGCCTGACCGAAGTCACGTCGCGCATCAGCGTCGGTGAATACAACGCCGATCCGCAGCCGTTCATGGGCGCGGTGATCTCGGCACGTGCGGCTTCGCGTCTGGTCGCGGCACAAGAACGTCTGCTGGCCGACGGTGCGACGGCGCTGCTGAAGATGGAGCAGCGCGATCCGAAGCTTGGCTTCGTCACGCCCGCGATTCTCGACGTCACAAACGTGAAGAACCTGCCGGACGAAGAGCATTTCGGACCGCTGGCACAGATCATTCGCTACGGCACGTTCAACGAAGCGCTCGAAAAAGCCAACGACACCGAGTTCGGTCTTTCCGCCGGCCTGCTCGCCGACGACGAAGCGCTGTGGACGCATTTCCAGCGCACGATCCGCGCGGGCATCGTCAACTGGAATCGTCCGACTAACGGCGCCTCGTCGGGCGCGCCATTCGGCGGCCCGGGACGTTCGGGCAATCACCGGCCGAGCGCATACTACGCCGCCGACTACTGCGCGTATCCGATGGCGTCCGTCGAAAGCGCGCAACTGCAAATGCCCGCGAGCGTCTCGCCGGGCCTTCAATTCTAAGGATCGACGATGCAAGCCACTGAAGCCAATTTCGACGGTCTCGTCGGCCCGACCCACAATTATGCGGGGCTCTCCTTCGGCAACGTCGCGTCGCAGAACAACGAGAAGTCGATTGCGAATCCGAAAGCGGCCGCGAAGCAGGGCCTGCGCAAGATGAAGCAGTTGGCCGATCTCGGCTTTCATCAAGGCGTGCTGCCGCCGCAGGAACGTCCTTCCATGCGCCTCCTGCGTGAACTCGGTTTTTCGGGCGACGACGCAACGGTGATCGCGCGCGTGGCCAAAGACGCGCCCGAGTTGCTGGCTGCGGCGAGTTCGGCCTCGGCGATGTGGACCGCGAATGCGGCGACGGTGAGTCCGTCGGCCGACACGCACGACGGCCGCGTGCATTTCACGCCGGCCAATCTGTGCAGCAAGCTGCATCGCGCGATCGAGCATCAATCCACGCGCCGCACCCTGAAGGCGATTTTCAGCGACGCGGACCGTTTCGCGGTACATGAGGCATTGCCCGGCACACCCGCACTCGGCGACGAAGGCGCGGCGAACCATACGCGTTTTTGCTCGGAATACGGCACACGTGGTGTCGAATTCTTCGTGTACGGCCGCAGTGAATATCGCCGCGGACCGGAACCGAAGCGTTTTCCCGCCCGCCAGACTTTCGAGGCGAGCCGCGCGGTCGCGCATCGTCACGGTCTGGAAGAAGCGGCCACGGTGTATGCCCAGCAGAACCCCGACGTGATCGACGCCGGTGTGTTCCATAACGACGTGATCGCGGTCGGCAATCGCAATACGCTGTTCTGCCATCAGCTTGCGTTTGTCGAACAGAACGCGGTGTACGACGAACTGCGTACCAAGCTCTCCGGACTGAAGGCCGGGTTCAACGTGATCGAAGTGCCTGACGCGCAGGTGAGCGTGTCCGATGCAGTCACGTCGTACCTGTTCAACAGCCAGTTGCTGACGCGCCCGGACGGCAAGCAGGTGCTGGTCGTGCCGCAGGAATGCCGCGAGAACGCGCGTGTCGCTGCGTATCTGGACGATCTGACTTCGCACACCGGTCCGATCGACGACGTGCTCGTGTTCGACCTGCGCGAAAGCATGAAGAATGGCGGCGGTCCTGCTTGCCTGCGTCTGCGCGTGGTGCTGAACGATGCTGAGCGCGCGGCGGTGACGCCTGGCGTATGGATCAACGACGCGCTGTTCGGCCGCCTCGATACATGGATCGAAAAGCACTACCGCGATCGTCTCGCGCCGTCCGATCTGACCGATCCGCAACTGCTCGCCGAATCGCGCACCGCGCTCGACGAACTGACGCAGATTCTCGGTCTGGGTTCGCTGTATGACTTCCAGCGCTGAGCAGGACATGCAGGTTTCGATGCTCGACGATTTCCTCGCCTACACATTGGCGGGGACGCGGCCCGGCGCGCAGGAAGCGCAGGGCGTATGCGCCGGCGGCGGCGTGCGCTGGTCGTGGCTTGACGACGGCATTCTGGAACTCGAACCTGCGGCGCTGGAGACGGGCGCGCGCAGCGTGCTTGCTTCCGCGGGCGTGCATGGCGACGAGACCGCGCCGATCGAACTGCTTTCGTATCTCGTGCGCGATATCGCACAAGGCAGCGCCGCGCTGACGTGCCGTCTGCTGGTGATTCTCGGCAACGTCGACGCAATGCGCGATGCGCGCCGGTATCGCGACGACGATCTGAATCGCCTCTTCAGCGGACGTCACGCGCAACTGCCGCATAGCCATGAAGCGCCGCGCGCGGCGGCACTGGAACGCGCGGCGACGCAATTCTTCGCCCCGGCATCGGCCGAACGCGGCGCGCGCTGGCATATCGACATGCACACGGCGATTCGCGCATCCGCATTCGAGCAGTTTGCGCTGCTGCCGCATACCGGCGTGCCTTTTTCGCGCGCGATGTTCGAGTGGCTCGGCGAGGCACGCATCAGCGCGGTGCTGCTGCATACGACCAAGGGCAATACGTATTCACACTTCACCGCGCAGGCGTGCGGTGCTGAGGCGTGTACGCTGGAACTCGGCAAGGTGCGCCCGTTCGGCGAGAACGATCTGACGCGCTTTGCCGGTGCGGACCAGGCGCTGCGCTATCTTCTGGCGGGTATCAACGGTATCAACGGCGCCGCCGGCACAACGAATCATGCGAATACCGCGTTGCCGCGCGCTTTTACGGTAATCGACCAGATCACCAAGCAGAGCGATGCATTCGAATTGCGGGTTGCAACTGACGTGCCGAACTTCACGCCGTTCGTGAAGGGCACGGTACTCGCCTGCGACGGCGATTATCGCTATGTCGTGAGCCGCGACGAAGAGCGCATTGTGTTTCCCAACGCGACGGTCAAACCGGGCTTGCGTGCCGGCTTGATGGTAGTCGAGACGACGCAGGAGACGTTGTCCGGTCTGGTCTGACACCGCAGCGTGGATGAAACGTTATGCACCGGAGGTGCTCAACATTTCATCCACGGCATACGGCGGGGCGCTTAAGCCGCGTTCGCCTTCACCAAACCTTCCGCCACCATCGCCTCACGCACTTGCGGCCGTGCCGCGACGCGTGCCAGATACGCGTTCAGATGCGGATACGCGTCCAGATCGATCGACAGCATCCGCGCCCAGCTCAACACCGTGAACGCGTACGCGTCGGCGACCGAGTACTGTCCATTCAGGTAGTCACGTTCCGTGAGCACGCGCTCGAGTTCGCTGAACCGGGTGGCGAGCTTGGCGCGGCATTCGGCCTTGGTCGATTCGGCGGTCTCCTGATGCCATAGCCACGGGCTGAACGTCTTGTGCAGCTCCGTGCTGATATAGGTGAGCCATGCGAGCGCCGCGAGCCGTTGCGGCGAACCTGCGGCCGGCAATAAGGCCTGCTCGGGCGCGAGATCGGCGATGTGCTGCAGCAGTGCGGCGCCTTCCGTGTGGCGTGAGCCGTCGGCGAATTCGACGAGGGGCACATAACCGCGCGGCGAGATCGCGTAGTAATCGTCGCCGTTGGCGAGTTTGTGCGTTTGCAGGTTGACCTTGACGGTTTCGAAGTCGAGCCCGGCTTCGCGCAAGGCAATGTGAACGGCCAGCGAGCAGGCGCCCGGCGCATAGTAGAGTTTCATGGTGTCACCGCAAATAAAACAGGAGTGGAGGTCCGGCAGGCGCCGGGGGCAAGGCTCGTCGGCCGACAAGTCGATGTGGTAAAAGTAGCCCGGATCGCATTCAGAATAAACAGGCGGCTTGCCAAACCATGCGTGCAAAAACGCAATACGAACTGACTTCGGCGGATACGCAGACCATTCTCGCGTTGGTGCGCGCCGGCACACTGGCGGAAGCGGCCCTGCGTCTGGGCATCGACGCGTCGACGATTTTTCGCTCCGTGCAGCGGATCGAACGCGGGCTGGGCCAGCGTCTGTTCGAGCGCTCGCGCAGCGGTTATCGCGCGACGCCGCTCGGCGCACAACTGGCACGTCATGCCGAGCGCATCGAAAGCGAACTGGCGGCGGCGCGCTCGACCGTTCAGGCGAGCAGCGATCGCGTATCCGGCAGTGTTCATGTGACCACCACGGACACCGTGCTCTATGGCCTCGTGCTACCCGCCTTGCATGATTTCGCGGCGCTGCACCCCGCGTTGTCGTTCGAGTTGACGGCTGCCAACAGCCTCGCGAGCCTCACTAAACGCGACGCCGACATCGCCGTGCGTGCCACGCGCCGTGCGCCGGAGCATCTGGTGGGCAAGCATGTCGGCCCGCTGCGTATCGCGGTGTTTGCCGCGAAGGGGACCGGCATCCACGCGAGCGACGCCGATGCGCTGTCGCGCTGCGATTGGGTGGCACCGGACAGCTCGCTCGGCGATCATCCTTCGATCCTGTGGCGCAAGCGTCACTGCCCGACGGTCGAACCGCGTTACAAGACCAATAGCGTGATGGCGGTGTTCGAGATGGTGGTGCGTGGCTTTGGCGTCGGCATCTTCCCGACCTTCCTCGCGCGCGGCCGCGACGATCTCGTGCAATTGACGCCGCCGCTCGACGAAGCCGAATCGCAGGTCTGGGTGCTCGCGCATCCGGAGTCGCGTCATTTGCCGCATGTCGCGGCGGTCTATACGCATCTGTCACGACGGCTCGGTGAAGATTTCGCTGCCGGTGACGGAGCGGTCTAACGGCTATTCGACGCGTATTTTTTTGCCTGAACGCGACACGCAATTGCGCCTTTATGCATGCCGAACCGGCTTCGTCAAACGAGGCGCGCGCCGTCGCGCCCGCCAGGCGTGCATTGCGAAGCCTGTACAATTCCGCCCGCGCGGCTGTTGCGCTGCACCACACCGGCCGCTGGAGTTTGAATCGCATTTTTGGCCCGGCAATCATGCTGGCCCGGATTCGGCTCCGTCTTATTCAATACCGTAGAGGAACACCCGTAATGAAGATCAATTGGCGAAACATGGCCGCGCTCGCGCTGTTCGCGACGGCAACGGTAACGGCAGGCGTCGCGTCCGCGGCGGATATCAAGGAAGTGCGCTTCGGCGTCGAGGCGTCGTATGCGCCGTTCGAATCGAAGTCGCCGTCGGGCGAGCTGCAAGGTTTCGATATCGACATCGGCAATGCCGTGTGTGCGAAGCTGAAGGCGAAGTGCGTATGGGTCGAGAATTCGTTTGACGGCCTGATTCCGGCGTTGGAAGCGCGTAAATTCAACGCGATCAACTCGGACATGACGATCACGGAACAGCGCCGCCAGGCCATCGATTTCACCGATCCGATCTACACGATCCCCAATCAGATGATCGCGAAGAAGGGCAGCGGTCTGTTGCCTACGGCGGCCTCGCTCAAAGGTAAGCACGTTGGCGTGCTGCAAGGCACGATCCAGGAAACGTATGCAAAGGCGCGCTGGGCGCCGGCGGGTGTGGACGTCGTGCCGTACCAGACGCAGGACCAGATCTACGCCGACCTCGCGTCGGGTCGTCTGGACGCCGCGTTCCAGGATGCGGAAGCTGCTTCGAAGGGCTTTCTGAAGAAGCCGCAAGGCGCGGGTTTCGAATTCGCCGGTCCGGCCGTGACTGATGAGAAGCTGCTCGGCGCGGGCGTCGGTTTTGGGATTCGCAAGGGTGACAAGGCGTTGAAGGACGCGTTGAACCAGGCGCTCAAGGAACTGAAGGCCGACGGTACGATCGACCGCTTCGCCGCCAAGTACTTCGACGTGAAGGTGGTGTTGAAGTAAGGCGTGTGAGTAGTTGAATGAGTGACATGCAAACGGCCGCTGATGCGGCCGTTTGCATGTTGGGCCGCGCGAGCGCGGATCAGCGGAGGTTGGCCTTCGGTTGATCGAGATAGTCGAAGGCGACCTCACCGAGTCCGAGCGTCAGATCCGCCAGCAGATGGCGGGCTTCGACGATTTCCAGCACCGGCAATTCCGCGACCGGCGCGAGGGCATGGTGTGCCAGTTCGAGCGATGCGGGACCCGTCCATGCGCCCTTCAGGGTGATGTTCTGCAGGTAGTAGCGCACCAGTTCGCAAATGCGCGGTGTGCCGTCCACGTGCGGAATGACTTTCAGCAGGAAGTTCGGCGCTTCCAGGCGCTTCTGCTGCTGCGCGAGATCCAGTTGTCGATGCTTGTAACCCATCGTGCCGGTGGCGATGCGCACCGGGCCGTAATCGAGCGTGCCGACGAGCGTATCGGTATGGACTTGCAGCACCGGCGAGGCGAGCTTCTTCGGAAAGCCCCACAGCTCGCGGCCGCCGGCGATCGGCGGGTGGTCGTCGAGATACATGGCGAGCGTGTAGCTGCCTGCCACACCGTTGTACGACACCGGGATCACCTGACCGCTTTCCGTGTAATCGCCGAAGCCGGTCGAATCCGGCATGCGAATGAATTCGTAATGTACGAGCGGCTCGCCGATCTGGAGCGGCTCGGGCACCACCGCGCGCAATTTGTCCGGATCGGTGCGGTAAGTGATGATCAGGAATTCCCGGTCGACGAAACGATACGGACCCATCGGAAACGCCGGGCTCGTGATCGGCATCGCGAAGGCATTTGACAGCACGCTTTTGACGTCCATGATTTTCCTTGGTGGTTGAAGGCGGGATTGCAGCCAGGTGGTGCAGGCGACGGAACGCTTTTGCACTGCACAAGAGTATCGTCGATTCTGTCCCGGCCTTCAGCGAGACCGGCATCCAATTCCATCCAATTATTTCGAGATATTGCGGCGTTGACATGTCCGCGCGCGATGGCCTGCGCTAAAATCGGCGGGCGCACCGCACACGCCAAGGGCCTCGGGCTCTGGATGTGCGCGATTGGTGCAGCGAAAACCAAAATACAGCAGGAAGCGCCAGGGCGGCGCTTAGCGGGGGAGCAGAATGACCACCATCGCAATCGAGAATCCGAGGCAGTTGAGCGCTTCGGACGATGCGCAACTCAATGCCAGCTTTGCACGTCAGCCGATTCTGAATCGTGACGGCATGCTGTGCGGGTATGAAATCAAAGTGCGTGCGCCGGATGTGCCCGCGGCCGTCGAGTCCGACGCGGCAGCGGCCCATGGCGCCGATTCGGCCGCGACTGCCGATGCCTTGCCGGGCCGCGCGCCCGAGCCGGCGCAGCTGGTGGCGCGTGCCGTGCTGCGCGGTCTGCTCAGCGGCAACGTGCGCAGCGCGCTCACCGGGCATCCGGCTTACGTCGATGTAAGCCGCGAGATGCTGTTCGACGATTCGATCCTGCACCTGCCGGCCGAGCGCTTCATGTTCGAATTGTCGCCGTCGATGCAGGTCGACGATGCGCTGATTGCGCGCATTGTCCAGTTGCACGGACGGCGCTATCGCTTCGTCCTCGACGAAGTGACGCAACCCGATGAAACGTTTGCGAAGCTGCTGCCTTACGCGGAAGTGGTCAAAATCGATTTCACGCACGCGTCGCCGGCGCTGTTGCCCAAATTGACGAGCGTGCTCAAGTCGGCGGGCAAGCTCCTGATCGCGCTGGGTCTCGACGCGCAGGCCGATTTCGAAGCCGCGCACGGTCTCGGCTTCGACCGCTTCCAGGGCTACTTCTTCGCGCGTGCGCAGACTTCCACGACGCGGCGTGTCAGTGCGCCGCGGCATGCCTTGCTGAATCTGCTGCAACTGCTGTCGGGGGACCCGACCGTCGCGCAACTCGAAGCCGAACTCAAGCTGAATCCGGTGCTGGTGATGCATCTGATGAAGCTCGCGAATTCGAGCGGCCTTGCGGTCGGCCACAAGGTCACGACGCTGCGCGAAGCGATCAACGCGACCGGCACGAACCGGATCGCACGCTGGACCCAATTGCTGTTGTACGCGGACGGCCGCAAGGTTGCGCTCGAGGACGATCCTCTGCTGCAACTGGCGGCGACCCGGGCGCGTTTCATGGAACTGGCGATTGAACGTTTGCCCGAAGCCGGGCGCGACGAAGCCGATGCGGCGTTTCTGACCGGCGTGTTTTCGTTTGTCGACGCGGTGTTCGGCGGCTCGCTGGAAAGCACGCTGAATGTGCTGACGCTGTCACGGCCGATTCAGGCGGGCATCCTGCATCGGCAGGGCGTGTTGGGCCTGCTGCTGACCGCGGTGGAAGCACTGGAGCGCGGCGCTTGGGATGAGATCGAAGCCTTGTGCGCGCGTTTGCAACCGTTGACGGTGGAAGAGATCGCGGTGCTTGGGTTGGCGGCGGGGGCGTGGGCCGGGGTCGGAGATCACAGCGCCGAGGGGTTGGAGCGGATCGAGGATTGAGGGGGTAGGTCGGTTGGCGAATTGCTGGATGAAGTGCGTTGAACCACAAGTGGGAATGTGGCGGCGCAAACAGATGTGATCTTCCCTGAATGTCGATTGAAAGGTACAGGCAATTCATTGCATTGCAAAACGGCGAAGCACGGCTTCGCCGTTTTACGTTTACGACGTGCCATGCTTTGAACGAGTACCAGACCGAAGCTCGAGGTATTTACCTTCCTTGAGTTCTGACGACGCTGTCAGAAGGGGCCGATAGCGCATTTTGGTTAGGTGCGATAGATTCGCGACCAATTCTTTCGACGTGAAAGGATTGATTGCCGTCCTTTTGATTCCTCTATCGTATTCATGGCCGCTTCTGTCGACTACAACGCCGCTGCTGACGCTTTCCAGATAACGTTTTCGACCGGCTACCGGGTCAGATTTTTCATCATCAATCTTCTTTTGTTGGTCTTGGCGCTACTGGTGCTGATCGCGACGCTTATCGTGGCGACAAAAGGCGGCGGACTATTTGGCGCTCGCTGGTTCTGGTTGCCTGCTGCGCTCGGCGTGGGCGCGCTTGTTTTTCGCAGGATCCTGATCGCGGGTCTAACGGCGCCGCCGATCATTGTTGATCGTTCTGGTCATGTTCGCCGCGGATTTCAGCGCGTGCAATTCGGAGATCGACCCGGTGTAATTCTCACAGGGCCTGCGGCAGAGTCTGATGAGCCGATTGGCTTCAACCGGCGTGGCGTGAGGCTCAATTCATCGATCATTCTGGTTGGGCCGTACGGAGCGCGCTTTGTCATCTACTCGGCGAAGAATGTTCACACTGTCCGCCATATCTTTGGTGGCATTCGTGAATGGACGGGCGTTACAAACCGCGTTGTGCCACAAACGAGTGTGCCGGCAGGACGCCTATTGCTATTCGGACTGGTCGCAGTGGGGATTGTGTCGATCGTCGGCTTACTCGTACTCGTTTCCGATTACCTGCTTTTTTACCCCGCTTACATCGGTGCTTGGGCGCTCGGAGCCAGCGTATTAGCGACTGCGTGCCTGATTCAGTTTGCATTGATAGTGAGGCGTTGCAACTGGCCGGTCCAAGCGTTGAGAGTGCCACGTGTTCTGCGAGCGGCACATACGCTACTTGCGGGGCTGTCCATCGCCTGCTTCGCAGCATTGTTCTTTCACCTCGCTAACCTGATCGAGTTTCGCTGGACCCCGGGGCAGGTACGCACTGTGCAGACCGTCGTTTTGCGAACACAAACATCGACGAAAGGATGTCATACGCCGGTGTACCTGCTGGAGCCGACTGCCAATCACGAAATCCGTTTCTGCGGTACCGGTTCGCGGAGCGATTGGCCGGTAGGGCAGCGGGTGGAGATCGACGAATATGTCAACAGGTTTGGTGTGCGGTTGATTGGCGTGCGGGCTTTAAATGGTGAGTAGAACGCGCGTGCGTCGGATGTGGCGAAGCACGCCTCATCAAAACTGGCGCTTAACGAAGGAGACGCAGTGGATTTTTTAGTTTGGTTCTTCATCGACATACTCTGTTGGGGCGTCGGGGCGTTCGGATTGAAGATTTTATCTTTTGGAAAACTAAGGGTTTCGAAGTTGGAACCCAACTGGGTTGCCGGATTCGGAGCTGTCGCCATAATTGTTGCGTTAGCTTCGGTGATTTATATGGTCAAGGGGAGGTAATTTGAAAATTGCAAGTCGCATCAAATGTCGGGTAGAGCGATGTGGACATCTTGAGAAATAGAATGGGTAATAAAAATATTAGTCTGCCATCGCATTTATAAGATGTAATTTGAAAATGCGCGGTTGTCGATGAAACATGAAGGATGCCTGAGGTCCCTGTCAGAATGTCGGTGGCGCTGTTTTTTACTTTGTGAATTTTCCTCATTATATCGAGAAAAAGCGCATGGCGTGACTCGGGGTCAGGCCGGTATAAAATCAATACGAATGAGGTCGTCGCTGCCGCGGCGGTCAGAAGAGTCTGATTGGCGATAAGCGATCGGCGTGTTGTCATACCTGAATTTTCGTACGTGTAGTCGAAAATATGATTTTAAAATTTTTTAAATTTATTCTTCTGACGATAGCTTTCCTCTATTTTGGAAGCGGGCCAGTCAGGATATTGCTCTACAGTCCGCCAACGCACGAAATGCTCAGTTATTCATCGGGTGTCGCGAAGGTTGGAAAAATATACAGGGGGGGCGAATATATATCTCTGATTGGAGATTCGGGCGGAATAACGTATCACTGTGGATATCGTCAATCTGGTTTGGACGTAGGGTTTTGCCCTCTGGAGATCCGGGGTGGGAAAAATATCGATGGTAAGCAGGTTGTTATTGGTTGGTACGTTCAGAAGAGAAGCTTTTGGGCTTTTTCTCAGAGACAGATTTTTGAGGTGCGTCAAGGTAAGGGAGACGTATTGGCGTTTGATCAGGCAGTTAAATACTATCAGTCCCAAAGTAATCCGATTTTTTGTAAATCATTGTTGTTTTTTATGGCTTTAATCTATTTTGTGGTATTGCGCAAGATTTTTTATATGAAGCAGGATCGAAGGTTGAGGGCAGTGTTATGAAAGGTTTGAACGTTGATTACATCGGCATTGCTATTGGCCAGTTGGCGAACGGTCAAAACGCTGCGCAGGTTGGAAAATCGGTTGGTTCCGTCGCTGAGGGCCAGAAGGGTTCGGGATATCAAGCGGCACTGTCAACACTTCAATTCGTTGATGGCTTGATGGGCTCCGTGGGAAGGTCCGTTCTTCCAATTGGAACATCCGTTGGCAATATTCCGTGGTTCGGACCATTGATTGGAGCTGCTGCTTTGGTCAACGACGTTTCCGACCTCGCGTCGCAAGTTCCAAATGGTACGGTAAGCACTGGAACCTTATACGCGGCCATCGGGGATGCGTCGTCGCTGATCGGGGGAGTCATGCTGAACGTCGCCGGACTATCGATCGCCAGCGGTGCGGCTGTCCCCGGACTAGCCGGGGTGGGCGCAGCCCTTCTCGTCGCCGGAGTAGGCCTCAGCATCGCATCGATGCTTGCCGGCAACGAAACGACGAGCGTCATCAACGACATGCTAGACGCAGCTGCCGCTCTGCAAAGTGCGCTTGGAAACGCAATTAGCGATGCAGTAGGTGACATTGGCGCCATGCTCAACTCCGTTGCTACCGGTGTCGGCGATTTCGCTGATGCATTCTCGAACTGGCTCAAAGGCAAGTACGACGACGTCCTGAAATTCGCAAAGGAATACTTCTTTGGTGCCAATCTTGTCGACCCCCTCATCCTCGACATCGACGGTGACGGTATCCACACCACCAATCCCGACAATTCGAATGCCTACTTCGATTTCGACGGCAGCGGCAGCCGCACACACACCGGCTGGATCAGCGCGGGTGACGGTTTCCTCGTTCTCGACCGTAACCACAACGGCATGATCGACTCCGGCGCAGAACTATTCAGCAACTTCACGCCGCTTGCGAACGGCACACTCGCTGCGAACGGCTTCGACGCACTCCGCGAATTCGACATCAACAAAGATGGCGTCATCGACCGCAACGACGCGATCTGGTCTTCGCTAAGAATCTGGCGCGATGCAAACGGCGACGGCACCTCACAATCCGGCGAGCTGCTAAGCCTCGACGAACTCGGCATTATCTCGATCAACCTGAGCAAGGACGCGACCATCCGCACGCTCGAAAATGGCAACATGGTGCGCGGCACCGGCTCATTCGTGCAGATGGTCGACGGCGTTCCCGTCGAGCGTGACATGCAGGAAATATGGTTTGGTCAGGACACGCTGCATCAGAAGTTTGATACGACCATCCCGCTGCGTGATGACGTAATCGCAATGCCGTACGTACAGGGCGCGGGCAATGTGCGCGATCTTTGGCAAGCCGCGAGTCTGGATACGGCAGAGGGTATGGCCCTGCGTACGCTGCTTGACCAAATCACGCACGCAAAGACCGCTACAGAACAGCAGGCGCTGATCGAACCGTTGCTCAAGGCGTGGGCCGCGACATCGGGCATGACAACCTCACAATCGCTCAAAGAATCCGGCAAGCGCACTATCACAGGATTCGCAACCGACGCCGACTGGCTCGGCCGCCTCACGGTGCTGGAGAAGATGTCCGGCACGATGTTGGGCGCGAACGCGCAAGGCACCGTAAGCCTGTCAGGTACACGCGGCGAATATGTGTCGAATGCATGGTCGACCCTTGTCGAGTCCGTGTACAAGGCCATCGCGATGCAGACGGTCTGGAAACCTTATCTCGACGCAATCGCGTATGACGTCAACGACGCAGGTCAGGTGCACGTGGACTTCAGTGCCATGATGGCGAAGCTGAAAGCGGCAGAAAGTGTGGTCGGCGCGGCAGATGTCGCGTTCGTGCTGGCCGGGCTGACGAAGGCTTTCGGTGTGAACTGGATACAGCAGGGTTTCGATATCGGTGCGGAACTCCGCAGTTATGTCGAAGCGCACCAAAGCGACGCGTTGCGCGAGGCGCTTGGGCAACTGGGCATCTCATTCGGTAGCGGTTCGCTGAACGCTGCAACCGGTGGTCCGATGTCGGGCAGCATTCTCATCGGCTTCACAGGCAAAGACGTGCTCAACGGCGGCAGCGGCGATGACATCCTGCTAGGCGGCGACGGCAACGATACGCTTTACGGTGGTGCTGGCGATGACGTGCTTGATGGTGGCGCAGGTGACGACCTGTTGGTCGGCGGAACGGGCAGCGACACTTACCTGTTTGGACGGCACTCGGGCAACGACACGATCGAAGAGGCCTACGACTTGTACGGCAACGACACCGACGTGGTGGTTTTCGACGCGGACATCCGTCCGCAGGACGTTACTGTGCGTCGTGACGGTCAAGGCGCTGATCTGTTAATCACGTTGTCCGGCTCGAACAACGTCTTGCGTATCAAGATGCAGTTTTATCAGAGCGGTTTGGTTTTCCCTTACGGCGTTGAACAGTTCAAGTTTGCCGACGGCACGATCTGGACCAAGCATGACGTTGCCTTGATGGCATTGCAAGGGACACCAGGCAACGACGTGCTGGTCGGCTACAACGGCGACGACATACTCGACGGAGGTGCCGGCAACGATTTGCTGATCGGCGGCACAGGCAGTGACACGTATCTGTTCGGTCGCAATTCCGGCAACGACACGATCGAGGAGGCATACGATCTGAACGGCAAGGACACCGATGTCGTGCTGTTCGACGCGGACATCCGTCCGGAAGACGTGACGGTGCGTCGCGATGGCCAAAGTTCGGATCTGCTGCTTACGATTGCCGGCTCGAACAATGTGCTGCGTGTGAAGATGCAGTTCTATCAGAGCGGTCTGCTTTTCCCCTACGGTATCGAACAATTCAAGTTTGCCGACGGTACGATCTGGACCAAGCAGGACGTCGCCCTGATGGCATTGCAGGGCACGCCGGGCAACGACGTTCTGGTTGGCTACAACGGAGACGACATACTCGACGGCGGCGCCGGCAACGATTTGTTGATCGGTGGAACAGGTAGCGACACGTATCTGTTCGGCCGCAATTCCGGCAACGACACGATCGAGGAGGCATATGACCCGCTAGGCAAGGACACCGACATCGTACTATTCGATGCGGATATCCGTCCGGAAGACGTGACGGTGCGTCGGGACGGCCAAAGCGCGGATCTGTTGCTCACAATTGCCGGCTCGAACAACGTGCTGCGTGTGAAGATGCAGTTCTATCAAAGTGGTTCGGACTTCGCGTACGGCATCGAACAGTTCAAATTTGCCAACGGCACGATCTGGACAAAACAGGACATCGCCCTGATGGCATTGCAAGGCACGCCGGGCAACGACGTGCTGGTTGGCTACAACGGTGATGACGTTCTCGACGGCGGCGCGGGTAACGACCTGCTGATCGGTGGCCCAGGCAGCGACACCTATCTGTTCGGTCGCAACTCCGGAAATGACACGATCGAGGAGGTGTACGACCCGCAGGGCAAGGACACTGATGTCGTGCTGTTTGACGCGGATATCCGTCCGGAAGACGTGACGGTGCGTCGCGATGGTCAAAGCGCGGATCTGTTGCTCACAATTGCCGGCTCGAACAACGTGCTACGTGTGAAGATGCAGTTCTATCAAGGTGGTTTGGACTTCCCGTACGGCATCGAACAGTTCAAATTCGCCAACGGCACGATCTGGAACAAGCAGGACGTCGCATTGATGGCATTGCAAGGCACGCCAGGCGACGACGTGCTAGTCGGCTACAACGGTGACGACGTACTCGACGGCGGCGCAGGTAACGACCTGCTTATCGGTGGCGCCGGCAGTGACACGTATCTGTTCGGCCGTCATTCCGGCAACGATACGATCGAGGAGGCCTACGACCCCAACGGCAGGGACACCGACGTAGTTTTGTTCGACGCCGATGTCAAACCTACTGACGTCACCGTGCGTCGCGACGGCAACAGCACTGATCTGCTGGTCACGCTGTCGGGTTCGGACAACACGCTCCGTATCAAGATGCAGTTCTATGAGAGCGGTTCGACTCTTCCTTACGGTGTCGAGCAGTTCAGATTCTCCGACGGTACCACGTGGGACAAGGTCACGATCAACGCGAAGGCGCTCGCGACACAGCCGAAGCTTATGTCAGCGTCGCGGGCTTTCACACCGGACACGACTGCTGCATCGGCGTACATCGAAAGTAGACTGGATTTGCTGATCCAGACAATGGCAAGTGCCGCGCCACCGCCGTTGTCGGACTCGACCTGGCAACAAGGTGCAACACAAGCGCTGACGGCGCCGATTGCAGTCAACTGCTTCTAGTTCGAACCACCACGCTCAGGGTCGCGCGACGCTTAAGTCGCGCGACCGGTTTACCCGTCGCAAGAAAGAAGCAATACCGAATGCAATCCAACGCCGTCCCGCATACCCAGCACACCGATCCATTCCCACACAAACCCGACGCTTCCACGATCGATCCCGGCATCTTCTGCCTCGTGATGTTGGCGCGCTATCACGGTATTGCGGCGGACCCAGACCAGCTAGCGCACGAATTCAAGCCGGGAGCCAGGTCTTTCAGCACGACGCAGCTTCTGCTCGCCGCAAAATCTCTCGGGCTCAACGCGAAGCACACTAAAGCGCGCTGGGATCGACTGGACCGGGTCGTGTTTCCTGCCATTGCTATCGACAACGCAGGTGACTTTTTCATCATCGGCCGCATAGAAAAGAACAAAGCGATCATTCAGCGCCCCGATGCCGCGCAGCCTGTCTCTATCGACATTGAAGTACTAAAAGGCGATTGGCCAGGGGAAGTGATCCTTTTCGCCTCACGGGCATCAATGCTCGGCGAACTGACGAAGTTCGACTTCACATGGTTTATTCCGGCCTTGATTAAATACCGGCGTCTTCTGTGCGAGGTGCTCGTCGTTTCATTCTTTATCCAGGTGCTGGCGTTGATTACGCCGCTGTTCTTCCAGGTTGTGATGGACAAGGTGCTGGTTCATCACGGATTGACTACGCTCGACGTAATCGCTGTCGGACTGACGATCGTTGTGCTATTCGACGTTGGGCTGACCGCGCTACGCAGCTACGTGTTCGCGCATACCACGAGCCGCATCGACGTCGAACTCGGAGCAAATCTATTCCGCCATCTGCTCAAATTGCCGCTGGCGTATTTCCAGGCGCGACGCGTCGGCGATTCGGTGGCGCGCGTCCGCGAGTTGGAGAACATTCGCGCGTTTCTGACCGGTAATGCGATCACTCTCGTGATGGACTTGTTGTTTTCGTTCGTCTTCATCGCGGTGATGGTGTTTTACAGCGGTCGGCTCACGTTGATCGTGCTTGTATCGCTCCCTTGCTATGTGTTGCTCTCGGTGGCTTGCACACCGGTGCTGCGCCGCCGTCTGAACGAGAAGTTCGCCCGTAGCGCAGAGAATCAGTCGTTTCTCGTTGAAACGATCAGTGGTATCGACACCGTCAAATCCATGGCGGTCGAGCCACAGTGGACGCGCCAATGGGGCAACCAGCTTGCTGCCTATATCGGTGCGACTTTTCGCGCGTCGACTGTCGGCATCTGGGCGAGCGGCGGCGTCAGCCTTGTCAACAAACTCGTCACTGTGGCGCTAATGTGGGTCGGTGCTCGGCTCGTGATCGACAGCAAGCTCACAGTCGGCGAATTGATCGCATTCAACATGCTGGCCGGTCAGGTCGCGGGACCGATCATGCGGCTTGCGCAACTCTGGACCGATTTCCAGCAAACCGGTATTTCAGTCGCGCGTCTCGGCGACATTTTGAACAGTCGCACGGAAGCAGCTGGCGCGAAGAGTGCGTTGCCCGCTGTCAAAGGGCGTATCGAACTGGAAGAGGTCGTGTTTCGCTATCGTGCGGACGGCCCGGCCATTCTCAGCGGCGTGAACCTGTCAATCACGGCGGGCGAGGTGATCGGCATCGTCGGGCAGTCCGGTTCGGGGAAGAGTACGTTGACGCGTCTGGTGCAGCGCCTTTACACACCGGAGCGTGGGCGAATCACGATCGATGGACAGGATCTCGCGTTGATCGACACGACATCGTTGAGGCGTCAGATCGGTGTCGTGTCGCAGGAAAATGTGCTATTCAGCCGGAGTATCCGCGACAACATTGCGCTGACTGATCCGGGTGCACCGCTCGATGCGGTTGTCCACGCGGCGAAACTGGCCGGTGCGCATGAGTTCATCGCGGGCTTGCCGGAAGGCTACGACACGCCAGTCGGAGAGCATGGCTCGACGTTGTCGGGGGGGCAGCGGCAGCGCATTGCCATTGCCCGGGCACTGATGCACGAGCCGCGTATTTTGATCTTCGACGAGGCGACCAGCGCGCTCGACTACGAGTCCGAACGCATTGTGCAGGACAACATGCGTGCAATCTGCCGCGGACGTACGGTGCTGATCATTGCGCATCGTTTGTCAGCCGTGCGGCGGGCGGACCGGATCATCGTGATGGAACGTGGCGCGATTATCGAGCAAGGCGCGCACGACGTTCTCATTGCTGCAATGGGCGCTTATGCGAAGCTTTGGCATTTACAGGCGGGTGTATGACGAACCGTGCGCTGCTTTGGCTAGGCGCGGCCCGGGACCTGACTTGCCAGTATTTTAAAGTCTGGCGCGCGGCATGGCGCGTGCGCGAGCGGAACGCACCGCGCTGGTCGGCCGCTGAATCGGAGTTTCTCCCTGCGGCACTGGCGCTCCAGCGGCAGCCTGTTTCGCCGCTGCCACGTGTTGCGATGGCGACAGTCGTCTCGCTGCTATTGATTGCTCTCTTGTGGGCCATAGTCGGGAAGATCGATATCGTCGCGACCGCGCAGGGAAAAATCGTCCCTGACGGCCGCGCGAAAATTATCCAGTCGATCGAAACCGCCAAAGTCACCGCCATTCATGTTACTGACGGCAAGCTGGTAAAGACCGGCGACGTACTTCTCGAACTGGATTCAACGATATCTGCGGCGGATCGTCTGCGGCTACGCGACGACTGGGCCGAAAGCTGGCTGAGTGCGGCGCGTGCGCGGGCTTTGCTCAAAGGTATCGATAGCGGTGAGGCACAACCCATCGACATGACGGTCGAGGCGGAGGTGCCCGCCGAACTGATGCCACCGGTCGCTCGTGTTGAACAGGAGCAACGTTTCCTGGATGGTGAGTTCGCCGAGTTGCGTTCCAAACTCGCGCGCCTGGACGCAGAGATTGCGCGCAGTGCAGCTGAACTTCAAACGGTCGGGGCGGTAATCAACAGATTGCAAAGCACGCTGCAAATTGCTCGCAGCAGGGAAGCCGATCTGGACGAACTGGCAGCAAAGAACTATGTCTCGCGTCACGAATATCTGGAGAAGCAACAAATCCGGATCGAGCAGGAAGGCGAACTGGCCGCACAGAAAAGCCGTCTCGGCGAGATCCGCGCATCGATCGTGAGTGCTCGGCGCCAACGCGAAGAACTCACGGCTTCGACCCGCCGTGCGACGCTCGAAAGTCTTGGCAACGCGACGCAAAAAGCGGCTGAGCTTCGCCAGGAGTACATCAAGGCGGATGCACATGATCGCTTCATGACGCTCAAGGCGCCGGTGGATGGCGCAGTGCAGCAACTCGCGGTGCATACCATCGGTGGCGTCGTGACTGCAGCTCAACCGCTGATGGTGATTGTTCCAAACGAACGTCCCGCCGAGATCGAAGCGTTCCTGGAGAACAAGGACATTGGATTTGTCGCAGTGGGGCAACTTGCTGCCGCGAAGATTGAAACGTTTCTTTATACACGCTATGGCACGCTGCCGGCTGAGGTTGTCAGCGTGTCGCACGACGCCATCGAGGACGAAAAACGTGGGCTGATCTACGCAGTGAGGTTGAGGCTGCATCAGTCGAGCATGATGATCGACGGCCAGCGTGTGGCCCTCAGCCCTGGTATGGCGGTGAGCGTCGAGATCAAAACCGGCAAGCGTAGATTGATCGAATATTTTTTGAGCCCCTTGCTCACACGCGTCGATGAGAGTTTGCATGAGCGCTGATACCCATCACGTTGGGCGCGTCACGCGGCTTACAGCAAATGGCTTGCTTGTGACGTTGACCGCGCTGTTGCCGCCGTGTCTGTACGCGCATCCGGGTCTGGATGGCTTCGATCCACTCGGCACGCAACAGCAAATAACCGCACCCCCCGTTATTTCACGCGTACCCGACATGGTCGGCGTGGCGCCGTGCGAATTCGGTCCGCCGAGTACGACCTTGTCGCTGGAGGACGTCGCGGCACGCGCGTTGTGCCGCAATCCGCTGACCCGGCGAGCCTGGGCGAGCGCTCAGGTTCAGGCCGCCCGTTTGGGCGAAGCCAAAGCCGCACAGTGGCCGACGCTTTCGGGCGTGTTGAGCGGCTCGCGTAACCGGACGCAGACGTCTTCGACAAACAGTTGGATGTCGCAGGAATCCTACAACGGCACGGCGCGTGCGGCAGAACTTGCCTTTGACTGGGTAATGTTCGATTTTGGTGCGCGTTCAGCTGAAATGCGGAAGGCGCGTGAACTGCTGGTCGCCGCCAGTGAATCCTTCAACGCAGCGGTACTCGACGTCCTCTACACCAGTGCTCGTGATTATTTCGCGGCGCTTACCGCGCGAGCACAAGCCGACGCGGCGCGCGAGGCCGAGTCCAATGCTGCACAAAGCCTTGCTGCTGCACATGCGCGGATGCGCTCCGGGATCGTGTCGATCGCAGATGACCTGCAGGCGCGCACAGCGCTCAATCAGGCGAAGTTAAGCGTAGTCAGAGCCGACAGCGCGCTGCACGAAGCGATTGGCACGTTGGCGCTCGACATGGGTCTCACGCCGGACGTGCCGCTCATGCTTGCCGAGGCGCCAGTTATGTTGCCGGGATCGGCTCCGCAAATGGACGCGATCAAGGCACTGCTGGATCAGGCACTCGAAAGCCACCCCCGCTTGCAGGCGGCGCGCGCCGAATTGCAAGCCGCGCAGGCGTCGATCGATAGCACGCGTGCGCAGGCGTGGCCGAGTGTTCGTCTGCAAGCTGGGCTCTCGGCGAGCAACCGGCCAGCGGCGTCGATCGATGCGGCTGGCGGTATGTCGTCGACGTCGCGAAACAATTATGTGGGCGTACGGGTGACCATTCCGTTTTTCGAGGGTTTTGCCTCGGCTTACCGGATTCGCGAGGCGAGGGCGCAAGCGGATTTCCAGCAGGCAAATATTGCCGAGACCGAACAACAGGTTGCGTTGAATGTCTGGAAAAGCTATGAGGCGGTGAGGGCCGGCGCACAAACCGTCCAGCAGGCCCGAGCTCTGCAGGAGGATGCGGAATTGGCGTTCGATGCAGCGCAATCGCGCTACAGAGTCGGCGTGGCGAACATCATTGAACTGCTGCACGCCCAGGATGCGCTGGTGGCGGCCAACCAGCAGCGTATCGTGAGCGTTTCCGACTGGCTTACCGCTCGCCTGAGCCTGGCGGCGAGTCTTGGCAAACTTGACTTAGGGCAAATACAAAACTGGTGAGAGTGAAGCACCGTGATCAACGATCACGCCACGTCTTCACATCGTCTCCATTTCCTGCATCTGCCCCAGGCCGAAAAAACGTCCTAACTCCCTTGCCAGCTCATTCAACGCGCTCATTTCCTTCTGCGATATTCGTCGCGGTTCGTAAGTGTGCGACCAGTCGCCGTAGAGCAGCGCCACCGTCTGATCGGTTTCGTCGACTACCGGCAGGAGCACGAAGGAGCGGGCATCGTCGAACGAACGCCGGAACCACTCCGGTAATCGCGCCACCATCTTCGGGTCGCGTGCGTTCTCGATGAAGATACCGACCGAGTTCGCGATCGCCAGATGAAACACATCGGGCTCGAACGCGGTGCTGAACGACAGCTTCGGCATCGCCGCGTCGATCTTCGGACCGAGCCCGAGGCGCGCCTTGAAGGTACCGTTGCTGTGCTTGACGAACACGACGGTGCGCGCAAAACCGAGCGCCGCCAATACCGTTTCCGCAGCCAGTGCGAGCGCCGGCGCGAGCGGGCTGCCGTCGGGCAGGCCGCGCAGATCTCCCACGCCCGCCGCGATGCGCGCTTCGGGATTGAGCGCTTCGCGCGCGATCGCATCCGCATTGGCGCGCAGCTCGACGATCTCGCGCATCACGCCGTCGCCACCTTCCTCGCGGGCGAGCGCGACGCTCATCTGATGCAGCACTTCGGGGTCGGTATTCAGCGCGTGGCTGTATTGTTGCGCCAGCTCGGCGATGCGCTCCTCACGCTGCCAGTCCGGCATGTTCTGCTGGGTCAGCACGTCGGCGACCGCCGTCGAATAGTTGGTGATGGCACGCAGCCATTGCACCTGGCGAGGCTGTTCGACGTCCAGCGGATCGAATTCGCCCATGCCGGAGCGGATCATGTCGGGCAAACGCCAGCGTACCGCGGCTTCCGCGCCGATTTCCTCGAACGTGACGCCGAGCACCAGCACGCAGGCATCGGCTTCGAGCGTGCCGTCGTCGATATGCCGGCGGATCTGATCCCACTCGGTATCGAGATAGAACACCACCAGCAGCTTGCCGATCTGCCGCATCAGCGTGCAGACCACGGCTTCCTCGCCGGCGCGCAGATCGCCGCGCTCGGTCAGCTTGCGGGCGACGCAGCCCGACAACAGCGTGCGGTTCAATTCGAGTTTCGCGTCGATGCGGCGCGGCGCGCTGTGATGAAAGTGATCGACGATTTTCAGGCCGACCACCAGATGGCCGACCGCGTCCATGCCGAGCACCATCAGGGCGCGCGACACGGTGGTGATATTGCCGCCGAACGCCATATACATGGCCGAGTTGGCAAGCCGCAGCACCTTTTGCGTCAGGGCGAAATCCGACAACACAACCTGCACGAGGCCGGTGAAGTCGAGATCGTCGTTGTTCATTGCCGCCATGGTGGTACGCAACGACTGCGACAGCATAGGGAAATCGCCGCGCTCGCTCATTCGCGTCCAGAGCCGGTCGAGCACCGCCGCCTTTACCATGTGAGTCCCGCAAAAGCCATACATGTTCCAAAGAGTGCCACGCCGGCGTTACACCGGCATCTTGCGCTGCGCACGAGGTTTGTCTGCATCGCTATGCGGTGTGCAGGTGCAGCGTGCGCGCTTCGAATCGCTGCGCGAGTTCGTCGGAAGGCAACGCCTTGCAGACGAGCCATCCCTGTATGTGGTCGCAACCCATCTCGGTGAGCAGGGCGCGCTGGGCTTCCGTTTCGACGCCCTCGGCAACCAGTTCGAGATCGAGTGTCTGTGCGAGTCCGACGACCGCGCTAACGATTGCCTGATCGTTCCGGGAGGTTAGCAGATTCTCAACAAAACTCCTGTCGATCTTGAGTTTGGCCAGGGGGAATCGTTGCAGGTAAGCCAGACTCGAATAGCCGGTGCCGAAGTCGTCGACGGCAAAACGGATGCCCATGGCGGTCAACTCTTCGAGCAAACCCTTGGCGTGAGCAGGGTCATGCATCAGCAGGCTTTCGGTGATCTCGAACACGAGGCGGCGCGGATCGATGCCCGTCAGCTCGATCGCTTCGCGCACGGCATCCTTGAAGCGCGGATCGCGGAACTGCTGCGGCGACACGTTGACGGCCACGTACTGCAACGTGATGCCTTGTGCATCCCACTGGATCAACTGCATGCAGGCGACCTTGAGGACCCAGTTGCCGAGGAAGTTGATCAGGCCGATCGATTCCGCAAGCGGAATGAACATCGAAGGCGGAACCAGGCCATGCACGGGATGCAGCCAGCGGATCAACGCTTCGACGCCCACCACGCCGTGCGTGCGGCTGCTCGTGATCGGCTGGAAGTGCAGCGAGAACTCGCCATTGCGCACGCCGTCGTACAGGTCGGCCTCCAGCTTGAGGCGCTCGGCGTCGGCGGGATTGTCGTCCGGTACGTAGAAGGCGAGTGTGTTGCCGCCGGCCGCCTTGGCCTGCAGCAGCGCATGGTCGGCCCAGCGCAGCAGGTGGGTGTCGTGCACGGCGGTATCGTTGGCGTGGCGCACGTCGGGGTAGAGCGCAATGCCGATGCTCGCCGACAGATGCACCTGCTGGCCGCTGAAGACATACGGCTGCTGGATCGCGGTCAACAGGCGGCGCGCCAGTGCTTCGGCCGCGGCGGCCGCGTCGGTGCGGCTCGCGGCCGGTTTCACGAGGATCGCGAACTCGTCGCTGGCCACCCGCGCCACCGTCTCGTTCGGGCTCGTCATATTCAGGAGACGCCGCGCGGTGTCGCGCAACATCTCGTCGCCGGCATCGTAGCCGAGCGCGCGGTTCACGCGCTGATAGTCGTCGAGGTCGAGCAGCAGCAGCGCGGCCGGCGTGCCATGGGCATCGGCCTGCTGTTGGGCGTCAAGCAGCGCGGGGATCAGCGCCGACTGATTGGCCAGGTTGGTCAGGCGGTCCAGGTGTAACGCCTGGGTCAGACGTTCCTCGGTGGCGCGCCAGGCGGACACGTCGAAGCCGGCGATCGCGTAGCCGTCGGTGCCGTCATGGCTGCTGCGCACCACGCGCAGTTCGACCGTGATCGGATAGGTCAGTGACTTGATGAGGCCGAGCGTGGCTTTCTCGACGTTGCCCGTGGCGGTCGCGCGCGTCAGCAGCGCGTCGAGGCGCGGCACGTCGGCGGGCGCCACGAGATCGTGCAGCGTGATGGTCTCGAGGTATTCCCGGTGATAGCCGATGAAGCGCAGGCTGGCGTCGGAAACATAGAGGAAGCGCAGTTCTTCGTCGACGTGCGCCAGCAGGTCGACGGCGCCGACCACCTGTTCCAGCTGCGCCGTGCGGCTCGCGCGTGCCTCCGGTTTGCCATAGGCGCGCCGGCCGAGCGCACGAAACCGGTCGATGACCGTTCGCAAGGAGCCCCGGCGGGGCGCGGTGATCCTGTTCGCTTCCATGTTTGTCGCTGGCAACCTGTGTTCGTCTGCAGGCGGAGCGGCTCGCCGCCCACCGTGTCCGGGCGGTTAAGAGGTATCAGGCCGCCCCATCAGAACAAGATAACGACCCGTGGCCGGAAATCTTTAGCGCCTGCTGTAAAAAACAAATGGTAAGGAAACGGCAACCGGGCGCGCCGTCGTGGCGGGGGCGATTCGGTTAAAGTGCAACGGCCTCGCGTCCGTTAATACGACAAACCCTGTGCAGTGCCGGCTGTGACGTCGCTGCGCAGCTTTCCGAATACTTGCACCGATGAGCCATGTCTGAACGTCACTTTGTCAGGGCCACTCCCCGGCACATCGAGGTGCTTGATCCGTGTGCCGAAGACGCCGACCCGGCGGCCGGCGCGCAGTTTGTCTATCTGGGCCGTCAGCCGATCCTCGATCGCAACGGCGCGCTCAATGCGTATGAGCTGCTGTTCCGAGCCAGTGCGCATAACTACGCCGAGGTCACCGACGACGCCCAGGCAACGGCGCAGGTGGTGGCCCGCGCGATCGGCGGGATTGGCGTCGCGGCCGTGCTGGGCCAGCACCGCGGTTTCGTCAATATCGACCGCGCGCTGCTCTTTAACGACATCGTCCATTTGATGCCACCCGAGCGCTTCGTGCTCGAGATCCTCGAAACCGTCGAGTTCGACGCGCATCTGGCCCGCCGGCTCACCGAATTGCGCCGCGCCGGCTTCCAGATAGCGCTGGACGACGTCAGTGAGCTGTCCGACGAACTGCTGGCCGCGCTGCCGTACGCCGACATCGTCAAGATTGACTTTTTGCAGACCGAGCGGTCCGCGCTGGCCAGGCTGGCCTCGGCGGTACGCAGCCATGACAAGGTACTGATCGCGGAAAAGGTCGAGACGCGCGACGACTTTGCGCTGGCCCGCGAGCTTGGCTTCGATTTGTTCCAGGGGTACTTTTTCGCTCGGCCGCAGGTTCTGGCCGCGCCGCGTAACCGCTCGCCGCGGCCCGGCTTGCTGCGTCTGCTGGCGCTGCTGTCGCGCGATGCCGGAATTATCGAGCTTGAAGCGGAGCTCAAGCAGAATCCGAGCGTGGTGGTGCAACTGCTGCGCCTCGTCAATTCGAGCGCGTTCGGGCTGGGACGCAATATCGCCTCGCTGCGCGAGGCCATCATTGCCGCCGGCACGCGGCAGATCGCCCGCTGGGCGCAACTGCTGCTGTACGCGGACAGCGGCGAGCTGCCGTGGCGCGCCGATCCGCTGGTGCAACTGGCCGGTACGCGCTCGCGCTTCATGGAACTGGCCGCGGGCTGGATGCGGCCGTGCGACGACGACTTTGCCGACGCCGCTTTTATGACCGGGATTTTTTCGCTGGTGCACGTGGTGGTCGGCAGCACCCCCACCACGGTTCTCGAAAAACTGGGCCTCGCGCCACAGATTCGCGAAGCGATCGTCACACGCGGCGGCGCGCTCGGCGCCTTGTTGCGGATTGCCGAAGTGGCCGGCGAGGGGGGCGATGCCGCCGCGATCGCGGCTGGGCCCGATGCGCCGCCCGGCTTCGCGGTGCTCACGCCGGCGATACTGGCCGAACTGAACCTGTCGGCTGCGGCGTGGTTCGGCGCGCATATCGACGAGGCGGCCGCCTGATGCATCCTTTCTGCAGATTCTGACGTACCTTGTCTGTACGTGGTCCAATAGCGTGTGGAGATTGCCGGGGGCTCGCCTGAGCGCCTCGGCCTTGCCAACCATGGGCACACGTGCACACGTGTATTAACGCTTCGAGGGACTGCAGATGAACAGGAAACTTATACCGGCGGCGCTCGCCGCTGTCTTGTCGGTCGGATTCGCGCTGCATTCGCTGACGGCCTCGGCCACGCTCAAACCGGGCGATACCGCGCCAGCGTTTACCGCACAGGCATCGCTCGGCGGCAACACCTATACGTATTCGCTGGCCGACGAGTTGAAGAAGGGGCCGGTGGTGCTGTACTTCTATCCGGCGGCTTTCACGAAAGGCTGCACGATCGAAGCCCATGAGTTTGCCGAGGCTGTTGACGAGTACAAGAAGTACGGCGCGTCGGTGATTGGCGTGTCGCACGACAACATCGACACGTTGACGAAGTTTTCGGTAAGCGAATGCCGCAGCAAATTCCCGGTGGCGGCCGATGCCGACGCGAAGGTGATCGGCGCCTACGACGCCGGCCTGCCGATGCATAACTCGATGGCCAATCGCGTCTCATACGTGATCGCGCCGGACGGCAAGATCATTTACGAGTACACGAGCCTGTCGCCGGAGAAGCATGTCGAGAACACGCTGAAGGCGGTGAAGGATTGGGCGGCGGCGCATAAGTAAGCCCATCACGCCTGGGCTTTGCGCGGCGGCGCATTTTTCGCAATGGTTTTTTGCCATCAGGTTTGGGGCTGCGCCGTGCTAGGCTGATTTTTTTGTCTGACGAGCAAGCGATGCCGATTCTTGTTGCGTTTATTGCGCTGATCGCGCTGGTGTATGGTGCTGTGCGAGCGTTTTATGCCTTGCAGGCGGCTTGGGGTCTGGCCGTTGCTGTTGGTGTTGCTGTGCTTGTTGGTTTGCTTTTGATTGCCGCGGTTGTTCGTTGGTGGCGGCGTCGGAAGGAGGTCGCTCCTAATATTCGCGACGGCGATTGGACTCATGAGCTTAAAGGGACCTGGGGAACGGTCCGGCTTGCCGCCGGGAAGCGGCTATGTGAGATTCGCCTTGGCGGCGAGCATGGGGCGTATATCTTTGCCGATCTGCTCGGCGCTGAGGTGCAAGGCCATGATGCTCAGTGGCAGGTTGCTTTGACGGTTAAAGATGCAAGGCATCAGGTTTGGGTTTTGCCCATGCTGGGCGAGCGGCAGGCTAAGCAGTGGAGGCGGGTTTTTTTGCTTGCTGTTGAGCAGAGGCTTTGAGGTTTTTTTTGCCTGCGGCGTGGGGGCTTTTTCTGGCTGCTTTGGCCTTTCCTTGATTTGTTAGTGGTCTGTTCTGTCTGTGGTTTTATGGTTTTGGCCTTTCGTTGCTCTGGCCTCTTTGGCCTTTCCTTGTTTTGTTAGTGGTCTATTAGCGTTGCCCCTGTGCGGGGCGGCACTTACTTTCTTTGCCGCCGCAAAGAAAGATAAGCAAAGAAAGCGGCTCACCCCGCTAGCGCATAAGTGGGTCCCCCGCACAGCCACGGTAGTGGTGCATCTGGAATCTGTGTTCTCGCACACTCCGCGTTAGTGACAAGGGCGTCATACTTCCGGCGGCGCTGCGCGCGCCGAACGGTCCTTCATAAAACTACCCGCCACGCGTTCGCTCCCACGGTTTGCCCCGTTCCCTGATTCGTCGTTGTATCGCAGTCGCTGGCACGACTGCAGCCGTGCCGTGAATGCAACGCATCGCTGTTTGATTTGAAGTGGGGGTTTGCCAATGAGAGCGAAAGCACCTCGCCGAGGCGAAGCCGATGGCCCCACCAAACCCAACCGAAGCCCCTGGTTTCCCGGGCAAACCCGTCCGCGACGCACGCAGTGCGGAGTGGGAGCTGATGAGCGCTTTGTCACTTGCGTGGAGTGTGCGAGGGCACAGATTCCAGATGCACCACTACCGTGGCTGCGCGGGGGACCCGCTTAAGAGCTGGCGGTTTGAGCCGCTTTCTCTTGCTTACTTCTCTTTGCGGCAGGCAAAGAGAAGTGAGTGCCGCCCCGCACAGGGGCAACGCTAATAGACCAATAACAATTCAAGGAAAGGCCAACGCTGCAGCCGCACAGACAGAATAGACCATTAAGAAATCAAGGAAAGGCCAAAGAGGAAGCCATAACAAGAAAAGGCCAACCCCATAGGCAAACACCCAAAGCGCCGCGCAGGCAAAAAAACATCAACCTGCCGCCATCCCGGCCCGGCGAGCCTTCCTCGCCTCCCATCTAACTCGAATCCGATCCATATAGAGATACACCACCGGCGTGGTATACAGCGTCAACATCTGACTAACAATCAACCCACCCACAATAGCAATCCCCAACGGCGCCCGCAGCTCCGCTCCTTCTCCGCTCCCGAAGGCCAGCGGCAACGCCCCAAGCAGCGCCGCGCAAGTCGTCATCATGATCGGCCGGAACCGCAGCATGCACGCCTGATAAATCGCATCCCGCGACGACAATCCCTGCCGGGAGGCCTCAATCGCAAAGTCCACCATCATGATGGCGTTCTTCTTCACAATGCCGATCAGCAAGATCACCCCAATCAGCGCGATGATGCTGAACTCAGTCCTGAACAGCAACAAGGCCAGCAACGCCCCCACGCCCGCAGAGGGCAGCGTGGACAAAATCGTCAGCGGATGGATATAACTCTCGTACAGCATCCCCAGCACGATATACACGGCCGCCAACGCGGCCAGAATCAGAATCGGCTGGTCGGACATCGACTGCTGAAACGCCTGAGCCGTGCCCTGGAAACTGCCATGTATCGTCCCCGGCATGCCGATCTGCGCCATCGTGTCGTAAATCGCCTGCGTCGCAGTCGATAAAGACACGCCCGGCGGCAGATTGAACGAAATCGTCGAAGCCACGAACTGGCTCTGGTGATTCACCGACAACGGCGTATTCCCCGGGCCGAAGCTAGCGATCGCCGACAACGGCACCATCGTTTCCTTCGCGGTCGATACCGCCGCGCCCGACGAAGCACTCGACTTGCCGCTCGCCGCAATCGAATTGATCGCCTGGTTGCGCGCGGAATCGGCAGCGATGCTTGCCGCGCTCGAAGCAGTCGTGCCCGCCGTGCCGCCGGTTGTCGCGCTCGAGGTTGTCTGCGCAGTCACCGTGCCGGCCGGCGCATTGGTGGTCTGCGCACCGCTCGCGCTGCCGCCTGAGGTGCTGACGTAAATCTGATTCAGGATGTCCGGGCTCTGCCAGTACTTGGGCGCGACTTCCATCACCACGTGGTACTGGTTCAGCGGGTTGTAGATCGTCGACACCTGGCGCTGGCCGAACGCATCATACAAGGTGTTGTCGATCTGCGCCGGCTTGATGCCGAGGCGCGCGGCGGTTGCGCGGTCGATCGTCACCATCGCCTCGAGTCCGCCTTGCTGCTGGTCGGAATTCACGTCCGCGAGTTCGGGGCGCGCCTGCAGTGCCTCCGTGAGTTTCGGTCCCCACTTGTACAGATCAGGCGTCGAATCGGCCAGTAGCGTGAACTGATACTGCGCGTTCGATTGCCGCCCGCCGACGCGAATGTCCTGCACCGCCTGCAGGAAGGTCCGCGCGCCGGCGACATCGCCGAGCGGGGCGCGCAGTTGCTGGATCACCTCGTCGGCGGATAGCTTGCGTTCACTCTTCGGCTTGAGCGACACGAACATGAAACCGGAGTTGGTCTGCCGGCCGCCGGTGAAGCCGGCCACGCTGTCCACCGCCGGATTCTTGCCGACGATCTCCATCATCTCCGAAAACTTGCCCTTCATCGCCTGGAACGACGTGCTCTGGTCGGCCTGGATGCCGCCGATCAGGCGGCCCGTGTCCTGCTGCGGAAAGAAGCCCTTCGGCACGATGATGTACAGCCAGATGTTCAGGCCGATGGTCGCGATCAGCACCGTCACGATCAGGCGCGGATGCAGCAGCGCCCAGCCGAGCGTGCGCTCGTAGCCGCGATGCATCGCGCTGAAGCCACGTTCGAGCCAGCGCCCGAAGCGGCCTTCTTCCTCCTTCTCGTGCGGCTCGCGCAGCAGGCGCGAACACATCATCGGCGTCAAGGTGAGCGAGACGATCAGCGACACGCCGATCGCAAGCGACAGCGTCAGCGCGAATTCACGGAACAGCCGCCCGACAATGCCGCCCATCAGCAGAATCGGCAGGAACACGGCGACGAGCGAGATACTGATAGACAGCACCGTGAAGCCGACTTCGCGCGCGCCGAGGAAAGCGGCCTTCATGCGCGGCACGCCGTTTTCTATATGCCGTGAGATGTTCTCCAGCACCACGATGGCGTCGTCGACCACGAAACCGGTCGCGATCGTCAAGGCCATGAGCGACAGATTGTCGATCGAGAAGCCCAGCAGGTACATCGCGCCGAACGTGCCGATGATCGAGATCGGCACGGCCACGCTCGGAATCAGAGTGGCGCGCCAGTTGCGCAGGAACAGGAACACCACCATCACCACCAGCGCCACCGCGATCATCAGCGTGCGCTCGGTGTCTTTCAGCGACGCGCGGATGGTCGTGGAACGGTCGGAGGCCGGCGCGATGTCGACGTCGGCGGGCAGCGACGCGTGCAACTGCGGCAGCATGCCCATCACGCGGTCGATGGTGTCGATGATGTTGGCGCCGGGCTGGCGGTACAGAATCACCAGCACCGAACGCTTGCCGTTGAAGAGACCCAGGTTGCGCAGATCCTCGACCGAATCGACCACCTCGGCCACATCGGACAGCTTGACCGCCGCGCCATTCCGGTAGGCGATGATCAGATCCTTATACTGCGAGGCCTTGCTCGCCTGGTCGTTGGTGTAGATCTGCACGCGGTTCGGGCCGAACTCGATCGAGCCTTTCGGGCTGTTCGCGTTGGCCGCGGCAAGCGCCGCGCGCACGTCTTCGAGGCCGATACCGTAGTGGGACAGGGCGTGAGGCTCAAGCTCGACACGCACCGCCGGATTGGCCGAGCCGCTCACGTCCACTTCGCCGACGCCGTCCACCTGCGACAGCGACTGCTGCAACACAGTGGCCGCCGAGTCGTACAACTGGCCGGCGGTCAGCGTTTTCGACGTGAGCGCCAGAATCAGGATCGGCGCGTCGGCCGGATTCACCTTGTGATACGTCGGATTGCTGCGCAGGCTCGCCGGCAGATCGGCGCGCGCGGCGTTGATGGCCGCTTGCACGTCGCGGGCGGCGCCGTCGATGTCGCGATTCAGGCCGAACTGCAGCGTAATGCGCGTCGAGCCGACCGAGCTCTGCGAGGTCATTTCGGTGACGTCGGCGATCGAGCCGAGATGCCGTTCAAGCGGACTGGCGACACTGGTCGCCACCGTGTCCGGGCTCGCGCCCGGCAAGGTGGCCTGCACGGAAATAGTCGGAAAGTCGACCTGCGGCAGCGGCGCCACGGGCAGTTTGGTGAACGCAAAAATCCCCGCCATGGCGATGCCGATCGCCAACAGCGTGGTGGCGACCGGACGGGAGATAAACGGACGCGACAGGTTCATCGCTTAAGTCCCTGCATCGGTGACGGGCGGCACCGGTTTGCCGCGATTGAAGCGCTCACGCACACGGCGCGCAAGCGAGTCGAAGCCGAGATAGATCACCGGCGTGGTAAACAGCGTGAGCAACTGGCTGACGATCAAACCGCCGGCAATCGCGATACCGAGCGGACGGCGCAACTCCGAGCCCGCGCCGGTGCCGAGCATCAGCGGCAGGGCGCCTAGCAGGGCGGCGAGCGTGGTCATCAGGATCGGCCGGAAGCGCAGCAGACAGGCCTGATAGATGGCTTCGCGCGGCGACTTGCCTTCCTCGCGCTCGGCGTAGAGCGCGAAGTCGATCATCATGATGGCGTTCTTCTTCACGATACCGATCAGCAGCACGATCCCGATGATGCCGATGATGTCCAGATCGTGCCCGGTGATCAGCAGCGCGAGCAGTGCACCCACGCCAGCCGAGGGCAGCGTCGACAGAATCGTGATCGGGTGAATGAAGCTTTCGTACAGCACGCCGAGCACGATATACATCGTGACGATCGCCGCCAGGATCAGGAACAGCTCATTCGACAACGACGCCTGGAACGCGAGCGCCGCGCCCTGGAAGCGCGTCTGGAACGAGGGCGGCAAGCCGATATCCTTCTCCGCCTGGGCGATTGCTTTTACCGCCGCCCCGAGCGACGAACCCGGCGCGAGGTTGAACGACACGGTCGTGGCCGGGAACTGGCTCAGGTGCGTGACCAGCAGCGGCGCGGGCTTCTCGATGAACTTCGCAATCGACGATAACGGCACCTGGCCGCCCGTCGAGGTGGAAGAGGGCAGGTAGATCGAGTTCAGCGATTCCGTGTAGTGCTGCATGGACGGCTGCGCTTCCAGAATCACGCGGTACTGGTTCGATTGCGTGAAGATGGTCGAGATGATGCGCTGACCGAAGGCGTCGTACAGCGCGCTGTCCACGGTAGCAGGCGTGATGCCGTAACGCGACGCGGTGGCGCGGTCGATTTCGATGTAGACCGACTGGCCGTTGTCCTGCAAGTCGGTGGCCACATCCGCCAGTTCGGGCGACTGCTTGAGCCGGTCGATCAGCTTCGGCACCCAGGTCGTGAATTCGCTGATGTTCGGGTCGGTCAGCATGAACTGGTACTGCGTCGGGCTGACCGTGGAGTCGATCGTCAGATCCTGCACCGGCTGCATGTACAGCGCGGCGCCCGGAATATGCGCGACGTCCTGCTGCAACTGGCGGATCACGTCGCTCGCGGTATTGCTGCGGTCGTCGCGCGGCTTCAGGTTGATCAGCATGCGGCCGCTGTTCAACGTGATGTTGCTGCCGTCCACGCCGATGAACGACGTGAGGCTTTCCACGTCCGGATTCTTCAGGATCTGCGCGGCGAGTTCCTGCTGACGCTCGGCCATCGACGCATACGACACCGATTGCGGGGCCTGCGTGATCGCCTGGATCACGCCGGTGTCCTGGACCGGGAAGAAGCCTTTTGGAATGAACACGTACAGCACGCCGGTCAGCACCAGCGTGAGCAACGCGACAAACAGGGTGGAGCGCTGCCGGTTGAGCACCCAGGTCAGCGCGACCGCGTAGCGGGCGATCACCCAGTCGATAAACTGGTGGGCCTTGGCTTCGAAACGGTGGCTTTCAGGCGGCGGTGTGTGGCGCAGGAGCTTCGCGCACATCATCGGCACGAGCGTCAGCGAGACGACGGCCGAAATCACGATCGTCACGGCGAGCGTAATGGCGAATTCGTGGAACAGGCGCCCGACCACGTCGCCCATGAAGAGCAGCGGGATCAGCACGGCGATCAGCGAAACCGTCAGCGAAATGATCGTGAAGCCGATCTGCTTCGAACCCTTCAGCGCGGCCTCCAGCGGAGACTCGCCATCTTCGACATAGCGCGCGATGTTCTCGATCATCACGATGGCATCGTCGACCACGAAACCGGTCGCGATGGTCAGCGCCATCAGCGACAGGTTATCCAGCGAGAAACCGCACAGGTACATCACCGCGAGCGTGCCGATCAGCGAGAGCGGTACCGACAGACTCGGAATGATGGTGGCGTAAATGTTGGCGAGGAACAGGTACATCACCAGCACCACCAGCACTACCGACATCAGCAATTCGAACTGCACGTCGCGCACGGAAGCGCGGATCGTCGTGGTCCGGTCGGTGACGATTTCAACTTCGAGCGCGGCGGGCAGCGACTGTTGCAGTTGCGGCAGCAGCGCCTTGATGCTGTCGACCACCTGGATCACGTTCGCGCCCGGCTGGCGTTGCACGTTCAGGATGATCGCCGGCGTGTTGTCGACCCATGCGCCGAGCTTGGTGTTCTCCGCGCCCTGCACGATGTTGGCGACGTCCGTCAGCATGACCGGGCGGCCGTTCTTATAGGCGACCACGGCGCTCTTGTAGGCGTCGGCGTCGGTCAGTTGATCGTTCGCGTTGATGGTGTAGTTGCGCGTCGGGCCGTCGAAGTTGCCCTTCGGTGTGTTGACGTTCAGGTTCGAAATCGTGGTGCGCAAGTCGTCCAGATTCAGGCCGTATGCGGCAAGCGCGCGTGGATTCGCCTGAATCCGCACGGCCGGGCGTTGACCGCCTGACAGGCTCACGAGACCCACGCCCGCCACCTGCGAAATCTTCTGCGCGAGACGCGTGTCGGCCAGATCCTGCACCTGCGTGAGCGGCATCGTCTTCGAGGTGATCGCGAGCGTGATGATCGGCGCGTCGGCGGGATTGACCTTCGCGTAGATCGGCGGCGCGGGCAGGTCGGACGGCAGCAGGTTGCCTGCGGCGTTGATTGCCGCCTGGACTTCCTGCTCGGCGATATCGAGCGGCAGATCGAGGCTGAACTGCAGCGTGATGATCGACGAGCCGGCCGAGCTTTGCGACGACATCTGATTCAACGACGGCATCTGCCCGAACTGGCGTTCAAGCGGCGCGGTGACCGAGGAAGTCATCACGTCCGGGCTCGCGCCGGGATAGAACGTCTGCACCTGGATCGTCGGATAGTCGACCTCGGGCAGCGCGGAGAGCGGTAAAAAGCGCAGCGCGACGAGACCGACCAGCATGATTGCCGCCATCAGCAGCGCGGTGCCGACGGGGCGCAGAATAAAGGCGCGGGATGGATTCATGCAGTAGTCGCCGTGCCTTTATTCCGAGGCTTGCGCCGCGTGTTTGCGACGATGCCCACGTGCGCCGGACGCGCCCGAAGCGGCGGCCGCGCCGCTCGCACCGCTCGCGCCTGAAGCACCGCGCGGCTTGTCGGCCGGAATCGTGATCTTCGCGCCTTCCTTCAGCCGGTCCGAACCGTCGATCACGACGCGCTCGCCGACCTCGAGGCCGGATTTGATGCTGGTGCGCTCGCCATCCACCGGACCGACCTTGACCGCGCGCACCGTGACCGTGTTGTCCGGCTTCACGACGTACACGAACGGGCCCATCGAGCCGTTCAGCACGGCCGGCGTCGGCACGATCACCGCGTCCTTGATCGTATCCACGAGCAGGCGGGTGTTCACGAACTGATTCGGGAACAGCAGGTTCTTGTCGTTCTGGAAGATCGCGCGCAGCTTGACCGTGCCGGTGGTGGTGTCGATCTGGTTGTCCAGCGTTTCGAGCGAACCGCCTTCGAGCGACGTGGTGTTGCTGCGGTCGTACGCGGTGACCGAGAGCTTCGCGCCGGTTTGGGTTTGCTGGATGATCTGCTGCAAGTTGTCTTCAGACGTCGTGAAGATCACGCTGATCGGCTGCAACTGCGTAATCACGACGATGCCGTTGGTCAGGCCCGGCGTCACGTAGTTGCCCGGATCGACCTGGCGCAAGCCGACGCGCCCCGATACCGGCGCGGTGATGCGCGCATAGACGAGGTCGAGCTTGTAGGTATCGATGTTCGCCTGGTCGGACTTCACCGTGCCTTCATACTGCCGCACGAGCGAGGCTTGCGTATCGACTTGCTGGCTGGCGATCGAGTCTTGCGCGAGCAGCGTCTGATAGCGCTTCAGGTCGAGGCGGGCGGTTTGCAGCAGCGCCTGGTCGCGCGCGAGCGTACCTTGCGCGTTTTCCAGCGAGATCTGATAGGGGCGCGGGTCGATCTGGGCGAGCACATCGCCCTTCTTGACCATCTGGCCTTCCTTGAAATACACGTCCTGCAGCATGCCGCTCAACTGCGGCAGCACGGTGACGTTGGCAAGCGGTGTGACCGTGCCGAGCGCGGTCAGTACGACCGGCATCTCACCCTGTCTGGCCGTCGCGACGTGAACAGGCTGCGGCATGCTTGCGAAGCTGGCGGGGCCGCCGCGGCCAGCACGGCCGCCACTCGCACCGCCCGCCGCGTTCGCGCCGCCGGGCGCGCCCCACGGATGCCAGCGCCACAACACCACCCCGAGGATAACCAGCGCCGCCACGAGCAGCGCGATATTGCGGCCGCGATGACTCTTCGCCGGGACCGGCTTGGGGCCGGGACCGCCGGCAGGCTTGCCGGGGGCGGACGGGTGAGAGCCGGGTTGAGGAGCCGGAGCGGCTGGGCGTGTGGTTTCCGAAAACTTTTGTTGTTCGTCCATCGGTTCGGTCAGGTGACTGGCTTTGATGTGAGCTGCTCGTGCGATTGCGCCGCTTCGACAGCTTGGAGGGCCGGCACGCAGGCGGCATGGCAGGCGGTTTCGACAGCGGACGCGCCACAAATGTTCAGCGCGATGCTACCCGAGGCGCGGGACAAAGATGTTAACGCAATGCGGCGGTGCGCCATCATGACAGGCCGGCGGGCCGTTATCGAAAGAGCGATAGCGGCAAGCCAGGCGCGCGGCCCGCGACGGGAATGCGTGATCCTACGTTGCGGGTGCTGTAACAGTCCACCCGTCTATTTTTCTATTGATTACGAAAGTTACAGTGCGCGCGGAGGATCGCCTTGCAAATGCCGTGGCCGCCGCGGCGATCCTTCGCATATTTCAGTTGTCCAGACGGCGCCCAGGTGTGCCGCCGATCTCGAGAACGATCTTGCTGATGCACTCGAGCAGCGCCGGCGCTGCGCGCGATATGAGCCAATCGCGCGGGCACTGATCCGCCGAGCCGCCGCAATTGACCGCATAGCGCTCGCCCGAGGGGCCGATGAATCCCAGGGCGATGGCGTTCAGGCCGTTGTACCATTCGCCCGTGGCGATCGCGAAGCCTTGCTCGGCGGTTTCCCGCAACGCGCTTGTCAGGCGGCCGCTGATATGGGCCCAATCGTCGCCCTCGGCGGCCTGCAGGCCGATCAATAATTTTTCCCGTTCCGGTTCGGCGAGCGCCGACAAATAGGCACGGCCCACCGCGGTGCGGGTAAGGCTCATGCGCGAACCGATTTCGAGACGCGATACCAGCACCGCCGAACGCGGCCGGATCGCGTCGATCACCACCATGTCGAGGCGGTCGCGTACGGCCAGATGAACGGACAATGCGGTGCGTTCGGCGAGTTCGATGAGGAAGGGGCGGGCGCGGGCCCGGATGTCGAAGTTGCGCAGAAAACCATTGCTCAACTCCAGTACTGACGAAGTCAGCACGAATCGCTCGCTCTCTGGCAAGCGGAACAGAAAGCCTGCACTGACGAGTGTGGCGGTAATCCGCGAGACCGTGGGTTTCGGAATGCCCGTCAGTTCGGCCAGCTCGCGGTTGCTGAGCGGCGCGTCGGCGGCGGCGATCGACCGGAGCACGGTCAGGCCGCGTGCTAACGCAGTGACTTCGTCGCCCGAGCCGTCCTTGTCTTTGGCTTGGACTCCGGCATTTCGGGAGGGCGTGGGTCGGTTCATGTCATTTTTATGGAACTATATTTCAGTTTTCTGTTCGCGCGCCTATCGGTATGCGTTGTGCAAAGGCCGCGTCGAAGCCCCAAAATGGGGCATACACACCCATTTTTCATCTGAAGATTCATTGTATCGGAATATTTTGCCGCAGCGAATGAAGCCTCTTTAGATTTTGCTTGACTTAGTCAGCATAACCATAAAAAATGGAATCTCATTTCGAAAGACGGTTTCAGGTTCTATATTTTTGAATTTCTGAACCAACCGTGGGTCACGGAGTGTCTGGTCGAGAGTCTTGAATAGCCCCCCGTAACAGTCCACGTAGTTGTCTGTCTCGAGCTTCGAGTCCAGCGCACTAAATCGCGCGTCCGTCCAACTTTCGAATACCGTCTCTCAGGTTCTAGCACGGCCCTCGGAATGGCTAGAACTTTTCAAGGCGTCACGGAAACGTGACGCCTTTTTTTTATTTGTATTGCGGCGCACAACAGAGTCTGCGGCACTCTTGAAAGCATGAGTGATTGGCCGGGCGAATCTGGGTGGGCTAGACTGGCTTGAGCAACCGGAAGGAGAGATCTGGATGATACGCAAGACGCTCAATGCTTCGCAGCTCCAGCAGGAGGTCAACCGGCGAATCCATCGACTGCAGGAAATCGTCGAGGATGGTGTGAAGATCCGTGTGCCGCGGCCGCAGTTGCAAGAGGCTGACAAGACCGGCTGCAACTGGAGCATGACTCACTTCGGCAATGCGGTCGGCTTCGAGCGAGACATCGAGGGCGTGCTTAAGGCCGTGCGTGCGGAATACAACCTCAATACCGAAGTGAAAGACACCGGCAATCCGTTTGGGGACTAACGGCGAAAGGCGTCGATTCGTTGTTCGTTCCTGATGACGCGAGCTCTAATGGCTCATGCGAACGCCGGAACTTATCAATTAGGATAATTAAGTTATAAGCTCGGGGCGAACCGTGGCAGGAGGTGATGTGGGCGGAGAGCTGATGGGAAATCATCTGGTTATCCTGCGTGGCACCCAGATTGGGTGAAATCTCCGCAAGAGGCGCAGGAGCATAACCGCTCCGCACGTTGCAGCAGAACCTGCCGCGGAATCGGACCGTAACGGTGAAAACTGCCGTTCGGCCATGAGATTAAAGTTCTGGCTGCCGCACGTGCTCAATACACTAAGGTCTCCATCTGGACATCTGTGAGGAGCGACCGTGGAATTGACCGATTTCGACACACTGACTTTCGACTGCTATGGCACCCTGATTGACTGGGAGAGCGGCATCTTCGAAGGGCTGAAGCACCTGCTCGAGCGCGCGAAGACGCCGCTTACGCGGGACCAGGTTCTGGGAGCCCATGCCCGTCACGAGTCGTCGCAACAGAAGTACACGCCGGCAAAGCGCTATCAGGAGCTGTTGCCCATCGTCTACAAGCGACTGGCCGAAGAGTGGGGCCTGCCGTTCACGCACGAGGAGTGTGTGGCGTACGGTCGCTCGGTGCGGAACTGGCCGGCATTCGCGGATTCGGCAGAAGCGCTGCAGTACCTGAAGAAACACTACAAGCTGGTCATCCTGTCGAACATCGACAATGAAAGTTTCACGTACAGCAACGCCCGGCTGAACGTTGAGTTCGACGCTATTATCACGGCTGAAGACGTCGGCTCCTACAAGCCGTCGCCGCGCAACTTTGAGTACATGCTCGAGAAGCTCGGTGAGCGTGGCATCAGGAAGGAAAAGATTCTGCACACCGCCGAAAGCCTCTTTCATGACCACAAGCCCGCGAACGAGTTCGGTTTGGCGTCGTGCTGGATTTATCGCCGGTACTCGCAGCCTGGCTTCGGCGCGACGATGAACCCGGGCGCGCAGCCGAATATCGACTTCCGCTTCAACAGCATGGCGGATCTCGCGAAGGCGCACCGGGAAGCACTGGCGAAGCAGTAAGACAATGTTGTCTCGTTCGCATCGTCGACGCGGCCGTGCCGAGGTTCACGGTGCGGACGAGACCGTTGCTGCAGGACGGGATTGATTTCAAGCGACTGGAACATAGGGGGCGCTGTGGCTTTGACTGACTTCAAGGCACTCACATTTGACTGCTACGGGACGCTGATTGACTGGGAGTCGGGTATCGCATCGGGTCTGTCGGCGTTGGTGTCCCGGGCCACTGAACCTCTCACGCGTGATGAAATCCTTGAAGCACACGCACGTCACGAGTCGTATCAGCAGAAACTGACGCCAGCCATGCCCTATGACAGACTGCTTCAGGTGGTCTTCAAGCGGCTTGCCGAGGAGTGGGGCGCGCGCTACTGCTGGGATGAAGCCGTTGCCTACGGCGCGTCGATAGGCGATTGGCCGGCGTTTCCAGACTCGGCCAGCACGCTGCAATATCTGAAGAAGTATTTCAAGCTGATCGTCGTATCCAATGTGGACAACCGCAGCTTCAGGACGACGAACGAGAAGCTGGCTGTCGACTTCGACGCAGTCGTGACGGCGGAGGATGTCGGTTCATACAAACCATCGCGAAACGTCTTCGAGTACCTGTTCTCAACGCTATCGTCGATGGGCATTGAGAAGAGCGATACACTGCACGTCGCGGATAGCGTCTACCACGATCATGAGCCTGCGAGCGCATTGCAACTTCGTTCGTGCTGGATTCAGCGCCGCTATGAACAGCGTGGGTCCGGCGCAAACGTGAAGTATCTGGTCGAACCATCCGTTGATTACAGGTTCACGAGCATGGCTCAACTGGTCAAGGCGCACCACGAGGACCTGGCTCGCTGATAGCAAGGCCGCCTTCGATTGACACACCCGCCAATTCGAACAAGCACGATATGCGACAAAAGCTTGACCGGACCGACATCAAAATCCTTGCCGAACTGCAGAAGAACGGCAACATAACGAACACCAACCTGGCTGGTGCCGTTGGGTTGTCCGCCAGTCCTTGTCTGCAACGTGTGAAGCGCCTCGAAGCAGCGGGAATCATCTCGGGCTACGGCGCGCAATTGAACTTGTCCAGGCTGACCAGCACGGTGACCGTGTTCACCGAAATCATGCTGCATGACCACCGGCGCGAAGACTTCACGCGCTTCGAAGCAAATCTGCGGGACTTCGATGAGATTACGGAGTGCCACCTGGTGAGCGGCGGATACGACTACTTGCTGAAGTCCATCGTCAAGAACATCGGGCACTACCAGGAAGTCATCGAAAAGCTGGTTGACCGCAATATCGGCATCGAGAAATATTTCAGTTATATCGTGATTCGGTCACCCTTCGTCAAGCAGACAATGCCGCTCGAGAAGCTGCTGTCTGAAGACGAGGATTAATGGAGCATGTGTGGTTTGGCTTGCCAAGTGCACGTACCGTCCCGGTTCCTGACACATTTGCTATGTCATGATGGCAAGTGTGAATACACAGAAGACGGCTGCGGGAGGTCAAAGTGACAGATGGCAACGGATTAGCGGGCGGTCCTGGGCACAAAGCGGAATCGCTGGAAACACTCGCCGGGTATTTGGAGCGGGCCCTCGATAGCGCAACGAGCATCGTGATGATGCGACATACGGACGGCGCCTGTACGGTGTATCTGGGCGACCCCTCCGGTCTGCCTGAAGACCTGAAGCAGATAGGCACGATCGCAACATTGCTCGCGAACGACATGCTTGAGTCGACCTCTTCGGGGGCCAATCAGTTGCAGATCGGCGGCCAGGTCTATCGATTTGTCCGCAGCTTTACACAAGTCGGTGACGCTGCGGCGATCGTCTTTTCAACGGAGTAGGCAGCCGCCTGTCGCTGCCGGGCCGGACCTCTATACGCCAGTGAGCGGCGGCGGTGGGTCGCTCACTGGCTATTCATACTGGCATCAAACGTGAAAGAACTGCGCGACAATGCTGGCGCCAAGGAAAGTACCCGCGTTGGCGACGAACGATACGAGCACGATTCGCCAGCCTAGCTTGCGGAACGCCGGGATGTCCTTTGCAATGGACAATCCGGCAAACGTCAGCATCGGTGTCGTGACCCCGAGGAAGTCGTTCTGCGCGCTGTAGGCTGCAATCTGCGTGGCCCAAGGGCAGAGCGGCGAGGTCAGAAACATCGCCGCGATCGATACCCAGCACACCGCTGGGATCTTGCGTCCTGTCACCGTGGCAAGCGCATCACCCGCAACCGTCGCAAGCACCATGATCAGCATGCCCGGAAATGCGACGATTGGGCTTGTGCCGTGGGTCATCCAGTCGCAAATCAAGGCAAACAGCGCGGTCATGCCCCAGGCCAGCAGCTTGCCGCGATAGCTCAATTCGGGCGCGGCGGTCTCGACGTCGCCGAGTTTTGGCCGGGCCTCCTCGACAGCGCTGGTCGCCTCCGATGCCTGGGTCTTGCGGCCAATAATGGGTTCAAGCAGCCGATAGCCCCAGATAGCCATAGGCAGCGAAATGAACAGCGTGAAGTATGTGCCGACCGTGGTCGTAATGAGGTTGCTTGCCGCCGCAAACGTCAGCACAGTCTTCGCCATCTCCGGCGTTTGCTGCGCGGCAATTGCTCCGGATGCAGCGGCCATCATCGAACCTGAACCCACGCCTGAGCCCATCGCGAGCGCGAGAGGGTTGAAGATATGCAGGCTCGCTACAAACCCGGCGAAGATTGCGATGAACACGGCGCCGAAGACTGTACCGGTCAGATATTCTGCAAGCACCCCCCGGCCTTCGGCGGAGTTCATGCCATATTTTTCGCCAATGATGGCGAGACTCGGTTCGCGTCCGACCGAGAAGGTCGCACCGATCGCTTCACGCTTGATGCCCAGGAGGAGTGCGAGCGGCAAGCCCAGCAGAATGGTGCCGACAAAGTGGCCGAGTTCCTGAAAAGCCAGCGCCCAGCCGGCCGCCGCGAGTTTGGGCAACGCACTGCCGACCATCAGGCCGAGTTTGGAAACGAAGAGAAGCAGCGCGGGTTGCAGAATAGCGGCTGCGAGAAACTGGGTCTTCACGTCAAGCCGCGCGACGCCACCCCAACGGCCGCTGGCGAGGCCAAGCGCTGCGCCCATCAGCAGCGCCCAGATCATCGGCAGCAGGACAACCTTGCCCGGTCCGATCTTGAACGTAAACGACCCGATAAGCTCCGCGACAAGAAGAATGACCGCTGCGTAGAAGAACAGCTTGGTGGTCCTCATCCCGCTGTCGCCGGAGCGTTCCGCATATAACGTGTGTGCCATCTTGAGCTTGCCTCCAGACCTCTCCTCGCTGTTGAAGCAGCAGCGAGGACAGGTGTCGCGTTAAAGGTAGCCGAATGCCGTCGACGGCGCTTTGGCGGTTTCAACCCACACGCTCTTTGTCTGCGTGTATTCGTAAAGTGCCTCGACGCCACTCGAACGACCGTAACCGCTCAGACCATATCCGCCGAACGGCGACGCGACGTTGATGGTCTTGTAGCCGTTGATCCAGAAAGTGCCGGCGTTAATCTCGCCCGCAACACGGTGCGCGCGGCCGACATCGTTTGTCCAAACCGCACCGGCCAGACCAAACTCGGTATCGTTCGCAATACTGATCGCCTCCTCCTCCGAGTCGAACGGAATGGCCGCGACGACCGGGCCGAAAATTTCGGTTCGGGCCACGTCCATATCGTTAGTGACATTCGCGAGGACAGTCGGTGCGACGAAGTAGCCGCCGTCAGAGCGTTCAGCGGACCCTGCTGCAAGTGTGGCGCCTGCTGCAACACCGCTCGCAATCATCTTCATGACATGCTCGTATTGCGTGCGGTTGTTGATAGGACCGACTTCCGTGGCGTCGTCGATGGGCGAGCCCACCTTGATTTTCTTTGCGCCGGTCGCGACCATGCTCACAAATTCGTCGTACACAGAGCGTTGCACGATCAGGCGTGAGCCTGCGACGCAGCTCTGACCCGCACCGGCGAAAATGGCGGCCTGCGCGGTGAGCGCGGCTCGCTTCAGGTCGGCGTCTTCGAAAATGATGTTGGCCGATTTACCGCCAAGCTCCAGAACACATGGCAGCACACGCTTCGCTGCCGCTTCGGCAATGCGGACTCCCGTAGCCGGCGAGCCGACGAACACCACTTTCTTGATGACCTTGTGTGCGATGGCGGCCTGAGCGACCGTATGGCCGAACCCCGCCAGCACGTTGATGAGTCCCTTCGGCGCACCGGCGCGTTCGGCCAGCATGCCGACCACCAGCGACGTGAAGGGCGTCAGTTCCGAGGGCTTCAGCAAGACGGCGTTCCCCATCGAAATCGCCGGCGCCAGTTGCCATCCACACGTGAAAACAGGGGCGTTCCATGGCGTGATCTGGAGGACCGTTCCGGCCGGTTCGCGGCGCGTGTAGTTCAGGTGCGAAGTTGGGACGGGGATCACTTCACCATAGAACTTATCGGTCCAGCCGCCGTAGTATTCGAACATCTCGGCAACCTTGGCGACTTCGCCGCGGCAATCGCGAATCGGCTTGCCCGAACCCAGCGACTCGAGCCGCGCCAGATTCTCAGTATCTTTGCGCAACTCCCGCGCGATTTCGAACATGACGCGGCCGCGTGCGGCATGAGTCAGCGCCCACCACTGCTTCTGCGCACGTTGTGCCGCCTCGGCCGCAAGTTCGACCACCGCTGCGCCGCCGTCCTTGTATGCAAGGCTCGGCTTGCCGGTCGCTGCGTCGTACAGCTGGATGAGTTCGCCCGTGCCTTCCACCAGTTCTCCGCCCACGTATGAACCGATAGTCGTCGCGTTCGGGAAGAAGTGTACGAATGCGGCCAGCAGGTTTTCAGCTGCGTTGTTTTCCATTTCGATGCTCCTTGACCGGGTTACTTCTGTTCGACGAACTGAACAATGCGGTTGAAGTCTTCGGCATCGCCGATGAATTGCGCGCTTTCCGCCCACAGGCGCCCGGCTTCAACCGCGATGGGGGCGTTCACGCCCTGGCTCTTCAGCAGGTCCATCGCGAGGCGCAGATCCTTGCGCATCAGTTTCATCGTGAACCCCGAGTCGAACGTGTTGTTGAGAATCCAGGTCGGGTAGTTCGTGAGCGTCGCGCTGTTGCGCCCGGAGCCGCCGCTGAGCGCTTCAATCAGCTTCCCGGGATCGACGCCTACCGATTCAGCCGCGCGCACGGCCTCACTGGTTGCCAGCAGGTGGATGCCGGTGAGCAGGTTGTTGATGATTTTGGTGACATGGCCGGCGCCGACCGGGCCGACGTGTACACGTTTGGCGCTCATCACGGCGAGAATCGGCTCAACTGCGGCAACGTCTTCGTCAGAGCCACCGAGGACCATCGTCATCGTTGCGCTCGCCGCGCCCTTCGGGCCGCCGCTGACCGGGCCGTCAACCATACCGACCTTGACTTCCCTGAGTGCGGCCGCGACTTTGCGCGTGCTGTTCGGCTCGGCTGTCGTGGTGTCCACAACGATGAGACCCGGCTTTGCGCTTGCCGCCACACCGCCGTGGCCCAGAACCACCTCTTCAACGATTGCGGAGGTGGGCAGGGAGAGAATGAGAACGTCGGAGTCACGCGTGATGTCCGCAATGGAGGCGCGGGCAGAGACGCCTTCTTCCTGCAGCCGCTCGGCAACGCCTGGCGCCGCGTCGAAACCCAGCACGGTGTAACCGCCGCGCTTGAGCGAGAGGGCCATGCCGCGCCCCATGTTTCCAAGTCCGATGACACCAACTGTCTTCATAAGTGCACTCCGTTGCAATGACACCGCCGGCCGAATAGAGGTATCCATTTGCGGCCGTTTGCGGTTTTGGAGTGGCCATAGTCAGCTTTTGCGCCCCTATAATCAATCAACGCCAATATTGGAATCGTTCTGTTTTTTCGAACAGGGAGCTATGGCAGACAACCTTACAGAAAGCCGAATCGTCTATTTTTTCGAGGCGGTTCGATGCGGAACCATTCGCGCTGCTGCGGACTGGCTGAACGTGGCGCCTTCGGCGGTGAGCCGGCAGATTGGCTTGCTCGAGTCGGAGCTCGACGCGACTTTGATCGAACGCCATGCCCGCGGCGTCAAGCCGACGGAAGCGGGCGAATACCTGATCGAGTATTTCCGCGAGCAGCTTGCGCACAAGGACGACCTGATCTCGCGATTGCAGGGGCTGCGCGGACTTCGAACCGGCCACGTGAGTGTCGTGCTCGGGGAGGGCTTCGTGTCGGACGTTCTGGCGGGCCCGATGCAGCAATTCTGCAAGCTGTATCCAGGCATCAAGGTCAATCTCGACCTCGGCAGCACTAATGACGTAGTGCGGCGAATCTCGGAGGACGAGGGGGAAATCGGTCTCGTGTACAACCCGCCTGCCGAACCCAAGCTGGTTGCGCGCGCTTTCAAGCGCCAGCCTATGATGGCCATCGTCGGTCCTCACTTCCGGCGCTCGAGCAAACAGAAAGCAATGACCGTGCAGGAGCTGGCGGCTTATCCGATCGCTGCGACACATCCGACCTACGGAACCCGGCAAATGCTGCAGGCCGTCGAGTTTGCCGAGAAAATTCGCCTGGACCCGGTCGTGACGACGAACTCCATCAGCATCCTGAAGCAGTTCGCAAGGTCTGGCCTCGGCGTTGTCGTGCTGCCGGCATTTGCGGTCACGACTGAAATGGCTGCGGGCGAACTTCACGCAATCGAAATCGACCATCCGATCTTCCAGAATGCGGAAGCTCACCTGGTCACGCGCGTTGGGCGCAAGCTGTCGGTCGCATCGAACAAGATGCTTCAGATGATGACCTCGCAGATGGGTGCTTTCCGCTGAGGTGCGATGCGCGGCCGGGCGGCTGCCAACAGAAGAGGACTGGGAGACGCTATCCACGAAGGCAGGCACCGCGCACTCAGCCATCTAATTTTCAGAACAAATCTCTGATTCGACGGCACTTGCTGTTCTTTTTGGACATCGCAGACTCTCACAAAAAGGAGGCAAGGCGTGACCACCATTGAAGCCCAGGAACTGTGGGAGACAGTTCGTACCGAAGCGGAGCGCGAAGCAACGCTGCGGCCGATGTTGCGACGGTACTTCGACGCGGCTGTGCTAAAGCACGAGACGCTGGGTGAGGCGTTCGCGTCTCTTCTGGCGGCGGAACTCATGCGCGTCGACAGCGCTTTGCCCGACTTCGCCGAGGAGTTCGGCGCGCTTAGCAGACAGCGGGCGCTTGAGATCGGCGCGGCAGCCGATATCGCCAGGATTTCGTCCTCAAACCCCGCGTGCCCGAATGCGCTGACTGCGTTCCTGTCGTTCCGCGGTGTCCACGCCATTCAGTTTCACCGCATTGCGCACGCATACTGGGCAGCGGGCGAGAAGACATTCGCCGTGTTGCTGCAGAACTGGTGCGCCAAGTCATATAACGTCGATATCCATCCTGCTGCGCGCATCGGCAAAGGTCTCTTCGTGGACCACGCAATGGGCATCGTCATCGGCGAGACGGCGGTGGTCGAAGACGGTGTCAGCATCTGGCATGGCGTCACGCTGGGCAGCACCTTCGCCGAAGCAGGCGACCGGCATCCGAAAGTGCGGCGGGGCGCCACGCTCGCGGCCAACGCGACGATACTGGGAAACATTGAAATTGGCGAAGGTGCGGTCATTGCTGCCGGCAGCCTCGTTCGTACGTCTATTCCCGCGGGCATGATTGCCGCTGGTGTTCCAGCAAAGGTCATCAAGCCGGTTTCCGGCACCTATGCCGCTATAACCGCCCCATCCATAAAGGACTAGCGAATGATTCCTCCAGACCAGCATCGGCTTGGGATTGACCACCCCGTGATTTCCGTTCGAAACCATCCCGAGGCGGTCGAGAAGTTCATTCGCCTCGGTTTCTCGCCGAGTCCGATCTCTTATCACCCGTGGGGTTCGGTGCTGACGTTGATGATGTTCGAGAACAACTTCATCGAGCTCATCGGTATTGACGACCCCTCGAAGTTCGGCACGGGTGAAGTTGACGGGTTTTGCTACGGCCGCACCCTGGGTGAGTTTCTGGCGCGCTCCGAAGGACTGGGACTCGTCGCGCTGCATAGCAAGGATATCGAAGGCGACTTTGCCGCGGTGAAGGCGAGCGGTTTGCCAACACAGCAACGCGTCGATTTTCGCCGCAAGCTGACCAAAGCCGACGGCACCCCGGACGAAGCGGTCGTGTCACTCGGAATGGTGATGGACACCGGGTTGGGCGATGTGTCGAACTTCCTGTGTCAGCAGCATCGACCGGAGTTCATCTGGCGCAAGGATTGGCAGAATCACCCAAACGGGGCCAACGCCGTCCTGGAGGTCGTGTACGTCGCTGCCGAACTGGGTTCTCTGGAGGATAGATGGTCGAAGCTCTTTGGCGCGAAGCAAACAACCCGAGTCGACGGGCACGTCGAGGCTGATACGGGCTGCGGCAAGGTGGTCGCGCTTACACCGGAACAGGCAGCGGCGCGGTTTTCGACCGTCGGTCTGCCGGTCAGTTACACGGAGAAACCGCATGGCATCGCTTTGCAAGTGCGGGTTCGCGACATTGCAGTGACCGAACAGGTCTTGGGGGAGAACGGCGTCAGCTATGTTCGAACCAGCAAAGGAATTGCGGTAACGCCGGACTCAGCCGGCAATGCGATCATCGAGTTCGTTCAGACGGACTGAGCCGGGAACCGCTGTTTTCTTCTTCAACAAGCGCTTCTGGCGGGTGTTGCCGTCCGGGTGCAAAGACCGCCTCTTAACTACGTGGATCCGCCGCGCTGTAATTGCCGATGCTTGACGTTATCCACCAGCAGTCGCCGCATTGTGGTCAGTAACATTGCCCCATCTACGGGCTTGCGAAGGAACCCATCGTAACTAACGAAGGCGGGCGGACTCGGTTCTCCGGAAACCAGTATGAAAGCAACGTCGGCCAGACCGGGGAGGGTGCGCAAGCGGTGACACAGTTCGCTCCCCGACATTACCGGCATGCGCCAGTCGGCGACCACGATATCGACGGGGGATTCGATGAACATGGCCAATGCCGATTCGCCGTCACTCGCGCTTCTGACTTCGAATCCGTCTGCGATGCAGTTCGCCTCCCATGCTGCAAGGGTTTCCGCGTCGTCGTCCACCAACAGCACGCTTGCCATACCTGAATGTCCGAGTCGCCAATGGTTATTTGGCAGCTTGATGCCGGATAAAGTTTCACGCGGTTTCTGCTACGGTTTCAACGCTGGGCACACTCTCAGCGCGCAATCAACAAAGACGCCACTCCGCTTATGCTTTACACATTCCGGACTGGCGCCCTGTCTTTCGAGCTTTGCCGCGACGGACGGCTTCCTCGGCTTGCGGTTCGCCAACCATCACTTTCAGAAGTCCGTGACGGGCGCGGTAATTTCAGGCCTCGGGTGACTGACGGACTGACGTGAGGCACACCTGGGTCAATCGAGTTGCACCGGTTGGCCTCGGCGTTTCAGTCCACAAGACGGTTTTTGAAAAGCTGCCCCTGCTTCATGATGAGGTCCAGATGGCGCCCTTGCTCACCCAGCAGACCTATGTTTTTCAACGGGTCGCCATCGACGACCAGCAGATCGGCGACGGCGCCCGGCGCCACCACGCCTAGCTCGCCCGTCCTGTTCAAAACTTCTGCCGCCACGGACGTCGCCTGACAGATAACTTCGTAGGCCGAAAATGCGCGTGTGCGCAACATCAGCTCTTCGCTCTGGCGTTGATGCATCGTACCCAACAGGTCGGAACCGTACGCCATCTTCACCTTGTTGCGCTTGTAGATTTCCAGCGAGTCCAGACCCTTTTGCAGTACCGCGGCGTTCTTCACAAGGGAATCCGGCGGAAAACCAGCTTCAGCGCCATCGGTTCTGCAGGCTTCGTAGGTAATCAGGGTCGGCACGACGAAAGCACCTCGCTGTGCCATCACGTTGGCGGCATCGTCGTCGACGAGGTTGCCGTGCTCAATCGTGCGAACACCGAGCTCGACAGCGCGCTTGATTGCTTGAGCCGTGTAGGCATGCGCCATGACGTATGTCTGGTGTTGACGAGCTTCCGCGACAGCGGCGCGAATCTCGTCCTCGGAGAATTGCAGATTGCCAATCGGATCTGTTGGAGACGAGACGCCGCCGGACGCCATGATCTTGATTTGCGTTGCGCCTTGACGGATTTCCTGCCGGATCGCGCGGCGAATGTCGTCGACACCATCCACGATGCGGCCAATCGCACCGTAGTACTGTGAGCAGGGACAGTTGTCGGGGCCGTGATCCAGCCGGACACGAAAGTCTGCGTGGCCGCCGGTCTGGGAGAGAGCCTTGCCTGAGGTGAAAAGACGAGGGCCTTCAGCAAGCCCGGTCTCCACTGCTTGCGCAAGCGCGTAGTCGGCGCCGCCTGCATCGCGAACGCTTGTGAAACCTCGCTCCAACATTCCGCGCAGAATTGGTACCGCGCGGAACAACGCGAAAGCGTTGGGGAGCTTCGCGTTTGCGCCCAGGTTGGCCATGCTTGCCATGACGTGGACGTGGCAATCAATCAGCCCTGGCATCAACGTCTTGCCCTTGATGTTCAGGACCTTCGCCTGCGAGCCAGGCTTGATGTTTGCCGCGACTTCCCGGACAACCCCGTCTTCAATCAGAACATCGTAAGGCTGGTCGTCTTCGTTGTGGTTGACGTCGACAATCCGGCCGCTCTTCAAAAGTGTAAGCATCGTTTCCTCTTTCAAAAAGGCGAAACGTCGAAGCGGAAGAGAATCCGGCTTCGACGGGTTTCGCGCTGCGAGAATCTGCTATGCCGCGCGTGTGCGTGTGCGTGTGCGTTCGCGGCGTGGCGTGGCGTGGCGCAAGTTGTGTCAGAAGTCGTCCAGAGGTTTGGGGTAGACCATCGCGCCAAGGAAGCTCAGCAATGCGGCGAAGGCGACATAGCCGGCCGGTGCCAACTTGCTTCCGGACCAGGCAATAAGGAGCGTGATGACAAACGTCGCAAAGCCGCCAAAAATGGTCACCGCGACGTTGTAAGCGAGGGATAAGCCAGTCGAGCGCACGCGGCTTGGAAACATCTCCGCGAAGACAGCGAGAATTGGCGCCGTGTATGCCGAGATGAGCACCCCGAAGACGAGTTGAAAGATGACCAGCGAGGTCAACGAAGGACTGCGCACAATGTAGGCGAACATCGGAAACGCGAGCACCCCAATCAGCAACGCCGAACTTGCAACGATGAATCGGCGTCCGATGCGGTCCGACAGCCACCCGAACATGGGTGAGGCCACCAGAATGACGGCGCCGCCTATGAGCCCTGCGCGGAAGCCGAGACCCTGCGGCAAGCCCAGTGACTTCACGACGAAAGTCGGCATGTAATACAGCAGCACATAGGTACACACAGTCCACAGGATGACGAGTGAAATGGTTGCGAATGTCTGGCGCGGATACTCGCGAATTACCTCGCGCAGCGGCGTGTTGGACTTGGCCGCGTGCTTGAAGGTCGGCGTTTCGTCGAGTCCACGACGGATGAACCAGCCGACCGGTCCAATCAGCAGACCAAGAGCGAACGGGATGCGCCAACCCCAGGATTCCAGCGCTTCTGGACTCAGTTCGGAAGAAATGAAAACGCCAACGGCGGCCCCGGCGAGCACGGCAAAGCCAATGCTCGATTGGATATAGCTCGCGTAGAGACCACGAGAGTTTGCCGGAGCATACTCGGAGAGAAACGTTGCGGCCGTACCCATTTCGCCACCGTGCGCGAAGCCCTGAATAAGGCGGCCCACCACCAGCAGAATCGTCGCGCCGACACCAATCTGCTGGTACGTTGGCGCGCATGCGACGATGGCAATTCCGAGTGCCATCAGCATGATCGAGAGAGACAAGGCCTGCTTGCGGCCAACCCGGTCGCCGTAAATACCCAGAACAATGCCGCCAAGGGGCCGTATGAAGAAGCCCACGCCGAATGTAAGGGCGGCGAGCAACAGTGAGAGGACTGGGTCGTGAGTCGGGAAAAACAGCTTCCCGATCGTCACCGAGAAGAAGCTGTAGCTGGAGAAGTCAAAGACTTCCAGCGCCGTGCCGATGACAGTGGCGGCGACTGCTTTGCCCTTGTCGGCCTTGCCGGCAGCCATCGCCGGGTCGGCGGTCGTTCTGGTTGTGTTCACGAAGAACGCTCCAGTTGGTCTACTCAGGCCGAGACCCGAGGTGGTGTCGTGGCAACCACGCTAACCGTCAGGTGGTTGGTTTTTGGTCATTGGATGCGCAATTTAGCCCTTTGATACGCTGTTCTGCGCCATCCATGAACCACAGCGTACCAAATTGCAAAATTATTGGATATATTTAAGAACCACTGGATTGGCAGGGTATACCCGTGGAAAGAGGTGCTTCGGTTCTGCACGCAGCAAGCAACCCAGCTCTCGCGAACCGCTAAACAGCGATGCTTTTGCCATCGCATTCATGGCAGAGCGCGCTGGGAATGTTCCAGAGACAGGTTGGGTCACCGATCTTGCGCATCTGGCTGGCTACCATGCATCACTGATCCGAAATCGCCTCGAATTGGTGTGTGTTTGATCCAAATTTGGCTGGAGAGTGATTGCTATTCCTTGGTGCGAGGGAAATTGAGTGCTATTTCAGAGAAAATTGGCCTAGATAATTACCAGTATGGACAGTTTTTCGTTCCAGTTGTACATTTGTGCCCAGATGCTTCGGAACGAAGCCCGTGACGACTTAAGAGGAACACCCGATGTTGCAGTTAAGCGAGCGCGATGAGGCGATGTTGAATGGGGAGCTTGGACAAGGCGCGGCGCGCGCGATGCGGATTGTGACGCGCACGGCTGACGTCATGTCGGCACCGCATCTGATTGACATCAGCTCGGCGCATATCGATGGCTGTCTTTACCACGGGCAAACGAGTCTCGACTTCGTCGAACTGTTCGTTGCGGCCGGAGCAAAAGTGGCGGTGCCGACCACCCTGAACGTGGGCTCGCTCGATTTGATTCATCCCGAGCTCTATCACGGCGACCGTTCGATTCAGCGCGACGCGCAGCGGCTGATGGACGCGCATATTGAGCTGGGCTGCGAGTCGAGCTTCACATGCGCGCCGTATCAGTTGAAGAACAGGCCTGCAAAGGGAGAACAGATCGCATGGGCTGAATCCAATGCGATTGTCTTCGCGAACTCGGTGCTCGGCGCAAGAACTAGCCGCTACGGCGATTTTCTCGATCTGGCTGCAGCTATCACGGGGCGCGCGCCGTATGCTGGGCTGCACGTTGAGGCAAACCGCGCGGGTCAGATTGTTTTCAATGTCGAAGACTTTGCAAGCCGGTCCTCGCGCGATATCTACTTCGCGGCGCTTGGACTTCTGGTCGGCAAGGTTGCGGGCGCGATCGTCCCCGTGCTGGTTGGCCTGCCGAGCGACACAAGCGAAGACGAACTGAAGGCGCTGGGTGCTGCGGCGGCTTCCAGCGGCGCGGTCGCGCTCTTTCACGCAGTCGGCATTACACCCGAGGCGCCGACACTGGAAGCTGCGCTGCAGGGACATGCCCCATTGAAGACGGTCGACGTCTCCCTCTCCGAGCTCAACGAAATCAGGTGCAACCTCAACAGCGGCCGCGAGGGCGACGAGCTGGTCGCGGTTTCGCTGGGTACGCCTCACTTTTCAGTTTCAGAGTTTCTGCGGCTCTCGGAGATCCTCGACCGGTTCGAGGGTAAGTCCAGGACAGACTTCTACGTGAATACAAGCCGCTTCATTCTCTGGCAGCTGGATGAAATGGGCCTTGCGCGCAAGTTCGAGGAGCGAGGTATTCAGATTGTTGTCGATACATGTACCTACATCACGCCTGTCATGAAGAAACTGACTGGGCTCGTGATGACCAACTCAGGAAAATGGGCTTCGTATGCGCCGGCGAACATCGGCGTGACTGTGGCGTACGGAAGCATGAACGAATGCGTGCAATCGGCTTTTGATGGGAAGGTACGTTTCAATGACTAAGCATTCCGAGGATGTTTCGGGTTCCGCAAAAGCGGCAACTGCAGGCCGGATTCTCGTCGGTGATGTCCTGGTGGCAGGCACGGCGCAGTCTGAAAAGATCGTGCTCGACAAACCCCTGAGCTTTTGGGGCGGCTACGACTCAGAAGCGGGCAAGATTATTGACCGTACCCATCCACTGGTCGGCGAAAGCCTTGCCGGCAAGATTATGGTGATGGCCCACGCAAAAGGCTCGAGCTCGAGCAGCAGTGTGCTCGCTGAGGCAATTCGCAATGGCACCGGCCCTCTCGGTATCGTGCTCAGGGAGCGCGACCTCATTATCTCGATTGGTGCAATCGTTGCGGCCGAACTCTACAACCTCAATGTACCGGTTGTCTGTCTGGGACCCGTTGCTTTTGATGAGGTCGTTTCCGCACCGGGTCCTCTGCGTATTGAGGCTGTCGGCGGGGAGGGCGGGGCAAGAGTTTATCTTGACTCTCGCTAGGCGCGGTGCGCGTGCCGGGTGACCCGGGCACATATCCATGTCCGGGGCACTTATTCAGGTTGCGAGTCGATTTTCGCTGTAACCCCGTTGAAGTTGTATTGCGTAGCAATCGGCAGAAAAACTGAGATGTGATGACCAACATTGCTCGCGCAAGGGCGAGTCTTGGATAAGGATACCTAATGAAACTTAAGGCCGTAATCACTACGCTGCTGCTGAGCGGCATGTCAATTGGTGCTGCACACGCTGACCAGGTCGTAAAAATCGCGCTTTCCGGACCATTGACCGGTCCCCAGGCCGTCAGCGGCAAGGATGATGAGAACGGTCTTCGTCTGGCCGTTGAGATGCTCAATCAGAAGCCGATTAAGGTGAACGGGCAGGCAGTGAAATTCGCAGTACTGTCTGAAGACGATCAGGCCGACCCGAAAACGGGTGTCCAGGTTGCCCAACGTCTGATTGACCAGCAGCCCATCGCATTTCTCGGCCCGCAGAACTCCGGCGTTGCGATTCCGGTTGGCCGTTTGACGAGTGGGGCGCATATTCCGATGCTCACAGTCGCATCGAATCCTCAACTGACGAAACTGGGTTACGACAACATCTTCCGTACCGGCGCAAGTGATTCTGTACTCGGTTCTTCGATGGCAACCTTTGCCGTCGAGAAACTGCATGCGAGGACCGCTGCGGTTATCGACGACCGGACTGCGTATGGTCAGGGCCTCGCGGACGAATTTGTCGCGAAGGCGAAGTCGATGGGTTTGCAGGTCGTGGACCGCGAGTTCACCAATTCGTCGGCAACTGACTTTCTCGGCATTCTGACGACAATCAAGGGCAAGAATCCCGACGTCATTTTCTTCGGCGGCTACGTACCCCAAGGCGCGCCGATGGCGAAGCAAATGGTTGCCCGCGGAGTGCGAGCCAAGCTGCTCGGCGGTGACGGCATCTGTGCTGACGACATGGCAAAGGTTGCGGGTGCGGCTGCCGAAAATGCTTACTGCTCGATGAGCGGTTCGGGCCTTGACGGTACGGCGGAAGGACGAGACTACATCGCCCGCTACAAGGCGCGGTTCAAAACCGAACCGCAGGCCTATGGCATCACGTATTACGACGGCATGATGCTACTGGCCAATGTGATTTCCTCCGCGCAGACCACTGACCCGGTCAAGCTCGTGCAGGCGCTACGCAACGCGAACTTCAAGGGCGTCGCTGCAACGTATGCCTTCGACAAGGTCGGTGACCTGAACAACGCGCCTACGACTGTGTTCTCGTTTAAGAACGGTCAGATGACGGTAGTCAAATGAACTGATGGCGAGTGGGGATTGACGGCATTTCGCCCACGCTTCGCGATGACGGTTGAGGCGAAGCGTCTACGTGACAAGTGAATGACGCGAGGCGGTTCTTGTTTGAGCATTCGCAGAAGATGCTGTGCTCATCGCCCTGCAGGTGTTGTTGAGGTTGTAATTTCTCTTGTTGTACCAGTTGGCGCGCAATCGATCTGATTGCGCGCCTTTTTTGAGGCGAGACGGAAAAGAGAGCGCGCCACGATAACGCTACGGCAAGCACTGCCTGTGACGCGATTACGTTGGCGTGATGTCGCGCTTTACACGATGGATGTGCTGTTCGACGTAAAACGCCGCGGCATCTGCATCACCCGTAACGATTGCCTCATAGATGAGTCGATGCTCGGCAACGTAGAGACGGATGCGCTGCGGGTCGAATATCCCGTCATCCTTTATCCGTTTCCACAGGGATTGGTCCATTGTCTCCGCGATTTCTTCTGCGATTCTTGCCAGCAGCGCATCACCTGTCATCAGGGCAAGTTGCCGATGAAAGAGGCGGTCGCTGTTGTTCCAGAGCGCACGCTGTTCCGGGTCGGACACGTCGGTGAGCGTTTCCATCTGCGAGAGATAGTGCTCTGCGAGTTTGTCGCGCTTTTTATTTGCGGCAGCCCGGCGCGCGATTGCCGGCTCCAGTATCAGACGAACGTCGAGCGTGGCTGAAGGGCTGTAGTCGGACTGCAACTGGCCGTCCGGCGCTTGCGCTACCTCCACGTTCCTCGCCAGCACTTCGGGTGCGTTGCCCGCGACGTACGTACCGGAGTTTCTACGTGTGATGACGAGTCCTTCGTTCTGAAGGGCGCCGATTGCTTCGCGTACAGCGGGCCGCCCCACACCGAAAAGGGACGCGAGCTCACGCTCCGAGGGCAGTCGCGCATCGGGCACAAACCGTCCCGCGCGGATTTCGGCCCTGATTTTTTCAGAGACCTGCTCGTAAATCTGAAGCGGGCGGAAGTTCCGGGAAAACTCGGCCAGGGGGGACGCCATATTGGGAGGAGGACGGAGAGATAGGTGGTTCCAAATATACCACTTGAGCAAGGCCAACAGACCACATCGAAGAGGCTGTCTGCTTCAGGGTGTTCCCTATAGCCATGGTGGAGCACATAAAAAACCAAAAATCATTGATATTGTCTGTTTTGGATTGTTAAAGAACCACATGTGGTTTAAATTCGGTCCATCAGTTTTCAGCACGAACCTTGGTGTCCACCGTGAATTTTCAACCTCTCCGTGGGAAAAGCATGAACGCAGACAAGACGACCTTTGATGCCGGGACGACGGCTTCGCTTCTCGAATACGCCACGCTCGTGGACGTTCTGCGCGAGACGATTGTCGAGTATGGAGTCGGACGGATCGCGAGCCCCGAGCGCCTTGCCATACCGTTGCAGCACGGCGGGCTGATGCTCTCCATGCCGGCGAGCGCCGAAGACATTGCAATCCATAAGCTCGTGAACGTCTGTCCCGGCAACGTTGCGCGAAATTTGCCGACCATCAACGGGCAGGTCATCGCGTGTGACTCGCTTACCGGCGAGACGATGTTCGTTCTGGACGGCCCAACCGTGACTGGCCGACGGACTGCCGCCGTCTCCGCGCTGGGCGCAATGACGCTTGCGAACGGCCCGCTCAGGGAAATCCTGGTCATCGGTACCGGCAAGCAGGCGTCCAACCACGTCGAAGCGTTCGCCACACTCTTTCCCGATGCGCGAATCCTGTCGAAGGGCATCTCTGACGACGATACGCGAAGCTTTGTTGCGCGTCAGAAGGCGCTCGCCCCCAGGCTTGAAGCCTTGCAGGGCGAGATTCCGGAATCCGTCGACGTAGTCGTTACCGTGACGACGAGCAAGAGGCCTGTGTATAACGAAGCAGTGCGCGCTGGCCGCCTGGTAATCGGTGTAGGCGCATTCACGCCGGACGCTGCTGAAATCAGCAAGCAGGTCGTCGATGGCAGTTTCGTCGTGGTGGACGACCCGGTTGGCGCAAAGCATGAGGCAGGCGACCTTATTCAGGCCAATTTTGACTGGAACCGGGCAGGTTCGTTGGCGCAAGCGATTCAAGGCCAACTGAGGCCCGATGCGCCGGTTTTCTTCAAGAGTGTCGGATGCGCGGCATGGGACCTGGCAGCGTGCCGCGTCGCCCGCAAAGCGCTCGGTTAATCAGAAACTATTCCACCCCGCGCGGGCTCAACGGCCGGCTCCAGTCGACGCTCGGCCGGTTCGATAGAGCCAGCCGCGTGCCGCCGACGGACCTGAGCGCAAGTTGGCGCGGCGGCAATCACACCACGCGCGCCCGCTGACGTTTTTTGACTGGCTTATTCGGTTTGGGGAACGACCACAGCGTGAATGGCCACGAGCCATTGTGCCTCGAGCACCGAGAGCTGTTTTTTCGATTTCCTCAGGTATGCGAACGAGATCAATGGAAGACTCGATCGGCAACGCAATATCGCTTACGTCGGCCGCATCCAGCGAGGTTCCAGGATTATCTAGTCTCTGGGACAGCGGTGGGTGCGTATCGACCGGGTGAGCCTGGGTCACCATGTCGTCCACGAACGCGTGCAACTCGGGTTGCACGTCCCGTGAGAGCGCGACCGTCTCGACCAGCATCGGCTGCGGCTTGAGCAGGCCAAATGTGAAGCGCAAAAGCGACCAGCAGGCAGCAATCGCGGCCACTGCGATGCTCGCGACCAGCACCCCGGACACGCCACAAACCCGGCTCTCATTGTTCGATCCGTAGCAATAGTGAATTCACGCTATCGGCATGAAAAAAAGATAGGTGCGGCCTAAACTGAACACAAGTGAGAGAAGCCGTAACGGGGTGTCGAAATGTTGAAGATGATCGAGGGTGCAGTGTTCCTGGGGGCGCTGATGCTCTATCTGGTGCCCGCAATGATCGCAGACGCAAGAGAACGCGAAGACGCCTTTGCGGTGACCATGGTGAATATCCTGCTCGGATGGACGGTTATCGGTTGGTTCGCAGCGCTGGTATGGGCGCGGCATCCGGTGAGCGATCGCCGTATGAGACAGTTCGCCAGACGGGCACAACGCGCGGTTGCACGAGTCACGATTGATGCAATCGTTGCTCGGGCCGAACATCGTGATGGTTCTGTTCCGGTGCTCAACCCTCGCCTGGTGCCGATGGTCGCGCGAATTGCAGCAAACAGCCGTCACCCGCAAAGACATTAGCCGTTTGCGCGGAGCACACGTGAACGGGTTGTTTGCAATACGGAAGGCGGCCATGCGCTGTGGCTTTCTTTCGAACTGCCGGCCGAGTTGACGATGGCGACATCGCTCTTAAGCCACTGAAAGTACTTTTCTGGAGATTGAAAATGGATGTACCTGTTACCGAGGAGCAAATTCGTACGCTCGCGTTCTACCTTTGGGAGAACGAAGGAAGTCCCGAGGGCCGTTCTCAGGACTATTGGGAAAAAGCACGCCAGCAGCTAGGCATAGATGACTCGCTGGCTGCATTGGATGAAGAGGCTGATCTGCAGACGGCAGGCTAGCCATACCCGTATCCGGCATGCCATTCAAGGCGCCGCGCCGTCCCCCTGTTTTTTGTACTGCGACGCCAGCCGTTCCTGCTGGGCGGGAGACACCGGATCGTAGTGGCTGAGCTGGATATTGTAGTGACCGTGGCCGCCGGCGATGGCGTTGAGCCGTGACTGATAGTCGTTGAGTTCGGACAATGGCACCTGCCCGGCAACCACCACGGCATTGCCGGCGACCGTGCGGGTGCCATGCACCTGCCCGCGCTTGGCGGACAGGTCGCCGATGATGTCGCCCATCGCGCCTTCAGGCGTCATCACCTCGATGTCCACGATGGGTTCGAGCAGCACGGGCCGGGCTTTCAGCACTGCATCGATGAAGGCCTTGCGCCCGGCGGAGACGAATGCCACCTCCTTGGAATCGACAGGATGGCTCTTGCCGTCGAACACGGTGACGCGCACATCCTGCATCGGGAAGCCGGCGAGCGGTCCGCTGTCGATCACCTGCAACACGCCTTTTTCCACCGCGGGCATGAACTGGCCGGGGATGGCGCCGCCCTTGACCGCGTCGACGAACTCGAAACCCGCGCCGCGCGGCAGGGGCTCCACGCGCAACATCACTTCGCCGAATTGCCCGGCGCCACCGGTCTGTTTCTTGTGGCGACAATGGCCCTCGGCTCTCGCACCGATGGTTTCCCGATAGGCGATCTTAGGCGGCCGCGTGATGACCTCGAGCTTGTATTGCTCGGATAGGCGTTCCAGCATGAGGCGTAGATGCAACTCGCCCAGACCTCGGACCACGGTCTCGTTGGTGCTGACCGGGTGCTCGATGATCAGGCAAGGATCTTCCGCACTCAGTTTTTGCAGGACTTCCCAGAGACGCTGCTCGTTGCCGCGGCGCGCAGGTTCAATTGCCAGCCCGTAGATGGGCGTGGGGAAATCGAGCGGGGTCAGGTGGATGTTGCCGTCCTCGGGGGCGTCGTGCAGCACGGCATCGAAGCCGATCTCGTCGACCTTGGCCGTAGCGCAGATATCGCCTGGACCGGCCTGCGGGACGTCCACGTGTTCCTTGCCCTGCAGCATCATGAGATGGGCGACCCGGAACGGCTGGCGCGCATCGCCGATATAGAGTTGGCTGTCTCGCCTGATCGTGCCCTGATGGATACGAAACACGGCCATTTTGCCGATATAAGGGTCCACGACGATCTTGAAGACATGCGCCAATACATGCTTGTCGGCGTCCGGCTCGGCACGCACGACTTGCTGGCCGTTGCCGGCATCGCGGCAGAAGAGCGGCGGGTTGCCTTCCATCGGATTGGGCAGCAGCCGGACGAATACGTCGAGCAGTTCCGCAATGCCGGCGCCGTTGGCCGCCGACGTAAAGCAAACCGGCACCAGATGGCCTTCGCGCAGCGCCCGTTCGAAGGGCTCGTGCAACTGCTCCGGGCTGATGGCCTCGCCTTGCTCCAGGTAGAGCTCCATCAAGGCTGGGTCGATCTCGACCACCTGATCGACCAGCGCATTGTGCGCAGCCGCAACGGAAAGAAAATCGGATTCGCCGGCCGGGTTGAAAAAACAGTCCACCACCTGGTGACCGCGCTGTGCCGGCAGGTTGATGGGCAGGCATTCCTTGCCGAAGGCCTCCTGAATTTGCGCGAGCAGCCCCGGGAGATCGACCTTTTCGCCGTCGATGCCATTCACGACGATCATTCTGCAGAGCTTGCGTTCCTGCGCCCACGCCATCATGCGCCGGGCGGTCATTTCGATGCCGGTCTGCGCATTGATGACAATCGCGGCGGTCTCCACTGCAGGCAGGGCACTGATCGACAGCCCGGAAAAATCCGGATACCCCGGCGTATCCAGCAGATAAATACGGGTATCCAGGTAGTGCAGGTGGGCGAGGGAGGAACTCAGCGAGTGGTGATACTTGCGTTCGAGCGGGTCGAAATCGCAAACCGTGGTGCCGCGCTCCACGCTGCCGGGCGCGTGGAGCGCGCCGCCCCGGTGCAGCAGCGCTTCGACTAGCGATGTCTTACCGCATCCAGCATGCCCGACCAGGGCAATGGTGCGGATGGCGTCGGGGCTGTAGCGCATGGCTGCCCTCGTCCAGTAGTGGATGTGGGGCCATTATTGGCGAAAACCGGGCCGTGTGCCATACGGGATGATCGCTCCTTCTGGCTGGAGCGGACAGAACCCTTGCTCCGCCGCCCGGCGTATGGCCGATCGTGGTTAGCTCAAGCGGCTCGCCACTATTGCTGCGTGAGCATCAGATTCAGGTTCTGAACCGCAGCGCCCGATGCGCCTTTGCCGAGATTGTCGAAAACCGCGGATAACAGCACGTGCCCGTGCTCCGTGTTGGGAAAGACGCTCAGGCGCATGTCGTTCGTACCGTTCAGCACTTGTGGGTCCAGGTGCTTCAGGACGCACGAGTCCTCCAGCGGCAAGACCTGCACGTGGGCCGCCTCGGCATAGTGCCGCGCGAGGCATGCGTGTAAGGCGCCGCCATCCACGCCGGGCGCCAGTAGCCGCAACGCGAGAGGCACGGTCAGCACGATGCCCTGGCGGAACGCACCATACGCAGGGACGAAGATGGGCCGTTGCGCGAGCCCGGCGTGTTGCTGGATCTCCGGCGTGTGCTTATGGGCGAGTTCCAGGCCATAGACCTGATAGGAAGACGCGTTGACGGCGCCCGGCCGCTCATACTCCTCCACGCCGGCACGTCCGCGTCCGGAATAGCCTGACACCGCGTGAATGCTGACCGGATAGCTGTCCGGTAAGAGCCCGGCTTGCAGCAGGGGACGCAGCAGGCCAATCGCACCGGTCGGATAGCAACCAGGATTGGTGACCCGGCGTGCGTTTGCGACGCGTTGCGCCTGTCCCTGGGTCATCTCCGGAAAACCGTATGTCCAGTCGGGCTGCGTGCGGTGGGCAGAGCTTGCGTCGATTACCCTGACTGCAGGATTGACGATGGCAGCCACCGCCTCTCGCGCGGCGTTGTCGGGTAGACAGAGGATCGCAATGTCGCAGGCGTTGATGGCCTCGGCGCGACGCTTCGGATCCTTGCGTTCCGCAGCGGGAAGCGTGATTAGTTTCAGGTCGCTTCGGTCGCGAAGCCGTTCATGGATTTGCAACCCGGTGGTGCCTTGGTCGCCGTCGATGAAAACAACAGGAGAGCTCATGCGCGAAATACTCCGGTGACTGGGGCATGACAAGTAGAGTGAGTCGCTATCTTCCGCGCAGCGCTAGAATAGTGAAAGTTGAATTTCACAACGCTAACATTCAGCTTTTCTGAATCTGGACGTCGACATGCGAGAGATCAGCCTGGACCGTTTGCGCACCCTGGTCGCGATTGCCGACCGTGGCTCCTTTGCCGAGGCGGCGCGTGCGCTGCATCTGGCGCCGCCAACGGTCAGCCTGCACATCGCCGAACTGGAAGACCGCATTGGGGCGCCGCTCCTGTCACGCAAGCGCGGACATGTTCGACCGTCGGCGATAGGCGAGATGTTGATCGGGCGCGCGCGTCGCCTGCTGGCTGACGCGGAGCAGGCGTTGGACGACGTTCACCGCCAGGTGCAAGGGCTTGCCGGACGCGTGCGACTCGGGGCATCGACCGGCGCGATCGCGCACCTGTTGCCGCAAGCGCTCGAGGTGCTGCGCCAACACCATCCCGCTATCGATATTCAGGTTGCGGTACTCACTTCGCACGAAACGCTAACCCGGCTGGCCGATGGAACGCTGGATGTCGGGCTGGTTGCGCTGCCTCAGTCCCCGGTGGCCGGACTCGTCATAAAGCCCTGGCGGCGCGATCCCGTCATGGCTTTCGTGCCGGCACATTGGCGGTGCCCGGCTCGCATTACGCCCGAGTGGCTCGCGGCTCAGCCTCTGATTCTCAATGACACCACCACGCGTCTCTCGCGCCTGACTGCGGAATGGTTTGCGACTGGCGGTCACCATCCGGTACCGCGCATTCAGCTCAACTACAACGACGCAATCAAGAGTCTGGTCGCGGCAGGTTACGGCGCAGCGCTGCTGCCTCATGAGGCCACTACGCCATTGCCCGATCAGCGCATTGCGATGCGTGCGTTGCGCCCTGCGTTGTGGCGTCGCCTTGGCGTTGCGCATCGTGCGGGGTACGTCGAACGTGCGACCCAACACGTGCTCGATGTGCTGTGGGATTTCCGCTTGGCGTAGGAATTGCCATTTTCCGCCGTGGTTCGTTTCTGCTCGATACTTCTGCGAAGCCAACCACGTTGGAGCCGGGCCGGCCTTCGATCAGGCGGCCAGGCCCGGGGCTCGCAGCGGATAGCACTCAGGAAAGAGGCAGGGCGAGCCGCGCGAGCTCTGCAAAGTATTGCGCACCGGTGAGCAGTATCTCGTCGTTGAAGTCGTAGGTAGCGTTGTGGAGCGGAGTACCGCCTTCCTTGCCGGTGTCTCCGTTGCCGATGAAGACGAAGTTGCCTGGCACTGCCTGAAGAAATGCGCCGAAATCCTCGGAAATCATCATGGGTTGTACGCTGGCGTCGACGTTGTCCGCACCGGCTATGTTGCGGGCCGCCCTCACGGCGAGATCCAGATATTCCGGTGAGTTCACGGTAGGCGCAAATTCGTGCGTGTAGTCGAACGCGCATTCAGCTCCGTGCGCATGGCAGATGCCTTCGCTGATTTCGCGCATGCGGGTTGCGAGCATCGCCTGAACTTCCTCTGAATAGCTGCGCGTGTCGCCTTTGATCGTGACGTTCGACGGAATGACGTTGCGGATACCGTCCGTCATGAATTCCGTGCAGGAGATGACCGCCTGCAGGCCAGGATCGAGATTGCGAGACACGATTGTCTGCAATGCCAGCACGATTTGCGAGGCGATCACGATGGGATCGACGCCCATGTGGGGCCGCGCTGCATGCGTGCCACGGGCCTTGATGTGAATGACAAAGTTGTCTTCGCTGGCCATGATGCCGCCGGCGCGTGTGGCGAATGTCCCGGCGCGCATGCCGGGCATGTTGTGCGCGCCGAAGATCGCGTCGACAGGGTACCGTTCGAAGAGCCCGTCTTTCATCATCGCTTTCGCGCCGCGGCCATGTTCTTCGGCCGGCTGAAAAATGAATCGCACGGTGCCGTTGAAATCCTTTCTCTCCGCAAGCAGGCGCGCCGCACCGAGAATCATGGACATATGTCCGTCGTGGCCGCAGGCGTGCATCTTGCCTTGCGTTCGCGACGCATGCAGGCGACCTGGTACGTTCTCCGAGATATTCAGCGCGTCCATGTCGGCGCGCAGGCCAATGACGCCTCGGCCGTCGCCGACCGTGAGGTTGGCGACGAGCCCCGTCCCGCCAATTCCCCGATGCACGTCGAGGCCGAGGGCTTTCAAGGCAGTCGCGACGTAGTCCGAAGTAGCGACTTCCTCAAAGCCGGTTTCCGGGTTCTGGTGGAGGTGCCGACGCCAGCTCTTCAGCTGCGATTGCAAGGAGCTTTCCATAACGTATGTCCTTTTCGATGTCGATTCAGCTTGTCTTATCGAACTGTGGCGTCCAGCCAATGAGCCTGGCGTGAAAGAACGGAGTCGGCCGTTTCGCCTACGCATTCGTGATAGACCGCCGGCGCCGTCGCCCCCTCCGTGCCGATCACCAGAACACGCGAATCACCCGTCAAACCGACGGTGCGCGCCAACTGCGGATCCTGCATCAAGACTTCGATACCGGCGTAGCCTGCCGCACCGGATTCGCCGACTGCCAACGGAATGTCCGCGGCGCTGCCCGCCGCGAGCCTGCGCATTGCGCCGATCGCGTCTTCGTCGCTGATCGTCATGAAATCGTCTACGCACAGGCCAAGGAACTTCCACGCAAGCGGTGAAGCTTCGCCGCATGCAAGGCCCGCCATGATTGAATCGACTGAGCCTGTCGCCTTTGCCGCTCGACCCTCGAGCGCACTTTGATACAGGCAATCCGCCTGCTGCGGCTCGACGACAACGAATCGCGGACGTTTGCGGCCGTGAACTTCCCAGAGATAGCTGGCAACCCCGGCAGCAAGACCGCCGACGCCGCCTTGCAGAAATACGTGCGTGAAGGCGCATTCGTCTGCATGACTTTCGGACTGCTCGTCAATCTCGGCTGCGATCGTGCCATAGCCCTGCATGACGTCGCGGGGAATGGCTTCATAGCCTTCATACGATGTGTCTGAGACCACGTGCCAACCGTTTTCTTTCGCGAGGCGCGCTGCTTCTGCCACGGATTCGTCGTAATTGCCGCTGATGCGAATGATTTGCGCGCCATATGCAGCAATGGCCTGCTCGCGCTCGACGCTCACGTTGGCATGCAGGACGATCATGCAATTGCACCCGAGCGTTTGTGCCGCGGCGGCCAATGCCTTGCCATGGTTGCCGTCGGTCGCGCTGATCACGACCAGGTTTGTGAGCATTTCCCGGTAGCACCCCTGAATCAAACCCTTTGGATCGATGCTCTGCTCAGGCCACAGGCGCAGGATCAGCCGTACGAGCGCAATTGGTGCGCCCAGCGCCTTGAAGCTGCCGAGTGGTGAGCGGGCGGATTCGTCCTTGATGCTCAGTCGCCTGATGCCGAGTCGGGCAGCCGCATCGGGCAGATCCCATAACGGCGTGGCGCACCGGCTGAGCAGGCTCCAGTTCGAAAGCCAGATGCGGCTTTGCCCGGCGGACTCCACGTTCAGAATCGTTTTCAGTGCGTCGGGGTACTCAGTATGCGACGCGCGCGTGTTGGTGATTAGCATTGCTCTGCGGCTCCGTGAAATAGGTGTCCGGTTGACGTGTCGATGACAAAATAATATTGCTTGACGTGGTCAATTTAATCGCTAAATCTGTGGGTGCGGCGCAATGATTTCTCATTTTCGTATCGGGACTCCATGTAATGGCTACCACCCTCGACGTTTTCGATCGCAAGCTATTAGCCGAGGTCCAGCGGGACGCTCAACTTCCTCAAAATGAACTTGGCGTCCGGGTCAATCTGTCCACTGCCGCCGTGAACCGCCGTCTGCGAAGGCTGGCGGAAGACGGCGTGATCGATCGGTATGCCGCTATCGTCTCGCCGGAGAAGGTGGGGTGTCCGCTTACGATCGTGTCCATGGTGGAGGTCGAGAGCGAACAGATCGATCTGCTCGACGCCATGAAGCGGACCTTTGAACGGTGCCCCCAGATCCAGCAGTGCTACTACGTCGCGGGTGAATGGGATTTCGTACTTATCTTTACGGCGCGCGACATGGAGCAGTACAACGAGCTCACCCGGCAGCTGTTCTTTTCCAATAACAACGTCAAGCGCTTCAAGACACTCGTCAGCATGAGTCGTGTAAAGGTGGGGTTGGGTGTACCTGTGGATGTGGAAATCGACGAGTGAAGGGTACCGTCTGATCTGGGAACCCGTTCACACCGAACGCAAGCATCTGTGGCATCGCCGCCGCGACGCGGCTGACGATGCCCCGCTTTCCATCGTGACGGGAATGGCTATCTGACGACGCTCCTGTCCTGCCAATCACCCTGGCCGAACTGCCGGACGGTAATCGCGCCGTTGCGGATGTCGCCGTTTTCGTCAAACCTGATTGGCCCCGTCACACCGTCCAGCGTCAGGTTCTGGAGCTTGGGCAGATAGACCTTTGGATCGACCGAGTCGGCAGCCTGCATCGCACCGGCCATCGCCATCACGGCGTCGTACGCGTACGGCGCATAGAGTTGCACGGGCACGCCAAACCGCTGCTGGAAGCGCTTGAAGAAGGCATCTCCCTGCGGCATTCTCGACGGCGGTACGCCCGCCAGCGTGCAGTACGTGCCGCTGTTCATCGCGGTTCCCGCGAGCTTGATGAATTGCGGCGTGCACGCTTCGTCGCCAGCGATCAGTTTTGCCTTCAGTCCGAGCTTCTGGGCTTGCTGGACAAATGCTGCGGCTTGCGTATCCCCGCCTGTGAAGACGATCCCGTCGGGAACATGGCTCTTGATGGTTGTGAGGATTGCCATCCAGTTGGCGGTTTTGTCAGTGCCGTACTCACGATCCACAACGGTGCCACCTGAAGCCTTCACGGCCTTTTCGACCTCGTCGGCCAGTCCCTGTCCATATGCGGTGCGATCGTCAACGATCGCGATCTTCGTCGCCTTCAGTTCCTTCACAAGATAGGTGCCGATCACCGTGCCTTGCCGCACGTCGTTGGCAACCATACGGAAGACGTTTTTATAGCCTTGCGCCGTGAGCTTGGGGTTGGTTGCGGACTCGGTGATCATCGGTATGCCGGCATCCGAATAGATTTTCGATGCGGGGATCGATGTGCCGGAGTTGGCATGGCCGACCACACCCGCAACACGATCGTCGACCAGTTTTTGCGCGACAGTTACAGCGGTCTTCGGGTCGGCGGCATCGTCCTGCGAATCCAGCGCGAACGTGACCGGCTGCCCGCCGATACGCAGCTTCCTGGCGTTGAGATCTTCGATTGCGAGCCGGACGCCATTCTCGTCGTCCTTGCCTATGTGAGACAGCTCGCCAGTTAATGGGGATACCTGGCCGATCTTGACCGTGACGTCAGCCTCGGCAAGAAGCGGCTGCACGGCGAACAACATCGTCAGAAGAGGAGGGATGGATTTCAGGCTTTTCATGCTCGGGCGCTCGCTAGGTTGCGTCGACGGATGGAGGGACACGCTGGCACTGACGCGGCTTCTTCTGATTGCGTAGTGCTGTAAGCATCGTAAAAGCGCCCTGCGATAGCCAAAATCCGCCGATTGCACTGCGGTGCAATTTCTGATCGTTCCGATGCAGGGAAGTGAGAGATTTTTGATGTGCCTCGGTTCCATAACCGTGCCCCAGCGTTCGCGGACGAAGCGCCAGCCGTTTCAACTATCCGTCAGTTCTTTGAGCACCGCGTAAAACGTCTGAAAGCGCTTCGCGCCGATCTGCCGCTTCCATTCGCGTTCGATCTGGTGCACCGTGGCGCGCTGTATTTCGGCCACTTTCCAGCCCCTCTCGGTTAGGGAAACCAGGCGCGCGGGCGACCCCTCTACCGCCTCCCGCTGCACGTAGCCGAGCTCTTCGAGTTGAAGGAGCAGGTAGTTCATTGCCTGCTTGGACATGCCGGCGCGCTGTGCCAGGTCGATGGGGCGTTCGTTCTCGGGAGGGGGGAAACGCAACACTTTGAAGTGTGCGGTCTGGATGTCGGCAAAGCCAGCCGAAGCCAGTGCCTCGCCGAGGCGCTGTTCCACCTGGGCGAGGCAATAGCGCAACCGGGCCCCGATGAGCGGATCATCGGGGTTCGGATCGCCAGAAAATCTCCGGGGCGACGTGGATTGACGAGTGGTTCGCATATGGTAAAGTGATTTTACCGCAACTCGATGGAGTCTCGCGATGAATTCGACCCGTAATGAACTGATCACGATTGGCTCACTGTCGATGCGGTTCCTGGTCGATGGCCGGGACACCTCGGGCCATATGGCGATGGCGGAAATGATCGTCCAGCCGCTCGCCAAAGTCCCGCCTCCTCATCGCCACGTCGACGTTGACGAGACAATCCAGGTCCTGGAGGGGGCGCTGACCTACCGGGTCGACGACTGCGTACGCGTCCTGAACGCAGGCGACTATTGCTTTTCGCCGCGCGGCAGCGTTCATCACTTTTCCAATCCGGGCGATGTTCCCGCTCGCGCGCTGGTGGTGTTTTCACCCGCCAACATCGGGCCTGACTATTTTCGCGAGGTGGCCGGTGTGTTGGGCGCGGGTGGTCCTCCGGATATGGAAATGATGAAGTCCGTGATGAAGCGCCACGGGCTCGAACTGGCATCTTGAGCACAGCGAGGGCGGATCTCGCGCTACTGGCAGGCGTCGTATATGGTCCCGGCAACGCAGTCTGGGTGAACAGCCGAATGACGGCGCTCGGGTAAGGAGATTGCTGATGCGATGGTCGGCACGCCGTTTGGGATTGTCTCCTAGCCCCCAAATTCTTGATGGTCAAATCGTCCAGCAACGGCTGGATAATGCCATTGACACAATCCGAGTGCCCGCAGTGTTTGCGCAGATGTTTGCTGCCGCATGCCAGCTTACAAATTCAGAAAATTAAGGACATAGGACCAGGCGAAAAAAATGCTGCCAGAATATTTCGCGTAGTTCCGTCAAACCGTGCAGATTTGCAGTCCATATTACGTTAGACGTTTAAACGGAGACAAACGATGACACGAGTTCGCGTTGCGGGCTTCACCATCTCGCTCGACGGATACGGAGCAGGCCCGAATCAGGACATCGACAATCCGCTTGGCGTTGGCGGGACGGAACTGCACCAGTGGCTTGTTCCAACACGCATGTTCCAGCGGACCCTGTTCGGCAAGGAGGGCGGTACGACCGGAGTTGACGATGATTTCGCCACTCGTGGCTTTCAGAATGTCGGGGCCTGGATTCTCGGGAGGAACATGTTCGGACCCATTCGTGGGGACTGGCCGGACACAAACTGGAAAGGCTGGTGGGGAGACAATCCACCGTATCACGTTCCAGTGTTCATCCTGACTCATCATGCTCGTCCCCCCATCGAGATGGAAGGCAACACGACGTTCCATTTCGTAACAGGAGGCATTCGCGAGGCGCTCGACCGTGCACGCGAGGCCGCTGCCGGAATGGACGTGCGGATCGGTGGCGGGCCGGGCACAATCCGGCAGTATCTTCGTGAGGGCCTCATCGATGAACTGCACATTGCTATCGCGCCGGTCCTGCTCGGCCGGGGGGAATCGTTGTTCGGAGGGGTTGACTTGCGGGCCCTGGGATATGAATGCGTTGAATTCGTAGCGTCGGAGAAGGCCACGCATGTCGTTCTACGGCGTCAAGGGCAGACGGACACCTGACCATTTGCTGAAGGTCCACGTTCCTGACGGGCTGCGGCCTTGGCCTTAACGTTGAGTGTTCGCTTTTCCAATCACCGAACCTGTGCATTGGCTCGAACGGATCGGTCATCGTTGGGCAGAGTCCGGCTTGGAACCGTCGTTCGGCACCTTCCCTGCGGAGACGCTCGGGCGTCCGGTCCATCCGTAAAACTGCCGCTCCATTGCCGATTGTGTATGATGCGTAACCGGCTAACGTCGTCATAGGCAGCGGTTGTGTCACGCTGCGGTGAAGGCCCGCTTCCGCTGTGAGGAGATACTTCCATCGAAGTCCGTTTACGATCGCTCACGAGAGTCAGGATTGAACGGCTTCTGGGCAGCGAGCCATTCGGCATAGTCGGCAGTCGGATTGTTTTCCGTCCGCGGGACTTCCCGGCGCTTGAGTTCCGCGAGTATCTGGCAGTGCTGGCGTAGCAACGCTTCAGTGCTCATGGAAGTCAGATCTCTAGCCGGCGCCATGGAGTCAAGTTCAGCGAGTATCTGGGGCTGATACTTGAAGAGTAGCTGGTCAAAATGCGCAGGTGTGATCTTGAGTGGTTTGCACACGCAATCAACAAGAAACTCCTCGATAGCTGCGTATGTGGCGGGCGAAACCTTGGCGGGTAACTCCGGCACGATTCGGTTTACCACACCCATTACGCGGCTATCCAGGGCGATGCGATCTGTCGACAAGCCAAAACCGGTCGTAAGAAAATCGCGTGCTCCCTTGCTCTTTATATAGGACAAGTTTTCCGCGACGTAATTCAGGCGTTGCTCCGACGTCTCCAATGCCGAGACATCGCGAATAAAACCACGCGGCCCGCCTTTGTACGTCTTGAGGAAGGCTAAGTTCTTGATGAGGGCTGCGACCTTCGGGGACGACTCCGGATTGAGATCGGGAACGAATCGAGCCTTGATCTCACGCAATACGTTCCCGATCTCCTTCTCCGCCTCGGCCTCCGAAATCGAACACAGAAACCCGTAGTCCAACCTCGCTCGGATGTTCGTATCTTTGAGCCTCTTAGCAGGCTCCGCCTTCCCAACTACAACGACCTGACTCACTACCCGGATCCAGACTTCCGTATCCGTCATCTTCAAGCGGTCGTCGGGGGATGGCAGGAGAACGTCATGACCGAAACGTTCGTGGATCCAGCGAAATTTAGCGAGTTGTTCTTCGGTGAGCTTGGGCAGGTTCATGTCATTCAAATCAAGTTGAAGGCGATTGTTTTGCAGTCGCATTGTGTCATATCACTCACATTTGATGCGGAGCTAACCGGGCTCTGGAAAATAGATGTTTGGCCTTGAACGTAAGAGCCCCTATCCAGCCATCGGTTACGGCAAAGGCGCGGATGATCATTTAACCCTTGGAAGCTGCAATTGAAGGGGCGAGCGATTCAATGACCCTTCCGGGTCGCTCTAAGCCGCTTGCCATCGGCCCCAGTTCGGCCAGCAGGTGTCATTCCGTATCGATAGCGGGATCGTCGGCCGTCCGCATCGGGTGCCAGAAAATCGCATCGATGCGACGCGCCTATCAACCGGCTAACCTGATGCAGCCAGACCCATACCCTGCACGAGAAGAGGCCAGTCCGGTATCACTTGCACCAGGCCTGCGCCCAATCGTTTAGCGGTTTCAACGCGATCCGTAACGCCACCCCTGCCTCGGTCAGACAGTATCCCTGCCCGGCATGATCGATGAGCCCCGCCTCTCGCAACTCCTTGAGGCGGGTATTGAGCAGGCTGGGATTGGTATCGGCCGCTTCCTGCAGTGCACGAAACGTCAGCGGCTCGCCCCGCAATTCCCACAGGATGCGTAGTGCCGCCCGCCGCCCTAGCAGGTCGAGCGCGACCATAATGGGCCGGCCCGTCTTCGATCCGCGTACCGGCGCGCCAATTTTCGGTATCTTCATGCTTTACTTTTTATAGCAGTGTGATTAGGATTTGCTATTGAAAATATAGCACGAGGAGATGATATGCCCGCTCGTATCGCCGCCGCTCAGCCGCCGCTTCCGCCCGCCATCCATGCTGTCCTGGAGAAGACCATGCCGCCGGGCGTGCCGCCGCTTGGCCTCTTCACGACGATGGCTCGCGACGAGCGCCTGTTCGGCAAGTTCTTCGCCGCCAGCTTGCTGGACCGTGGCCACCTGACGCTGCGGCAACGCGAGTTGATCATCGATCGAACCACCGCGCTGTGTGGATCCGAGTACGAGTGGGGCGTGCACATGACTTTCTTTGGTGCACGTGCCGGTCTCTCGTCCGAGCAGATCGAGGCGCTGGTACATGGCACTCCTCAAGACGAATGCTGGTCGTCCGAAGACTCAGCCGTTCTGCAAATGTGTGACGCGCTGCATCGCGACTGCAATATCGACGAAGCTTCATGGCAGGCGCTGCGCGCGCACTTCGCCGAGGAGGCGGTCCTTGAGATGCTGATGCTGGCGGGTTTCTATCGAACAGTGAGCTATCTCACCAATGCTCTGCAATTGCCGCTCGAATCTTACGCGATGCGCTTTCCTGTCCGCGCAGCGACCTGAAGGCTGCAATTATTCGCCCGCCGGGCGGCAAGATCTCTAACAGTTTTCACAACCGAGGGAGCGTTCCGATGATTACCGTGATCACGTCGTTCAAGTTGCCAAAGCCGATCACACGCGAAGAGGCGCGAAGCCTTTTCCTGAGCAAAGCCCCGAGATATCGAGGCGTAGCCGGACTTCTTCGCAAGTGTTATGTCCTGTCGCAAGACGGGAGCACTGCAGGCGGAGTCTATCTCTGGCGTTCGCGCGCCGAAGCTGAGGCGATGTACACAGAGAACTGGAAGACAATCGCGCGGCAGACGTACGGTGCAGACCCTTCGGTCACGTACTTTGAGAGTCCCGTGGTGATCGATAACGTTACCGACGAGATTCTCTCCGATGAGTAGCCTCGATCTTTATGTTCCGAGGCCTGCAATAGCAACGCAAACGCATGTCTTCGCGTGAACGGACTTTTGTCAGTCATGCTGCACAAACCCTTCGCTATCTGAACCTGGAACGGGAGCCTTTTAATGGCAGATGGACACGTCAAAGCCATCATGTTTGACTTTGATCTCACGCTGGCGGACTCGTCTAATGGAATCGTGGAATGTACACGGTATGCATTGCGAACGATGGGCGTCCCGCAGGTCGAGAGCGAGCGGATTCACGCCGTTATCGGCTTACCCTTGCAAGGTATGTTTCAAATACTGACCGGGATCGCAGAGACGGAACGTGCTGACGAATTCGCACGTCTGTTTGTCGAGCGAGCCGATGAAGTCATGGTGTCATCCACCCGGATCTATCGGCAAGTTCCTGACCTATTCGAGCGGTTGCGGGCTCAGGGCATCCATGTGGCGATCGTGTCGAGCAAGTTCCGCTACCGTATCGAGGCGATCCTGGACGCCGCCCGGTTGCGCCCGCTGGTGGATGTGATCGTTGGGGGAGAGGACGTGACTCGCCACAAACCACACCCTGACGCGCTTGTGCTGGCATTGACGCATCTGCGCGTGCCGGCCGCCTCGGCAATATATGTCGGCGACCATCCTGTCGATGCCGACGCGGCGCGGGCCGCGGGCGTGAGTTTTGTTGGCGTATTGAGCGGCACGATGTCGGGCGAAGAATGGTCCGCCCGGGGCGAGCGCTGCGTCAAGGAGCATATTGGAGAGCTGGCCCAATGGGTACGCTGATCAGAAGCTTTTCTGGACTTTCCGTGACGGAATCGTCATTGCGGCGACTCCAGCGACTACACACCCCAGCCCCAACCACGCTGACGCAGACAGCGATTCCCCGAGAAACACGATGCTTATCGCGACGCCGATAGGAACCCGCAGATAGGCTTGCGCCGTTGTACCAACCGAACCCAGCGTTTGCACAAGTCGAAAGTAAATAACGAACGCGAGCGCGGTCGAAAAGATCGCGAGCGCCGTAAGCGCCATGAGTGATTGCAACGAAGGATGGAGTGTCCAGGGGCGGTCAACCACCAGACTGACAGGAACCAGCAGGATCGCGCCGACAATGAGCGAACCCGCGGCAGGAGCGGCGGGCGAGAGTCCTTTGAAGGACCGTCCGTAAATCGCCGCCGCTGCATAGCAAACCGTCGCTGTGACGATCGCCAACTGTGGAATGAGCTGCCGCCCAAGTCCTTCGAACGCGCTGACACCAACAACCAGACATATACCGGCGAGCCCGGCGACGACGCCGAACAGTTTGCGAGGTGTTATGTGTTCATGGCGAGTGATAAGCCACGTTCCGAGAAACGCCATGACAGGTGAGGCCGAATTCAGGATTGTCGCCAAACCGGCGTCCACCGAACGCTCGGCCCACGCGATGAGCGTGAAAGGAACAACGCTGTTCAGCAAAGCCTGTACGAAAAAACGCCGCCACACTGCTGCGTCGCGAGGCATGGAAATGCGCCGAGCGGTCATCCAGAGCAGAAGGGCCGATCCGGCAATGAGCGTTCTCGCTGCGATCAGCGTGAGCGGGGGTATGGTAGCAACGCCAATCTTGATAAATGTGTAAGACGCTCCCCACAGTGTCGAAAGTGTCAGAAGCAGGATCAGGTCAAGAATGGTGTTGGGTCCGCTCGTACTCGTTGCATGTATTTTGGACAATTCGTTTTCGCAGTGACGGGGTGGAGATCTACGCGGCCCGTGGCGCACCGCATGGGCGAATTATGGAAGTACCCCGGAGCGAATGTTTCAGCATGGAGCGAAATGTGGATTGCCGTCACGTCAACCGCCCCTTGCCGTTGCAACGTGCGTCGCAAGCTTTGTGCATGGCCTCCACAGGTTGGAAGCCGTCAAGGTAAGGGCAGGGTGGAGCGAATGCGTTAGCCGGGCTCTTTCTGAAAGTCGATCCGGCCGCATGGCTTACGCGTATGCCGCATGCATTCACGCGTCTTGCTGTGGTTCGGTTGTCACGACCAGCCCCGTTTCGTAGGCGAAGCGAAACAGATCGGCATCGCGTTCAATGCCGAGCTTGCGCATGGCGTTCATCTTCTGTGAACTGATCGTCTGTTTGGTGCGATGCAACTGGCTCGCGATTTCGTTGATCGACAGGCCCGACACATAAAGGCGCACCACTTCCGCCTCGCGCTTGGTCAATTGCCGCGCGCCTGTTTCGCTCATCCGGCCGTGCGCGGCGGAGGCCTCCGGCGTCTGGGTGCTCGGTGAAAAATAGGCGGAGCCCGCATACACGGTATGGATGGCCGAAATCAGATGGCCCACGTCGTCGATCTTGTTGAGCACCGAGCGGATGCCGAGTTTCAACATCTCCTGCACCATTGCCGGGTTGCTGATCGTGGTGAAGACGATGATCTTGAGGTCAGGGTAGCGGCGCCGCAGAAATGACAGCAACGCCATGCCGTCGCCGAATTCACCGCCTGGCATGGCGTAGTCGGTGATGAGAATGTCGCACGACACGTGCGATAGAAGCTCGACGATCTCGGTCGAGTTGCGCGCGGTACCCGCTACGTTGAGCGTATGTATGCCGGATAGTTCATGTTTGATGCCGGCTATCAGCGCGGGATGATCGTCTGCCAGCACAAGATTGATTTTCATGGGTGACGTGGCCAGGTGGCGTTGGGCGACGGTTTGCCGTCAGCAGTCGGGTACATGGGCAGAATTTAGCCGATCTTGTTGCGCTGCGATGTCGGACCCGTCTGTAGTGATGCGTCATTCACATCAGACTAGTCATATATTACGCAATCTGGCGCTTGTCCGGTCTGCTTGCCTGTCGGTCGGCTCCCGTTCGGGCCGCAAGTCGATGGATAATCCGGTCAAACGCAGCCGCGTGCATCGCCATGCCGCCGCGCACTTCATCCACTGTAAACGGAGTTTCGTGCACCTATGCCCCAAACCCTCCAGCGTGGTGTGCTTGGCCGGCTGCGGCGCTACCAGCGCCTGCTGATGTTCGGTGGCGGCGTGGTCATCACGGCGGTCGTTCTGCTCGCAACCGCTCTCGATACCGTGTCGACCGTGCGTGCGCACATTGTCAATGAGCGGCAGGCTTTTCTCGTCGACAGGAGTCTCGTGATGAACGAGATCCAGGCGAGCGAGGGGTCGTTCCGCAACGGCCTGATCAACGCTGAACTGATCTGGAGCGAGCCGCCGTCGGTCGATTCCGCGCTCGTCGAGCGCTTTCACGCCGGCGGCGACGAAATGGTGCTCCAGCCGTTTCCCACGCTGCGCTCACAACTCGTGTTCGGCGCACCAGGTAATCCCCCGTCCTATACGGAGATCGATCGCTTTCTCGGGCTGGCCACGCAACTCGCGCGCAGCAGCACGGCGAACTCGCTGCAGCGCGGACAGCAGCTCAGCGGTTACTACTACAACGTGAAGCGCGATCTGGCCGCGCTGATTCCCGCGCCTTCGCCGCGCGACGCGCGTATGGCCGCGGTGCTGGCAGACCGCCGCAAGCTGATGGATGCGTTGATCAACGATCTCGGCGATCTGATGAACAGTCCGGCCGACGACTCGCTCAGCCAGCTGCGTCCGGTGCGCTGGATGCCGCCGTCGATCAATCCGCTCACCGGCGCCGTCTCGGTGCGGCTTGCCGGACCTGCGTTCGATCACGGCAAGCCGTTTGCCGTGCTGGTCACCGAGTATGCACCGCAGGCGCTGACTGCGCCGCTTTCGGTGGACCGCTTCGATGGCACGTTTCTGGTCGTGTCGGCCGACGGCCAGCTGATTGCGACTGCGGCGCAGCATGAGCCGGAGCAGGCGTTGATCGATAGTGTGCTCAAGTCGGGCGTCTCGCAGAAGAAGGGCGGCGCCCCCCTCGAGTCATACAGCGACGGCATCTTTACGATGCGCGGCCCGCTGGGCGATACGGGGTGGACGCTGGTCTATGCGTTTTCGTGGCGCAACATTGCGTCTGGTGTCGCAACCCAGATCGGCACGACCGCCAGCACCACCACCGCGATTCTCGTCGTTCTGTGGGTGCTGCTTTTCATGTTCAACCGGCGCATCTTCGTTCCGATGTTCGAACGCTCGCGGCGCGTATTCGAGAGCGAACATCTGAGCCGCACGCTGATCGAGACGGCACCCGTCGGGCTCGGACTAATCTCGACCGGTACGGGTGTGCCGCTCTTGCGCAGCCCGGTCATGGTGGCGATGGCATCGCGGGTCGTTGTGGACGCGCCGACGCTGTCGGCTGAACTCGTGCGCCGTCATGCACGCCACGCGCAAGGCGCTGCGTCGCGCACGGAACGTGACGTCGTCTACGACGATATCGCGCTGCCGACGCGTGAAGGCGCTCAGGTGGACCTGGCGGTCAGTCTCGCCCCCGCACGTTACCAGGGCGAGGACGTGCTCGTAACCGCGTTCACGGACATCACGGCAAAAAAGCTGCTCGAGCAGCAGTTGCGCGACGCGAAGCGCGCGGCTGATTCGGCGAATCTCGCCAAGTCCGCTTTCCTCGCGGCAATGAGCCACGAGATTCGCACGCCGCTCAACGCCATTCTCGGCAATCTCGAACTGCTCGCTCATTCGCCGCTCAACGCAGCGCAAAAGGACCGGTTGACGACGATCCGCACGTCATCGGACGGGTTGCTGGCAATCATCAGCGACGTCCTCGATTTTTCGAAGATCGAAGCGGGGGAGATGCTGCTCGAGCAGATCGAATTCGACGTGGTGGAGGTGATCGGGCGTGCGCTGACGATCTTCGCGCCGGTCGCCCTCGCGAAGGGTGTGCAGCTCTATGGCGTGTTCAACACGGCGAGCGCACAGCCGATGCGGGGCGACCCGGTGCGCCTCGGGCAGATCCTGCACAACCTGCTCAGCAACGCGATCAAGTTCACGCGGGTGGGCAAGGTGACCTTGAGGGTGTCCATAGAGGCGCGGCAAGACGGTGCGGCGGGCCTTGTCGTGGCAATCGAAGACACCGGCATCGGGATGTCGTCCGAACAGCAGCACGGGCTCTTCCAGGCGTTCTCGCAGGCCGATACGTCGATCAACCGGCGTTTCGGCGGTACGGGGCTCGGCCTCGCACTGTGCCGCCGTCTGCTCGACGCGATGGGTGGCACCATCGAGGTCGCGAGCGAACCGGACATGGGCAGCCGCTTTACGGTGCGGCTGCCGCTCGGTGGCCGCCAGCCGGTCGAATCTCAAGCCACCGTGTTTGCGGGCGAGCCGGTGATCTTCCTGTCGTCCGCCGACGAATGGCGGGAGTTCGCGGAGCCGCATCTCGCGGCATGGGGGCTGCGCGTCGAGACGTACCGGCATCCGGCACTCGTCGGCGAAGCGGCGCTGGATGCGGCCCGGGCGCTGATTATTTGCGGCGAACACGATACGTGGCATCCCGTCGAGGAAAACCGCCTCGTGGAAGGTGCGGCCTGGGTAGTCGAGTGTCATCGCGACGGGCCTGTCCAACCGGTGCGCACGGGGCGCGTCGTGAGCGTCTCGTGTTACTCGCTAAAGGGTCTCGAAGCGGCGCTGCGTCTGGCTCTGCGTGGCGAGGCACAGGCTGCGCGACCGCAACCGGCCGCGCGCGCGGACGACGCGCCGCTGGCCATGCCGCGCCGCCTGCGCGTGCTGGTGGCTGAAGACAATGCAGTCAACCAGCAGCTCTTCGCTGAACAGTTAGCGATGCTGGGTTGCGAGGCGCGCGTCGTGGATCGTGGGGCGGCTGCACTCACAGCGCTGTCCGAGGGCCAGTGGGATGTCCTGCTCACCGATCTCAGCATGCCGGAGATGAGCGGTTATGAACTGGCGGACGCCGTCCACGCACGCTGGCCGTCGCTGCCGATCATGGCCGTCACGGCGCATGTCACCGTCGAGGAGCGTGCCCGCTGTGAGGCGGCCGGTATGCAGCAGGTGCTGACCAAGCCTTTGTCGTTAGGGCAACTGGCCGATGTCTTACTCGTTGTCGCCGGCACGGCACAGGCAAGTGTCGCGCAACCCGTCGACGACCGGCAGTCGATGCTCGGCGGCAAGCCGATTCCAGCGCATCTGCGGGAGACTTTCACGGAATCGTGCACGGCGTCGCTCGCAACGATCCGTGCCGCACAGATGAACGGAGATGTCGCGGGTGTGCTCGCCGAACTGCATTCGCTGAAAGGCGCGCTGGGCGTGTTCGGCCAGAAGCCGCTCGCGCTGCAGTGCGGGGAGATCGAGCTACAAGTTAAACAGGACGGAATCGCGGGGTTGGGCGACGCGTACGTACAGTTCGAGGCGGCTGTGGCGGCATTGATCGGACGTTGAGCGGACGTTGAGCGGCGATACATCCGTATCAGCAGTGGTCGGCGGCGCGTGGATCGCCCGTGCCCGGAGGTGCATCGTCACGTTCCCACTGCTCGATCATTTTCCGGCGATGTTTCGGCGATGCGAGCAGGAACTCGTTCATCGACGAGATGAAACGTTGCTGATTAAATTCGTTTAGCTCAGCGAATATCAGCAGCGCATGATTCGCAGCGGATCTTTTCTGTTTTGTCACGGGTGCCTTCGAAATTACGTATGCGCAGAGCGATTCGCCCGCACACACGCGTCGGATTCATAAAACGTTCGCCTGATCGGCCAGCATAGGCGGCGAGTCGGTCTGAAGCCGGTCTGAACGCGTGCGAGCCCAGTGTAGCGACTGCTTGAGCGAAGCAGAATGTGACGGATACTAAAAGCGGCGCACTCATCAGCTAGTGCGCTTGTGCTCGGCCTGCCGCTATCGGCAGGCCGTTTTTTTTGGGGCAGATGCATGCGGCCCCAACGTGAATTGGATGTGCCATGCACCTGCGATTGCTCTGATGCGAGAGACACGGTCGCGAAATTTCGGACTGGTCAAATAGTTTGGGAAGGACCGTTTGACGACAATGTGCTTGCCGTTTGCGTGCTGATCCGCCACCTGAAAATCAGGAAGCGTCATCTGGAATTCACGCGGCGGCGCGACGGGCATCGCTTTGTATGCCCGGACGCTTTATCAGCAATCAACGTCAATACGGAAATTCCATGAAGAAGGCCATCATCGGCTCCGCTGTCCTCGCAGCACTGTCGTCCTCTGTTTTTGCCGCAGCTCCGCAAGTCGGCGCGGGTAACCCTGGTGTCATCACGTTCACGGGCGAAATCGTCGCGGGCGCTTGTGGTATCGACAGCAACTCGCTCGACCAGACTGTCTCGCTCGGCCAGGTGCCGGCGCACGACTTCGCCAAGGTCGGCGACCGCTCGCCGGCACAGAACTTCGACATCGTGCTGACCGACTGCGATACCACCACGTCCGCCAACGCGTACTTCACCTTCACCGGCACGGCCGACACGATCGTTCCGGGCCTGTTCGCGACGACGGGTGGCGCGGGCAACGTCGGTATCCGTCTGCAGACGGCAGCGGGTGAGTACCTCGACAACGGCACGGAGCAGAAGGCGCCGGTCGTGCTGTCGAACGGCAACAACACGGTGCGTTTCGGCGCGATGTACGAATCGACCGCAGCGACGGTGACGCCGGGTGAAGCGGACTCGGTTGCGAACTTCACGGTTCGCTATCAGTAAGCCTCGCAGGTCTGACAAAGGGGGCGCGCAGCGCCCCCTTTGCTTTTCCAAATTCATCGACGTTCCACCGGAAGACACGAGTTGTGCGTATCAGGAAGTCACTGTTGTGGATGTCCGCGCTGGCAGTTTGCGGCCACGCGCAGGCGACCGAATTCAATTCGTCGTTCCTGAGCATTGACGACGAAAGCGGTCTCAATCTCGCCCAGTTTTCTCATGCCGACTACACGATGCCAGGGACGTATCTGCTCGACGTGTCGGTCAACGATCAATATTTCGGCCGGCTATCGATCGATTTCGTTGCCGGTGACGAACCCGATACCAGCTACGCTTGCCTGCCGGAAGCGCTCGTCTCGCAATTCGGCTTGAAGCCGAAGCTTTTCGAAACGCTGCCGCGTACCCGCGATAGAACCTGCGTCAACATTGAATCGATCGAAGGCGCGAAGATCACCTATGTGAAGAGTACCGCACGACTGAAGATCAGCATTCCCCAGGTTGCCTTCGAATACGACGATCCGAATTACATTCCGCGCGAACGCTGGAGCGACGGCATCGACGGCGCCATGCTCGACTACCGCGTGATCGCCAACACGAACCGTCAACTGGGCACCGGCTATGCCGGCGCGCAGACCAATTCGCTGCAAGCCTACGGCACGGTCGGCGCGAACTGGGGTGCATGGCGCTTTCGTGGCGACTACCAGGCACAGACGAGCTCCGGCGGTAACGGCGCATATGGCGGCGCCGATCGCAATTTCCAGTTCAACCGGCTGTACGCGTTTCGAGCGCTACCGTCGATTCGCTCGACGGTAGCGCTCGGCGACAACTATCTGAACTCGGATATCTTCGACACCTTCGCGCTCACCGGCGTCACGATGCAGAGCGACGACCGCATGCTGCCGCCGTCGATGCGCGGTTACGCGCCCTTGATCACCGGTGTGGCGCGCACCTCGGCGACGGTCACTGTCTCGCAGCAAGGACGCGTGCTCTACGCCACCAAAGTTTCGCCGGGCGCCTTTGCGTTGCAGGACATCAGTGCGAACGTGCAGGGCACACTCGACGTTACCGTGCAGGAAGAAGACGGCAGCGAGCAGAAGTTTACGGTCACGAGCGCGGCGGTGCCGTTCCTCGCGCGCCAGGGCGAGATCCGCTATAAAGCGGCCGTCGGCCAGCCGCGTCTGTTCGGCGGCGCGGGTATTACGCCGCTGTTCGGTTTTGCCGAGGCGGCCTATGGCCTGCCGCTGGATGTGACGGCATACGGCGGCACGATAGCGGCCTCCGGTTATATGTCGCTTGCCGGCGGGCTCGGCAAAGACCTCGGCGAATTCGGCGCAGTGTCGGTCGACGTGACGACTTCGCGCGCGTCGCTCTGGTGGAACGGCAAGACTCAGAGCGGCCAGTCGTACCGCTTCAACTACTCGAAGCACTTCGATACGCTCGATACCGACCTGCGTTTCTTCGGCTACCGCTTTTCCGACCGCACCTATACGACGTTTTCGCAATTCAGCGGCGATCCCACCGCCTATGGTCTCGCGGGCGGCAAGCAACGTTATTCGATGACGCTCGCGAAGCGTATCTGGGGCGTGTCCACGTATCTCTCATACGACCATTCGAGCTATTGGGACCGTGAGGCGGACGACCGCTTCGGCCTCACGCTCGCGCGTACGGTGTCGGTCGGCACGCTGAAGAACGTCAGCCTGAACTTCTCCGCTTTCCGTAACCAAAGCGTGACGGGCAGCGGCAATCAGGTCTTCGTCTCTGCGACGATCCCGCTCGGCAACCGGCAGACCGCCGCAGCGAACGTCACGTCGAGCAGTACCGGCGGTGTGAACGTCAACGCGGGCTTCATGGGCGACAACGGCGACGGACTCAGCTATTCGGTGTATGGCGGCACCTCGGACGGCAGGCCGTCCGCCAACGCGAATGCCCGCCTGCGGACATCGTCGTATCAGGTCAGCTTGCAGGCGGCCACGGTAGTGAATACGTTCGCCGCGGCTTCACTCGAAGTTGACGGCTCGGTCGTGGCGACGCGTCACGGCATCACGCCGCATGCGAACGGTGCAAACGGCGACACGCGCCTGTTGGTATCCACCGATGGCGTACCGAATGTCGCCTTGTCGGGCAGTCAGGCGCGCACGAATTCGGCGGGCTATGCGGTGATTGGCTCGGTATCGCCGTTCGACGCATTCGATGCTCGCGTGAACGTCAACAAGCTCGCGCTGGACACCCAGGTGACGAATCCGGTGCAACGCCTCGTGCTGACCGATGGCTCGATTGGCTACGTGCATTTCGAGGCCGCGCGCGGCCGCAATCTGCTCGTCGCACTCACCCGGAGCGACGGCCGCGTGGCGCCGTTCGGCGCCTCCGTGCAGGACGCGAAGACCGGCAAGGAAGTCGGCATTGTCGGCGAACGTGGCATCACCTATCTCACGCAGGTGCAGAAGAACAGCGAACTGGCCGTGCACGTGGGCGACACGCTCCTGTGCCGGCTCGGCACGCTGCCGGACGACCTGCAGCTCGAAGGGGCGGCGACGCCCATCACATGCAACCCGGAGGCGCCGATCGCCGGCGGCTCCTGACCAAGGACGACTTCTCATGATGAAAACCGGTTTCCTGCGTTCCACCTCGCTGCGGCTCTGCACCGCTTTCCTGCTGATGGGCCCGCTGTTTGCGCATGGCGCGATCGTTCCAGACCGCACACGGGTCATCTACGACGAAGGTGTGCAGTCGGCGAGCATCACCATCGCCAACAAGAGACCGAAGTATCCCTACCTCGTGCAGTCGTGGATCGAGGATAAGGACGGCAACAAGGTCTCTTCGCCATTCATGGTGCTGCCGCCGCTGCAACGCGTCGAACCGAACGACCGCAACATTCTGCGCATCGTGATGCTGCCCGGCAGCGTCTTGCCGGCCGATCGCGAGTCGGTGTTCTACCTGAATATCCGTGAGATTCCGCCGAAGACGGACGCAGTCAACGCCTTGCAGATCGCCCTGCATTCGAAGCTCAAGCTGTTCTATCGGCCCAAGGGCGTGCAGCCCGCGCGCGGCGAGGACCCCACGCTGGCGATGACCATGCGGATCGACACGGCCTCACGCAAGCTGGTGTTCGATAACCCGACGCCGTATCACGTCACCGTGGTCGAACTGAAAAGCGGCGAGAAAAAGACGCCCGTGCCGCTCGAAGCCGTGATGGTACGTCCGATGAGCCAGAGCGAAGTGCCGTTCAATGAAACCGCGCCAGCCACGCTGTACGTGGCGCATATGAACGACTATGGCGGTCAGACGGAAGTTCAGTACACCTGCAATGCGGGTGCCTGCGCGAGCGTGAAACCATGACGAGACCGAGCTCATCCGCGAGATTCAGTGGACGTATGGTCAGGCTCGTGCTGCTCTTCATCCTCTGTTTGCAGGCGCATTCGGCGTGGGCCATGCGCTGTGTGACGAGCGCGGGCGCTGACAAGTTCATCGAACCGATCGGGTCGGTGCAGAGCTACCCGGTCAATGTGCCCGACGGCTATATCATCTGGATCTCGCCGACCCGCACCACCACCGGCTACTGCTACAAGGATCTCAGCGGCCCGGGCAGTCTGCCGTTTGACGATCCCGTCTCGTTCTACGCGAATCCGGCAAACATCGATCCGGCCGTGTGGGGACTCGAGATCGGCATCCGCTACCAGGGCGTCGACTACTTCGGTGCGGGCAGCGCGCCGGGGCAGGGTGTGCCGACAGGCAACGTGGTTCCTGCCTGCTCACAGGACAATTTCAACGCCGGGCTGTGCCCGAAAATCCCGGTGAGCATCACGTATCAGGTCGTGGTGAGGAAGCGCGGAGCATGGGTTGGAATACCTCAGGATACCTACACGGTGTTCCAGTTCGACGGCAAGTTCGGGATCAACTGCTGCAATACGAGCTTTCAGTACATCCTGAGCGGGCTGGAAAATCTGAAGCCGACGCCGTGTACTGTCGACGTCACCGTCAATCCCGAGCCGGGCGTCATCGACTTCGGCCAGGTGCAGAGAGTTCCAACGGGATTCTCGCCGGTCAAACCGACGAGGCCATTTTCGCTGGCGCTGGACAAGACATGCAATGAGTCGGTGCAGATAGGGGGGTACTTCGAGACATCGAACCCGGTGCAGAACAATCTGATTCTGCCGGAGCAGGACAGCCAGTTCGGCATTGGCATTCAGGACCGCAACGGACAGCAGATACCGGTTGGTGAGCCGTTTCCTCTGGCGACTTTCACAGCGACTCAAGCCCATATCGAAGTGCCGATGACAGCGACACTCCAGCCGCTCGGCACACCGAAGATTGGTCCGTTCAACGCTGTGGTGACGGTGCGGGTGTTGTACGACTGAGCGTTGCAGCCGCGCCGCTGCGTGTCCCAGAGGGAGTAAAAGTGGCGCGAATGAGTGCATATAGGACCAGTCCTATATGACTCCTCAAAATGTCGTACTGGTCAAATAGATGGCGTCGCAGCGAAAAGAGAACATGACATCACTTCCTCTTCGCACATGTGAGACGACACTATGAACCACGCCTATCTTGTAATCTGGAACGCGACAACCTCGACCTGGTGTGCTGTATCTGAGACTGCGGCCCGTCGCAAGAAAGGCGCGCGTCGTCTCACTCCGCTGGGAGCGTGCCTGCTCCTCGCCGGTGTCGGCATGGCCGCCGGCGCGGCGCACGCGCAGTCCATCACGTTCCCCACCACCTCCACCGTCGACATTGGCAACACAACCACTGGGGTCACGAGCCTGCTGGTGGGCAATAACGTCACCGGCACGCTCACGGGGGCAGGCGGTACATTGGTGTATTCGGGTGGACCCTTCGCACTGGGCGGCACGGTCTATCGGACGACGCAGACCCTCGATATGTCGGGGCTCAGCAATTTCGTTTTTAACAGTCCCACCAGCTTATTCAGCGTGAGCGGGCAGATGAGTGGAGGCGCGGTGCAGGCGGGTTCGACCGCCGGCACTCTGGTTCTGGCGGGCGACTCCAATACGATCACGGCTTCCAGGTTTGGGATAGGCGACAGGAATCGTTCTCTGTCCGCGAACGCAACCAACGACGGCACAGTCTCGCTCGGGCAGCGTAATACCATCAACGCCGACTTGATCATGATTGGCAACAACCAGGCTGGCGGCACGCTCAATTTTCAGAGCGGGGTTGCGGACGGCACACTCGTTGTGCGTGGTACGGATGGCAGCAGCCCGGTCTCTACCTGGAGTATCGGCACCGGCGCCAACAGTAATTACAGCGGTAGCACCGGCACGGTGGATCTTTCCCAGGGTTCGCTGGATGCACGAGTCGACAACCTGACCCTCGGTGCGGCCGTCTTTGGCTCGCAGTCAGCAAGCGGCACCTTCAAGCTGGGTGCTGGCCTGCTGGACGCCAATTCAATCACCCTGGGGCAGCGCAGCAGTACCACGGGCGCCGGCGGGGCAAGCGGCACGCTGACGATTGGCAGCGGCACGGTACGTGCACAGACGCTGACGATAGGTGACCGCTCGGGCACGACGGGAACCGCCACAGGCATTGTGAACCTGAACGGCGGCGGCGCGCTACGTGTGCAGACCATCCAGCCCGGCGCGGGTACCGCGACGCGCACGATCAACTGGAACAACGGCACCATCGGCAACTACGCCGATGGCGCGGACATGACGATCTCCGGCGCCAACATCGTGCTGGCGGGAACCGGCACACATACGTTCCAGATCGACGGTGCCGATGCAGTCGGTACGGTGAATTCGACGCTGAGCAATGCCACCGGCGCCAAAGGAACACTTGTCAAGGCAGGCTCCGGTACGCTCGTGCTCGCCGCGAACAACACCTATAGCGGCGGCACGACGGTGAACGATGGGCTGGTCAATTTCCGCACACTGTCCAACCTTGGCACGGGCAACGTCACGCTCGACGGCGGCGGTTTGCAATGGGCTACTGGCAATAGCGTGGATGTCTCGCCGCGTCTGAACGCGCTCGGTCAGAACGGCGCCTTTCTCGACACCAATGGCAATGACGTGACGCTCGCCCAGGGGATCTCGGGCGACGGCGGTGTGCTGGTCAAACAGGGCGCGGGCACGCTGACCCTGACCGGCGACAACACGTATGACGGCGGCACCCAGATCGACGCCGGCACCGTGCAGATCGGCAACGGCGGCACGGCCGGCAGCATCCAGGGTGATGTGCTGAACAACGGCGCGCTGGTGGTCGACCGTGCCGATGAGGTGACGCTGTCGGGTGCAATCTCCGGAACTGGCACGCTGACGCAGGCAGGCACGGGTACCACGATTCTCACGGGCGACAGCACGTTCGCCGGCCCGACCACGATCGACTCGGGCACATTGCAACTCGGCGATGGCGGCACCAGTGGCAGCCTGACGGGACCGATCGTCAACAACGCGGCACTCGCTGTTGACCGTTCCGATACGGTGGTCCTGCCTGGCGTGATTTCCGGCACGGGCTCACTCACGCAAATGGGCACCGGGACCACCGTGCTCGCGGGCGAGAACACATACACCGGCGGTACGACGATCGACGCCGGCACGCTGCAGATCGGTAACGGCGGCACCACGGGCAGCATCGTCGGCGATGTCACCAATAACGGCACGCTGGCGTTCAATCGCGCCGACACGGTGACGTTTTCGAATCTGATCAGTGGTACGGGCGGTCTGGTGCAGGCGGGGCCGGGCACCCTCAACCTGGAGGGCGATCAGACCTACAGTGGACCGACCACGGTGCAAGGCGGCGTGCTGGCGGTGAACGGTTCCATTCAGTCGGCGACGAACGTCATGGCTGGCGGCACGCTCGGCGGCTACGGCACCATCATTGGTGACGTGCAGAATGCGGGCGTAGTCGCACCGGGCAGCGCCGGCACGCCGGGCGGATCGTTCGGAAACCTGATGATTCACGGCAACTACGTGGGCGACGGCGGCAAGCTGGTACTCAACACCGTACTGGGCGACGACAGTTCGCCGACCGACCGTCTGGTGATCGACGGCTCTGCGTCGGACGCCGCTCGGGCCGTTGAAAGCGTCTCGGCCTCGGGCGATACCGGGCTGGTGGTCAAGCGGGCAGGCGGCACCGGTGCGCAGACGAACGTCGGTATCCAGGTGGTGTCGGCGGTCAACGGTGCGACCACCGAGGCGGGTGCGTTCACGCTTGACTCGGCGTCGGACGGCTATCGCAAGGGCTTTGGCACGGTGTCGGCCGGTGGCTATGACTACATGCTCGAGCGCGGCGGCAACGGTGGCAATGCACAGGACTGGTACCTGGTCTCGGCGGCGCCGCCCGTTACACCCATTACGCCCGTCACGCCTGTTGATCCGGTAGACCCCGTGAAACCCGTCGAACCGGAGGTGCCGGTTGATCCGGGCAAGCCCGTTGCGCCGCCCAATCCAGGCGAGCAGGAAGACAACGCCGGCACGGCGCCCGTTACGCCCACGGCGCCAGCACCGCTCGTTACGCCCGAACCGGATGCCTACCTCGGCAACGCGTGGGCCGCGACGATGATGCCTATCCACACGCTGCATCAGCGTCAGGGTCAGGCGGGCGGCAACGTCGACGGAGGTACCGGCATTGACGACGCGGCATGGGTGCGCGTGGAAGGCCAGAGCATGTCGATGACCGGCAACGGCCGTGACGTGTCGGGCAACAACCGTACGATCCACGCAGGCGGCGACGTGCTGCGCTTCAAGGACGGCGGCGACGGCAGTTTCCGGGTCGGTGTGATGGGCATGTACGGTAGCCAGACCAACTGGTCGACGCGTGAGCTGTGGAACCCGCTTGCCAATAACTTCCAATCGGCTACCGCGCGCGGCAGTGTCGAAGGCTACAACGTCGGTCTCTATGGCACGTGGTATGGCAATCGCGACATCCTGTCGGGTCCGTACGTCGATACGTGGCTGATGTACGGCGCGTACAGCAACACCGTCGGCGGCAGCCTCGCGACCGACTCGTACCGTTCAAGCACCGTCACCGGTTCGCTCGAAACGGGTTACTCGATTCCGGTGTACCAGCGGGGCAACACGCGTGTGTTCGTCGAGCCGCAGGCTCAGGTGATTTACTCGCACTACAGTGCGGACGAGCATGCCGCACCGGCCGGCCTGATCGGCGGCCAGAGCGACAACAACGTGCTGACACGTGTGGGCGTGCGCTTGCATGGCACAACGCCGGTAGGCAACAGCGGCGCGCAACTGCGTCCGTTCGTCGAGACTAACTGGTGGCATGGTCCGTCGTCGCCGTCGGTCGCGATCGACGGCAACATGTTCAACCTGAGCATGCCCGCCAACCGGATGGAATTGAAGACCGGGTTGCAGGGACAGGTGACAAAGAACCTCTCGGTGACGGGTTCGGTGGGAGTGCAAACCAATTTCGGTGGCTACGGCGTCGTGACGGGGCAACTGGCAGCGAAATACAGCTGGAAGTAATGCCGGGTAAGCATCGCTTTGTCAGTCACAAGGAGGAGACGGGACTAGATATAAACCCTTAGTCATCCGATGCAAGGTGACGGACACGCATCGCGTCATTCAGGCGTTTCAACCAAAATTCACCACAATTACATTAACAACACCTACCACGGCGCCGATAGTATTGTGGAAATTACTACTCGCAACTGGAGACAACGCCTGCGTCACGCTTGATTTCCGCATGCATACCGTTCCGATGCGTCCCGTCACAACCTGCCGCTGGTGAGGTACCCGGTGACGGCGTCGCCAGCAGGTGAAACCGGGTAGACGGTGACGATCGTTTCTTGCGATCCTGCCTGCCTCCTGCGTGCGTTGGCGTCGTCGGCGCCTCCCTCGCCAATGCTCGTCGTTTGCGCGAGGCGTCTGAGGAATCAGATTATTTCGCGGCAGACCGGCAGTCCCATACAGGAGGCAATATGCATATAGGCGTTCCGAAGGAGATCAAAAACCACGAGTATCGCGTCGGTCTCACGCCGTCTTCCGTGCGTGAGATCGTCGCGCACGGACACAGCGTGGACGTCGAGACAGGCGCTGGCGCAGGCATCGGCGCAACGGACGACGCGTACCGGGCCGCGGGCGCGCAGGTTGCGTCCAGCGCGGAAGCGGTGTTTGCCGCGGCCGACATGATCGTCAAGGTGAAAGAGCCCCAGGCGCGCGAGCGAGCGATGCTGCGACGCGGACAGATTCTTTTCACCTATTTGCACCTCGCGCCGGACCCCGAGCAGTGCGCCGATCTCGTCCGAAGCAACGCGGTCTGCATTGCGTATGAGACCGTCACGCAACGCGGCGGCGGACTGCCTCTGCTCGCGCCGATGTCAGAAGTTGCGGGCCGCATGTCGATTCAGGCGGGTGCGTTCAGCCTGGAACGCGCGCACGGTGGCAAGGGCATCCTGCTTGGCGGCGTGGCGGGCGTGCCCCCCGCGAAGATTGTGATTCTCGGCGCCGGCGTGGTCGGCTCCAATGCCGCGCAGATGGCTGTCGGCACGGGGGCGCAGGTCGTCGTGATCGACCGCAGTGTCGATGCGTTGCGTCGCATGGATCGGCTGCTGGGCGCACGTGTGATCACCTTGTATTCGAATCAGGACAACATCGAACGGTACGTGCTCGATGCCGACCTCGTGATCGGCGGCGTGCTCGTGCCCGGCGCCACTGCGCCCAAACTCGTCACGCGCAAGATGGTCGAGGCGATGAGCCCCGGCTCCGTCATCGTCGATGTCGCGATCGACCAGGGTGGGTGCTGCGAAACCGCGAAGCCCACGACTCACGCGGAGCCTACGTACAGAGTTGGCGAAGTCGTCCACTACTGTGTCGCGAACATGCCAGGCGGTGTGCCGCGCACGTCCACTTACGCGTTGAATAACGCGACGCTTCCCTTCGTTCTGCAGATTGCCGACCAGGGCTGGCGCAAGGCGCTTACCGATGACGAACATCTGCGTCGAGGCCTGAATGTCGCGTTCGGCAAGGTGACCTGTCCCGAGGTCGCCGAGGCACTGGGCTACACCTGCGAGGATGCAGTCGCCATCGCCGCTGAATAACAAAACCATCGAGACGCCGGCTGGTAGGGGTATCCGGTTTAGATACCCGTACCAGCCGCGCCATTTGCCCGCCTGATCGCTATCGTTCGCGATACCGCCGGCCGTGACGCAAAGTCGTCGCGCAGTGTTCGATTGTCCGTCTAGTTCAGACGGCGCCAGACCGAAATCGGCACATCTCCATTCGGTCGGGGCGCTACGCGATAGCTCAGTTCGCCGCCTTTAAGCTCGTAGCTTCGCTTCTGCTGCTCGCCCTCCCAATTGGGAAACGAAGCATTCTGAATATGAAAAATCAAGGTTCCGCCGGCCGGGTCCACGCTGATCGTACCGAAGTGCGTGCTGGAACCCATGACGGCCGCTTTGTACTCGGCCGGCGTTCCTGTGCCCTTGTCGCCTGAAGCGAATTGAGGGCGTTCTGCCTTGAAAATCTGCAGCGAGTAGTGTCCCTGCGCGTCGATGAGCAGCAGTCCTCTGGGCGCGGCACCGTAGTCGCGATCCCGCGAGCCATCGGGATGCTGGACATCGGCTGCCGCCAAAGTCCACGTCCCTGCCAGCGAGGGCTCGACGGCTATCGTATCGGCACGCACGACGCTCGCCAGTAACGTGCACGCAGAGAAGACAGTCGCCAGGATGCCGTGCTTAAAAACCCTATTGCCGTTCATACAGTGAATTTCTCCGTGAGTTGATGCAGAAACCTGCTCGTATCAAGACCTGATCGAGATATCCGTGACGTGCGCATTGCGATCGAACACCGTCATCAATGGTAGCCAGACGAATGTGTAATGAATGCGATAATTCAGCGTCATTACTTCAGAAAAACTGAATCATGCCGCTGCCTAACCTGGATATGGACGCCTTGAGAACGTTTCTGTTGACCCAACAGCTCGGGAGTCTGAACCGCGCTGCTGAACGGATAGGCCGCTCGCAATCGGCAGTCAGCCAGCAGATGCGCAAGCTGGAGGAACAGGTAGGCCAGGCTTTGTTTCGCAGACGAGGGCGAGGTCTGGCGTTGACCGAATCCGGCGATCTGATCCTCTCGTACGCGCGCCGTATTCTTGATCTCAACGATGAAGCCGCTCGGGCCGTTCGGGGGACAAGTGTTGCGGGTGCTGTGCGCTTTGGCTTACCAGGCGATTTCGCGGAAACGTGGCTCCCGGCGGCCCTGGGGCAATTCAAGAAGACGCATCCGGCAGTTCTCGTAGAGATCGCGGTTGACCGCAATGGTCTCCTGCTGGAGCGGCTGGACCGGGGCGATCTCGATCTCGTGCTTGCGATGGGCAATGAGAGTCGCCGGGATGCTGAACACGTGGCCACGTTGCAGATGGCATGGATCGGCCCGGCCGGGATCGACATGCGTGCCCGCCGTGATGCCCCTCTGGACCTGGCGCTGTACAACTCGCCTTGCCTTTTTCGTCGCGCCGGTATCGAGGCGCTCGAACAGGCAAACATTTCGTGGAGATTGGCCTACACCACCTCCAGCCTTCAAAGTCTTTGGGCCGGCGTGATGGCAGGGCTTGGCATCACATTGAGAACGGCGAGCGGGCTGCCTTCGTCTCTCAGGCAACTCGATGCCAAGGATGGTCTCCCGCCATTGCCGGCGGTCCAACTTTGCCTGCACGCCGGACAGCGCGCGATTTCACCGGCCTTGGCCGAGCTGAAACGCGTTGTCATCGAGAATGCCATGAACCATCTCGGCGTGTAGATGTAGACAGGCTGAATCGTCTGCCGGCCGTGAGCCGATATGCGCTGCCATCGATGATGGAGGTAGGGGTAGCGGCGTTTGCCGTTGTGGATGAATCCGGCGGCCTTTGGTGGCGGCGAGCACAGCGCGCCGGGACAGTAACTGGCTAACAGCGGCAGCTTCGGCGCCGCATGTCAGGTTGCCGGCACAATCGCTTGACCCGCATTGCCTGTCGTCGCGGCTTGAGGATTTTTTCGTAAAAACGGAGGATAACGAAATTATATAAATGGTTTTCCGTTCATCGATCTTCCTGGCTATTGAGTCAATCCGTGGTGCTGAATCATCCAGAGCCTGGCATCGCTGGCAAACCGCTTCTTCGCTTCGGCTTGTGACAGAATGCGGTTGGGATTTCTCATCAGAAGACGCGCTTCGATCTGTCCGGATAACACCATTGAACTTTCTTGCTACCACCGTCCCGATCTCGCTGGTCAACGGCGTTCTGGCCAGCGCGGACCCCGCCGCGGTCGAGCGTCTGGCTGAGCAATCGGGTATCTCCCGTGAACTGCTGCACGCGGCGGGCGCCCGGGTAACGCAGGAGCAGTTCGCCACGCTCTACCGGATGCTTGCCAACGAACTGGACGACGAGATGCCCGGCATTTTCAGCCGGCCGCTGCGTAACGGGACCTTGAAATACCTGTGTTTGAGCCTGCTCGATGCATCGCGGCTCGATGTCGCGATGCATCGGATGAGGCAGTTCCTGCATCTGATTCTCGATGAATTCAGGCTTGAAACGCGTCGCGAAGATGGGTTTTGCCGCGTTGAATTAGTGGCAAATCCGCAAGGTCCGGCTCTCACTGTGCTCGCACGTCAACTCATGCTCAAGTTCGTGCATGGGCTCGCGTCGTGGTTGATCGGTCAGCGGATTCCATTGATCGAAGTGGAGTTCGATTTTCCGCGTTCGCCGAATGCGGCTGACTATCTTTATCTTTTTCCGGGTCCTGTGCGGTTCAATTGCGCGAGAACCTGCATGTGTTTCGAGGCGCGGTATCTCGACATGGCGATTCGCCAGCACAAACCGGATCTAAAGAAATTTCTGTTGCGTGCGCCGGAAGACTGGATCTTTGTGTCATTTGCCGAACAAATGGCCAGCCATCGTGTTCGGCAATATATTTCCAGTTGTCTTCCGCAGGTTCCGACCATCGAGGTGGTCGCACGCGATCTGCATTACTCCGTCCGTACGTTGTGCCGGCGGTTGTCGGCCGAAGGCACAACCTTCCAGGCGGTCAAGGATGAATTGCGCCGTGACATTGCCATTCAGCGTCTCACGCGCTCGGCCGATGCGATTCGCGCCATTGCCTATGACGTCGGCTTCGACGACCCGACGGCGTTTCATCGGGCATTCCGTCATTGGACCGGCAGCACGCCTCACGCCTATCGTCAGCCGGTCTGATTCAAGGCGCTAGATGGAAGCGGCGGCGTACGTGTTGGCCAGATGTTTGCCGAAGCGCTGCCGGAGGGCGAGCTTCTGTAGCTTTCCTGTTGCGGTGAGCGGCAGCTCGGAAACAAACACGACGTCGTCCGGAATCCACCATTTCGCAACCCGTCCGTGATAGAACGCCAATAGTTCCGGCGCGCTCAAGGTACTGTCAGGTCGGCGTACTGCGATCAGCAAGGGGCGTTCGTCCCACTTCGGATGCTCGCACGCAATGCAGGCGGCCATGGCGATTTCCGGATGCGACATGGCGATGTTTTCCACTTCGATGGAAGAAATCCATTCGCCGCCGGATTTGATGACGTCCTTGCTGCGGTCCGTAATCTGCATGTAGCCGTCGGCGTCGATCGTTGCGACGTCGCCGGTGGGAAACCAGCCGTCTTGCAACGCGGACTGCTCCTCGCCAAAGTAGTTTTCCATCACCCAGTGGCCGCGCGCCATCAAATCGCCGGCGGACTTACCGTCCCACGGCAACTCTTCGCCGTTCGCGTCGACGACCTTCAGGTCGATTCCGGCTACCGTGTGCCCCTGTTTTGCGTCGATGCGCGCGCGCTCGTCCGCAGGCTTGTCCGCGTAGCTTTGCAACGGCGTGCAGATGGTGCCGAGCGGTGACAGTTCCGTCATGCCCCATGCGTGTATCGCGGTAATGCCGCAATCGCGTAAAGATGCAGCCAGTTGCGGGGGGCATGCCGCCCCGCCGACCAGAGCGCGCTTGAAAGTTCCGCTGCGCTTGCCCGTGCGGCGCATATAGTCCACCAGTCCGAGCCAGATAGTCGGCACACCTGCAGAAAAGGTAACCCCTTCCTGCTCGAAGAGTGCGCATAAGGAATCGCCGTCGAGCCTGGCGCCCGGCAGAACCAGTTTGGCCCCTGCCAATGCGGCGGAAAACGGCAAGCCCCAGGCGTTCACATGGAACATTGGCACTACCGGCGCGATGGTGTCGGTCGCCGACAGGTTGAGCGCATCCGGCATCACCGTTGCGTAAGCCATCAGCGCGAGCGAACGATGCGAATACAGCACCCCCTTGGGATTGCCGGTGGTGCCTGACGTGTAGCACAGAACGGCGGCTTCGCGCTCGTCGAACTGAGGCCATGCGAAAACCCCGGGATGTTCGCCGATCAGGGTTTCGTAACTCTCCAGTGGGACTGCGAAGGTCTGCGGCAGTGCCGCGTCGTCGCACAGCATGATCCACGTTTCCACATGCGGACACTGCGGGGCAATCTGTTCGACGAGTGCTGTGAACGAAGCATCGAAACAGATCACCCGGTCGCGTGCATGATTGATGATGTAGGCGATCTGTTCGGGGAAGAGCCGCGGATTGATCGTATGACAAACCGCGCCAATGCCAGCCACGCCGTAATACAACTCCATGTGGCGGTAGCCGTTCCATGCGATCGTGCCGATGCGATCCCCCGCGACGATGCCACGGCTCGTCAATGCGCCGGCCAGTTGCATGGCTCGCGTGTGGCAATCCCGGTAGGTGTACCGGTGGATGTCGCCCTCTACGCGGCGCGATACGATTTCGACCCCACCGGCATGGCGCGCCGCTCGCTGTAGCAACGACGACAGCAACAACGGCGCATACATCATCTGGCCAGCCATATTCATGAACCTGTCTCCTGACTTAGTCTTCGACCGCGATCTGCCGCGCGGTTATCGCGGACCATTCTAGTCAGGAGCGCTTGTTTGAACATTGGCACACCTGGCCGATTGATTGACAAAATCTGCCAATCCCGGCTTATCGGAGGCGCGTAGCGGTGCGTGTCGGCGACCGGCGCCGCAGTTCGTCACCGCAGATCGTCACCGCCGTTCGTCACTGAAGGCAAGCGGGTACCTTACCGCTCGCGATAGTGCTCGACCATATGGTCCACGAACGCTCGCACCGTGGGCGCGACATAGCGCGTTTGCGGGTAAAGGGCGTAATAGTGGCGCGCGCCGAGGGAGTAGGCGGGCAAAACCTGAACCAGTTGGCCGCGCGCCAGATCGGTCTGAACGGTGTGTCGCGTGAACGCCGCGATGCCCGCACCGGCCAGCGCGGCGGCGTACAGCGCGGTGATCGCGTCCAATGCCAGGCGGCCATTCAGATCGACATGGACCGGCGCACCGCGGCCGGATGTGAGCACCCACTGGTCCGTCGCATTGGCGCCTGAAAAGGTCAGCAACTCGTGCCTGGCAAGTTGCCCCGGCGCACGTGGAAGCCCGTGTTGTGCCAGATAGGCGGGGGAGGCGACGAGGACGATGTCCGACACCGTCAAGGTTCGTGCAATCAGGCTGGTGTCGGCGAGAGGTTCGCTGATACGCAGCGCGACGTCGAAACCCTCAGCAACGAGATCGACGAATTGATCGCTGCACGACAGATCGAGCTGGAGGTCGGGGTAACGTTTCTGGAGCGCGGGAAGCCAGTCTCCCAGTTCAAGCGTGCCGATGGCAAGGGGTACGCTCACGCGCAACCGGCCAGCCACCCTTTGATGTTCGCCGGCCATCGCCTGGCTTGCCGCATCGACACGCTCGATAATGTCGACGCTGGCCGCGAAGTAGCGCTCGCCCGCGGCGGTGAGCGCGAATCTTCGCGTGTTACGGTTGATCAACTGGACACCGAGCGTGGCCTCAAGCTGCTTGAGCTGACGCGATACGGTCGAATGCGACGTGTCGAGCCGTTCGGCGGCAGCTGAAAATCCCTTGGCCTCCACGATGCAGCGGAAGACCCGCATGGCGAGCAGTTGGTCCATGAATCGAGCATCGAGCGCGTTGTCGAAGCGTCGGATGCTAACACGGCCCGGTAGCCGAACCGCCCGGCATCGCGCCGGCGTGGCGTGAATGGCGCGAATAGTGCGGTTCTGGCTTCACGAGGTGCCTGACGAAGCCAGCGACAGCACCTCCCGTGTGTTGAGCACGGAGCCAAAGGTATCCGCAATTTCGGCCAATGCACTCAGGTGCAGCATCTCGTGCGGGACGCTGGCCGTGTCGTTGAACTCGATGTCGCGGGTCGCGCACGCGTCCGCTGCCACCACGACTTCAAAACCGGCAGGCACAGCATCACGCGCGGCGCCGGCAACGCAGGCATGCGTCATCAGCCCGCATATCACGAGGTGGGTGATGCCATCGGCTTTCAGCGTCTGCGCCAGATCGGTACTGGCAAACACGCTGACGGAAGTCTTCGTGATCAAACGATGATTGGCTTTCGGCTGGATATCCGCACAGATTTCGGCAAACCGGCCGTTGGCGGCGAACAGGGGCGACTCGGCCGGCGCGACGTGCTGCACGTGCACGACAGTCCAGCCATGGCGATCGGCGTAGTCGACGAGGGCGCGTGCGTTGTGCAAGGCGCTCGTGCCGTTGGGAATCGGCAACGAGCCCGTGAAATACTCGTTCTGGAAATCAATGACCAGCAAGGCGGTGGTGCGGGCCGGCAAAGAAGTGGGCTGACCGGCACCGAGGATGCTACGCAGTGTGCGCTTCGACATGTTCGTGTTCCTTTCGACTGACTGGGAAGGAACGCAGTCTAGGGGCCGCGGGTTGCCGCTACAACGCCGCGTGCGTCACAAGTTCTGTGCACGATATGCACAGCTCGCCGGCAGACAAGCTTCTGCGTTGCCGGCGGCGCTCGCCGCAACCTGGCGCAGCCCCTGCGCCAGCGCCACGAACTGCATCGCCCGGGCATTGGCGTCGCCACGGCGGTGAGCAATGTACAAGGTAGTGGTGGTATCGGTCTCGTCCAGCTGTCTGAACACCACCCCTGGCAGCGCGATGGCCTGCAGCGTCGAAGGCACGAGCGCGACGCCGAGCCCGGTGGCCGTCAGTCCGATCAGGGTCGAAGCCTGCTGGGCCTCCTGAACCACCTGAGGCTCGAACCCGCGTTTCGCGCACAACGCGACCGTCTTTTCGTAGACCGCGACCCCCGCTTGCCGCGGATAGGCGATGAACGGCTCGTCGCGCAAATCCTTGAGCTTGATCGATGCCGCTTTGGCGAGCCGATGGCGGGCATGCATGGCGAGCACAAGCGGCTCTTCCATGAGCGGCGTGAACACCAGATCGGCGGAGGGTGGGCCCTCGGGCATCCGCAACAAACCGACGTCGATTTCGCGCTGCTCGAGCGCCTCGATCTGCCGGGACGACGACAGCTCCAGCAACGTGATGTTGACCTTCGGACGTTGCGTCCGGTACGCATGAATCAGCTTGGGGAAAAACGGCGACAGCGTCGACGCATTGGTAAAACCGACCCGCAAACGCCCCACGTCGCCGCTGACCGTCTCCCAGACGCTTTCCTTCGCGTGTTCGATCCGCGCGAGGATCGCTCGGGCGTCGTCCAGCAACGCCAGGCCCGCCTCGGTCAGCGCGACGGAGCGGCGCGTGCGGTGAAAGAGCCGCGCGCCCAGTTCCGTCTCCAGCGACTGGATCGCAAGGCTCAACGGCGCCTGCGTAATGCCCAGCCGCTCGGCGCTGCGGCGGAAATGCAGTTCCTGCGCCAGCACCACGAAAAACTCCAGATGACGGATATTCATTGATTTGCTCTGTAAATCAATAACCTTGATTTGGAGAATAAATCAAAACTGTTTCCCGGGCGATACTGTCTTCCACCTACACAACGACGGAGACAGCATGAACGGTGCGGAACTGGTCGAACGCCTGCGCGGGCGGCACAAGATCATTGCGCTGGGAATTCGCGCCTCGCGCACGACGGACGCGGTCCGCTGGGCCAAGGCGGCCGGCTACGACACGATCTGGGTGGACATGGAACATAGCTCGCTGCCGGTCGATACCGTGTCGCAACTGTGCTCGTGCGCGGTCGACCTCGGCTTGATGCCGTGGGTGCGCGTGCCGGAGCGCGATTACGGCACGATCAACCGCGTGCTGGACGGTGGCGCGCTCGGCATCATCGTGCCGCGCGTCGAGACCGCCGAGCAGGCGCGCGATGCCGTGATCGCCACGCGCTTTCCGCCGCTCGGCCAGCGTTCGCAACTGGCGACGCTGCCCTACGTCAACTTCGAGAAATTGCCCGCCCGCGAACTCAACCGGCGTCTGAATGAAGCGACCGTTCTTAAGGTGCTGATCGAAAGCCGCGCGGGCGTCGAGGCGGCGGATGCGATCGCCGCGATCGAAGGCGTCGACGTGCTGGCGCTCGGCTGCAACGATCTCTCCGCCGACCTGGGCCACACCGGCGAATCGGCACATCCCGAAGTCGTGGCGGCATGCCGCAAAGTCATCGCGGCCGCGCAACGGCACGGCAAGGTGGTGATCGTGGGCGGCATGCCGGAGTGCGAGGCGCTCAATGAATTGCGCCGCGAAGGCGCCGCGCCTTTCGTCTTTGCCGGCATCGACAGCGATGTTTATCTGGCGGCGCTGCGCGAGCGCGTGGCGCAGGCACGTCAACTTTAATTCGAACTCTTACTTTCAGATCATGGCAGAAACCCCGCTGATTTCCACGCCGATGCGTGACTACGAAACGTTGTCGCGGCCGTCGTTCACGATGCCGGCGCTCGCATGCGACGCGCACATGCACGTGTTCGGCTCCGAAGACAAATATCCCAAGGTCGAGCATCCGCACTACACGCTGCCGGACGGCAAGCTTTCGCACTATCTGCAGATGATGAGCGTGCTGCAACTGAAGCGTTTCGTGATCGTGCAGCCGAGTTTCTACGGTACGGACAACCGTTGCCTGATCGACGCGCTGCACGTGGCGGGTTCGATCGCGCGCGGTGTCGTGATGATCGACGAGAACACAGGCGCGGCGACGCTCGACAGTTTCAACCGGTCTGGTGTTCGCGCGGTGCGGCTCGATCTGTTTGCGCGTTCCGGACTGCCGACTGCTGAAATCCAGCAGTACATCACGCGTATGGCCCGCCTGTGCGCGAGCCTCGGCTGGCACGTGCAGTTCTATGCGCCGGGCTGGGTGGTGCGCAATCTGATTCCGTTTCTCGCCGACGTACAGACCGATTTCGTCATCGACCACATGGGCTACATGCTCGAAGAAGACGGGCTCACGCAAGCGGACTTCGACCGCCTGCTCAGCTTGCTGAAAGACGGCCACTGCTGGCTTAAACTCAGCGCGCCGTACCGGATCGCCAAACATCGCGGCTATGAAGCGGTAGCGCCCATGGCCGAAGCGATCATCAAGGCCGCGCCGCACAAGGTGATCTGGGGTTCGGACTGGCCGCACATTCCCGATTCGACGCGCGACACCGGCGAGTTGCTGAATCTGCTCGGTGCATGGACTATCGATCCGGCGGTGCACAAGATGATCCTGTCCGACAATCCCGCGCGCCTGTTCGACTACTGAGCGCGCACTGAACGACTACTGAGCGATTACCGAGGCGGTACACACCCACTATGTCCTACCAACCCAACGCAGCGTTTGCCGGTCTCTTTCGCGCGTTCACGTCGGACCCGCAGAGCATTGGCGCGCACCTGACGCAGCAGATGGCGCAGCAGCAGGCGGACGATCCGCTGCTGGTGTCGACCGGCAGCGATATCGTGCTGTTTCCCGGCGCGGGGCGTGCGCCGACCATCGAGAGCTTTCGCAAATCCACGCGCGGTTTCATCGAGTTGACGGCGGTATCGCATTTGCCGCTGGCGCTGGCTTATCTTGCGCGGATGCGCGAAATCGCGCCGCACGACGCGGCATGGCAACGTGACGCGTCGAACCTGCGCAGCCACGCGCAGCAAACCCGCGAAGCGAACTCGCTGGCGCTGTGGCGCGACCACGTCGCGGTCGATAGTTTCGCGGGCCATGAGCAGAAGATCGCCGATCTCGTCGACTACACCTGTGGCGTGACGATCGGTCTGCTCGACCGGATCGAGAAAGATCATGCGCTGCTGAGCTTCGAACGCCTGAACGACGAGTACTTCGCCGCGCCGTCCACGAGCGCGTTTCCCGTACCGATGAACGACGTGATGTTCGCGACTTTCGGACTCGCGTTTCTCGACATCGTCTATCGCATCGGCAACTGGTTGCGCGCGCAGGCGCTCGACTGGAACCGCTTGATGGTGCTGGTCAGCGGCCGCTCGGGCCGCCCGACTGCCGGCGTGACCTGGGCGTCGAACAACATGTGCTACCTGGTGTGGTGCGCGTCGGATCGCGTGCTGCTGCCCGAGCGCGTGTTTATCGCGCCGCATGCGCCGTCGTTCTCGGTCGCCGAGTTGCCGGACGCTGCGGGCATGAAGGAACTGGAGCGCACGTACCGGGATTTGTGGCTCAACACGCGTGCCAGTATCGACGTCGCGCGCGCTCTGTTTCCTGCGCAGAATCCGTATCACTTCGATCCGGCGCCGCCCGGCGGCATGCCGCCCATCACCTCGATCGACGACCGCGCTGCGACCACCGCGCGCCTGCGCCGCATCATGGAAGATCCGACGCAACTGCTGTCCAATTGCGTGGCGGATTACATCGTCGATCAGCTGTACCGCAACGGCAATCAGCCGCAAAAGGTCGAGATTCCAGGTTTTACGAATGTGATTTTCCCGGGCGCCGCATAGTCATAACGACGGCCGCCCGAACGACACCCGCGCGCATGGGCGCCCGCGCGGGTCATAACAAAACGCCCTTGATGAAGGAGACAGGCTTCATGAATCCACTCGCACTAGAACCGTCGGCGGGTCCACCGGTCAGCAACGTGCTGCGCATCACGCTGGTGTGCTTCGCGGTGTCGATGATCGATGGCTTCGACACGCTGATGTTGTCGTTCGTCGCGCCCTTGCTGGCGAAGTCGTTGCAGATCGATCACGCAACGCTCGGCCGTGTGTTTGGCGCGGGCTTTATCGGCACGGTGCTGGGTTCGCTGATCGTCGGGCCGCTGGCGGATCGTTTCGGACGACGGCCGATGCTGCTGCTCGCGCTCGCCGTCACCGGCATTTTCACGCTCGGCTGTGCGTTCGCCACCTCCGCGGCCATGCTGGCCACGCTGCGGTTTATCGGCGGACTCGGCATGGGCGGCGCCATTCCGCCAGTGGCGGCGATCACCGCTGAGAGCAGTTCGCCGCAACGCCGGTCCTCGCTGGTGATTCTGATGTTCATCGGTTTTCCGCTCGGCGCGGTAGTGGGCGGCGCGATCACCGCGGCCTTGATGGTGCGTTTCGGCTGGCCGTTCGTATTCCTGATGGGCGGCACGTTCGCTTTGCTCGCGCTGATTCCGGTGTTGCTCGTCATTCCGGCGCAAACCGTCAGTCGCGCCGAACGGGCAGCGGCACGGCAGCACGCGGCGGCACGCGGTCTGAGTGTGGTCGGCAGCATGTTTACCGGCGGCCGGCTTCCGGCGACGCTGGCGCTGTGGGTCAGCGTGTTGTCGAGCATGATCCTGTCGGGCTTCCTGGTCAGCTTCATGCCGACCATTCTCAACATGAACGGTGTCGAACCGGGCCGTGCCGCGCTCGGTTCGGTGTTGCTCAATCTGGGGGCCATCGGCGGCGCGCTGGTGATCTCGACGCTGGTGGGCAAACGTGGGCCGTTTATGCCAGTGGCCATTTCCTTTGTGGGCGGCGCGGTGTTGACCGTGGCCTTGGGGCAGATCATCGGCGCGGGGAATATTGCGCTGGCGATGCTGTTTGCGGTCGGCGCGTTTCTGGTCGGCGGGCAATTGACGTTTCCGGCGATTGCCAGCTATCTGTTCCCTTCCAATGTGCGGGCGGCCGGTGTGGGTTGGACGCTCGCGATCGGACGCATCGGTTCGATCGTCGGGCCGGTGGTCGGCGGCATGCTGCTGTCGCAGCATCTGGCATTCGAAACGCTCTTCATGCTGGCCGCGATTCTCGCGGTGGGCGCGGCGCTCGGCCTTTGTCTTGCCAATGTGCTGCGGCCGCGAGAGAAGGAGGGCGGAGCGGCCACGCCGGCTGCGTCTTTTGCGATCACGGGTTCGGAGTTGGGAGAAGCCAGTCATGGCAAAAACTGAATTGGGCGCGGGTCTGCTCACGGTGCTGCAGCAACTGCCGACCAGCGGTGCGCGCGCGGTGGAAGTGTTTACGACGGATGAGGGCACCTTTCTCGGCGTGCCGCAACTCGCGCGCGACGTGCCGGGTGAGCCGCCTTATATGAACGGCGGCGACAGCGACATCGAAGCACCTGTCTACCGCTGGCAGGACGGCCGTTTTATCGAGTATGAAACACTGCCGCTACCTGGCGGCGAGGACCTCGAGTACTTTGAGATCGACGGTCGGCGCTTTCTTGCGACGGCCGGCATTCGAAGCGGCAAGGGGCCGTACGATCTCGATACCGATGCAGTCGTGTACGAACGCGTTGCCGGCGCATGGGTGCCGATGCAAAGCTTCCCGGTTTTCGCGGCGAAGCAGTGGACCGCCTTTTCGTTCGACTCGCGTCATTTCCTCGGTTTGTCGCAAGGCGTGGTGGTCGACGGTGTCGAGCCGAAACATCCACGCGAATCCTGTCTGTTCGAGTGGAATGGCGAGCGCTTCGTGCCGTTTCAGAACTTCAATGGTCAGTGGGGCTACAACTTCGCGTTCGTGTCGTTCGGTGGCGAGCACTATCTCGCGTATGCGGATCACGTCAGCGGCTCGTCCGTGAGTCGCTGGAACGGCGAGACGTTTGTGCCGCTGCAAACCTTCAGCGAAAACGGCGGCCGTGCGTTCCGCTTTTTTGAAACCGATGGTGCGCTCTGGATGGTGCACGCGAATCTGCTCAAACACACCACGCTCTATCGATTCGATGGTGCGCAGTTCGTCGAGATGCAGGTGCTGGGCGGACCGGGCGGGCGCGAGCTGTGTCTGATCGACGGCAAGGCGGGACGCTATCTGGTGCGCGCCTGCTTTATCACCGGAACGCCTAAAGCGCCCGTCGTCATGCCGCAATCGGAGATTTTCCACTGGCGGGATGGATGTTTCGAACTGGTGGGCGACTTCGCGAGTTCCGGCGCAACCGATGTCGCCAGCTTTGTCGAAGGCGCTCAGCGATATCTGGTGGTCAGCAACAGCCTGAGCGGCGAGATCCGCTTTCGTACCGATTCGACCTTATACCGGTTCAACGGTTAGCGGCTAGCAGCGGGACCCGAATCCCAGCAGTGCCCCGGCGGCCCGCCGGGCAGTTCCACACAGGAACCGATGTCCCTTTTTGCGGGGGAGGGCGACGCTTTGCCTTTTAAAAATAAAACATTGGAGACGAGCAATGAAGAAGTTTGCCTTGAGCTTAAGCGCAACTGCAGTACTGGCTTTGAGCAGCCAGATGGCCCATGCACAAAGCAGCGTGACTTTATACGGCATTATCGATGCGGGTATTACCTATTTCAGCAACGTGAACGGCCATTCGAATTTCGTCGCCAACGACGGTTCGATCCAGTCGAACCGTTGGGGCCTGCGCGGTGTGGAGGATATCGGCGGCGGCACGCGGGTCGTCTTCGATCTCGAGAACGGCTTCAATCTCTACTCGGGCACGATGGTGCAATCGGGCGTGCTGTTCAGCCGCCAGGCGTGGTTGGGTGTCGAGAATCAGACTTACGGCAGGTTCACGCTCGGCAAGCAGTACGATTTCTTCTGGGACAATCTCACGCAGTTTGCGATGGGGCAGGTCGCCGGTCAGTACTCGTGGCATCCAGGTGACTTCGATCACCTTGCGGGTACGTTGCACATCAATAACGCAATCAAGTACACGTCGCCGAATTACCTTGGATTGCAAGCGGGCGCGCTGTATGCATTTCCTTCGCAATCCGTATCAGCGGGAACGGGGCGCGTGATCGCGTTCGGATTGCGCTATTCGAATGGACCGTTGAACCTCGGCGCCGCGTACACCGATACGCACGATCTTGGCCTGAATGGACCGAGCCAGGCCGGCACCACGTTCTTCCCCGATCTGCCCGGCGCGCCCGTGCTGGCCAGCAGCGTCAGCAGCTTCGGGGTGGGCGGCAGCTATCGCTTCGGCCGCAGCCTGACGCGGCTGCTGTTTACGGACACGCACTTCCGTATCCGTAACGACAACGGTTCGATGCCGACCTATGAAATCAACGAAGTATTCCAGTTGACTCCCGCCACGACGCTGATGGGCGGCTACTGGTACAGCAAGCTCGGCTCGCAGAAGTGGCAGAACGGCACGCTGCTGCTCGACTACGCGCTGTCGAAACGCACCGATGTCTATACGAGCGCGACCTATCTGCGCGCGTCGGGTGGCGCGGCGCCGGTTTTCCTCGGCGGCGGCGCGGCACCGGTGTTTACCAATGGCGTGTATGTCGGCACGGGTCAGTCGTCGACCGCGGTGCGTGTGGGGATCCGCACGCTGTTCTAGTCCTGGCCGCGCCAGCACAAAAGGCGCGGCGTAGTGACGATTGACACTGACGAAACGTACGCCGCGCGCCGACGCGGCGACTGATACGGCCAGCCACCGTCGTACGGCCCATGGAATCCATGGGGCTATAGGCTCTTTCTCCGAAAACCAATCCACAAAAGCTTGTTTGCGATTCCGTATCCAGGTCGCTAGATTCATTCATATCGCAATGAATCGACGGAGGTCGCATGACCACACTTTCAGCGACGCTTATCTGGGGCGGACTGCGGCATCCTGTGCGAAGCCTGCAGAAGCAATTGTCAAAACGCGCGCCTGTCTTGTCTGAACAATCGTCAGACAAGACGGCTGCCGCGACCTACACGTCTCCATCGCCCGAACAGCTCGAGCGCATTGCGGCTTACGCGCGCTGCGGCTATTTCCATATGGAATACACGGCGGGCATGTTTGTCGTGCCGCTCGAGATCCCACGGGACTAATCGGCAACCCGCCGCTCGCGCGGCGGGGCCGCCACGGGCGGCCGGTGCAGGGTGGTTCCAAGCAGGAGCGACCGAACCGATGCTTCTTTAGAAATCACAATTAATTGGTTCGGCTTCGGCTGACTCTCTTTCATAGTGTCTTCTGATGGCTATAGGCGGTTGCATTCGCAGATGGCTTAGACCCGCGCGTACTGATTCGCGCGATATCGACGGAGACATCATGACGCTTGAACTCGCAGAACGACCCACCCTCGCACTGCTCGAGGCCGCCCGTTCGAAGGCCGCCGAAGCCGGTTTGCCCTATGCCGGCGGCCTGTCGCCGCAGGATGCGTGGGCGCTCGTCCAGGCCGGCGACGCCGTGCTGGTGGACGTGCGCACCGCTGAAGAACGCAAATTCGTCGGACTCGTGCCGGACAGCGTGCATGTCGCGTGGGCGACCGGCACGAGCCTGACGCGCAATCCGCGCTTTGTGCGTGAACTGGAAGCCAAAACCGGCAAGGACGCGCTCGTGCTGCTGCTGTGCCGCAGCGGCAACCGCTCGGCGCTGGCCGCCGAAGCCGCGGCGAAAGCCGGCTTCACGCAGGTATTCAATGTTCTGGAAGGTTTCGAAGGGGAGCTGGACGGCGCGCAACGGCGCGGCGCCAGCAATGGTTGGCGCTTTCATGGGCTGCCGTGGATTCAGGACTGAAGACCTGATCGTTCACGCTGCACTTTACGGGGAGTAACCGCTGTGGCTGTGTTTGATGTCGATGAAATTGTCCACGCGCTTCAGACGGTCCGCCAGCAGTGGCGCGAAGTGCAGAAGCGCTCGCTGGAGCCGGGCGGGCGTGAATTGCCGGGGCGCGAAGCGCTCTCGGAGATCATCGAGACGCTCAAGGGCGTGCTTTTTCCGATGCGGCTCGGTCCGGCCGATCTGCGTCAGGAAAGCGAAAACTTCTATGTCGGGCACGCGCTCGACGCCGCGCTGCATGCCTTGCTGAGTCAGGCGCGTCTGGAGCTGCACTACCGCAGCCGTCACCAGCCGCCGCCTGGCGCCACGATCGAGGCACAGGCCGGCGTCGCGGTACGTGCTTTCGCGGCGCGCCTGCCGGCGATTCGCAGCCTGCTCGATAGCGACGTACTGGCGGCGTTTCACGGCGACCCGGCGGCAGGCAGCGTGGATGAAGTCCTGCTGTGCTATCCGGGCGTGCTGGCGATGATCCACCATCGGCTCGCGCATGAGCTCTATGGGCTCGGGCTGCCGCTGCTCGCGCGCATCATCGCCGAACTCGCGCATGCGCAGACCGGCATCGACATTCATCCGGGCGCGCGGATCGGCGCGGGATTCTTCATCGATCATGGCACGGGCGTGGTGATCGGCGAAACGGCCATCATCGGCGAACGCGTGCGGGTCTATCAGGCGGTCACGCTGGGTGCGAAACGCTTTCCGCGCGACGCGCAAGGTCATCTGGAAAAGGGCCATGCCCGTCATCCGATCGTCGAAGACGACGTCGTCATTTACGCGGGCGCCACGATTCTTGGCCGCGTCACGCTCGGGCAGGGTTCGGTGATCGGCGGCAACGTATGGCTCACGCAGGATGTCGCGCCGGGCACGCACGTGACGCAGGCCGTATCGCGCAACGAGGGCACCGGCGCCGCCGCGGTTCGCGAGCGCACGCCGCGCGATCACGCGGATGTCGAGCCAGTGGCTGCCGGAGCCGCGCGATGAGTGTGCTCGTCAGGGACTTCGGCGCCGCGGTGCGGCGCTTTCGCGAGGCGTCCGGCTGGTCGCAGGAGCAACTGGCCGAGCACGCCGGGCTCAATCGCTCTTATGTCGGCGAGATCGAACGCGGTTCTGCTATTGCGTCGATTGTCACGCTCGACAAGCTGGCCCGCGCGTTCAACGTGCCGGTCGAGCGCCTGCTCGGCCATTCATCCGATGGCGCGAACCTGGCCGCGCGCCCGCATTCCGCGCTCGTCGATCCGGCCTCTGCCCGTTAGACCGCCTCGTTGCCGTCTATAGCATGTTGAACGGCTGGGGGCGGCTTCCGATAATCACTTTCGTTCATAAGCTTTCCCGTTTTTCTTCTATCAAACCCGGAGCAACAGATGACAGCAACAGTGGGCGGCCTGACGGCGCTCGGCGATACCGCAGCACGGCAACTAGCCAATGCCACCAAAACCGTTCCGCAACTGGCGACGATTACGCCCCGCTGGCTCACCCATCTGCTGCAATGGCTGCCGGTCGAGGCAGGCATCTATCGCCTCAACCAGGTGAAGAACCCGGAAGCCGTCAAGGCGGCCTGCACCGCGCGTGAAGACGAGAGCATTCTGCCGCGCACCTTCGTACCCTACGAGGAGCAACCGCGCGAATACTTCCTGAATGCGGTCAGCACGGTGCTCGACGTGCACACGCGGATCTCGGATCTGTATAGCAGTCCGCACGATCAGATCAAGGAACAACTGCGGCTCACGATCGAAACGATCAAGGAGTTGCAGGAAAGCCAGCTGATCAACAACCCTGACTACGGCCTGCTTGCCAACGTCGCGGAAGAGCAGCGCGTGTTTCCGCTGACCGGCGCGCCGACGCCCGACGATCTCGACGAACTGCTGACCAGGGTATGGAAAGAGCCGGCGTTTTTCCTGACGCATCCGCTCGCCATCGCCGCGTTCGGCCGTGAATGCACGCGCCGCGGCGTGCCGCCGCCGACCGTCAGCCTGTTCGGTTCGCAGTTTCTGACCTGGCGCGGCATTCCGCTGATTCCGTCGGACAAAGTGCCGGTTGCCGATGGCAAGACCAAGATTCTGCTGCTGCGCGTAGGCGACAAGCGCCAGGGTGTGGTCGGCCTGTTCCAGCCGGGCGTGGCCGGCGAACAGGGGCCGGGTCTGTCGGTCCGCTTCATGGGCATCAACAATCATGCGATCGCTTCGTATCTGATCTCGCTCTATTGCTCGCTCGCGGTGCATTCGCCGGACGCGCTGGCGGTTCTCGATGACGTGGAGATCGGCAAGTACCATGACTACCCAGACACCTACAAGTAAGCCCATGGATAGCGTTCTGCCGCACGACGTGCCGACGGGTCCGCCCGCGGGTTTGCCTGATCCGGCGACGTTGGCGTCGCTGGCCAACGCGTTCTTCTCGGCGCTGCCGGGCAACGCGCCGCAGGTAGGCGGTGCGCCCGGCGTGGCGGCCACGCTGCCGCTCACGGCGCCCGTGACCAGTGAAGTCAGCAATCCGGCCCCGGCCGGTTCGCCGCTCGCGGGTCCGGGCGGCACGGGCACAGGCGTGCCTGGCGCCGCGTTGCCGCAGGGGCATCTGCCTGGCGGCAACCTGTTGCCTTCGGCGCCCACCCATGTGCTGTCGCTCGGCAATCGTGCGCCCGCGCTGGCGCCGCATGCCGTTGCGCAGAACGGCTTGCCGGATAGCGCGGTGAGCGTGGCGCCGGCACTCGATCCGCGCTTTGGCGGGGCGGCGCTGGGCGTGCCCGAGGGACACGGTGCGCAGCGTCCGTCCGCGGGCGGTGCGTCACCAGTGTCACCAGTATCAGCGGGGTCCGCATCGCCTTTTTATTTCCTGGGCGAATCGGGACAAGCTGAAACCTCGAGCGTCGCGTCACCGGATATCGTCGTGCCTGGCTGGCATGAAGTGAAGGCGCAATCGTTCGGCCTGCCTGGTGTCGACGAGCCGCTGGCGGAGCAGCGCTTTCCGTACGACGGTCTGGCGGCCTCACCAGCGAGGTCGGCGACGTCGGCCACGACGCCCGCGCAGCACAGCGGCGGCTCGCATTATTTCCTGAATCTGAATGAGGGCTCACACTTGCCTCGCCAGACGCCAGGAGAGAAGGGCGGCGTGCCGCATGCGGGGCTGTCGGCTCACCCGCCATTCGATGTGAATGCGATTCGCCGCGACTTTCCGATTCTGCAGGAGCGCGTGAATGGCCGTCAGCTGGTGTGGTTCGACAATGCCGCGACCACGCACAAACCGCAGGCGGTGATCGATCGGCTTGCGTATTTCTACGCGCATGAAAACTCGAACATCCATCGGGCTGCTCATGCGCTGGCCGGCCGTGCCACCGATGCATACGAAGCCGCACGCAGCAAGGTGCAGCGTTTTATCGGCGCGGCCTCGCCTGAAGAAATCATCTTCGTGCGCGGCACCACCGAGGCGATCAACCTGATCGCGAAGACGTGGGGCGTGAAGCACGTGGGCGAGGGCGACGAGATCATCGTTTCGCATCTGGAGCATCACGCCAACATCGTGCCGTGGCAGCAGCTTGCCGCCCAGACCGGTGCGAAGCTGCGCGTGATTCCGGTCGACGACAGCGGCCAGGTCCTGCTCGACGAATACCGGCGGCTTCTCAATGACCGTACGAAGATCGTGTCGGTCACGCAGGTATCGAACGCGCTGGGCACGGTGGTGCCGGTCAAGGAGATCGTCGAGCTGGCGCATCGGGCCGGGGCGAAGGCCTTGGTCGACGGTGCGCAGTCGGTATCGCACATGCGCGTGGACGTGCAGGCGCTCGACGCCGATTTCTTCGTGTTCTCGGGGCACAAGGTATTCGGCCCGACCGGCATCGGCGTGGTCTACGGCAAGCGCGCGATTCTCGAGGACATGCCGCCGTGGCAGGGTGGCGGCAACATGATCGCGGACGTCACCTTCGAGCGCACCGTGTTCCAGCCTCCGCCGAATCGCTTCGAAGCGGGCACGGGCAATATCGCCGATGCAGTGGGTCTCGGTGCGGCGATCGATTACGTTCAGCGCGTGGGGATCGAGAATATCGCGCGTTATGAGCACGATCTGCTGGCCTATGCGACGAGCGTGCTGCAACCCGTGCCGGGCGTTCGCCTGATCGGCACGGCGCGCGACAAGGCCAGTGTGTTGTCCTTCGTATTGAAGGGTTACGAGACCGAGGAAGTCGGCCAGGCGTTGAACGAAGAGGGCATTGCGGTGCGCTCGGGCCATCATTGCGCGCAGCCGATCTTGCGGCGCTTCGGCGTCGAAGCCACGGTGAGGCCGTCGCTTGCGTTCTACAACACCTGCGATGAAGTCGACGCGCTGGTGTCGGTGGTGCGTCGGCTGTCTTCGCGGCGCTAATGAAAAGCGGCGGCCTTTCACGGCCGCCGCTTTTTTTCACGCCCGCACTCAGGCAATACCCGCCAGATAGTCCCACGGATAAATCCCCTGCGCGTGTCCGTCGCTGAATGCGATCTGCACGCCATATCCCATTGGCTGCATCTCGACGATCGCGACATGCGGCTCGATCCGCGCAGCGTGACCTGCATGCGTCAGGCGGCGGCAGGTGGAGCAGGGGCACCTTTCCCTCAGCGTCGCGTTGTCGATCCACTGCGTCTGTCCGCTATTCCATGTCAGGGACAATCGTCCACTCGCCGCGTGAATCGTTATATGGTCGGGCGCGTTCATCATTGCGCCTTTTCAATTTGCGTCAGGGCGATTCGGGCCGCTTTGCGTACTTCCGGATCGGGGTCGGCCGCGGCGGCGTGCAAGGCCGGCAGTGACGCCACGTCGCCCAGTTCGCCAAGCGACAAGGCCGCTTCCTTGCGCAAGTTGCTGATTGCGTGAGTGAGCAGTGCGGCGAGTGCGGTGCTCGCGGTTGCGTCGCGGAGTTTGCCCAATGCGCGGACAGCCTGCAAACGGACTTGCCAGTAGTCGTCGTCAAGCGCCGCGACCAGCGCATCGCGTGCGCTCTGCACGCGCAGTTTGCCGAGCGTGGCTGCCGCTTCTTCACGGACCTGCCACGCGGCATCGCGTAGTGCGCTCAGCAAGGCGGCGACGGTGTCCTCCGTTGCGGCCGCACCGATGCCCAACGACCCGATTGCCGCGCGCCGTACGGCGGCGTTCGGATCATGTGCGGCGATTGCGGTGAGGGGCCCGAGGGCACGCTCGCTCTTCAACCAGCCGAGCACGCTCACCGCTTCGAGCCGCACCAGCTCTTCGCTCGCACTCAGCGCGGCGAGCGCGGGTTCCAGGGCGCCTGCGTAGCGTAATTCGCGCAGACCGCGCAGCGCAGCCTGGCGCACGAATGGATCGCGATGTGTCGTGAAGGGGGCGAGCAGCGGTCCCGATTCGGGATTCTTCAGATTCGACAGACTCTGCGCCGCTGCGTCGCGCACCTCTTCCGCACGATCCGCCAGCGCTTCGCAGAGCGCTTGAACCGCGTCGGCGCGCTCCCACGCACCGAGCACCTCGGCGGCCTGAGCGCGTACCTCCGATGATGTGTCGGTACGCAAGGCGGCGACCATCGGTCCGAGCACGGTTTCGTCTTCGAGATCGGCGAGCGCGAGCAGGGCGATGCGGCGCACCGCGGCATCTGTGGACGCCAGGCGCGGCAAGATTTCGGCGGCTTCCGGATCGAGGGAATCGGGGTCGAACGTGAGCGGAAGCGAAATATCGGTCATGAATTGAATAGTGTCTGGATTGAAACGGGGGCGTTCAACAGAGGGGGCAATACCCCGCTCAGGCCCGCGAGGCGCGTTAGGCGGCCGCTTCGCGTAGCAGTGCGAGGCAGTGGCGCTTGATCGCGATGAACTGCGCGTCGGTGGTGGTCTCGTCGTCGCGTGGACGCTCCAGATCGACGCGCAGATCGGCGACGATGCGCGCGGGCCGTTGCGACAGCACGAGGATGCGATCGGCGAGAAACAACGCCTCGTCGATATCGTGCGTGACGAACAGCACCGTCGTGCGGATTTGCGTCCATATGTCGAGCAGCAGCGTTTGCATCATGCGCCGGGTTTGCGCGTCGAGTGCGCCGAACGGTTCGTCCATCAGCAGAACGCGTGGCCGGTTGATCAGCGCACGGGCGATTTCCACGCGTTGTTGCATGCCGCCTGACAACTGTGCCGGATAGCGTGTGCCGAAGCCGCTCAGCCCGACCAGATCGAGCAGTTCGCCGGCTTGCCGGCGCCGCTCGTCGCCGGCGAGGCCTTTCATCTTCAGGCCGAACGCGACGTTGTCGATCACGCGCTTCCAGGGAAAAAGCGTATGCTGCTGAAACACGAGGCCGCGTTCCGGATGCGGCCGCACGACCCGTTCGCCGTCGACGGCAATCTCGCCCGCGCTGGCTGCCACGTGTCCGGCGAGCGCCGCCAGCAGCGTGGATTTTCCGCATCCCGAGGGACCCAGCACACAGACGAATTCACCCGGCTCGACGCTGAAATCCAGCTGATCGAGCGCGGTGAAACGTTGTTCGCGCACGCCGACGTCGACACTCAGCGCGCGCACGTCGATGCGGCCAGACGGTTTCGCTTGCAATTCGGTGCTCATCGCTGCGTTGCCTCCATCCGGTACCACGGTATCAACGCCAACCCGGCGCGCCGCACCAGCACACTGCTGCCCATGCCCAACGCGCCGATCAGCAGCATGCCGACGACGATGTCCGCATAGTTCTGCAGCGTGTACGACTCCCATGTGAAATAGCCGATCCCGTACTGCCCCGCGATCATCTCGGCGGTGACGAGACAGAACCATGCGGTTCCCATCCCGATCGATAAGCCAGTGACGATGGCGGGCGCCGCGCCCGGCAGGATCACTTCGCTGAACAACGCACCACCGCGTGTGCCGAGCGAACGGGCGGTGGCGACGAGCCGCGGATCGACGCCTTCCACGCCGTGGATCGTATTGAGCAGAATCGGAAACAGCGCGCCGATGAAGGTGATGAACATCATGCTCATCTCCGCTGAAGGAAACATCAGAATGGCAAGCGGGATCCACGCAACTGCGGGAATCGGCCGCAATACTTCGAGCGGGGGCAGCACAGCGTCCTCGAATGCCCGATAACGCCCGATGGCAAGTCCCAGCCCGATGCCCACGGCGCTCGCCGCGACAAAACCCGCCAGCACGCGCATGACGCTGGACAGCAGGTGCATCGGCAGTTTGGGCGAGTGGAACAGCGCCCAGGCCGCGGGCACCACGTCGCTAGGCGCGGGCACGTTGGCGAACGTCAAGACACCGAACGAGACGTGATGCCCGGCGAGCACCTGCCAGATGCCGACACACGCCAGAATCGATGTGAATCTGATCAGCGCACGTGTGAGACGTGCTGGATTCCAGGTGCGCCGGATAGCAGCGGCACGCCGGATGCTCGCATTTTCCGTGACTTCGAGAATGGCTGACATCGAGGACCCTCGTGATTGATAAACGCCGCTGGATGAGCCCTTAGCGCGCCGCGACCGCCTGGGTCGCATCGGTCTTCGCGGCGGCGAAATCCACGACATTGCCGTTCACCTGTTTCGCGTAGCGATCGGCGCTGTCTTTCAGCAGGAAGGCGTCGATGTTGCCTCTCGCGTCCTTCACGTACCACGCCTGGTTGGCGAACAGCTTCAGTCCGCTCGAACGATCCTGTACGTAGACCACGCGCGCTTTCTTGCCGCCTTGCTCGAGCGTGTTGAGGGCGGCGAAGGCCTCCTGCGTCGATGCATAGTTGCGCACCTTGTCTTCGCCGTTGAGCCAGACCTGTGTCACGCTGTGGAAATCGGCGATGCGTTTGCCCGTTTGCGCGTCATTGGCAATGAGCGGTTGCTTCGCGTAGTTCTTGAGCGCCGCGTCGTAGTTCAGTCCGGATTGCCGGAACGCTTCGCGGATATAGCGATCGTCGATGAATGTGTTGACGTCCAGATCGACGTCGGTCTTCTTCAGCAGCTTGAGTGTGTCGATGGCCGTGGCGGTTGCCTGCCGGTATTCAGGCTTCCACGTCAGATCGCGTGTCTGCAGACCGAGCGGCCCGTGGAACAGATAATTGACCTCGGCGTCGATACCGGTCACCTTCTGGATCAACAGGCTGTATCTCTCGGGGTCTTGCGCAAACAGCTGATTTGCTTCGATCACCGCGCGCAGATAGGCGACCACAACTTCCGGATAGCGCTTCGCATAGTCGGCGTCGACGAGCGTGCCGTGGAAGGTCGGCGCGTGGGCCTGCGCACCGTCGTAGATCTTGCGCGCGAAGCCGCGGAAGGGGAAGAGTTCGGCAAACGGCACGAAGTCGGCGTGTGCATCGATCTTGTGCGCCTTCAATGCGCTGCCTGCCACCTCGGGCGATTGCGTGATGATGTTGACGTCGGTGTCGGGATTCCAGCCTTGCGCCTTGATGGCCCGCAACAGCATACCGTGCGACGTCGAAGCGAATGGCACCGAGATCGTCTTGCCTTTCAGGTCGGCGATCGAGCGGATGGGGGAATCGACCGGCACGACGATGCCATTGCCGCTGCCGTCGATACTGCCCGAGAGCACTGTGATGAACACGCTCTTCTTGCCGGCCTTCTGGAAGGCCGCGCCATTCAACGACCCGGGAAAATCCGCCATCGATCCGAAGTCGAGTTTGCCCGCCACCATTTCGTTGGTCATCGGCGCGCCGGACGTGAAATCTTTCCATTGCACGTCGTATTTGACGTCCTTGTACTTGCCGTCGTGCGGCAGATATTTGTCGAGCAGATTCAGCTCGCGGATCAGCAGGCCGCCGGTCGCGCAATTGATCGTCGTATCCTGCGTGCCGATCGCGACTCGGATCGTCTCGGCGCGCGCCGCGCCCGCCGTGAGTGAAAACAGGCCGCTCGCAAGGAGCGTCGCGGCAAGCAATTGACGGAGTGTCATGAGTTAAGCCCCGGTTGATAGGGAAACAAGGTTCTGGTCTGAATGATGTGCTGCTAGCGCAGCAGATAAGGAATGTCGACCCTGACCGCATCGGTCGGGCAATCTTTCTCGCACGGCATGCAGTACCAGCATTCGTCGAACTTCATGTAGGCGTTGCCTTTGCTCAGGTCGATCGCCAGCAGATCGAGCGGGCAGACATCCACGCAGACCGTGCAGCCTTTGTCGGCGATGCATTTGTCCTCGTCGATCGTGACGGGCGCGGCACTGCGTTGGAAAATGTTGTGCGGTGTCGTAGACATGGTGGTTCCTCAAGCGTCGGCAAGCGCGGGCTCGCCGATCCGCAGGTTCTGATAGGCCTGACTTTCGTGGTTGTCGAGCGGCACCACATACGGTTCCACTGCGCGTTTTTCGCTGACCATGCGGCCTGCAGCATCTTTCTTCAGATGCGTGTGGCAAAACCACTCCGCGTCGTTGCGCTGCGGATAATCGACGCGATGGTGGTACAACCCCCAACGGCTCTCCGTGCGATACAGCGATGCGTGCGCCGCCATTTCCGCGCAGTCGCGGATCGCGCGCACTTCCGCGGCGCGCATCAGTTCGTGCGGATTGTCGGCCTTGATCTGATCGATGTCGGCGGCGATTTCGGCGAAGCGCTGCAGGCCGATTTCCATCTTGCGCGTGACTTTCGGAGGCTGAAGATAATCGTTCACCATGCGGCGCAGCTTGTATTCGACTTGCGCCGGTGCGAGTCCCGTCTCCCGTTCGAGCGGGGCATAGATCCGCAACCGCTCCGCTTCCACCTGTGCGCTATCGAGCGCCGCGTGCTCGCGGCCATCGACGTATTGCGCCGCGTTCTGCCCCGCGAACCATCCGTAAGTAAACGCGCCGAGCATGTAGTTGTGCGGCACGGCGGCCATGTCCCCGGCCGCATAGAGACCCGCAACCGAGGTTTCCGCGCGCTCGTTCACGTAGACGCCCGACGCGCTGTGACCACTGCAAAAGCCGATCTCGGAGATGTGCATTTCGATCATCTGCTGGCGGTAATCGGTACCGCGTCCCGCATGAAACCGTCCGCGGCTCGGGCGTTCATTCGTGTGCAGAATCTGCTCGATGGTCTGGATGGTTTCCTCGGCGAGATGGTCGAGCTTCAGAAACACGGGTCCGTTGCCGCTTTCGAGTTCCTGATAGAACTCCCACATCATCTGGCCGCTCCAGTAATCGCATTCGATGAAGCGTTCGCCCTTGCCGTTCGCGGTGAAGCCGCCAAGCGGCCCGGTTACGTAGGCGCAGGCGGGGCCGTTGTAGTCCTTGATCAGCGGGTTGATCTGGAAGCACTCGAGGTTCGCCAGCGCCGCGCCCGCGTGATAGGCCATCGCGTAGCCGTCGCCGGCATTGGTGGGATTCTCGTAGGTGCCCATCAGATATCCCGAGGCGGGCAGGCCGAGCCGGCCCGCGGCTCCGCAGCACAGGACCACCGCTTTGGCGCGCACCACGTAGAAATCCGCCGTGCGGCAATCGAAACCCAGCACACCGCAGGCGCGCCCTTGCGCATCGGTCAGAACGCGCGTGACGACGATGCGATTGGTGATCGCAATGCGCGCGCGTTTGAGCTGCCGGTAGAGCACTTTCTTGATGTCGTGACCTTCCGGCATCGGCAGGACATAGGAGCCCATGTGATGCACTTTCTTTACCGCGTAGTCGCCCGTGCCGTCTTTCTCGAACTTCACACCCCAGCGGTCGAGCTCTTCGATGGTCTTGAAACTGTGCCGGGCGTAGGCATAGACGGCTGCCTGATCGACGATGCCGTCATTGGCGATGGTGATTTCCTTGGTGTACTGCTCCGGTGTGGCATGGCCAGGGATGATGGCGTTATTCAGACCGTCCATGCCCATCGAAATCGCACCGCTGCGTTTGACGTTGGCCTTTTCCAGCAACAACACCTTCAGGTTCGGATTCTGTTCCTTTGCCTTCACGGCGGCCATCGGACCCGCCGTGCCGCCACCCACGACCACCAGGTCGTACTCGATCACGTGCGTATTCATTTCGTCTTCCTTGGGGTCTTTCTTGAGGTCTTCTTATCTTTCTGACGGTCGATGCGAAAGCGGTACTGGAACGCGTCGCCGCGGAAATAGAGGTATTCGTAGTCGATCGGCGTGCCGTCCGCGCTATGCGTAAGACGTTCGATGCGCAACACCGGGCTGCCTTCTTCCACGTTCAGGGCTTCGACGATTTCATCGTCGGCGAGAATCGCGTCGATCGAAACGTCGGCGTGGCCGAGCGGCACGGCGCAGTCGTTCTCGAGAATCAGGAAGATGTCGCGCGTGACCAAGTCCGCGCTGGCGAGGCGTTTGCCCAATGCTTCCGGAACCCACGTGATTTCGAGCGACACGGGTTCGCGATTGAGCAGGCGCACCCGATGGATTTCGGCCACCTTCGTGCCTTCAGGCAGTTGAAGCCGGCTCGCGATGTGCGCGGTGGCCGGGATGAAGCGGATATGTTTGAGCTGGTTGACGATCTCATATCCCATCGACGACATCGCTTCGGCGAAACCCTGCAGCGCACTGACGTTCTGGAACGCTTTCGGCCTGGAGACGAAGGTGCCCTTGCCGTGAAGCTTGAAAACGAGCCCTTCCTTCTGCAGATCGCCGAGCGCCTGGCGCACGGTAATGCGGCTGACGTTGAACATCGTGCAGAGGTCGTTTTCAGACGGCATCTGGGAATGAGCCGGATAGGTGCCGTTGAGAATGCGCGAGCGCAACGCCGTCTTGATCTGCTCGTAGAGCGGCGGAGCGGAGAGCGGCAGTACGTTGGCCGGATCGGATTTCTGCATGGTATTGAGGGGGTGTCCGTACTTGTTATGACAAGTTGCAACGCAGTCTAGTGACGACACCCCGGCGGGCGAACGAAGATTTTGTGCTTTGTATTTCTGCGGGACAGCTTTCGGCGCGCGGGGTGGCGTCGGTGCCCCCGGCACAAGGCCTTCAGCACGGGCTTACGGTGAGGCGAGTGCGGTGGATAGGGTGGGTGGTGGCAAGCAGCGTCGGTGAAGGACGATTAAACTGGCCCGACCCGTTTGCGATGGAGCCTGTACCATGTCACGTCAGCTTCGCCTCGGCGCTTTCATGCGTCCCACGACGATTCATACCGGCGCATGGCGCTATCCCGGCGCCTATCCCGATGCCAACTTCAATTTCGCGCACCTGAAGCGCTTCGCGCAGACGCTCGAGCGCGGCCGCTTCGACGCGTTCTTCATGGCCGACCACCTTGCGGTGCTCAACATGCCGCTCGATGCGCTCAAGCATAGCCATACGGTCACCTCGTTTGAACCGCTGACGCTGCTGCCCGCGCTGGCGGCGGTCACGGAACGCCTGGGCCTCGTCGCGACCGCCTCCACCACGTTCGACGCGCCTTATCACGTCGCCAGACGTTTTGCGTCGCTCGACCATATCAGCGGCGGCCGCGCGGGATGGAATCTCGTGACCACGTCGAATCCCGATGCCGCGCTCAATTTCGGCCTCGACGAGCATGTCGAACACGACGAACGGTACCGGCGTGCCCGCGAGTTCTTCGATGTGGTCACCGGGCTCTGGGACAGTTGGGCCGACGATGCCTTTATCCGCGATACGGAAACGGGCACATTCTTCGATCCGCAAAAACTCCATGTGCTGAACTACAGGAGCGAGAACTTCTCGGTGCGCGGCCCGTTGAATATTGCCCGCCCGGTTCAGGGTTGGCCCGTGATCGTGCAGGCCGGTTCATCGGAAGCGGGGCGCCAGATCGCCGCCGAAACCGCTGAAGTGGTGTTTACCGCGCAAAGTCTGCTGGCCGACGGCAAGCGCTTCTATGCCGATGTGAAAGGCCGGATGGAAAAACTCGGCCGGGCGCGCGATCACATGAAGATCCTGCCGGCTGCCTTCGTGGTGGTTGGCGATACGCTGGAAGAGGCGCGGGAAATCCGTGCGCGGCTCGATACGTTCGTTCATTACGAGAGCGGTATCGCTTCGTTGTCGATTGCATTGGGGCACGACGTGTCCGGTTTCGATCCGGACGGCCCGCTGCCCGAGATCCCCGAGACCAATGCGAGCCGGACCGCGCGGCAACGGGTGGTCGAATGGGCGCAGCGCGACGGGCTGACGATCCGTCAACTCGCGCAGCGCATTGGCGGATACTCCGGGCTCGAGATGGTGGGCACGGCGGCGATGATCGCCGATCAGATGGAGCAATGGCTGGTGGAAGAGGGCTCGGACGGGTTCAACGTGATGTTCCCGTATCTGCCCGGCGGTCTTGATGATTTCGTGGACAAGGTCATTCCCGAGTTGCAAAGACGCGGCCTGTTCCGGCGCGAATACGAAGGGACGACGCTGCGCGAGAATCTCGGATTGCCGCGGCCCGGGAACCGCTTCTTTCCCCGGTGAGATGACCGGGGCGCGGGATCAAAAATCGGCTTGTTTCAGGACACATTCGCGGGGCGGCACAACGCCAGGCGCCACGTTCTAATGTTCTGCCGTGCGCGCGGTCAGTTCCCCGCCCATCGCGCTGCTCACAACAAACTCATACCGTTCCGGCCGGATATGAAAGAGCGTCGACTCGCAGACGCGCCCATCGGTGAGGCGCGAGATCCGTTTCATCACCAGCAGGGGCGCCTGCTCAGTTGTCTGAAGGCTGCGCGCGATGGCCGCTGACGCCGCCACGGCGGTAATGCTCATGTCCGCGCGGGCGATCTTCCATCCAGGCATCGATTCGATGATCTCGTAGGAAGGCCGCGTCTGCGCCAGTTGTTCGGAGATCGATTCCGCTTCGGGCAGCAGCCATGTCTGCGCCAGCGCGACGCTGACGCCGTCCACGGAATGCAGCCGTTCGAGATAGACGGCGGTCTTGACCTCGCTTGCGAACACACCGGCCATCTCGGGCGGCAGTTTCTTGCCGGGCTGCATGCGCAGGAGCCGCATCTGCGGCTCGGCGCCCTGGCGTGCCAGCGAATCGTAAAAGCCACGCAGCACATCGAGGCGATGCTGCATGCGCTTGCCGCTGGCAAAGGTGCCTTTGCCCTGTTTGCGCTCCACCAGTTTTTCGTCCGCCAGCTTGCCGATGGCAAGGCGCACGGTCACGCGGCTCACGCCAAAGCGCTCGCTGAGCTCGGCCTCCGACGGCAGCTTGCCGGAAGGCTCGTAACTGCCGCTTTCTATTTCGCCGCGCAATGTGCCGGCAATCTGATCGTAAAGCGACGTGACATTCTCGCGGACGAGGCTCATGGGTTCTCTTTTCCTTGTGCAGTGCGCAGCGGCACTGCGCTGAATCGATGCGGCGGGCTAAGCCATTTCTTCGTATAAGGATATGAGAAGTGCTTAGATCGGCAACTTGTATTAATACGTATTATGCCAACTTTCCGGCAGCTCAGGTTCGCATGCGGGCGAATCCTGGCCGCCTTACAGGAGCGGGGAAGTGGCAAACGAAACATCGAGCTATGCGGCGGTTGCAAGTGCAAGTCCAGGCGTGCCGCAGCACGCGAGTCATGCTCCCGCGGCGCAGTTGCCCGCAGGTGAGCGTCTGCGCGGAAGTCTGTTGAAGGCTCGGGCGGGCTTCCTGCTCGCGTGGCTCTGTTTCGCCGCTATCGCATGGATATTGCCGGTGCCGCAAGGTCTGACGCCGCACGGCAAAGCCACCCTGGCCGTGGTCGCGTGGGTGGCTATCGTGTGGATCACTGAGGCCATTCCCGTCGGCGTCAGCGGCATTCTGCTGCCGATGCTGCTGGTGTTGTCGCACGCGGTCACGCCGTTTCCCAAAGCCGCGAGCGGGTTCGCCGCGCCGGTGGTGTTCCTGTGTCTTGCCGCTTTCCTGTTTTCCGCGATCATGCAGGCGGCCGTGCTCGACCGCCGCATCGCGCTGGTTTTGCTCGACAAGCTCAGGGTGCGCTCGGCGAATGGCGTGATCTGGGCGATGTTCGTCGTCAACTTCGTGATGTCGCTGGTCGTGCCGGCTGCCAACGCTCGCGCGGCCGCATTGCTGCCGGTGACCAACGGCATCGTCGGGCTGTTCGGCGATAGCAAGCGCGAGCGCAGCGCCAGAAAGGCCATCGTGATCCAGACGCTGGTGTATGGCTCGATGATTAGCGGCATGTGCATTCTCACCGCGCATCTGCCGAATATGGTGGTCTCCGGTCTGCTGGAGAAGCAGCTCGGTGTACGGATTTCATATTTCACCTGGTTCCGGCTGCAATGGCCGTACCTGGGCATGTTCGTGCTGACGCAGTTCTGGGTGCAGCACTACTTCAAATCGCGCGGCGTGCCGGTGCCGGGCGGGCGTCAGGCGATCATCGACGCGCGCCGCGGCTTGCCGCCGGTGGCGCGTCAGGATTGGCGCGTGCTCGCCATCTTCGGTTTCGTCGCCGTGATGTGGGCCACCGAATCGCTGCACCATCTGCAATCCGAAATTGTCGCGTTGATTGCACTCGCGCTGATGTTCGCGCCTGGCGTGCTGCGCGCGAGCTGGAAGGAGATACAGGAACGCACCATCTGGGGCACGCTGTTTCTGCTCGGCGGGGCACTCTCGCTCTCCGCCGCGATCAGCGATTCGGGGCTCGCGCAGTGGGCCGCCGATCACATCTACGTACTCGCGCACGGCTATGTCTGGTGGCTGATGCTGGCGATCGTGATGATCGGCACGCATGTGATCCGGATCGGCATGCTCTCGAACGTCGCGGCCGTCACCATGATCGCGCCGATCGCGCTGGCTCTCGCGCCGCGCCTTGGTTTGCATCCGGTGGCTTTCACGCTGCTGATCAGCGATACCGACAGCTTTGCCTACCTGCTGCCCACGCAAATCACGGCGGGCGTCATTGCGTATAGCAGCGGTGCTTTCACGACCTCGGATTACGCCAGGGTCGGCGTGGTCTCGGTGCTGATCGCGATTGCCTACGGTATCTGCGTGATGGCGCCGTGGTACGCGTATCAGGGCATCCCGATCTGGAATCCCGCTGCGCCCTGGCCGTTCGCGCACTGATCGAGCCGCGCATCACCCCATACTTTCATCAAGAGATACTGACGTGAACCAACACCACGAGCACGCGCACGGCCACGACGGAGATAACGGCAGCGGCAACGAAAGCCCCGCCGCAACGCTGGCGGCAAAGGGCGCCGCGCTGCGCAAGCGGCTCGGCCCGCATGTCGCGCCGGCCGGCTTGTATGAGCGTCATAAGGCACTGCCGTTTGCCGGCCGTGTGAGCTGCAACGTGACGCGGCTCGAAGCGGGCAGTTGGAGCGAGATCGTCCTCGACTATGAAGTTGGCGCCTCGGGAATCGCCGACGGCGCCTGGTTGAAAGCGACCTTCAAGTTCTATTCGGATTGGGCGCTGTTTCAGACCAGCGATCCGGGCGCGGCCAACTACATCAGCGCGGAATATCACGCGGCGCCGCTCGTTCCGGGGCAAAGCCCGGCGACCATCCAGTCGTTGAATGTGCGCTTCGATCAGAAGGGGCACGAAAGGCCGTTTCAGAAGGCCGTTATTGTGGATGTCGCCGACGGTTACCTGAATGCCGGCGACCACATCGTGATTCGCCTCGGCGATCGGCGCCGCGGTCCGGGCACGCGTGTGCAGACTTTCGTCGAGGATCAGTTCCGTTTCCGTTTTTACGTCGACCCGCTCGGCACCTCGCGCTTTGTTGCGGTGCCGGGCGGCGTCGTAATCGATATTCATGCCGGCGCGCCTGCCCGGGTGTTGCTCAATGGGCCGCGCTTCGTGCAGCCCGCACAGTCCGCGCCGTTCAGGCTTTCCTTGCAGGACCAGTGGGGCAATGCCTGCCGCGATGCAGGCGGTGCGGTGCGCGTGCGCGCCTATGATGAGGGCGAACAGCTTGTCTATGAGCACGAGCTGCCGCTGCCGGCCGTCGGCTGGGCGAGCGTCGCGCTGACCGGTCTGCCGGCAACGCCTGGCACCTTGCGCATCGTGGCGGATGTGCCGTCGCTGCGTGACGTGCGCGCGGCGGAAGTCTTCCTGACGGTGGATGCCACGCTGCCGGTCGCCCGCTCCTTGTATGCGGACTTGCATGTTCACGCGCACGATACGGTGGGCACGAACAGTCCGGCCTACAACGCTGCGTATGCGCGCGATATCGGCGGCATCGACGTGCTCGGCTACACCGCCAACGATTTCCAGATCACCGACGCGAACTGGCAACTGGGTGTCGACACCGTCGAGCAGTTCAACGAGCCGGGGCGCTTCGTTGTCTATCCGGTGCAGGAATGGTGCGGCAGTTCGACGGCGGGCGGCGATCACAATGTGGTTTTTCTCGGCGACGAGCGGCCCGGTTTCCCTTACAACGCGCGCGGCGAACACAACCGCACGTTGGTATGGAACGAGGACATGAAGGGCGCGGCGGTCGAACTCGGCCGCTGGCCGGTGGATGAACTGTGGGACGCCTACGTGGACGATGCCGCCCACCATCTGGTGATGCCGCATGTAGGCGGCCGCCGCTATATCCCTGACTGGCATCATCCGGAACTCGAACGGCTGGTCGAAATCGCGTCGACGTGGGGCCATTTCGACTGGCTCTATCGCGACGTGATCGCGCGCGGTTATCAACTCGGCGTGGCGGCGAGCGGCGACGAGCATCGCGGCCGGCCCGGCGGCGGTGCGCCTGGCGTGAGCGTGTTCGGCGTGCATGGCGGCCTGACCGGCGTGCTGTCCGATTCGCTCGACCGGCGCTCGGTTGGCGAGGCATTGCGGGCCCGCCGCACGTGGGCCACCACCGGCGAGCACAGCGCGGCGCTGGTTCGCTGTGGCGAGTTCTGGCAAGGCGATGCCTTCACGCAGCGCGGTCCGGCTACGCTCGACTATCGTTTGCTGGGCCGTGCCGGGTGGGAATATGTTGCGGCGTTCGACCACAACGGTCTGCTGGTCGAGCGCAATCTGCACGAAGAACTCGGCTATGCCGAGCGCCTGATCCGGGTGCGTTGGGGCGGCGCGCGAATTCGCGACCGCTACCGGTGGGCCTCCTGGCAAGGGCGTATTCGCATCGTCAACGGCACGATCAATAACTTCGGCGCGGCGGGCTTCGAGCATCTGGAGGAGGCCGCGTGGCGCACGGGTGCGACCGACATCGAATTTCGCAGTGACACCTATGGCGACGCCGATAGCATCGAGATCGATGTGAGCAATCTGGCGCGGGCGCGCATTGTGATCGAAGGCACGATCGACGGCTTCGTGAAGGTAGGCGATCCGCTGCAGGGCAATCCGTTCGCACACGCGCCAACTTTTCACTGGGAAATCAGCGGCGCGGAACTACTCGCAAGCGGCACGGCGCGGCATGAACTGGGCGGCACCGAACTTTTCCTGGCCGTCGAGCGTTTGACGGATCAGCCCTTGCCGGCGGATCTAACAGGCAGCTTCGACGTCGCTGCGCAGAACGCCAGCTTTGGCTTTCGCCCCGTGTACGTATTCGGCCGTCAGCGTGACGATAGCAAGGTGTGGACCTCGGCGCAGTTCATCACGTTCGACAGCTAGGGCAAGCACGCTCGGCGGGGTAGAGCCGGGCGCTTACGTTACACGGTTGCCGCCGCTTCCCGCGGATGCAGGTGGCGGCTGACAGGGCGTCGTAATCCGAAGTGTTCGCGCAGGGTACGTCCTTCGTACCCGGTGCGGAAAATACCGCGTTGTTGCAGAAGCGGAACCACGCCGTCGGCGAAATCCTGCAAGCCGCCCGGCAGCACGTCCGGCATCAGATTGAAACCGTCGGCGGCACCGCCTTTGAACCAGAGTTCGATGTCGTCGGCGATCTGTTCAGGTGTGCCGACCACGACACGATGTCCGCCACCACCCGCCAGCGCGCGGATCAACTGTCGCGCGGTGTAGCCATGCGTGCGCGCCTGCGCGAGCGTGGCGTGGAAGAACGTGTGATTGCCGTTACCGCCGCCCGGCAGGGCGAGATCGTCCGGCAGGCGTTCGTCGAGTTTCAGGCGGTCGATGCCGATACCCAATATGCCGGCCAGTCGCGTGAGGCTGTAGCTCCATGGAATCAGATCGACCAGATCGTCGCGACGGCGCAGGGCCTCGGCTTCGGTTGCACCGATGATGGTGGTGAGACCGGGTAGCACGCGAATGGCGTCGTTGCCACGTCCCCACGCCGCAGCGCGAGATTTCAGTTCACGTGCATAGGCGGCGGCCTCGTCGAATGATTGCGATGCGGAGAACACGGCCTCCGCGTGCCGCGCCGCGAGTTCGCGTCCGTCATTCGAACCGCCGGCCTGGATCAGCACAGGGTGGCCCTGCGCGCTACGCGGCAGATTGAACGGGCCATCGACACTGAAGTATTTGCCGCGATGGTCGATGCGGTGCACCTTGGTGGCGTCGATGAAACGGCCGCTTGCCTTGTCGCCGATAAAGGCGTCGTCTTCCCAGCTATCCCAGAGTGCCTTCACGACCTCGGTAAACTCGGCGGCGCGCGCGTAGCGTTGCGCGTGATCGGGTACCGCCTCGCGGCCGAAATTGCGGGCTGAGCCGAGATCGGCGGTCGTCACGATGTTCCAGCCGGCGCGGCCCGCACTGAGATGATCGAGCGTGGCAAAGCGGCGCGCGATGTTGTACGGCTCGTTGTAACTCGTGGATGCCGTGCCGATTACGCCGATATGCGTGGTGGCCGCGGCAATGCCGGCGAGCAACACGGTCGGCTCCAGCGCCGTGATCGGGCGGAAGTCGATCTGATCGGCAATCGAGGCATTGTCCGCGAGAAACACCGCATCGAATTTCGCCGCCTCGGCAAGTTGTGCGACGCGAACGTAGTGAGCGATATCGACGAAAGCGCGCGGATCGGCTTCATGCGTACGCCATGCGGAAGGGACAAAGCCGGAGTGCAGGATATTGACGTTCAGATGAAGCTGGCGGGGCGGGTCGGTTCTCATGGTCCTGTCGAATGCGGAAGCAGCCAGCGGCGAAGGAACGTGCTGGCCGATTTTCCCATTGTCGATGAGCGGATCGTTCGCGGCCACGAAGGAATTGTGGCATCGATATGCCCGCGAAGACTAAGCGCGCCGCAAGGGCCGCTCTTCCCAATCTTCCCGCGCGATTCAAGGCGCCTGCTTGCAGGCAAGCCTGCGGTTCGCCGCGCGCGGCGCTTTCTATATCAGAACAAATTGGTTCGCCGCGAGTCCCGCCCAGGCAGACAATCATTCCCGGATGACGGTACGCAGTACGCCGCCGTTGGCGGAGCATGCGTCGCGCGTTTGCGTGGATCGTCACCCCTCTTACAGGCAGATGACGCTCTCATGAACTCGACCCGCCCGTCACGTCCCGATCGTATGGAAAAGGTTTCGTGTCCGAACGAGCCGATCCTGAGCGCCTCGGCGCTCACGAAGCAGTTTGGTGCAACCGTCGCGCTATCGAAGCTCGATCTCTCGATCCACCCCGGCGAAGTCGTCGCGTTGATGGGCGCCAATGGGGCGGGCAAGTCCACGCTCGTCAAGATCCTGAGCGGCGTGTATCCGCCCGACGCCGGGACCTTGACGTTGCTGGGCAAACCGTACCGGCCCACATCACCGCAGGCGGCGAAACAACTGGGCATTGCCACGGTGCATCAGTCGATTGCCGACGCGGTCGTGCCGGCGCTGTCAATCGCGGATAACCTGCTGCTCGATCGCCTGTGCGATCCGGCGTCGGCCTGGCGCGTGCCGCCGGCGGCGCGGCGCGAGGCGGCAAGGCCGCTGGCCGGGCGAGTCGGGCTGGAGGCCGACCTGTCGGCGCCGCTCGGGTCGCTCTCGCTCGCGAATCAGCAACTCGTGACGCTGGCGCGCGCGCTGGCTGCGCGCCCCAGACTACTGATTCTCGACGAGCCCACCGCCAGCCTGTCCGCCGCCGAAGCCGAACGCCTGTTCATGCGGCTCGAGCCCTTGCGCGAAGAGGGCGTCGCGATCCTGCTGGTCTCGCATCGGCTGGGCGATTTGCGGCGGATGGCGAACCGGGTGGCGATCGTGCGCGACGGACATCTCGTCGCCGACCTGTACCCCCCAATCGATTTCGACGCTGCCGTCGAGACAATGATCGGACGGCCCATGCCGCAGGGCCGTAACCAGCAGACGAAGCACGCTACCAGGCTCGAACCCTGTTTCAGCGTGCGTGACCTTCAATTGACGCCGGAGAGCCTCCCGTTCGACCTCGACGTCCAGCGCGGCGAGATCGTCGCGATAGCTGGGCCGGTGGGCGGAGGCAAATCGCGCCTTGCTAGAACGATCTTCGGTGCGGCACACGCGAGCCGTGGCCGGATGGTGCTCGACGGCAAACCGTGGCGTCCCCGTTCGCCGGCCGACGCGATTCGCGCCGGCGTGTTCCTCGCCGGCGAGGACCGCTGGCGCACGTCGTTGTTTCCCGACAGCGTGCCGTTCGCTTCGATTGCGGGCACGCTCAGCTTTCCGTTTTTGCCTCATTGGTTCAAGCGCGGCCTGATACGTGAGACGGTAGAGCGCGATGCCGCGATGGATGCGATCAAAACCTTTGGCGTACGTTGCACTGGCCCCGACGATCGGCTGACGCGCCTGTCCGGCGGCAATCAGCAGAAGGTCGTCCTTGCGCGCTGGCATGTCGAACGCGCGCGCCTCCTGCTGCTCGACGAGCCGTTTCAGGGCGTCGACGCCGGCGCGCGCGCCGATATCGTCGACACCTTGCGGCGGCATGCCCATGAACGCGCGACGATCGTGTTCGTCAGCGATCTCGAGGAGGCGATGGAGATTGCCGATCGCGTCGTGCGGTTCGACCGGGCGACGCTCGAACCCTTGACTCACGCGCCTGCTCATTCAGCGGCTCACTTAGCGGCTGAATGAGCGGCTCAATCCCTCACGACGTGAACGCGAAACTCAATCCATGAAACCCCTCGCACCTTCTATTGATGCTCACGCGGCTTCCGGCCAACCTGCGCAATCCGCATTGCGGCGCTTGCGCGATCATCTGGAGCGCACCGGCATCCTGCTCGTGCTGGCGATTCTGATTGTCGTGTTCGCCGCCAAAGAACCCGCCTTCCTGAACCTCGACAATCTGTTCAGCATTCTCCAGGCCGTATCGATCGTAGCGTTGCTCGGCATTGGCGTGACCATCACGCTGGCGGCGGGCGGCTTCGATCTCTCCGTGGGCAGCGTGGCTGCCTCGGCTCAGATGGCGGCGAGCTATGTGCTGATCGTCTGGCATGGCAGTGCGCTTGCCGCCGTGGCCGCATGCGTGGCGCTCGGCGTCGCGGCCGGCCTGTTCAACGGCCTGTTGATCACGCGGCTGCGTGTGCCGGATCAACTGGCGACGCTCGGCACATTGTTCCTGCTGGCCGGTCTGCAACTGATTCCGACCGGCGGCCGCTCGCTGGCAACCGGTACGGTATTGCCCGACGGCACGGAGGCGAGCGGCACGTTCTCCGATGCCTTTCTGGCCCTGGGGCGTCTGCGTCTGTTCGACGTCGTGCCGCTGCCCGTCGTGATTCTCGCCGGGTTGACGGTGCTGGCCTGCCTCGTCATGGAAGCGACGCGCTGGGGCCGGGTGATCTATGCGATCGGCGGCAACGAGACGGCCGCGCGGCTGGCGGGCGCGCCGACCGCCCGCTACCGGATCGCGGCCTATGTGGCCTCAGGGGCGATTGCGTTGCTGGGCGGCGTGCTGATCGCGGCGCGTGTCGGACGCGGCGACGTCAGCGCCGGTCACTCCCTGCTGCTCGATGCCGTGGCGGCTGCGCTGATGGGTTATGCGGTGTGGGGTGCGAAGCGGCCCAACGTGTTCGGCACCGTGGTGGGGGCCGTGTTCGTCGGCGTGCTGCTCAACGGCCTGACCATGCTGAATGCGCCTTACTACATGCAGGATTTCATCAAGGGGGCACTGCTGGTCCTTGCGCTGGCGTTCACCTTCAGTGTCGGACGGCCGGCGGACTCACAAGCCTGAATCCTGTGTGCCGCCAAAAAGTTGTTTGCCATCCGAAGGAATATCGATTGCCGAATCGTTCAGTTTGCGCGTGCGGTGTCCGCTGATAGATTGAGCGCACAGTCATTCAAGCGGAGGTTTCCATGGCAGAGATTGGCGAAGCGGCTTCATCGAACACCCGCAGCGAGAACCGGCATGCAGTTCGCGTAATCGCCGACGACGCTCAGGCCATCGCGGTGGCCCACGAGGTGGCAGCGCGCCTCGCGCAGGGCGCGGCCGCGCGCGATGCCGAACGCCGCTTGCCCCGCGAGGAGATCGAATGGTTCTCGCAGTCCGGGCTATGGGCCATCACGGTACCGAAGCAATACGGCGGTGCGGGCGTCTCTTTCGTCACCTTGACGGAAGTCGTCAAGATCATTGCAGCAGCGGATCCGTCGCTCGGACAGCTGCCGCAGAATCACTTCGGCCTCGTCGACGTGATCGCGCTCACCGGAACGGAAGAGCAGAAAAAGTACTTTTTCGCCCAGGTGCTGGCCGGCAAGCGTTTCGGCAACGGTTTTTCGGAGAAGGGCACGAAGAACGTGCTCGATCTGAAGACGAGTGTGACGCAGGAGGGCGGCGACTACGTTGTCAATGGCACCAAATTCTATTCGACCGGCGCGTTGTTTGCCGATTTCGTCCCCGTGCTGGGACTCGACGCCGGACGCAAGGGCTGGCTCGCCTACATTCCGCAGGGCACCAGAGGCTTGACCGTGATCGACGACTGGTCGGGCTTCGGTCAACGTACCACCGCAAGCGGCACCGTGGTGCTGGAGAACGTACGCGTGCCGGCCTCGCATGTATTGCCGGCACACCGTGTGTCCGACTATCCGACGCTCAACGGTCCGATCTCCCAGATCATTCAGGCCGCTATCGACGCCGGCATCGCGAAGGCGGCGCTCGACGATACGCTGACATTCGTTCGCCAGCGTTCGCGGCCATGGATCGACAGCGGGGTCGAGCGCGCGAGCGACGATCCGCTGACCGTGCGGGAGATCGGCCATCTGCATATCCAGCTGCATGCCGCAGAGGCTCTGCTCGAACGGGCGGCACGGGTGATCGACGAAATTGCGGCAAAGGCCGAAACAACGGAAGACGATGTGGCGCGCGCATCGGTCGCCGTAGGCGAAGCGAAAGTGTTGACGACCGAAACAGCCTTGCTGGCAGGCGAAAAACTGTTTGAGCTTGCCGGCACCCAGTCGACCCTCGGCGAACACAATCTCGACCGGCACTGGCGCAACGCGCGCGTTCACACGTTGCACGATCCTGTGCGCTGGAAGTATCACCTGGTCGGAAACTACTATCTGAACGGCGTCAGGCCGGCCCGTCACCCCTGGAATTGACGCCAACCGCAATCCCTTACCGAATCCGATCATGGCCAGAGAAATCCGCCTCAACGCATTCGACATGAACTGCGTGGGGCATCAGTCGCCGGGCTTGTGGGCGCATCCACGCGACACGTCCTGGCGTTATAAGCAACTCGACTACTGGACCGATCTCGCGAAACTGCTCGAGCGCGGCAAGTTCGACGGTCTTTTCATTGCCGACGTGCTGGGCGTCTACGACGTTTTCAACGGCAACGCAGAAGCCGCGATCCGGCAGGCCGCGCAAGTGCCGGTCAACGATCCTGTTCTGCTCGTCTCGGCCATGGCGAACGTCACCGAACACCTCGGCTTCGGCGTGACCTGCTCGCTCTCATATGAGCACCCCTATCCATTCGCGCGGCGCATGTCGACACTCGACCACCTGACCAATGGCCGGGTCGGCTGGAACATCGTGACCTCGTATCTGGATAGCGCCGCGCGCAATGTCGGTTTGCCCGCGCAGGCGAACCACGACGAGCGCTATACGCTTGCCGAAGAATATCTTGAGGTCTGCTACAAACTGTGGGAGGCCTCCTGGGAAGACGATGCCGTGGTGCGCGATGCCGCACGAAAGGTATTCACCGAACCGTCGAAGGTTCATCCCATCAATCACCGCGGGCAGTATTTCGACGTGCCGGGCATACACCTGTGCGAGCCGTCGCCGCAGCGCACGCCCGTGCTCTACCAGGCGGGCGCGTCGAAACGGGGCAAGGACTTTGCCGCGCAGCACGCCGAGTGCATCTTCATCGCGGCGCCCTCGCGCACGATCCTGAAGAACTTCGTCGCCGATATCCGGGCACGCGTGAAGTCGTTCGGCCGCGATCCGCACGACGTGCTGATTTTTAACCTGCACACGGTGATCACGGGCAAGACCTCGGCGGATGCGCACGCGAAGCACGCCGACTATCGCCGCTATACGAGCGACGAAGGCGCGCTCGCGCTGATGTCGGGATGGACCGGCATCGATCTGTCGAAGTACGACCTTGACGAGCCGCTGCGCTATATCGAGAGCAACGCGGTGCAATCGGCGGTGGAGGCGTTGTCGAGCGCGGACCCGACGCGCGTGTGGAGCGTGCGCGAGATTGCGAAGTGGGGTGGCATTGGCGGACTCGGGCCGCTTTCGGTGGGAAGCCCGCAGGAGATCGCCGACGAGTTGCAGTCCTGGGTCGAGGAGACCGACGTCGACGGCTTCAACCTCGCTTATGCGCTGACCCACGAGAGTTTTGCGGATTTCGTCGAACTGGTCGTACCCGAACTGCAAAGACGCGGTGTCTACAAGACCGACTACGCCACGGGCTCGTTGCGCGAAAAACTGCATGGCCGTGGCCCGCGCCTCGTCGAACCGCATCCCGGCGCAGCCTGGCGGGTCCGCACGCCGGCTCATGCCGGATAGCACTAGCTGATTGACCACCACTCGTTATCACAACGTCGTCTACCAGGTTGGAGATCACTGATGAAATCGCTTCTTCGTCGCAAGCTCGCTGTGAGCGTTGCCGTGAGCCGCACGTTGCGCACGCTTGCTTTCGCTGCGGCTACGATGCTGGCCGGAGCCGCAGCCTACGCGGCGCCGCTAAAGGGTGCGCCCGCGCCCTTCGACAAGGGGGGCGTGAAGATCGCGCTCGTCAACTATCTGTCGACGGGCGATTTTTTCCAGGCCTATGAAGCCGGTGCGCAGAAGCAGGCCAAAGCGCTGGGCATCGATCTGCGCATCTACGAAGGCCGTCAGGATGCGGCCGAGCAACGTGAGCAGATTCAGCAGGCGATCAGCCTGGGCGTAGCGGCGATTATCGTGAATCACGGCTTGCCGGAATCGCTCAAGGATGTCGTGCAGCGGGCGCTCGACAAAGGCATCAAGGTCGTCGCGTTCGATGTCGACCTGGGGAACCCCAAGGTGCCGCAGATCGAGCAGAGCGATCACGATCTGGCCGCGCTGCTGCTCGATCAGGCGCTCAAGGATAACGGCGATACCTTCGCCGCCGGCTATGTGTACGTAGCGGGTTTCGCACCGCTCGACCGGCGCGACGCGGTATGGCGTGACTTCAAGGCCGCGCATCCGAAGGTGCAGGAGAAGGCGCGCTGGGGCACGGTGGACAATCCGATCGCGCAGTCGGTGGCCAATCAGGCCGCGGCAGCCTATCGCGCTCATCCTGAGATTCGTGTGGTGTTCGCGCCCTACGACGAATTCGCGCGCGGCGCGAAACTCGCCGCGGACGAGGCGAACCTGGCGTCGAAACTGCGCATTTACAGCGCCGATATTTCGACCTCCGATATCGAGGCGATCCGCGCGCCGAATAGCGCATGGGTGGCGACGGCGGCGACCAACCCGGCGGTGGTCGGCGCGGTGTCGGTGCGGGCCGCGGCCTTGCTGCTCGCGGGACAGACGCCTGAACACCGGATCGTGGTCAAGCCGACCTTGATCACGCGCGACGATCTGGTGAAGAACAACATCAGGACGATCGCCGAACTTGGCGAGAAATTCCCGGCATTTCGTTCGAGCGACGCCGCCACCGCAGCGTGGATTCCGGCCGCTGACTGAACCCTCACGCTCGTACGAGGTGTCATGCGCGATTTCGCTGCGAGAAACTCAACTACGGGGCGCGACGTCGTGATGCGCTCGCCTCGCAACCCGACGCGGCGAGCGAGCTCGCCCCCAATCATCATTCTGGACTTCCATGAGCAAACGTAGCGGGCACCTGCGCCTCGGCGCCTTCCTTTATCCCTCCGGACACCACATCGCCGCGTGGCGGCATCCCGACGCGCAGGCCGATGCCGGCGTCAACTTCCGTCACTATGTCCGGCTCGCGCAGGCGGCCGAGGCCGCGAAGTTCGATCTGATCTTTCTCGCCGACGGCGTCGGAACACGCGGCGACAACGTCGATTTTCTGAGCCGTACCGCACACAGCTACGTCGCCCAGTTCGAGCCGCTCACGCTGCTGTCGGCGCTGGCGGCCGTGACCGAGCGTATCGGTCTGGTCGGCACAGCTTCGACAAGCTTCAACGAGCCGTATCACATTGCCCGCAAATTCGCCTCGCTGGATCACATCAGCGGCGGGCGTGCGGGTTGGAATCTGGTCACCTCGTCAAGCGAGCATGAAGCGAAGAATTTCAACCGCGACCGGCATTTCGATCATGCCGAGCGCTATGCGCGCGCTGCCGAATTCGCGGAGGTCACGGAGGGCCTGTGGGATAGTTGGGACGACGATGCGTTCGTGCGCGACAAGGCCGAAGGGCGCTTCTTCGACCCGCTCAAGCGGCACGTGCTCGATCACAAAGGGCGCTTCTTCCAGGTCAAGGGGCCGCTGAACGTGGCCCGTTCCCCGCAGGGGCATCCGGTCGTCGTGCAGGCCGGATCGTCCGAAGCCGGCCGGGACCTGGCGGCAAAGACGGCCGAAGTGATCTTCACGGCGCAGCAAACGCTGCAGGACGCGGTGGATTTTTACGCGGATGTGAAAGGGCGCATGGAGGCTTACGGCCGTCATCCGGACGATCTGAAGATCATGCCGGGCGTGTTTCCGATTGTCGGCCGCACGGAGGAGGAAGCGAAAGAGAAGTTCGAGCAGTTGCAGTCGCTCATTGATCCACGGGTCGGACTCGCGCTGGTATCCGGGTTGACGGGGGGCTTCGATCTCTCGGGCTATCCGCTCGACGGTCCGATCCCTGAACTGCCCGAAACGAACGCCAGCAAGAGCCGGCAGTTGTTGACGCTCGAACTGGCTCGCCGCGAGAACCTCACGATTCGCCAGCTTTATTTGCGGGTCGCGGGTGCGCGCGGCCATTGGCAGCTCGTCGGCACGCCGGCGCAAATCGTCGATCAACTCGAAGAACGCTTCGTGAATCACGGCGCGGACGGGTTCAACGTGATGCCACCGGTGCTGCCTCATGGCTTGACCGATTTCGTCGAACTGGTCGTGCCTGAGTTGCGGCGGCGTGGTTTGTTCCGCGAGGATTACGAAGGCCGCACCTTGCGCGAGAACCTGGGACTGCGGCGGCCCGAAAACCGTTATTTCTCAGCGGCCAGTCTCGAATCCGCTGCATAACTTTCCACGATTCGTTATTTCCATCCTGCCTGGCCATTGCCTACGCTGAAACGATAGGCGCCCGCTGGTATCTCCATCAGCGGGGCGCAGTGCATGGCCGCGAGAAGTCGATCCGCGGCCATTCAATGAATCGTTTTGACGTGAGGGCATGAACATGAGCGATATCGTCATCGATGCGCCGGTGTCCGCTGCGACGCTCCAGGCGGAGTTGAACTACCTCGAGTTCACCGGCGAGAAACCGGTGTCGTATCAGTACGACCCGCCGGCGGGCGTTCCGAAGCGCAGCGGCGTGTACCGCGCTCACCGGGTGAACATTTCGAATGCGCGCGTCGCGCCACCGCCCGGTGTGTTGTCGCTCGATCGTAACGGCTTCGAACTGCATCGGCACGCCAGCGCATTGGATGATTTCTCCGATCCGGCGAAGATTGAACCTGTCTACTATCCGGAAGCGGAGCGGCTGCTGAAGCAGGCAACGGGTGCCCGGCGTGTGGTCGTGTTCGATCACACGCTGCGCGACGGCAATCCCGGACGCAGCGATGGCGTACGAGAACCGGTCAAATACATCCATAACGACCAGACATTCGTGTCGGGGCCGCGCCGGGTGCGCGATCATTTGCCGGCCGGGGAGGCCGAACGTTTGCTGCAAGGCCGCGTGGCGATCGTCAACCTATGGCGTCCGATCGGAGCAACGGTGCAATCGTCGCCGCTCGCGCTGTGCGATTCGCGCAGCATCGCGCTCAACGATCTGGTGGCGTCGGACCTGGTGTATCCCGACAAGGTGGGCGAGACGTATGCGCTGGTATTCAATCCGCGGCATCGTTGGTACTACTTCCCGCACATGTCGCCGGATGAGTTCCTGCTGCTGAAGATCTACGATTCGGCAGGCGACGGAATCGCGCGTCTGACGGCGCATACGGCATTCGACGATCCCACTTCACCGGCAGATGCGCCGCCGCGCCAGAGTATTGAACTGCGCGCGTTGCTGTTCTTCTGAGTGAGCCTATGCATTGCGGACCGGCGCGGCAGGTTGCTGCGCTGGCGTGCGGAGCCTTGTCCACCTTGTCCGCCTGATACGCCTGCTCATGTTGAGACACGCCGGCATGTGTTCTGGAGAACATGCCGGCGTGTGTACGGATAAACCGTGTTAATACCTGGAAGTCGCCTGGAAGTCGCCTGGAAGTCGCCTAGAAGTCCAACCCCGGTCCGCCCGCGCCCGGACCACCCGGCTGGCCGGCTGCCGGCGCATCTTTCGGGGCTTCGTGCACGGTGGCGTCGGTGGTCAGCAACAGACCCGCAACCGAGGCCGCATTCTGCAGCGCCGTACGCGTGACCTTGGTCGGATCGAGCACGCCCGATTCCACGAGGTCGCCATACTGACCGGTCTGGGCGTTGTAACCGAAGTTACCCGTGCCTTCGGCCACTTTCGCGACCACCACGCTGGCCTCTTCGCCGGCGTTCGTCACGATCTGGCGTAGCGGTTCTTCGAGCGCGCGCAGCACGATCTTGATACCCGCGTCCTGATCGGCGTTGACGCCTTTGAGTCCGCTGATGGCCTGCTTCACGCGAATCAGCGCAACGCCGCCGCCCGGCACGATGCCTTCTTCGACCGCGGCGCGTGTGGCGTGCAGCGCGTCGTCCACACGGTCTTTCTTTTCCTTGACCTCGATCTCAGTTGCGCCGCCGACCTTGATGACAGCGACACCGCCGGCCAGTTTCGCCACCCGTTCCTGCAGTTTCTCGCGATCGTAGTCGGAGCTCGCTTCCTCGATCTGGGTGCGGATCTGCTTCACGCGCGCTTCAATGGTCTTGCTGTCGCCCGCGCCGTCGATCACCGTGGTGTTCTCCTTGCCCACCTCGATACGCTTGGCTTGACCGAGTTCCGCGAGCGTCGCTTTTTCGAGCGAGAGCCCGGTTTCTTCGGCGATCACCTGACCACCCGTCAGGATCGCGATGTCTTCGAGCAGCGCCTTGCGACGGTCGCCGAAACCTGGCGCCTTGACGGCGACGGTCTTCAGAATACCGCGAATGTTGTTCACCACCAGGGTGGCGAGCGCTTCGCCTTCGACGTCTTCCGCGATGATCAGAAGGGGCCGGCCGGCTTTGGCAACCTGTTCCAGAATCGGCAGTAGGTCGCGAATGTTCGATACCTTCTTGTCGTGCAGCAGTACGAAGGGGTTGTCGAGCACGGCGACCTGCTTGTCCTGATCGTTGATGAAATACGGCGACAGGTAGCCGCGATCGAACTGCAGACCTTCCACCACATCGAGTTCGTCGTCGAGCGACTTGCCGTCTTCGACGGTGATCACCCCTTCCTTGCCGACGCGATCGATCGCTTCGGCAATCCGCTGGCCGATCGACTCTTCGCCGTTGGCCGAAATCGTCGCAACCTGGGCGATTTCCTTGCTGGTCGTGGTCGGCTTGCTGATTTTCTTCAGTTCGTCGATCGCTGCGATCACGGCTTTATCGATGCCGCGTTTCAGGTCCAGCGGGTTGAGGCCCGCCGCGACATACTTCTGACCCTCACGCACGATAGCCTGAGCGAGCACGGTTGCGGTGGTGGTGCCGTCGCCGGCTGCGTCGCTGGTACGCGAAGCGACTTCTTTGACGAGCTGCGCGCCGATGTTCTGCACGCGGTCCGGCAATTCGATTTCCTTGGCGACCGAGACGCCGTCTTTCGTCACGATCGGCGAGCCGAAGCTGCGCTCCAGCACGACATTGCGTCCCTTCGGTCCGAGCGTGACCTTGACCGCGTTGGCCAGGATGTTGACGCCTTCGACCAGTTTCGAGCGGGCGACATCGCTAAAAATAATCTCTTTTGCTGCCATGGTTTGATGCTCCGTTCGTTATTGAGTGACGACTGCCACAACATCTTCTTCGCGCAGCACGAGCAATTCGTTGCCGTCGACTTTGACCGACTGCCCGGCGTATTTGCCGAACAGCACACGCTCGCCGACTTTCAGATCGGGCTCGATACGCTTGCCGTCGCTATCGCGCTTGCCCGGTCCAATGGCGATCACTTCACCCTGGTCCGGCTTTTCGGCGGCGCTTTCAGGAATGACGATGCCTGAAGCGGTTTTGGTTTCCTGGTCGAGACGCTTGACGATCAAGCGGTCATGCAAGGGACGTAGGCTCATGGTTCGACTTCCGCGATTGAGATTTGGCACTCGTCGGTGGTGAGTGCTGACCGGAATCGAGTATAGAAATATGCCGCGCCGCGCTCCAATAACGGATTCATCGATCCTTATCGGCGAATCGCATTTCAGAATCGCGCATATTCATAGCTTGAATTGCTTGTTCTGCGCTGCCTGTCGCGTCCCTATACTGATCCGTCGCATCGGCACGTCCCGCTCGGACGCCGATATTCATGCTCCCAGGACACATAGCCGGGTCAAGCCTGATCCGTGCGCTTCTACAAGGAATCAAGGCATGCAGGTCTCTCAGGAAAGCGCAGCGCGTGCGCGGCTTCAGGCGGCGCTCGCGGCGTTGCCGGCGCTCGCTGAAGCAATCGGCGAAGATGCCGCACAACGCGAGGTGCGTCGCGAATTGCCGTTTGACCGCTTCGCACTGTTTCGCGATTCGGGGCTGGGCGTGCTCCGGTTTCCAGCCGAGTGGGGTGGCCTCGGCGGTTCGCTGGAGGATCTCTTTGATGTGATCGCCACGCTGGCGGCGCATGAGTCGAATGTGGCGCACGCCTTGCGGATTCATTTCGATCTGACCGAGCAGTTGCTGCTGTCGCCGCGCTCCGCGTTCAACGACACGCAGATCGAACGTGTACAGCAAGGGGCGATCTTCGGCGGCGCTTCGACTGAACTGGGCACCGCAAGGCCCGGCGAAATCGTCACCAGGCTGGTGCGCGATGGCGAACACTTTCGCGTAACGGGGAAAAAGTATTACTCGACCGGCACGGCGTTCTCCGACTATGCGCGTATCAATGTGCAGGACGAGAACGACGAGAAGGTGTCGATCGTTATTCCGGTTGCTCGCGAAGGTCTGCGGGTACTCGACGACTGGGACGGAATGGGACAACGCATGACGGCGAGCGGCAGCCTCGTGCTCGACAATGTTCAGGTATTCGCGCATGAAATCGCGACACGTGGTTATACGAGTCTTGCAGGCCGTCATGGCAGCGCGGTGCGGCAGTTGCATCTGGTGACGGTCGCGGCGGGCATTGTGCGCAACATTCTTGCGGATGCGCGTCGCTATGTAACGCAGTACGGGCGCCCGGTGTTGCATAGCCCGGCAGCCTCGGCACGCGAAGACGGTTTCGTGCAGCAGGTAGTAGGTGATCTCGCGGCACACAGCCTCTCGATCGACGCGCTGGTGGCGCAAAACGCCCGCACCCTGGACCGCTCGGCCAATGCCATTCGCAGCGGCGCGGCCAATGCGGAAGATCTCGTGCTGGAAGGGGCGTTGGCGACCGCCAAAACGCAGCTGGTGGTCAGCAAGCTGGCGCTTCATGCGGGCGAGCGTCTGTTTGAAATCGGCGGTGCATCGGCTACGGGGCGAGCTCATAACTTCGACCGTCACTGGCGCAATCTGCGCACCATCTTCAGTCATAACCCATTGCTGCACAAAGCGCGCGTGGTCGGCGATTACGAGCTGAACGGCGTGACCACGCACCTGACCGAAGGCCGCGTTTTCTGACGTGGCGAAAAGAGCGCTACCCTCCATTCACCCATCATCCCATCATTGAACGCCATGAGCCGAGATCTGCTTTTACTGCTGGAACCGGGCTTCACCGATCCGAACCACCCCGGTGAACGTTTTATCTGTCCGGATGGCGCGCCTATCGAGGGTTTGCTGGCGAGCGACCCGGCGCTCAACGCGCGTCTGGATATTCGCCGCCTGCCGTTCCCGCGTCCGCGCGCGGTGGTTGTGGAGGCGCTCGACGCCGAACACCAGAGTCTGCCGGTATTGATTCTCGGCGACGAACAGCCGGCGCCCGCCGATGCGCAGACGCTGGGCGAAAAGCGCTTCGTGACCGATACGCGTCGGATACTTGACCTGCTCGCGCAGCGCCACGGTTTCCCCAAGGTGCATTGACGCAGCAGTGATTATGCTGAGGGTGTCCGCCGATCCTCGAGTGCGGCATTCGTTGCACGCTTAAGAAACAGCGGCCACCCGATAGCCATTCTGATCGGGTGTGCCTGCCTCAGAACAGATGCTTGATGCCCGCGGAGACGGCCACCTGCTTGTTGGTGGCGGACGGCGTGAGATACCCGATCGCGGCGACGGCAGGCCGGCCAAGCGAATCGGTGCCGCTGGCGTGCTGGTAGGCGCCGGTCAGGTAGAGATCGGTGGCTTTGGATAGTGAGTAGGCCGTACCGAGATTCAACTGCTCGTACTTCGCGCTACCCTTGCCGCCGACACTTCCCCCTTCCGTATAGTCGAACGATGTGCCGAAGCGCAGGAACGGCGTCGCCTGATAGCGCAAGCTTGCGCTCAAGGTACTGAGTGTCGTCGAACCGCTGTAGTTGAGCGTATTGAGCGACGCGTTCGAACCCAATCCACGGAACTGCGTATTCGAATAGGCCGCCCCGAAGGTTGCGCCACCGCTCGTATACGTCGTCGCGACTGAAATGGTCTGTTGTGTGTGTGCCGATGCGAAACCGGCGATCGCGGGATTCGACTCGGGCGCCGTGGCCGAGCCGGCGGAACCCAGGTTATTGCCCGTAGCGCTTGCATTGGCGTTAGTGCCGTAGAGCGACGTATTCGGGTTGCGCGCATTGATGATCGACGCGGCGATCGCAAACGCTCCGCCGGTATAGGTGCCGCCCGCGGACCAGAGTTGATTCTGTGTCACGTTCCCGGCCACGCCGCCCACGCTGTACAGCGCGCCGAAACGGAACCCGCCGAACGAGTCCGACAGGTACTTGATCGAGTTGTTGATACGGTGCGTGAAGTTCAGGTTGTCATAGTCGGCCGGATGGATCGCGAGGTTGCCCCAATACCAGCCGTTGATCAACGGCGAGATGAACTCGACGGACGTGTCGCCCTGGCGTCCCAGCGTGAACGTGCCGTAGCGCCCGGCCGTGACGCCCACCCACGCCTGGCGACCGAACTCGGTGCCCCCTTGTCCCAGCGCGCCGCTATTCACGCTGAGCCCGCTTTCAAGCTGGAATACGGCCTTCAATCCACCGCCGAGATCTTCCACGCCTTTCAGGCCCCAGCGGCTCGACGACAGACCCGATGAGCCGCTGTCGAACTGCGACACCTGCGTGCCGCCCTTGGGTTTGCCGGAAGCGGAAGTTGCGGCGGTTTGCGCGTTGTTCGTATACGTGACGTTGCCGGTGACGATCCCATACAGCGTGACGCTGCTTTGAGCACTTGCGGTGCCGGCCATTAAAGATGAAACGCTAAAAGCGAAAAGCAGTTTTTTCATGATTGTTGGAATCTATATTTTGCGAGCGTCGGAGAAGTGACGATTCGTGAGCGATGAATCGAGGGTCGTTTTGAAGCGACGAGTAACGATAAGCAAAACGAATTTATTGAACAAACAAGAAAATTCGATATGGATATCGATGATTTCCCCAGGGTGTGCGCTCAAACGGCGATCTTTAAGCAATAACACCAACTATCGGCAATAGATATGCAATCCTCAATTGATTCGTTCTTTTGCCGGATGGTGATTGATATCTTGCGACGCATCCGATAGTCATTGCAGACGCTTTGCCGTTTGGCATCGCGCTCGTATCCGAGGGGAGGTCGCATGAGTCAGCGCAGAGGATTTCATTCCGAACGCCGTCACGTATTGCAGGGGCTGGCAGGCGGTGCGGCCGGTATCGCGCTCGGCGCATTCACACCGCTGGCACCGTTGGCGCGGGCGGCCGTTCAGGACAGCACGGTGTCGCCGCGACGCGGCGGCCGGCTGACGGTACTGGTGAATCCGGAGCCGAACGCATTGGTCAATTTCGCCACCACGGCGGGCGCGGAACAGAGGATCAGCCCCAAGGTCACCGAAGGTTTGCTCGCCTACGACTTCAACGTGCAACCGCGCGCGCAACTCGCCACCGCCTGGTCGATCAGTCCCGACGGTTTGCAGTACACATTCAAGCTGCGAGAAGGCGTGCGCTGGCACGACGGCCAGCCGTTCACGTCGAAGGACGTCGTGGTGTCGATCGGGTTGCTCAAGCAGTATCATTCGCGCGGCCGCTCGACCTTCGCCAATGTCGTGGAAGTGCAGACGCCCGACCCGCACACGGCCTTGCTGAAATTATCGAAGCCCGCGCCGTATCTGATCTATGCGCTTGCCGCGTCGGAGTCGCCGATCGTGCCCGCGCACATATACGGCAGCGGCAATTCGCTGGAGAACCCCCATAACATCGACCCGATCGGCACGGGACCTTATCGGTTCAAACGTTGGGAGCGGGGCAGTCACGTGGTGTTCGTGCGCAATCCTGACTACTGGGACACGCCCAAGCCGTATATCGACGAACTGGTCGTGCGTTTCATTGGCGACCCAGCGGCGCGTGCCGTGGCACTCGAAACGGGAGAGCTGGATCTGGCCGGAGAAAATCCGGTGCCGCTGGTGGACATCCAGCGCCTCGCGGCGCTGCCTCATCTGGCGCTGGAAACACGTGGCTATAGCTACAATGCAGCGCAAACCCAGTTGCAATTCAATCTCGACAACGCTTATCTGTCGAAGCAGAAGGTCCGGCAGGCGATCGCGCACAGCATCGATCGGCAGGCAATCCTGAAGTCGGTATGGTACGGCTATGGGATCGTTGCGCCGTCACCGATCAGTCCGTTATTGACCCAGTTCTATGATCCGGGCGTGCCGACCTTGCCATACGATCTCGCCAAAGCCGGGCAATTACTCGATGAAGCGGGTTTGCCGCGTCAGGCCAACGGTTTTCGCTTTCCGTTGACGATCGATTTCAACCCGTACGACCCGACGTTCGCCCGCCTTGCCGAATATTTGCGGCAGACGTTGCGTCGCGTGGGGATCGAGTCGACGGTGCGCTCGCAGGATTTCGCCGCCTACGTGAAGCGGATTTACACCGATCGCGATTTCGATCTGGACGCCAACTTTCTGGGCAACACCTTCGACCCGACCGTGGGCGTGCAGCGCCTCTACTGGTCGCGTAACTTCAAGAGAGGGGTGGCATTCTCCAATGCGTCGCACTACGACAGCCCCGAGGTCGACCACCTGCTCGAAGCCGCCGCGGTGGAGAACGATCCTCGCACGCGAGTCGACTATTTCAGGAAATTCCAGCAAGTGGTGGCGCGTGACCTGCCGATCGTCAATCTGGTCACGCTCAAGCAGGTCACCCTCTACAACAGGCGTGTGCACAACCATACGGTGACCGCCGACGGTCTGGGTGGAAATCTGGCCGATGTGTTTCTTGCTTGAAGTGGCGTTCCAGAACGGTGCATCGCCTTTCCTTCGCACCGTGCTTTGCATATGCCTAACGATTGGTTCGTTTGCTGCCGCAGCGGCTTTATCGTGAGCGCTGCGGCAGCAGCATGGCCGAAACAATCATGAAGCATTTCATTCGGCCGAGACGGGTCGAATCATCGGCAAAAGGAACGGGATCACATGGCAGGGCTGAATCGACGCGAATTTCTGATTTCATCGGGCGCAGCGCTCGCGGCTGCGGGCATGCCCGCACTGACGTTCGCTCAAGGCGACACGGCTGCGCCGAAGCGGGGCGGCACGCTGAACATGCTGATCAATCCGGAGCCGCCGGTGCTCGTGTCGATCTTTCAGACCACGGGTCCCGCGCTCGTTGCGAGTTCCAAGGTGCTGGAAGGCCTGCTCGCGTACGACTTCGATCTGCGGCCCAAGCCGCAACTGGCCACGGCATGGACGGTCAGCCCGGATGGCTTGAAATACACGTTCACGCTGCGGCAGAACGTCAAATGGCACGATGGGCAGCCGTTCACCTCGGCCGACGTCGCGTTCTCGATCGATTTGCTCAAGGCGGTGCATCCGCGTGGCCGCAGCACGTTCGCCAACGTGACGCGTGTGGCCGCACCGGATGCGCGCACGGCGGTGATCGAACTGTCGAAGCCGGCGCCGTATCTGCTAAAGGCGCTGTCCGCGGGCGAATCGCCGATCGTGCCCAAACACCTTTATGCGTCGGGCGACCCGCTGTCCAATCCGCACAACAACGCGCCGATCGGCACCGGGCCGTTTCGTTTCAAATCGTGGACACGTGGCGCCAATATTGTCTACGAACGCAATCCGGACTACTGGGACGCCGGCAAACCGTATATCGACGGCCTCGTATTCAAGGTGATCCCCGACGCGGCCGCGCGTTCCGCCGCCTTCGAAACGGGTGCGCTCGATCTGGGCGGCGAGAATCCGGTGCCCCTCACCGATCTGCCACGCCTCACGCAATTGCCGCAACTGGCCGTTGAAACGCGGGGTTATCGCTTTCTCGAACCGCTTGCCGAAATCGACTTCAATCTCGATCATCCGATTCTCAAGGATCTTCGAGTGCGCCAGGCGATCGCCCACGCGGTCAATCCGCAGGTCGTACAGCGCACGGTGGCCTATGGCTACGCCGATCTGTCACCCACGCCGATTACACCGGGCTCTCCGTATCACGACGCCGGGCTCGCGCCGTATGCGTTCGATATCGGCAACGCCGAGAAACTGCTCGATGCAGCGGGTTATCCGCGCAAGGACGGCGGCGTGCGCTTCGGTTTGACGCACGATTTTCTGCCGTACGGCGACATGTACCGCCGCCAGGCGGACTACGTGAAGTCGGCACTGGCGAAGGTGGGAATCGAGGTCACGGTGCGCTCGCAGGATTTGCCGGCGTTCCTGAAGCGGGTGTATGCCGATCGTCAGTTTGATTTCACCAGTATCGGCGTCAACACGCTGTTCGATCCGAGCGTGGGGGTTCAGCGCCTGTACTGGTCGAAGAATATCCGCCCCGGTGTGCCGTTTTCGAACGCGCCGCACTACAGCAACCCTGAGGTCGACCGGCTGCTGGAAAGCGCGTCGGTCGAAACCGACGAAAGCAAACGCGTGGCGCTATACCAGCAGTTCCAGCAGATTGTGTATCGCGATCTGCCGATTCTCAACCTGGTCGCGCCGCGCATGGTCACGCTCGCGAATCGCCGCGTTCACAACCATACGGTTTCCGCGCAGGGCCTGGAAGGCAACCTCGCGGATGTCTATCTGAGCGCATGACAGGAGAGACCCGATGAGCCGACGTTTGCGTTTCGCTGCGATTGCCCGGCGTACCGCGTGGCAGGCACTGCCGACGGTGATCGGCATCGTGATCCTGAACTTCTTTCTGCTCAAGCTGATGCCGGGCGACGCCGCCGACGTGCTGGCCGGCGAATCCGGCTCCGCAACGGTGGAAACGATGCAGGTGCTGCGCGCGAAGTTCGGGCTCGATCAGCCGGTGCTGCATCAGTTATGGTCGTATCTCGCGCATCTGTCGCATTTCAGCCTCGGTTATTCACCGCGTTACGACATGCCGGTGATGCAACTGATCCTGTCGCGTCTGCCGAATACGCTGCTGCTGATGGGCGTGGCCTTGTCGTTTGCGATTGTGGCGGGCGTGGTGCTCGGCGCGGTGATGGCGCATTGGGCCGGCAAGTGGCCCGACCGGGTGCTGTCCGTGCTGGCCTTGCTGTTCTATTCCACACCGGGTTTCTGGATCGGCCTGCTGGCGATCGTGTTGTTCTCGGTGCATCTGGGCTGGCTGCCGAGCGGCGGCAACGTCACGCTCGGTGTGCAACTGCACGGATTCGCCTATTTTGCCGATGCGGCCAAACATGTCCTCCTGCCTGCGGCCACGCTGGCGACATTCTTTGTCGCGATCTACGCACGGCTCACGCGGGCCGCGATGCTGGAGGTGCAGCGCCAGGATTTCGTGCGCACGGCGCAGGCTAAAGGTTTGCATCCATGGCGCGTGACAGTGCGGCATGTGTTGCGCAACGCGCTGATGCCGCTCACGACGATCATCGGGATTCATTTCGGCACGCTGTTGGGCGGCGCCGCCGTGACGGAAACGGTGTTCAGCTGGCCAGGTCTCGGGCGTCTCGCGCTCGACGCCGTGATGGCGCGCGATTTCAGCGTACTGCTCGGGGTTTTGCTGTTGTCGTCGCTGCTCGTGATCGTCGCCAATGTTCTGGTCGATCTGCTGCAGGCGTGGCTCGATCCGCGCGTGGCGTGACGGTTTTCTTACGCATGCCGAACTGCTTTATTTTCAGAGGGATGAAATGGCTTCCGACTCTTCCAACCTGATTGCCACACCGCCGGAACCCGCGGCGTCGCCGTGGCGGCGTCAACTGGCCGGCACGCTGTTCGGTCAGCGGCGCGCCGGCGCATCGGCTGCATCCGGATCGCGCGGCGTGGGGCGAGGCGTCTGGCGCGCGCTGTTGCGCAACCCGTCCGCGTTCGCCGGACTCCTGTTGCTGGTGGCGTTTATCGCGCTAGCGCTCAGCGCGGGGCACCTGTTTCCGGGCGATCCGCTCGATATGGTGGCGGCGCCCTTCGAATGGCCGGGCGCCGACCCGCAATACTGGCTCGGCACCGATTCACTGGGACGCGATGTGGCGGCGGGCATCGCGCACGGCACACGTGTGTCGCTGCTGATCGGCGCGGCCTCGGCCGGCATCGGTCTGGTGATCGGCACGCTGGTCGGCGCGACGGGGGGATTCTTCGGCGGTGTGATCGACGATCTGCTGGTGCGCGTGACCGAACTCTTTCAGACGGTACCGTCGTTTCTGCTGGTGATCGTGATTGTGGCGATCGGCCGGCCGAGCGTGACGATCATCGCGCTGGCGATCGGTATTGCCTCGTGGCCCACCGTTGCGCGGATCGTGCGTGCTGAATTTCGCACGCTGCGCCAAGCGGATTTCGTGCTGGCCGCACGCAGCCAGGGATTCGGCAACGCCCGCATCATCTTTGGCGAAATTTTGCCGAACGCGTTGCCGCCGGTGATCGTCACCGCGTCCGTAATGGTGGCGAGTGCGATTCTGATCGAGTCGTCGCTGTCGTTTCTCGGCATGGGTGACCCGAATGTGGTGAGCTGGGGCGGCATGATCGGTGCAGGCCGCGATTCGCTGCGCACTGCGTGGTATCTGACCGCCATTCCCGGCGCGGCGATCGTGCTGGCGGTGCTCGCGCTGAACCTGCTCGGCGATGGGTTGAACGATGCGCTCAATCCGCGCTTACGCGAACGCGTTTGACGAGCGGCTCAAGCGCGGCTCAAGCGCGACTCAAACGCGACCCAAACATGGCCCAAGCGCGGCTCCAGCACAGCCGACAACATACAAAGGATGCACAGTGGCAAACCTGCTTGAAGTACGCGACTTGCGCGTCAGTTTCGGCGCGCACGAAGCGGTGCGTGGCCTGAGCTTCGACATCGCGCAAGGCGAGACGCTCGCGCTGGTCGGCGAATCGGGTTGCGGCAAATCGGCGACGGCGCTTTCGCTGATGCGTCTCGTGCCCACGCCGGGACGCGTGACGGGCAGCCTGCGTTTCGACGGCCGTGAACTGCTCGATTTGCCGGCGCGCGAAATTCGGGACATTCGCGGCCAGCAGATTTCGATGATTTTCCAGGAGCCGATGACATCGCTCAATCCTGTGCTGTCGATTGGCGCACAGATCGTCGAGACCTTGCGGCAGCATGAACGCCTGTCCAAAGCCGCGGCATGGAAGCGCGCCGTCGAATTGCTGGAGCTGGTGCGAATTGCCGAACCACAGCGGCGTGTGTTCGATTTTCCGCACGAGCTGTCCGGCGGTCAGCGGCAGCGCGTGATGATCGCCATGGCGGTGGCATGCCGGCCGCGTCTGTTGATTGCCGATGAACCGACCACCGCGCTCGATGTCACGATTCAGGCACGCATTCTCGACCTGCTCGACGGTTTGCGCCGCGAGTTGTCCATGTCCCTGCTGCTGATCACGCACGACCTTGGCATCGTCGCCAGCCATGCGGATCGTGTTGCGGTCATGCTCGCAGGAGAGAAGGTGGAAGAAGCGCCGGTTGCGCGGCTCTTCACGCAGCCGCAGCATGCGTACACGCGGGGTCTGCTTGGCGCCTCGCTGAATCTTGCTGACGACCTGCATTATCGCGGCTGGAAGCTACCCGAAATTCGCCACAGCGTCGGCGAAGACGGCAAGCCGGGTTTCGCCGTGGTGCCGCGCTCGGTTCGCACCGGGCGCTTCGTTGCGGATGCCGATCCCGCACAACGTATTACGACGGATAGCGAAGCGCCGTTGCTCGCGCTGCAGGATGTGCGGATCGACTATCCGCAGCGTCATGGCAAAACCACACTGCGTGCCGTCGACGGTGTTTCGCTGCAGATCGCCCGGGGCGAGACGGTTGGCCTCGTCGGCGAATCCGGCTGCGGGAAATCGACGCTCTCCAAAGCGATCTTGCGGCTCGTGTCGACAGCCGCTGGCGAAATCCGCTTGCGCGGAACCGATCTCGTGCCGCTGGGCGAACGCGAACTGCGGCCGTTTCGGCGTCATGTGCAGATGGTGTTTCAGGACCCGTATGCGTCGCTCAATCCGCGCCGCACGGTGGCGGAGATTCTCGATACGGTGCTGGTAGTGAACGGTATTGGCAACGCGCAACAGCGCCGCGCGCGGATCGCCGCCATGCTCGACCGGGTAGGGCTGCCGAACTCGGCGCTCGGCCGTTTTCCGCACGAGTTCTCAGGCGGGCAACGGCAACGCATCGGCATCGCGCGGGCGCTGGTGCTGGAACCCGACCTGCTGATCTGCGATGAACCGGTGTCCGCACTCGACGTGTCGATTCAGGCGCAGATTCTCAATCTGCTGGTCGACCTGAAGCGCGATCTGGGGCTTGCCTATCTGTTCATCTCGCACGACCTTTCGGTGGTGCGTTATGTCGCGGATCGCGTGCACGTCATGCAGGCTGGGCGGATTGTCGAAAGCGGGCATCAGCGGGACATCTGGCGTGCGCCGCAGCATCCGTATACGCGCTCGCTGCTCGACGCGATTCCCGGCAAGACCTTCGACGCGCAGGCGGCGTAGACCTTGCAAGGCTGCAAGTGGCCGCGAGAGGCCACAAAAGGCCGTGCAAGAGGCCGTGCAAGGGGCTGTGCAAGAGGCGCCGGGCAGCGCGGCAGATGCCGCCCTCGCTTATCGGACCGCGCCCGCTTTTGCGCCCGCTTCATAACCGGGTGGCACGAGAAAGCCGCCGTACGCTTGCTCCAGCAGGCGCGCGAAGGCAATCGGCGTACGGTCCTCGAGCCACGGGCCGACCGCTTGTGCGCTGACCGGCAAGCCGTCGTCGTCGAGACCGAGCGGGAAACTGGTGGCCGGCAAGCCGGGCAACACGGGCAGACCTGCCCAATAGAAGAAGTCGAGGAAACGCACCTGGCGCACACCGTCTTCGTAGGCCACCGGATAGGTTCGCGCGTCTTTCGGCTCTTCATGGTTGTGGCGAAACGCGGGCACCGGCGCGACCGGCGTCACGACCACGTCGAACGATTCGAAAAGCCGTTCCCATTCATGACGCAAGGCATGGCGTCGTTCGTCGGCTTTGAGCCAGTCGCGGTGCGCGAGTGTGGGCGCGCGCAGCCAGGCGGCATCGGCGCTGTCGTCGTCCGCGGCGAGTTGGGCGAGCCGTTGCCGGGCTGTTTCGCCTGGAGCCGGCGGCTCGGCGAGCGACGAACCCAGCAGCGTCCGGTACAACGGGTGCGCGCGGGCCAGATCGGGCAGCAGACCGGCGGGCAGGTCGGCGGGGCGGCTTACCTGCGCGCCCTGGGTGCGCAGACGTTCGACCACACGCTCGGTCACGAGGCGTTCCGACAGGCTGCGTTCCGTACCGGGCCATGTGTCGATCACCAGCACGCGAAAATCGGCGAGCTGGGCATGGCGTGCGGGCGGCAAGCTCACGCGCCACGCTTTGGCTGTCAACGGATCGCGATTGAGCAGTAGATCCAGTGCGAGTTCCAGGTCACTCGCACTGCGCGCCAATGGACCCGCCACGCTCAGATCGCGGGCGGAAAAGCGTCCCGGCGGCGCACCCGCGCCCTTGAGCGAGATGAGGCCGTAACTGGGCTTGTGACCGTAGACGCCGGTAAAGTGCGCAGGAATGCGAATCGAGCCGCCAATGTCGGAGCCGAGCTCCAGCGCGACGTAGCCTGCGGCAAGCGCCGCCGAAGAGCCACCCGACGAACCACCCGGCGTGCGGTCCAGATCCCATGGATTGCGCGTCAGGCCGTAGACCGCGTTGTAGCTTTGCAGGTCGGTCAGACTGATGGGCACGTTGGTCTTGCCGATGATCACCGCACCAGCTTCACGCAGCGCGGCGACCGCAAGCGAATCGCGTTCGGCGCGATTCGCCGCGAAAGCAGGGTTGCCGACGCTGGTGACGAGTCCCGTCACATCGAACGACTCTTTCACCGTAACCGGTACGCCGAGCAATGGGCGCCGTTCGCCGCGCGCCAACGCGGCATCGGCCTCGCGAGCCGCGGCGCGCGCCGCTTCGTGGTCGTGCGCGACCACGGCGTTCAGCTCGCTGTCGAAGCGGGCAATGCGCGCGAGGCTGTGTTCCAGCAGTTCGACCGCTGAAACGCGGCCATCGGCGAGGGCTTGTGCCTGCTCTCCTGCGCTGGCGAAAGTCAGTGCGTTGAGAACGGCGGACTTCGGATCATCCAGTTGATGGGCGGTCATGATTGGCGGGTCTCGTTTCGACGTGTCAGGTTTTGGGTTCGATCCACGTGTCGGACAAATCCCCGGCGATGAGATCGATGCTGTTGGTCAGGTTGTGCACCCTTGCGTGATAAACCTGCACCGCGGGCACCGTGACGAGCGGCAGCACCGGCAGGTCGCGGCCCACAATCTGCTGGATCTGACGGAACGCGGCCGCGCGGCGCGTCTCGTCGGTTTCGATGGCGGCCTCGCGAAACAAATCGTCGACTTGCGGATTCTGATAGTGCGACGCGTTGATCCAGATGAGCGGATGCTTGACGCCGTCCGACCAGTAGATGCGTTGCACGCCGACGGTCGGGTCGTAAAGACGGCCTAGCCCATTCAGGTTCAGATCAAACTCGCGCGCCGTGTAAGCCCGGCGCAGATAGGTCGGCAGGTCGCCGTCCAGAATCGTCGCCTTGACGCCGACGCGCGTTAGCGCCGCGCGCAGGTACTCGGCGGTGCGCCGGAAATCGGCGCCGGTGATGTAGTTGATCCTGAGCGCGAAGCGTTGCCCGTCGGCCTGTTTCGGATAACCTGCTTCGTCGAGCAGGCGGTTCGCGGTGCTCAGGTCGAAGGGATAGCGGAACGTGCTGTCGTCGTAGTAGCTCGCCAGCACGGCGGGCACGGGCGAATCGACCACGTTCGAGCGCTTGTAGAAGACGTTGTCCTTGATGAAATTGCGGTCGATCGCGTGCGCGATGGCCTTACGTACTTCAGGCTTCGCGAGTATCGGGTTTTCCACGTTGAATTCGAGGAAAGCCGCGTTATTCAGGTACGCATCATAGCTATCGTCGATTCTCAGCTGCGGCAGTTTCGCGAGCCGGCCAAGGTCGGCTAGCCCGACGCCCGTTGCGGCGTCGACTTCGCCTGTTTCGAGCGCGGCGGAAATGGCACCCTGATCGGGCACGATCCGGTAGATCACACGGTCGAGGAGCGGTTTGCCCGGGCGCCAGTAATTCGGATTCCTGCGCAGACTCAGGTAGCTGCCGCGCACCCATTTGTCGAAGATGAAGGGGCCGGTGCCGATCGGCGCGGTGAGATTCGGGCTTGTCAGCGGATCGCCGTCGCCGTAGCGGTGTTGCGGCACGATCGGCAATTCCGCCGACGAGAGCGCCTTGATCAGATAGGGCGTGGGCTTGCCGAGCACCACGACGGCCGTCAGCGGATCGGGTGTATCGACCCGCTCCACATTGGCGAGGGTGATGCGTCCGCGCGGTCCGAGGCGCTTTTGCGTGAGGATCGAGTAGCGCACGTCGGCCGAGGTGAAGTTCTCGCCGTCGTGCCATCTCACGCCCGGCCGCAGTTTGAAGGTGTACTGAAGGCCGTCGGCGCTGGTGCTCCATGCGATCGCGAGTAGCGGCTGCGGCCTGAACTGCGCGTCATAGCGCAGCAGCCCCTCGGTGATTTTGGCGCTGATGTTGCGGATCACCGTGTTGGTGTCGAGCAGGGATATCAGCGACGGCGGCTCCTGTGGCACCGCATAGGTGAGGGTGCCGCCCGGGGACGGCGTGGCGCTCTGGCCGGCCGACGCTGCCGTGGTGGCCGCGGCCGCATTGGCAAGCGCTGGCCAGGCCGCCGTCGTGCCGGCGGAAAGAAAGGCCAGCGAGGTATGCAGGAATTGGCGACGGTCGAAGCTCATGGGCTACCCCTGCTGAATGGCGGCCAGCGCGTCTTCGGACGCCCCGTGCCGCGCAATCCGCCCAAAGAAAGGATGACCCGGATCGTTGAAACCCGGCGTCGACGGATGCCCGCTCGTGACGAGCGAGTCGACGAACGCTTCGTCTTCAGGCGTCAGCCGATAGCGCAGCGCCGGCAGATAGTCCTGCCATTGCGCTTCAGTACGCGGACCGGCGATTGTGGAGCTGACGTAGCGGCTATTGAGCACCCAGGCGAGCGCGAATTGCCCTGCGGAAAGTCCCCGCGCTTCGGCATGCTCGCGTACACGCCGCGCGAGTTCGAGCGATTCGGGACGCCATTCGGTCTGCTGCAGGCGCCGGTCGCTGCGGCCCGCGCGGGTGTCTGAAGCGGGCGTCGCGCCTGGCTCATACTTGCCGGTCAGCACACCGCGTGCCAGTGGGCTGTACGAAATCACGCCGAGCCCGTAGCGATGCGCGGCCGTCAACTGTTCGGCTTCGGCCTGGCGATTGGCGATGTTGTAGAGCGGCTGGCTTGCCACGGGTCCATCGAGTCCGAGCGCCTCAGCGGTATGGCTGAACTCGGCTATTCTCCACGCGCGATGGTTCGATAGCCCGTAGTAGCGCAGTTTGCCTGCCTGGATCAGCGCGTTGAGCGCGCGCACGGTTTCCTCGACCGGCGTCTCGTGATCTTCGCGATGAATGTAGAGCAGATCGATGTAGTCGGTATTCAGGCGTTTCAGGCTGGCGTCGACCGCACGCACGATATGTTTGCGCGATGCACCACGTGCGTTGATGTCGCCGCTATCGAGCGGATTGGCGAACTTGGTGGCGAGCACCCAGCGCTCGCGCTGCGCGGCGATGCTGCGGCCGACAACGCGCTCGGATTCGCCTTTGCCGTAGACGTCCGCGGTATCGATCGAATTGACGCCTTGCTCGTGAGCCTGATCGATGATGCGGGCCGAAGTGGCTTCGTCGGTCGGGCCGCCGAACATCATCGTGCCGAGCGTCAGGGTCGAGACCTTGATACCGCTGCGGCCGAGTTGTCTGTATTCCATATGAGTGGGATTCCGTGAGAATGTGAGTCGAAAGAGGCTTAGCGTTGCAGCCAGACGTCGGTGAAACTGGCCGAAACACCGTCGGGCGAGGTCGTGTGGTTATGCACCGCACGCGAATAGACGGTCAGGTACTGAGGCGACACGAGATTGATGTCCGGCAGATCACGTTCGAGAATGCGTTGAATCTGCGAGAACAGTTGCTTGCGCTTCGCTTCATCGGTTTCTTCGGCCACCTGAGCGAACAGCTGATCGATCTCCGGATTGCTGTAATGCGAGCCATTGGTAAAGGGCACGCCACGCCGGAAATTGTTGCTCGTGTATAGACGGGCCACGCCGACCACCGGATCGAACAGATTGCTCATCCCGTTGATGCTGAAATCGAAATCGCGGTCGGTATAGATACGCTTCAGGTACGCGGGCAGGTCCTGGCTGCGCACGGTGACGGTAATGCCGACGCGCGCCAATGCCGATTTGACGTAAGCGGCGGTGCGGGCGGGCAGGTCGCCGATCGGCAACGGATCGACCGTCAGGGCGAACCGTGTGCCGTCTGCCTTGCGCGGATAGCCGGCTTCGTCGAGCAGCGCGTTGGCGTGCTCCACGTTGAACGGATAAGGCGTAGGCGCGGGATCGTAATAGGGACTCGACGGAATGATCGGGCTTGCGAGCGGCGTCGCGTAGCCGTAGTAGATCACCTTGCGGATCACTTCGCGATCCAGCGCCGATGCAATCGCCTGACGTACCTTGGGATTCTTCAGCACCGGGTTGTCGAGGTTGAACTCGATGCGCGCCACGCCTGCCTGAAATTCGTAGCCGCGTGTCTCCAGCCCGAGCTTCGGGTTGCCTTTCAGGCGTTCGAGATCGGACAGCGGGACCGGCGAATCGCCGCTCAGATCCACCGAGCCGTCTTCGAATGCAACCGTGCGGGCGGCGGGGTCGTTGATCACCTTGACGACAATGCGGTCGAGCCACGGCTTGCCTGTGTCCCAGTAGTCGTCGTTACGCACGTACTCGATATAGCTCCCACGTACCCATTTGACGAAACGAAACGGCCCGGTGCCGATCGGCGCGTTATTGGCGGGATTGGTCAGGACGTCCGTGCCGTCGTAGATGTGCTTCGGCACGATTGGCGTTTCCGACGAGGAAAACGCCTTGATCAGATACGGCGCCGGTTTCGACAGCGTAATGACGACGGTGTAGGGGTCCGGCGTCGCGACGTCGGTGACGTTGGCGAAGGTGGTCTTCGCACGCGGATGGACCTGCCTGAGCGTCTGGATCGAATACGCGACGTCGGCGGACGTGAAGGGCTTGCCGTCGTGCCATTTCACGCCATGGCGCAGATGGAAAACGTATTTGCGGCTATCGTCGCTGACTTCCCACGACGTGGCGAGCGACGGCTTGGGCTGGAACTTGAAGTCGTACTCGAGCAATCCTTCCACAACCTTCGGGCTGACTTTCAGCACGTTGGTCGCGGTGGTGGCCAGATCGACGAGGGCGGTCGGCTCCGGTGTGACAATGAAGTTGAGCGTGCCGCCCCGGGTTTGCGCGTGCGAAAGCGGGCCCGATAGCGCGAAGGCGAGCGTGAGCATCCATCCAAGTGCGCGGTTGAACAGGGGCTTGCCGCGGCGGCATGGCGCCGCCTGCGATGTGACATGTGCCATCGTTGGGTCGAGCGAGAAAAGGAGAGGGGCGCAAAACGAACGCAAAACGGACGCAAACCGGACTCAGACCGAAGACGTGAGTGCCTGCCGTCGCGCGAGCGCTGCATGAAGGGGCGTGGGGTCCACCCACGCGTCGAAATCGAAGTCCGCTGGAATGAAGCCCCATGTGAACAGAAAACGTTTGAAGTCGGCGAGGGCGGCAAGCGCATGAGGATCGAGGCCGATCGCCAGTTGCCGATGCAGGCCGCCCGGGTACGCGCGCTCAACCCAATGCTCGGCGCTGCGCGTTTCGCGCGCAACGTACTGCGTGACCTCCGTCGCGTGGCGGGCGGCCCAGTCGCCGGTGTCGAGCGTGCGCGCCAATACGCGTTCGACCAGATCGGGGCGCTCGCGCAGCAGTTGCGCATCCACGGTCAGCGGACGCGGCGTGCCGTTATTCGCGTGCAATGCGCGATTGGGCTGGGCGCTGATGTCGACGAGAATCCTGGCGTTGAGCAGGTTCGTTATATCGAGGCCGGTCGCGCCTTTGACGAACACGACGTCGGCTTCGCCGCGCAGCAGCGCCTCGGCTTCACGCGCGAATTCGTGCGGGCGTTGCGCGTCGAGCCAATCGGCGAGCGGCGCGTCGCCGGCGGGTTTGGCGTCTTCCAGACTGCGTGGGGTGTGCGGCAGATCGACCAGATCGATGTCTTCGAGCTGCACGCCCAGCACGCCGAGCAAGGATGAAAAACCGCGCAAGGCGGTCGTGCGGTGAAAGTCGACCACGCTCGCACGCGTATTGAGCGGAAATCCGAAGCGGCGGCCGGCCAGCGATTCGGGGTTCGTGTCGAGTTGCCGATCCAGCGTGATCAGCGCCTGGAATTCATCCACCCAGCTCACGCCGATCAGGCGGGTGTCGCTGCCCTGGGCGCGTGCCCAAAGCGCGGGAATATTGCCGCCCTGACGGAACGACCATGGCTGCGTATGAGTGAAATGCGAGCGGCGAATCTGCACGTCGTCGGCATCCTGCAGCGCCTTGACATCGATTCCGTCGGCAGCGAATTCTTCTTCCAGCCAGCCTTTTTGCACCGTGATGCCGAAAGGCGTGGGAGCGGGGCAGCGCGTGTACCAGAGTCGGCTCATATGTTCACCTATGTGTTTTGTGTGCCATCAGTAGCGCAAGCCGGCTTCGCGCAGTAGCGGCAGCACGCGCTCGCCGAAGAAATCAAGATCGGGCTGAAAATCGAAGAAACTCAACTGCACGCCGTCGACGCCGGCCTGGTGCAAGCGCACGATGTAGTCGGCGACCTGCTGTGGCGAGCCGACGATGGAGATGTTGCCGCCCACCGCGCGCGCAGCCGCCTGATTGCGCTGTTCCGCGTTGCCGCGCCAGGCGTGGGCGTCGCTATCGAAGCGGTGGAAACTGCCTTCGTCGCCGTGCGCGACGATCGCGTCGCGATACGCACGCGCTTCCGCCTCCGTTTCGCGGCAGATCACCATCGGGTTGATCAGCGTGCGGATCTTGCGGCCGTGCCTGGCCGCTGCGGCTTTCACGCGTGCCGTGTGAGCCGGCAACGCGGCCAGCGCTCCTTCGATCTCGGAGCCGGCAGGGCTCGTGATGAACACGATGTCCGAGTAACGGGCAGCGAAGTCGATGCCGGCATCGGAGCCGGTCGCATTCACCAGCAAGGGACGCCCATAGCGTGGTTTCGGTGTGACAAAGGCCTTGTCCAGCTTCCACGAAGAAAGCTCGGGCGCGAAGCTGAAGTTCTCCGGTTGCGCCCAGAGTTGCTGCACGGCGTCGAGAAACTCGGCGGCGAGTTCATAACGCCGGTCATGTTCGATACGGTGCCAGCCGAACATCTCATGTTCGATAGCGCGATGCCCCGTGACGACGTTGATCCCCCAGCGACCCTTCGAAATGTGATCGAGCGTAGCGGTGAATTTCGCGAAATGCAACGGATGCCATGGACCGTAGAGCACATGGCTGGTCGCCACCAGAATGATGCGTTCGGTACGCGCCGTCATTGCGGCGAGCGACATGAACGAATCGAGTGCCTCGCCGTTGAATACGCCGCCGTAGCCGCCCTTCGGCAACCACTGCGACAACGCGAAGACGAGATCGAAACCGAGCGCTTCGGCTTTCTGCACCAGTGCCAGGTTGTAGTCGAATGACCAGTCGGTGGTGCGCGCAAGTGTCGAAGCGCTCCAGCCGCCTGCCTGAATCGGCAGGAACAGCCCGAGCAGCAGAGGCTCCTCCAGCGCGCGCGATACCGGGCTATCCGCGAAACTGGTGGGCGAGCGGACCGCAACGAAAGGAGATGCGTTAGACGTCGTGTCGCCAGAGGTTGTCGACGTGGGCGACGTGAGCGAGGGCGCGCTCAGAGTTGAGTGAGTCACAGTGTGTATCCGTGCCGACCGGGTTGAAGCGGCGTGTGTTTGACGAAACGGCTTGGGAAATCGCTGCGCGCGGGTGAGTCGACAGTGGGTGCGCGCGGCGCGAGGACTTAAGTGTCTGCAGTAGATCACGCGAGAGTTGGCAATGCATAACAACGAATTCTGCTATTTATTCGAGCTGAAAAACGATGCTGCGATATGCGTGCTATAGCGTGATTGCCGTGCGCCGTAACGCGGATTCTGTCTGGCTGTGCGTGGCGATGCCGCGCAACGGGTTTTTGGATTTCCGGCTACGGCGAGTTCAGGTCTGTCCGCCATTGGGTGGTTTGACGTCGTTGAGATAGAAGTCGCCGACGGCGGCGTATTTCCAGCGCACCGGGTCATGCAGCGTATGAACGCGGGCATTGCGCCAATGCCGGTCCAGACTGAATGACGGATGCGTCGCGCGCGTGCCCGCCAGTTCGAACAGCTTGTTGCTGGCGTCGATTGCGATTTCCGTCGTCAATGCCTTGGCTTCGGCCACTGCGATCGAGGCCTTCGCCAGCGAATCGGGATGCGGGTCGGCGAGGTATGAGTCGATCTCGCGTCCCGCGCGCTCCGTCATCGCTTCGGCCGCGTGCAGCCGGGTCTTCAATTCGCCCAGCTGGAAGATGACATACGGATCGGCGTGAATCGGTCCCGTTGGCGGATGGGACGGGTTTGACGCGCGCTGCCGGATAAACGCGATCGTCGCGTCGATTGCCGCACGTGCGATGCCGGCATCGATACCGACGTGGCTGATCTGCGTGATGGCGTTTTGCGGCCACGCTTCGTAGCTTTGATAGATCGGCAGGACGTTGAGTGCCGGCACCCATACGTCGTCGAAGGTGACTGTTCCGCTTGCGGTGGTCTTCTGGCCGAAACTCTCCCAGTCGTCGACGATGGTCATGCCCGGATGTCCGGCAGGCACGATCGCCACGATGCGGCGGCCCTGTTCATCCTGACCGATTGTCGAGACGTAGTCCGCAAACAATGCGCCGGTTGCATAAAGCTTGCGGCCAGACAGGCGGTAGCCCTCGCCCTCCGGCGTAATGCTCATCCGGGGGCCGGGAACCGGCTGAGGTCCCGCGTCGACGTTGGCGTTACCGAAGCGCGCACCGCGAAGGATCGCACCGAGAAAATGGGCGCGTTGCTGTTCGCTGCCGGTTTTCCAGAGCCAGAATACTGCGCTGTTATGGTTCTGCTGGATTTGCGCGATCGACGGGTCGGCCGCGGCAAGAATCGCGAACACGCGCCCGACCGTGACATAGGAGACCTGAGCGCCGCCGTAGGCCCTGGGTACGGTCATCGCCCAAAGTCCCGCTTGCGAACAGGCATCCAGTTCTGCGATCGGTAAGGTGCGTTCGCGATCGCGGCGCGCGGCATCGACGGCGAAGCGGCTGGCGAGATGTTGCGCAATGCCGATTGCCTCGTCGTCGGAGGTGATGATGTGCGCCGGTGGGTAGACGCGCGTTGTGGTCGCCGTGCTTTCGGCGGCCACAACGGATGAGACCTGCAGAGTCATCGGTAGATCCGGGCAACCCGGTTGGAAAGAAAGTTGGAGGCGTGATACTCAGTTCAACGCGACTGCCGCTGCGGCGCTCACCGGTGAGCCTTCGATCGCCACGGACGGTGCGCCGTCCGGGCCGACAGGCACGTCGCCGACAAGCGTGGTGCGATACAACTGCCGGTCGAAGTCGAGATCGAAAATATCGGTGGGGGCGAGGTGAGCCGTCGCGCGGTTGTCCCAGAAGGCAATGCTGCCGGCTTCCCATTTGAAACGCACCGTGAATTCCGGCCGCGTCACGTGTTCCCAGAGCAGTTCGAGCAGCGCCTGGCTTTCGCGTGGCGTCACGCCGACGATCGACTTCAGGAAGCTCGGGCTGACGTAGAGCGCCCGCTCACCCGTTTCCGGATGCACTCTGACAAGCGGATGCTCGGTAACGAGAATGCGCTCTTCGACGGCTTTGACAAAGGCTTCGGTGCCGCTCGCGCCGGCCGGCGGCGTGAAACGATGCAGCCCCCGCAGCCCGTCGACGAACGCGCGCAACGGCGCGGAGAGCTTCTGATAGGCAGCCACGAGGTTCGTCCACTGCGTATCGCCGCCATAGGGCGGAATCGTCACGCCACGCAGGATCGAGGCCCAGGGTGGATTGACCGCGGCGGTGACGTCCGTATGCCAGCCGGTCCAGGGGCGTTGCAGCGTTTGCCCTTCAAAGCGCGTGGCTTTGCGGTACTTCGAGACCGAATAGACCTCCGGATGACCTTCGACGTGGCCGAAGACCGGATGTCCCAAGGTCAGTTCGCCAAACTGCGCCGAGAACGCGACATGCTGTTCATGCGTCAGGAACTGCTCGCGAAAGAACACGACGCGCCATTTGAGAAGCGCCGCGCGAATTTCCGCAATCTGGCGCGCGTCCAGCTGCTGCGTGAGATCGACACCGTGAATTTCAGCGCCGATATGCGCGGAAAGCGGGGTAACCTGAATCGACTGAATGTCCTGCAATGCGGCTGCGCTCATGCGAAGCTCCTCGTGGAAGAGAGCGTGGCGGACACCTGTTTCGCCACGTCGGTATAACGGTTGGCAGGTCGCGGCAGCCCGAGATTCTCGCGCAGCGTGCGCCCCTCGTATTCGGTGCGAAAAAGTCCGCGCCGTTGCAACTCAGGCACCACCAGTTCGGTGAACTCAGTGAGCCCGCCCGGCAGCCACGGCGACATGATGTTGAAGCCGTCGGCGCCTTCTTCTTCGAACCACTGTTGCAACTGGTCCGCGATGCTTTGCGGTGTGCCCACCACCTGTTGATGACCACGCGCGCCGGCAATGCGCAGGTACAGATCGCGGATCGTCAGGTTCTCGCGCCGCGCGAGGTCGAACAGCAGGCGTTGGCGGCTTTTGCCGCCGTTGGTTTCCGGCAATTCGGGCAGCGGGCCGTCGACGGGATACCGGGACAGGTCCACGCCGCCCGACATATTCGACAGCAGCGACAGACCGACGGTTGGATGAATCAGGTCCTGCAGCGCCGCGAATTTCGCATCGGCCTCTTCCTGGGTGCGGCCGATGATCGGAAAAATGCCCGGCATGATCTTCAGATGGTCCGGGGCGCGCCCGTATTTCGCGAGGCGCCCCTTGACGTCGCGATAGAACGACTGCGCTTCATCGAGCGTTTGATGCGCAACGAAGATCACCTCCGCGGTTTGCGCCGCGAGCTCACGCCCCGCCTCCGAGGCACCGGCTTGCACGACGACCGGCCACCCCTGCGGCGAACGCGCGACGTTCAGCGGTCCGCGCACCTTGAAGTGCTTGCCGGCGTGGCCGAGTACGTGCAGCTTGTCCGGGTCGAAATAGACACCGCTTGCCTTGTCGCGGATAAACGCGTCGTCTTCCCAGCTATCCCACAGGCCGGCCACCACATCGTAGAATTCGCGCGCGCGTTCATAGCGAACCGCGTGTTCCGGATGGCGTTCGAAACTGAAGTTGAGCGCCTCGGATTCGGTGCTCGACGTGACGAGATTCCAGCCCGAGCGTCCACCGCTCAGATGATCGAGCGAAGCGAATTTGCGCGCGAGGTTGTACGGTTCGTTGAATGTCGTGGAGACGGTCGCGATCAGGCCGACATGTTTCGTCACGACCGAAAGCGCGGATAGCAGCGTCAATGGTTCGAAATGATCGGCGCGCGCTGTGCGCGAGAGCGCGGGCAGATTCGTATCGCGTACGCTGACGCTGTCGGCGAAAAACACAGCGTCAAATTTGGCGCGTTCCGCGATCTGCGCAAGTTCCGCATAGTGGGCGAAGTCGAGTCCACCGCTCGCGTGCGCGTCCGGATGCCGCCATGCGGCGATATGGTGACCTGTCTCCATCAGGAAGGCGCCCAGTTTGATCTGCCGCTTCTGCTGCTGTTGCTGCTCTTGCCGACTCTCACCGCTCATCGTTAGCTCCGTGAAGGGTTTCTGTAGTTGGGGGATGCGGCGGAGCTCACCACGCGAGCCGCCATTCGGCGAACGGCGGGCTCGCGGCCGGAATGCGCGTGCCGCCGTGCGGCGGTTCGTCCTCACGAGGTTGGCGGCGTGCGCCGTCGTGCTCGGCGAAATCCGCCAGCACCTCGTCGCGCAAACGAATGAAGCGGGGATCGTTACGCTCGCGCGGACGCGGCAACGCCACATCGACGATCCGTTTGATGCGGCCCGGTCTTGGCGCCATCGTGACGACCCGGTCGCCGAGGTATAGGGCTTCGTCCACGTCATGCGTGACGAGAATCATCGTGATGCGTTCGTGTTCCCAGATGCGTTGCAATTCGTTCTGCAAACGGCCGCGCGTGAGCGCATCGAGCGCGCCGAACGGTTCGTCGAGCAACAGCACGCGCGGGCGGTTCACGAGGCCGCGCGCGATCGCCACGCGTTGCGCCATCCCGCCCGACAACTGATGCGGATACGCATTTTCGAAGCCGTTCAGGCCGACGAGTTCGATGTGCTGCGCGACCGCCTCGCGTTTTTCACGCACCGACAGCGGCGCGTTACGCAACGCGGCGAGAATGTTTTGTGACGCCGTGAGCCACGGAAACAGACGGTGATCCTGAAACACGATGCCGCGTTCGAGCGATGTATCGCGTACCTTTTCTCCGGCCACGACGATATCGCCCGAGTAATCGGTATCGAGGCCCGCGATCAGACGCAGCAAGGTCGACTTGCCGCAACCGCTCGATCCGAGCACGCTGACGAATTCGCCGGGACGCACCCGCAGGCTGATGTCGTCGAGTACCGCGAGCGGTGCGCCGCCTTGCTGCGCATAGCGCTTGCTGACGTGGAGAATGTCGATGCTTTCGGCAAGCGTGGAAGAAGTCATGAGCGGGCCTTGATCGATGTTCAGGGTAAATTCGGTGCGAGTTCTTTCTGTGGGCGGCCTGTGTGTCCGTGGCGAATCTCGAATACGGTGTTTATCGCGCGGGCACCTGCGAACGGCGCGCGAAGATCGCCCGTTCCACCGCACGCGCCAGCGCGTTCAGCGCCCAACCGGTCACGCCGACCACGATCACGCCGAACAGCACCAGATCCATGCGGAACTGCTCGCTGCCGTCGATCAGCGTATTGCCGATTCCGCTACCGGCCACCAGCAGATATTCCGCGCCGAGTGTGGCGAGCCACGAGTAGATCAGCGCGAGATAGATGCCGGTGAAGATCGACGGCAGCGCGGCCGGCAGAATGACCGCGCGGATCAATTGCCAGCGCGAATAGCGAAACGCGCGCGCGACTTCGATATAAGCGCGCGGCACCGCATGAATGCCGTCACACGTGTGCGCGGCAACCGGCAGCAAGGCCGCGAGCGAGAGGAACACGATTTTCGCCGCATCGCCAAGACCGAACCACACGGAAATCAGCGGAATCCATGCGAACAGCGAGATCTGTTTGAACGTGTCGAAGCTTGGGCCGATCATGCGTGTGGCGAGCCGCGAGAAGCCGAGCACGCTGCCGAGCAGCAGGCCGCCTAATGTGCCGATCACGAAGCCGCTGGCTTCGCGCGCGAGCGACGCGGAGAGAGCCTTGAGCAGCGCGCCGCTGACGATCTGCTGCCAGGCGGTGGCCAGCACCTGTGCGGGGCTGACCAGCAAGCCGCTTTTGATCAGATGCGCCTCCGAGACGGCCCACCAGATCGCAATGGCGGCGATCGGCAAGACCGCGCCGCGCCAGTCGACGCGCTCGTTGACGCGCATAAGCAGCGGCCGGCGCGGCTGTGCCGCGCGCTGGAAGGCGGCGGGCACATTAGCGCAGTCGCAAGACGCGGTGTCCGGTTGCTTCGATCCGGCGGCGCGCCTGAAAATGGCAAGACTCATCGTAGATACCTCATAGGCGATGCGTGACAGCGGTTTCTGTCATCACTCGCGGAACGCCGATGGTTGACCGCGCCGCAAACGTGCTTCGAGCGCGTCGAGCGAACGATTCATCACGTAGCCGATTGCGCCGACCACGACCACCGAAGCCATCACGAGGTCGAGCTGAAATAGTTGCCGCCCGTAGACGATCAGATAGCCGAGTCCTTCGGAAGAGGCCACGAGTTCGACCACCACCAGCGCGAGCCAGGCCTTGGTGAACGCGAGCCGCACACCGGTGGCGAGCGTCGGTACAGCAGCAGGGAGCACGAGGTAGACGATGCGCTGCCAGCCGTTGTACTCGAATACGCGTGCGACTTCATCGAGTGAAGCGGGTGTCTGACGGAATCCTTGCAGCGTGCTCAAGGTCACGGGAACGAGCGCGGCATGGGCGATCAGGATGTACTTGAGCGGCTCGCCAACACCGACGAGCAGCAACAGGAAGGGCAGCCAGCCGAGCACCGGGATCTGCACGAGCGCATTGAAGCTCGGCAGTACGTAGGCTTCGAAGCTGCGCGACAAACCGAGCGCCGCGCCGAGCGCAAAACCTAGCAGCGTGCCCACAGCGAAGCCCACCAGGACGCGCTGCAGACTGATCAGCGTATTGCTGGCCAGATCGCCGCTTTTCGCGAGTTCGACGAAGGTGTCGAAGACACGCTCGGGTGGCGGCAGGATTTGCGGCGCGATCCAGCCGCGTTCGCAGCCCACCGTCCACAAGGCAAGCAGCACAGCGGGCAGTACCCATGGTGCAAGACGCCACGCCAGCGCGCGCAATTGGGCGTTGCGATGGAGCGGCGTGCGAAGCGCGGCAGCGTGGGTGAGCCGCTCGCGGTCGGCCTGGAGTGCGGTGTCGCTCATCGTGATCGATCCCGGTTTAGCTGAGCGGTTTACCGGCGGCGTCGTAGCGCGTCCAGTAGTGGTCGAGTTTCTGGGCGCGCAGCGCGTTGTCGAGATACTTCGTCTCGAACCAGTTGTCGACTTCGACCGGCTGGCGGATCAGTTTGAGTTTCAGTGCATCCGCTGCGACCGCCTTATAGCGTGCGACGATAAACGGGTCGATCAACGGCGAATTGCGGTCTTTCAGACTTTGATTGGCGAACTCGGCCTGCCATGAGGAATAGGGCACGCCGCTTTTCGCCCACAGCTTGAAGAGCGCATCGCGGTTCGTTTCATCGGACGACCACTGCGCGCCTTTGACGACCACATTGACGACGCGTTGCACGATATCCGGATGCGCGCGATCGAAGTCGTCGAGTACCAGCAGATGCGCCTGGCGGGTGAACTGCGGTCCATCGTTCTGCGATTCGTAGACGATTTTCGCGAGACCCTGGTCGCGTAGCTTGTACAAATGGTAATCATTGAAGGATGCATCGATCCCTTTTGAAGCCAGCGCGGCAAGCGAGCTGGCGGAATCGAGATTGATCACGCGAAGATCCCGCTCGTCGAGTTGATTGGCGGCGAGTGCGTTATCCGCGACGAGTTGCAGATTGGTGCCGCGAAAGATCGACACGCGCCGGCCTTTCAGGTCCTTGATCGAGCGAATATCCGAATCTGCTGGCACAGCGATTTTGACGCCGACGCGCACGCCCGAAGCGAGCAACAGATGTGTTTTCAGTCCATTGGCACGGCCGAGCACCGAGGGCAGATCGCCCTGATAGGCGAAGTCGAGCGACTGGTTCGCGATCGCTTCATTCACTGCGGGGCCGGCGCCTTTGAAGAACAGCCATTCGACCTTGATGCCGTCGGCGGCGAATTCTTTCTCGAGCGACTGCTGCAATTGCACGGTCGCGGCCGGCGAACCGCCAAAGGTAGGCGGATCGCCATTGCCTTGTTGCGCAACGCCGATGCGAATCACGGTGGGCTTGTCGGCGTACGCGTGAACCGCGGCGAACGACAGGACCGCCATGGCGACGAAAGATTTCAGCAGACGAAAATGGCGCATGCGGCAATACCAGTCGAGTGAGAGGAGTGGGGCGCCAATGCTCGGGTGAGGCAAATAGCTGGCACTACACGGTAGATTCGCGTGCGCTCGAATCCAACCAATCATTCCTGATAAGAAAATCTGCAGGAGTTCGAACCTGCTGCCGGCATAGGGCCGTGCGGCACTAGTGTGGTGCAGTTTTGGAAGAAGCACGCGAGTGGACGAATCGCCTTGAAATACAAATAAGCAAAGCGAAATTTGTTGGTTTGGGGAAGCCGGCAGCGCCGTGATACTTGATCGTCCAATGGCCACGCGATTCGATCTCAGCGTATCCGTTCGCTATTCAACCCTCTCGCCGAACCCGACACCATGACGCAATCCACGCACCCCGATCAGCTTGCGCTCGAGACACTTCGGCTGATTGGCCCAGCGCCCGATAACTGGGTTCCGCCGCGCGCTGGCATCGACCATAACGTGGTGATTGTCGGTGGCGGACAAACCGGTACGGCGTTCGCCTTCGCACTGAAGCGCGCCGGCATCGGTCAGGTCAGCGTCATCGACGCCGCTGGCGATGAAGGCCAGGCGGGCGTCTGGTTGAATCGCGCACGCATGAACAAGTTGCGCACACCGAAGTCTTTGGCTGGCCCGGAAGCGGGTTTGCCGGGACTAAGCTTTCAGGCGTGGTATGAGGCGCGCTACGGCGCTGCTTCATACACGGAGATCGACCGGATTCCTCGCGCGCGCTGGGCGGAATATCTCGCGTGGTACCGGCATTTTCTCGAGATTCCGATTCGCTACGGTACGCGGCTCGTGCGAATCGAGCCTGCGGATGAGCACTTTCGTTTGCATCTGGAAATCCGCGATGGCGGCACCGTTCGCAGTGTCGTGGAGACCGCCCGCAAGATCGTGCTCGGCAATGGGGTCGCCGGCAATGGCGGCCCGAACATTCCTGCTGTGCTGAAAAACCTTCCGCCGACGCTGCTTGCTCACACCTCCGAGGCGATCGATTTCGCCGCGCTGCGCGGCAAATCCGTGGCGGTGATCGGCGGCGCTGCTTCCGCATTCGATGCGGCAGCAACGGCGCTCGAAGCCGGAGCAGGGCAGGTCCATCTGTTCGTGCGGCGTGAGCGGATTGCATCGGTGCCGGTGACGCGTGCGCGCGCCTATCCCGGTGCGTACGACAACTATTTCCATTTGCCGGACGCGATTCGCTGGTCGCAGGCCCGGCGTTTCCGCAAAGCCGGTTCGACCCCGCCGCTCGATGCGGTGGAGCGCGTCACGCGTTTTCCGAACTTTCATCTGCATCCCGGTACGCAGTGGTTGCGTGCCGACGTCAAGGACGGACGCGTCGAGACCGACGTGGCGGGCGAGACGTTGGCATTCGATTTCGTCATCGCCGGCACGGGCTACCTCATCGATCTCGCGCTGCGCCCGGAGTTGGCGCAGATCGCGGGGCAGGTCCGCCTGTGGCGCGATCAGTACGTGCCCGCCGCCAACGAGAGTGACGACGCGCTTGGCGCGCATCCGTATCTCGGCGCCGCGCTGGAATACCTCGAAAAGGTCGAAGGCGAGGCGCCTTATCTGAAGAATATCCACGTCTACAACCCGGCGGCCTTCGTCAGCTTCGGATTGCCGGTCGGCGACGTGCCGAGCATGAAGCGCGACATTCCCGCCGTGGTTCAGCGCATTAGCCGCGACCTGTTTCTCGCCGATCTGGGCGCGCATGAGGCGCGTATTCATGGCGACATCGCCGCTGATTTCGATGAATCGGTTTACGCACAGCGTGTGTGGCAGCGTGTTTCGCAACGTGACAAGGCGGACGTCGCCTGAGGCGAGTCAGGGGAACGCGGTCACATTAGCTCAACAAGGCAGGAGGCTGGAACCGTCATGTCCACTCAGTTCGAATCGATCGCGACGCGCGCTTCGGCCATCAGTGCGGAAGAGCCGGGCGACGTCGGCCGCGTCGCGGCACAGCGCGCAATTTCACGCAGCATCTGGATTGCCGGCCTTGCGGCGCTGGCGTGGCTCGGCAGCGCCGCGCTGACCGAATGGTGGCCGAGTGCGGACGACTGGCCGTACACGAAGGAATTCATCGCGCTCAAGCTGGTGCTCGCGGGGCTCGCTGCGGCGACGGCTGTCGCCGGATGGCGCAATCCGTCCGGCGAGGCGAGGCCACTCACACGTAGCCGCGCGTGGCTCGCGGCCATGCCGTGGCTGCTCGCGCTGGCACTCGGCGTGAGCGTGTGGGAAGCCGTCACTGCGCAACTGGAGTGGCTGCCGCGGCCCTTCTTCGCGCCGCCGCAAGCGCTGATCGGCGTCTATGCCGAAGACTACCCACGGCTCGGTTCGAGCGTCGTGCATTCGTTTGGACTACTCGCTTACGGCTACGTGTTGGGTGCGGCTGCCGGGTTCGTGACGGGCGTGAGCATTGGCTGGTCGCAAGCAGTCAGCTACTGGGTTCATCCGGTGCTGCGTCTGATCGGGCCGCTTCCGGCTACCGCGTGGCTGCCGCTGGCGTTCTTCTTCTTTCCGTCGAGCTTTAGCGCCAGTGTGTTCCTGATCGCGCTGGCGACCGCCTTTCCGGTTACGGTACTGACCTGGTCCGGTGTGGCCGGCGTCAACCCGGCCTATTACGACATCGCGCGCACGCTCGGCGCGCGCCCGTCCTTTCTGATTCTGCGTGTCGCGATTCCGGCGGCGCTGCCGTCGGTGTTTGTCGGCCTGTTCATGGGGCTTGGCGCATCGTTCTCGGTCCTGATCGTCGCGGAAATGATGGGCGTGAAAGCGGGACTCGGCTGGTATCTGCAATGGGCCCAGGGCTGGGCGGCCTATTCGAATATGTATGCCGCGCTGCTTGTGATGGCGCTCATGTGCTCGGGTCTGATCACGTTGCTGTTCCGCCTGCGTGACCGCTTGCTCGCCTGGCAAAAAGGATTGCTCAAATGGTAGCCGTACCCGAAGCACTGAATCAGACCGCTGCCGTCGCGCCGGCTCGCGATGGCGCGCGCATCGACGTGCGTCATGTCAGCCATCAGTTCGCGCTGCGCGGCGCCGCCTTGCCGGTGTTGCAGGACGTCAGCTTTACAGTCGAGCCGGGCGAGTTCGTCGCGCTGCTGGGTCCGAGCGGCTGTGGGAAGTCCACCTTGCTGCGTCTCGTGGCGGGACTCGATGCGCCGACGCAAGGCAGCGTGCAGGCGGACGGCGCCGCGATCACGGGCCCCGATCCGTCGCGCGTGGTGGTATTCCAGGACCCGACCTTGTACCCGTGGCGCACGGTGCGTGGCAACGTCGGCGTCGGTCCGCAGGCGCAGCGCAAAGGCTTAGCGCGGCGCCACGCTGCGCAGGAAGATCGGGCGCTGCAGCGGATCGAGGCCGCGCTGGAGCTGGTCGGTCTTAGTGAGTTTGCCGAAGCGTTTCCGCATCAATTGTCGGGCGGCATGGCGCAGCGGGTGGCGCTGGCTCGCGCGCTCGTCAACGATCCGGCGCTGCTGGTGCTGGACGAGCCGTTCGGCAAGCTCGACTCGCTGACGCGCATCCGCATGCAGGGCGAACTGGCGCGGCTTTGGCGGGACGCCCGTTTTTCCGTGCTGCTGGTGACGCACGACGTCGAAGAGGCGCTCCTGCTCGCGAGGCGCGTGATCGTGTTCAGTGAACGGCCCGCTCGCGTGGTCGCCGAAGTGCGTAACGACGCGCCGTATCCCCGCCATCGCGACGATCCGAAACTGGTGGCGCTGCGCCGTGAGGTGCTCGCCCAGCTCGGACTCGAAACCTGAACGCGTCGAATAATCCATAACGATCTGAGGAAGCGTCAAGCATGAATCCCTACGATGAATCGCCGCTGAGCGCGAGCCGCCGCGCGTGGTTGCGCAAGACGGCGTGGACCGCGGGTGCCGCGGCGCTCGGCGGTGCATGGCTGGGTGTGTCGGGCTCGTTAGCCGTTGCCCAAACGCCGCAGGCTGGTCTCAAACCGCTCAAGCTTTCCTGGAACGCAGGCGCGATCTGTACCGCGCCGGTGGCCGTGGCGGTGAAGCAGGGCTTTTTCGAGCGGCATGGTTTGCAGGTGGAACTCGTGAATTTTTCGGGCTCGACGGACCAGTTGCTTGAAGCAATCGCGACAGGCAAGTCCGATGCCGGCGTCGGCATGGCGCTACGCTGGATCAAACCGCTGGAGCAGGGCTTCGATGTGAAACTGACTGCCGGGATTCACGGCGGGTGCATGCGTTTGCTGGCCACGCGCGCGTCGGGCATCGTCGACGTGGCGGGGCTGAAAGGCCGCACGATTGGCGTGAGCGACATGGCGAGTCCCACCAGGAATTTCTTCGCCATCGTGCTGAAGAAGATCGGTGTCGATCCGGAACGCGATGTGAACTGGCGTCAGTATCCGGCGAATCTGCTGGGCGAGGCGCTGAAGAAAGGCGAAGTGCAGGCGATCGCGGACGGCGACCCGAACATCTGGACGATCCGCGAATCCGATCGCCTGATCGAAGTGTCGAACAATCTGTGCGGCGAGTATCAGAACCGCTCGTGCTGCGTGCTCGGCGTGCGCGGTTCGCTGGTGCGAAAGGATCGCGCGACTGCACAGTCGTTGACACAGGCGTTGCTCGAAGCAACCGAATGGACTGCCAATCATCCGGCCGATGCGGCGGCGATTTTCTCGGTCTATACGCCCTCGGCCGACGTGGGCCAATTGACGGCAATGCTCAAGAGCCATACCGATCGCCATCATCCGGTCGGCGACGCGTTCAGGAAGGAAATCTCGCTTTATGCCGACGACCTGAAGGCGGTGGGCGTGCTCAATAGCAGCACCGATTCCAATCGTCTGGCGGATCGGGTGTTCTCGAACGTGCTGGCTTGACGGCGGCGGCCCATAGCCGACTGATATGCGGTCTGCGTCGATCGATAGTCGAATTTATCGTTTGGCCGTGACAACTGGCATCGGTAGGCTAGTCGGCTTGCCCACGATGCGCCGTCGCCATGATGAACCCGCCTAACGCTCCGCCGTCGCGCGGCCGCCGCCGACTCCTGGGCCGCCTGGCGGCCGGCGGTCTGGTTGTTTCCCACGCCGCGGCCGCAAGTGAACTGCTCAAGCCGCTTGCAGTCGCGCAATCGAGCCGCGTGCCCGGCGCGCCCGTTCTCGAGCATCCCTACGGTGTGCCCTCACCGTATGAGGCGAATGTCGTGCGGCGCAGTGCGCGCGCATGGCCGCTACCGGGCGCGGCTTCGTCGATGACGCCGCTCGCCGATCTGCACGGCACGCTCACCCCCAACGGTCTGGTCTACGAACGACATCATGGCGGTGTGCCGGATATCGATCCCGATCAGCATCGGCTGGCCATTCATGGCCTCGTGCGCATGCCTAAACTGTTCACGATGGACGACCTGCTGCGCCTGCCGTCCGAGTCGCGGATTCATTTTCTCGAGTGCTCGGGTAACACCGGCAACGAATGGAATGGCCCGAGCGGCATGCCTGTGCAACTCACGCATGGTCTGCTGTCGTGCTGCGAATGGACCGGCGTGCGGTTGTCGACTCTGCTGGAAGAGGTGGGCGGTCTGTCGAATCCAACCGATCCGGCGAGCGCCTGGTTGCTGGCGGAAGGCGCGGACGCCGCCGTGATGACGCGCAGCTTGCCGCTCGAACGGATACTCGAGCGCGCACTGGTCGTCTACGCGCAGAACGGCGAGCGCCTGCGTCCCGAGAACGGTTATCCGTTGCGTCTGATCGTTCCCGGCTTCGAGGGCAATACGAACGTCAAGTGGCTGCGCCGGCTGAAGGTGGTCGATGCGCCCTTGCAAACGCGTGAGGAAACCTCGAAGTACACCAGCCTGCTCGCGAACGGCACCGCGCGTCAGTTTGCGTTCGAGATGGACGCGAAGTCGGTGATCACGCGGCCCTCGCCGGGGCATCGCCTCACCACGCACGGCTATTACCCGATCACCGGTCTGGCGTGGTCCGGACGCGGGACGATCCGTAAAGTGGAAGTGTCGACCGACGGCGGAGCGACCTGGCGTCTCGCGCGGCTGGACGGCGCCATCCACGATCGCGCGCTCACACGCTTTCAGGCGGACTGGCGCTGGGATGGCGGCGCGAGCGCGATTCTCTCGCGCGCCACCGATTCGACTGGCTACGTGCAGCCCACGCGTGCCGAACTCGTTGCCGCGCGCGGCCTGAATTCGCAGTACCACTACAACGCGATCCAGCAGTGGCGCGTCGATGCAAGCGGCGAGGTGCGCAATGCGTGAGGGCCGCCGTTCGATACACACGCCGCCGCGAACGGCACGGGCCGCGCTGCTCGTGCTGCTGTCGCCGCTGGCGCTCGTGGTGCTCTCGGTGCTGGCATCGTGTTCTTCCATTGCGCCGGGCGAGCAAAGCGCGGGGGCAGGTCACGAGATCGGCACACCGCTGACCGCGCAAGACCTCGCCGCCTGGAACATCGACGTCGCGCCGGATGGCCGCGGCTTGCCTGCGGGCAGCGGCGACGTCGCCACCGGCGCGCATGTGTTTGCCGCAAAATGCGCGGCATGCCACGGCGCCCAGGGCGAGGGCGGTCTCGGCGATCAGTTGATAGGCGGGCAGGGCACGCTGATGAGCGCGAAGCCGAAGCGCACCGTGGGCAGCTACTGGCCCTACGCGACGACCCTGTTCGATTACATTCGCCGCGCGATGCCGTACAACGCGCCCGAATCGCTTTCCGCCGACGAGGTCTACGCGCTCAGCGCATTCCTGCTCAACCGGAACGGCATCGTGCCGGCGGATACGCGGCTCGACGCGGCGTCGCTGCCGCGCGTGGCGATGCCCAATCGTGACGGCTTCGTGGCCGATCCGCGGCCGGGACGCTTATGAGGTACTTGGGTTGACCGGACGATCCAGGCTTCGTTGCCGAAGCGTCGCCAACCCGGCATTGCCGGCTCGGGCGGGCGCCTCAGCGAGGCGCTTCAAGCCACCGGGGCAGCCGGTGCATTCGGCGTGTATTTCCGTAGCCGCTGCGACAGCAGATGCGAAGGTTTTTCGATCATCCGGTAGAACGCATAGCTGATAGCGAACGCCAGCGTCACCTGCACGAACCACGCGAAGCGGGATGTGTCGTCGAAGCCGGTTATTTCCAGCAGGGCCAAGGCCATCTTGTGGCAAAGATAGAGGCTATAAGACCATGCGCCGAACGCGGCCAGTCTGGGCCATGCGCCGCCTTTGGACGGCGTGGCGGTTTCCGCCGCGATCCAGACTGCCGCGAGGAACTGAAATAGCGGTAGCGTGATATCGGGCGTAATCAACGGCACGATGGCCGGTTTGAGATTCGATTCGGACAGCAAAATCATAATGGCCGCACCGGCCGCGACCACCACCACTCGCAGCGCAAGCAGATGGTTTGCCAGGTAGCGCGTGCTGCGCTCAAGGCCGCGCTGGATCATCAGCGTGAGTGGCGAATAGGCGCCACGAACCTGGAATTGCTCCGCGTTGCGCTGGGTCTCCGCGATCAGGCAGCCGAAAATCCATCCGGCCGCATACAGCAAAGCCGTACCAGGCACGCCATACGTCTCGATGACGCAGCCGTGGCAGACCGGGTGCCCAAGCAGACGAACCACGGCCACCATCACGCCCGCCGCAAGCGCGCAGCCGACGATCATTTCGCCGATGTAGCGAAAGCGGGCGCGCAGAAGCGGATAAGCGGCGTAATACACCATCTCGCAGTAAAGCGACCACAGCACGGATTCCAGATAGTTTTGCCCCGTCGGCAAAGGTTGCACGAGGCATAGCAGGATGACCAGCGGCAAGCCGATGCGGATGAATCTGGACGCGTAATAGTTGATCGGCTTGAGCGTCACATCCTTTTGATATGCGTTGTGGATGCAGTAGCCGGAAATGACAAAGAAGACGATGACGGCGGCGGGGCCCGCAAACAGCGCTGTCGAACCTGACCACAACGCGCCGCCGAGGAAGGCGAACTGATGGGGCAGCAGTTCCTTAAACGCGGGTGGCTTGAAGTGATACATCAGAACCCAGACGGCCGCCAGGAATCGGATGGCGTCGATCTTCAACGACTTGTTCGGATTTGCGGACGCTGACAGATTCAAGGTGATCGCCATTGTTTGCCCCTTCTGCTATTCAGGCTGCGGCGATCTTACCTCCGGGTTCGCTGACAAAAATAACGATAAAAATCGAAAAAAATGGGGAAATTAATGGCGAAGCTAGCGGGGAAATTAATCGGGAAACGAATGGGAAAATCAAGGCCTGATTGGCGCGGGCAGATCGATGCTGGCACAATCGAAAGAGCAGGCCCTGTCTGAACCGAACCCGAACCCGAACCCGAACCCGAACCCGAATTCGAGGCGTGACGATCCAATGAATCCATCAGAAACGATTGACCAGATGATCGCGGGAATCACGGATTGGCGTGGCCAAACCTTCGCCGCCATGCGTAAGGCCATTCTTGCGGCCGCCCCGGAGATCGTCGAGGAATGGAAGTGGATGGGAAGCCCCGTTTGGTCGCGCGACGGCATGATCGCTGTCGCCAACGCCCACAAAGGAAAGGTAAAACTGACCTTCGCGCACGGAGCGAGCCTCCCGGACCCTGACAAGCTTTTCAACGCGGGTCTCGAAGGCAACGCGAGACGGGCGATCGATTTTTTCGAGGGGGACAAGATCAATGGGCCTGCGCTGAAGCGTCTGGTTCGCGCCGCGATTGAACACAATCAGACCAGATTGAAGAAGAACGTGAAGAAGAGCGCGCCGGCGAGTACGCGGGCGAAAGTCAGCAAAAGCAAAGACTCGTAAGACGCCATCACGCCTCATCTGAAGTACTCGCTGGGCGCCACCCCTAGCACTTTGCGAAACATCGCCGTGAATGCGCTCGGGCTGTCGTAGCCGTGCTCAAGCGCGACATCGACCACCGATGCGCCGGTTGCCAGCTGTGGAAGGCTCAGCAGGACCCGCGTGTGACGGCACCACGAACCATGCGTCATACCGGTTTCGCGCTGGAAGGCCCGGGCGAAGGTCCGCGGATTCATGTTGGCGCGGCGCGCCCAGCCTTGCAATGTCGCGTCGAGCGACGGCTGCGCAATCAGCTCAGCGCACAGTTCGACGAGCGCCGGATGACGAGGCATCGGCACGTGCAGGAGGAGAGGGGCGGCCATGCAGATCTCGTCGAGGATCAGTTCCTGCACGCGCCGTTCCCGTTCACTGTGTCCGGCGGCCGGTCGAATACCGACGGCGGTCACGATCAGCTCGCGTAACAGCGCGCTCACCAGAATCACCCGGCAACTGTCCGGCAAGGCGTCGCGAGCGTCGGGTGCCGCATAGACCGTGCGGATCTGCACGTCGCTCGCAATTTCGATTTCATGGCGCACGTCGCCCGGCACCCACACCGCGCGCCCGGTCGGCACGATCCAGCTGCCGGCGGCCGAACGCACGATCATCACGCCGGAAATGGCGTAGATCAATTGGCCGCTGCTGTGCGCGTGGGGCGGGAATACCGTGCCTGCGGGCTGATCTGTGGCGAGCACGGTGACGGAGGCGACTTCAAGCGCTCTTTGGCTTTCGAAAAAACCGAAGCTGTCCATTTCGCGACGATGCATGGCAATTCTTCGAGAGATGACCGGATCACCGGACTCTACCATCATGCCTTCGACTCCACTGCCGAGCTTCTGTCATGGTTCCTCCGGGCGCTTTTTGCACCGCGTTTAGTAACGCTTTCGATATCGCTGTCAGTACCGTTTTTTGCGCCGTTCCGCGCCTCATTCATTGTCTGATCCGTCCCGGCGCGCAGCTTCGTTCACACCTGCGGCGCCGCTGCGCGCCTGCGCATTTACGCGTGGTCTGCGTTGCGGCGGTCGCACTGCTTGCCTCGGCGTGTTCCCTTGAGGCGCCGTACCGGGCGCCGCAGTTGCCGGCCGCTGCCGCCGCGCCGTTCATGTCGGCAGAACATGCGCCAGTTGTGCAGCAGCCCTTGCCTGACGACTGGTGGCGTCTCTATCAGGATCCGGTGCTGGACGGTCTCATCCAGGACGCGCTCGAACAGAACCGTGATCTGGCGGTCGCGCTCGCACGTTTTGCGCGTTCGCAAGCGGTGGTGAACGAAACCGGCGCCGCGCGGTGGCCCGATACGCAGTTGGCACTCGGCGGCAACTACGGCAAGCAGAACGCCGATCAGATCGTCGCGGCGGCGCGGCGCGAGTCGGCTGACACGCGCTGGGCTTACGCGCCTTCGCTGGCGGTCTCGTACGAAGTCGATCTGTGGGGGCGCGTACGTCATCTCGTCGACGCATCGCAAGCCGACGCCGACGCCATGCAGGCGGCCAGCGACGCGGTGCGCGTCTGGGTCGCCGCATCGACGACCGATGCGTACCTGCACGCCTGCGCCTACGGCGAACAGATCGACGTGGCCAACCGTTCGCTCGGGATCGCCCAACGCCTGGTGGATCTGACCACCCGGCAGCGCGATCGTGGACTCGTCTCCGACCTCGAGGTCACACGTGCCAGCGCCTTTCGCGATGAGACCCGCGCGACGGTGCCGACGCTCGAGGGCAAGCGTCGCGCCGCGCTGTTCGAACTGGCCGTGCTGCTGGGGCGCCCGCCCGGCGAATTTCCCAGAACGGCCGGGCAATGCCGTGTCGTGCCGGTGCTCAGCGCGCCCTTCCCGGTTGGCGACGGCGCCGCCTTGCTGCGCCGCCGTCCCGATCTGCGCGAGGCGGAGCGCAAGCTGGCCGCCGCCGATGCCCGGGTTGGCGTCGCGCGGGCGGATCTGTATCCGTCGATCGTACTGGGCGGCTCGGTGAACCTCCTGTCGACGACCGGCAGCCTGGCATCGCTCGGCGATCAGTACGCGCTGGCATGGGGCGTCGGGCCTTTGATCAGCTGGCGCTTTCCCAACATGGCCGTGAGCCGCGCGCGGCTCGCGCAGGCAAAGGCCGACAACACCGAAGCGCTCGCGCAGTTCGAGCACGACGTGCTCACGGCATTGAAGGAATCCGAGCAGGCGCTGACGTTCTACGGCGCGCAGTGGGAGCGTCAACGCGCGTTGCAGGCCGCCCGCGCGAACGCTGCCCGCGCCTTCCATCTCGCGGAGCTGAACTACCAGGCGGGAGCACTGGATTTTCTCGATGTGCTCGATGCCGAGCGCAGCCTCGTTGCCGGCGATGCGGCGCTCGCGGTGTCGACCGAAGCACTCGCATCCGACCAGGTCGCGGTGTTCAAGGCGCTCGGCGGCGGCTGGCAGCGCGAGGCCGCCGTGCCTTGCGCATCTTGCGGCACGCATCTTGTCCCGGCGCCGCCTCAAATGTCCGTTAATTTCTCATCAGGGTCCTGATATGAGTACCACTGTCGTTCCAGAAAAGACGTCGCCGTTCAGCAAAAAGAACCTTGTGCTCGCGGGCGCGCTCATCGCAGTCGTTGGACTGGTGGTGGCGGGCATCCACTGGTGGAGCGTCGGCCGTTTCATCGAAAGCACTGACGACGCCTACGTGCGCGCGGACGTGGTGACGATCAGCTCGCGCGTGCCCGGCTATGTGACGGGCGTTGATGTCGACGACAACCAGCCGGTGCACAAGGGCGACGTGCTCGCGCATATCGACAGCGCGGACTATGCAGCCAAGGTCGCGAGAGCTCAGGCGACGGTCGACACGGCGCTCGCCACCTTGCACGCGGAGCAGGCGAACGTCGCCACGCTCGATGCGCAGATCGCGCAGCAAGGCAGCGTGATGGAGGCCGCGCGGGCGGACGTCGACGCGGCGCGGGCCGGTGCGAACCGCCGCAAGTCGGACGCGCAGCGCTACCGGCAACTGGCGGCCGAACAGGCGTCGAGCACGCAGCGCTGGGAGCAGGCGCATGCCGACGCACTCACCGCCGACGCCGAACTGGCGAGAGCCGCCGCAACGGCTCAAGCCCAGCGCGGCCAGCAAACCGTGCTCGAGAAGCGCCGGGCGCAGGGCATGGCGGCAATCGAACAGGCGCAGGGCCAGCTTGAGGTTGCACGTGCCGCCTTGTCGCTCGCGCAGATCGATCTCGAGCACACGACAATTCGCGCGGCGAGCGACGGCACGGTCGGCCAGCGCACCGTGCGAGTGGGGCAATACGTCGAGACCGGACAACCGCTGCTCGCCGTGGTGCCGCTTCAGGACGTCTACGTGATCGCCAATTTCAAGGAAACGGAAGTCGCCGCCATGAGCGCGGGTCAGGCGGTCGACATCGACGTCGACACTTATGCGGGACATCCACTGCGTGGGCGCGTGCTGAGCATCGCGCCGGGCTCGGGTGCGCAGTTCGCGTTGCTGCCGCCCGACAACGCGACCGGCAACTTCACCAAGGTCGTGCAGCGCATTCCCGTGAAGATCCAGGTGGACGCCGGTCAGCACGACGCGATCAGCCTGCGGCCGGGCATGTCGGTGATTGCGCGGGTGCATACCGGCGCCCCCGTGACGCAGCCCGCCGCGAGCCGCTCATGAGCACGACGGCCGCATCTTCCCGTACTCATGACCCGGTGTCGCTGCGCGCGTGGGTGGCGGTGCTCGGCGGCGTGTTCGGCTGCTTCATGGCCGGCATGAACGTGCACGTCACCAATGCATCGCTGCCGGATATTCGCGGCTCGCTCGGTGCGAGTTTCGAGGAGGGCTCGTGGATCACCACGGCGTATCTGGTCGCGGAAATCATCGTCATTCCGTTGACCGGCTGGCTCGTGCGAGTGTTTTCCATCCGCCGCGTGATGCTGGTCGGCACGAGCGGATTCCTGATTTTCTCGCTGGTGTGTTCGGTGGCGCCGACCATCGATGCCATGATCGTTGCGCGCGCCTTCCAGGGGGCGTTCGGCGGCGTGCTGATTCCACTGTCGTTTCAGCTGATCCTGACGGAGCTGCCGGCGTCACGGCATCCGCTCGGCATGGCGCTGTTCGCCGTCGCCAACAATGTCGCGCAGGCGGCCGGGCCTTCTCTGGGCGGCTGGCTGACCGACATGTATTCGTGGCGCTGGATCTTCTATCTGCAGATTCCACCCGCGCTCATTCTGCTGGGCGCGATCGGCTGGGCGATCAAACCCGAGCCTGTGCATCTCGACCGCCTGCGCAAGGCGGATTGGCTGGGCATCGCGACGATGGCAATCGGACTCAGCGCGCTGCAGATCGTGCTGGAGGAGGGCGGACGCAAGGACTGGTTCGGCTCGAGTTTCATTGTGAACATGTTGCTGGTCGCGGTGGTTGGATTGACTGTGTTTGTGGTGGTGCAACTGCGTCGCGAGGAACCGTTCATCAATCTGAGGCTGCTTGGCCGCTATAACTTCGGCATTGCCAGTTTGATGCAGTTTCTGTTCGGCGGCGTGGTGTTCGCGGTCGTGTTTCTGGTGCCGAATTACTTTGCCGAACTGCAGGGCTACAGTGCGCGGGATATCGGCGTTCTGATGGTGCCGTACGGACTGGTTCAGTTCGTCATGTCGTTTCTGACGCCGCCGCTGATGCGCCGCACCAGTGCGCGCACGGCCATCATCGCCGGCTTCACGCTCGTCGCCATCGGCTGTCTGATGAACATTCATCTCGACGTGAACGCCTCGGCGAATGTCGTGGTCCCGTCGCTGATCGTGCGCGGCATTGGACAGTCGCTGGTGGTCGTCGCACTCGGCGTGATGGCCGTCGACGGCATCGAGAAGAGCCAGCTCGGATCGGCTTCGGGCCTGTTCAGCATGGTGCGTAACCTGGGCGGTGCGATCGGCATTGCGATCGCCAGTCAGATTGTGGTCGAACGCGAGAAGCTGCACGCCTCGCGTATCGGAGAAGCGATCACACCGTTCAACGGCGCGTTTCAGGAGCGCATGATCGGCATGGTCAGGGTGTTGACTCAAGGGCATGTGGGAAGGGCCGATGCCATGGCGGCGTCCGGACTCGCCGGCGCGCGCGAGGCGGCGCTGGGGATCGTCGACAAGCTGATCGGCCGCGAAGCGCTGCTGATGGCTTACAGCGATACCTTCTACGTGGCGGGCATCGCAATGCTCGGATGCACGCTGGCCGCGTTTGCGTTGCGTGGCCGCAGGAAAAGCGGCTAGCGGCGGGGGCGAGGAATGGCTATTCGCCGGCCTCGCCATGGACAGCCTGTTTAAGGGATGATATTTTCGCGGTGTTGGGGGTACCGCCACCTGTTTTCGCTCGCACTAACGTTCGGTATAAACGTTGGGCTGCGAGGTACGTGGATGCTCACCACTCAGGCCGCATGGCTCATTCTTGCTGCAAGCGTCGCTGCTGAGGCGCTCGGCACCGCAACGCTCAATCTCTCCGCCGGTTTCACCCGCCTGCTTCCCTCGCTCATGACGGTCGCGTGTTACGCGACAGCCGTCTGGCTAATGGCCATCGCGACGAAGCGAATAGAAATGGGCATGGCTTACGCGGCCTGGGCCGGGTGTAGCGCCGCACTAACGGCGGTGATTGGCGTCGTCTGGTTTGGCGAAGCGCTTAGCGCACTAAAGGCGATCGGAATTTGTACCGCCATCTCCGGGATCGTTCTGCTCAATCTCAGCGGCGGCGGGTCCTAGGTTCCGGCAGCCGGTTTTCAGCGAGACATTCAGTGCGGTATTTGGCGCGGTATCTAGCGCGGCGCTCAGCCTGAGGTTCAGCGTGACAGCAAGGAAACGGTCGCGATGCCGAGGATCGTCATCACGAGCGAAGCCGCCACGTGAATGACGATCTCGCCTGCCGCCCAGCCGAGCCGGCCGTCCTGCAAGCGCTGCACGACTTCCGCGGAGAACGTCGAGAATGTCGACAGGCCGCCCATCAAACCGGTGATAACGAAGAGCCGCCATTCGGGTGCGATCTGCGGCGCCCGCGCGAACCCCGCAACCGCCACGCCGATGACGTAACCCGCAATCACGTTAGCGGCGAAGGTGCCGAGCGGCATTCCCGTGAACACGCCGTTCAGACGAATCCCCAGAAACCAGCGGAACAGCGAGCCGAGCGCGCCGCCAATGCCGACCGCGAGAATGGACAAATACATGGAAAAGTACTCTGGCGAAGCCAAAAGATCGACAAACCGGGCTCGAGCGGCAGGCGTGATGCCACGTCCGCGGTCGTCCGGGCGAAGCAGGCATCATCAGCCATCAAAGGGCGGTTAATGGAGAATGCCATCTCCAGCGCGCAAGTCTAGCATCCACGGGACATTGGGGACAGGTGAGCGCAGCGCCGGCGCGCACGCGCTCGCTGCATGGCCGGGAGCGTGATCTAGAATGAATGGAGAGCCTGCGGGCGTTGGCCGTGGGCTCGCCGTCACTGCGCGGGAGGCCGCCATGATGAAGGGCTACCAGCTCACGTTCTATACCGAGCAGAACAAACACCACCGCCATCAAACCGTCGTCGAATGTCTGCTGTCGATCGCGAAGCGCGCCGGCATTCATGGCGCGACCGTGGTGGCGGCGGCCGAAGGGATCGGCCACGCGGGCGCGCGGCATGCGGCGCGCTTCTTCGAACTGGCCGATCAGCCGCAGCAGGTGATTTTCGCGGTCACCGAAGGGGAGGCGGAAGCCTTGCTCGAGGCGGTGCGCGAGAGCAACGTGCCGGTGTTCTACACGCGCTGCCCGATCGAATTCGGGCTGCTCGGCGAACATACGGGCGCGCAGCAGCCGGCGCGCCGCTAACCCTGTAGCGCGGCGAGACCGTCAGCCGACGCTTTCGCGCTCCGGTGTGGCGGAAATTCTGTGGATCGACAGGTCCGCGCCGTTGTATTCGTCTTCCTGGTCGAGCCGCAAGCCCACCGTCAGGCGAATCGCTCCGTACACGAGTGTGCCGCCGAGCAGCGCCACCACGATGCCGCCCAGCGTGCCGACCAGTTGCGCGCCGAACGACACGCCGCCAAGCCCTCCGAGCGCACGCAGGCCGAAGATGCCGGCCGCGAGGCCGCCCCACGCGCCGCACAGACCGTGCAACGGCCATACGCCAAGCACGTCGTCGATGCGCCAGCGGTTCTGCACGCAGGTGAACATATAGACGAACAGCACACCCGCAATGCCGCCCGTGACGAGCGCGCCGAGCGGATGCATCAGGTCGGAGCCGGCACACACCGCCACCAGCCCGGCAAGCGGGCCGTTGTACGTGAAGCCGGGGTCGTTGCGGCCCGCGAGCCATGCGCTCAGGGTGCCGCCGACCATCGCCATCAGCGAATTGACCGCCACGAGGCCGCTGATCTTGTCGATGGTCTGCGCGCTCATCACGTTAAAACCGAACCAGCCGACCGCCAGCACCCATGCGCCCAGCGCGAGGAACGGAATATTCGAAGGCGGATGCGCGGCAATGCCGCCGTCGCGGTGATAACGGCCGTGGCGTGCGCCGAGCAGCAGCACGGCCGGCAACGCGACCCAGCCGCCGAACGCATGCACGACCACCGAACCGGCGAAGTCGTGAAACGGCGCGCCGAATACCTGGGTCAGCCAGGCCTGAATGCCGAAGCGGCCGTTCCATGCGATCCCTTCGAAGAACGGATAGACGAAGCCGACCAGCACGAAGGTGGCGAACAGTTGCGGGTTGAATTTCGAGCGCTCTGCGATGCCACCCGACACGATCGCCGGAATCGCCGCCGCAAAGGTCAGGAGGAAGAAGAAGCGCACCAGCGCGTAGCCGTTGTGTGCGGCCAGCGATTCGGCGCTGCCGAAGAACTGCACGCCATAGGCGATCGTATAGCCGATGAAGAAATACGCGATCGTCGAGACCGAGAAGTCCACCAGAATCTTGACCAGCGCATTGACCTGATTCTTTTTGCGGACCGTGCCGAGTTCGAGAAACGCGAATCCCGCATGCATGGCGAGCACCATCGCGGCCCCCAGCAGAAGGAAGAGCGTATCGGTGCCGGTTTTCAAACTTTCCATCGATGTGTCCCGCTTATGCCAAAAAAGCGGGCATTGGATGCAAGAAGCGGGCCAAACTTGTGCCGGGACGGCTCGATAAGGTGCAGAGCCGCACCGGAATGGGTTTTGTGTGATGGGTCGCCGATTGCGCGGTATCTCTACCTTGCACCTTGGATGACGCGAAAAGCACAAAGTAAGTGCATGATGGTTTCATCCCGCTCCTCATGATCCAAATGAGGGCGAAATATTCGATTTTATTTACGTTTAATTCAAAATCCTGACGCTGTATGCGCAATCGTTGCGTATGGAGCGGTTTGTGGCGGCACAAACAGGCCAGCTGGCGCGCCGTCTTTGTCTTCCTGCGCAAACGCCGACATAATGTGCCGTCCCCGTGCACGATCTGCCGGCCACCGACCTCCAATGTGCACGCATGAGACTGACCACTAAAGGCCTGTTGCTGATCGCAATTCCGGCTTTCTTCGAACTGGCGCTATTGTCCGGCCTGGTCAAGGCGCAGTCCGACGCGGCGCTCGCCGAGCAGTGGGCTATCCATAGCGAAGACGTGCTGCGCCAGACCACCGCGATTCTCGATCCGGTGCTGGGTGAGTCCGTGGCGCTGCGCGGCGCGGTGCTTACCAACGACACACGCTTCACAACGCCGGTCACGCTGTGGATGGACGTCGACCGCCGCATCGATCAACTGGCCGAACTGGTTGCCGACAACCCGGCGCAAGTCGAGCGCGTGGTGCAGGTGCGCCAGGCGGTGCAGGGATATCGCCAATGGTCGGACCGCGTTCAGGACATGCTGCATTCGGGGCGGCGGCGCGATCTGCTCGATCGCTTTCGCGACCTGAGCACGGCCGACGTGCTCGACCGCTTCCGTCAGCAGGTGCTGGCCTTCCAGAGCGAGGAGCGGCGTCTCGACACGTTGCGCTCGAGCGTCGCCGGCGCCGCGCGCGAACGCCAGCAGATGCTGGTCGTCGCGGCTGTGTTTGGCTCCTTGCTGTTCGTCGCGCTGGCTGTCTGGTTGTTCACGCGCGGCGTGCGCGGACGGCTCGCGCTCCTGTCCGATAACGCCGGGCGCCTCGCGGGCAACGAACCGCTGGCGCCGATCGGTCCGGGCCGCGATGAAATCGCCCGGCTCGATCTGACCTTGCATGAAACCAGCCGCCGTCTGCTCGAAGCCGAGCGCATTCAGGCGCGTTTCCAGGCCGATCTCGCGCGCCGCGCCGGTGAACTGGCGCGCATCAACGAGACCTTGCGGCAGCAGACCCAGGAAAACGAAATGTTCATCTACAGCGTGTCGCACGACTTGCGTGCGCCGCTGGTGAATCTGCAGGGTTTCTCGAAAGAACTGACGCGCGCCTGCGACGATCTGCGTGCGGTGCTGCGCCAGTCGTCGCTCGCGGCGCAACCAAGGCAACGCATCGAACAGGTGGTGGACGAGGATATCGGCGAGGCCTTGCACTTTCTGCAGACGGCCGTGTTGCGGGCCTCTCATATCATCGACGCGCTGTTGCGGCTGTCGCGCGTCGGCCGGGTCGAGTACCGGCAGCAAAAGGTCGAAGTGCGCGATATCGTGCCGCGCGTGGTCGATGCCATGCAGGGGTCGATCCGCGCCCGCCGGGCGCATGTGATCGTCGACGAATTGCCGGCGGTGTGGGGCGACCCGACCGCGCTTGAACAGGTGTTCGCGAACCTGATCGGCAATGCGGTCAATTATCTGGACCCGGCGCGCGAAGGCCTGATCGAAATCGGTACGACGCCGGCGCCGCCGGGCGTGCATTCGCTACGGATTTTCTACGTCCGGGACAATGGCCTGGGCATTCCGGCGGTGGCGCTGCCGAGGCTTTTCAACGCGTTCCAGCGGCTGCACGGCAATGTGGCGGCGGGCGAGGGCATCGGTCTTGCGCTTGTGCGGCGCGTGGTGGAGCGCCATGGCGGACGGGTGTGGGCGGAGTCGAAAGAGGGGACGGGCACGACGTTTTATCTGTCGCTGCCCGAAGCCGCGGCGCGAACCGCGCAGCGGTCTGCCGAAGTGCCTGCCACGCCGGCGGAGGGTACTCACGCGGCGCGTGGGGGACGCGAAGTGCGCGCGGACCTCGGGGAGCGTGATGGCGCGGGTTCAGGTGGTGTGGGTCGTGGCGGTGCGGCGCAAATTACCAACGCCGAACCCGGCATCAGTACGCGGTAATCATTACGCGCTGATCATTACACGGTAAAGAGCCGGCGTGATTTGAGCAGTTTGCTGCCGCGAATCGACCAGTAGCAGCCGCAGCAGGTCAGGACCGCAACGCCGGTCAGCGCTTCGAGCGGCGCCGGGTGCAGGCCGGGCAGGCCGTCGAGCGCGAACAGGCCGCGCGCGGCGATCAACAACGCCGCCCATAACGCGAACGCCGCTTGTACCAGCATGCGCGTACCCGCCAGACGCCGCGCGCGGTTTTCTCGCGACCAGTTGGCCCGTGTGCGCGCGCAGAAAAAAGCAATGGCCATCAGTGTGACGGCGAGGATGACGATCCAGTCAGTCAGTTCCATCGAAAAAGGCTCCCAAGTCAACCGGCGACTATAGGAAAGTCTTTCGCTGAGAACTATCGGACTAGTCTCAAATGGAGAGGTGTTTTGGCACGCGCACATGGCCGTGAGGGCCATGTGCGCGTGCCTTGCGATCAGAGTTCGATGCGGGTGCCGAGCAGCACGAGGAATTGACGCAGCCACTCAGGATGAGCAGGCCACGCGGGCGCGGTCACGAAATTGGCGTCGGTGATCGCCGCGTCGACCGGAATGTCGGCATATTCGCCACCGGCCAGTTTGACTTCGGGCGCGCAGGCCGGGTAGGCGGAAATGCGCTTGCCGCGAATCACGTCGGCGGCGGCCAGCAGTTGCGCCGCGTGGCAGATCGCTGCGATCGGCTTGCCCGCTTCGGCGAACTGCCGCACCAGTTCGATGACCTTGTGATTGAGCCGCAGATACTCGGGCGCGCGGCCGCCTGCGATCGCCAGCGCGTCGTATTGACGGGAGTCGGCGTCGTCGAACGTTGCATTGAGCGTGAACTGGTGGCCAGGCTTTTCTGTGTAGGTCTGGTCGCCTTCGAAATCATGAATGGCCGTCTTGATTTTCTCGCCGGCCTTCTTGTTCGGACAGACCGCGTCCACCACGTGGCCGACGGCCTGTAGCGCCTGAAACGGCACCATCGTTTCGTAATCCTCGGCGAAGTCGCCGGTCAGGAACAGAATCTTCTTTGCTGCCATCGCATGCCTCCAGTTGAACAACGGAATACATCGAGCGGGCAGTCAGTCTACTCCAACGCGTTTGACAGAACCGCGACGAACAGGCGCTGCCGGCACGCCGGGCGGATCGGCAAACGAGTCGGCAAGTGGATCGGGAAACTACTGAGAAAACAGTTTGCCCGTGGAAAGCAATCAGAAGGGCGCCCTTATTTATACTGCCTCGCATGCCAAAGCCTGCCCTGACAGGCGCTGTTTCAACCGTGAGGAGACAGGAATGCAGCGTCACCCCGCAACCCTGATCCGCGTACTGTTCTGCGTCGTGGCGCTGATGGCGGCACGCTTCGTGAGCGCGCAACCCATTGTGCTGATGACCGGGGGTGCCGCAAAACTGATTTATCTGCCGGTGATTCTTGCAGACCAGCTCGGTTATTTTCGCCGCGAGGGGCTCGATGTGCGCGTAGTGTCCGCGCCCGCCGGCATCGATACGTCGACGGAACTCGTGGCGGGCGCGATACAGGGCGCGGTCGGTTATTACGATCACACGATCGAGCTGCAGGGCCGCGGTCTGGATGTGCAGTCGGTCGTCGTGCTGGGCCAGTCCGCCGGTCTCATCGAACTTGGGCGGCGCGGCGGGGCCATGGCGACGATGGCCGATGCGAAAGGGCGCCGGCTCGGCGTAACCGGTTTCGGATCGTCGACGTATTTCCTGACGCGCTACCTCGTCGAACGCGCGGGCGTGCCGTCGGGCGAGTACACGGTCGTGCCGCTCGCCAACGAGTCCGCGTTCGAGCAGGCGATTGTCGACGGCAAGGTCGATGCGGGCATGATCGAAGAGCCGACTGCGACACGCATGCTGACCCGGCTCGAAGCCACGCCGCTCGTCGACATGCGCAGCGTGAAAGACACGCGCGCGCAACTGGGCGGGGCGTACGCGGGCGCGTGTCTCTACATGCAGCGCGACTGGATCGACGCCCACGAGGACGCGACGGCGCGGCTGGTGCGTGCCGTGCGTGAGGCGCTGCATTTCATCCAGACGCATGACGAAGCCGCTATCGCCGCCGTTGTACCCGCAGGAATCCGGGGTGACGACCCGGCGCTTTACCGGCAGGCGCTGGCGATTGCGAAACCGGCGTATTCGCCGACCGGCCTGATGCCGGCGGACGCACCCTCGACCGTGCTGGCGGTGCTGGCCCGCGCCAACCCCGAGATATCGGAGCGGCACATCGACCTCGCGCGCACCTATACCAACCGCTTCGTCGCGGCTGCCCCCGCGGGCGCCCCGGACGACCGGGCCGCAGGGTCGCACTGAACCTCGCTACCCCATTCTGTTTGCACATATCGGAGACTTTTGCCATGCGAGCCATCCAGATTCACGAGTACGGCGGCCCTGAGGTGCTTCGGCGCGTCGAGATCGAGGTGCCGAAGCCGTCGCCGGGCGAAGTGCTGGTGCGCGTCGTAACGGCAGGCATCAACTTCATGGACGTCCACACGCGCCAGGGCAAGTATCGCGATTCGCGCACGTACCCGGTGAGGATTCCGTGCACGCTCGGTATGGAAGGCGCGGGCGAAGTCGTCGAAGTGGGCGCGGACGTCACGTCGTGTCGCAAGGGCGACCGGGTGGCGTGGTGCATTTCGTGGGGCGCGTACGCCGAGTATGCGGTGGTGCCCGCTGCACGTCTCGCGAAACTGCCCGGCGGGATCGGCTACGACATCGCCGCTGCAGCGATTTTCCAGGGCTCGACTGCCCACTATCTGCTCGAGGATGTCGCTCACATCGGGCCGGGCAGCACGTGTCTCGTGCATGCCGCCTCCGGCGGTATCGGCCAGTTGCTGGTGCAGCTCGCCAAGCGGCGCGGCGCACAGGTGTTCGCCACCACCAGTTCGCCCGACAAGGCAGCGCTCGCGAAATCGCGCGGCGCGGACCACGTGCTGATGTACGAGGACGGCGCGTTCGCCGATCGGGTCCGCGAGTTGACGCATGGCAGAGGCGTCGACGTCGTATTCGACGCGGTGGGCCGCACGACGCTGCGCGACAGCTTCCGGGCGACGCGAACCCGTGGCCTCGTCGTCAACTACGGCTCCGTCACCGGCCCGATGCGCGACTTCGATCCGTATGAACTGGGCGAGGCCGGTTCGCTCTTTCTCACACGGCCACGCCTCGCCGACCATCTCGCCGATGGTGAAACAGTCCAGCGGCGCGCCGACGATATCTTCGACGCCATCCAGCAGGGCGCGCTGCGCGTGGAGATCAACGGCCGCTACACGCTGGACACCGTCGAAGCGGCTCACGCGGCGCTCGAAGAACGCCGCCAGTCAGGCAAGGCCGTGATGGATATCGCCTAGCCGCCCGGTCTACCCAAACCCGTACCCAAACCCGCACCCACAGGAACGATTGCCCGGCACACGCCACGCGTGCGCCGGTTGTCGAAACTCGTCCTTACGCTATCAGAGAGCATCATGGAACCAGCCATTACCCGTCGTCCGGAATCGCGGTTTCGAGCAGTTTTCCGCGTCGTCAGCGGCAACTTTCTCGAGATGTATGACTTTACGGTCTATGCCTATTACGCCGGTGCGATCGCGCACACCTTCTTTCCCGCGGACAACGAATTCGTCTCGTTGCTGCTGGCGCTTTCCGTGTTCGGCGCGGGATTCCTCATGCGGCCAATCGGTGCGCTGGTGCTGGGTGCGTACATCGACCGTCACGGGCGGCGCAAAGGCCTGATCCTGTCGCTCTCGCTGATGGCGGTCGGCACCGCTTGCGTCGCGCTGGTCCCGGGCTACGCGACGATCGGCATCGCGGCGCCCGTGATCGTGCTGATCGGGCGTCTTCTGCAAGGCTTCTCCGCAGGCGTCGAACTTGGCGGCGTGTCCGTCTATCTCGCGGAGATCGCGCCGCCCGGCAAACGCGGCTTCTTCTGTTCGTGGCAATCGGGCAGCCAGCAGGTCGCCGTCATCTTTGCGGCGTCGCTCGGCGTGCTGCTCAATCAACTGCTGCCCGCCAGCGAGGTGAGCGCGTGGGGCTGGCGCATCCCGTTCCTGATCGGCTGCCTGATCGTGCCGTTTCTGTTGTTCATTCGCCGTACGCTGCGTGAGACCGACGAGTTCGCGGCGCGCAAACACCATCCGCGATTCGGCGAAATCATGAAGTCGATGAGCGACAACGCAGGCCTGATCGTGATGGGCATGGGTCTCGTGGTGATGACCACCGCGTCGTTCTATCTGATCACGACCTACACGCCGACGTTCGGCAAAACCGTGCTGCATCTGTCGGCTGTCGATTCGCTGGTCGTTACCGTCTGCGTGGGCATCTCGAACCTGATCTGGCTGCCGGTTTCCGGCGCGGTTTCCGATCGTGTCGGACGGCGTCCCATCCTGCTACTCTTCACCGTGCTCACCATGGCGACGTCGTATCCGGCGATGCGCTGGCTGGTCGCCGCGCCGTCGTTCGAGCGGCTCCTGCTGGTGGAACTCTGGTTTTCGGTGCTCTATGCGTGGTACAACGGCGCCATGGTGGTGGCGCTCACCGAGCTGATGCCGGCCCATGTGCGCACGACGGGCTTCTCGATGGCTTACAGCCTCGCTACGCTGGTCGGCGGTTTCACGCCGGCCGTCTCGACCTCGCTGATCCACTTCACCGGGGACAAGGCCGCGCCCGGCGCATGGATGGGCATGGCCGGATTGTGCGGCGCCGTGGCGACGCTGCTGCTTTACCGTTCGCGGCAGGCGCGCAACGGCTACAAGATGGCATAGCTTTTCTGGGCAATGAGACTTCTGCTGATCGAAGATAACCGGCAACTCGCGCATTGGTTGTCGAAAACCTTGACCGACGAGGGTTTCCTCGTCGAGCACGCGCTCGACGGTGAAACCGCCGAGGCGTTGCTGCGCGACGCGCGTTACGACGTCGTGCTGCTCGATCTGAACCTGCCGGGCATGTCAGGCAAGGCGCTGCTGCGCCGCATGCGCAAGAACGCCAACGAGACGCCCGTGCTGGTCCTGACCGCCACGGGCGATGTCGGCGAAAAGGTGATCTGTCTGAGTGAGGGCGCCGACGATTACGTCGTCAAGCCGTTCGACGACCGCGAACTCGTGGCGCGCATCAAGGTGCTGGCACGCCGGCATGCGCCCGCGCGCTCGAACCGCATCCGCTGCGGCACCTTGCTCTACGACATGGACCGCCGCCAGTTCTTCGTCGACGATGAGCCGCTGTCGCTTACGCCGCGTGAGCATGCCGTGCTCGAAGCGCTCATCCTGCAAACGGGGCGCACGGTGTCGAAGGCCGTGCTGGCCGAGGCCGTGACCGACAAGGATGCGCCGCCAAGCGGCGACGCGATCGAAATCTACGTGTCGCGCCTGAGAAAGAAGATCGAGAAGAGCACGGCAGCGATCATCACGCTACGCGGGCTCGGCTATCTGCTGGAAAATGAAGAGCCGCAAGCGTAGCCTGCGCGCGCGGCTCCTGCTCTGGGTCATTGTGCCGATGACGGCATTCGGCCTCGTCGCGGGCTGGCTCACGCTCGCCAATGCGCGGCGCACGGCCGATCTGCTGCAAGATGCAGCGCTGCTCGCCGCCGCCCGCGTGATGGCCGCCGACGTGCGCTGGAGCGGCAACGATCTGGTCGCCTCCGTGTCGCCCAGCACGATCCAGATCGTCGGTACGCCACAAGGCGATCAGGTTTTCTATCGTGTCGAGATCGCGGGCGGCCCCGTCATCGCCGGGACTTCTGATTTTCCGCAGACACGCCCCACGGATTCGCCCGATTGGTACGACGCACGCGTCTCGCAGATGCCGATACGCGCCGTCACGCTAAAGCGCCCAATGTACGACGCCGGCAGGATCGTCGACGTCGTGGTGTCGGTTGGGCGCACGCAGATCGCGCGGGATGCGATGGTCGCCGCGCTGTGGAAACCGCAACTCGCGTATATCGTCAGCAGCATTGCGGCGGCGCTGGTGCTGGTCTGTGTAGGGCTGACGCTGGAACTGCGGCCGCTCGAAAGACTGGCGAAGGGCCTCGCCGCGCAGCCGTCGCTCACGCGGGTTCGAATCGATGCGGCCGATGTCCATGCCGAACTGCATCCGCTGATTGCCGCCTTCAATGCCTGTCTCGACATTATCGAACGGCAGGGATTGGCGCAGCGGCGTTTCATCGCCGATGCCGCGCATCAGATCCGCACGCCGCTGACGCTGCTCGGGATGCAACTGCAATACGCACGGCGTCAGGGCAAGCTCGAAGAAGTGAGGGAAACGCTGCTGGCCATGCACCACAGCAACCGGGCGATGGTGTCGCTGATCAACCAGCTGCTGATGCTCGCGCAGGCCGAAGCGGCCGATTACACGGCGTTCGAAGGCGACGTTGTGGACGTGCGGGAAGTCACGGCACGCGCGATCGAGAAACTCGCGCTGGCTGCACGGCGGCGCGGTATCGAGCTCGTCGTCTCCATCGCGGCGCCGCTCTTCGTGACGGGGAGTGAGACGCTGCTTTCAGAAGTGCTGTCGAACATCCTCGACAACGCGATCCGGTACTCGCCCAAAGGCACGCAAGTCGCGATCGATGCCAGTCAGGCGGACGGTTGGGTCAGCATCCATGTGCTCGACGGCGGGCCCGGCATTCCCGCGGCGTTGCGCGAGCGCGCATTTGAGCCGTTTTTTCGTGCCTCCGACGAAGAGGGCAGCGGGCTGGGACTCGCGATCGCGCGAGAGATCGTACGCGCGCACCGAGGAACGATTTCGCTCGAGGATGCGCCGGGCGGGCAGGGATTGCTGGTGAAGCTCAGCTTTCCGGCGAGCGAACCGGCCTCGTAAGCGGTCCGCGAGGTCGCATCGATGCGCCGGCTGCCGGCCATCGCTGCCCGACAGGCGGCTCCAGGGGCGAGCCTTTGGCGCAACGGCGTATCATGGGCGCGTTTTCGCATGCGAAAGCCGCTCGATGCGGCTCATACCCAGCACATACCGATATGACTTTATCTATTCGTTCACCGTTGTTGCGCCGCGTCGCCGTTGTCGCGCTTGTGTTCGGCGGCCTTGCGGCTTGTCAGAAGAATGATGCGTCGGCAGATCAGGTCGCCGGCAAGCTCAACGATGTAGCGCAGGCGGCCGGTCAGAAGCTCGATCAGGCGGCCAGCTACGTTGGCCAGCAGGTCGACGCGACCAAGGCCACCGCGCAGCAGAACCTGGATTCGGCGGCCTCCGCGCCGTCGATCAAGATCGATCCGGGCGCCTTGGCATCGACCGCGCAAGCCAACCTGCAAGGCGCGGCGAGCGCCGCGAATGCGCAGCTCGGCAAGGCGGCGGCGCTGACCGGCCAGGGTCTCGAGACGGCCGGGCGCAAGCTGCAGGAGTGGTCGGCGCAAAGTTCGGCGTCGGCGGCGGGCGGCTCGGCTTCCGCGTCGGCATCGGGCGATTCCAGCGATGCGCAAAAGCAGATGGACAAGTGAGATGGCGCGCCGTGTGTCAGTCCGATTGACAACCCGTTTGCCAGCCCGTTTGCCGGCTCATTTGACAGCCGGATTAAATGTAATTACTATGGTTACACATTGTCGTTGCCGGGCAGGTTTGCTGTGAATACGAGTAGCCGGTTTGCGTTTGCGGTGCACGTGCTCGCGCTGCTGTCGTTGCAGGAGGGCGTGCCGCTCTCGTCGGAGATGATCGCGGGCAGCGTGAATACGAATCCTGCGCTGATCCGTCGTTTGCTGACCATGTTGGCCGATGCGGGCCTCACGACCTCGCAACTCGGCGCGGGCGGCGGCGCGCTGCTTGCCCGTGCGCCCGAGAGCATTACGCTGCTCGAGGTGTACCGCGCGGTGGACGACGCGCAATTGTTCGCCATGCATCGCGAGGAGCCGAATCCGGCGTGCATGGTGGGGCGCAATATTCAGGTCGTGCTGCGCGGTATCATCGACGAAGCGCAGCAGGCCATGGAGGCGTCGCTCGGCGCGCGTACGCTGGCCGATGCCACGGCTGACGTGGTGCGCGCTGAACGGGCACGCGAGCGTAAGCGGCGCTCGCATGGGTGACGTCGTAGAGACGCAGAACAGAAGGGCGCGCGCAGCGTAATCAGAACGTGTGCGGGACGTGTGAGAGACGCGCGCCTGAGAATGGACGGGGGCTGATGCCCCTCTTTTTTCCGGATTATATGTAATCAATGTGGTTACATATAGGCTTATATAACAGGAGTATCGACATGAGCAAACAGTTGAAAATCGCATTGTTTGGCGCCACGGGCACAATTGGTTCGCGGATCGCCGCGGAAGCGGCCCGCCGCGGGCATCAGGTGACGGCACTGGCGCGCAACCCGGCGCGCGTGCCGGCCGACGTGGCGAATGTGAAGGCCGCGCAGGCCGATCTGCTCGACGCAGCGAGCGTCAGCGCCGCGGTGCGCGGCCACGATGCGGTGGCGAGCGCATACGCACCGCCGCATGGCGATCCGGCAGTGTTGAGTCAGGCGACCCATGCGCTGGTCGACGGTGTGCGTGCAGCGGGCGTGAAGCGCCTCGTGGTGGTGGGCGGCGCGGGTTCGCTGGAAGTGGCGCCAGGCAAGCAACTGGTCGACACGGACGGATTCCCGGATGCCTACAAGGCCGTCGCCCTGGCCCACCGCGATGCATTCGATTACTACCGTGGCATCAGCGACCTCGACTGGACGTTCTTCGCGCCGGCCGCGCTGATCGCCCCGGGCGAGCGCACCGGCAAGTTCCGCACGGGCGCGAACAGCCTGATCGCCGACGCCGAGGGCAATAGCCGTATTTCCGCGGAAGACTACGCGATCGCCTTCGTCGACGAATTGGAGCAGGGCCGTTTTGTCCGTCAGATCGCGACGGTGGCTTACTGAGTCTTAAGGGGCGGCAGGGACCGCGCGCGGCCCGTGCCGCGCGGGTCCGTTGTATGCGCGGTCGCGGCCACCCGGGGGACGAGGGCGGCTGGCGAATCCCCGGATTTGTGCAAGCCTCCTAACAATCGGTTACGCATGTTCGGTCGCCTGCGGCAAAACTGCGGCTACACTGGCGTCTCCCGTTTTCTTGCGGATTGCCATGCAGGCATGCCCATTGCGGCGTGAGTCCGGGGCCGCGCCGTCTAACGGCGGACAACCGGCGACTCGCGCCGACTTTCATTTTCCTTCCAGTCAGACCGAATGCAGCACTGGACGTGGTGTTCGCGCCCACGTTGCGGCGCGCTTCGGCGCGTGGGCGGCTACGGTCTGCCTTGCGCTGATCGTCTGCCTCGGCTGGATGCCCACCGTGGTGCAGGCCGCCGGCACCGGCACGCCGGTCATTCCGGCGTTGCAGAGCCTGATCAATAGCGCGACAGCGACGCCTGCGTCCGCCGCCTCGGGCGCCTCGTCCGCGGACGCGGCGTCGGCGCCGTCGCCCGCGAGCCAGGCCGAATTGGCGCGCTCGCTCGACAGCGTGATCGCCACGCTCGACAACGACCGGCAGCGCACCGCACTCGTCGCCCAGCTCAAAAAGCTGCGCGAGGTCTCGCAAAACGTCACGCCCCCCGCGCCCGCGCAGCCGAGTCCTGGCCTGCTCGGGGCGATCGCGTCGGGCATCGCGTCGTTCGAATCCGATGTGCATCAGGGCCGCACGCCAGTGCGCTATTGGGGCGGACGCTTCAACGCGGCCGGCAACGAGCTCTACACGATCATTTCGGGTCAGGGGCAGGAGAGCTTCGGGCGCGTCCTCTTTTCGATGATTGCCATGCTGGCCGGCTGGGGGGCGTGCGCCGGCGCGCTGATCTACGTGCAACACCGGTTGTACCGGCGCTTTGGCATCGTGCTGGGGCTCAACCCGAATCCCACCACGCGCGAACTGCTGATCTTCGCGCTGCGCCGCGTCGGGCCGTGGATCGTCGCCTTTCTCGCCGCCTTGCTGTTCGTGCGCGCCATGCCCGATTCGCTCGGCCGCACGCTCGGCATGGTGGTGGCTTACGCGATCGTCGCGGGCGCAGTGTTCTCGGCGATCTGTCTGATCATGTTTTCGTTGTTCGGCTCGGGGCATCGGCGGGTTGCGGTGCGCCTGCTGCTCGATCACGCGCGGCGCATGTTGTTCGTGGTGGGCGTATGCGCCGCGCTCGGCGACGCGGCGGTCAACTACGACGTGGAGCATCAGCTCGGCTCGAATCTCGCCGCGCTGATTTCGACCGCCGCCAACATGACCGCTGCCGTGCTTACCGGCTATTTCGCGCTGGCGTTCCGCCGGCCCGTGGCGCATCTGATCCGCAACCGGGCTTACGAGCAGCGTAACGACCACAAGGCCGCGACCGACGCGTTCGACGTGCTCGCCTCGCTCTGGCACGTGCCGGTGCTGGTGCTTGCCACCGCGTCAGTGGTCGCCACGCTCGGCGGCTCGGGTTCCAGCGAAAACGTCCTGCAGATTTCGGTGGTGACCGCACTGTTGCTGGTGCTCGCATTTTTCCTGTCGGCCGTCGTGTTGCGCATGACGCGCCCGCGCAGCCCGCGCGCGCGGCGCCGCTCGCCTTATCTGTCGCGCCTGCTGCGCTTTTGCGGCACGCTGCTCACGCTGTTTATCTGGCTGCTCTTCTTTGAACTGGCGGCGCGCCTGTGGGGCGTCTCGCTCGCGGAAGTCGTGGAGGAGAACGTTGCGGCGCGGGGGATTGCGCATGCGGTGACCGCGATCATCGCGACGGTGTTCATTTCATGGCTGCTGTGGATTCTGGTCGACACCGCGATCACCGAAACGCTCAATCCAGGCAGTCTGCGCAACAAGTCGCGCAATCCGAGCATGCGGGCGCGCACGATGCTGCCGCTGCTGCGCAACGTGCTGCTGGTGTCGATCATGACGATTGCCGGCATCGTCACCGCGGCGAACCTGGGCATCAACGTGACGCCGCTGCTGGCCGGCGCCGGCGTGATTGGTCTCGCGATCGGCTTTGGCGCGCAGTCGCTCGTGACGGACCTGATCACGGGGCTGTTCATCATCATCGAAGATACGATTTCGGTCGGCGACTGGATCGACGTGGACGGCGGCCATGCGGGCACGGTCGAGCATCTGTCGATCCGCACCGTCCGTTTGCGCGACGGGCAAGGCGCGATTCACGCGATTCCGTTCTCGCAGATCAAGATCGTCAAGAACCTGTCGCGCGATTTCGCCTATGCGGTGTTCGAAGTGCGGATGTCGTTCTCGACCGACGTCGATCAGATCACGCAACTGATTCGCGAAGTCGGCGCCGATCTGATGGCCGACTTCCGCTACCGGCGCGAAATGCTCGGGCCGATCGAGGTGTGGGGGCTCGACCGTTTCGATCCGAACTGGATGGTCGTGAAAGGGCAGATCAAGACGCGGCCGTTGCAGCAATGGAGCGTGGCGCGTGCCTTCAATCTGAGGCTCAAACGCAAGATGGACGAAGCCGGCATCGAGATTCCGGTGCCGCAGATGCGTGTGTACACGTCATCGAAGGATAGTGAAGGACAGCCTTTGCAGGACGATGAGCTCGCGCACGGGCATGAGCACATGCATGCCGGGACGGGCGCCTCGGTGCGGGCTGCGCACGTTGCCGTAGCGGCGGCGCGCGATGTCTCGCACGAACCGCGTCCGGCGCCGCCACCGACCGGGCAGACCGCGCCGATCCCGCCGCAGATTCCGACCGCGGGCGATGCGGGCGGCAAAAACTGAGTGCGCCAGATGCCGGTTTCAGACGAGCGCCGGGGTGTCGGCGGTGCGCACGATGTCGTTGACGTGCGTCGAGAGTTGCGCGCCCGCGACGCCGTAAATATGTAGCGAGACGGCGGGCGCGTCGCTGCAATTGCCGAGCCGGTGAATGCCGCCTCGGCCGCCCCGCACGAACGACACGGCACCCGCATTGCGTGCTTGTGTTCGGGTGGCGCTTGCGCAATGCTGTGCGCCGTTCCATTCGAAGACCGTTTCGCTCAGCGTGCCGTCGAGTACCGCGTAGCCGCACCAGGTGTGGTGCGCGTGCACCGGGCTTGCCTGGTGTGGCAGCCACACCAGCGCGGCGATCGCATAGCGGCCGTGCGGATCGGCGGCGAGCAGATGGCGCCGGTAATTTTCCGCGGAGCCTTCGCGTTGTGCCGGGGTGAGCAAGGCGGGGTTCGCCGCGGCTTCGGCAAGCGCGATGCGCATGCTGCGCGCGAAGAAGCTCGAATGCGAAGGTTCGGGGAATTTCACGCAGGCTTCGAACATTGCATCGAGCGCCTCGCACAGGTGCGCGAGCGGCGCGGTGCGGTGCGCGCGCGTGGGCGTTTCGTGCGCCCCGGCAAACTGCATGGCGTGGGCGGAGGAGTGGGCGACAGGTGTTGAACGGAGGTCTTGGCTCATGATGGCTGCGCAGCTGCATGGCTGCGTATCGGCTATTTTTTGATAGAGACATTTATACCCGTTTGCGTGGAGAAAGAGTTTCCATATAATTCCACTCATAGTCTTAAAAGTAGAATAATTTCCTATAGGGGCGTGATGATGGGAATGGATATCATCGATCGGAAGCTGCTTGAACTGTTGCAGGAAGACGCAACGATGCCGATCGCCGAACTGGCGCAGCGCGTGAATCTGTCGCAAACGCCGTGTTGGAAGCGGCTGCAACGTCTGAAAGAGACGGGCGTGATCCGCGCCCAGGTGGCGCTGTGCGATGCGCGCAAGCTCGGCGTGGGCACGACCGTGTTCGTGGCGGTGCGAACGAACCAGCACACGGAGGCCTGGGCGCAGACCTTTACGCGTGCGGTGCAGGAGATTCCGGAGGTGGTGGAGGTTTACCGGATGAGCGGCGAAACCGACTACCTGTTACGCGTGGTGGTGTCCGATATCGACGACTACGATCGCGTCTATAAGCTCCTGATCGCCGCCGTGCCGCTGTATGACGTGAGTTCCAGTTTTGCGATGGAGCAGATCAAATATTCGACGGCGCTGCCGGTGCGGCCTTCGGCGGTGGTGGAGGGGCGTTGAGTGCAAGGCACGCGCAAGCTCAGTGGGCGTAGAATGCCGCCTTCCCAGACACTATCCGCGATTGCCTCGCGAACCGAGCCCGCCTCATGAACAAACCGCCGCGCAAGAAGAACCCGACCTTCGGCATTGCTATTTTCATCGTGGTCGCGGTGCTGCTGGTGATCGCCACGCTCTTCTACAACGCCATCACGGAAAAGCGTGAGTTCGATCGTCAGAACGAGCCGGCGCCGACGATTTCCTCGGACGCGGCGGCTGCGGTGGCCAAGCCCGCGAGCGGCGCCGCACAGTAAGGCGGACGGTACAAGCGATCAAGGCGGACGACACGGCCGATTGCCGATCCGCCATCGCGGCTGATCCGGCGGCCACGCCTTGTGCGGTGTTGATTGCAGACGGGCGTTGAAAGCCTGCGATGAAAACACCGCGCACGACGGGCGACGAGCCCCGGCCGTTGTTGCGACCGTCGTCGTGTGACACTTTGTGTCACTCTTCCGGCAGGCGAATCACGCTCGCATCCTTGCGAATCTGCGCCGACGCCGTCAGCATCTGCTTGCACTGATGGGCGAGCAATTTCATGTCGTGCACGGCGTCTGCCGAGTAATCAGGCGATTTCTCCGTCTCGACCACCATCGCATCCAACTCGCGCGTCAATTGTTTGACCTGCTCGGCCTGTTCGGCGGGTGATGCGCTACCTGCTTCGGCCTCGGTCAGATTGTCGCGGACCACACTCAGCGCACGTTGCAACGGCTGTAGCGAGACGCCGTCGGCTTGCTGCGCTGAGGTGCGCAGCAAAGGCGCGGCCGCGGTGATCTGCGAGGCGAGCACATGGCTGCGCACCAGCAGGTCGTTCAATTCCGGCACGAACTTCTGCGCGGACTTCGGCTCGAGCATCATGCGCTGGAACGCCTGCCCCAGATTGGCAAACGCGACGTGGACGTTCTTGCGCGCGAGCCGGTAGCGATAATCCCGATCGAGCGCGGTTGCAGCGGCGACAGCGGCCGGAGATGCGCCGCCGGCCGGCTTGGTGTTCGCATTGCTGAGCGTGGCGGTACTGCCGGCGCTGCTTGAGCTGGTGGTGCCGCTCGCACTTGCCGCAACGTTTGCCGCCGCGCGCACCGGCTTGGCGAATTCGATCGCCGGATCGGCCATTGCCGCGGCGGGTGCAAACGCCCCGGCCTCGGTGACCGTGGCCACCACAGCGGCGGCCGGCTTGCCGCTCCACCACCAGCTCGCTTCCAGATACTGCCGCGTGGCGTTGATCATGTTGTTGACCAGCTTGCCCATCAGCCGGTATTCCCAGTAGGGGAACAGGTGGCTTGCCGCAATCGCGATCGCGCAGCCCACCACCGTATCGATCGCGCGTTCGCCGATGATGCGCATGCTGCCCGGTGCGAGCAGGTGGAACATGAGCAGCACGTACGAGGACGTGAACACCACGCTCGCGGTGTAATTGAACAGCAACAGGCTGTAGCTCATCACCATCGACGCGAACATCACCACCAGCAGGATATGCGGCTCCTTGACGAAGATCATCAACGCGATGCTCGCCGCACAGCCGATCAGCGTGCCGACGATCCGCTGCCCGTTGCGCTGCTTGGTCAGCGAATAGCCCGGCTTCAGAATGATGACCGTGGTCATCACGATCCAGTATGCATTGGTGAGCGGCAGCAGACGGCCGAGCCAGAAACCCACGGCGACCGCAATCGTCACGCGCAGCGCATGGCGAAAGCTCGGTGAGGCCATCGTCAGATTGGAGAGAATCTGCCCGAACGGCACGCGGCGGCTGGATACGAAGCGGGACAGCGCCTGGTCGAGCCGAAGTTCGGTCTCGGTTTCCGACACGCCCGGATCGCTCGACAGGCTTTTGCGCATCTTGTCGATCAGGCGCGTGGCGCTCCAGATGCGCCGGAAGCTGGACGATACCGCGGAATAGGCCTCGGGGTTTTTGGCCGCCAGGTCCTGCTTGCGCATCTGGTCGATCTCGAACTCGATGGCGCGCAATTCGGCTTTTACATTCACGCGGATACGCGGCGGCTGGTTTTGCAATACCGCGAGCCCGATTTCCTCGAGATCGGCTGCGGATTTGCGAATCAGATCGCGGTAGAACACCAGCAGATCGGAGCCGCCAAACGTGTTGCGCACCAGCGAGTAATCGACATGCGTGCCGACAAACAGCTCGTGCAGATCGACGGTATTGATGAACAGATTGAACAGCATTGCCCGGCGCGGTTCGAGCCGGCCGGTTTTCAGTTTCGGCAGATTGCGCAGCACGATGTCGCGCGCGGCATCCTGGCGATCGACCGCGGAGATCTGCTTGTCGACCAGATTGCGATAGCACTCGTCGAGATCGTTATCGAGGTCGTAGAAGGCGGCGCGTGCGAGGAGATAGTCCGCGCACGCGAACACACTTTCGGCGAGCGCCTGCTGTTCGATGCGATGCATCATCCAGCGGCTCACGAAGGTCGACCAGTACGTGTACCAGAGACCGCCCACCAGAATCCACGACGCATTGACGAGCGCCTGCATCGGCGTGAAGTGCTCCTCCAGCGTCATGACCATCATGAACAGCGTGGCGAAGCTGATCTGCGGCCAGCGGTTGCCATACACGACGATCAACGAGAGCACGAACGTGAGCGGCACAACCGTGCACCATAGCGCGACCGCATTGACGGTAGCGAGACCGGTGGCGAGCGCGGACAGGAAGCCGATCACCGTGCACGCCAGCATCTCGTTGTGCTTGTACTTGAGCGGACCCGGCATATCGACCACACATGCGCCGAGTGCGCCGGTCGCGATCGTAAAGCCGAGTTCGCGATCGTGAAATACGATCAGACACAATATGGCCGGTAACGACACGCCGACTGCGATGCGCAGGCCGCCATAAAAGTACTGGCTGTAAAGGAATTTTTTTATTTCAACCGAATAGCGCATCGACTGCCTGAATTCCATTCACTGAGAAAACGCGGTTGAAAAGGTCGACCCGGGCCGACCCGGGGCAGACCTGAACTGCCGTCGAGTCTAACTGATTTTGTACCTGATCAGACCTCGTCCGTTCGGCCAGGTTATGCCCTGGGAGCGCGTTTGTTATGCTGTCGCTTCAGTATCTGTCGCGGCCAGGGCGTTCCGCTCGCGCCGCCTGCTTCCCCGGGATCCATGCTCCAACTCTTCTACTCGAACCGCTACGAAACGCTTGTCGGCGCGCTGCTCGACGACCTGGCGCAGGCACCGTCCGATCCCTGGAGCGCGCAGCCCGTGATCGTTCCCAGCGCGGCGGTGCGGCGCCGGCTCGAGCTCGATATCGCGGCTCGCCAGGGTATCTGCGCGAATGTCAATTTTGCTTACCTCGCGCAGTGGCTATGGGCGCAAATCGGCGGCGTAATCGAAGTGCCGAGGCATTCGCCGTTCGCGCCGGACCGGCTTGTCTGGCGTTGCTACCGGCTGCTGGGAGAAGCGGATGAAGCCTTGCCGTGGAACGCCTCGCCGCGTCTGCGCACTTATCTCGACGCGGCGGATGCGTCGATGCGTTATGAACTGGCGCGTCGCGTGGCCACCGTTCTCGACCACTATCTGACCTATCGTCCGGAATGGTTGCTGCAATGGCAGAAGGGCGGTTCGATTTTCGCGAGCGGTGCCGCGGGAGACACCGGTCCGCGTCTGGTCGGCGCAAGCGAGGCGGCGCGTGAGGACGAGCGTTGGCAAGCGGCGCTGTGGCGCGCCGTACTCGCCGAAGTGGCGGGCAACGCGCAAACGCCCGCAGCGGCCTTGCCGCCCGCGTATCGCTTTCTCGAGGAAATCGGCACGCTCGATCTGGAGGCCATCTCGAACGCGCGGTGGCCCGAAGCGGTCAGCGTGTTCGCGCTGCCCACCATGCCGCCGCTGCACGTTGCATTGCTGCGCGCGCTTTCGCGCTGGGTCGACGTGCGGCTGTACGTGTTGAACCCGTGCCGCGAGTTCTGGTTCGACGTGGTCAGCGCAGGCCGTGTCGAAGCGCTCGATGCCGCGGGCCAGCTCGATTATCAGGAGGTGGGTCATCCGCTCCTCGCCGAGTGGGGCCGTCAGACGCAGGCGCAACTGCACATGCTGCATGAACTGACCGAGAGCGCCGCATCCGGCGAGACCGGCGAATTCACCGGGAATCCGGAACCGAGCTGGCTTGCGGCCGTGCAGAACGGCATCCTCGATCTGCGGGCGGAAACAGATACAGACGACTTGCCCATCGAGAACGGCATCGAGGTCCACGTATGCCACAGCCTGTCGCGCCAGCTTGAAGTGTTGCATGACCGGCTGCTTGGGTGGTTCGACGAGTTCGACGATCTGCAGCCGTCCGACGTGCTGGTTGCCGTGTCCGATCTCGCCGCCGCCGGACCACTGATCGACGCGGTGTTCGGCACTGCGCCTCCTGGCGATATGCGCCGCATTCCCTATCGGATTACCGGCTTGCCGCCCTCGCAGGCCAATCCGGTCGCGCGTTTGCTGCTGGACTGGCTGGCTTTGCCCGAGCGCAGCGTGGGCGCGCCGGATCTGATCGAATGGTTGCGGGTCGACGCGATCGCCACGCGCTACGGAATCGATGCCGGTGCGCTCGAAACCGCGCAGGAGTGGCTTGCGGCAGCCGGTGCGCGGCGCGGGCTGGTGCCTGGCGAGCCGACCGGGGAGCACGTGCCGGTTGCGCGCCATACGTTTGCCGATGCGCTGACCCGGCTGTACCTCGGCTACGCGATGCCGGATGGCGGCGAGCCGGTGGATGCATGGTTGCCCGTTGAAGGCGCGGATGGGTCGCAGGCCGAGCTTCTCGGCCGCCTGTCACATTTTGTCGACGATATCGAAAGCTTCGCGCAGCGCTGCGCGCGCGAGCAGACCCCGGCCGAATGGACGCAATTGCTGCTCGAAACGCTCGCGCAGTGTTTCGACGGCGGCGTGGAGTTTGCCGATTCGATGGCGGCCGTGCGCGACGCCATCGACAAGATGGGCGAAGCGATGCAGGCGGGCGAAGCGATGCAGGCGGGCGCGCAAGACATCATGTTGCCGGCTACCGTGGTGCGCGGCGCGCTCACCGAGGCGCTCGACGATCCCGCGCGCGGCGGCGTGCCCTGGGGGAGCGTGACGTTTTCGTCGCTGACCAGCTTGCGCGGCTTGCCCTATCGCATCGTCTGTCTGCTCGGCATGGACGACGGTGTGTTGCCGAGTCTCGCCCGCGCTGACGAATTCGACCTGATGGCCGCGTTCGGTAAAGCGGGTGACCGGCAGCGCCGCGACGACGAACGCAATCTGTTCCTCGACCTGCTGCTGGCTGCGCGCGACCGGCTGTTCATCGCCTATACCGGCCGCAGCATTCGCGACAACGCGCCGCTGCCGCCGGCCGCGCTGGTCGACGAATTGCTCGATCACCTCGCGCAAGTGTCGGCGGGCGAAGGGGCGAGTCCCACGGAAGTCGAAGCCGCACGGCATGCGTTCATCATCGATCACCCGTTGCAGGCGTTCGCGTCGGACTATTTCTCGTCGCAGCGCGGCCTTTTTACTTACGACGTGGATCGCGCGGAGCTGGCGAGTTTGCTGGCCGCGCCGCAGCATCCGGCGGCCGCGCCGTTCTTCGATCAACCGCTGCCGGCTGAAGACACCACGTCCGTTGCCTTCGATGAATTCGTGCGGTTCTGGCGCCATCCCGCCCGTGCCTTGTTGCGCGATCGCCTGGGTATTGTGTTGTCGGATGCGCAGGGCGAATTGCTCGACACCGAGCCGTTCGAACTCGATTGGTCCGGCCGGGATGCGTTGGCGGAACGGCTCCTGCCCGTACTGCTCGGCAGCGAGACCGAAGACGAAGACAGCATGTTCGAGCGTGTGCGCCGTGTTGCCGCGGCCAGTCCCGAACTGCCGGGCGGTGCGACCGGCGCGGTATGGCGCTCGCGCGAACTCGGCGCGCTGCGTCAACTCGCCGACAGCGTGCGCCGCGAAGTCGCCTCGGGTGTCGAGCGGTTGCCGTTCGTGCTCGATATCGCGCCGCGCTGGCCCGATAGTGCCGGGATCGCCGATACGCTCTTCGGACCTCATGACGCGGCGCTGCGTAAAGCGGCCGAAGCACCGTTGCAACTGCATGGCACCTTGAATTTGCTGACTGAAACCGGACAAGTGATTTTCCGCTACGCCAAAGCGACTGCGCGCGACTATCTGTCGGCGTGGCTCGCGCATCTGGTCTACTGCGCGGCGCAGCCGAACGGCCCGCGCCGCACGGTCTGGCATGGCAGCGGCGAGAGCTTTGAACTCACGCCGGTTGCCGCACCGCTCGCCGAACTGGCGCCGCTTGCCGCGTTGTTCAGGGCCGGGCGCATGCTGCCGCTGCGTTTTTTTCCGAAGAGCGCATGGGTGAAGGTCAGTGAGAGCGATTCAGCGGCGCAGGGCGTGTGGATCAATGATCGTGTGCGCGGCGAATCCGACGACCCCGCCTTGCGCATCGCGCTGCGCGGCACGCCACTGACGCTCGACGAACCGTTCGGCAGTCTTGCCTCGATCGTCTTCAAACCGCTCGTGCAGCATCTGCGGAGCGCATCATGAGCGGCGCCGTTCACCATCACGCACTGGTTGCGGAAGAGCTCGACGTCTTCGCCTGTTCTCTCGACGGCGTCAATCAGATCGAGGCATCGGCGGGAACCGGCAAGACCTGGAACATCTGCGCGTTGTACGTGCGGCTGCTGCTCGAAAAGAACCTCAACGCCGATCAGATTCTGGTCGTGACCTTTACGAAGGCGGCGACGGCGGAGTTGCACGAACGGATTCGCGGGCGGCTCGCGGAACTGGATCGTGCTATCGATACCGACGACGGCGGCGATCCGTTTATCCGGCGTCTCTTTGAAACCACCCTTGCGCCGGAGCGAGGCATCGATCGCGAGAGCGCATTGAAGGTCGTGCGCCGCGCATTGCGGACGTTCGATCAGGCCGCGATTCACACTATTCACGCGTTCTGCCAGCGCGCCTTGCAGGAAGCGCCGTTCGCCGCGGCCATGCCGTTCGCGTTCGAAATGGAGGCCGACGACGCTGCGCTGCGTTTCGAAATGGCGGCCGATTTCTGGCGTGAGCAAGTGGAGCCGGTGGCCTACGCGCATCCTGCTTTCGCGGCATGGCTCGTGGCCAAACGCGCCGGTCCCGCGTCGCTCGACGAGCAACTCGCGCGGCGCTTGAAGAAGCCGTTGGCGCAGCTGCGCTGGGGCAAGGTCGATGCAGGTGGAAACGATGCCGATCCGCAGGCACGTTTCGATGCTGCGTGCGCAGTCTGGCAGGCGGAGCGCGACGTAATCGTTCGTCTGCTCGGCGAAGCGCAAGACCGTCTGAGCAAGACTTCGCACAAGCCCGATCTCGTGAGCGCCGCCATCGCGGCGTGGACCGAATACTTCGCCCAGGGCGATTGCCATGCGCCGCCGCCAAAGGCGGCCTTGAAGCTGACGGTGTCGGCGTTGAAGAAGGCCACCAAGGTCAAGTTCGAACCGCCCGAGCATCCGTTCTTCGAGCACGCCGAGGCGCTGGCCGCGGCCGTCGTGGCGGCGGAAGCCACGCAACGCGCGCGCTGGCTTTCGCTTATCGAGACCTGGCTCGACTACGCGCCCGCCGAACTGGTGGCACGCAAACGCACGCGCAGAGTGGTGTCGTTCGACGACCTGCTGTCCAATCTGTATCGCGCGCTCGCGGCTAACCCCTGGCTCGCCGATGCGTTGCGCACGCGTTATCCGGCCGCGCTGATCGATGAGTTTCAGGATACCGATCCGTTGCAGTTCGCGATTTTCAGCCGCATCTTCGCGCCGGCCGGTCCGCTGTTTCTGGTCGGCGATCCGAAGCAGGCGATCTACAGCTTCCGCGCGGCGGATCTGCATACCTATCTGGCGGCGCGCGAAGCGGCTTCGGCGTGCTACACGCTCGCGGTCAATCAGCGTTCGACCGCGCCGATCGTCGAGGCTTGCAACCGGCTATTCGAAGCGAATCCGCAGGCGTTCGTGCTCGACGGTCTGGACTATCAGCCCGTGCGGGCCGGCGAGCGGCGTCGGCCGCCTTTCTCCGAACCGGAGGCAGGTGCGGGTGATTTCCGCATCTGGACCCTGCCGCAAGGCGACGCGGCGTTGACCAAACGCGAAGCGCAGCGCGCGGCGAGCGAAGCCTGTGCCGCCGAGATCGTGCGGCTCCTGCGCGGCGCACGCGAAGGAGCGGTGACGATCGGCGACGTGCCGCTCGCGCCGGGCAATATCGCGGTGCTCGTGCAAACGCATAAGCAGGGCAGTCTGATCAAGCGTGTGCTGGCGTCGTGGGGCGTCGGCAGCGTGGAACTGGCGCAGGCTTCGGTGTTCGCGACGCTCGACGCCGAGCAGATCGAGCGGGTGCTGGCCGCGGTCGATACGCCGGGCGATCTGCGCCGGTTGCGCGCCGCGCTCGCCACCGACTGGCTGGGTCTCGACGCCGCCGCGCTGTGGCGCCTCGAACAGGTCGCCGACGCGCCGGCGCCAGCCGACGATCCCGCGCATGCCGCGGACGCGATGGGTTGGGTCGAACGTTTCTCGCGCTATCGCTCGCTTTGGCACGAGCGCGGCTTCGCCTTGATGTGGCGCACGCTCATGCGCGAGCTGCGCATCGCACAACGGCTGGTGGCCGGAGCGGACGGCGAGCGCCGCCTGACCAACGTGAATCATCTGGCCGAACTCGTGCAGGCGCGGGCCGCCACGCAACCCGGCATCGCGCCGACTTTGCGCTGGCTCGCCGCGCAACGTACACAAGGCGGTGGTGAAGACGCGCAGTTGCGGCTCGAGTCGGATCGCAATCTCGTGCAGATCGTCACCGTCCACAAATCGAAAGGGCTGGAATATGCGGTCGTGTTCTGCCCGTTTCTGAACGACGGTGCGCTGCGTGAGCCGCCATCGTCCGGCTTGCCCGATGCACGCGAGTATCACGACGAAACCGGCGGCGCAGTGCTGCACTACGGTTGCGATGACGAAGAGGCCGAACGCGCATCGCGTGACGCGGCGCGCGAGCAGGCGGCCGAACGGGCACGGCTCGTCTATGTGGCGCTGACCCGTGCGGTGTATCGCTGCTATCTGGTTGCCGGGACTTATCTTTCATCGCGTTCCACAAGGGAGTCTCGCCGCAGCGTGCTGAACTGGCTGGTGGCCGGCAACGGGCACAGCTTTGACGACTGGCTCACCGATCCGCCTGACGAAGCCGCCTTGTCCGAACGATGGCGGGCGCTGGCAGGCGGCCCGATCACGTTGCAGGCGTTGCCGGAAGTGGGGCGCCGGGTGCCGTTGGAAAGCCTCCAGGATAGCGGTGCGCGAATGCAGGCGCGTGCCAATCGGCGGCCGTTGCGCGATCAATGGCGCATGGCGAGCTTCAGCGGCCTGATTGCCGCGGGCAGCAAAGCCGAGGAGGGGCATGTGCCGGCGGAAGAGGTGCGTCCCGATCACGACGAGATCGTCGATGCGCTCGAGCCTGTGCCGTTGTCTGTGCCGGTGCCGCAAGCACCGCCCCGCGCGCAGGACGACATTCTCGCGTTCCCGCGCGGCGCGGCGGCGGGCGAGTGTCTGCACCGCATGTTCGAACTCGCGGATTTCACTGATCCGCAGACCTGGCCGGAGGCTATCAGGGGCGCCTTGCGCGAGCGCCCGGCGCCGGCGGTGCCCGAACTCGCGGTGCGTTTGCCGGCCATGATGCATCAGCTGATTGCGGATGTGGTGAGCACCGAGCTCGTGCCCGGCATGGCGCTTGCCAATTTGAATCCGCAGCGGCGTCTGAACGAACTCGAATTTCTGTTTGCCGCGCCTTCGCTCGATTTTCCTGCGTTGCGCGAATTGCTGATCGAACACGGCTATCCCGACGTGGCGCTGGAGCCCGGCGTGTTGCGCGGTTTCGTCAAAGGATTTATCGACATGATCGTCGAGTACGACGGGCGCTTCTGGATCGTCGACTGGAAGTCGAATCATCTGGGCGATACTGCCGCCGATTATGGCGCGGCGCCGCTCGAAGCAGCCATGGCGAGCCACGCGTATCACCTGCAGGCATTGCTCTATACGGTGGCGCTGCATCGCTATCTGAAAACGCGGCTGCGCGACTACGCATACGACACGCACATCGGCGGCTATCTCTACCTGTTCGTGCGCGGCGTTCGTCCGCAGTGGCGCGATGCCGATGGGCCGGCGGGCGTGCATATGCGGCGCCCCGCATTCGAACTGGTGGCGCTGCTCGACGCGGCGATGATCGGAGGTGTCGCATGAGCGCCTTCGAACGGGTATCTTCCGCGCCGCCGGAGCTCGATGACATTGGGGTGAATCTACCCGCGCCGGCAGATTTCAGCACCGCGCTTGCCGAAGGGTTCGCGCGCCGCATCGGCACGCTGGCGAGACGCGGCGGCGCGTCGGGCGAGGCGGTGAGGTGGGCGGCGCGGGCTGCTTTCGCCGCGAGCCGGGCGACTGCCGAAGGGCACGTGTGCCTGCCGCTTGCCGTGCTGGCGCGGCGCTTCGAGGCGTCGAGCGCGGAAGTGCGCGCGGCGCTGTTCGCAAGCGGCATGGCTAGCGACGGCACGCAGAGCGCGTCGGCGTTGCGGCCGTTGGTGATCGACGGGCAAGGGCGGCTGTATCTGGCGCGCTATTACGACTACGAGCGGCGCCTCGCGCGCTCGCTGGTGATGCATGCAGGCGGCGGCCAGGTGCAAGAGGGGCGGGCTCGTGAGCATGCGCGCGCTGCGGCCGATACCGGCATTCGCGCGAGTGCGGACACGACCGCCCAAACGCTGCACGAACGCCTGCTGCGCTATTTCGGCGCGCCGCAGGACGACGAGGTGGATTGGCAACGTGTTGCGGCGGTCATGGCGCTGTCCGGTCGGTTGACCATCGTGAGCGGCGGCCCGGGCACCGGCAAGACGACGACCGTGGTCGGTGTGCTTGCGTGTTTGCTGGATGCGCGGGCCGATCTGCGAATTGCTTTGGCGGCACCCACCGGCAAGGCCGCGCAACGGATGCAGGAAGCCCTGCTCGCCCGCGCCGGCGATTTGCCGCCCGAACTCGCGGCGCGTTTGCCGCAGACGTCGTACACCTTGCATCGGCTGCTCGGTTCGGGGCCGGGCGGGCGCTTCAGGCATCATCGCGACAACCCGCTGCCTTACGACGTCGTCGTGATCGACGAGGCGTCGATGATCGATGTCGCGATGGCGGTGCATCTGCTCGATGCGATTGCCCCGCAGACACGTCTCGTGATGCTGGGCGACAAGGATCAACTCGCCGCTGTCGAGGCCGGTGCGGTGTTTGCCGAGCTCAGCGCGCGGCCCGCTTTTACGCAGAACGGACTGCAGCGGATCGCCGGGGCGCTTGGCATTGAGGCAGCGCGGTTGTCGCGAGCGCTGCCGGCTGCGTCGGGCGGCTTTGACGAAGGGCATGACGGGTCTGTGGCATATGCAGGCGCACCGGACGTTTTTGATGCGCCTCCCGATGACCTGTTCGGCGATGCCGATGCGCAGCGCGCCTTCACTGAACTACCCGGTGACGATCTCTTCGCGAATAGTGCTGAGCCGACTACCGGAGGGCCATCGCCTGCGCCCGCTGAAAACCCGCTCGCCGACAGCGTGGTCTGGCTCGAGCGCAACTATCGATTCGGTCTCGAATCGCCGATCGGCCGTTTGTCTCTGGCGATCCGGAACGGCGCGGCCGGCGTGGCGCTCGAAGCGTTGCGCATCGATCCCGCCGAACCCTGCGCGGCGGCGCTATACGAAGACACGCATGCAACGCTTGCCGATCGCACCGTCGCGCGGCTTGCAGCCGGTTTCGCGGCGTACGCGCAGGCGCTTGCCGAAGCGCTGGCCGCCGATACACCGGACCCGTTGCCGCTCTTCGATGCCCTGAACCGCTTTCGGATTCTCTGCGCGACGCGCTCGGGGCCGCGCGGCGTCGATCAGGTCAACGCCGCGATGGCCGCGCAAGTGCGGCGCTCGGCGGGCGTGACGTTGGCTGTCGGTGCACAGTGGTTCGCCGGACGTCCGGTTATGGTCACGCGTAACGATTACGCGCTGGGTCTGTTCAACGGCGACATCGGCATTGCGCTGCCGGGCGCGGGTGGCGCATTGCGCGTGTATTTCCGTACGGGTGACGGCGATCTGCGGGCCGTGTCGCCGGCAGCGCTGCCGCCGCACGATACGGCCTTCGCGCTCACGGTTCACAAGTCACAAGGCTCGGAGTTCCAGCATGCGGTGTTGATGCTGCCGTCGGTGTTCAGCCGCGTGTTGTCGCGCGAACTCGTGTACACGGCGATTACCCGCGCGCGCGAGCGGGTGGAGGTGATCGGCGCGCGCGCCGTGCTGGCGCAGGCAATAGCAACACCGACACAGCGCGACTCGGGTCTCGCCGCGCGAATTGCGGAGGCGTGGCGCATCGCGCGGTAGCGTGGAGCGGCCCAGACCGTGCTCAGCTCGCGGCCCCGTCCGGCTGCGTGTGTGCTTCGGAACGGCTGCGCATGTTCTTGCGGTACCACATCGTCCACAGGGCCAGGCCGCCGTAAATGCCATAGCCAATGAACGGCGAGACCACCAGGAAACGCTCGATCGGCCAGGTGAGCGCCATCCATGCGCGCAGCGCCGTTTCACCGGTCAGACCGACGCCCCATACCAGCGTCATGAACCGCATTGCACGTACGAGCCCCGGCCGCTCGCGCCACAACATTTCAAAGCGCTCGGCGCCGCCTTCCATCTCGCGGGCGACGGTGGCGCGTGCGAGATAGAAGATCAGTGGGCGGCGCATCGGCAACGACAGCAGAAACACCACGCCCACGGCGCCGGACACCAGCGACTCCCGCAGCAACAGCATGCGAGGGCTGCCGCCCAGCGCCATGGCCGCGACCGACAGCACGATGCCTGCCACCACCATCACGCTGAGCGCGTCGACGCGCCGGAAGCGCACCAGTTCGATCAGGCTCCAGACGATCGGCGGCACGGCGGAGGCGATCAGGGCGCCGGTTTCACCGAGGTGCGGCAGCGCAAAGCGGTAAGCAAGCCATGGCAGCAGAAAGTTGACGACCAGTTCCAGCACAAAACCCGGACGGAGCTTCATATAAATTTACGCTGTAAGCGAAAACCGCAGTATCGACGAACCGGCTGTCCCGATGCAAATGGTTTTTCGCATCGGCGGCCGCGCCTGATAGCCCGTCGTCCGTAATCGGCCGCGCGCTGTGTACACTTGCATCTCCTAGCCTAATCCAGTCATGACATCCCGCTATCCGATCCCGCCGAACGAAATCGAACTGACCGCAGTGCGCGCGCAAGGAGCGGGCGGTCAGAACGTCAACAAGGTCTCGAGTGCCATCCATCTGCGTTTCGACGTGCAGGCATCGTCGTTGCCGGAGGTGCTGAAGATGCGCCTGCTCGCTCTGTCCGATCATCGGCTCACGCGCGACGGGGTGGTGATCATCAAGGCGCAGGAGCATCGCACCCAGGAGATGAACCGCGCAGCGGCGCTGGCGCGGCTCGATGAACTGATCGAAAGCGTGAGCGTGACGCGCAAGCCGCGCGTTGCGACCCGGCCGACGCGCGCTTCGAATCGGCGCCGCCTCGACAGTAAAGCGAAGCGCAGCGAGATCAAATCAGGCCGCGGGCGGGTAGAGGATTGAAGCGGATTGAAGCGGATTGAAGTGGCTAAAGCTTCAAGCCTCTAAAGGGAGTGACGGGGTCCAAAGGCAGAGCCGCCGAGGCGCAGGTTGCGGATTGCCAATTGCCAATTGCCGATTGCCAACCCGCAGCGCAGCGCAACCGGCAGAGAAGCTCAGCGTTTGCCTGCGCGTCCGCCAGAGCGTTTATCGGAGGCCGACGTCGCCGGCACGAAGTCGACGCACAGCACATGCGTGCCGTCACGGTCGAACGCAATGGCCGCCGTGTAGCAGTCCTGGCCGTCCGCGAGCGAATAGTGCGGACCCATCATCGCGACGCGCCCGGGAGCGGCGAGCGCGTGCTTGAAATAGGCCCGCCGCGACCAGTTGCTGCGCGTATCGGTGTAGAGCGGTGCGAGCCGCGACGGCGGGGGCGGCACCGAGGCGGCCGCGATCGACGCTTGAGTCTGTTCGCCTTGACCATCGGTGATGAACACCCGGCGCGCCTCGCGCAGGTGCCAGATCTTTTGTGCCGCCTGCTGCAGATCGCCGGTTGCTTTGAAGGCCTCGGCTGCGGCGAGCACGGCTTCGGCGAACCCCTCGAAGCCAAGCCGCTGGTGACCGGCATGGGCGTGTTCGTAGGCGGCGAACTTGGCCCACATCGAGTCGATCAGCGCCGGCACCGCGGCACATGCCGCCTGCACCGAACTCTGCGGCTGACCGAGCCAGAAACCCTGCACGAAATCGACATCGGCCTGCATCAGGATCATCAGTTCTTCGTCGGTTTCGACGCCTTCGGCAAGCACCAGCGTGCCGGACTGATGGAGCATCGCGATCAGGTGACTGATCATCGAATCGTCGCCTTCACGTTTGCCCGCTCGTGCGACCAGGGAGCGGTCGAGTTTGACGATGTCGGGGCGAAAGCGCCATACACGGTCGAAGTTCGAAAAACCGGTGCCGAAGTCGTCGATCGCAATCAGAAAATCGCGTGGCTGCGACGCCGCGAGCATGCTGGCGACGGCGGATTCATCGTCGGCGGGTTGTTCGAGTACTTCGATCACGATGCGCTCCTGCGGCAGGCCGAAGTGCGCGGAGAGCTCGTCGATGAAAGTACGCTGCGGCCAGCCGGTCTCGAACACCTGAGGACGCGTATTCAGAAACAGCCAGCCGGTGCTGATGCCTTGTTCCATGAAATTCGCCACATGCAGGCAACGCGCGATGCGGTCGAGTTCACGCGCGTCGGCGGCCGAACGCGTGCCGGAGAACAGCACCTCTGGCGATACCGGCAGGCCGACCGGATCGAACGCGCGCAACAGGCCCTCATAGCCGACCACGCACTGATGCGTGACGGACAATACCGGCTGGAACACGCTATGCAGGGTTAGCGCGCGCCATGTGGCGGTCCAGCCGGACTCGTCCCGGACCAGATGCGGCAGCAGGCCGCGCAGGGTCAATTCGCTGACGGTTGGCATAAGGGCAGGCATAAAGGCGGGCATGAGAGCTGGCATGGCGGCATCGCGGCGAGCGGGTAATGGGGCGCGCGAACAGATTCAGCGCGCAACGGGGGCACGGCCCAGGCGTCGGTAGGGCAAGGTGGGTACAGCCCGGGAACGCGGAGAGCAATGCCAGCCATGCTGGACTCCGGCGGGATTTGTCAAAATCAGTCTATCAGTTCGCACTTTGCATGAATGTGCGGGTTATCACAGACGCGCGACGTGGCCGGGTGCCCGGCAGACCGGCCGTCGTACGACGGGTAACCTGGGCGTCACGGGCGCTTCGCCTTGCGCAAGACCGATCCTTTCAAACGCATTCAATCACGCGTATGAAGCCGAGGGTAGCAGGGAGGTAAGTGGCCGCCCGCCAAACTCCAGGCAAGGACGGTGCTCAGACGTTTCGCGCGCGCGGCTTGCCTTGCGTCATGGTGAGCCCGCCCGCCGCCGCGTGCGCCTGCCTGCAGCGCGTGGCCGCCTGCAGGTTTGGCGGGTGGCGGGTATGCTGCTGCTTTTCTTCAAATGACGGAGGGCAGGCATGGCTGAAATCGCGGTGGTCGCAATCTCGGTGGCAAAGCCGGGCTATGAAGAGCAACTGCGCGAAGCGCTGGAAGGCATCGTCGGGCCGACGCGCAAGGAGCCGGGTGCGCTTCAATACGACCTGCATCGGGACGTGCAGGAGCCGCGCCGGTTCGTGTTTGTCGAGCGTTGGGCAAGCCAGGAAGCGTTGGCGGCGCATGCCGGGTCTGCGCACATTGCGGCTTACAAGAAAGCCGCAGCGGATTGGGTCGAACACGCGGAAATTCGGGTCGTGTCGAAAATCGCGTGAGCGCTCGCGAGGGTGAACGGCGAGGGTAGAAAAAGGCTGGACAACGGCGAGCGGGTTGCGAGACCGGATCCGGTCCGCGCGGCGCTCGCCGTTTGTCTTTAATGCGTGGCTTGCGGGACGTCGAGGATCAGAATGATGGTCCAGTCCGCGTCGCCGTCGTGGTGGTACTGGCGCTCCGCGACGATGAACGGTTGCTGCTTGCCGTCCGGGCCAAGAAACAGCACGTCGCCTTCCATCGGCAGGCATTCGACGGGCGGCAGCGCGAGGAACGCTTCCTGACCGCCGCGCGGCATCAGTTTTTCGATTTTGCGAGATGCTGCTTCAGTCCATTCGATATCTAGCTGAATGTTGCTCATGCTGTCCTCCGCACCAAGGTGCGCACAGGTTAGGGGGATTCCGGCGGGCGCCGGTCGGTGCGCGACTTTAGCATAACGTCGGCGGGGCGCAGCGGGCCTGCGGCAAGTTCATTAGACAACAAAAAAGCCGAAACCGGCGGTGCCGGCTTCGGCTTTTCGTCTTTGCGGCAACGCCGCGGATGATGCTGATACCGCGACTGACTGCAGCGAGTGAAAGCGGCGACTGAAAGCGGCGCTTACGAACTGGCGGCGTCGGCCTTGGCGGCCTTCTTGTGATGATGGGGGGCCATCTTGTGATGTTTGGCCGGCATAGCCGGTGCGCTTTCCATTGCTTGCTGGCGGTTTTGCAACTCTTGCGCGCGTTGCTCGACGTCGGCGGCCTTGGCCGGATCGGTACTCATCATGACGCCGTTGTCCTGCGCATAGGCTGCACCCGTTACGGCACCGAGGGAAATCAGGATCGCCAGGGACACTTTCTTCATTGTTACCTCCGCAGAGTGGTTATGGACCCGAGTATTTGCCTGTCCAATCGGAAAGACAATGCATTCTAGCCAGCAAAATCCGCTCCAGCGGACGTTTTGTGACGCTAATGACAATTAGTTACATCTTGTTACGTTCGATCCACAATCATTATCGAAGACGACGTGGTCTTCAACTCGAATATGCATTGTCAATACAAGGAATATTCGCATCTCTAAATAAATCGTTTCACTACGACACGTGAGATTCAAAACCATCCGATTGCACGATAGACATGAAATTGTGCGATGCCAAGCAGTTCATGCAATGCCAGCTCGGCGTTCACCAGGTTGTCATAGTGAGGCATTACACCGAGACGTGCGTGTCTCGCGCTCGAGATCAACGGTTGCGGCGTGAAGCCGAAACGATTGAAGTCGAGCAAGGCGCGCGGCATCTGATACGCGGAGGTGACGAGTATGAGGGCATCGTAGCGGGAGCGTTCGAGAATAGCCGCGACGTTACGCGCGTTTTCATAAGTCGTGCGGCTGCGGTTTTCCAGCACGATGTCCGTACGCGGCACCTGTTTGCGCAGCAGGTAGGGCAGATAGGTGTCTGCCTCGCTGGCGGCGCGCCGCTGCGGATTGCCGCCGCTCACGATCACCTGACACGTGGCCGCAGTACGCTTGCAGGCTGCATAGTTTTCGGCGCTCACTGCGATGCGCGCGATCACGTCAGGCGGCGGCACGAGGAGATCGTTTTCGTCGTAGGCGGTGCCGCCGCCGAGCAGGATGATCGCGGTGCGCGGCGCGAAGCTGGTGGGCGTGTCGGTTTGCCGGTGCGGCTGTGCCAACGCCAGCAACGGAGCCGTGAGCCAGCCGGTGGCGAGCAGCCAGCACAGTGCGAGCATGACTAAGGCAAGAGGCTTGCGAGCGCGTTTCCATAGCACGATTGCTGCAAAAAAAAGCGCTAATAAAGTGAATAGAATCAATTTAAATGGGGTAACGTATGTCTTTCGGGACAAATCTACGGGCTTGCTATCGCGCCGCAGCGGTTGCATCGTCGGCCCGCAGAGAGAACGCTAACATGCCGTTCAGTCGGGGGTTCCGGAAATCAGACCAGGCAGCACCTGGCGGAGCATGGCATGCAGCCAGCGTCCAGCCAAGGGCGGGTGCCATGCGCGTCACTGGTGGCGCGGTGACGTGTTGGGCATAGATGTGTCATAGCTGCACTTTAAGAAAGAAGTGAGATGACCACGTATTCCAACGAAGCGGTACTTGAAGCGCTGCGGCGGGCGCAATATCGCCAGGTTCCATGGGCCAGACGGCCAGGGGTCTTCCAATATCTTCGCGCGTTAGGCCTGATGGACACTGTTCGGCAGCGCACTGTCGCTCCGGCCCCAGGTTTTCATGCGCCGGTCGACATTGCCGTGCTCACTGAGCGAGGCCGGGCCGAGTTCGCGAGACTTGCGCACGATGAGCGCCTGTTGAGCTGGACGGCGCAGCGAATGAACGACTACGTCGTCGCCACAGCCGAAACGCAGCCTGCGGCGGCTCTCGAAGCCCGGTCTTAGGGCAGGGGTGAGCTAACGCTGTTTCCCGGCCGCTTTGCGCGGCTGGCGGTGACTTTTTCGCTCCGCGTTGCTGCTCGGCCGAACAACTGTGTGCGGTGCGCGCCGTTCGCCCGCCGACTGACGGCCCAACCCCCCTCGAGGCAAAAAAAAGCCCGTATCGCAAGGATACGGGCGTACCGGAATTACTACTGCCACGCTGTGCTAATGGCGTTAAATCAGACTGGCGCAGCGCCGGGTGGTTCCCCAATCGTTCAATTCGCCATACCGTACATTGCCGCTAGCGGCGGCGCGTGGAATCTTCGCGCGGCGGCGGTTCCGGCCGCATGCGTGCATTGCTCGCGATATCGCCGCGCAGGTCGCCACGCGGCGCAGGCGGCGTGAAGTCGCGGCTGCGCGAATCGCTTTGCTGCCAGGCCTGAACCGTGGCCGCGTGATCCGGCCGTCCGTTCCAGCCTTGTGGGCGCTGCTGTGCAAGCGCCGGTGCGGCCATTGATGAAACGACAATGCCGCACAGAAGCAGTGACATTGGTTTCATGCTGAGCTCCCGTCAAGCCGATCGATTCAAGGCCTGTTTGCATACACATAAAGGTATGCTGAGTGACGAAAGCACGCTGTAAGTAATGGTAAATGGATGTTTCATCGGCAACAATCGAGCCGCGCCAAAGGTCTGGCGCGGCTCGATTGTGAAATCGGCGGAAAGGAAGAGACGGCTGCGCCGGGCGCGCCGGGAAGCGGTGCCCATGAGAGGCCAGGCGGGCGCCGACATACGGCGTACGGCGAACGCACGGCGGCCCAGATACACGCCGGGCGCCCGCAGGCGCCCGGAGGCAAAACAATTCGCGTCAGGCCATCTTGACCGGCGCGCGCCACGATTCCGGATTGGTCCAGAACGCGCCACGCAGGCGGTCGCGGCTCGGCGGTGCCGGCGGTTTCGCCGCGGTCGCACCAATGCGGCCGCGTAGCGAAATTTCACGGCCGCTCGTGCCGAGTCGCTTAACTATTTCGGCGAGCGTACCATCGGCTTGCCATTCGTCGAAGCGACGGCGGCAAGTCGGCGGCGACGGATAGCGGCCCGGCAGCTTGGACCAGCCTTCGCCCGTCGATAGCACCCAAAGCACGGCATTGACAACCGCGCGTGCTTCCACGCGTGGCCGACCGCGCCGTTCGCTCCGTGCTGGCTCCGCACAGAACAACGCCTCGACCAGCGCCCACTCGTTGTCTCTCAAATCGTCGAACAGCATCATGTTTCACCTCAGCGAAGCTAACTCCGGTGCGCTGCCCCGCGCCGCGCACTCTCCATGCACTCGATAGGCGAGTGCCAAGGGGGGGCGGGCTTGCCACGGTTTCATGTCAGTCAGAAGTCATGGCGCCCACCCTGTACGCAAGTAAATGCAGAAAGTGTGCCAAGTCGAGTCCAACTACCTGAAAGCCCTGTGACAGCGGGCCAGCGCGGGCGCTAGCTAGGGGCGTATAAGAATCCAAAAAACCCATCTCGCAAATCGGGACAATCACCAATCTTGTGCAATCAGGCCCGGCCAGCGTGCGTTTGCGCCTTATTGCTGCATTGCAGCGAGATCATTCAATACGACTCTGGTGCGACAATTCGCCTTACAATGCGCATCAAACGAAGTTATTAATGAGGTCGGTAAATGAATGTGACGCTGCGTCAGCTAAGGGTTTTCATTGAGGTGGCCCGGTTGCAGAGCTTCAGCCGGGCCGGCGATGAGATCGGCCTGACGCAATCGGCGGTCAGCCGCTGCGTGCGCGAACTGGAAGGGGAGATCGGTCTGAAGCTGATCGATCGCACCACGCGCGAAGTGCAGCTCACGGATGTCGGCGGCAATCTGGTATCGAGCGTCTCGCGCCTGCTCACGGACCTGGATGATGCGTTGCGCGAGATTCGCGAAATCGGCGAGCAGCGCCGCGGCCGCGTGGTGGTGGCCGCGAGCCCGACGGTCGCCTGCCGCTTGATGCCCCGTGTGGTGGCGGCGTGCGGACGCCAGTTTCCCTACGTCACCCTGGGTTTGCGCGACGACGTGCAAAGCGACGTGGTGCGCAAGGTGAAATCGGGCGAAGTCGATTTCGGCGTGATCATCGGTCCGTTTTCCGCCGACGACCTGCTTAGCGAATCGCTCATGACGGATTCATTCTGCGTCGTCGCGCGTGACGACCACCCACTGGCAGCGCGGGAGCGGGTCGCATGGACCGACCTGGACGGCCAGCAGCTCGTCATGCTCGATTACGCGTCGGGCAGCAGGCCGATCATCGACGCCGTGATGCTGGAGTACGGCGTGAACGCCACCGTGGTGCAGGAGCTGGGGCATTCCGCGACCGTTTTTGGGCTGGTCGAGGCGGGTGTCGGCGTAAGCGTGCTGCCCTGGCTGGCCCTGCCGTTGCCCGCGGGCGCCGCGCTGGTGGCACGGCCACTCGTGCCGCGCGCCGAGCGAACGGTCGAACTGGTGCGGCGGCGCGACCGCTCGTTGTCGCCGGCAGCGGAGGCCGTGTGGAGCCTGATTCGTCAATTGCCGGCACGGGCTGAAGATTTGAACTGACTTTGAACTGACGAGGCGGGCGTCCCCATGGGGTGGCTTCGCCGTCCTCAAAACAGGCGCCGCGCTAAACTGTTGTCTCTGCCAGGCAACAGCCTCGACCCATAGCCTGGTACCTGTCCATCACCGTCTGGAAGCCTCGATGAGCGAATCGGATCTGCTTGTACCCTCCATCCCCAACGCGCGCGATGCCGTGCGCGCACTGCGTCCGTCGCAGATCCGTGAAGTCGCGAATGCCGGTTTCGGTGTCGCCGACGTGCTGCCGTTCTGGTTCGGCGAGTCCAACCGGGTGACCCCGGCCTTCATCCGCGACGCCGCCAGCGCGGCGTTGGCCGCCGGCGCTACCTTCTATACGCACAACCTGGGCATCGCGCCGCTGCGCGCGGCGCTCGCGGACTACGTCAGCGAACTGCACGGGGTGACGTCGCCCGACCATATCGCGGTGACAAGCGCCGGCGTCAACGCCTTGATGCTGGCCGCGCAGCTGGTGGTCGGCGCGGGCGACCGGGTCGTCGCGGTAACGCCGCTATGGCCGAATCTGGTCGAGATTCCCAAGATTCTGGGCGCGCATGTGGAAACTGTCGCGCTGGGCTACGGCGAGCGCGGCTGGCAACTCGATCTCGAGCAACTACTGGCGGCGTTGACGCCCGCTACAAAGATGCTCCTGATCAACTCGCCGAACAATCCGACCGGCTGGGTCATGAGCCGCGACGAGCAGCGCGCCGTGCTGGCGCACTGCCGTCGTCACGGTATCTGGATCGTTGCCGACGAAGTCTACGAGCGTCTTTATTATCCGGACGCCGGCTCTGGTGCGCCCGGTGCCGGTTCGCGCACGGCGCCGTCGTTTCTGGATCTGGCCACGCGCGACGAGCGCGTGATCTGCGTCAACTCGTTTTCCAAAGCGTGGCTGATGACCGGCTGGCGGCTTGGCTGGCTCGTCGCGCCGGCCTCGCTAATGGATGACCTGGGCAAGTTGGTCGAATACAACACGTCGTGCGCGCCGGATTTTGTCCAGCAGGCGGGAATCGCGGCCGTCCAGCAGGGCGAGCGCTTCACGCAGGACCTGGTGCACGACCTGAGGGCATCGCGTGACCATCTGGTGCATGCGCTATCCGCCGTGCCCGGTGTGAACGTGAAAGCGCCGCCCGGGGCGATGTATCTTTTTTTCTCGATGCCGGGTGCGTCGCGCAGCCTCGAGCTATGCAAGGCCATGGTGCGCGAAGTGGGCCTGGGCGTGGCGCCTGGCAGCGCGTTCGGTCTGGAAGGCGAGGGTTTCGTGCGCTGGTGCTATGCCTGCGACCCCGTCCGGCTGGACGCGGGGGTCGAGCGTCTAAGGCGGTTCCTGGCGCAGCACGGCACGCATTGACGCAGGGTGGAGCGGTCAGGCGGCCCGGCCTGAAGGCCAGTTGCGAGCCAATTCCGGGCCTGGCCGGGCTAGATTCCTGTTCGCTTCCGCCAGCTTTGCCGTTTAAGCGGACGTATTGAGGCATAGCTAAAAAATGCGCCGGGGATTTCGTCTTTACGCACCGGTTGTTTTTGCGTAATATGGCGCTCAGTCACGCGATTCCTTTCAGGAATATCGCTGCTCCGTCCGGCTGGGTTTGGCTCGATTGCCTGTTTCGCCTCCCCCCGGTGCGTGCTCCCATCAATATGACCGATCAGAATCGGGCGAGCGCGTCTTCAGTTCCACATCGTCTGTTTGATCCGGTTCTTTGACCACAGGGTCTGACCTAGCTGCATGAATACCCAAGAGGCGAAGATCGTCCTCGAGACTGCCTTGATCTGCGCGCAGGAGCCGTTAAAGCTCGTCGATTTGCGCAAGCTCTTTGCCGACGGCGTGTCGGCAGACACTGTTCGGAATTTGCTCGAAGACCTCAAGCAGGATTGGTCTGGGCGCGGTGTGGAGCTGGTCGGGCTGGCGTCGGGGTGGCGATTTCAAAGCAAGCCCGCGATGCGTTCGTACCTGGATCGTTTGCATCCCGAGAAACCGCCGAAATATTCGCGCGCGGTGCTTGAGACGCTCGCGATCATTGCGTACAGGCAACCGGTCACGCGCGGCGATATCGAAGAGATTCGCGGCGTCACGGTGAATACGCAGGTCGTCAAGCAGCTCGAGGATCGCGGCTGGATCGAGGTGATCGGCCATCGTGACGTGCCAGGCCGTCCGGCGTTGTACGCGACCACGCGGCAATTTCTCGACGACCTCGGTTTGAAGGCGCTCGACGAACTGCCACCGCTCGCCGATCCGTCGGCGCAGCTGAACGCGGATCTGCTCGGTCAGCATGCGATCGAATTTTCCGAGGCCGAGACCGCACAGGCATTGGCGTCGGTCGAAGCGGGCGCGCTTGATGAACAGGCGGACTCCGTTGCAGGCGTGCCGGCAGGAGCAGAAGCGGATGTCGCCAGCGAATACGCTGAGGAGCACCCGGCGCCGGCCGATCAGACGCAGCACACGGCTTCGGCCGAAGCCGATGGGGCAGCCGAAGTCCACGAGGCCACTGAACCCGCCGAGGCCACGCACGGCGCCGCGAACGTCGCGCCGGCACCTGAGTTACTTCAGGATGCCGTTGAAGCCGCGGCCGCGCAGGAACATGTTGAAGCGGCAAACGCTGAATCGCACGATGGCGCTGCCGAGCCCGCACAGAATCACGATCCGGTCTCCCAGGCCGATCTGGCAACACCCGCGCACGACTCGGGCGTACTCCGCGATACGGAGCACGCCGCCGAGCCGAACCCGACCATAGCGGCGCACGACGATCCAGAGGATGGTCGCGATGCCGCGCAGGACGCAGGCATTCTGACCGACGACGAACCCGAGTCGCGCAGCGCCTGACGGAACCGAACTTTTTTTGCCACGCCCGCAATGGGCGTGCGCGACCTGACATTTTGAGGTTGTTTTGACACATACCCACGACACCGATTCGTCCGAATCCGAGCGCGCCGTGCCGTCGGCACGCGCCGACGAAGCGCGCACCACGCAAGCGTCGGCAGGCGAAGGCGAGCGCCCGGCACAGACCACGGAAGCAGACGGCGAAGACCGTCCGCGCCGCGGTCTGCGTCGCGGGCCGCGCAGCCTGATCGCGCGGCGCCGCGCCGGAGCGAAGACGAAGGGCGCCGAAGGCGCACCCGCGCAAGGCGCGCCGGTCGTCACTGAAACACCGCCGGACGGCGAGGTGGCCGCACAGGTGCGTATGCCGCGCAAGGAAGCGGGCGCCAAGGGCCCGCGCCGCAATGCGGGCGGCGCGAAGCGTGAAGGCGGTCAACGCGAGGGTGCGCCTCGCGAGGGCGGACCGCGTGAAGGTCAACGTGAGGGTCAGCGTGAGCGTCAGCCGCGCGAAGGCGGTCAGCGTCAGAATCGCCGGGGCGGTGAAGCGCCGGTGGTGGCAGCCGCAACCGAAGCGAGTCCGGACGACCTGTTCTCGTACGTCACATCGCCCGCATTCGATGCCGACAACAGCGCTACCGGCGGCGTGCGTGCCCCGATGTTGCGCCGTGGCAAACCGGCCGCGCCCAAGCGGGTTCTCGCCGCAGACGACGACGCGCCGAAGCTGCACAAAGTGCTGGCTGAAGCCGGCATGGGCTCGCGCCGCGACATGGAAGAACTGATCGTCGCCGGCCGCGTGTCGGTGAACGGTGAGCCGGCTCATATCGGCCAGCGCATCATGCCGACCGATCAGGTCCGCATCAACGGCAAGCCGGTCAAGCGCAAGCTGGCCAACAAGCCGCCGCGCGTGCTGCTGTATCACAAACCGACCGGCGAAATCGTCAGCCATGCCGATCCGGAAGGCCGCCCGTCGGTATTCGACAAGCTGCCGCCCATGAAGACCGCCAAGTGGCTTGCGGTCGGCCGCCTCGACTTCAACACCGAAGGTCTGCTGATGCTGACCACCTCGGGCGATCTGGCAAACCGTTTCATGCATCCGCGTTACAGCGTCGAGCGTGAATATGCGGTGCGCGTGGTCGGCGAACTGGCGGAAGGCATGCGTCAGAAGCTGTTGCACGGCGTCGAGCTGGAAGACGGTCCGGCGAATTTCCTGCGCATCCGCGATGGCGGCGGCGAAGGCACCAATCATTGGTATCACGTCGCGCTCGCCGAAGGGCGTAATCGCGAAGTGCGCCGTATGTTCGAGGCAGCAGGCCTGATGGTCAGCCGCCTGATCCGTACGCGGCATGGCCCGATCTCGCTGCCCAAGGGGCTCAAGCGCGGCCGCTGGGAAGAACTCGAAGACAATCAGGTGCGTGCGCTGATGGCGTCGGTCGGTCTGAAGGCGCCGTCGGAAGAGCGCGGCAGCCGCAATTCGGCGCCGGAGCGCAAGCAGCCGGATCCGATGCAAACGTCGATGGGCTTTATCGGCCGTGAACCGGTGCTGATGTCGCATGGCCGGTTTGATCAGCAGCAACCGCGTGGCCAAGGTCGCCGCGGTGCGGCGGGTGGCGGCTTCGGCGGTGGCGCGGGCGGCGGTTTCGGCAGCGGTGGCGGCTACGGCAATCGCGGCGCAGGCCGCAGCGCCGGCGGCTTTAGCGGCCCGATGGGCGGTGGCCCTGCTCCTGGCCCGCGTGGCGGTCGCGACGTCGACGGCAATCGCGCGCCGTCCGGCAATGGCAACCGTGCGGCGGGCGGCGGCAAGCGCCCAGGCGGTCCCGGCGGCAATCCGGGCGGCGGCAGCCGCGGGCCGGGTGGCAATCGCGGCGGCAACGCCAATCGCGCGGGTGGCGGCAATGCCAACGCGGGCGGTGCCAATCGTGGCGGTGGTGCGCCGCGCGGCCGCACGCGTGGCCGTTAAGCAGCAAGTGCTGCTGGCATGACGGTCGGCCGTTGATCGTTCCTTAACGATTTACGCTTCGCCGCCGTCGGAATCGATCGACGCGTGCCACGGTTTTCTCGTGACGCATGGAATCCGCGGAATCCGCGGCGTGCGCATAAGTAGGGGCAGAGTTTGCCGCCCCTGCTTGTCCGGCACGGGTCCGAGGCGGTGCAGGCCGCCTTGCAAAAGGGCCGGCGTGTCGTCATATCGCTGAAAGATTCCCATGAAATCAAGCGGAAATGCGCCTCGCGCGGCGTTCTGCGGTTTGCGTTTGTCCCGAAAAATGGCTACAATCACGAAGTCGCTGGGCGTGCGGCTTTTCATGTGCGGCTCAGGTGCGACCACCGGTAATAAGATGATGGGCGTTTAGCCCATTTTTTTTTGCCGCTCAGTTCTAAGTGGTTTGGCATCTCGGGTAGCACGAACGTGCGCCAGCTAGGCGCGCGGCCCGCATTGGTTGTTTGCAAAACAGGCGGCAGGCTCGCTGCGCGAACATCTAAGAGGGCAAAGTGCAACTGACGGAACTGATTGAAACCACGGTCGTGGGACTCGGCTACGAGCTCGTCGATCTCGAGCGCACCGGGCGCGGCAGCTTGTGTATTTATATCGACCAGCCGGCCGGCATTGCGATCGAAGACTGCGAGAAAGTCACGCGTCAGCTCCAGCACGTTCTGACGGTCGAAAATATCGATTACGAGCGGCTTGAAGTGTCGTCGCCGGGTCTCGACCGCCCGCTGAAAAAACTGGCGGATTTCGAACGCTTCGCAGGCAGCGAAGTGGTGATCACATTGAAAAAGCCATTGGACGGACGGAAATCGTACCGGGGCATCCTGCATGCTCCGCAAGGCGAGACGATCGGTCTGGAATTTGAAGGGAAGGAAGGCGCCGCGATGCTCGATTTCACCGTCGCGGATATCGATAAGGCACGCCTCGTTCCGAAAGTTGACTTTAGGAGCCGCAAACAATGAGTCGCGAAGTGTTGATGCTGGTGGATGCGCTGGCACGCGAGAAGAACGTCGATAAAGACGTGGTATTTGCCGCGCTCGAGGCGGCCCTCGCTTCGGCCTCCAAGAAACTCTTCGAAGAAGATGCGGACATCCGCGTCCAGATCGACCGTGAAAGCGGCGAGCACGAAACGTTTCGCCGCTGGAAAGTGGTGCCGGACGAAGCGGGTCTGCAGGAGCCGGATCAGGAAATCCTGCTGTTCGAAGCACGTGAGCAGAAGCCGGAAATCCAGCTCGACGAATACATCGAAGAACCGGTGCCGTCGATCGAATTCGGCCGTATCGGCGCGCAGGCCGCCAAGCAGGTGATCCTGCAGAAGGTGCGCGACGCGGAACGCGAGCAGATCCTGAACGACTTCCTCGAGCGCGGCGAGCACATCATGACCGGCTCGGTGAAGCGCCTCGACAAGGGCAACTTCATCGTCGAAACCGGCCGTGTCGAAGCGCTGCTGCGCCGCGACCAGCTGATTCCGAAGGAAAACCTGCGCGTGGGCGACCGCGTGCGTGCCTATATCGCGAAGGTCGATCGCACCGCTCGCGGTCCGCAGATCGAGTTGTCGCGTACGGCGCCCGAATTCCTGATGAAGCTGTTCGAAATGGAAGTGCCTGAAATCGAACAGGGCCTGCTGGAAATCAAGGCGGCGGCCCGCGATCCGGGCGTGCGCGCCAAGATCGGCGTGGTCGCTTACGACAAGCGCATCGATCCGATCGGCACCTGCGTCGGTATCCGCGGTTCGCGTGTCCAGGCCGTGCGCAACGAGCTCGGTGGCGAAAACGTCGACATCGTGCTATGGTCGGAAGATCCCGCACAGTTTGTGATCGGCGCGCTCGCGCCGGCAGCCGTCCAGTCGATCGTCGTCGATGAAGAAAAGCATTCGATGGACGTCGTCGTAGACGAAAACGAACTGGCGGTCGCGATCGGCCGCAGTGGCCAGAACGTGCGTCTTGCCAGCGAACTCACCGGCTGGCAGATCAACATCATGACGCCGGACGAATCCGCGCAAAAGCAGAATCAGGAGCGCGGTGTACTGCGCGACCTGTTCATGGCGCGTCTCGATGTCGACGAAGAAGTCGCCGACATCCTGATCGACGAAGGCTTTACGAGCCTCGAAGAGATCGCTTATGTGCCGCTCAACGAGATGCTCGAAATCGAAGCATTCGACGAAGACACCGTTCACGAACTGCGTAATCGCTCGCGCGATGCGTTGTTGACGTTGGCGATCGCGAATGAAGAAAAGGTCGAAAATGTTGCGCTCGACCTGAAGAGCCTGGATGGCATGGATGCCGACCTGCTCGCCAAGCTTGCCGAACATCAGATCCAGACGCGCGACGAACTCGCCGAGCTGGCTGTGGATGAACTGGTCGAGATGACCGGAATGGAAGAGGATGCCGCTAAGGCGTTGATCATGAAAGCACGTGAACACTGGTTCCAGTGAGAAATGACCATGGCGCACTAAATTGAACGCGGCCGTCAGGCCGCATGACCCGATGCTAACCGCAAGGAATCGGTCCTTGCATTAAGAGGAATGAATGGCGAGTAACAACGTAGCCCAATTTGCCGCGGAACTGAAAATGCCTGCAGGCGTGCTGCTCGAGCAGCTGCAGGCGGCGGGCGTCACCAAAGCGAGCGAAGACGACAGCTTGTCCGAAACGGACAAGGCGCGTCTGCTCGACCACTTGCGCAAGTCTCACGGCTCGACTGATGCGGACAAGCGCAAGATCACGCTGACGAAACGGCATACGTCGGAGATCAAGCAATCCGACGCGACGGGCAAAGCTCGCACCATTCAGGTCGAGGTGCGCAAGAAGCGCACTTTCGTCCGCCGCGACGAATCCGCCGCTGAAGGCGGCGATGCATCGAATCATGTGGCCGAGGCCGACGTCGACGATCTCGAACTCCAGCGCCGTGAAGAGGAAGCTCGTCACGAAGCCGAGCTGCTCGAAAAGCAGGCTCAGGAGTTGAAGGCGCGTCAGGAACAACTCGAGCGCGAAGAAGCTGAACGTCAGGCGCGTGAAGAGGCTGCTGAAGCCGAACGCCGTCGGGCGGAAGAAGAAGCAGCCAAGAAACGCGCGGCGGCTGCTGCCGCGGCTGAAGCGGCGGCGCGCGAGCAGGCTCAGGCTGCGAAGCCGGCCCAGACTGCCCAGCCGGCAGCCGCGAAGGCTGAACCGGTCGCGGCCAAGGCTGCGGAGCCGGCGGTTGCCAAGGAAAGCGAGCAGGACGACGAGCGCGCAGCGGCAGAACGCGCGGCGCAACGCGAAGCGGCGAAGAAAGCGGAAGACGCAGCGCGTCAGGCCGCCGAGAAAACGCGCGCCGAGCAGGAAGAAGTCAGCAAGCGCCGTGCGGCCGCAGAAGCGGAAGCGCGTGCGATTCGCGAAATGATGAACACGCCGCGCAAAGCGCAGGTCAAGGCGCCGGAACCGGCACCGAAGCCCGCTGAGCCGGCCAAGGCGGCCGAAGCCAAGGGCACGCTGCACAAGCCGGCGCGTCCGGAAGGCGCAGCACCGGCGCGTCCGGCAGCCAAGAAGCCGGCTGCAGCAGCGGCTCCGGCTGCCACGACCACGCCGTCGGCAGGCGACAAGAAGAAGCCGGGCGGCGGCAAGGGCGGCTGGCAGGACGACGCAGCGAAGCGCCGTGGTATCAAGACGCGTGGCGATTCGAGCGGCGGTGTCGATCGCGGCTGGCGCGGTGGCCCGAAGGGTCGCGGCAAGCATCAGGATCAGAACACCACGTTCCAGGCGCCGACCGAACCGATCGTGCGTGAAGTGCACGTGCCGGAAACCATCACGGTTGCCGATCTGGCGCACAAGATGGCGGTGAAGGCTTCGGAAGTCATCAAGTCGATGATGAAGCTCGGCCAGATGGTCACGATCAACCAGATGCTGGACCAGGAAACGGCGATGATCATCGTCGAGGAACTGGGCCACCATGCGGTTGCGGCCAAGCTGGACGACCCGGAAGCGATGCTGGTCGAAGGCGAAATCACGGACGCAGAAGCATTGCCGCGTCCGCCGGTCGTCACGGTCATGGGTCACGTCGACCACGGCAAGACGTCGCTGCTCGACTACATCCGCCGCGCCAAGGTTGCAGCGGGCGAAGCGGGCGGGATTACGCAGCACATCGGCGCTTATCACGTCGAAACGCCGCGCGGCGTCATCACGTTCCTCGACACGCCGGGCCACGAAGCGTTTACGGCTATGCGTGCTCGCGGCGCGAAGGCAACCGACATCGTGATTCTGGTGGTCGCAGCCGACGACGGCGTGATGCCGCAAACGAAGGAAGCGATTGCCCACGCGAAGGCAGGCGGTGTGCCGCTCGTCGTCGCGATCAACAAGATCGACAAGCCGGATGCGAATCCGGACCGCGTGAAGCAGGAACTCGTTGCGGAAGGCGTCGTGCCGGAAGAATACGGTGGCGATTCGCCGTTCGTGTCGGTGTCGGCGAAAACCGGCACGGGTATCGACGAACTGCTGGAAAACGTGCTGTTGCAAGCCGAAGTGCTGGAACTGAAGGCACCGGTCGAAGCGCCGGCCAAGGGTCTCGTCATTGAAGCGAAGCTCGACAAGGGTAAGGGTCCGGTTGCAACGATCCTGGTCCAGTCGGGTACGCTGAACCGCGGCGACGTGGTGCTGGCAGGTAGCGCTTACGGTCGTGTGCGAGCCATGCTCGACGAAACCGGCAAGCCGACCAAGTCGGCAGGCCCGTCGATCCCGGTTGAGATTCAAGGTCTGTCGGAAGTGCCGCAAGCAGGCGAAGAAGTCATCGTCATGCCGGACGACCGCAAGGCGCGTGAAGTTGCGCTGTTCCGTCAAGGCAAGTTCCGCGACGTCAAGCTGGCCAAGCAGCAGGCCGCGAAGCTCGAGAACATGCTGGAGCAGATGGGCGAAGGCGAAGTGGCGTACATGCCGCTCATCGTCAAGGCCGACGTGCAGGGTTCGCAGGAAGCTTTGGTGCAGTCGCTGCTCAAGCTGTCGACCGACGAAGTTCGCGTGCAGATCGTGCACGGCGCAGTCGGCGGCATCAGCGAGTCGGACGTCAACCTGGCTACGGCTTCGAAGGCGGTCATCATCGGCTTCAACACCCGTGCGGATGCCCAGGCGCGCAAGCTGGCGGAAAGCAACGGTGTCGATATTCGCTACTACAACATCATCTATGACGCAGTGGATGAAGTGAAGGCCGCGATGTCGGGCATGCTGGCGCCGGAGAAGCGCGAAATCGTGACGGGTACGGTCGAAGTGCGTCAGGTCTTCAAGGTACCGAAGATCGGCGCGGTGGCCGGTTGTATGGTCACGGACGGTTTCGTCAAGCGTTCCTCGTCGGTGCGCGTGCTGCGCAACAACGTCGTCATCTTCACGGGCGAGCTCGATTCGCTCAAGCGCTTCAAGGACGACGTGAAGGAAGTCCGTCAAGGCTTCGAGTGCGGTATGTCGATCAAGAACTTCAACGATATCGTCGAAGGCGATCAGTTCGAAGTCTTCGAAGTTACCGAAGTCGCGCGTACGCTGTAATTCACGCGGCATTGGCTCAACGGGCGGAGCGGGCTTAAGCGCCCGCTCCGCCCGTTGTCTTTGGGCCGGCGCATTTTGTCGTGCAATGCGCCCCGCAGTGGCTTGCAGCCGCTATCAAGCCGTATCGCCGCCGGCCAGGTAACGACGTAGCGACGTAGCGACGGCCGGGCAATGACCCGGCAAAACCCGCCGCGGCTTGCGCGAACAACTTTTTTGCATCCGTCAGAACGGATCACACAAACATCATGCCTAAAAAACGTTCTTCTCCTAATCGCAACGTGCAGATCGCCGATCAGATCCAGCGCGACCTGTCCGAGCTGCTGCGCGAGGTCAAGGATCCGCGCATCGGTCTCGTCACGATTCAAAGCGTCGAGCTGACGCCCGACTACGCGCACGCGAAGGTCTACTTCACGACGCTGACCGGCGATCCGCAACAGACACTCGAAGCACTTCAGCACGCGGCCGGCCATCTGCACAATCAGCTGTTCAAGCGCCTGCATATCCACACCGTGCCGACACTGCATTTCCATTACGATCAGACGATCGAACGGGCCGTTGAAATGTCCCGTCTGATCGACGAGGCGAACGCCAATCGCGCGAAAGAAGACTGAAGCGTGGCAATGCCTCAGTTGCATTGCCTCAGCCGCAGTTCGTTTAGCGCTGTTTCCGCACACTTCGAAGACCCTGTCTTTCTGACATGACCGCACCTCAACGCTCCCGCGTGCCGCGTCGCGCGCTCGACGGCGTGCTGCTGCTCGACAAGCCGCTTGGCCTGTCGAGCAACGACGCCCTGATTCGCGCAAAGCGCCTCTACCTGGCCAAAAAGGCAGGTCACACCGGCACGCTCGACCCCCTTGCCACAGGTCTCTTGCCGCTGTGTTTTGGTGAAGCCACCAAGTTTTCGCAAGATCTGCTCGAAGCCGACAAGACCTATGAGGCCACCATGCGCCTCGGTATCCGCACGACCACGGGCGACGCCGAAGGCGAGCCGATCGACACGCGCGACGTGACGTGCGATCAGGCGGCGGTCCAGGTGGCGATGCAGAAGTTTCTCGGCGATATCGTTCAGATCCCACCGATGTATTCGGCACTCAAGCGCGATGGCAAGCCGCTGTACGAATACGCGCGCGCGGGCCAGACGGTCGAGCGGGAAGGGCGTCAGGTGACGATTCTCTCGCTCGAGATGCTGGCGTGCGCATTGCCCGACGTGACGTTTCGCGTGACGTGCAGTAAAGGCACCTATGTGCGCACCCTGGCCGAAGATATCGGTGAGGCGCTCGGTTGCGGTGCGCATCTGGTCGCACTGCGGCGTACCGGCGTCGGCGCGCTGACGTTGGAGAATTCGGTGACGCTCGACGCGTTGTCCGACGCGACCGGGAGCGAGCGAGATGCGTGGCTGCAACCCGTCGATGCATTGTTGTCCACATTCCCGCGCGTCACACTGGACGAGGACGCGACCCGTCGTTTCCTGCACGGTCAGCGTCTGAAACTCTCCGAACTGACCATTAGCGGCGAAGCCGTGAATGCGCCCCGCGTGCGTGTGTATGCAGGAGAAGGGCGTCTGCTGGGTGTCGCGAAGCAAGGCGAGGGCGTATTGGCGCCCGAGCGGCTGGTCGTTACGGCGGAAAGCTAGGCCGGCAGCTCTCCGGTCGACCGGAGAGCTTCTGCCAAATAAAAAGGCGGGACCGCTACCGAGCGGTCCCGCCTTTTTTCACATGTGCGCCCAGCATGGGCGCACTCCAGTGGGTGCAAGTCCCACCGTAAGTTGATCACAGCGAGCGAAGCGAAGCGCAACTGCGTGAGGGCGACCCGACGTGGGGAGGAAGCGTGGAGCGAAACTGCGAGCCGATGGACAAGAACCGGATAGAAGGCGTTACCGATCAGGGCGAGCGGGCATGTAACCGCAAAGCTCTCGTGATCAAGGGGCGGTGGCGTAGATCCGGCGGCTGTGCAGTGAAGGAGTGCGTTCTTACCTGGGGAGATCTCGCCTCATGCCTGAAAGGGCGACGGTGTCGAGCCGGAGCGAGAAGTCAGCAGAGGCCATAGTAGTCACAGGATAAGCCGGGGAGGCTGAAGCTGGTGACGAAGGGCCGAACGGGAAGGAGTGTTCAACGTCATGTCGATGCGACAGGTAATGCGTCAGATGCCCGTGCAAACGGGGCGAGTGGGAGTAGGGCGCGGTGAAGCCGCGCGTGTACCCGTGAGCGACGAAGCCTACTGCCCGCGGCATGAACTCGGGAACACAGGGTCAGCGCTGCTGGAAGCGGCGCTGACGAGAAAGAACCTGAAGCAGGCGTTCAAACGGGTACGGGCTAACGGAGGAGCCGCGGGCGTGGACGGTCTGGATATTGACCAGACGTCGCGTCATCTGGTGACGGCGTGGCCTGTGATCCGAGAGCAGTTGCTGAAGGGGAGGTACCGGCCCAGTCCGGTACGTCGGGTGACGATTCCAAAGCCAGACGGGGGCGAGCGCGAGCTGGGTATCCCGACGGTAACGGATCGGCTGATCCAGCAGGCGTTGCTGCAAGTCTTGCAGCCGGTTCTGGACCCTACCTTCAGCGAGCACAGCTACGGCTTCCGGCCCGGACGGCGTGCGCACGACGCAGTACTCGCCGCGCAATCGTACGTGCAGTCAGGCCGGCGAATCGTGGTGGACGTTGATCTGGAGAAGTTCTTCGACCGGGTCAACCACGACATCCTGATCGACCGTTTGCAGAAGCGGATTGGAGACGCTGGCGTAATCCGGCTGATCCGTGCGTACCTGAACAGCGGCATCATGGATGACGGCGTGGTCCAGCAGCGGGATCAGGGCACGCCGCAGGGCGGCCCGCTATCCCCACTGCTGGCCAACGTACTGCTCGACGAGGTGGACAAGGAACTGGAGCGGCGGGGTCACTGCTTCGCACGCTACGCCGACGACGCGAATGTTTACGTTCGGAGCCGTCGTGCGGGCGAACGGGTGATGGCGCTGCTGCGACGCCTGTATGGTCGACTGCGTCTGAAGGTCAACGAGACCAAAAGTGCGGTCGCGAGTGTGTTCGGTCGCAAGTTTCTGGGCTACAGCCTGTGGGTCGCTCGGGGCGGTGTAGTGAAGCGCAAGGTGGCGGCCAAACCGCTGCAGGCGTTCAAACACCGTATCCGTGAACTGACCCGTCGCTCTGGCGGGCGCAGCATGAAGGAAGTGGTAGAGCGGTTACGGTCTTATGTGCAGGGTTGGAAAGCGTACTTCCGGCTGGCGCAAACGCCACGAGTCTGGCTGGAATTGGACAAATGGGTGCGTCACCGGCTGCGGGCTATCCAGCTTAAACACTGGCGCCGTGGCACGACGATTTACCGGGCGCTGCGTGTGCTGGGTGCGCCGTTCACGGTGGCACAACAGGTGGCGGCCAACAGTCGTCGCTGGTGGCGCAATAGTGACCGGCTGCTCAAGAGTGTGCTGAGCATCGCTTACTTCGACCGGCTGGGTGTACCCCGGCTCTCCTAACCTCAACTTCCCGAACCGCCCGGTGCGGACCCGCATGCCGGGTGGTGTGGCAGGGGTACGGCCTCATGGCCGTCCCCTATGCCGAT
>NZ_MCAS01000005.1 GCF_003610895.1 Paraburkholderia fungorum
TTCGCCAGCGCAGCCAGCATCTGGCCGGTCTGGTTCGAATCGTCGTCAATGGCCTGCTTGCCGAGGATGACCAGTTGCGGCTGTTCCTTGTCGACCAGCGCCTTGAGCAGCTTGGCGACAGCCAGCGGCTGCAGATCTTCGTTCGACTCGATCAGGATCGCGCGGTCCGCGCCGATCGCCAGCGCCGTGCGCAGCGTTTCCTGCGACTGCGCAACACCCGCCGACACCGCGATCACTTCAGTTGCCACGCCCGCTTCGCGCAGACGCACCGCTTCTTCCACCGCGATTTCGTCGAACGGATTCATCGACATCTTCACGTTCGCGATGTCGACGCCCGTGCCGTCCGACTTCACCCGGACTTTCACGTTGTAATCGACCACTCTCTTGACTGGCACCAGGATTTTCATGCACACGCTCCAAAGTTACGAATACGTCAACCCAACGAACATTATAACGACTGCCCTTTCGCGGCAGCCGTGTCGCGGGCGCTCTAGCAGGAGGATATCGCTCCTCAGCGGCGTGACGGCAATAACGAACGATCGTTCTATTTTAATCTCGAAAAAACCCGGGCGACAACCCCGGGTTAAGACGGACGACTCTAATTTTGCATTGCCGCCGTGTCTTGCCATGCCGACCGTTCGAAAACGGCCGGAAAACCATCTATCAGATCACCAGGCCGTGATCACCGAGCCACCAAACTTGCTCTCGACGAACTGTTTCACTTCCGGCGAATGATACGCCGCGACCAGCTTCGCCACCCACGGCTTGTTCTTGTCCGCTTCGCGGATTGCGATGATGTTCACGTACGGACCCTTCGGGTCTTCGATCGCGATGGCGTCCTGCTTGGGTTTCAGCCCTGCTTCCATCGCAAAGTTCGTATTGATCGCGGCGGCGTCCACGTCGTTCAGGGAACGCGGGATTTGCGCGGCGTCAAGTTCGACGATCTTCAGCTTCTTCGGGTTGTCGACGATATCGAGCGGCGTTGCCTTCAGCCCCGCGTCCGCGCGCAGCTTCAGCAGACCCTGTTTCTGCAGCAACAGGAGAGCCCGGCCGCCATTGGTCGGATCGTTCGGCACGGCGATCTTCGCGCCCGGCTGCAATTCAGCCAGCGTCTTCACCTTCTTCGAGTAGATGCCCATCGGGTACGTGACCGTGTCGGCGATGCGGATCAGCTTGTAGCCGCGATCCTTTACCTGTGCCTGCAAGTACGGGTCATGCTGGTAGCTGTTCGCATCCAGATCGCCGCCGGCAAGCGCCGCGTTCGGCTGCACGTAGTCGGAGAATTCGACGATCTTGATGTTAAGACCGTTCTTTGCCGCGACTGTCTTCACGACTTCCATGATCTGCGCGTGCGGGCCGCCAGTGACGCCGACCTTGATCGTGTCTTCAGCGTGAGCCACCGTGGCGGCGGCGAACAGCGAAGCGGCGCCAAGCGTGGCGGCCAGTTTGAGAATGAAACGACGTTGCATGATGGACCTTTTTTCGATTCTATCTGGCGGGTTCCTATGACCCTTGTTTATTTATGGCTCAGACGACGCACGAGCCAATCCCCGAACGACTGCACCAGTTGCACGAAGACGATCAGAATCACCACGACCGTCACCATGACTTCCGGCAGAAAACGCTGATACCCGTAACGAATGCCCAGATCGCCGAGCCCGCCGCCGCCGATCGCGCCGGCCATCGCCGAATAGCCGACCAGCGACACAAAGGTAATCGTCAAGCCCGCGACCACGCCTGGCAGCGACTCCGGCAACAACACCTTGAAGACGATCTGGCTGGTGGTCGCACCCATTGCCTGCGCCGCTTCGATCAGACCGCGATCGACTTCGCGCAAAGCCGTCTCGACCAGACGCGCGATAAACGGCGCCGCGGCGATCGTCAGCGGCACCACGGCCGCAGCCGTGCCGATCGACGAACCCACCACGAGACGCGTAAACGGAATCACCGCGACCAGCAAGATGATGAACGGCGTGGAACGCACCGCGTTGACGATCACCCCCATAGCCCGATTCACGGCGATGTTCTGCAGCACGCCTTGGCGATCCGTCAGATACAGCAGCACGCCGAGCGGCAAACCGACCGCGGCGCCGACCAGCCCCGAAATGCCCACCATCACGAGCGTTTCCCAGAACGACTGGACGAACATATCGAACATTTCACTCAACATACGACAGCTCCTCTACCACCACGCCCTGTTCGCGCAGATACGTCAGCGCCTGCGCCACCTTCGCCGGTTCGCCACCCGCGAGCACGGCGAGCGAGCCGAACGCCTGCCCCTGGATCTCGTCGATCTGGCCGTGCAGGATGTTGAAGTCGAGTTCGTAGCGGCGAATCGTTTCCGACAGAATCGGCTGATCGACACCCGAGCCGGTGAACGCGAGGCGCAGCAAATGGCCACTGCCGGTCTTCAGGCGCTCAGCCACGCGCGCCTTCATCGCGGGCGGCAGTTCCTGCGCGATCACGTCGCCGATCAGCGCGCGCGTGACTTCATGATGCGGTTGCAGGAACACGTCAATAACCTTGCCCTCTTCGACCACACGGCCTGCATCCAGCACCGCGACACGGTCGCAGACCTGCTTGATCACGTCCATCTGGTGCGTGATGAGTACGATCGTCAGGTTCAGTTCGCGATTGATGCGCTTGAGCAACTCGAGGATCGCGCGCGTGGTTTCGGGGTCGAGCGCCGAGGTCGCTTCGTCTGAGAGCAGCACCTTCGGCTTGCTCGCCAGCGCCCGCGCGATGCCGACGCGCTGCTTCTGCCCGCCGCTGATCTGCGCCGGATAACGATCCTTCTGCGCCGACAGGCCGACCAGTTCGAGCAGCGGCAACACGTTCGCCTCGATCTCGTCGCGCTTCATGCCGGCAAGTTCGAGCGGCAACGCCACGTTGTCGTACACCGTGCGCGACGACAACAAATTGAAGTGCTGAAAAATCATGCCGATCTCGCGCCGCGCCTCGCGCAATTGCGCGGCGGGCAGCGTGGTCAGATCGCGGCCGTTGACGACGATATTGCCCTCGCTCGGGCGCGTCAGCAGGTTGATGGTGCGCACGAGCGTACTCTTGCCCGCACCGCTGCGGCCAATGATGCCGAACACCTCACCCGCCGGAATCGACAGATTGACGTTGTGCAGCGCCTCGACCCAGCCCCGGGGCCCGGCAAACCGCTGGGAAATATTGCGTATTTCGATCATGGAAAACAAAACGGCGGAGTCTGCCAACGAGCGTTGTGCGCTCCCGACAAGCAGCCGCCGTTGCTTTTATTGGCATTTGAGCCCGCGATTCTACCGCAGCGCCGTCATTCTCTTTAATAATCAATTACGATCTTTTCATAACCATAAAGCATTAGAGGCATGCCCGGCGCGAGATGCTCGCGTGCACGCAGCCGCTGCGACTATGATCGGGCCAATCGAAATCAGGACACGTTCAGGACAAAGGGCAGCCATGGAAACGACTCGACCCGGCAATGCGCAGCCCGCAGCGGCCGCTCCTACGGACGCCCCGAAAGGCGGCACTGCGCTACGTTCGACCGTTACGACGAGCGACGGCATCGAACTGCCCTTGTATCGCTGGCCCGCCACGACGCCATTGCGCGGCACAGTCGCGCTGGTGCACGGGCTCGCGGAGCATGCGGGGCGTTACGCCGCGCTGGCGGATCGACTGAATCCGGCCGGCATTGAACTCGTCGCCATCGATTTGCGCGGGCATGGGCATGCGCCAGGCAAACGCGTGTGGGTGAATCGCTTCGACGACTATTTGCTCGACGCTCAAGCCTTGCTCGACGCAGCAGCAACGAGTCGCGCCCCGCTGTTCCTGATGGGCCACAGCATGGGTGGCGCGGTCGCGGCGCTATACGCGATCGAGCGGCTCGAAACGAGCGGGCGCCGGCTCAGTGGTCTGATCCTGTCGAGTCCCGCGCTCGCACCGGGCCGCGACGTGCCGCGCTGGATGCTCAAGGTGAGCCAGGTGATCAGCCGCATCTGGCCGACCTTCCCGGCGATGAAAATCGACGCGGCTTTGCTGTCGCGGCTTCAGCCCGTGGTGGACGCCAACCGCAACGATCCGCTGGTGCATCACGGCGCGATTCCCGCACGTACGGGCGCGGAGTTGCTGCTGGCGATGGCGCGCATCGAACGCGGCCGTGCTGGACTACGCGTGCCGCTGCTGGTGTATCACGGCACCGCCGACAAGCTCACCGAACCCGAGGGCAGCCGCGATTTTGGCGCGCACGCGGGTTCGCCCGACAAAACGCTCACGATGCACGAAGACAGCTATCACGAGACGATGAACGATCTCGACCGGGATCGGGTCATTGGCGCGCTGATCGACTGGATCCAGAAGCGCTTGCCGAAAGCCTGAGCGCCAGGCGGCATGCCGGAGCCTCGGAACTCCACACACCTGAGTGCCGAACCCGGCCCGGCCAAGAACGGGCCAACCCGGCTAGCGCTTCCAGCCGGGCGGTCGTTTGTCGATGAACGCCTGCACCCCCTCTAGCGCCGAGTCGTCCATCATGTTGCAGGCCATGGTCTGGCCGGCTAGCTGATACGCCGCTTCAATGCCCATTTCGAGCTGGCGATAGAACAGACCTTTGCCGGCGCTCACCGCTTCGACAGGTTTCGCGCAGATGCTCTTCGCGAGCCGCGCGACCTCGGCGTCGAGCGCATCCGCCGGCACCACGCGATTCACCAGGCCTTGCTGCTTCGCCTCCACGGCGTCGATGAAATCGCCGGTGAGCAGCATTTCGAGCGCCGCCTTGCGGGACAGGTTGCGTGACAGCGGCACCGAGGGCGTGGCGCAAAAGAGACCCAGGTTGACACCCGAGACGGCGAAGCGCGCGGTGTCGGCGGCAACGGCCAGATCGCACATCGCGACCAGTTGACAGCCCGCTGCCGTGGCGATGCCATGGACGCGCGCAATCACCGGTTGCGGCAACCGCTGGATGGCCAACATCAGTTTCGTGCAACGCGCGAACAAGGCCTGGTAGTAGGCCAGCGATGGCGCAGCGCGCATTTCCTTGAGATCGTGTCCGGCACAAAAGGCGCGGCCGGCGCCGGCGATCACGACCACCCGCGCATTGGACTGCGCCAGCGCCGTCAGCGCCGAGTGCAATGAGTCGAGGAGGGCTTCGGAGAGCGCATTGAAGGCATCCGGCCGATTCATCGTCAAACGGACGACGCCCGGCACGCCGTACGCGTCGTGTTCGATGTCGACCAGCGAAGCACTGCGCGCATCGGCATTCATGGCTCGCTCCTCGTTGAATTCATGCGGTTCACGGCATTCGGGCAACGCCTGTGCCTGTGGCGCGGCGGATCAGATTCCGGCCAGCGCGCGCACGTGCGCAACCACGCTGCGCCCGAGGGCCGACAGGTTGTAGCCCCCTTCGAGACAGCTGACGATCCGCCCACGCGCATAGCGGTTCGCGATCTCGCGCACCTGGTCGGTGATCCACGCGTAGTCGTCCTCGACAAGACCCATGTTGCCGAGATCGTCCTCGCGATGCGCGTCGAAGCCGGCCGAGATGAACAGCATCTCCGGCTTGAACTCATGCAGGCGCGGCAGCCACAGCATGTCCACGACCTCGCGCACCGCCATGCCTTTCGAGCGCGCCGGCATCGGCACATTGCACATGTTGGGCGCCTGATTATCAGCGCCGGTGAACGGATAGAAAGGATGCTGGAAGATGCTGCACATCAGCACACGCGAATCGCCCGAAAAGGCCGCTTCGGTGCCATTGCCGTGATGGACGTCGAAGTCGATGATCGCCACGCGCTGCATGCCGTGCACTTCGAGCGCATGACGCGCGGCGATCGCCACGTTGTTGAAAAAACAGAAACCCATCGCGCGTGCCGGCTCCGCATGGTGGCCAGGCGGGCGCACGCTGCAGAACGCGTTGTCGTAGCGGCCTTCGATCACGGCGTCCGTCGCGGCCACCGCGGCACCGGCCGCGCGCAACGCGGCCTGCAAGGTGTGCGGGTTCATCGACGTGTCGGGATCGATTTCCGCGAGACCCTCCTCGGGCGAACGGCTGCGGATGTAGTCGACGTGGGCTTGCGTATGCACACGCAACAGCGCGGCTTCTTCGGCGAGCGGCGGCGATTCGCGCTCGATCAGCGAGTCGATGCGGCTCGCGATCAATTGATCTTCGATTGCCTGCAGGCGCGCCGGGCATTCTGGATGCCATTGCCCCATATCGTGCAGCAAACAGTCGGCGTGGGAATAAAAGCCTGTTGCCATGATTCTCGTTTGCGGCGCGGCGCTCTCAAAGCGCGCGCGGCGTGTCTCCGTCCAGGGCGCGCGCACCTGGCGCACCAACATTTACGAAGTTACCACACGATGCGACTGTGACGCGCCGGGCACAGTTTTGCGGAGGGCGTCGGGTATACTGCCCCGATCCGTTTTCCCCTGTCTCTTTCGCACTGCGCCTCCAGCTCACTATGACCGTCAAGCTTGCTCTGTCTGCACGAAACCGGCTACGCACGAAGACCGCGGCCGCCGCACTATCTGTCGCATCGTGCATGTTCATGGCAACCACTCCGGCGATGGCGCAAAGCGCCGCGAAGAAGCCGTTGCTGCTGGCGCAAGGCCAACCGCAAGCGGCGGTACCGCAAGGGCAAACCTTCGAAGAAGAGATCATTCCGCAGCGCTACGCGAACAATCCCAACGTGGACGCGTTCATCAGCGACATGACAGCGCGCTATGACTTCGACGAAGCAGCATTACACGCCCTCTTCGCGCGCGTGAGCTATTCGGCTACCGCGGTCAAGCTCGTGACGCCGTCGCCTTCGCCTTCGATCAAGAACTGGCGCGTGTATCAATCGCGCTTTCTCGACCCGGTGCGCATCAACGCCGGCGTGCGCTTCTGGCGCGCCAACCAGGCCACGCTGCAGCGCGCCTATGAAGAGTTCGGCGTACCGCCGGAAGTGATCGTCGGCATTATTGGCGTGGAGACGATTTACGGGCGCTTCATGGGCAACTTCCGTGTGCTCGACGCGCTGACCACGCTCACCTTCGACTATCCGAATACCGCCAATCGCGCGGATCGCCAGGCAACCTTCCGCAAGAATCTCGAAGACTACCTGGTGTGGACGCGCGATTCGCAAATCGATCCGACCACCGTGCTCGGCTCCTACACCGGCGCGATCGGGATTCCGCAGTTCCTGCCGAGCAGCATCGTGGAATATGCGGTGAGCTACGACGGCAACAAACAGATCGATCTGCGCACGAGCCAGGCGGATGCGATCGGCAGTGTGGCGAATTATCTGCGCCAGAACGGCTGGGAAAACGGCCGGCCGGTAGTGTGGAAGATCGGCTCGGATGCCGGCAGCCTCGGCGTGGCGCAAGCAGCCGCCGACGGCAAGCCAGAGCCGCATTGGCCGCTGGACCAATTGCTCCGGGCCGGACTGCTGCTGAACGAGCCGGGTGTCGATATCGCGGCGGAAGCCGGCACGCCGGTGACGGTGGTGGACCTGCCCTCGCCGGGGCGCGGCACCGAGTACATGCTGGGCCTGAAGAATTTCTACGTGCTGACGCGCTATAACCGCAGTTTCTTTTACGCACTCGCGGTTTATCAACTCGGACAGCGGGTCAAGGCACAGATGGAAGCGAGCGACGCTGCAAACGCCAGCAGCAGCACCAACAGCAACGCGGCGGCACCGGGCGCGGCTTCTCAATAAGCTGAGCGGCGAGTGCTGGACACCGGCTTGTCAGACAGTCACCGCGTCACGAACAGGTAGCACGCGACAAAAAAGCGCCGGTTAAACCGGCGCTTTTTCTATTGGGCAACCCGGTTCGCAGGCCGCCCGATGCGCCGAGGCGCAATCAGGCCGGGAACACACCCGTAGACAGATACCGGTCTCCCCGATCGCACACGATAAACACGATCGTCGCGTTTTCGACCTGGCGTGCGATGCGCAGCGCCACTTCACAGGCTCCGCCCGACGAGATGCCGGCGAAGATTCCTTCAACCGAGGCGAGACGCCGCGCCATCGCTTCAGCGGCGGCCTGTCCCACGTTCTCGACGCGGTCCACGCGGCTGCGGTCGAAAATCTTCGGCAAATAGGCTTCCGGCCACTTGCGGATGCCCGGAATGCGCGAACCCTCTTCCGGCTGCGCGCCGATGATTTCGATCGCCGGATTCTGTTCCTTCAGATAGGTGGATACGCCCATGATCGTGCCGGTCGTGCCCATTGACGAGACAAAGTGCGTGATGCGCCCTTCAGTGTCGCGCCAGATTTCTGGACCCGTGCCTTCGACGTGCGCGGCCGGATTGTCCGGGTTTGCGAACTGATCGAGGATGATGCCCTTGCCTTCGCGCTGCATCTGTTCAGCCAGATCGCGCGCGTATTCCATGCCGCCCGTCACCGGTGTGAGCACGATCTGCGCGCCATAGGCAGCCATGCTCTGACGACGCTCCACCGAGAGGTCTTCGGGCATGATCAGCACCATCTTGTAGCCGCGGATCGCTGCCGCCATGGCCAACGCGATGCCCGTGTTGCCGCTGGTCGATTCGATCAGCGTGTCGCCCGGCTTGATGCGCCCGCGTGCTTCCGCCTTCTTGATCATCGACAGCGCCGGGCGGTCCTTCACCGAACCCGCGGGATTGTTGCCCTCGAGCTTGGCAAGAATCACATTATTGCGGCTGCGAATCTCGTCATCAGCAAGCCGGACGAGTTGCACGAGCGGCGTATTGCCGATAGTGTCTTCAATCGTTTTGTAAGCCATTTGGGTTCTGGTGCTGTCCATGCGCGGGGTCTTCAATCTGCTGATTCTAAACCACCGTGTACGCGGCTGCCGCGCGGCCCTTCTGCGCGTATGGATGCAAGCGCTGGACGCCGGGCGTCCTCAACACAAAAAGCCCGCGGCTGAGAACCGCGGGAGCCAGTCATCTGCATGACAGCTGAAGGAGTGTTTTTACCCACTCCGACCATGAAGGGGAACGACGGTAACTAACGAGATGCGGGACCGGGCGCGCTGAGGTGACCCGCCTCGCGCGCACGGCCCGCGTCAGGTTATTTCTTTACCGCCACAGTGGCGTTCTTTGAGGTTGCGGCCGCGCCAGTCGAGTTAGCCGCGTTGGCACCATTGCCCGCAGCGGCCGCGCCTTTGCTCTGTGCAGACGCCGCAGCCTGCGTGTTAGCAGCCGCGCCAGCCGGACCGACAGCGAGACCCTCCGCCTGCAGGCGCTCGACGGTATGCCCGCCCATGCCTTTGACGCGCTTGCCGAGATCGGCCGGGTCCTTGAATGGACCATGCGCTGAACGCTCTTCGAGAATGGCTTTCGCTTTGGCAGGACCGATGCCCTTGATGCCGCGCAGCGCATCCTCGTTAGCCGTGTTGACGTCGACCGCCGCATACGCGTGGCCGAAAGCGGCGAGCATGGCCGCGGTAACCAGAATTTTTCGAAACATATGGAATCTCCCTCGTACAACCGGTTGGCGACCATCACCAACCGGGAGATTCCAGTTTAAAGAGGTATCCGAAAGATTTACACCTGGCCGAATAGCCAACGTACGTAGCGGTCGACACCTTCCTGCACGCTCAGGAACGGCGCCTCGTAGCCGGCGGCACGCAGCTTCGTCAGGTCGGCTTGCGTGAAGCATTGGTATTTGCCACGCAACGCGTCGGGGAACGGAATGTATTCGATCAGCCCGCGCTGCACCTGCTCCGCAAGCGACAACGGTGGTTCATTGTTCAATGCACGCAGCGTGTTGACCACGGTGCTCGCGATGTCGTTGAACGGCTGGGCACGCCCGCTGCCCAGGTTGAAGATGCCCGACTTGTCCGGATTGTCGAAGAAAAACAGGTTCACCTTGACCACGTCTTCGACAGAGACGAAATCGCGCGTCTGTTCGCCGGCGGCGTAACCGTTGTATTCGCCGAACAGCTTGACCTTGCCTTCCGCACGGAACTGGTTGAAGTTGTGAAACGCCACCGACGCCATGCGCGCCTTATGCGTCTCACGCGGCCCGTACACGTTGAAATAGCGGAAACCGGCAATCTGGCTCTTCGCGCTGGGCAGCACGCGGCGAATCACCTGGTCGAACAGGAACTTCGAATAACCGTATACGTTCAGCGGCTGCTCGACTTCGCGCTCCTCGACAAAGCGGCTCGAACCGCCATACGTTGCCGCCGAGGATGCATACAGAAACTGGACGTTCTGCGCGAGACAGACGTCGAGCACTTCACGGCTATAGCGGAAGTTGTTGTCCATCATGTAGCGGCCGTCGGTCTCCATCGTGTCCGAGCAGGCGCCCTCATGGAAAATCGCTCGCACCTTGCCGAAGTCGCCCCGCTTGAAGCGCTCAACGAATTCGGTCTTGTCGAGATAATCGTCGATCTCACAGTCGACGAGATTCTTGAACTTGTCCGCGCGCGTGAGGTTATCAACCGCGATGATGCGTTGTTCGCCGCGCTCGTTGAGCGCCTTCACGAGATTGCTGCCGATCAGGCCGGCCGCGCCGGTGACGATGAGGGTCATGATGATCCTGCGGTAATGAGCTTTACATGGGATCGGAGTCGGCGCCGACTCCAATCGGCAAGTTCAGTTGACGCCCCCGGCTCTTCCTCGCGCCGCTGAAACCGGAGCGCGCAAAGAAGAATCCGCGGGCCGCGTCAATGAAAGAGTTCGTCGTAGTTGACCGTGGCGGTGCCGAGTTTTCCGACCACGATGCCGGCCGCGCGATTCGCGAGTCCAACCGCTTCGACCAGCGTCAGGCCCGCGCCCAGCATGGCGGCGAGCGTGGCGATCACGGTGTCGCCCGCGCCCGATACATCATACACTTCGCGCGCAACGGCCGAAGCGTGCAGGATGCCGTCGCCGGAGAAGAGCGTCATGCCCTCTTCCGAGCGTGTCAGCAGCAACGCCTTGAACTCGAGATCGGCGCGCAGTTTAGTCACGCGCGCGATCAGATCTTCTTCGGACTTCCACTGTCCGACCACCTCGCGCAACTCGGCACGATTCGGCGTGATCAGCGTGGCGCCACGATAGCGCTCCCAGTCGTCGCCCTTCGGGTCGACCAGCACCGGCTTGCCCGCCGCATGTGCCTTCGCGATCATCTGCGTGACGTGCGTGAGGCCGCCCTTCGCGTAATCGGACATCAGGATCACGTCGTGCGACGGCAACAGGTCGTCGAATCGCGCAAGGCCCGCGAGCAGCACTTCATGCGCCGGCGAGTTTTCGAAGTCGACGCGCAGCAATTGCTGCTGACGGGACAGCACGCGCAGCTTGATGGTGGTGAGCAAGTCCGGATCGCGTTCCAGGTGCGGCACCACACCGCTTTCCCCGAGTAGTTGCACGATGCGCTCACCGGGTTCGTCGTGGCCAACCACGCACAGCAGTCCCGCCTGCGCGCCGAGCGCCACCGCATTGCGCGCCACGTTCGCCGCGCCGCCAAGACGATCTTCCTGCCGCTGCACATGCACGACCGGCACCGGCGCTTCTGGCGAAATCCGGTTCACGTCGCCGAACCAGTAGCGATCGAGCATCACGTCGCCGACCACCAGTACGCGCGCCGCGCCGAGGCGCTCGCGCGGCACCACGGTCAGCGTCGCGGGTACGGACTGAGCAGCAGCCTCATGCATTGCTGGGGACACCGGCCGGAAGTTCAGAGGGCTGGGCATAAGGTCGTCCAATCGAGTGATAGTCGATGCCGAGCTCGGTCATTGCGTCCGGCTCGTACAGATTGCGGCCGTCGAAAATCAGTGGCGATTTCAGCACTGATTTCAGATACACGAAATCGGGGCTCTTGAATTCCTTCCATTCGGTAACAACCACCAGCGCGTCAGCGCCGGTGAGCGTTTCGTCCTGGGTACTGGCGAAATGCAGACGCGCAAGCTGATCCGGTGCATCGTGCAAATCGAGCGCGAACACGCGGCGCGCTTCGGCCACCGCCACGGGATCGTATGCGCGGACCTGAGCGCCACGCGCCAGCAATTCAGCGATCACGCGGCGGCTCGGCGCCTCGCGCATGTCGTCGGTATTCGGCTTGAACGCGAGACCCCAGACGGCGAACGTACGGCCGCTCAGATCTTCACCGAGCTTGCTCGTAATCTTGCGAACCAGCACGTCCTTCTGCTTGTAGTTCACTTCCTCGACCGCTTCGAGGATGCGCAGATTGTGGCCAGTTTCAGCGGCGGTGCGGATCAGCGCCTGCACGTCTTTCGGGAAACACGAACCACCGTAACCGGCACCGGCATACAGGAAGTGGTAGCCGATACGCGGGTCCGAGCCGATGCCGCGACGCACTGCTTCGATATCCGCACCGACCCGGTCCGCCAGATTCGACATCTCGTTCATGAACGAGATGCGCGTGGCGAGCATCGCATTGGCTGCGTACTTTGTGAATTCGGCCGAGCGCACGTCCATGTACAAGGTGCGGTCGTGATTGCGGTTGAACGGCGCGTACAGGCGCTTCATCAGTTCGCGCGCGCGCAGGCCGGCTTCGTCTTCGTCGCTGCCGAGCACAATACGATCGGGGCGCATGAAATCGTCGACGGCGGCGCCTTCCTTCAGAAACTCAGGGTTCGACACCACCGAGAAGCGGTGCTGTTCGCTACTGGCGAGCCCGCGCTTGGCCAGTTCCTCTTCGACCACCGCGCGTACGCGTTGCGCAGTGCCGACCGGCACCGTCGATTTGTCGACGATCACCTTGAAGCCATTCATCGTGCGGCCGATATTGCGCGCCGCCTCGAGCACATATTGCAGGTCGGCCGAGCCGTCTTCGTCGGGCGGCGTGCCGACCGCGATGAACTGCACCTCGCCGTGCGCCACGCTCGCTTCGATATCCGTCGAAAACGTGATGCGGCGCGCACGCCGCGTGCGGGCGATGATTTCCAGCAAACCCGGTTCGTGGATCGGTACGCCGCCGTTGTTGAGGATCTCGATCTTGCGCGGATCGACGTCGAGACAGAAAACGTCATGGCCGATTTCAGCGAGGCACGCGCCGGTGACGAGGCCAACGTAGCCCGTGCCAATAATGGTGATTTTCATACGCTTTCCGGTAGAGGGTTCCGGTGAGGGTTTCTCGTAGTGAACAAGGCCGTCATGATCTCGCCCGGCCTAATCCGCCCGACGGTCCGCCGTCGTTGCGGCGCGGCTATACGATTGCATTCGCTATCAATTCGACGCCGTAATCGGTTCGACGCGGCGCGGCGCATAGGTTTCCCAACCGCTGCAGCCCGGGCACTGCCAATAGAACAGCCGCGCCCTGAAACCGCAATTCTGGCACGTATACCGTGGCAGATTCTTGGTGCGCTGGCGAATCAGCGTGCGCATCAATCCGAGCTCGCTGCGCCGTGGCTCTTCCGCGACGGCTTCCTGAGCTTCCAGAAGACGTGTCATGCCTGCCAGATTCGGCGATTTCTGCATCTGCGAGCGCGCCAGCGCATGCGCGGCGTCGGGTCCACGTACCGCGGCAATATGCTGATAGGCCACGTCGAGCAGATCACTCGACGGATAGCGGTCCACCCACGTGGTGAGCAGATCGGCACCATCCTGCGGACGGCCGAGCGCCTCATAGGCCTTCATCAGCTTTTCCGCGACGAGCGGCAAATAGGCGGAATTCTGTTCCTCGACGCGCCGCCATTGCCCAATGGCCGCATCTTGCGAATCGGCCGACGCGTCGACGTCGCCGAACAGAATCGTGGCGCGTACATTGGTCGGGTTTGCCTTCAACGCAAAACCGAGCTGACGGCGTGCCTCGTCGGCGTTTTTCTGCTGCAGCGCTTCCTGGGCAAGCTCGCAATGGAACTGCGCGATTTCCTTGTCGAGCGACTCGGCGCCCATGGTTTCCAGATGGCGCGCGGTGTCGATCGACTTAACCCAGTCTTTCTCGATCTGGTAGATGGTTAGCAGCGCACGCTGGGCACCCAGCGCGTAATTGCCGGTCTCGAGCGAGCTGAAAGTCTCCTCGGCGCGATCGAGCAAGCCGGCCTTCAGAAAATCCTGCCCCAGTTCGTACAGCGCGTGATCGCGCTCCGTGACCGGCAGATCGGTGCGGCTCAGCAGGTTCTGATGCACGCGAATCGCGCGGTCCGTCTCACCCCGGCGGCGGAACAGATTTCCGAGCGCAAAGTGCAACTCGATCGTTTCCGGGTCGAGCTTGACGACTTCGATAAAGGCGTCGATCGCCTGGTCAGGCTGCTCATTGAGCAGGAAGTTCAGGCCGCGAAAATACGAACGCGGCAAGTTGGCGCTTTCTGACAACAGCGTCTTGAGGTCGTAGCGTGCAGCCATCCAGCCGAACGCAAAAGCGACGGGTATGACAAGCAGCCACCAGAAGTCTAGATCCATGCGATTAATGCAAATGTGCGGGACGGCGGAAACGGAAAGCCGCGCTTCAGAGGCGCGGCAGCAGACAACTTAGATCAGCGGCGGCATGGGCGGTTGTTCGACCACGACAGGGGCTTCGCGCGCCACACGCAACTCGCGCTTCAGGCGTCCATTCTCCATGCGCAGGCGCACCATGGCCGGCATCGACGACACCAGTCCGGCCAGCAGCCCCACCACGAAGAACGCGAGGCCGATCAGAATCAAAGGCGCCGACCACGCGTAGCCGGCGAGGAAATTCAGCGTAGCAGGTTGTGTATTGGAGAGCGCGAGCACCAGCAGGAGCACGAACACCAGCACACGGATCAGCCAGACGATAAATTTCATGAATAGGTCTCTTGACGGCAGTTGCGGGGTGACGCCGGCTTGATGACGCGTCGCGCCACGGTGTTGCCCGCGCCGAAGTGACCCGTATTGTAATGTATGCCCTTGCCGCTGGGCAGGAACTGGCGATAGCGGACTGACGCAGGGGAAACTGCGGGCGAAAAAAAAGCGCCCGAAGGCGCTTTTTCTGGTCTTTTGCCATCTGGCTTTGGCCGCTGACGCTACCAATGCCATGCTGCGAACCGCACAGCGAAGCATTTACAGGTCGTCGTCATCCGGCTCATCGGCCTTCAGCGGTTCGCCAGAACGTCGGTCCACCCGCTCGCGCAATTCCTTGCCCGGCTTGAAGTGCGGTACATACTTCTCAGGTACCAGCACTTTCTCACCCGACTTCGGATTACGCCCGACACGGGACGGACGACGATTAAGGCCGAAGCTGCCGAAGCCGCGAATTTCAATCCGATGACCGTTGGCAAGCGCCTCCGACATCGCATCAAGCATCGTCTTCACCGCAAAATCCGCATCTTTAAGTACAAGCTGCGGAAATCGCGTAGCCAGCTGGGCGACCAATTCCGATTTGGTCATACTGCAGCAGACCTCTCAAGAAAACGCCGGGCCGCCCCCATATTCTCGCCCCGAAGGAAGTCCCCTTGGGGGATGCCCCGAAGGAAATCCCCTCGCAAGGCCCTGGCGCGCGAAGCGCCAGGTTTGGAGGCGTTCCTCAATTACTGGTTCTGACCGTCGAGCTTGGCTTTCAGCAGCGCGCCGAGGTTCGTCGTGCCGGTAGCAGCCGAGCTCGAGTCCGACGAAGCCAGGCCGCGGATCGCTTCCTGTTGCTCAGCCGAATCCTTGGCCTTGACCGACAGGTTGATACCACGCGACTTGCGATCGATGTTGATGATCATCGCGTTGACCTTGTCGCCTTCCTTCAGCACGTTGCGAGCATCTTCCACGCGGTCTTGTGCGATTTCCGAAGCGCGCAGGTAGCCTTCGACTTCAGCCGACAGCGTAACCACTGCACCCTTCGCATCTACCGTCTTGACCACGCCGTCGACGATCGAACCCTTGTCGTTCATTGCAACGAAGTTGCTGAACGGGTCGCCTTCGAGCTGCTTGATGCCCAGCGAAATGCGTTCCTTCTCGACGTCGATGCCGAGAACGATCGCTTCCACTTCGTCGCCCTTCTTGTACTTGCGAACGGCTTCTTCGCCCGTTTCCGACCACGACAGGTCCGACAGGTGAACCAGACCGTCGATGCCGCCCGGCAGACCGATGAAGACGCCGAAGTCGGTGATCGACTTGATTGCGCCTTGCAGCTTGTCGCCCTTCTTGAAGTTGCGGCTGAAGTCGTCCCACGGGTTCGGCTTGCATTGCTTCATGCCGAGGCTGATACGGCGGCGGTCTTCGTCGATTTCGAGAACCATGACTTCGACTTCGTCGCCCAGCTGAACAACCTTCGACGGTGCAACGTTCTTGTTCGTCCAGTCCATTTCCGACACGTGAACCAGGCCTTCGATGCCCGATTCCACTTCGACGAATGCGCCGTAGTCGGTGATGTTGGTGACCTTACCGAACAGGCGCGTGCCCGACGGGTAACGGCGGGAAATGCCTTCCCACGGATCGTCGCCCAGTTGCTTGATACCCAGCGAAACGCGGTTCTTCTCTTGATCGAACTTGAGGATCTTCGCGGTGACTTCCTGGCCAACCGACAGCACTTCGCTCGGGTGACGCACACGACGCCATGCGATGTCGGTGATGTGCAGCAGGCCGTCGATACCGCCGAGGTCCACGAACGCGCCGTAATCGGTGATGTTCTTCACCACGCCTTCCACGATCGCGCCTTCCTTCAGCGTTTCGAGCAGCTTTGCGCGCTCTTCGCCCTGGGTTGCTTCGATCACGGCACGGCGCGACAGCACGACGTTGTTACGCTTGCGGTCGAGCTTGATGACGCGGAATTCCAGCGTCTTGCCTTCGTACGGGGTCGTGTCCTTGACCGGACGCGTGTCAACCAGCGAACCCGGCAGGAACGCGCGGATGCCGTTGACCATGACGGTCATGCCGCCCTTGACCTTGCCCGTGATCGTGCCGGTCACGAGTTCGTTGTTGTCGAGAGCCTTTTCCAGCGACAGCCACGAAGCGAGGCGCTTCGCCTTGTCGCGCGACAGGATCGTGTCGCCATAGCCGTTTTCCAGCGCGTCGATCGCGACGGAAACGAAGTCGCCCGCCTGCACTTCTACCTCGCCCGCGTCGTTCAGGAACTCTTCGAGCGGGATGTAGGCTTCGGACTTGAGACCAGCGTTGACGACCACGAAGTTGTGGTCAACACGCACGACTTCGGCGGAGATCACTTCGCCGGCGCGCATGTCTTGCTTGGTCAGCGACTCTTCGAACAGAGCCGCAAAAGATTCGGTATTCGGGTTGGAAGTTTGCAGGTCGGACATAAAAATCAAAATTTGCATGGTTCTCGCGGTGCCCGGCTGGCCGGATGGTCAGCAATAACGGCTATGTGCGAATGCCACGCGGGGTTAAGGGGTTAAAACACGCTCCACGACATACGCGGAGCACCTACTGACAACGCCTACTTCTACTGCGCCCACTGCTCAGATGCCAATCGGACATCAGGCATGCGGGACCCATGCTTCATACCACTGCACCACCTGCTCGACCGCCTGGTCGATGGATAGCGCCGAGGTATCAAGCAGCTTTGCATCCGCTGCAGGCTTGAGCGGCGCGGCCGCGCGCTGACTGTCACGCTCGTCGCGCTCACGCAAATCCCGGAGCAAGTCATCTATATTAGCAGAAAATCCTTTTTGGATCAATTGCTTATGCCGGCGCGCCGCGCGAGCCTCTACGCTGGCGGTCATGAATACCTTCAACACGGCGTCCTGGAAGATCACCGTGCCCATATCGCGGCCGTCCGCAACCAGCCCCGGCTCCTTGCGAAAAGCCCGCTGACGGGCCACCAGCGCGGTTCTCACGGGCGCGTGCACAGCGATCGCCGAGGCCCGGCTGCCGACTTCCTCGGCGCGAATGTCGGCGGATACGTCGGCGCCATCGAGCTGCGCCAGCCCCTCGCGGAACGTGATATGCAGATCGTCGATCAGTTTTACCAGCGCCTCGGCGTCATCCGGCATGACGTTGTAGCGCATGCTGGCAAGCGCGGCCAGCCGGTACAGCGCGCCGCTATCCAGCAAATGGAAGCCGAGATTCGCGGCAACCAGCGTAGCCACCGTGCCTTTGCCGGAGGCGCTGGGGCCGTCGATCGTAATGACGGGCGTTTGGTGAAAGGGACGGATCGGTTTCATCGAAAAAGTCGCACGTCAGTCGATTCGGGAGCGAATCAGGGTTGAGCGAGCGCGGTGAAGCGCTCGAAATAATCGGGGAACGTCTTGCCGACACACTTTGGGTCGTTGATCCGGATCGGCACGCCGCCGAGACTCACGAGCGAGAAGCACATCGCCATGCGGTGATCGTCGTAGGTGTCGATCGAGGCGTTCGGTATCAGTTTTTCGGGCGGCGTGACGACAAGGAAATCCTCGCCTTCCTGCACCTTCGCACCGACCTTGCGCAACTCGGTAGCCATGGCGGCGATCCGGTCGGTTTCCTTCACGCGCCAGCTCGCAATATTGCGCAGCGTGGTCGTGCCGTCCGCGAACAGCGCGGCGACGGCGATTGTCATCGCGGCATCGGGAATCAGGTTGAAGTCCATGTCGATCGGGTCGAGCTTGCCGTTGTCGTTGCCGACACCGCGCACTTCGATCCAGTCGTCACCCATCTGCAGGTTTGCGCCCATCCTGATCAGCGCATCGGCAAAACCGACGTCGCCCTGGATACTGGAGCGACCCACGCCCTCCACCCGCAACGGGCCGCCGCCGAGCGCGCCGGCCGCGAGGAAATACGACGCCGACGAAGCATCGCCTTCCACCATGATGGTGCCGGGCGATTGATAGCGCTGCCCCGCCGGCACGACGAAGCGATGCCATTCATGGCGCTCGACCTTGATGCCGAAGCGCTCCATCAATTTCATCGTGATCTCGATATAGGGCTTCGAGATCAGCTCGCCGTCCACCTGCACGATGCTCACGCCGCTTTCCGTGCGCAACAGCGGCAGCGTCATCAGGAGCGAGGTGAGGAACTGGCTCGACACGTCGCCACGCACGCGGATCGGCGCGTCAGCCGTGATTTGCGCCGGGCGAATCCGCAGCGGCGGATAGCCTTCGTTCTCTTCGTAGTCGACCCTCGCGCCGATCTGCCGCAAACCGTCGACCAGATCGCCGATCGGCCGCTCGTGCATGCGGGGTACGCCGTGAATACGATAGTCGCCGCCATTCACGGCGAGCGCTGCGGTCAGCGGGCGCACCGCCGTGCCCGCGTTGCCGAGGAACAGATCAGCCGTGCGGGCCGTGAATGCGCCGCGCGTACCGGTTACGACACAGGTATCGCCCTCGCGCTTCAGGCGCACGCCGAGTTTTTCGAGCGCGTCGAGCATGACGCGGGTGTCGTCGGAGTCGAGCAGATTCGTGATCGTCGTTTCGCCTTCGGCGAGCGCCGCAAGCAGCAGCACGCGATTCGAAATGCTTTTCGAGCCGGGCAAACGAACCGTGCCGGACGCACGAGAAAATGGTCCGAGATCGAGGAATTCCATGATTGAGTCCAATTCCGGTTATTTCGAGGCGTCGCCGAGTGCCGCCGCGGCAGTGCGCTGTTCCTGCCATTCGCTGCGCGCGACGCGCGAGCGTGCGAACACGGCTTCGAGCGCGGCGCCGTCGGCGGCTTCGATCGCCGCGCGCAAGCGTGCGAGCACCGCCGTGTACGCATCCAGTTCGTCGAGCAGCGCGGCGCGATTCGCTACACACACGTCGCGCCACATTTCCGGGCTCGACGCAGCGATGCGCGTGAAGTCGCGGAAACCGCCTGCGGCGAATGAGAATTTCAGCGCGGCGTCGGGCGAGTTGAGAATCTGCTCGACCAGCGCGAAAGATAAAACATGCGGCAAATGGCTGACCGATGCGAGCACGCGGTCATGCTGCTCGGGCGTCATGTCCCGCACACAGGCGCCGGTCGCGCGCCACATCGCGGCGACACGTTCGACTGCTGCCGGCGCATTCTCCGGCAGCGGGCACAACACGACATTGCGATTCACGTACAGATCGGGCAACGCCGCGTCCGGGCCGCTCGCTTCACGGCCGGCAATCGGATGCCCCGGCACGAACTGGCCGATGCGCGCGCCGAGCGCCGAGCGGGCGGATGCAACCACGTCGGACTTGGTGCTGCCGGCGTCGGTGACGATGGTGTCTGCATCGAGAAACGGCGCGATGCGCTCAAGCAGCGATTGCGTCTGTGCAACTGGCGCCGCAAGCAGCACGATATCCGCGCCGGCGAGCGCGGCACGCAACGCGGTGTCATCGGTCAACGCCGCGGATTGGTCGATCACGCCCAATTCCAACGCGCGCGCCGTCGATGCCGACGAACGCCCGACGCCGATCACCGTGCGCGCGCCCGCCGTCTCACCCTGCTCACCCCGTTCACGCAGCGCGCGCGCAAGCGAGCCGCCGATCAGGCCGACACCAAAAATCACCAGCTTGTTAAAAGAAAACGCGGCCACGTCGATCACAGAAAAAGCGCGCCATCCGTAGAGTGAGGCGCATGGGTCAAGGTCAACTGCTTACGCAGGGGTAAGCGTCTTTTCGAGCGCCGCGAGGAACGCTTCGTTTTCTTCCGGCAGGCCGATCGTGATACGCAGCCATTGCGGCAAACCGTAGTTGCCGACCGGACGAACGATCACGCCCTGCTTGAGCAACGCGAGGTTCACGCGGTTGCCGGCTGCGTCGTCATTGCCGACGCGCACCAGCACGAAATTACCGTCAGACGGCACATATTCGAGACCGAGTTTGTCGAACGCTTCTGTCAGGCGGCGGTAGCCTTGCGCGTTCAAAGCCGCGCTCTTTTCCAGAAATGCCTTGTCGTTCAGCGCCGCGATGGCCGCGGCTTGCGCCAGCGTGTTCACATTGAACGGCTGACGCAGACGGTTCAGCAGATCGGTCAACTCAGGCTGCGCGATGGCGAAGCCGACCCGCAAACCCGCGAGGCCGAACGCCTTCGAGAACGTGCGCGACACCAGCAGATTGGGATACCGGCGCACCCATGCGATCGAGTCGTAGCGCTTTTCTTCCGGCAGGTACTCGGTGTACGCCTCGTCGAGCACAACGGCCACGTGACGGGGCACCTGATCGAGAAACGCTTCGAGCTTCGCGCCTTCGATGAACGTGCCGGTCGGGTTGTTCGGGTTGGCGACGAAAATCAGGCGGGTGTCGTCGGTGATCGCGGCGAGCATCGCGTCGAGGTCGTGGCCGTATTTGACTGCCGGCACGACGATCGCACGCGCACCCACGCCTTGCGTGGCAAGCGCGTACACCGCGAACGAGTATTGCGCGTAGACGATCGACTGCCCCTTCTCGACGAACGCGTGCGCGGCGATTTCGAGAATGTCGTTGCTGCCGTTGCCGAGCGTGATCCAGTCGGCCGGTACGCCGTAGCGCTCGCTCAGCGCACTCTTCAGTTCGAACGCATTCGCGTCCGGATAGCGGCCGAGTTCGCTGGCCGCTTGCGCCATGGCGCGCTGTGCCGACTCCGGCATGCCCAGCGGATTTTCATTCGACGCAAGTTTCACGATGGTCGCTTCGTCGAGGCCGAATTCGCGGGCCACTTCCGAAATCGGCTTGCCGGCGATGTAAGGCGCAATCGCGCGCACATAGGAAGGACCGAAGGACGTTGTCATGAAAATCTCCGAACGACTAATTAGTAGTAGATGAATACGCGACAGGCGCGCTCGAACGGCATGAGCGCGCCTCGACAGACATTAGCGGGCGCGCGGATACGAGCCGAGTATCTTCAGGAACGCAGCTTTCTGGCCGAGTTCGGTCAGCGCGGCAGCGACCGCCGGCTCGTCACGATGGCCTTCGACGTCGATATAGAAGTAATACTCCCATGTGCCGACACGCGCCGGGCGCGACTCGAAACGGGTCATGGATACGCTATGGCGCGCCAAAGGCTCCAACAGCTTGAACACGGCACCCGGTTCATTCGCCACCGAAACGATCAGCGACGTCTGGTCGTGCCCGCTGACGCCAGTGCGCTCCTTGCCGATCATCACGAAACGCGTGCGGTTGTGCGGATCGTCCTGGATCAGCGCGTAAGCGACCTGCAGACCATAATGCGTCGCCGCGCGATCGCCGGCAATGGCCGCAACGGTCGGGTCTTCCGCCGCCATGCGCGCAGCTTCGGCATTGCTCGACACCGCCTGGCGTTCGAGATGCGGCGCGTTGGTCGCGAGCCAGCGCTGGCACTGGGCGAGCGCCTGTGCGTGCGCGCACACCCGCTTCACCCCAGTGAGGCCGCCGCTCAGCGTCAGGAGATTGTGGTGAATCGGCAAGGCCAGTTCGCCGCCGATCGTGAGCTGGGTTTGCAGCAGCAGATCGAGCGTGCGCGACACCGCGCCTTCAGTCGAATTCTCGACCGGCACAACACCGAATTCGGCTGCGCCGGCTTCGACCGAGCGAAATACTTCGTCGATCGACGGGCACGGCAAACCTTCGATCGATTGACCGAAGTATTCGTGCATCGCCTGTTCGCTATATGTGCCGACCGGGCCGAGATACGCGGCCTTGATGGTCTTTTCGAGCGCTCGGCTCGCGGCCATGATCTCGCGCCAGATTGCACTGATATGCTCACTGGCCAGCGGGCCATCGCTCATGTCCTGCAGACGTGCGATCACCTGCTGCTCGCGCTCGGGGCGGAACACCGGTGCGTTGAAATGCTTCTTCACCTCGCCCACTTCGAGCGCCACCGCGGCGCGCTGATTGAGGAGCGCGATCAACTGCGCGTCGAGCGCATCGATGCGTTCGCGAAGGGGCTTGAGTCGGGTATTGAGTTCGTCGTCCATGCGTGAAAACGGCCCTGCCGGTAGCTACTGCACAAATGCGTGCTGGAAAGGATACGCGCGCCTGAATATCAAACAGAATCAGGCGCTGCGCTGTTCGAATTCCCTCATGTATTCGACAAGCGCTTTGACGCCTTCGAGCGGGACAGCGTTATAGATCGACGCCCGCATGCCGCCGACGGACTTGTGGCCCTTTAGCTGCACCATTCCCCGCGCTTTCGCGCCGGCCAGGAAATCTTCGTTGCGAGACTCGTCGGCGAGGAAAAACGGTACGTTCATCCGCGAGCGCGAGCCACGTTCGACCTTGTTCAGATAGAAGCTGCTCGAATCGATCGCGTCGTACAACAGCTTCGATTTTTCGAGGTTACGCGCTTCCATCGCGGTAAGGCCGCCCTGCTTCTTCAACCACTTGAACACCAGCCCCGCGATGTAAATCGCGTACGTGGGCGGTGTGTTGTACATCGAGTTGTTCTCGGCGACAGTCTTCCATTCAAACGCCGACGGGCAGATCGCTTGCGCGCGGCCCAGCATGTCTTCGCGCACGATCACAACCGTCACGCCCGCCATGCCGATATTCTTCTGCGCGCCGCCGAACAGCACGCCATATTTGGCGATGTCCATCGGGCGCGACAGGATGTGCGACGAAGCGTCCGCCACCAGCGGAATGTCGCCGAGGTCGGGAATCTCGAACGTCTCGACGCCGTGAATGGTCTCGTTGGTGCACAAATGGACGTACGCGGGATCGTCCGACAGTTGCCATTCCGAGCGCGCCGGCGCACGCGTAAAGCCCTCGGCCGTTTGGCCGCTCGCCGCGAGATGCACCGTGCCGTACTTTTGCGCCTCCTTGAACGACTTTTGCGACCACGAACCGGTCACGACGAAATCCGCGCGCGCTTTTGTGCCCATCAGATTCATCGGCACGATGGCGTTTTCGCCCAGGCCGCCGCCTTGCAGGAACAGGATACGGTGGCTGGCGGGCACGTCGAGCAATTCACGCAGGTCGACGAGCGCTTCCTCATGGATCGACATGAATTCTTTGCCGCGGTGGCTCATTTCCATCACGCTCATGCCACTGCCCTGCCAATCGAGCATCTCGTCGGCTGCCTGACGCAGCACTTCTTCGGGCATGGCCGCTGGGCCGGCGGAGAAATTAAAGACGCGCATCGTGAGATCCTGGAAGCTGGCGCGAAAAACGAACAGATCGCGCAAAAATCGGCGAAGTTGGCAGCCACAAAGACAGCCGCCGCAAAGTCAGCGCCGCGAACCCGACAACACGAGTTTGACGGCAAGTATTCGGCAACACGCAGCTGGCAACATTTTCGCGCGCAAAAAGAAAATGGCCGTCTGCGCGTGTGCGCAAACGGCCATTATCGCATTGTCACCGCCAACCCGCCAAACCCGGCGCGCCGCACGGCGTGCCAGGCGGCGGCGGGCTCGATGTCAGCGCTGCCTTTCGATCTTCGGGCTAAAACCCGATTTACTTAGCCGGCTTGACCGAAGCGACTTCCTTGTCAGCCTGGTCGCGCGTTGCCTTGATCGATTGCGGCATGTACTTTTGCATCAAACCATTCACGACGTCGCGGCCAACCTGGTCTTGCACCTGGATGAACTTGCGGCCGGTCGGGCTCTTGTAGAACGCGGTCAGATCCTTGATTTCCGACGTGCTGTAGTACTTCGCGTAAGCGTCGTACTGAGCTTGCATTGCGTCTTGACGGAACGAGTCCGTTGCGAACACCTGGCCTGCGCCGTCAACCAGCTTCGGCACTGCGTTCTTTTGCAGCGTCGGGACGGAAGCCTGCTTCTGCTTGTCCGTCATCGTCTTGTTTTCGCTCAGGGCGTCCGACAGGATTGCCGGGACCAGTTGCTTGGCTTGCATCTGCGCGCTGTTGCCAATTGCGCCAACGAGCTTCTGTGCGTCGATTGCGTCCAGCAGGTCCTTGATTGCAGCCTGCTTGGCCGGATCAACCGGTGCAGCGGCAGCAGCCGGAGCCGCCGGGGCCGAGCTCTGAAGCGCTTGAGCCATAGCGAAGGTCGGCACGAGAGCAGCCAGCAACATCAGTTGTTTGAATCGTTTTTGCATCATTACTCCCTAAGAGAAATTAACTTGAACTGCAAGCTGCGCGGGATGCGTATCGGCCCGATACGCCATTGTTCCCTGCGCAGCTTTCAACCAATAACTGAGACTGAAAGCTGCCGACGTGAATCAGGCCGCACCACCGTCTTCACCGCCGTTGTCGCCTTCGGCAGGACCTTCGGTGTCGCCTTCCACATCGATATCGGCTTCCGCCTCAGCAACCTGTTGCAGACCTGAAAGCTTGGTCCCTTCGTCAAGGCTGATGAGTGTAACACCTTGGGTTGCGCGCCCCATTTCGCGGATTTCCGATACACGCGTACGAATCAGCACGCCCGTATTGGTGATCAGCATGATCTGCGCCTCCTGATCCACCAGCGTGGCGGCGACGACCTTGCCGTTACGCTCCGAGGTCTGGATTGCGATCATTCCCTTCGTACCGCGCCCGTGACGGGTGTACTCGATGATCGGTGTGCGCTTGCCGTAGCCGTTTTCGGTTGCGGTGAGCACCGACTGCTGCTCGTCGCCGGCCACCAGCAAGGCAATCACGCTCTGGCCGTCTTCGAGTTGCATGCCACGCACGCCTCGCGCCTCACGGCCCATCGGGCGGACGTCGTTTTCGTCGAAACGCACTGCCTTGCCGGAATCCGAGAACAGCATCACGTCATGCTGGCCGTCAGTAATGGCGGCGCCGATCAGGTAATCGCCGTCGTCCAGACCGACCGCAATAATACCTTTACGCAACACGCGACCAAAGGCTTCCAGCGGCGTCTTTTTTACAGTTCCTAACGCGGTGCCCATAAAGACGAATTTGTCAGCCGAGAATTCCTTCACCGGCAAGACAACCGTAATCTTCTCGCCGTCCTGAAGCGGGAAGATATTGACGATCGGACGGCCGCGCGAATTCCGCGAACCTTGCGGCACTTCGTAGACCTTCACGCTGTAGACGCGGCCACGATTCGAGAAGCACAGAATGTGATCGTGCGTGTTCGCGATGAACAGCGTGTCGATCCAGTCGTCTTCCTTCATCGCCGTGGCCTGTTTACCGCGACCGCCCCGCTTCTGCGCACTATATTCGGACAACGGCTGCGATTTCACATAGCCGGCGTGCGACATGGTCACCACCATCTCTTGCGGTGTGATCAGGTCTTCCGTGTTCAGCTCGGTTGCGTTCAGTTCGATCTTCGAGCGACGTGCGTCGCCGAATTCAGCCTTGATCGACGTCAGTTCGCCGACGATGATCGCCGTAATGCGTTCCGGGCGAGCCAGAATGTCCAGCAGGTCGGCGATTTGCGCCATTACTTCGCGGTACTCGCCGATGATCTTGTCCTGCTCCAGACCCGTCAGGCGTTGCAGACGCATCTGCAAGATTTCCTGAGCCTGGGTGTCGGACAAGCGGTAGAGGCCGTCGGACTGCATACCGAAGGACGGATTCAACCCGTCAGGGCGATAAGCCTCACGGCCACCGACCGACGCGTTTTCCGTCTCAGCGCGCGACAACATTTCGCGCACCAGCGACGAATCCCACGGACGCGCCATCAATTCCTGCTTGGCGATAGGCGGAGTCGGCGCTGCCTTGATGATCGCGATGAACTCGTCGATATTGGCAAGCGCAACCGCCAGACCTTCGAGCACATGGCCGCGTTCACGGGCTTTGCGCAGTTCGTATACAGTGCGCCGCGTCAGCACTTCCCGGCGATGCGACAGGAAGCACGACAACATTTCCTTCAGGTTCAGCAGCTTCGGCTGGCCGTCGACCAGCGCGACCATGTTCATGCCGAAGGTGTCCTGAAGCTGGGTCGCCTTATATAGATTGTTGAGAACGACTTCCGGCACTTCGCCGCGCTTCAGCTCGATCACGACGCGCATGCCGCTCTTGTCGGATTCGTCGCGAATGTCGGAGATGCCTTCGAGCTTCTTCTCGTTGACCAGTTCGGCGATGCGCTCCAGAAGTGAGCGCTTGTTCACCTGGTACGGCAACTCGTCGACAATGATCGACATGCGCTGGCCGCGGTCGATCTCCTCGAAGTGCGTGAGCGCGCGCATTACCACGCGGCCACGGCCGGTGCGGTAACCATCGCGCACGCCGGCCACGCCATAGATGATGCCGGCGGTCGGGAAATCAGGCGCCGGAATGATCTCGATCAGTTCGTCGATCGTGGCTTCCGGATTTTTCAGCAGATGCTGACATGCGTCGACAACCTCATTGAGATTGTGCGGCGGGATGTTGGTCGCCATGCCGACCGCGATACCGGACGAGCCATTGATCAGCAGATTGGGAATACGCGCCGGCAGGATGGCCGGTTCGTTTTCGCTGCCGTCGTAGTTCGGCGTGAAATCGACCGTTTCCTTGTCGATGTCGGCCAACAGCTCGTGGCCGATCTTTGCCATGCGGATTTCGGTGTACCGCATTGCCGCGGCATTGTCGCCGTCGACCGAACCGAAGTTACCCTGGCCGTCGACCAGCATATAGCGCAACGAGAAGTTCTGCGCCATCCGGACAATTGTGTCGTAGACAGCCGTGTCGCCGTGCGGGTGATATTTACCGATCACGTCGCCGACAATACGCGCCGACTTCTTGTAAGCCCGGTTCCAGTCGTTGTTCAGTTCGTGCATCGCATACAGCACGCGCCGGTGCACCGGCTTCAGGCCATCGCGAACATCGGGAAGCGCACGCCCCACGATCACGCTCATCGCGTAATCGAGATACGAACGGCGCATTTCCTCCTCTAGGGAGATTGGCAGAGTCTCTTTGGCGAATTGATCCATTATCCGTATCTTTTACGTGCCAAGGCGACGGCTTGAAGCTCGCTTGAAGCCCAACTCGCCGCGCCTTCGCGTAAGCATTGCAGGCGCAACGCATCACGCGATTCTAACATGCCGCGCATCCGCCCCCGGCTGGGGTACGTATACCTATTAGCAGGCGAGACGGAACGGCGCCTGAACGCCCCCTGACCGAGCCGGGGCAGGCGCGATTTGTGCGTGGGCCAATCCGCCGCTCAGCCATGACTGGCGGTGCCTCCAGCGGATTGCTTCTGTTGCGCATGCACCACAATTGGAGGGCGATTTGATCGGGGGCAGATTTTTTTATCGTTGGAAGGGAACGATATGGCAAAATGCCAACGCACAAAGAGTTAGACACTGCTCGAAGTCTACACAGCACGTTTTTTGTTCTACACCGATGTTATACTTCGAGCAATGTATGACTTGTCTTCGTCAACAGGCTCGCAGTAAACCTGCGGTAATCTCAATTTCGAGAGGAGAAATATGAATAAACTTTCAAAGCTCGCGTTCATTGCAGCTACCGCAGTTATGGCTGCATCCGCCATGGCGCAATCGGTGCCGGCGTCGCGACAAGCTACGAACGACAACTGGGTGAATGGTACCGGCGAATACGTGTGGATGAACGGCACGAACGAGCTTTGCTGGCGCGATGCATTCTGGACGCCGGCAACGGCCAACGCTAAGTGCGATGGCGCCCTGGTTGCCCAGGCTCCGACCCCGCCGGCTCCGGTCGCACCTGCACCGGCTATTACGAGCCAAAAGATTACGTATCAAGCTGACGCTCTGTTCGACTTCGACAAGGCTATCCTGAAGCCGGCTGGCAAGGAAAAGCTGGACGATCTGGCATCGAAGATCGGCGCGCTGAACCTGGAAGTTGTCGTCGCAACGGGTTACACGGACCGTATCGGTTCGGACAAGTACAACGACCGTCTGTCGCTGCGCCGTGCTCAAGCTGTCAAGGCATACCTGGTCAGCAAGGGCATCGAATCCAACCGTATCTATACGGAAGGCAAGGGCAAGCGCAACCCGGTCACGACCGGTTGCAACCAGAAGAACCACAAGCAACTCATCGCCTGCCTCGCACCGGATCGCCGCGTGGAAGTCGAAGTTGTCGGTACTTCGAAGCAGTAAGCTACAAGTTACCGCAGTATCAAAGCCCCGCTTCGGCGGGGCTTTTTTTATGCCGCGGCTGCGGATGCTGCTCGCCCTCTCCTCCGAGCATCATCCGCCCGCCCGGCAGTAGCGCATTGGCCAGCCGTAGCGCGGCATTTTGCCGCCCCGCCGCCCGGCCTATATACTCAGGGTTTATCCTCGAGCGCCCGCTCAACGCTCTCATCGAGGCAGCTTCCGCTATGACCAACGCCGATCCCCACGAACTGCAGAAATTCAGCGACCTTGCGCATCGTTGGTGGGACCCGAACGCCGAATTCAAACCGTTGCATGAACTCAATCCGATTCGTCTGAGCTGGATCGACGCGCATGCGCATCTCGCCGGCAAAACCGTGCTGGATATCGGCTGCGGCGGCGGCATCCTGTCGGAGTCGATGGCGGGATTGGGCGCGCACGTAAAGGGAATCGACCTGTCGAGCCAGGCGCTCGGCGTGGCGGATCTTCACAGCCTTGAAAGTGGCGTAACCGTTAGTTACGAAGAAATCGCCGCTGAAGCGCTGGCCGCCCGCGAACCCGGTACTTACGACGTCGTCACCTGCATGGAAATGCTTGAGCACGTGCCCGAACCGGCTGCCATCGTCGAGGCATGCAAGACGCTGGTGAAACCGGGCGGCTGGGTGTTCTTCTCCACGCTGAACCGCAACGTCAAGTCATATCTGTTCGCGGTGATCGGCGCCGAATATATCGCGCGTATGCTGCCCAAGGGTACCCACGACTACGCGCGCTTCATCCGCCCGTCGGAATTGGCGAGCTTCGTGCGCGCCGCCGGCCTGCGCACAGCCGACATCAAAGGCATCGTTTATAACCCGCTCAGCAAGCATTTCACGCTGTCCGACGACACGAGCGTGAACTACATGCTCGCCTGCCGCCGCGACGTCTGATCCGCCCCGACCTGCCGGACACAATCCACTCAATGAGCGATCCCACGCCCCTGCCCCAACGCGAAGACAACGACGATGCGCTCGGTCTTTGCCAGGCTGTTCTGTTCGACCTCGACGGCACGCTGGCCGATACCGCGCCCGATCTGGCGGCCGCCGTCAACAAAATGCGCCATGATCGCAGCCTCGAGATGGTGCCGCTCGAGGACCTGCGGCCGCTCGCCTCGGCGGGCGCGCGCGGACTGATTGGCGGGGCCTTCGGCATCGGTCCTGACAACCACGAGTTCGCGTCGATGCGCGAGGAGTTTCTCGCCAATTACGAAGCAGACTTGTGCATCGAAACCACGCTGTTTCCCGGCATCCCCGAATTGCTCGACGATCTCGACGCACGGGGCGTGCGCTGGGGCATCGTGACGAACAAGGTGGCAAGGCTCACCGAGCCGCTGATCGCACAACTCGGTCTCGAAGAACGTGCCGGATGCGTGGTGAGCGGCGACACGACGCCCCATTCGAAGCCGCACCCCGCGCCCTTGTTGCACGCCGCACGCGAACTGGGTATCGCGCCGGAGCGCATCGTCTACGTCGGCGACGACCTTCGCGATGTGCAGGCGGGTTTCGCGGCCGGCATGAAGACTATCGCGGCCGCCTACGGTTACTGCGGCAACGACATTCCGCCGACGCAATGGCATGCGCAGCATGTCGTGCAATCGCCCGCTGAATTGCAGACTCTGCTGCGCGATATCGGCTGAGCGCGCAGGCGAGCGCGGTGCAAAGCAGCGTTTTGCCGCTTGACCGTGGCAGTGCCTCAGCGCTGATGAGACAGCAAGGCGACGAAGCAATCAGTCAGGACGTGGCTGTCAAACTATTGTAAAATGTACGTTGGCCCAGACGTCTTGGGCAACGAACCGCGGGGGCGACCTGGTTTCGACAGGGGTTGCGAAGCGGCTAGGGCATACCGAGGACCCGTCACCTCGTTAATCAATGGGAAAAACGTAACTGCAAACGACGAAACGTTCGCACTGGCAGCCTAAGGGCCGCCGTCCTCTGCCTAGTTCACTGACGGGCTAGAGTCGCAAGACCGGTAGCAATACCGACAGAGGTCATATACGTCAGTTAAGTCTTGGCGGCGTCACGACGCCAAGGTCGAAAATCTAGTGAATCGCCGTCACGCAGCGTGTTCGTCCGCGTCGTGGTGGTTAAATCAAATGATAGAACTAAGTATGTAGAACTAGTCGTAGAGTGCTTCTGGACGCGGGTTCGATTCCCGCCGCCTCCACCAGAACATCGTTTCAAGCTTGACTCAAAACCCGCAATCAGCCTGCTGTTTGCGGGTTTTTTGTTGGCCGCGGATAAAACAGAAAAACAGAAGGCCCGCTCATTGAGCGGGCCTTTTCGCTGGCGAGCACCAAAACCATGCAAACCAAGGGAATAAACGCATCAGCAAATCGTTTATTTCCCGCACACGTCAGTACACCGCGTCCCCCGCGAAACCAACACCAGAATCAGGAGCCGACATCATGCGCAAGACCCTCTTCTGCCTCTCCACGCTGACCCTCCTCGCCCTGCAACAGACCGCTTTTGCCGAAGCACCGAAAGTCATCGACGGCCGTTTCGTGACCGCGGACGGCATGACGCTCTATACCTTCGACAAAGACACGACACCCGGCGTAAGCGCCTGCACCGGCGGCTGCATGAGCAACTGGCCGGCGGCCATGGCGGGCCCGTCGGACAAGCCGTCAGGCGACTGGAACCTGATCCCGTCCGCGGACGGCAAACAGCAATGGGCGTACAAAGGCCATCCGCTGTATCGCTACGCGGCAGACAAGCAGGCGGGAGACATGAAAGGCGACGGCTTCAAGGACATGTGGCACACAGCAAAGCCTTAAGCAATCGTCGCCAGGCGACAGAGCCGGAGCCGGAGCCGGAGCCGGAGCCGGAGCCGGAGCCGCAACATACCAGCAAGACGGCTCAAACAAAAACGCCGGCAGCATGCCGGCGTCTTGCAACAGCACAAAAGCAGAACCCAGAAACGAACCACGCAAAAAAGTCCAGCTCGCGTGCTTATTCGTCTTTAGGACACTGCAAATTACAGCCGTTCGGATCGCCGTTGTCGCCGCGCTTGCGCATGGCTGACTTTTTGTCGGACTGGTATTTGTTCGAGGGCGCCGACGCCGCGAACGGCATCTGCGGATGCTCAGCAAGACGGAACTGATCTTGCAGGATACCGCCCGGCACGCCCGGAGAATTCTGGGCGAAGGCAGGCGACGTGGTAGCGAGAAGCACACTAGCCGTTGCTGCCGCAACACATGCGTGAAGGAGAACTTTCATATCGATCCAGCGCGGCACAGCGCGCGGTTATGGCGTAAGCGGAAGGTTAGAGATTATCCCAAACAAACACCTCCCGCAGCGACGCCGGCACCAATTTGTTTACAGTTGCTTACGGCGCGGTTGGGTCGAGCCCGGCATCGATATCGAGCAACTTGCCGCAGTCGCGCGGATCGTAGCCTTCGAGCTGGTCGACGTTATGCCGAAACGCGGCGCTGCGCAGCAGGTCGATTACGGTTGCAAGCGGCATGCGCTCCAGCCGGGCGCGGTCGCAAGCGAAGTAATAGTCTTCGTCGACGATCGGAATGAAATCGAGCCCAAAGTGGTGGGCCGCCGGCTCGACGCCGAAACCCACGTCCGCCATCCCGCTTGCCACGAACGCCGCGATCGCCGAATGCGTGAGTTCCGCCGAAGCATAGCCGTTGACCCGGTCTGGATCGACCCCGAGCTTACGTAGCGCGAGGTCGAGCAGCATGCGCGTGCCGGAGCCGGGCTGACGATTGACGAAGCGAATGTCGTCGCGTGCGAGATCGCTCAGGCCGCCGATTCCCTTCGGATTTCCTTTGCCGAGAAAGAGGCCCTGCTTGCGCTTCGTCAGGTGTACGAGCACGTGACGCTGTGGATCGAGCCAGCGCCGATACGTGTTGGCGCATACCGCGCGAAATTCGCCCACCGGCAAGTGGAAGCCGGCCAGATCGCATTCACCCCGGGCGAGTGCGCTAACCGCATCCGCGCTGTCGCGGTATTTGATATCGACCGGCAGATCATGCGCGACCAGCGCCGTCACCAGCGCCGCGACGGCGTAACCGTGCGACGCGTAGATCCGCACGTCGTCGGCGGGTGGCGCGAGCCAGCGGTTCAGATCGCTGGCGACTTCGCTCGCGAGCGCCTGCATGTTGCCGTCGAGCCGCTCGCCGCACAGACGCTGCGCGCGCAACACGGCCTGCCCGAGTTCGGACAGCACCGAGCCGCGCCCCCGCTCCTTCGCGATCAGCGGCCCTCCCAAACGCTCCTCGATGCTGCGCAACAAACCCCACGCGTGACGGTAGGACAAACCCTTAAGCGTCGCCGCCTGCGCGATGCTGCCGGACTCGTCCACCAGCGCGAGCAGCGGCACCACGTCCGACAGGCTGGCCTCGCGGCCATCCGGGCTCTTCACAACCAGCTGCGCCTGGCACTCGATCCTGATCATATATGCTCAACTCTTTCCTATTGCACGAGGCTTACGACCCGCCTATTGTTCCGCTATCCCATATCGAATAAACGAAGCATAAGTGCACACATTATGAATGACAAGTGCATATATGACTTTGGAGGAGCCCCCACTTGGACGATTCCATCGCCGTCGCGCCGGAGCAACTCGTGCGGCGTCACGCGCAGCCGGGCATGTCGCTGCTGGCGGTACTGCACGCCATTCAGGACGAACTCGGCTACGTGCCCCCGGACACGGTCGCGCCTCTCGCGCGCATCATGAACCTGTCGCGCGCGGAAGTGCACGGCGTCATCACCTACTACCACCACTTCCGCACGCAACCCGCGGCGCCGGTCACGGTGCAACTGTGCCGCGCGGAAGCATGCCGCAGCATGGGCACCGAGGCGCTCGCGCAGCATATCGAGGCGCACACCGGCTGCCGTTTCGATGCAGAGCATCGGCATGGTGCGACAGTGGAACTGGAATCGGTGTATTGCCTCGGACAATGCGCGCTGTCGCCGGCGCTGATGCTCAACGGCACGCTGCACGCGAAAGTCACACCGCAAAAGTTCGACGCGCTCTTCGCCGCCGCCAGCAAATGCGTGGAGGTCACAGCATGACGCGCATATACGTACCCTGCGATTCGTCGGCGCTTGCGCTTGGCGCCGACGCGCTCGCCCAGGCGATCGAAGCCGAGGCGGCACGCCGCGGCGTTCAGATTGAACTGGTGCGCAACGGTTCACGCGGTTTGCTCTGGCTCGAGCCGCTCGTCGAGGTTGCGACGGCCGAAGGCCGCATCGGCTATGCGAACCTCGAAGAAAGCGACGTCGCGTCGCTATTCGACGCCGGTTTTATCGAAGGCGGTGAGCACGCCAGCCGCGTCGGGCTGGTCGACGAAATACCGTATCTGAAGAAGCAGCAGCGTCTGACCTTCGCGCGCATCGGCATCACCGATCCGCTTTCCATCGACGACTACGTCGCTCACGGTGGTCTCGAAGGCCTCAGGCAAGCCTTGAAAACCGACGGCGACGCCGCCTGCGAAGCGCTGATCGAATCCGGCCTGCGCGGCCGCGGCGGCGCGGCCTTCCCCGCCGGCATCAAATGGCGCACGGTGCGCGGCGCCAAAGCGGCGCAGAAATACATCGTCTGCAATGCGGACGAAGGCGACTCCGGCACCTTCTCCGACCGCCTGGTCATGGAAAGCGACCCGTATGTGCTGATCGAAGGGATGATCATCGCGGGTGTCGTGACCGGCGCGACAGTCGGCTACATCTACGTACGCAGCGAATATCCGCACTCGATCGCGACGCTCGAAGCCGCGATCGCCAAGGCACGCGCCGCCGGCTGGCTCGGCGACAGCGTGCTCGGCTCGGCGGCGCATCGCTTTGACCTGTTCGTGGCGAAAGGCGCGGGGGCTTATGTGTGTGGCGAGGAAACCGCGCTGCTCGAATCGCTCGAAGGCAAACGCGGCATCGTGCGCGCCAAGCCGCCCGTGCCGGCGCTAGTCGGCCTTTATGGCCAGCCGACTGTAATCAACAACGTGATCACGCTCGCAACGGTGCCGATCATCTTCGCGCGCGGCGCGGCGTTCTATAAAGACTTCGGCATGGGCCGTTCGCGCGGCACGCTGCCGTTCCAGCTTGCCGGCAACGTGAAGCAAGGCGGTCTGGTCGAGCTTGCGTTCGGTGTCACGCTGCGTGAACTGCTGGTCGACTACGGCGGCGGCACGGCAAGCGGACGTCCGGCGCGCGCGGTGCAAGTCGGCGGCCCGCTCGGCACGTATTTGCCGGAAAGCCAGTGGGACATCCCCATGGACTACGAAGCATACGCGGCCGTCGGCGCGGTGGTCGGCCACGGCGGCATCGTCGTGCATGACGACACCTCGAATCTCGCCGAACTGGCGCAGTACGCCATGCACTTCTGCGCGCTGGAATCGTGCGGCAAATGCACACCGTGCCGGATCGGCTCGACGCGCGGCGTCGAAGTGATCGGCAGGATCCGCAACGGCGATACATCCACGCGGCAAGTGCAGTTGCTGCGCGATCTGTGCGACACGATGGTGTCCGGTTCGCTCTGCGCGATGGGCGGCATGACGCCGTTCCCGGTGTTGTCCGCGCTCGATCATTTCCCCGAAGATTTCGGTCTCGATAACGTGCACGACCACGCGCCCAAAGCGGCTGCGGCCTGATTCAGGAGCCTCATATGTCCGATGTGCTCAACTCCCCTGCCGGTGCCTCGCAGGAAATCCCCTCGGGGGGCGGCTGTGGCTCCGGCAACTGCGCATGTAAATCGCAGGCGCAACAGCGCGCCGCGCGCTCGCCGTTCGACGATACCGATTACGGCACGCCGCTGCGTCATGCCGACGTCGACGTCACGCTGGAAATCGACGGCCAGGCGGTGACCGTTCCGGCCGGCACGTCCGTGATGCGTGCCGCCGTCGAAGCGGGCGTCAACGTGCCGAAGCTCTGCGCGACCGATTCGCTCGAACCATTCGGCTCATGCCGTTTGTGTCTGGTCGAGATCGAAGGTAAGCGCGGCTACCCTGCTTCGTGCACGACGCCTGTTGAAGCCGGCATGAAGGTCCGCACGCAAACCGATCGTCTGCAGTCGCTGCGCCGCAACGTGATGGAGTTGTACATCTCCGATCACCCGCTCGACTGCCTGACCTGCCCCGCCAACGGCGACTGCGAATTGCAGGACATGGCGGGCGTCACGGGCCTGCGCGAAGTGCGTTACGGTTTCGACGGTGCGAACCATCTGAAAGACAAGAAGGACGAATCGAATCCGTATTTCACGTACGACCCGTCGAAGTGCATCGTCTGCAATCGTTGCGTACGCGCGTGCGAAGAAACCCAGGGCACGTTTGCGCTGACCATCGCCGGACGCGGTTTCGAGTCGCGCGTCGCGGCAAGCGAAAACAAGCCGTTCATGGAATCGGAATGCGTGTCATGCGGCGCGTGCGTCGCCGCGTGCCCGACCGCGACCCTGCAGGAGAAGACCGTCATCATGCTCGGCCAGGCCGAGCATTCGGTGGTCACGACGTGCGCGTACTGCGGCGTCGGCTGCTCGTTCAAGGCCGAGATGAAGGGCAACGAGGTCGTGCGGATGGTGCCGCACAAGAACGGTCAGGCCAACGAAGGACACGCGTGCGTAAAGGGCCGCTTCGCATGGGGCTACGCGACACACAAGGACCGCATCACGAAGCCGATGATCCGCGCGAAGATCACCGATCCGTGGCGCGAAGTCAGCTGGGAAGAAGCGCTTACTTACGCGGCGTCGGAATTCCGCCGCATTCAGGCGAAGCACGGCCGCGATTCGATCGGCGGCATTACATCGTCGCGCTGTACGAACGAAGAAACGTATCTGGTGCAAAAGCTCGTGCGCGCCGCGTTCGGCAACAACAACGTCGACACCTGTGCGCGCGTGTGCCATTCGCCGACCGGCTACGGGCTGAAGACCACGCTCGGCGAATCCGCCGGCACCCAGACTTTCGCCTCGGTCGACAAAGCCGACGTGATCATGGTGATCGGCGCGAATCCGACCGACGGCCACCCGGTGTTCGGCTCGCGTCTGAAGCGCCGTGTACGTGAAGGCGCGAAGCTGATCGTGGTCGACCCGCGCCGCATCGATATCGTCGATACGCCGCACGTGAAGGCCTCACATCATTTGCAGCTGCGTCCGGGCACCAACGTCGCGGTGGTCAACGCCCTCGCGCATGTGATCGTGACCGAAGGGCTGCTAAACGAAGCGTTCATCGCCGAGCGCTGCGAAACGCGTGCGTTCGGGCAGTGGCGCGATTTCGTCGCGCTGCCTGAGAACGCGCCGGAAGCGACCGAGGAACTCACCGGCGTACCCGCCGCATCGATTCGCGAAGCGGCCCGCATTTACGCCACCGGCGGCAATGCGGCGATCTACTACGGTCTCGGCGTCACCGAACACGCGCAGGGCTCGACGATGGTGATGGGCATCGCGAATCTGGCGATGGCGACCGGCAACATCGGCCGCGAAGGTGTCGGCGTGAACCCGCTGCGCGGTCAGAACAACGTGCAGGGTTCGTGCGACATGGGCTCGTTCCCGCACGAACTGCCGGGCTATCGCCACATCAGCGATTCGATCACGCGCGCGCTGTTCGAAGAGGCCTGGAACGTGACGCTGCAGCCCGAACCGGGCCTGCGCATCCCGAACATGTTCGATGCCGCCGTGCACGGCACCTTCAAGGGTCTGTACTGCCAGGGCGAAGATATCGTGCAGTCCGATCCGAACACGCATCACGTGTCGGCGGCACTGTCGTCGATGGAATGCATCGTCGTACAGGACATTTTCCTCAACGAGACCGCAAAGTACGCGCACGTGCTGCTGCCGGGTTCGTCGTTCCTCGAAAAGGACGGCACCTTCACCAACGCAGAGCGCCGCATCTCGCGCGTGCGCAAGGTGATGCCGCCGGTGCCCGGTTACGCCGACTGGGAGGTCACGGTGATGCTGGCACGCGCGCTCGGTTATGAAATGGGGTATACGCATCCGTCGCAGATCATGGACGAGATCGCGCGTCTCACGCCGACCTTCCACGGCGTGTCGTACAGGAAACTCGACGAACTCGGCAGCATCCAGTGGCCGTGCAACGAGGATGCGCCCGACGGTACGCCAACCATGCACATCGACACCTTCGTGCGCGGCAAGGGCAAGTTCGTGATTACGAAGTTCATCGCCACGCCGGAAAAGGTCACGCGCAAGTTCCCGCTGCTGCTGACGACGGGCCGCATCCTGTCGCAGTACAACGTCGGCGCGCAGACACGCCGCACCGAAAATTCGCGCTGGCACGACGAGGATCGCCTCGAGATCCACCCGCACGATGCGGAGGAACGCGGCATCAGGAATGACGACTGGGTGGGTATCGAATCGCGCGCGGGACAAACCGTGCTGCGCGCGAAAGTGACCGAGCGGATGCAGCCGGGCGTCGTCTACACGACCTTCCACTTCCCCGAATCGGGCGCGAACGTGATCACCACCGATAGCTCGGACTGGGCCACCAACTGCCCCGAGTACAAGGTGACCGCGGTGCAGGTGATGCCGGTCGAACAGCCGTCGCAATGGCAAAAAGATTATTCGCGCTTCAACACCGAGCAGCTCGAACTGCTCAAGCAGCGCGAGTTGGCCAACGCAACCTCGGGTAAGTGAGGCAAGCCATGGACAATCAGAATCTGATCGACATGGCCAACCGGATCGGCGATTTTTTCGATTCGATGCCCGATCGCGAAGAAGCGCTCGACGGCATCGCCGATCATATCCGCCGCTTCTGGGAGCCGCGCATGCGGCGCGCTTTACTGGCGACGCTCGATGAGCCCGACGCGAACGGCGTCGAGATGTCGGGCATCGTGAGGGAAGCACTCGTCAAGCATCGTGACGGATTGACGCCGGCTGCACTTTCCACGGTATAGGCGGCGCCTGCCGTGCGAGACGGCCCATGTGACATGGGTCGCCTCGCACGGTCGCTTTACGCGTCAATCAGACAGCCACTTCGCGAGGCCGACCCTCGGGCAATCTCGCAGACCTCGACTCATAGCGCCGCCTGCTCCGGTATCACGCCACCCACGGCGAACCACGCTTCGCAATGCCGCAACAAGCCGGTCAGATCGGAACCGGTGCGCCCACGCGCGCAGATGTAGCCATCCGGCCGCACCAGATAAAACGACGGCCGCGTACGCCCGTAGGATTCGGAGAGCGCCGGCGCGCCCTCGCCGCTCGTATCGGTCACGCGCCAGATGCGTACCGCGCCCGGCAACAATCGTTCGACTTCGGTAGTCATTCGCTCCAGTTCCGGGTCTGGCGGCGGCGCGTGCTTCGCGGCGGGATCGAGCGGCGTATCGTCGACGGGCTGCGGCGGAACCAGCAGAAACAGCGAGAAGAAAGCGGGATCGTGCAGATCGAAAATGCATCCGACACCCGGCGCGCGGCCAAGCGGTCCATCCACCACATGCACCAGCGCATCCGGCGCGCGCTCGCCGGCTCGCGGACCGCCGTCGAGTACGCGCTCGAGGGTCAGCGGGCTGCGCCGATACTGGATCGACAACTCGCTGATAGTCATGCGTGCCGCGTCGCGCAGCGGACCGAGTGCGGCCAGCACCGGCATCACGCGCTCGCGCAGCAGCTTCAGCGGCCCATGATCCGCTCCGGCCATCTGGGTGATGAAACCGGTTTGCCGCAGCACGTCGCGCTCGATGGGATGCCGTTCGGCGTAGTACGTATCGAGCAGGCGGTCAGACGCCCCGCCTTGCAGGACGCGCGCAAGCTTCCAGCCGAGATTGAACGCCTCCTGAATGCCCGTGTTCATGCCTTGCGCGCCGGCCGGGCTGTGCACGTGAGCCGCATCCCCCGCGAGGAAAATGCGGCCGACGCGCAGCCTGTCCACCATCCGGCTGTTCAGATGAAAATGCGACGACCATGCCAGATCCGAGACGTCGACACGCTCCCGCACGCGCCGGGCGATCAGCGCCTTGCATTCCGCAAGCGACGGCGGCGCAACCGGGTTGAGCGGCGGTTCACCGAGCACGGCGGGGGTGGCCGGCACCGGGACCATAGCCGGCTCGGCCGGATGATCCGCAATCAGACGATGACGGCCATGGCCCATCGGAAACAGCGCGACGAGACCTTCGCCTGAAGCGAAGATATGGAATTCGTCTTCGGGCCAATCGGTCTCGGCACGCAGGTCGGCAAGCAGGAAGGTCTGCTCGAAAGTATTGCCCTCGAAGCTCAAGCCGAGCCGGTGACGGATCGTGCTATGCGCACCGTCGGCGGCGATCATGTACGACGGGCGAATCGTCTCCGTGCGACCGTCCACGTGCCGCAAGGTCGCCTGCATGCTGGCGGAGCCCTGCGCGAACATGGTCAGTTCGACGCCCCGCTCGACCGTGACGCCAAGCGTCGCGAGATGCTCGGTCAGCAACCGCTCGGTCACGGATTGATCGAGAAACAGCAGATACGGATAGCGGGTGTGCAGCGGATCGAAGTCGAGGCGCGCGAGACGCATGCCGTTGGAAAAAAGATTGGCGATGCGCGCGCGATGACCCAGTTCGAGAAACGGTTCGATCAGCCGGTGCTGTTCAAACAGTTCGAGCGTGCGCGCCTGAATGCCGATGGCCCGCGAGTACGGGTTCGGCTGCAAGGCCTTGTCGACCAGACGCACGGGGATGTGGGCACGCGCCAGACTCATCGCCGCGGCGAGCCCGGTCGGACCCGCGCCGACGATCAGCACCGGCGACGCATCATGTGCGGCAGCATCCATGCGGACCTCCTGAGACAACAGGACGTCCTAGTGTACGCCGCCGATAATCCGCTTAACGGTGCGCTGCATCAATCGCGGGGATGACCCAGCGCGCATTGATGCTCGGTGGTGCCGAGATCGACTTGCAGCGTGGCGTGCTGCATCGAAAAACGTTCGCGCAGTGCAATCACGATGCCGTCGATCGACTCGTCCCCGGGATGACCTGCCGGCATCACCAGGTGGGCGCTCAACGCATTGCCGGTGGTCGACAACGCCCACACATGCAGGTCGTGAACGTCGGTGACGCCCGGCTGTCCGGCGAGATAGTCGCGAATGGGCTGCAGGTCGACACCCGGCGGCACGGCGTCGAGCGCCATGCGCACCGAATCGCGCAGCAGACCCCACGTGCCGTAGACCACCACCGCGACCACCAGCAGGCTCATCACCGGGTCGAGCCACGTCCAGTTGGTATAGAGAATCACGAGGCCGCTGATCGCGACCGCGGCGGAAATGGCGGCGTCGGCGGCCATATGCAGGAAAGCGCCGCGAATGTTCAGGTCTTCTTTCTGACCGCGCATGAAGAGCCACGCCGAGAAGCCGTTCACGATCACACCGACTGTCGCGACGACGAACACCACCAGTCCCGCGACCGGCGCCGGGTTCATGAGGCGCCCGATCGCCTCGGTCACGATCACGCCGCACGCGAACAGCAACAGGCCCGCGTTGGCGAGCGACGCGAGGATCGACGAACTGCCGTAGCCGAACGTGTAGCGCGCCGACGGACGGCGCGTGGCGAGCCAGGCAGCGCCCCAGGCGAGCAGCAGACCGAGCACGTCCGAGAGATTGTGACCGGCGTCGGCGAGCAGCGCGGTGGAATGGGCGATCACGCCGTAGACGGCTTGAATCACCACGATTGCCACGTTCAATGCGACAGCGAGCGCGAAGGCGCGACCATGGCCGGCGACGGGCGCGTGGGCGTGGCTGTGGCTGCCGTGGTTGTGGCTGCCGTGGCTGTGGCTACCGTGCTTGTGGGCGCCGTGATTGTGGCCGGCGTGGTTATCGTGGTCATGGGCGCCGTGGTCCGTCGCGCTATGGCTGCCGTCGCTGCGGTCTTCGCGGCGCTGAGTACCATGGCCGTGATCGCCATGGCTCTGCGCGCTGTGGCCGTGATCGTGATCGTGGCCGTCGTCATGGCCATGGGCGTGATGATCAGTGCCGGCGTTGCCGTCGTGCGAACCGTGTGCGTGCGCATCATCGCCCTGCATGCCGCGCTCACCCGTATCGCCGGCATCGGCACGATCGGCGCCATCGCGATGCTCGCCCTGCCCCTCAACCGCGCGCTCTTGTCCCGCGAGCCGCGCGTCGCCGCCATCGATCTCGTCGAATTGCTCGTCGAGCCACACCGGCGCGTGGTCGTCCTCGCGTTCTTCGGCGGCCCGGTTCGGCGCGGTGGCTTTTTTCATGACGGATCCAGAGGAAATTCGCTGGCCGGCTCGGCCACATGCTCGAGCATGCCAGTCAGCATCGCGCTGATATGACGGTCGGCGGCAAGATAGAACACCTGCTTGCCCTGCCGCTCCGCGCGGACGATCCGCGCCGCGCGCAACAGCCGCAGATGATGGCTCACCAGCGACGGCGACAAACCCAGCCCCTCCGCAATCGCGCCGACCGCGCGCCGCTCCTCGACGCACGCAAGCACGATACGCAGGCGCGTTGGGTCGCCGAGCAGGCGAAACAGGTCGGCCAGCGGCCCGATCGTCTCCACAGGACGATCTTCGAAACGGACAGGCAACGTAGCGGAGGCAATGGCAAACGACATAAGCGGCATACATATGAACAGGTATTCATATGTTATAGATATCGAGACAACTGGTCAAATCGGAGGACGACCCGGCGAGTGTGGGAAAATGCGGCGTCCGCCCCACCTGAAATCCCATCCTGCGTCATGCAACAAGTATTTGACCGCGCTTTCGCGGCGCATCGTGACGGCCGCCTCGACGATGCCGAACGCGGCTACCGCGCGACGCTCGACGGCAACCCCGTGCACGTCGATGCGCTGCACCTGCTGGGCGTTCTGCGCCACCAGCAGGGCCAGCACGCCGAAGCCGCCGAGCTCGTGCGGCGCGCGGTGAACCTGCGCCCGGAAGACGCGGCGCTGCAGCTGAACCTCGGCAACGCGCTGAAGGCGCTGGGCCAGATCGACGACGCCATCGAACAGTTCCGCAATGCGCTCACGCTGGCGCCGACTTTCCCGATGGCGCACTACAACCTGGGCAATGCGTACGCGTCGGTGGGCCGCCACGAAGACGCCGCCGACGCCTTCGAAAAATCGTTGCGCCTGCAACCGAACGACGCCTCGTCGCATAACAATCTCGGCAACGCCTTGCATGCGCTCGGCCGTCACGCGGAAGCAATCGCGTCGTTCCAGCGCGCGCTCGAACTGCGCCCGGGGCATGCAGGCGCGCTCAACAATATGGGCATGTCGCTGAACGCGCTCGAGCGCGCGGACGAGGCGATCCGCCACTTTCAGGCGGCGCTGGCAGCCGAACCGCGTTTCGTCGCCGCGCACTTCAATCTCGCCAATACGCTCGACGCCACCGGCCGCCACGAAGAAGCAGTCGCCTCTTTCCAGGCGGCGCTGGCCTTGCAGCCAAACTTGCCGCCGACCATCTTCGGGCTCGGCAATGCGCTCGCGGCGTTGGGACGTCATGCGCAGGCGTTGCCGTACCTCGAGCGCGCAGTCGGTCTCGATCCGCAGTTCGCGCTCGCATGGCTGAGTCTCGGCACGGCCCATCAAGCGCTGGGCGCGCACGCCGCGGCCGTCCGGGCTTTCGATCAGGCGCTGCGCCTGCGGCCTGATCTTGCGTCCGCGCATATGAACCGCGCGCTGGCCTGGCTCGCCTTGCGCGATTTTGCACGCGGGCTGCCGGAATACGAATGGCGGCTGCAAACCACCGCGCAGCCGGTCATCCAGACGTTGCCGCGCTGGCACGGCGAGCCGATCGAACAACGCACGCTGCTCGTCCATGCCGAGCAGGGTTTCGGCGATACGTTGCAATTCGTGCGCTTCGTGCCGCTAGCCGCGCAGCGCGCCGCGCGCGTGGTGCTCGAAGTGCAGCCTCAACTGCTGCCCCTGCTTGCACCCGCCGCACATGCCTGGCGCGTAACGCTGATCGCCCAGGGCGCACCACGTCCAGCGGCGGATCTGCAATGCCCGCTGCTCAGCTTGCCGCTCGCGCTCGGCACAACCTACGACACGATTCCCGCCCGCGCGCCTTACCTCAGCACACCGCCGGCTTACGGCCGCAAATGGCGCGGTTCACTCGGCGGGCACGCGAAGCGCAAGATCGGCATTGCGTGGTCAGGACGCATTCAGCAAAACGAAACCCGTTCAATGCCGATCGCCGCGCTCGCGCCGCTATTCGCGCTCGACGGCATCGACTGGATCGTGCTGCAGCCTGAACTGAGCGCCGAGGAACGCGCGGCGCTGGACACGCATCCGCGCGCGGCGTCGATTCATCGGCTGGATAAACGGATTGGCGATTTTGCGGATACCGCGGCGATCATCGAGCGGCTCGACGCGGTGGTGTCGATCGATACATCGATTGCTCACCTCGCCGGTGCGCTGAAAAAACCACTGTGGCTGATGCTGCCGTTCGCGGCGGATTGGCGCTGGTTCGTCGGCGAGACCCGCAGCCCGTGGTACCCGGGTGCAACGCTGCTACGCCAGCCGCAACCCGGCGCGTGGGGCGATGTAGTAGAGGCGGTGGCGAACGAATTGCGGCCCGGTTAGCGCGGCGAGGCGCGTCGCAACCTGTTACCGCAGTGGCGACGCGACGATGCAGCCCCCAGGAAAAAACCCCGCGTTCGTGAGAACGCGGGGTTTTTTCTTATCCAGACGAACGGCGAACCTTAAGCCTGCGCTCAAGCCGTTCGATACTGATCGCGAGATTCCGGCGTGCGATACAGCACCAGGGTCGCGATCAATCCGCAGATCGCCGCCACGCCGAGGAACAGACCCGGCGCGGCCTTGTTGCCGGTGGTGTGAATCAGCAGCGTCGAGATGGCCGGCGTGAAGCCGCCGATCGTCGTAGCGAGGCTGTAGGCCAGCGAGAAACCGGCGGTCCGCACCGCGACCGGCATCACTTCTGTCAGCGCCACCACCATCGCCCCGTTGTAGCTGCCGTACAGGAACGACAACCACAGCTCGACCGCCAGCAGACGAACGAACGACGGCTCGGCAACCAGCCATTGCAGCGCCGGATAAGCGGTGACAATCGTCAGGATCGTGAAGGCGAGCAGCACCGGACGGCGTCCGATACGATCCGACAACGCGCCCGCGAGCGGCAACCAGATCAGGTTCGACAAACCGATACAGACGGTCACGACGAGCGTATCGATCGACGACAGCTTCAGCACTTCCTTGCCGAAGGTCGGCGTGTAAGCCGTGATCATGTAGAACGACACGGTGGTCATGATGACCATACCCATGCCGCCCAGCACGATGCCCCAGTTCGCGGCCATCGTCTTCATGATTTCGCCCATGCTCGGATGATGCTTGCGCGCCTTGAATTCCTCGGTTTCCTGCAACGAACGGCGAATCAGGAACAGGAACGGCACGATCAGGCAGCCGATCAGGAACGGCACACGCCAGCCCCAGGCCGACATCTGGTCGGCCGGCAGTACTTTATTGAGCACCACGCCGATCAGCGCGGCGAACACCACGGCAACCTGCTGGCTGCCCGACTGCCACGCGCAATAGAAGCCCTTGTTGCCCTTGGTCGCGATTTCCGACAGATAGACCGACACGCCGCCCAGTTCGACCCCGGCGGAGAAGCCTTGCAGCAGCCGCCCGAATAGCACGAGCGCCGGGGCCAGTACGCCGATGGTCGCGTAGCCTGGAATTGCGGCGACCGTGAGGGTGCCGAGCGCCATCAGGCCGAGGGTGAGGATCAGGCCTTTGCGCCGGCCATGATGGTCGATGTAGGCGCCCAGCACGATCGCGCCCAACGGACGCATCAGGAAGCCCGCGCCGAACACCGACAGCGAGAGCATCAGTGAGGCGAATTCGTTACCGCTAGGGAAATAGGTCTTGGCAATCGCGGACGCGTAATAGCCGTAGACCATGAAGTCGTACATCTCAAGAAAGTTGCCGCTGACCACGCGGAAAACTGTCTTGACCTTGGATTCGCTCGATGAGGAAGCAGCGTGTGACGCAGTAGACATGACATTCTCTGAGTAGCCCTTCGCCACGCAGACTGGTGGCGCTCGGGCAGTTGAAACGATCCACTGCGTTCGGCAAGCGGATGCCACAGGCAATTTATAACGCGCCGGGGGCGCTGCATTCTCATGCTGAACACATTTACGCGGTATCAGGGTAAACGTTGTGAAATACCGGGAGCCCGCAACACGTAATGTTACCGTTCCTGGCGCTGTCGCGTATTCCATACAGTTTCATTACAGGCACTCTCTGCTCACCCTCGCGATAAACTCTTTGCAGACAGGCAATTCCCGTTGACCACCCTTCCGATGCAAACTCCCCACGCACTTTCGCTGCGCCCTGCGACCCTTGCCGATGCTGCACTGATCGCCTCGATTCATAGCGCCAGCTGGCAGGCTACCTATCGCGGCTTGCTGCCGGACGGTTTCCTCGACGGCGAGGTGACGGGGGAGCGTGCCGCCTATTGGGAGGCACGCCTGCGCGCTCCGGGCAGCGAGCGCCGCATGGTCCTGATCGCCGAACTCGCGGACGAGCCGGTTGGTTTCGTCTGCGTCGAACGGCAACCGGAGTCCGCGTGGGGCGTGCTGCTCGACAACCTGCATGCGCTGCCGGCACACCAGGGTATCGGCGCCGGCACGCTGCTGATGCGTGCAGCCGAAGACTGGACTCGCGCGCAAGGAGAGACGCAGTTGTACCTTTACGTGCTCGAAGGCAACACGCCGGCGATCCGCTTTTATGAAAGACAGGGCTGGCAGTTCGTCGGCGCCGAACCGGATCATATGGGCGGCGTGGATATTACGGCATTGCGCTACGTGTACAAGCTGAACCAATGAACGAGCGGCACCCGCTTTGATCGCCGTCCAGAACAGAGGCGATTCAGGATAGAGCGACGCTTTTTTTCGGATCAATCCGATCGTTAGTTCAGCAGCTTCCCGGCATTATCTTCCGCACCCCGATGGCTTCACAATGACCGCTCACGTAGCGGCGTGCTCGATCTGAGTACGGCGTTTCCCTATGGCGTTGCGTACAGCATTTTCATACGTATCGCTCGAAGCCAGAGCCCCTGAGCCGCCCGTTAGCGGCCCCTTTACGAGGCGCTGCGAAGAAACCGATGCCGACCACACTCCCCCTCACATTGATCGAAGGCTCCATGGCCTTGCCGAGCCTGTCGTCACAATGCCGCCGGCTGCCCCCGCCGTTCGGCCGCGCCTGGGCACTGGTGCCGCCCGTGCGCAGTTTGCGTGCGGAACTCAAGGCGCTTTATGCCGCCGTGTTACGTACCTTCTGTGTGAATGCGGAAACCATTCGCGCTCTCTGCCATTGGGAATCGCCGCGCAAACCGCCGGCTGCGTCGTCCGCGTTTGCCTCGCCGGCTCCTTCGACAACCGTCCTTGATGCACCGGCCGGCGGATCATTTCAGACATCCACCGAAGCAGCACCTTTCTCGCCGGTTAGCACACCTATGGCTCCTGCCTCGCCGCGCGGCGGGTCAATGCATTGGGGTGCGCTGGCGGGTGGCGCCTGTGCACTCGGCGGCGCTGCGATGCTTGCCTGGATTGCGTTCGGTCATCCCACGCAGCGCCACTCGGTTAGCGATGTCAAACCCGCCGCCAAGGTACCGGTCCGGCAGGAAGCGCAGTTGTCCAATCGTCATGCGTCTGATGCTGCCGCCACGCCGCAAGCAGCGGCTAACAACCGTGCACTGGCGCTTGCGCCGAACGCCGCGTCTTTGCCCGCACACGTGGCAGGCACGTCAGGATCAGCACCCGCATCGTCCGAAAAATTGTCTGGCGTAGTTGCCACGGCTGCGCCGCGCGATGTCGCGGCAAGTCCCGCGACAGGAATCGTCGCACCAGTCAAAGCAACGCCGCCGCGCGCTGCAACGAACAAAAAGATATCGCGACGTCGGGATAAGCTACGCGCAAGCGAGCCGAGCCAGCACAAAGAGATGGGCCGCAGTTCGCTGGCCACCGTCGCGACGCAGCGGTCACCGCAGTTGCCAGGCATCTCGTTGATGAACTACGAAGCGCCACAAATCGCGGTGCCGGCAATCGCACAACGAACCTCGCCGAAACCATCGGCAGCGGGACCTTACTCGCCGCTCGCGCCATCGCGGCTCGGCACCGACGAGTACGCGTCAACGACCCTCTCCGCCAGCACACACCTGCGCAATATCACGCCCCCATCGCGCCCTGCTTCGTCGATCAATCCGCCTGGAACCAATGGCACAGAATGGATCAATCAGATGTCGCAACGTCGCGTGACCGAGGTGCCCGATCAGTTCGTCAAATAAGCCTGCCGCTATCCCGGAATCGCGGCATAAAAAAAGCCCGGCAGTTCACTCTGCCGGGCTTTTTTGCGCTCATGCGCTTACTTCTGGGTTGGCAACCCGAATTCGGTTTGCCGCTGCAATTGCATCACTTCGCCCTGCACCTGACGCAACTGCGCCTGCGCCCTTTCCCTTTCCGCGTGCAGCGCAGCCGCCTCACTTTGCGTCTGCCGCTGATAGTCGTTGACCTTGGCCTGCTGCGTGCGCGCAACATCAAGATCGGCCTGTAAGCGCCTCGCGCGATCTTCCGACAACGCGATGATGTTTTCGATATACGCCTTCTGCGCCTGCAACTGCGTGCGGCGAATTTCGACGTCCGCGAGTTGTGCCGTCTGCTGGACGAAGCCGGCATAGACCGCCTCAGCACGGCTAACGTCTTCGGACCTGATCACACGCCAGAAATGCTTGTCCTGAAAAAGCGCTACGTAGTAGGTCACTTCCTGCGGATAGAAAAACAGACTTGCGCCGTAACTGCCGTTATACGTGGTGCGCAATTCGTTCAGCTTTGCGTCGTGAATCATCTGCATCAGCTCGGCAACATTGCCTTGCGCATCGCCGGCGGTAGCCGGCGTGCCCGTTGCCGCACTGCGCAGCGCGGCGTCGACCGGTTGCGGCGTTAACGCGTTCATGGCCGGCCGTGTGCCGGCGAGGGGTGCGGCCTCGTCGCTTTGCGCTGCCAGCACGAAACCACCATGCTGCAACAGCGCACACGAGGCCGCGAGCAGCATGGCGCGCCGTACTATTAAGGGGTACTTCATACGTACATGCTCCATGCAAATCCAAAACAGCCTTAGATTATCGCGCGGATTCGCCGCCAAGCGAAGCATTCAGGTGTCGCATTGACGGACTTTAAATCGAGATAAATCGATAGCGAATGATTTGCCCAGCCAGACTCATCAGTCGCGAAATAAAAGATTTCAGATAGGACAAAAACACAACAATCTGACTCATGCGTGACGCTTGCGGACGTTTCCGAATCTGCACGGTATTCGTGCGAATCCAACATCACGCGGCGCGACAATATGGGGATAGCCACCAGGAATGGCGGCAGCATGCTGCAAGAATCTGTCTTGAAAGACCGGACTCGAAAGCGCGGTTTAAAGGCGTGGCCTTAAAACCGCGTTTCTGGAAAGGCGTTCTTTGAAAATCGCGCGTCTAGAACCGGGTTTCGCGTGCAACGCGCAAGAACGTATCGAGCAACGGCGTGCAATCGAGCAACTCCGGGCCGCCTGCGCGATGAAACTCGGGGTGCCACTGCACGCCCATCACGAACGGCGCACGCCGATAGCGCACGGCCTCGATGATGCCGTCCGACGCCGACACCGCTTCGATATTCAGATCGCGGCCGAGCGTTTTGACCGCCTGATGGTGAATCGAGTTGACGATCGCCTCGCGCCGGCCCGGAAACATATTGGCGAGCGTCGAGCCGTCCGGAAAGTGAATGCTGTGCCGATGCTGATCGTAATTCTCATTGACGTGCGCGCCGGCGGTCGGCACGTCGGTGGCAATGTCCTGATACAAGGTGCCGCCGAACGCCACGTTGATCAACTGGCAACCGCGGCACACGCCAAGCACCGGCTTGCCCGACTCGATGAACTCGTGCAGCAGTTCGAGTTCGTACATGTCGCGCACGCGGTCGCCCGGCCACTCGGAGCTCGTTGCCTGTTCCGCATACGATTGCGGCGAGACGTCCGCGCCGCCCTGCAGCAGCAGGCCGTCGAGATGCTTCGCGTAGTCGCGCAAGCGGATATTGCTCGGATGCAGCATGCCCTGATGGCCGACCGTCGGAATCATGAACACGAGCACATCGCGTGACATGACCCAGTGCGCGATCGATTCCTCGAGGTATTGCAGCGTCTTGCCGCGCAGCCCCTTCGCTCCCGGTTCCGGGTGGAAGATGCGCGCCGACACGCCGATGCGCAGCGTGCGTTGCGTGATGCGTTGCCCGGCACGATCGAACAGTTGACGCGCGCGTGCCGCGATAATGCGGCCGAACACGGTCCACGCCGAATCGCTTTGCTTCAGATAGCGCGGCGGCGACGGCGGCAACGCGTTCGGCGGCGGCGGATTCGTCGCCGTGAAATCTGGCGCGGCGCCGAACCCCGGCGGCGGCGAACCGGCCCGGCGAGTCGCGGCCTCGGCCTGTTCCACTGTCTGCGCTTTTTCTGTAAGGGCAGCCTCGTCAGCCGGCACGTTCAATCCGCCAGCAGGCGCTTCATTGCTTTCGAGCGTGGTCGAACGCGGGGCTTGAACCCTCGCCGCATGTGCCGCTTTGGCGGCCGCGCGTTCATGCACCTCCGCCTCCTGCCGCGCCGTCGAGGCGGCCGCTGAACTGCGCGCTTCGGCCGCGTCGCGTTGCTGCGCCGTTTGCGCATGGGTGGGGGTGACTGTGGACGCGCTGCCGGGATCGTCGGTCGATGATCTCACCGCGGCTTCCTCGGCCGCCGGCGTCACCACGTCCTTGATCGGCGACTGGATCGAATCTTCGTGAGAGAGCGGTAGTGAGGCCGCCGGCTCCGGTGGCAAGAGATCGGGTTTCGACGCGCCAGCGCTTGCGCCGGGCGGCGTTGGCGACGCTGCGGGCGACGGCGTGCCCGAAGGCGACGATGGGCTGCCGGGCTGGCCGGCGTTTTCAGGTTTGTTTTCGCTCATAACTGTCGGACAGGCGCCTTCCACGCGAACGAATGAATATGCCCTGATTATCCGCCAGCGCGGCAAGCCCGGCAAACCCACACACAATTGCTCACATTGTTACGAATCGAGACGCGAGGCCGTGCCACTCAAGGGTCCGGCTGCTCCTCAAAGGTTTCACGCAGCGCAATCTGCATCGCCGCGTGGATTTTCACGCACCAGCGCCAGACCAGTGCCAGCAGCAGCGCCGCGCAAACCAGCACCACGGTCAGCAGGCCGGTCGGCGGCAGAATACTGCCGGAGAGCGCCGCCACCAGCAGAAACACACCCACCATCGAGACCACCGGCACCAGATCCGAAATCGCGTAACGGATCGCACTGGTGAAGCGCCCCGCTGTCGCCGGCTGCACGCTCACCTCGGCGAGCAACAACGCGAGCGATTTGGTCTTGCGATAAACCGCCACCAGAAACGGCAGCGACAGCACCAGCGCCATGCTCCACAGCACCACACGCTGCATCGGCTCGGAAGCCATCCAGTGCGCGAGCAAGGTGCTGGTGTACGGCGCGCTATACGACACGATCAGAAAAATCGCCGCGACCAGCGCGAGATTGACGGCGATCTGCACGATGATCCGCCGTGTCATGCTGAACAGCGTCGGCTCGCCGCTGCCGGTGCTCAAACTGCGCAGCCACTGACCGTACATGCCGAACACATTGGCAAGCGTGCGTGGCATGGCCTGCCCGAGACGCTGCGTGAGCGGATCGGCGGCGCGAATCAGGTAAGGCGTGAAAAGCGTAGTCAAGGCGGAAACCGCCACTGCGATCGGATACAAAAACGCGCTCGTCACCTTCAGGGTCAAGCCGAGCGACGCGATGATGAACGAGAACTCGCCGATCTGCGAAACGGTCATGCCGACCCGCATCGCCGTGCGGCCATCCTTGCCGGCGAGAAAGGTGCCGAGTCCGCACGAAACGATCTTGCCGACAATCACCGCCACCGTAATCACCGCGATCGGCCACGCGTAGTCGAGCAGCACGGCCGGATTCAGCATCAGGCCGATCGTCACGAAGAAGATCGCGGAGAAGGCGTCGCGCAGCGGCGCGATCAGGTGTTCGATGCGATGCAGATGGCGTGATTCGGCCATGATCGCGCCGATCAGGAACGCACCGAGCGCCATGCTGTAATCGAGTTTCACCACCAGCAGACAGAAACCGAAGCAGAAGCCGAGCACCGATACCAGCAGCATTTCGTCGCTTTTGGCGCGCGCCACATAGTTCAACGCGCGCGGCACGACCAGAATGCCGACCACTAATGACACCGTCATGAAGAGCAGCAGCTTGCCAAGCGTCACCACGGCGACACCCGCGCTCAACTGTCCGGTCTGTGCAATGCCGGAGAGCAGCACCAGCATCGCAATGGCGAGAATGTCCTCGACGATCAGAATCCCGAACACCAGTTGCGCGAAGCTCTCACGCTTGAGGCCCAACTCGGAGAGCGCCTTGACGATGATGGTCGTCGACGAGATCGCGAGAATCGCGCCGAGAAACAGCGAATCCATCGAACTCCAGCCGAACGCGCTGCCGATCTCGTAGCCGATCCACAGCATCAGCACGATTTCGGAAAGCGCGGCGACGATCGCCGTCGCGCCAACCTTGAAGAGCTTGCGCAGGCTGAATTCGAGCCCGAGCGAAAACATCAGGAACACCACGCCGAGTTCGCCGAGCGTCTGGATGGTCTGCTCGTCGTGGATCAGCTGGAAGGGCGGCGTGTACGGGCCGATGATCACACCCGCGGCAATGTAACCCAGCACCACCGGCTGTTTCAGGCGATGGAACAGCACGGTGACGACGCCGGCAAGCGCCATCACGACCGCCAGGTCCTGAATGAAGCCGATGCCATGATGCATGAATGCGTTCCTTACAAAAAGTAATATCCCAAAAACGCAGTGTAACGTACTCATGCGACCCGCCGACATCGCGCAAACGCCGAAAGGACACGGGATTGGCTGAACCAGGATGGCGTGCGCCTCGCCGCTTCATCCGAAACTTTTTTGACATGCTGGACACCTGTGAAATATCACAATAATATTTGCTGCATATTTTCTTGGGAGTCGAATAATGCAGCAGGTGTCCTTCAATGTTGTAGATCGTTCCGGCGAGCGTCGCGCCGATATCGTCGAAGTGAATCGTCTGACGATTGCCGGTTGGGCCGGACGCGATCAGGCGGCGATCGAGCACCACATCGCCGAGCTGGCCGAACTCGGCGTGAAGCGGCCGTCGACCACGCCCTGCTTCTATCGCCTCGGCGCCGAACTGCTGACGCAGGCCGGGCAGATCGACGTGGTCGGCGTGAAGTCCAGCGGGGAGGCCGAGTGCGTGCTGGTGCGCTCGAAGACCGGCCTGCTGGTCACCGTCGGCTCCGATCACACCGACCGCGAAGTCGAGGCCTACGGCGTGACCGTCTCCAAACAGGTCTGCCCGAAACCGGTCGCGCGCGACGCCTGGCGCTTCGACGAAGTGGCCGGCCACTGGGACCAGCTTGAACTGCGTGCTTTCGCCGTCACGAACAACGGCGAGCGGCGCGTCTATCAGCAAGGCAGCGTCGCCTCGCTCCTGCCGGCCGCCGATCTGCTGGAACGCGCGCCCGTGGCGGAAGGCGCCGCGATGTTCTGCGGCACGCTGGCCGTACAGGGCGGCATCGTCGGCATGGCCGACGGCGACGCGCTCGAACTCGAACTGCACGACCCCGTCCTGAACCGCACGCTGCGTCACGCTTATCGCGTGCACGCGCTACCTATCGTCGAATGAGGCACCCATGAGCTCCCCTCCGCTATCCACCAATGCCGACGCGTCTTCAGACGCGTGGCTCGAGGCCGCCGCCCTGCGCAAGATCACCTGGCGCATCATGCCGTTCCTGTTTCTCGTCTACGTGTTGTCGTATCTGGACCGCGTGAACATCGGTTACGCGAAGCTGCAGTTCACCGGCGACCTCGGCCTCTCGAACGCGGCGTACGGCCTCGGCGCGGGGATCTTCTTCTTCGGCTATTTCGTGTTCGAAGTACCGAGCAACCTGCTGCTCAAGAAGTTCGGCGCCCGCGCCACCATCGCCCGCATCACGATGCTGTGGGGCCTGCTGTCGTGCCTGATGATGTTCGTGCGCTCGGAAACGGCCTTCTACGTGCTGCGCTTTTTCCTCGGCGTCGCCGAGGCCGGGCTGGTGCCGGGCGTGGTGCTGTATCTGACCTTCTGGTTTCCGTCCGACCGGCGCGCACGGATGGTCGCCGTGTTCATGGCGGCGATTCCGGTCGCGGGTATCATCGGCGCGCCCTTGTCGGGCTTTCTGATGTCGGCGCTGCATGAGGCGCACGGCTTGCGCGGCTGGCAGTGGATGTTCCTGATCGAAGGCATTCCGTCGATCCTCGCGGGCTTCTGGGCGCTCGCCGTCTTGCGCAACACGCCGGCCGAAGCCGCGTGGCTCACCGACGACGAAAAGCGCGTGATTCTCAGCCGCCTCGCGCGCGAGAACACGGCGGCCGCGGCGGCCGGCGCCGAGCACAGTCTGGCTGTGGCGTTGCGCTCAGGCCGTTTCTGGCTGCTGACGCTGATCTACTTCTGCCTCGTCACCGGCAACGCGGGTTTCTCGTTCTGGCTGCCGCAAATCGTCAAGGACCTCGGCGTCACCAACCTCGTCACGAACGGCTTCGTCACGGCGATTCCGTACCTCGCGGCGGGCATCGGCATGATCCTGATCGGCCGCTCCTCGGATATCACGGGTGAGAGGCGCTGGCACTACGCCGTATGCTGCTTCATCGGTGCGGCGGGCCTGCTCGGCAGCGCCTCGGTGACCAATTCGATTCCGCTCGCCGTCACCGGTTTGTCGATTGCGTATATCGGCATTCTGGCGGGCTTCGGCATCTTCTGGTCGATGTCCACCACGTTCCTGCAAGGCACTGCGGCCGTGGCGGGCATCGCCGTGATCAACTCGATTGCGAATCTGGCGGGCTATGTGAGCCCGTATGTGCTCGGTATCGTCAAGGACGCGACACACAGTGTGACCTTCGGGCTGGTGCTGATCGCGGGGGCGTTGATCGTCGGCGGACTTGTTACGTTGATGATGCCGCGCGTCAAGGTGCAGCACGCCGCGGCGGTGACGCCGAGAAGCGCCTGACACGCCAGGACGTCCGTATTTGCCGTGACGTGTGAGAACCACGCGTCACGCGCGGACGGCGCCGGTGTGCAAACGCCCGCCGCGCGCCGTCCGCGCAAAACCTTGCTCTACAATGCGGACGACACCGCCCGCACCTTCTTCACATGACGCTTTTGCAGACTGCCCGCCGTTCCAGTGCCCCCCGCGAAGCCGCCTCGGCGAGTCTCGCCGAGCAGGCCTATGCCTTCGTCAAGCGCGAGATCATCACCATGCGCTTGCGGCCAAGCGAGGTACTCAACGAAGCGGAATTGATGGCGCTGACCGGCATCGGCAGAACGCCGGTTCATCAGGCGCTGCACCGGCTGGTGCACGAAGGCATGCTCACCATCATGCCGAGAAAGGGCATCATGGTCCGCCCGGTTTCGCTCGACGACGTGCTGGCGATCATCGACGTGCGGCTCGTCAACGAAAGCTACTGCGTCGAGCTGGCCGCCCGCCACGCGCAGCAACACGATTTCGACGCGATGCAGGCCCTGCTGGAGCGCTCGGCGATCTGCGTCGCGGGACACGATATTGAAGGCATGATGGATATCGACCGCGAGTTTCATCTGGCGATTTCGGCGGCGTCCCGCAACCCCGTGCTGGCCGACATTCTGCGTGGATTGCATGAACGGTCGCTGCGCTTCTGGTTCATTTCGCTGTCCGAGCCGCATCATCTCGAAGACGTCCACGAAGAACACCTGGAACTGTTTCGCCTGCTGCGCGAACGCGATGCCGAAGGCGCCCGGCAATCGGTGCAAAAGCATATCGAAGCGTTCCGCGCGACCTTGTTCAACCGCATCTGATAGCACGCATTTCATCGTACGCAGCACCACTCACCGCACTTCATCGCACTGCGCGCAACCAATCGACCTCGACCGGTTTTACCCGGTTCAACCGGATTCTCCCGACACCATGGCCACTGAATTCACGCCCTTCCCGCCGCTCGCCCAGCTTGCCGCCGACCTCGCCGCCGGCCACACCACGAGCCGCGCGCTCATCGAAACCGCGCTCGAACGGATCGCCGATCCGGCCGGCCAGGGCGCGGCCGTCTTCATGCACGTCGACGCCGACAGCGCCCGCGCCGCCGCCGACGCGCACGACCGCTTGCGCGCCGCCGGCACGGTCCTTTCGCCGCTCGCCGGCATTCCGGTGTCGGTCAAGGACCTGTTCGACATCGAAGGCCAGCCGACTCGCGCCGGTTCTGTGGTGCTGGCCGACGCGCCCGCCGCCAAGGCGGACGCCGTCGCGGTCGCGCGCCTGAAGCGGGCCGGCGCGGTGATCGTCGGGCGCACCAACATGAGCGAATTTGCGTTTTCCGGACTCGGCCTGAACCCGCACTACGGGCACCCGCTGTCGCCATACCAGCGCGATGTGAAGGGCGACGAGCGGATTTCGGGCGGTTCGTCGTCTGGCGCGGCGGCGTCGGTCGCGGACGGCATGGCGGCCGTCGCGCTCGGCACCGACACCGGCGGCTCGATCCGCATCCCGGCGGCCCTGTGCGGCCTGACCGGCTTCAAGCCGACCGCCAGCCGTATCCCGAAGCAAGGCGGCGTGCCGCTTTCCCCCACGCTCGACTCGTTTGGGCCGATCGGCGTCTCGGTCGCTTGCTGCGCGCTGGTCGATCGCATGCTGGCCGGGCTCGAACCGCGCATTCCGTCGGCCCGGCCGCTCGAAGGCGTGCGCCTTGGCGTCCTGACCAATTTCGTGACCGACGGCGTCGAACCGGCCGTCGCCGCCGCGATCGACACGGCGCTCAAGCATCTGGAAGCGGCCGGCGCGATCGTGACGGAAGTGCGCTTCGCGCCGCTCGACCGCCTGCCCGACATCAACCGTTTCGGCTTTTCGCCGATCGAAGCGTATGCATGGCACCGTCCGCTGCTGGAAAAGCATCGCGAGCAATACGATCCGCGCGTGCTGGTGCGCATCCTGAAGGGCCAGCCAGCCAGCGCCGCCGACTATCTGGACCTGGTCGCCGAGCGCGAGGCAATGCTCGACGAAGCCGCGCGCACGCTGTGGCAGCGCTTCGACGCGGTTGTCGCGCCCACCGTGCCGGTGGTGCCGCCGCGCGTGGCCGACCTGATTCACGACGACGACGCATTTGGCCGCACCAATGCGCTGATCCTGCGCAATCCGAGCGCGTTCAACTTCCTCGACGCCTGCGCACTTTCACTGCCCTGCCATCTGCGTGGCGACGCGCCGGTCGGCCTGATGCTGGCAGGCGCGCCGCACGCCGACGACGCCCTGCTGGCAATCGGCCGCGGCGCCCAGGCGGTGCTCAACGCGATTCGCTGATTGGGGCGCTGAACGGGGATTGCGACTTAAAAGCGCGATAAGCGCCAGGGCGGGGGTTCGCGCTAGAATCGCGGGCACCCGCCCTTTCCGTTTCCAGACAGCCACACGACCCATGAACAACGACAATGCGATGCTGCGCCGCGAGCGCTCCCTGCTGGTTCTGCTTGGCCTGATTTGCGTCGGCCTCGTCGCCGGCGCACTGTATCTGCAATACGGTTTGCACGAAGACCCGTGCCCGCTGTGCATCATCCAGCGCTATTTCTTCCTGCTGATCGCGATTTTTGCGTTCCTCGGCGCGCGCTTCAACAGTTGGCGCGGCGTGCGGCTGCTGGAAGTGCTGGCGGCGCTGTCGGCGCTGGGCGGCATCGTGACCGCCGCGAGGCATGTGTACGTTCAGGCCAATCCGGGCTTCAGCTGCGGTTTCGACGCGCTGCAACCGGTTGTCGACAGCTTGCCGCCCGCACACTGGCTGCCGGGCGTCTTCAAGGTGGCAGGGCTGTGCGAAACGGCCTATCCGCCGATTCTGGGGCTGTCGCTGCCTACGTGGTCGCTGGTGGCTTTCGTCGTGGCCTTCGTGCCGCTCGCGCTCAGCCTGTCCAGGAATCGCCGCCGCTTCGCCTGAGCCAGCTGTTCCGGCGGCTCCAACAGGAATAACCGGCCTCACGCCGGCCTCTGCCCCGCCTGTCAAGGCGGTTCCAGGGCCGGCGTTTTCACATCCGCTTCGGCCCCGTAAATTCGGCCACCCCCTCTTGCCGCCCGCCAGCGAACCGGCACCCAGCCTCCGTCATTCCCCGCTCTGCCCCGCCCCGCCTGGTTTTCCCCAATCCGTCGCGCCTCACGCAACTTCCCGGCCCGGCGCGAATCGTACTAATCACATGACCGCTTCCGAATAAGCTTCATGCGAGTTGGGAAATATTTTCGGGACAAGGTAGTGCTATCTTCGGAACTGGATGGCGATCTACGTGCGCGAGGCCGGCTTTGGCGCGACCCCATGCGTAACGCGCGCCCGGTCCGCACTGTCTTTCGGATTCACCATGACAACGCAAACCATCCGCTTTTATCACCAGGGGTCCGTCCGTGAGGTCGCGGGCGTCCCGGCGGCGCGCACCGTGCTTCAGCACCTGCGCGAGGATTTGCATTGCACGGGCACCAAGGAAGGCTGCGCCGAAGGCGACTGCGGCGCCTGCACGGTGGTGATCGGCGAACTGGATGCGCACGGCGATATTGCGCTAAAAGCGGTCAATGCCTGTATTCAGTTCCTGCCGACGCTGGACGGCAAAGCGCTCTTCACCGTCGAAGACCTGCGCACCGCCGACGGCGCCCTGCACCCCGTCCAGCGGGCCATGGTCGATTGCCATGGTTCGCAGTGCGGTTTCTGCACCCCTGGCTTCGTGATGTCGATGTGGGCGCTATACGAAAACCAGCCTGCCGCCGCCGGCCTGCCCACCCGCGACGAAATCAACGCCGCCCTGTCCGGCAATCTGTGCCGCTGCACCGGCTACCGGCCGATTGTCGACGCGTCGCAGAAGATGTTCGACTACCCGCAATACCCGCGCGTGACGCTCGACCGCAAGGCGGTCGCCGACCTGCTGCGCCCGCTCCAGCGCCGCGACACGTTCGAGTACAGCGCGCCCGATACGCGCGGCGCCACCTTCGGCTCGCCGACCTTTTATGCACCAGTCACGCTCGAGGCGTTCGCGAGACTGCGCGCGGAGCATCCGCAGGCCCGCCTGCTGGCCGGCAGCACCGACGTCGGCCTATGGGTCACCAAGCAGTTCCGCGATCTCGGCGACATTCTCTATATCGGCAACGTCGTCGAACTGAAGACGATCGAACGCGACGCGCAGACGCTGACAATCGGCGCCGCCGTCACGCTGGAAGACGCCTACGCGGCGCTTGCTGTCGATTATCCCGAACTGGCTGAGTTGTGGACCCGCTTCGCGTCGCTGCCGATCCGCAATGCCGGCACGCTCGGCGGCAACGTCGCGAACGGCTCGCCAATCGGCGATTCGATGCCCGCGCTGCTCGCGCTCGGCGCCGAAGTCGTGCTGCGTCACGGCGCCAAAACCCGCGCGCTGAAGCTCGACGCCTTCTACCTCGGCTATCAGAAAACCGCGCTCGCGGCAGGCGAATTCGTCGCGGCGCTGCGCGTGCCGCGTCCGGCCCGCGATCTGCGCTTTCGCACCTACAAAGTGTCGAAGCGCTACGATCAGGACATCTCTGCGGTGTGCGCCGCGTTCGCGCTGCACATCGGCGAAAACGGCGTGATCGCGGATGCGCGCATTGCCTTCGGCGGCATGGCCGCGACACCGAAACGCGCCGCGCAAACCGAAGCCGCGCTGAGCGGCGCGACATGGAACGAAACTACCGCGCGACAAGCCATGAACGCACTCGTCGCCGACTATCAGCCGCTCACCGATATGCGCGCCTCGAGCGCCTATCGGCTCAAGGTGGCGCGCAATCTGCTCTGGCGCTTCCACCTCGAAACGCGCGACGAAGCGCCGCTCGCCCTTTGCGACGTGAATGCGTTCGCCTATGAATCCGGCGTGCCGGACGCGGTGGTGGCCAAGGAGTCGTCGTGATGAACCGGACCGATGCTTTTGTCGAACACGCCGTGAGGCACACCGCCGTTCAGGAAAACGAAACGGCGATCGGCGTATCGCTGCCGCACGAATCCGCCACGCTGCACGTGAGCGGCGAGGCCGCCTACACCGACGACCTCCCCGAATTGCAAGGCACGCTGCACGCGGCGCTGGGACTCTCGCGGCACGCGCACGCGCGAATCGTGTCGCTCAATCTGGATGCCGTTAGAAAAGCGCCAGGCGTGATCGCCGTGCTGAGCGCCGAAGATATCCCCGGCGAGAACAATTGCGGTCCGGTGCTGCACGACGATCCGATTCTCGCGGTAGACGAAGTGCTGTATCTCGGCCAACCGGTGTTCGCGGTGATTGCCGAGAGTCATGAACTCGCACGCCGCGCCGCCGCGCTCGCCAAAAGCGACGACGTCGTGCGATACGAACCGCTCGAAGTCGTCCTCACGCCTGCCGAAGCGAAAGCCAACAAGCAGTTCGTCCTGCCGCCGCTGCACCTGAAGCGCGGTGACCCCGACGCAAAAATAGCTGCGGCGCCGCACACGATCCGCGGCACGTTTGAAGTCGGCGGCCAGGAACAGTTTTATCTCGAAGGCCAGATCGCCTACGCCGTGCCGAAGGAAATGGACGGCATGCTCGTCTACAGTTCGACGCAGCATCCGAGCGAAATGCAGCAGGTCGTCGCGCATATGCTCGGCTGGCCGGCGCACAGCGTGGTGTGCGAATGCCGGCGCATGGGCGGCGGCTTCGGCGGCAAGGAATCGCAATCGGCGCTGTTCGCGTGCGTGGCCTCGCTCGCCGCGAAACTGCTGCGCCGCCCGGTCAAACTGCGCGCCGATCGCGACGACGATTTCATGATCACCGGCAAGCGCCACGACGCGGTCTACGAGTACGAGGCCGGCTTCGACGATAGCGGCCGGATTCTCGGCGCACGCGTGGAAATAGCCCTGCGAGCAGGCTACTCCGCCGATCTCTCCGGTGCGGTGGCGACCCGTGCCGTATGCCACTTCGACAACGCGTACTACCTGTCCGACGTCGACATCGTCGCGCTGTGCTGCAAGACGAATACGCAATCGAACACCGCGTTTCGCGGCTTCGGCGGCCCGCAGGGCGCGCTGGTGATGGAAGTGATGCTCGACAGCATCGCGCGCCAATTGCACTGCGACCCGCTGAACGTGCGGCTCGCCAACTACTACGGCATCGGCGAGCGCGACACGACACCGTACGGACAACGCGTCGAAGACAACATCATCGCGCCGCTGACCGACGAACTGCTCGACACCAGCGACTACCGCGCGCGCCGCGCAGCAATCGCCGCGTTCAATGCGCAAAGTCCGGTGCTCAAACGCGGCCTCGCGTTCTCGCCGGTGAAGTTCGGTATCTCGTTCAACGTGCCGTTTCTGAACCAGGCCGGCGCGCTGGTGCATGTGTACAAAGACGGTTCGGTGCTCGTCAATCACGGCGGCACCGAAATGGGCCAGGGGCTCAACACGAAGGTGGCGCAGGTCGTCGCGAATCAATTCGGATTGCCACTTTCGCGCGTGCGCGTCACGGCAACCGATACGTCGAAAATCGCCAACACCTCGGCGACCGCCGCGTCCACCGGCAGCGACCTGAACGGCAAGGCCGCTGAAGCTGCGGCGCGAACCGTTCGCGGCAGGCTCGCGGAACTTGCCGCGAAACAACTCGGCGGTACCGCCGATTCGGTGGAATTCGTCAACGGTGAAGTGTCGGCGAACGGCGGGGCGATGCCATTTGAACAACTGGTCGGCGCGGCATATCTGGCGCGCGTGCAGTTGTGGTCGGACGGTTTCTATACGACGCCCAAAGTGCACTGGGATGCGAAAACGCTGACCGGCCACCCGTTTTACTATTTTGCGTACGGCGCGGCGGTGTCGGAAGTGGTGATCGACACACTGACCGGTGAATGGAAACTGGTGCGTGCGGACGTGTTGCATGACGCCGGCCAATCGATCAATCCGGCGATCGATATCGGCCAGGTGGAAGGCGGCTTCATTCAAGGCATGGGCTGGCTCACCACGGAAGAATTGTGGTGGAACCGGGACGGCCGCCTGATGACGCACGCGCCGTCCACCTACAAGATTCCCGCTGTCAGCGATACGCCCTCGGCATTCACTGTGCAGCTTTATCAGAACCGGAACGCGGAGCCGACCGTGTTCCATTCCAAGGCCGTGGGCGAACCGCCCTTGCTGCTGCCGTTCTCGGTATTTCTCGCGATTCGCGATGCGATCGCGGCGGCGGTGCCGGACGTGGATAGTGCGCCGCCGTTACGCGCGCCGGCGACGCCCGAAGCGATTCTGGACGCACTGGACGCGTTGCAATCGGCCACGGCAGCAACAACGGAACAATCGACGGAAGCGGCAAAAAAAGCGGCAAGCACGCCGCCACCCCCAGCCACAACGATTCACACAACTTAAAGCCAGTGCCCGGCGCGACACGAACGCGCCGCGCCACGCTCAACCGGCCGCACGGACACCCCGCGCGGCCACGTATGGAGAACCGCCGGATGCAAGCCTGGCTACCTGACCTGCAACAACTGCTCGCGCACGGCGACGCCGCCGTGCTGGTGACGGTCGCACGCGTCGAAGGTTCGGCGCCCCGCGAAGCCGGCACCAAGATGATCGTCACGCGCGAATCGGCGAAACACACGATCGGCGGCGGACATCTCGAATGGAAGGCCATCGAGACCGCCCGCCAGGTGCTGCGCGACGGCATGCGCTCACCGCACATGCGCCGCCTCGAACGCTTCGCGCTTGGACCGAGTCTCGGCCAATGCTGCGGCGGCGCGGTGATTCTCGCCTTTGAGCGCCTCGACATCGGCGATCTCGGGTGGATCACGTCGCTCGCAAAACGTGTGGCCGCGGGCCTTTCGACGGTGCGTAGCGTATCATTCGGCCCCGCACCGGATGCGGTGATGCTGTCCGACCCCGAGCCGGGTGTCGATGCCGCCGACTGCCTGCTGTGGGACGGCGCCGGTTTCGACGACAGCGGCGCGCTGCTCACCGAAACCATCGCGCCAGGCGACTTCCAGGTCGTGCTGTTCGGCGCCGGTCACGTGGGCGCGGCGCTGGTTCGCGTGCTGGCCACGCTGCCTTGCACGGTACGCTGGGTCGACGAGCGCGACGCGCAGTTTCCACCCGTGGAAACGCTGCATGCGCCGAATGTGAAGATCGATCCGAACGACGCGCCCGACGAAGCCATCGATCAGGCCGCGCCGCACACGTACTTCATCGTGATGACGCACAACCATGCGCTCGATCTCGAGTTGGCGGAGCGCATTCTGCGGCGCGGCGATTTCGCGTTCTTCGGCATGATCGGCTCGCACACCAAGCGCAAGCAGTTCGAACATCGGCTGGCCGCGCGCGGCATCGATCCGTCGCAGATTGCGCGGATGAAGTGCCCGCTCGGCGTCGACGGTATCGTGGACAAGTCGCCGGAGATCATCGCGATCTCGGCGGCAGCCCAGGTGTTGCAAGCCGTGGAGGCGAATGCGGGCGCGCATGCGGCGCAGACGGTCTGATTTGCCGCACAATCGACCTGCCGCCCGAACGCGCTTGCATCCTGCCACGCATCCCGCATCCGGCGCGAACCGACTCCAACGAACTCCTGACCGACCATGAATACAACAACCGCTACCCCCACGGCACTCATCGAAAAAGCCGCTCGCGCACCGAAGGCCGAGCTGCACATTCATATCGAAGGCTCACTCGAACCCGAGCTGATCTTCGCGCTCGCCGAACGCAACGGCGTGAAGCTTGCGTACGACTCGATCGAGGCCCTGCGCGCCGCGTACGCGTTCACCGATCTGCAATCGTTCCTCGACATTTACTACGCCGGGGCGAGCGTGCTGCTGCACGAGCAGGACTTCTACGATATGACGACGGCCTATGTGGAACGCTGCCTCGCCGATAACGTGATCCACAGCGAAATCTTCTTCGATCCGCAGACGCATACCGAACGCGGCGTGCCGATCGCAACGGCGGTGGCCGGCATCGAACGCGCGCTCGCCGATGCGGAAAAGCGCGGCATGACGAGCAAGCTGATTCTGTGCTTCCTGCGCCATCTGCCGGAAGAAGACGCGCTCGCCACGTTTGAAGAAGCACTACCGCTGTTTGAGCAATACAAACATCGCCTGATCGGCGTAGGTCTCGATTCGTCCGAGCGTGGCCACCCGCCTTCGAAGTTCGAACGTGTCTTCGCCAAGGCGCGTGCGCTCGGTCTGAAGCTGGTCGCGCATGCGGGTGAAGAAGGGCCGCCGTCGTATATCTACGAAGCGCTCGATCTGCTGAAGGTGGACCGCGTCGACCACGGCGTGCGCAGCATCGAAGACCCGGCGCTCGTTACGCGCCTCGCCGATACACGCGTGGCGCTGACCGTGTGCCCGTTGTCGAATCTCAAGCTCTGCGTGTTCGACGACATGACCAAACACACACTGAAGGATCTGCTCGATCGCGGCGTCGCCGTCACGGTGAATTCCGACGATCCGGCCTATTTCGGCGGCTACGTGAACGCCAACTATTTCGCCATCATCGACGCGTTGAAGCTCAACGATGCCGAGGTCTACACGATCATCCGCAACAGCTTCGAAGCGTCGTTCGTCACGCCCGAGCAACGCAGCGAACTGATCGCGAAGCTCGACGCGCAATGGCACCCAGGCGGCCCGCACTGACGGGCCAATGAATAGCAGCCGGCGGCGGCACGGGCTCATTTCAGAGCCAGAGTAAAACCGTCGTCCGCGCTGCTTAGCTCCCCACAATACGGAGACGGTTTTTCCATGACTCAATCGGCACCATCGGCACCATCGACCCAATCAGCATTCCGCGCGCAACTGCTGACCTTCAACGGGGACCCCGCGCAATCGCCCAACGCGGCGGTCTTCAACGAAGACGGCTTGCTGATCGTCGAAGACGGCCATGTCGTCGCGGCGGGCGCGTACGCCGAGCTCGCATCGCGGCTCGCGCCGGGCACCCATGTGCAGGAAATGCGCGACAAGCTGATCGTGCCGGGCTTTATCGATACGCACATTCACTATCCGCAGACCGACATGATCGCGTCGCCGGCGCCGGGGCTTTTGCCGTGGCTCGACACCTACACGTTCCCGACCGAGCGCCGCTTCGCCGATCCGGCGTATGCGCGCGATACGGCCAGCTTCTTCGTGGATGAGCTGCTGGCGTGCGGCACGACCACCGCGCTCGTGTATTGCACGGTCCACAAAGATTCGGCCGACGCCCTCTTCACCGAAAGCGAAGCGCGCAACCTGCGCATGGTGGCCGGCAAGGTGCTGATGGACCGCAACTGCCCGGAATTCCTGCGCGACACGGCGCAATCGGGCTATGACGACAGCGCCGAGCTGATCGGCCGCTGGCACAACCGTGGCCGCCAGATGTACGCGCTCACGCCGCGTTTTGCGCCGACCTCGACCGAAGCGCAACTTGAAGCGTGCGGCGTGCTGGCGGGCAAGCATCCGGACATTTTCATCCAGAGCCACGTTGCCGAGAATACGGACGAAGTGAAGTGGGTCGCCGATCTGTTCCCGGGGCACCGCAGCTACCTGGACATCTACGATCACTACGGCCTGCTGCGCCGCCGCGCGGTGTACGGCCACTGCATCTATCTCGACGACGAAGACCGCAAGCGCATGGCGCAAACCGGCACGGTCGCCTCGCACTGCCCGACTTCGAATCTGTTCCTCGGCAGCGGCCTGTTCGACTTCGACAAGGCCGACGAAGCCGGCACGCCGATCGCGCTGGCCACGGACGTCGGCGGCGGCACCTCGTTCTCGATGCTGCAGACCATGAACGAAGCGCACAAGGTCGCGCGTCTGACCGGGCATCATCTGACGGCCACACGCATGTTCTATCTGGCCACCGCGGGTGCCGCAGAGGCACTCGATCTGGCCGACAAGGTCGGCACGTTGAAGCCAAAGTCGGAAGCCGACTTCGTCGTGCTCGATCCGCAAGCCACGCCGCTGCTCGCACGCCGTACCGCACGCACCGAATCGCTCGAGGAACTGCTGTTCGCGTTCGCGCTGCTCGGCGACGACCGCGCGATCTACGAAACGTATGCCGCCGGCAAGCGCGTGCATCGTCGCGACGACGTGCGTCAGCATGCGCCGCGTACGGCGAAAATCGCGGCCTGAAGAGACGCCCGGGCTAATCCGGACGGCTGAATAAAAAACGGCGCTTCCTGAAGGAAGCGCCGTTTTCATTTGCGCGAACCGTGCAACTCGATCAACGATGCGTGCACACGTCATGCAACGCATTCAGGCGGCGCACCGGATCGGCGACATAAGGATTCGATTCGTCCCACGCGTAACCCGCCAGCACCGCGCTGATCATGCGGCGGATCGACGGCGTCTGGTCCGGATAAAAAATGATGTCCTGCAACTCGCCCGTGTACCAGCGTTCGACAAAGGCGCGGAACGTGTCGATCCCCTTGCGCAACGGCACGTCGTAAGCGGCCGACCAGTCGATCTGCTCGCCGTCCAGTTGCCGGTTCAACGTCTGCACCGCGAGATGCGCGGAACGCAGCGCGATCGTCACGCCGGACGAAAACACCGGATCGAGAAATTCGCCCGCATTGCCGAGCAATGCGTAGCCCGGTCCATGCAAACGCTCGACATTCGCCGCATAGCCGCCGATATGACGCACCGGCATCAGAAACGGCGCGTTGCCGATCAACGGCCCGAGTGTCGGCTCCTGCTGGATCAGCGCGCGCAGTTTCGCGTCGCGCTCCGCTTCCGGCACATCGAGGAAACTGGCCTCGGCGACGCAACCCACCGAGGAGCGGCCACCCGCGAGCGGAATCATCCAGAACCACACGTCGCGGCGCTCGGGGTGTGTCGCCACGCAGATCTTGTTGCGGTCGGTTGCGCCGGCCGGAATGCCGTCCAGCACATGCGAGAAGATCGCGGCTCGGGTCGGCATGCGCGTCGGAGCTTCCAGGTTCAGCAAACGCGGCAGCACGCGGCCGAAACCGCTCGCGTCGAACACGAATCGCGCCGCCACTTCATAGGCGTTGTCCGCTTCGTCGATCACCTCCAGCACCGGCTTGCTGCCGCCTTCGCCCTCAGTGCCCGGATGCATGGCCCGGACCGTATGGCCAAAGCGCACGTCGGCGCCCTGCTCTGCCGCGCAGCGAATCAGAATATCGTCGAACACCGCGCGCTCGACCTGGTACGTGGTGCCCCAACCCGTCGAGTGTTTGTCACGGAAGTCGAATGCCGACGACTGGCCGCGATGAATGAAATGCGCACCGTTCTTGTACTGGAACCCGGCTTCGACCACCGCCTGCAGCATGCCCGCCTCTTCGAGGTAGGCCATGCTTTGCGGCAGCAGACTTTCACCTATCGAGAAACGCGGGAAATGCTGGCGCTCCAGCACCAGCACCGAGCGGGCCGCCCGGCGCAATAGCGCCGCTGCGACTGCACCTGCCGGACCTGCGCCGATGATCGCTACATCGACGTTTATGCGCGTTGACGAATGTGTACTCAAGGTTGCCTCAATCGTTTGCTTGCTCTGGGCAGCGTTACGCTGCATGCTTACTTCTCGTTACAATTACGCATCACAGCAAGAACACTGAACACTATTCCGTCGGGGAGCCGAGCGTGTCGCCATCCGAAACATCCAGCGTGCCTTTCGTGCCGGAAACGGCCTTCGGGATCTGGTTCCTGCGTACCTATACGTGGGAACATCATGTGCTGCGGGTCGCGATTAACGACCTCAAACGCCTGATCGACGCGCCCTTGCCCGTCGCGCCGGTTATCGTCGACGTCGGCTGCGGGCAAGGCATTTCATTTCACCTGCTCGCCGACGCGTTCAAGCCGCGCCGCATCGTCGGTGTCGATTTTCACGAGCCCTCGCTGACGCTTGCCACCAATGCGGCCCACGCCTGCCGCGACAAGCTCGCCGATATCGACGTACTGCACGGCGACTGCGCGCAATTGCCGTTACCCGATGCCAGCGCCGACATCGTGTTCTGCCATCAAACCTTCCACCATCTCGTCGAGCAGGACCGCGCGCTCGCCGAATTCCGCCGCGTGCTCAAACCGGGCGGCATCCTGCTGTTCGCCGAATCCACCGACGCGTACATCAAATCGTGGGTGATCCGGCTGCTGTTCCGCCATCCCATGCACGTGCAGAAAAGCGCGGACGGCTACCTCGACATGATCCGCCGCGGCGGTTTTCGCTTCGAACAGCGCAACGTCTCGCTGCCGTATCTCTGGTGGAGCCGCGCGAAAGACTTCGGCCTGCTCGAACGCATCGGCCTCTACCATCCGCAACCTGGCAAGCGTCGTGAAACGCTGGTCAATGTCGCGGCGGTGAAGGCGGATTGAAGCTTGCTGCCAGGGCGGCGGCATCTCATCGCCCTGGCAAGCATTACGGCATACTCACTTGCCGCGCAGCGTCACCACATCACCCGTCAGCGCCACGCCGGCGATCACCGCGCCCGCGCCACACGTGAACTCAGTCGCGCTCTCACGCACTTCGTTCTTGTAGTTGCTCTTGATGTTGATCACCGCATTACCGCCTTCCTTACGCGCGCGATCCTGCAACTCGATCACAGCCGAAAGAAACACGTGCTGGCACGCTTCCAGGTCGCTCTTGCCGAAGGCGTTGGTCTTCTTGTTGGTCGCGAATTCGCCCATCTTCTTCAGCACGGCCGGATGCGGCTGGCCCGCGAAATACAGCGCGATGTCGCTGCTGACCTTGCCCGGTTCGCTTTGCAGTGCCGGCGCGACGGGATAGTTGTCGACCGTGTCGCGAGCAAACGCCTGGGTCGCGCTCAACGTGGCCACCGCAGCGAACAGCGTGGCAAACAGTACATTGCGTTTCATTGAGACTCCTTGGTGGTTGTTATTGCTTTGATGAGTTTCAGATTCGATTTGATCTAGTTCGCTTCCAGCACGACGAGTTGACCGCTCACCGCAACCGCAGCCGCGCTAGGGCTCACGCCACAGGTGAAATCGGTCGATGAACTGGTCGTCGTGCTGTGAAAGCGCGTCGACACGTCGATCACGGCATTCGCGTTGCGTTCGCGAGCCGCCGCGCGCAGCTTCTGCACCGCTTCGGCCAGCGCTTCATGGCATGCGTCGTCAGGGCTCGACACCTTGCGTGCGATCCGCGCCGAGTAGGACACGTCGCCCAGATTGGCCTTCACCGCCGGGTGGCTCTGCTGACCGAAATAGACCGGCACGCCGCCACGCGACTGGCCTCCGGCCGCCGCGAGCGGCACCGATTTCACGTCGGTCGCGCAGCCCGCCTGCGTCAGCACCACCACCGCCAGCGCACCCAGTACAAAACGTTTTTTCATTTTTATTGCCCTCGTTCTTTAGATAACGGCCGTTTCAACTGCCTTGCCACACTTCAAACATCAGGCTTGCGCAACTGCCGCCGAACCCGAATGAAATCGACATCGCCGAGCCGATGCGCGCGTCACGCGTCGCGCGCACGAGCGGCATGCCGTCGACGGCGGGCTCCGGCGTCTCGATGCCCGCCGTCCCCGCGATGAAACCGTCGCGCATCATCAGCAACGTGTAGATCGCCTCGTGCGCGCCGCATGCGCCGAGCGGATGTCCGGTCATGCCTTTGGTGGACGAGAACGCGGGCACTTCGCCGCCGAATACGTCGCTCAACGCGCGCAATTCCTCGACATCGCCAAGCGGGGTCGACGGCGCGTGCGTGTTGATGTAGTCCGGGCGCCTGCCCGCTGCGCCCAGTGCGCCGCGCATCGCCCGTGCAATGCCGGCCGCGCGCGGCGTGACCATGCCGGCGGCGTCCGTGCAGTCGCCGAAACCGGTCAGTTCGGCGTAAATACGGGCCCCGCGCGCCAACGCGTGATCGAGCGCTTCGAGCACCAGCACGCCGCCGCCCGACGCGATCACGAAACCGTCGCGCGCCGTATCGTAGGGGCGCGATGCGCGCTGCGGGGTGTCGTTGAAACCGCGCGACAACGCACCCATCGAGTCGAACATCAGCGTCATGTTGTCGTGCAGCGACTCGCTGCCGCCGGCCAGCACGATCTGCTGGCGGCCGGTCTGGATCAGTTGCATCGCCTGACCGATGGCGAGCGACGACGTAGTGCACGCCGACGACGGCGAATAGCTCACGCCCTCGAGTCCGAACACCTGCGCCACATTGGCCGACGCGGTGCTGCTCATCGCGTGCGGGACCGTGTACGGCGGCACTTTGTCGACACCGCGTGTATTCGCGATCGACATCGCCACGTCGTAACTCGACATCGTGCCGACGCCCGAGCCGATCACCGTGCCGGCGTGCGGCGAGCGCAACGCGGCGGGCGCGAGACCGGCATCGTCGATCGCCTTCTTCGCGGCATGGCACGCAAAGCGCGCGGTGTCGCCCATAAAGCGTTCGAGCTTGCGATCAAACGGCGGCTCCTCCCCGACCGACGCGACGCCCGCCACCTGCGAACCGAAACCGCGCTCACGCCACGCGTCGATCCGTTCGATGCGCGAGCGGCCCGCGCGCAACGCGGCCGACACGCCATCGAGCGTATTGCCGAGGCACGACACGATCCCCATGCCGGTGACGACCACGCGTTGCAGCGCCATGCTCATCGAACGCGCCTGAAAATCAGCGACGTGTTGATGCCGCCGAAGGCAAAGTTATTGCTCATCACATGTTCGGCGTCGATCTCACGGCCCGCGCCGACGATGTAGTCGAGCGGCGCGCAGGCCGGGTCGACGTTCTGCAGGTTCAAGGTCGGCGCATACCAGTTGCGCTTCATCATCTCGATGGTCCACCACGCCTCCAGCGCACCGCACGCGCCGAGCGTATGGCCGACATAGCTCTTGAGCGAACTGATCGGCATGCGCGCGCCGAAGGTCTGCGCGGTCGCATGACTTTCGGCGATGTCGCCACGGTCCGTCGAGGTGCCGTGCGCGTTCACATAAGCGATCGCTTCCGGCGGCAGTTGCGCATCCTTGAGAGCGAGCTGCATGGCAATCGCCATGGTTTCGGCGGTCGGCTGGGTCATGTGCGCGCCGTCCGAATTGCAACCGAAGCCGACGATCTCCGCATGAATCCGCGCGCCGCGCGCCACCGCGTGTTCATATTCTTCGAGCACCAGCGTGGCCGCGCCTTCGCCGACCACGAGGCCGTCGCGCGCGGCATCGAACGGGCGCGGCGTAAGATGCGGCTCGTCGTTACGCGTACTGGTCGCGTACAAGGTGTCGAACACGGCCACCGCCGGGCCCGAGAGTTCTTCCGCGCCGCCCGCCAGCATCAGGGTCTGCTTGCCGGTCTGGATGGCTTCATACGCGTAGCCGATCGCCTGGCTCCCTGACGCGCACGCGCACGAGGTCGGAATGATCCGGCCTTTCAGATCCCAGAAGAGGCTGACGTTGACCGCCGTCGTATGCGGCATCATCTGCACGTAACTGTTCGACGTGACGTCGCTCATCGAGCCGGTTTCGAGCATCGTGCCGAAGGCGCGAATCGGTTGCACCGAGCCCGACGACGAACCGTAGGCGACGCCCATGCGGCCGTCCCGGATGCTGAGGTCGTCGGCGAGTCCCGCGTCGGCGAGCGCCAGTTCGCTCGCGCGCACCGAGTACATCGACACCGGTCCCATCGAGCGGGTTTTCTTGCGTGGATAGTGCGCGGGCGCCGTGAAGCCCGGCAATGGACACGCGAGCCGCGTATGCAACGACTCGAAGTAATCCCATTCGGATAGCCGGCGCACCGCGTTCACGCCGCTCTTCAGGCGTGTTTCGATCACGTCCCAGCTATCGCCGAACGCCGTGACGCCCCCCATGCCGGTAATGACGACGCGCTTCATCACACCATCCCACCATTGACGCCGATCACCTGGCGCGTGACGTACGAGGCCGCATCCGACATCAGGAAGCTGACCACGGACGCCACCTCGGCAGGCTGGCCGACGCGGTTCATCGGCACCGTCTTCAACGCGTGCTCGAGTGGCATCTCGTCGAGCATGCCGGTCTCGATCAAACCCGGCGCCACGCAGTTGACGGTGATATTGCGCGTCGCCAGTTCGACGGCGAGCGCCTTGGTCGCGCCGATCAGCCCGGCTTTCGCCGCGCTGTAGTTGACCTGACCGCGATTGCCCATCACCCCGGAGACCGACGCGATCGTGACGATGCGCCCACCCTTTTTCGCCCGCACCATGGGCATGGTCAACGGATGGACCACGTTGTAGAACGAGTCGAGACCGGTTTCGATCACGATGTCCCAGTCTTCCTCGGTGAGCGCGGGGAACGCGGCGTCGCGGGTCACGCCCGCGCTGCACACGATGCCGTAGTACGCGCCATGTGCGGCGACATCCGCTTCGAGCACTTCGCGGCACACCGCGCGCTCACGCACGTCGAATTGCAGCACGCGCGCCGTGCCGCCTTGCGCGGCGATACCCGTTGCGACTGCTTCAGCCTCGGTGCGGCCCGTGCGGCAATGCACGGACACCGCGAAGCCGTCGGCGGCCAACTGATACGCAATCGCACGGCCAATGCCGCGGCTTGCGCCGGTAACGAGAACACGCCGGCTCATGAACTGAAACTCCCTTCGATGAATGACTGAAAATCGCGCGGTTGAAAGACCTTGATGACCGCCTCGGCGCAGCACACCTCGCCGTGGTGAATCGTGCATTCGTAAGCGCCGTGGCCTTCTTCGCTGCGTAGTAATTCTGTTACGTGGATCAGCAACTGCGCGCCGCCCGCGAACGACGCCTGCAAGGCCCGGTAGCTGCGCGAGCCGAGCAGCACGCCGGGACGCGCCCTGCCGCCGCCGCGCATGGCCAGCAGCGCGACGTGCGCCGCAATGGTCTGCGCCATCAACTCGATACCGATCCATGCGGGCATCGCGCCGTCGGCGGTGGCGTACCAGGCGTCGGCGTGGACGGTTGCCCGGGCGCTCAAGGCCTCTTCGCCAAAGGTGTCGATCCCATCGATCAATAGCATCGTGCCGCGATGCGGGATGATCGCTTCGATGGGTTGCTGGATGAGATCCTGGATGGAGAGCGTCTGGGTCATCGCGTGGCTCACCGTCCGAGGATCAGGCTGACATTGCTGCCGCCAAATGCAAACGAATTGCTCATCACGTACTGCGGCCCCGAGCCGGACGGTAAAAAGCGTTCGGTTTCGACCAGATCCAGCGCCGGCAAAGCAGGATCGGCTTCGCCGTCCCACAGGTGACGTGGCAGCGGCACGGGCTGCGCCGCATTCGCGCGCGCCAGCGTCAGCCAGGCGAAGGCGAGTTCGGTTGCGCCTGCCGCGCCGAGCTGATGCCCTGTCAGCGGCTTGGTGCCGCTCGTCGCCACGCCCTCGGGAAAAACACGCGCCATCAGTTTCGCTTCCATATCGTCGTTCTTGCGTGTGGCGGTGGCATGCAGATTCACATAGCCGATCGCCGACGCGGCGACGCCTGCATCGGCCAGCGCCGCCTGCAACGCGATTTCACCGCCCACACCCAGCGGGTCGGGCGAGGAAATGTGATGCGCGTCGCTCGATTCGCCGATGCCCGCGAGCCGGACTTCCGCTTCGTCGCGGCTCATCAGGAATACAGCAGCGCCTTCGCCGACGTTGATCCCGCAGCGATTGCGGCTCATCGGATTGGCGCGCACCCCGCTGGTCGATTCGAGCGATGCGAAACCCTGCACCGTCAGCTCGCACAATGAATCGACACCGCCCACCACCACTGCATCGCAGAGCCGCAATTGCAGCAACCGGCGCGCCGACGCAAAAGCCTTCGCACTCGATGTACAGGCGGTCGAAATCGTGAACGCCGGGCCCTGCACGCCGAGCACGGCGGCGGCAAACGGCGCGACGGTGCCGATCTCCATCTGCCGGTAATTGAAGTTGGGAGGCAGGTTGCCCGCTTGCGCCTGGTAGACGAACGCAGCTTCGGCCGCTTCGATGCCTGACGTGCTGGTGCCGAGCACCACGCCGATCCGATGCGCGCCATAGCGCTCACGCGCCGCATCGACCGCCGCGCCGATCTGCGTCAGCGCGGCCAGCAACAGACGGTTATTACGGCAGTCGTAACGTGCGAGCGCGGCCGGCGGCGCCAGATCGAGCGGCGCCAGCACGCTGCCGACAAACGCCTCGCCAATGCCCGTATGCGCGTTTGCCATACCGGGTGCGTGCGCGGCGGCAAGCGCCGGGACGATTGCGTCGAGGCCATCGCCGAGTGCATTGATCATGCCAAGCGCATGCAAATAAACTGATGGCGCTTTCATGTGGCCCTCCTTGATTCCGATGGCATGCCGATCGGCGCGAGCAGCACCGACACCGCAATGCCGAGCGCGAGCGTGGCGCCGAAGCTCTTCAGCGCAGGCATCGCGCTCATGCCGAGCATGCCGAACGACAACAGCGTGGTGGCCGCCGAAAGCAGCACGCCGGTCCACACTGCGCCGAGATCGGCGTCCGCGCGCAAGCAGCCTTCGCGCAGAAATACCGCATAGTTTGCGCCTACGCCGAGCACCAGCATCAGCGCGAGCCAATTGAAAAGATTGAGCGGCACGTGAACGTAGCCGAACACAGCGAGTGTGACACCCACCGCAAGCAGCACCGGCAGCGTCACGGCGACGCCACCACGCAACCGTTCCGCGAGAGAGACGTCCTTGCGGGCGCCCTCCACGGAGACGTTCTTCGGGGCGTAGCGCAGGATCAGCAAAACGAGTACGAGCGCCAGCGCGCCGCCGAGCCACCAGCCGCTATCCACGCGATATGCGCCGAACAGTTTCGACACACTCGCCGCCTTGTCGACGAATACCACGCCCGGCACCGACTGCGCGGCGGCGATCAGCGCGGGCTCGTTCTGCGGCGTCACGCCTTGTGGAATCACCACAGCCGCATACGCTTTGCTGGCCGAATCCACGACGCCCAGCCACAGATGTTTGTACGGCCGCGACCACGGGGCGGCAAGCCACGTGTCGAGCGTCAGCGGCGGCTGCGGTTTCGCCTGCGCGGCAAGCCAGGCGTCGGCAACTTCGTCTTTGAAGCCGGCCTGCAGCAGCGTGGCGCGCAACGCCGCGGGGTCGTTGAAGATGTGCTGCGCGAGCAAGGCACGGTCTGCGTCTTGCTGTTTCGCAGACGGCACGAATTGCGCCACCGACTGATAGCTGCCGACGCCGTTCGCCGTGCCGTCCAGGCCGTCGAGCTTCACGCCCAGCGCTTCGGCGCGTTGCAGCACGATCTCGGGCGTCTCGCCACGCACCACAAAAAACTGCGCGCTGTTGTCGACGCCGACCGCCGCACGCACCTTGTCTTCCTGCGCGACCAGCGAAGGATCGCGCTGGATCAGCAAATGGATATCGTCGTCGCTCGTCAGACGCAGCCAGCCGGGAATCGCCACGATCAGCAACAGCGCCGCGACGAACCATGCGCGCCTGCCGCCAATCGTGCGATGCCAAACGGTCAGCAGCCGCGCCGCACCTGCGAACAGGCGCTGCGGGCTGCGCCTGGGCGGGCGTGTGAGCAACGCGGGCAATAACCACAGCACGGAGGCAAACGCCGTCGTAATCCCCACCATCGCGAAACAGGCAATCTGCTTGAGCGCGGGGAACGGCACCCACATGAGAATCGCGTAGCCGAGCAGGCTGGTGGCAAGCGCAACCGTCAAAGCCGGACGCACCGCGCGCGCGCCGCGGCGCGAATCCCAATCACGGCCCGCGCCGAGATAGACCACGAAATACTGGATCGAATAATCGACCGCCTCGCCGATCAGGCTTGCGCCGAACACCAGCGTCAACAGATGCAACTGGCCGAATACCAGCATCGTCGCCGCGAGCGCGCAGACAATGCCGAGCGCCGTCGAAACGAAACCGAGCAGCAATAGCCGCGGCGAACGAAACACCCACATCATCAACAGCGCAATCCCGCACAGCGACGCGACGCCGATCAGATGTACCTCGCGTTCCGACGCGCTGCGCGCCGATTCCGCGTAAAACACCGCGCCGGTTCTCGCCACCGACACATCGGGGAAGGTCTGCTTCAACGCGCTTTCGCCTTGGGCGAGCGCGGCGAGCACCGCATGCTGGGTCTTCGATTCGTAGGCCGAGCCCGGCAGCGTGGCGACGATCAGCACACTCGTCGCCGCGCCGCGATGCGACACCAGCATGTTGTCTTCGAGTTCGAGATTCGACGTGGCGAGCGGCAAGCCGCCGAGCCAGTGTTCGAGCCAGCCGAACGGATCGTCGGCGAGCGGCGTGGTCAGGCCGCCGCGCAATGGACTGTAGATGCGCTGCGCGAGCGCGTCATGCAAGGTCGTACTCGACGCATTGCTCTGCGCGAGCGCCGCGCGGTCGGCGGCCGTCAGCAGGCCGAAGCGATAGGGCATGTACAGCGCGGCGATCTGCGACAGATCGAACGGCGGCAATTCCGCCGTCACCGAGCCGAACGCGCCGCTCTTTTGCAATGACGCGCCCAGCTGCTTTGCTGCCGCTTTCGCGTGCGCGTCGTCGTTGCTGGTAACGAGAAAAACTGTGCGGTCGCCTAACGCGCCGGCCAGCGTATCGACCGCCTTTTCGGCGACCGGATCCGCCTCGGTGGCGGGCAGCAATGCCAATAGATTGGTCTGCAACGGCGAAGGCCCACCGAAACGCCAGCCGCAATACAACGCCGCGGCGAGCGCGAGCAGCAGCCACGCGGCGCGTATGCCCCACGCCTGTTTCGCGGACCGCTGTTGCAGCACCTGCATTACGGCGCTCCAAGCAAGCTGCGCTCGGCCGGCGTCGGTTCGGTCACCGCCGCGCTTTTCGCAAAATCGAGCTTCGTGATGTCGCCGTTCGCGAGCGTGATGCGCAGGCTTTGCAGATACTCGCCGCCGTCCATCTGCAAGCCCTTGATCGACTGCGCGATCTGCGGCTGGTTCGGCGTGAGTTGCATGCGCCACTGCGCGGCGCTGCCTTCGGCCTGCACGTCGAACTGCGAATACAGCGCCGACAGATCGCCGCCGAGCATCGCGCGCATCATCTTCGAAACCTGCGCGACGCCGCGCGTGCCCTGGGCGCTGCGAGCCGTGACGCGCTGCCCGTTCGCGTCGACCTGGGTCACGCCTGCATCGGTGATGACGTAAGTGGCTTTGTAGGGCGTGTCGATCTGCCAGATCACGCCGCGATCGCGGAAGAACAGCAGCGAACCCGTGCTGACGAGCGGCTGCTTCATCGCAGCAAGCGTCTGCGTCTGCGTGAATTGCGCGCGAACGCCCCTGGCTTGCGCGAGATGTGAGGCGATTTGCGAGACCAGCGCCGGGTTGCCGGCGGCCTGCGCTTCGGTTGCTGCAAACGCCGCCGTCGGCCATGCGATCAGGCTCAACCCGCCGGATACGGTCAACGTGCCTAGCGCGAACAACACGCCCGCGGTCCAGCCGCGCAAGCTCATCGCCCCCTTCATGATCCCCATACACGCTCCAGCTTTTCGAACACGACCGGCGGCGACACGAACTGCAATTCCTGGGTCGCGGCATCGACCGCCACCTGGATCGTGTACCCCTTCGTGAGCCGCGTACCGGATGCGCAATCGACTATTTCATAGCCTATTTTCAGGCGGTTTTCGTGTTCGAGGAGTTGCGCGCGCACTTCGATCGCCTGGCCGTAGATGGCCGGACGCACGTATTTCAGATGCGCCTCGACGATTGGCCACAGATAACCCGAGGCCTGCATCTCACGGTAGTCGTAGTCGAAGGTACGTAATAGCGCCGCGCGGCCGATCTCGAAGTACTTCAGATAGTGGCCATGCCAGCACACGTTCATCGCGTCGACGTCGTGAAACGGCACTTCGACTGTCGCGCTGGCTGTCAGCACCTTAGGGGCGGCGGTCATGCGTTCGAGCCTCCACGATAGTCGTTCAACAGATCGCATGCCGCGATGCGCGCGGTCAGTGCACGCAGGTCGCTTTCCAGCGCGCGGTCTTCGTCGACGAACGACGAGTGCGCCGTCACGCTGTCGATAAAGGCTTGCAGCGGCGCGGGGACCGGCGTGGCGCTGTCGATCTTCAAGCGCAGACGCGCGGCTTGCACCGTCGCGAGGGTATGCGCGGCCGCGACCTGCTCGGTCAACTCCAGCACGCGCAAACAGTCACGCGCGGCGATCGTGCCCATGCTGACCTTGTCCTGATTGTGCGCCTCGGTCGACCGCGAGAACACGCTGGCAGGCATGGTGTTCTTCAATGCTTCGGCCGTCCATGCCGACGACGAGATCTGCACCGCCTTGAAACCATGATTGATCGCGGCGCGCGCCGGAGCCGCACCCGACAGATTGCGCGGCAAGCCGTTGTTGAAATTCACATCGACCAGCAGCGCCAGTTGCCGGTCCATCAGATCGGCGAGATTGGCGACCGCGACCTTCAGCGAGTCCATGGCAAACGCGATGTGGCCACCGTAGAAGTTACCGCCGTGCAGCACGCGCTCGTTGTCGGGATCGATCAACGGGTTGTCGTTCGCGCTGTTCAGTTCGTTCTCGACGTCGCGCCGCACCCATGACAAGGCATCGCGCGCGACGCCGATCACATGTGGCGCACAGCGAATCGAATAGCGGTCTTGCAGACGATGCCCCGGTGTATCGTCGCGCCCGCTCAGGTCGTCGCGAATCCATGCCGCGGCTTCGGCCTGGCCGGCGTGCGGTTTCACTTCGAACAGGGTTGCGTCGAAATGCGCGGCGCGGCCGTCGAGCGCGACGGTCGAGAGCGCCGTGAGCCGCGCGGTGAGGCGCGTCAGGTGATCGGCGCGCGCGAACGCGAGACAGGCGAGGCCCGTCATCACCGCAGTGCCGTTCATCAGCGCAAGGCCCTCTTTCGGCGCGAGCGTCAGGGGCGTGTGGCCGAGCCCGGCCCATACCTCGTTCACGTTGCGCAGCGCGCCTTGAAACATCACCTCCCGCTCGCCGGCGAGCGCCGCGGCCACATACGAAAGCGGCGTCAGGTCGCCGCTTGCGCCAACCGACCCCTCCGACGGAATACGCGGCAACACGCGATGATTGATCAGATCGGCGAGACGTTCGAGCAACACGGGACGCACGCCGGAGAAACCGTACGCGAGCGAGTTCAGGCGCGCGGCGATCACCGCGAGCGTTTGCGCGTCGTCGAGATACTGGCCCATTCCGCAGCCGTGATAACGCGTCAGCTGCAACGGCAAGGCTTCGACGAGTTCCATCGGCACGTCCACCACGCACGCATCGCCGTAGCCGGTATTCACGCCGTACACGGTCGCGCCGGAGGCCAGATGGCGGCGCAAGAAATCCGCGCCGCGCTGAATGCGCGCGCGCCACGCCGGATCGGCGCTCAACGCAACCGGCGCGCGATGCTGGGCGATCGCGACGACCTCTTCGATCGTCAGCTTGCGAGCGCCGATCGTCACCGCCGCCGCGTTTGCCTGGACGTTTGCCTGGACGTTCTCATGTGCGCCAACGTTCGGCGCCTCGATCAGATCATGTTCGGCCATGCGTGCCTCGCTTGGGGCTGGCCCAGAAATCGAAGAAGTTGAACCATTGATAAGGGGCCTTGCGGCAATAGTGTTCGAGGCGCACTGCGTAACGCTGCGCCCACGCAGCAAGGTGCTGCGTGCGCTCACGGCGCGGCAACTCGATGCGCTCGGCAAACTGCTCGAAATACAGACGGTAACCGTCGTGCTCTTTCAGACAGAAGAACAGATAGACGGGGCAGCCGAGCGCATGCGCGAGCACGTAGGGGCCTTGCGCGAACGGCGCGGTCGAGCCGAGAAATTGCGCGTCGATCGTGCGGCCCGTTTCATGGGCCGGCACGCGGTCGCCGACAATCACCAGCAGCTCACCCGAATCGACGCGCTCCTGCATCATCATCGCGGTCTCGGGACCAAAGTCGCTGACTTCGAGCAGATGCCGCGCGAACTGGCTATTCGCCGACGCCAGTACGCTATTGAAGCGCCGCGCGTGTTCCGTGTAGACCACGGCGGTGACTTTCGCGTAAGCGCCTTGTGCGGCGAGCGCGCGGGTCATTTCCAGATTGCCGAGATGCGCGCCGATCACGAGCGCGCCCTTGCCGCTCGCCACGAGAGCCTGGAACGCCGACGGGTCTTCGAATTTGACGTCGCCGTTGTTGACACGGCCGGACCATGCCGCGAGCTTGTCAAAACCCGATTGCGCGAATGCCAGCATGTGGCGATAAGCAGACAGCCAGCCCGGACGCGGCGTGTCGCCATGTGGCGCGGCGTTGCCCAGATGCGTGAAGTAATTGCTCGACGCCTCGCGCGCGGCACGGCCCGTCAGCAGAAAATACGCGACGATCGGGTGCAGCCAGAGCGCGGTGAAACGGCGGCCGAACAGCTTGCAACTGAGCGCGAGCAACGACATGCCCAGATGGCTGCCGCGTTCGGCGATCCGCCACCAGTCCTGTGGACTCTGTTCGCGTGGCTCGGCCGGCTCGCCCGGTTCATTTGCGATCACCGTGCGGCGTGGCATCACTTTGTGCGCGAGCAGCATCGGCAGACGCCACAGCATGCCGAACACGAGCCGTGTATGGCTGCGGCTGATGCGCACGTTGTCCCATAGCACGTCGAAATGCGAGACGCCGTCGGCGGCGTAGGTGACGCGCGTCGGAATCGAACGGAACGCCGCGCGCCGCCAATGGAGACGCACGAGGATTTCGATGTCGAAATCCATGCGGGTCGGCAGTTGCACACTGTCGATCAGCTCGCAAGCCAGCGCCAGCGGATAAAGGCGGAAACCGCACATCGAGTCGCGGATCGTCAGCGAGAGCGTTTCGATCCACACCCACACGTGCGTCAGATAGCGGCCGTAAAGGCGCGACTTCGGCACGCTCTCGTCGTAGACCGGGCGGCCGAGGATCACCGCGCCCGGTTCGGCACGTGCCGCTTCGATGAAGCGCGGCACATCGGCCGCGTCGTGCTGACCGTCGGCATCGATCTGCAAAGCATGCGTGTAGCCCGCGGCGCGCGCGGCACGCAGCCCCGCCATCACGGCCGCACCCTTGCCGCCGTTGACCGGCAGACGCAGCAGCGTGAGCTGCGGCGCGTATTGCTGCGCGAGCGTGGCCAGCACCTGCTGGGTCGCCTCGTCGCTGCCGTCGTCGACCACGAAGATCGGCAAACCGTGCACCGCGAGGTGCGCGACGGTCGCGCCGATCGCGTCCTTGTGGTTGTAGATCGGAATCACGATGCACGCAGCGATGCCCATCATGCAGGCTCCCGATACACGATCGCGCCGGATGCGCATTCACGCCCGCCCAGGCGGTAGCTGAACTGCACGCGGCCACGTGCTGCCTCGTGTGCGAGCGTGAGATTGAGCACGGCACCCGGCGGCACCGGCGCCATGAATTTGAGCCGGTCGATCGATGCCAGCGCGCTCACGGCCGGCACCTGCTCCGCGGCCAGATGCATCGCCCAGTGCACCTGGACAACACCCGGCAGAATCGGCAAACCGGGGAAATGACCGGCGAAATGCACGAGCGTGGGCGGCACGCGTAGTTCGTAGTGCAAGGTATCGGCACAGCGCGCTTCGGCGAGCACCTCCACGCCGTCCGCGCGTGGCGCGAAAGCCGCCGCGACCGCGGCCACCGGCAGTTTGCCGCGCGCGTCGAACGGCAATGCGAGGCGAAAACGCCAATGACGCGGCAGCACCACCACGTCGAAATACGCGGCGAGATGCCGGCGCAAGGTCTTCGCGAGTTGCACGCGGCCTTCGGCGCGCAAGGCCTCGCTGCCGGCTTCGGTCAGCGTCGCCACGGCACCGACGCGCTCGCGCGAGGCGCCTTCCAGCGGCACGATCGCCGCTTGCGCCACATACGGATGCAGCGCGAGACGCGCTTCGAGTTCCGGCAGCGACACGCGCTTGCCGTCCAGCTTGAGCACGCGATCGAGCCGGCCTTGCAGGCGAAAGCGGCCGTCGGCGTCGAACGCGATTTTGTCGTCCGTGCGATGCCAGCCGGTATGATCGAGATGCGGCGAGCGAACGTTCAGCGCACCGTCTTCGTCGCGGCGGACTTCGATGCCGCTCACCGGCTGCCAGGCGTCCGTCTGATCCTGACGACGCCACGCGATGCCGCCGGTTTCCGTACTGCCGTAGATTTCGAGCGGCGCGGCGCCGTAGGCCGATGCGTATTCCCGCGCGGCTTCCGCAGCGAGCGGGCCGCCTGAAGAAAAGAATGCGCGCGGTGCCGGCGTCAGCGCGGCAAAGCCTGGCAACGCGGGCCAACGCGACAACTGCGCGGGCGTTGAAACGACCACCGTTGCGCCGCACTGTGCGATCTGCGTTTGCAAATGCGCAGGCTCGAGGCTGATCGCGCGGTCGAACGCGCGGCCCGCCGCGAGCGGCCACAACACGCGAAACAGCAAGCCGTAGATGTGATGATGCGGCACGCTCGCGAGCATCGTCGCATCGCCGACCAGCGCGCCCCACTGCTTTTCGAGCGTGTGCACTTCGGCACTGAATTGCGCGAGGGTCTTGCGGATTGGCTTGGGGGTGCCGCTGCTGCCGGACGTGTAGAGCGTCAGCGGGGCGTGCGGATCGACCGTATAGGCGACTGGCGCGTGCGTAGCACCGGCGTCTCGCGGATGATCCGGCAAATCGGCGTCGGTCAGCACGGCGTCATACGCGTCGGCGAGATCGGCGAGATAGCCCGGCGTCGCATTGGCCGGAATCACCGGCTCCTTGCCGCACGCGAACAACGCAAACAGCGCGCAGGCAAAATCGAACGGATCGTCGATGCACAAGGCGTAACGTTGCGCATCTTGCGTTTGCAGCAACGTGACCAGCGCCGCAACGCGCGCGCGAAACGCAGCACGGTCGAGCACATTCGCGCCGTCGCGGCATACCGGTGCGTTCACGATGGAGGCGCCATCGGCCGCCGACAACACATCATGCAACGCGATCATGCCGCCTCCGAACGCGCAGCTCGCGGCAGCACCACCAGATAACGCCAGATAATCTCGGCCACCAGCAGTACGCCGATCAAGCCATAAGCAATCGCGCCGTTATAGAGCGACCAGCTTGCGCGGCTCCAGTACAGCGCCGTATAAGCGGAGAACGCACCGTTCAGTGCGAAGAAAGCACACCACACCTGGGTCACGCGCCGCGTATGGCGCACGGCGCCGGGCAACAGATTCGGATTACCCAGGCGCGCGAATTTTTCGATCATCGACGGCCCACGCACGAGCGTCGCGCCGAACGCAATCAGCAGCCCCAGATTGACGAGCGATGGATAGAGACGCAACAGCAGCTCGCTGTTGGTGAACACGATCGCCGCCGAGGCGCAGCTCAGCAGGCCGACCACGGTCCAATCGATCGAGGAGAGCCGGCGCAACGAGGTCGCGATCGGGCCGCTGCCGGCCCAGCGCTGCAGCCACAGAATCGCAAACAGCATGCAGCCGACATAGCGCGGCGTATCCCAGCGCCAGGCACACAGAATCAGTGCGGGGTACGCGAGTTTCAACAGAACCTGCAGCACCGCTTTGGCCCAGTGGCGCTGAGTACCGGGCGGTGCCTCGACGGGCTGGCTCGCCGCCGCTTGCATACGCGAGCGCACGGATGGCATCAGCCCTGTGCCGCCAGCAGCGACTCGACCGCCACGATCACGTCGCCGACCGTGCGCACCGACTTGAACTCTTCCGGCTTGATGCGGCGCCCGGTCATTTCCTGCAGTTTGATCGCAAGGTCCACCGCGTCGATGCTGTCGAGATCGAGTTCCTCGAAGAGGTGCGCCTCGGGCGTCACGCGCTCCGGTTCGATCGCGAAGTTCTCTTTGAAGATGGCGCGGATGCGTTCAAGAATCTCTGCCTCGGACACGATTAATCCCCTTTTCTTGTGGTTTCGTTCACAGCGTCCGCCGTTTCGCGTTGACTCGCGACCAGCGCGGCGAGCGTGCTGATCGAGCGGAAGTGTTCGCGGGTGCGTTCGTCGTTCGCTGCGATGGTCAGTTGGTATTGTTTGCGCAGCACGATGCCGATCTCGAGCGCGTCGATCGAGTCCAGACCGATGCCGTCGGTATCGAACAGCGGTGCGTCGTCGTCGATATCGGCCGGACTCAGGTCCTCCAGATCGAGCGCTTCGATCAGGAGTTGTTTAATTTCCAGTTTTAAAGAATCCATAATCGAACAGGTGCTGAGTAATGTGAGCTTCAATGGCGCTGGTCACGCTGCGCGCCGCGAGAGACGGTGAAGTGTCATGGTCCGCGAGTTGCTCGACGCCAAACGGTTCGAGCACATTCACGCGTATCCGGAACGCACGCGCCGGCACGTCGTACCACCGCATCTGCTTGGTGAATGCCGGCGGATCGCAATCCATCAGCACCGGCACGATCGGCGCATCGACCTTGAGCGCCATATGCGCGAAACCGCGCGAAAACGCGTGCAGCCGGTTCGGCGCCGGGCTGCGCGTGCCTTCGGGAAAAATGATCATGGTGTAGCCCGCTGCGAGCTGCCGCGCGCCGGCTTCGACGAGCTCCGAGGGATCCGCATTGCTCACATACTCCGCCGAACGCACGATGCCCCAGAAACACGGGTTGCCCCAGTGCGCGTTCTTCACCACGCAGCAGGCCCGCGGCGTGAGCGACAACAGCACCATCACGTCCAGGTAGGTCGGGTGATTCGCGACCACGATCGCCGGAACGCCCGCGCGCAACGCCTGCCCGCCCGATACCTCGAGCTCCATCACGCCGATAAACCGCAATACCGCGACCAGGGCGCGGAAGAACCAGTGGATCACGGTCGTCACCGCGCGCTGACGCGAGGCCCGATGCGGCCATAGCCAGGCAAATGGAAACACCAGCACCGAAAACAGCACGCCGCAGACGCCGAACACCACGAAGGCCATGCCCGTAGCGCACAACCGCCAAAGGTAATCAAGCCGCCCGTTCATGCCACCTCCAATGCCAGGCGGCGCCGGCGCCTTCCCAGGTGCCAGGCTTGCCGGTTTCCAGACAGTACAGCAGGGCCTGGCTCTGCGTCGCGAAACGTTCGTCCGCGCTTGCCTGCTGCGTGGCCCCGGCGCCCTGCGCTGCCTCCGGCTCGCCTGCGCCGGACAACGTGCAGATCAATTCCCCCGCCGCCGTTTGGCCGTTCAGCAGGATCGCTATTGCGCCGCCCTGCACTTCGTCTTCAATCGTGCCGTACGCCGGATCGGCCGGCTCGTCGGCATACACCAGCAGCACCGGCGAACCGGGTTGCGTTGCGTACTGCGCGTAGGCCTCCAGCAGCGCGTAACCAAGCGTCTGCGCGCCAGCCGAGATAGCGCTGGCGGCGCTGCGATCGCCGCGCGCGATGCCGAACACGCCCGTCATGGCGTTCAACACTGACAGGCTGAAAGCGGTCGGCGAGACCGGTTCGCCCGCACTGATGTGGCGCAGGATGTCCGTTGTGCGCCGCAATTCGCCGTGGCGTGAAGCAAACACGACCCGGACCTCGTCTTGTGCCACGCAATCGTGTGCAACCTTCAGCGCAACCTTGGATAGCGTGCTCAGGCGACGCCGCACGATCGGCTCGATAAAGCCAATATCGGGTGCGGCAGATGCGGCAGCAGGCCAGCTAGACCAGCGAGCGACCGGAATGGTCCAGTGCAGATCGGGCATATCGGTGTTCGCGCGTAGAAGCGAGGAGAGGCTGAGGGCCACTGACGGAATATGCACCCGTCACAGCGTATGCGCGCCGCGCGGAACGACAAATCTCCAGCCGAGGGTCAATCCAATCTTCTTATATAGGGTTCAGCGATTTAACGGCACTTGGCCCCGATTATTTAGGCGCCTTTGACAATTAATCTGAAGGATTGCTCAGGCTCCCTATGGTCGCCGGAATCATACTGAATATTCTGGATTAAATCAGCCACAAAAGACGTATCCATCTGTATCCGTATCGCGGGTGCGACGGGTTGCTGGACAAAGCCAAAGATGCAAGTCTCGCGGCCTTTGCGCAAGCGGCGCCCCGCCCGCAAAGCCACTTGCGGCGAGCTTCGCGGACCGGCTGGAGGTTAGCGGCATCGATCAATACAGACCAATCGATACCAAAACTTTCATTTAACTTTCGAAAATATGTGTTTCGTTTCGGCACACTTCAATGCTTCGGCCTGGCCGTGAACCGCGCGCCCCGCATCGTCCACCTCAATTTCACGCGCGACTTACGGATGCTTACCGCAACACCAATTTTCCAACTTCAGGGCGCCGCCATCGGATTTCACCGAGCCGGCCACGCAGGATTGCAAAACAAACGGCCCTGCAGGCGTAACCTGCAGGGCCGTTTTTTCTATGCCGCGATGTAGGCTTCGATGCCAGGCTCGCCTGCTTACTGCACGACTTTCGCGCCCGACGCGGCAGCGGGCGCCGCCGCCGGCGCAGCGCCTGCCGTAGCCACTTCGTTCGAGATTCCGCCGTTCTTGCCGACGGGAATCTTCACGGTATGGACCACGCCGTTGCCGAGCGGGAAGTCGGCCAGCGCGCTGCGCGCCAGATAGGGCATGGCTCTCACCAGCGACGACTCGTCGTCCGAGCTGCGCGCGGTCACGTTATAGACCTCTTTGCCGCTATCACGCTCGGTGATCCGCACGCCGAGCAGGTGCGTGAAAATCGGGTAGCTCTGATTCACGTATGCCGTGGGATACGGACCCCATGGCCCCCATGGGCCCCACGGATCGAACGGCCGGCCCCAGTACGGCGACGGCCAGGGGCTGTAATACACCGGCTGCGCGACCGTCACCATGTCCGAACGAATCCCGTACGACAGCCCGACCAGATAGCGCGCGCTTGAAGCGTCGACCTGACGGAACGCGTGCGTGGCGAGTTCGTTGCCGACAATGCGTTCGTAGGTGGTGAGTTCCAGATTGCTTTTCTGATCCGCCGGCCGCGTGAAGGCATACGTGCGGGTGGCGTCACTGCCGCTCCAGTCGGAGAACGCCGTGACCTGGGTGGTCACGTAGGTCGTGCAGCCGGACAGCAGCACCGTCAGCGCGCCCAGCAGCAGCGCGGCGTGGCGGGTCCATCGGTTGGTTTTCATGGTCTACCTCGTGTTGCCTGTTGTTGCCAGTCTTGACCGGGTTCGTTGGCGCGCAGCCTTTGCTGCGCGGGCGCCCGATAATACGCTGACCTGGCGATTCGGTAAAAAGTTCGACCCGCACGATCCGGCGAGCCTTTGTACAATGGCTCGACAAGCCCGGCTCGCGCGCCATGAGCACGCGTGACGGCTCGAGTCCTATCACTACAGAACGCCATGGCCGATACCGCAACGCCCAATGTGATCCGCCGCGCCGATTACGCGCCGCCAGCCTTCCTGATCGATACCGTCGCGCTGGAGTTCGATCTGGTGCCCGAACGCACCGTCGTCAGAAACACCATGCGGGTACGCCGCAACCCGGACGCGTCCCACGCCGCGAATCTCGAGCTGATGGGTGAACAACTGGAGTTCGTCGGCGCCACGATCGACGGCGCCCCGTTCGCCGACGCCCGTGCGCACGAACACGGCCTCACGCTCGCCAACGTGCCGGAACACTTCGAACTCACGCTCACCAGCATCTGCAATCCGGCGGAAAACACCACGCTGTCTGGCCTGTATGTGTCGGGCGGCAACTTCTTCACGCAGTGCGAGGCCGAGGGCTTTCGCCGTATCACCTACTTCCTCGACCGCCCCGACGTGATGGCGACCTACACGGTCACGCTGCGCGCCAGCAAGGCCGACTATCCGGTGCTGCTGTCGAACGGCAATCTGCTCGAAGCGGGCGATCTGCCGGACGGCCGCCACTTCGCCCGCTGGGAAGACCCGTTCAGAAAGCCGAGCTATCTGTTCGCGCTGGTCGCGGGCAAGCTGGTCGCGCTCGAAGAACGCGTGACGAGCGGTTCGGGTAAGGAAAAGCTGCTGCAGGTGTGGGTCGAACCGCACGATCTGGACAAGACCCGTCACGCCATGGATTCGCTGATCAACTCGATCCGCTGGGACGAGCAGCGTTTCGGGCTGGAACTGGATCTGGACCGCTTCATGATCGTCGCGGTAAGCGACTTCAACATGGGCGCAATGGAGAACAAGGGGCTCAACATCTTCAACACGAAGTACGTGCTGGCGAACCCCGAAACGGCAACGGACACCGACTTCGCGAACATCGAGGCGGTGGTCGGCCACGAGTACTTCCACAACTGGACCGGTAACCGCGTGACCTGCCGCGACTGGTTCCAGCTGAGCCTGAAAGAAGGCCTGACGGTGTTCCGCGATCAGGAGTTCTCCGCCGACATGGCAGGCGGCGCGACCGACGAAGCCGCACGCGCCACCAAACGCATCGAAGACGTGCGCGTGCTGCGCCAGATGCAGTTCGCCGAAGACGCCGGTCCGATGGCGCACCCGGTGCGCCCGGAGAGCTACGTCGAGATCAACAACTTCTACACGATGACGGTCTACGAAAAGGGCTCCGAAGTCGTGCGGATGTATCAGACGCTGTTCGGTCGCGACGGCTTCCGCAAGGGCATGGACCTGTACTTCAAGCGTCATGACGGCCAGGCGGTGACGTGCGACGATTTCCGTCACGCGCTCGCCGATGCGAACGGGCGCGATCTCGCGCAATTCGAGCGCTGGTATAGCCAGGCCGGCACGCCGCGCGTCTCGGTGCGCACGAAGTACGACGCCGCGCAACAACGCTACAGCGTGACGCTCACACAAGGCTATGGCGAGGCGGCCGCGGCCGCGCGTGAAACACAAAAAGGCCCGTTGCTGATTCCGTTCGCAATCGGCCTGATCGGCAACGACGGGCACGACCTGCCGCTGCAACTGGAAGGCGAAACGAGCGCAGCGGACACCACCACGCGCGTGCTGGAATTCACGCAGGCCGAACAGACCTTCACGTTCGTCAACGTCGCGCAGGAACCGCTGCCCTCGTTGCTGCGCAATTTCTCTGCGCCGGTGATTGTCGAATACGACTATTCAGCCGGCCAGCTCGCGTTCCTGCTCGCGCACGACAGCGATCCGTTCAACCGCTGGGAAGCCGGTCAACGGCTCGCCACGCGCGAATTGCTGACGCTCGCCGGGCGCGCCGCCACCGGCGTGCCGCTGCAGCTCGACGACTCGGTTGTCGACGCGTTCGCCCGCGTGCTGACCGATGAAACGCTCTCGCCTGCGTTCCGCGAACTGGCGCTGATGCTGCCGTCGGAAGCGTATCTGGCTGAGCAGATGGCTGAATCGAATCCGGCCGCCGTGCACGCGGCGCGGCAATTCGTACGCAAGCGTCTCGCGAACGCACTGAGGAAAGACTGGCTCGCCGTCTATGAGAAGCACCGCACGCCAGGCGCCTATGAAGCCACCCCGGAGGCATCCGGTCATCGGGCGTTGAAAAATCTTGCGCTGTCGTATCTGGCGGAACTGGACGATCCGGCTGAAGCCGTGCGTCTCGCGTCCGCGCAATACGACACCGCCAACAACATGACCGACCGCTCCGCGGCGCTCTCCGCCCTGCTCAACGCATCGGCTGCAAATGGCGGCAGCGCTCAGGCGCAGCAGGCGCTGGACGACTTCTACCGGCGCTTCGAAAAGGAACCGCTCGTCATCGACAAGTGGTTCGCCTTGCAAGCCACGCAACGCGGCAGCGCGCAGCGTCCGGTGATCGAGATCGTACGCAAGCTCATGGCGCACCCCGCGTTCAACCTGAAGAACCCGAACCGCGCGCGCTCGCTGATTTTCAGCTTCTGCGCGGCGAACCCCGCGCAGTTCCACGCCGAAGACGGCTCGGGCTACGCATTCTGGGCCGACCAGGTGATCGCGCTCGACGCCATCAATCCGCAAGTGGCCGCCCGCCTCGCCCGTTCGCTGGAACTGTGGCGCCGCTTTACACCGGCACTGCGTGAGGCCATGCGCGCGGCGCTGGAGAAAGTGGCATCGCAGGCGAAATCGCGCGACGTGCGCGAGATCGTGGAGAAAGCGTTGGCGTAACGCTGTTCTGAAGACGCTTCCTGCATCGAAAAGCCGGCACGTGTTGCCGGCTTTTTTTCGTCCCGACTCTCGCCATGAGACGGGGTTGCAGATCTCGACGTTAGCCGTCTGGACGACTATCGGTATCGGCTCGCCAGGGCGAAAGTAAACGCATTCATTTAACGGTTTACGTTTAACGCATCGCGTTATATCATCCCATGATCACGACATTCGGCGACAAGGCTACGGCAGCCATCTTTCAGGGCAAGTTCGTGCATTCACTGCCGCTCTACATGCAGGCGCTCGCGCGCCGCAAGCTGCTGCTGATCGACGCGGCTGAGTCCATCCGCAGTCTGCATGCGCCACCGGGCAACCGGCTCGAAGCCTTGCAAGGCCAGCGCAGCGGGCAGCGGAGCATTCGCATCAACGCGCAGTGGCGCATCTGCTTTCATTTTGTCGATGGGGAGGCGCTGAATGTCGAAATTGTCGACTATCACTGATTATTGGGAGACCAGCATGGTCATCAAACGCTCCGAACTGGGCAGCATCGATTTCTCCGACATCGAGACCGGCGAGCACATCCCGGAGACCCATCCGGGGGAGATTCTGCGCAGCGAGTTCCTCGACCCGCTTGGCATGTCCGTGAATGCGCTCGCACTTGCGCTGCGTGTACCGGCACCGCGCATCAACGACATCGTGCGCGGCAAACGCGCCATCTCGGCCGACACCGCGCTGCGGCTCGAACGCTACTTTGGCGCGAGCGCGCAGTTCTGGCTGAATCTGCAGATCGCCTACGACCTGCGCATCGCCACCGCGGCAGCCGGAGAGCAGATCGAACGCGAGATCGAACCGATGCCAAAGGCGAACCGGCCGAAACTGCCGAAGATCTCGGCCGAACACGCCCGGGCGGCGGCGCTTGCGGCGAGCCTCACCGGCAACGTCACGGTCATCAAGGCTCGCCGCAAAACCTGAATTTCGCGGGCCTTTGCCACGTTCGGCAACCCGCACGCCTGCTCTCGTATCTCAAAAGCACGGAACCGACACGGCGAGCGGTTAAAATCGAGACATTCCTCAAGCCTTCCCGGAGTACAGCAATGGCTTTGCAACGTCGTACCACTCTCACAAAGTACCTGATCGAGCAGCAGCGCGAGACCAACAACCTGCCGGCCGACCTGCGCCTTTTGATCGAAGTCGTCGCGCGCGCGTGCAAGGCGATCAGCTACCACGTCAGCAAGGGCGCGCTGGGCGATGCACTCGGCACGGCGGGCAGCGAGAACGTTCAGGGCGAGGTGCAGAAGAAGCTCGACATCCTGTCGAACGAAATCCTGCTCGAAGCGAATGAATGGGGCGGCAACCTGGCGGGCATGGCGTCCGAGGAAATGGAGCAGTTCTTCCCGATCCCGGCCAACTACCCGAAGGGCGAATACCTGCTGGTGTTCGATCCGCTCGACGGCTCGTCGAACATCGACGTCAACGTGTCGATCGGCACGATCTTCTCGGTGCTGCGCTGCCCGGACGGCCAGCAGCCCACCGAACAGTCGTTCCTGCAACCCGGCACGCAGCAGGTCGCCGCTGGCTATGCGGTATACGGCCCGCAGACCGTGCTGGTGCTGACCACCGGCAACGGCGTGAACTGCTTCACGCTCGACCGCGAACTGGGTTCGTGGGTGCTCACGCAAAGCGATATGCGCATTCCGGTTGAAACGCGCGAATACGCGATCAACGCATCGAACGAGCGCCACTGGTATCCCCCGGTCGAGAAATACATCGGCGAATTGAAGAGCGGCAAAGAGGGGGCGCGCCAGAGCGACTTCAACATGCGCTGGATCGCGTCGATGGTGGCCGATGTGCACCGTATCCTGAACCGCGGCGGCATCTTCATGTATCCGGCCGACAAGCGCACGCCGGACAAGCCGGGCAAGCTGCGCCTGATGTACGAAGCGAACCCGATGGCGTTTATCGTCGAACAGGCGGGCGGCGCCGCGACCAACGGTGAGAAGCGTATTCTCGACATCCAGCCGAAAAGCCTGCACGAGCGTGTCGCGGTGTTCCTCGGCTCGAAGAACGAAGTCGACCGCGTCACCCGCTACCATCTCGAAACAAAAAAGTAATCGTGGGGGCTTGCCAAGTTCCTGAAGAAGTCCCTATAATCTCGTTTCTCCTGATGCCGGAATAGCTCAGACGGTAGAGCAGCGCATTCGTAATGCGAAGGTCGGGGGTTCGATTCCTCTTTCCGGCACCACAAGATTCAGGCAAAAAGCCCAGTCCTCACGACTGGGCTTTTTTGTTTTCTGCCGCCTGTGTGCGCTTCTTCTGCTTTTTTCCTGCGCCCGCTCGCCGAAATCCGCACAGACTCAACCGGGCGGTTGCTTCGGTCATCGCGACCACCGCCTCACCATCGACTACCAACGTTGCTCGCGGCAGTTCCAGCTCAGCCGCCCAGATCCCATCGATCGCATCGTGCGGTCATGCCGAGATTGCGAGCGACCACAGCATCTTCAACGATCACGTTCGCAGTCGGCGTCGCGTCATACGCCAGCACGGCTTCCTGCGGCGCAGACGGAAACCACGAGATCCGGCCCGCGCACTCGATTCCGACCTGGCGACCTTTCCAGTAGACAGCGTTTTCCATAGCGAACTCTCTGAAGGGCGAAGACAGCCATCTTCCGCGCCGGCCTCGGCGCGTCCGTTGGCCACCGCACCGTACTCGGCGGATAGCCGTTCTCAATAATAGGCGACGGCCTGCGCACGAACCGGCTCGTGACGCAACTCGCTCAAGCAGCGCAAACGCTACTGGACGCCGCGCTTCTCCCTCAGGAAATCGATCAGCGCGCGCAACTTGAACGGCATCTGCGCACGGCTCGCCGTGTACAGATAAAAGCCGGGAAAGCTGGGACACCACGCGTCCAGCACGCGCACCAGGCGGCCGTCTTCGAGTTGTTCACTCACGTAGTCGTCGATCACATGGAGAAGGCCCACGCCCTGCTCCGCGGCTTGCACCATGGTGCGCAGATCGTTGGTGACAAGACTCCCGCGGGTCTCGACTTCGAACACCCGCGAGGAATCGTCGGGCGACGCAAACTCCCATCGATAAATACCGCCACTGGTCGAGAAGCGATAGCGCAGGCAATCATGAGCGGCGAGATCGGCAGGGGTTGCCGGCTCCGGGTAGCGCTCGAAGTAGCCCGGCGAGCCGGCCACGACTATCCGGATATCGCCGCCCAACGGCACCGCCACCATGTCCTGCGCGACCCGCTCGCCGAGACGGATGCCCGCGTCGAAGCCTTCGCCGACCACGTCGGCGAAACCATCGTCGAGCGTCAGGTCGAGGCGGATCTGCGGATAGCGGCGCGTGAACTCGGCCAGATGCGGCAGCACCAGCAATTCGCTCGCAACCCTCGGCAGATTGATGCGCAGCGTGCCGGCTGGCTGGTCGCGCGTTTCATCTAACGCCTCGAAGGCGGCCTCCAGTTCACCCAGCGCAGGCAGCACGCGCGCGAGAAACTGCGCGCCCGCCTCTGTCAGGGCGACCCGCCGGGTGGTCCGGTTGAACAGGCGAACACTCAACTGCGTCTCGAGCGAGCGAATGCTCTGCGACAGTGCCGAGGCGGTCACCCCGGATTCAGCGGCCGCGCGCGTGAAGTTGCCGTGACGTGCCACACACGCGAACGCCATCAACGCCGGCAACTGCGCTGGATCCATCGCAACCTCCATTATTAAGTCAGACTTCACAATCCTTGCAGACAGACGCCATTTTTCCAAGTAAAAAATCAGCGCACGATAGCGCCATCGATTCAACTCTTCCCCTGACCACTCAAGGAGACTGACATGACGATGGACCGCTACAACCTGCTCGGCCGCTCGGGCCTCCGTGTGAGCCCGATCGCGCTTGGCACGATGACCTTCGGCACCGAATGGGGCTGGGGAGCCAATGAACAATCGGCGCAGCGGCTGTTTGACCTGTATGTGGATGCGGGCGGCAACTTCATCGATACCGCCGACCTGTACACCGAAGGCACCAGCGAACAATGGCTCGGCAAATTCGTCGCGGCGCGCGGTCTGCGCGACCGGCTCGTGATCGCGACCAAGTACGGCTACAACGCCGAGACCGGCAATCCAAACGCTGGCGGCAACCATCGGAAGAATCTGCTGCGTGCGCTCGACGGCTCGCTCAAGCGCCTCGGCACCGACTACATCGACCTGTACTACCTGCACACGTGGGATCGGGTTACCCCGGTCGACGAAGTCATGCGCGCGATGGACGATGCAGTGCGCGCGGGCAAGATCCGCTACGTCGGCCTGTCGGATACGCCGGCCTGGTTCGCCGGGCGCGCGCAGACATTGGCTGACTGGCGCGGTTTCGAGCCGGTCGCGGCAATGCAGCTCGAGTACTCGATGATTGAACGCAACGCCGAAAACGAGTTCGCCGATCTCGCCGCCAATCTCGGCATGGGGCTCGTACCGTGGAGCCCGCTGGGCATGGGCGTGCTGTCGGGTAAATACCGTCCTTCGCAAGGCGGGGCGGCGAGCGCCATTTCCGGCGACGGGCGCCTTGCAAGTGTGGCGAGTGCGCCGCCGCCAGGATTCGACAAGCTGACCGAGCGCAACTTTCGCATCGTCGCTGAACTGGAGACGGTTGCGAATCTGGCGGGCCGGCCGATGGCGCAAGTCGCGCTGAACTGGCTGCATCAGAAGCGTGGCGTGTCGAGCATCATTGTTGGTGCGACCCGGCCGGAGCAGTTGCAGGAGTCGCTCGGCTCGCTCGATTTCACGCTCGCACCTGAATTGATCACGCGACTCGACGCCGTCTCGGAACCTGCCCGCCCGTTCCCGTACTACATGTTTGCGGATGGTCATCAGGCGCGGATTCACGGACAGGTCGAAGTGGCGGACAAACCCGCGGCCTACTCCACACCGGTGAAAATTCCCGCGCCGAAAGCGTAGAAAGCATCCAGGGCAAGTGCCGTGCTTCGCTCAGAACGCGGCGCGTTTTTATTTGCGAAAAATACTTTGAAAAACACGCCCGATCGTCAACGAATTCGGGCAATCGTTCGTTTACCAACAATTAGAGGGCTGAATGAGCGCACTGAACGGATCGGTAATTAACGAACGTTCGGGCTAACGCAGAGAAAATCCTTCCAATGCGGCAGTGCACAAAAAACACTGCGATTTGTTCATACGATCACAGATGAACCGGCGGTACTGTGATGCAATGAAGATAATGCGCGGAAGGCGCGCGGGGCAAGGCTGGGAAGGGAACGGCGGAGATATCGGACTGTTTTGATTGGTAGCGGCAAATTCAACCGCTCGCAGTCAACCGATAAATTCTATTCAAACATTCCGTTCCAATGTCGGCCTGTACCGTTAAAGCAACACACATCATCTGAGCCGCATCAGACGCTGGTGTAAAACGGGGACCGAGGCAGATAATCGGTTTGTAAAGGAGAGAGATCATGGATGCCAAACCACCGAAGATTCCGACCCCGGATAAAGTTTTTAGCCCGGATCCGGAACCCGCTGGCGTCGAGTTTTTGGGTGCCGAACTGCCTGAGCACGTTCGCGCATTTTTCGACGAACAACGCAAGTCGTGCGACTCGAAGTAATTGGGCTGTGGCGCAGTGCAGCATCTGCGCCCGCGCGTCCGGCGCGCGGGGAAGGTTTGCACGCGCCCCTACGATTGTTTTTTGCCGCTTACCCGGTACGGGTTACGCTTGCCTGATTGCTGCGCCTGGCTCATATCGCCCGGCGCATTGGTAGCGCGCGTCCCAAACGGGCCGTCCCAAACGGGCCGTCCCAAACGGGCCGTCCCAAACGGGCGTCTTTGAATACATCGGTTATTGGTTTCAATCGACCGGCGCGCGAGCTTGAGTCCGCTTAACCCCCTTCCCCCTTAAGCCCGCTCGGGCCCGCTTGGGCCCATTTGATCCGCGCATCGTCTATTCTTCTGGTTTTTCTTCTGCGGCCCGCCGGCCACTCCCGCCTCCCATGAATCGCTCGTATCGCTTTGGGGCGTCATGCGCGCTCGCATTGTTCGTCGCGCTTGCGCTCGCACCCGCTCCCGCCGTCGCGGATGGCGACGACACCGCGCTGACCAATCTGATCGCGCTGGCTTCGCAGCGGCTCGCATTGGCGGAACCCGTTGCACGTTGGAAATGGGCGAATCATCAGCCCATTACCGATACGCCGCGCGAACAAGCCTTGCTCGCCGACGTCGAAAAACGCGCCGTCGCCGCGAACGTCGATCCGGCCTTTGCGCGCGCGTTCTTCCAGGATCAGATCGACGCCAGCAAGGACGTGCAGGACGCGCTGTTTGCCAACTGGCGCAGCACGCGCCCGCCCGAAGGGCCCGCACCCGACCTGGCCACCAGCACGAGGCCGCAGTTGGACCGGCTGACGCAGTCGCTGGTGGCCGGGCTCGCGCGCGTGCAACCGCTGCGCGCGGCGCAAGACTGTCCGTCGCGCGTCGCGCAATCGCTGGCTAACTGGAAATCACTGACGCGCTACGACTCGACCCGTTCGAGCGCGTTGACGCGTGCGCTCGGTCACGTATGCGAAACCGGTGGAGTCGGTGCTACGGGTTAATTGGTCTATGTGATCCGTGCGCTTCACGCCGAGACTTGAACCGTCCATTGACCCGACGCTCTCCGGCGGGGATTGAACCCGGACTATATATATAGCCCAGGCGGGGACGCAGCGTAGCGAAACCCGGGTTAAGCCACACTCGCCACCGGCGTGCTGCTCGGAATACCCAACGGCATCACACGCAAGCCACGCGCAAGGTGGCTTTGCAAAAGACGATAGGTCGACAGCTCGAACGGCCCGGCCACGCTCGACGCATGCAGCGCCGCCGCCTGCGCGAGCGAAGGTGCATGCCCAAGGTAACGCCACCGGTCGACAACGTGAAAAGCGCGGGCGGGCGACCCCTCTTCCCGCTCCTCAAATACAACCGGACCTTCGAACGGCCAGGGCGCATCCACCGGATCGCTCTTCGTGACGCGTGGCACCCGGTTATGGCCGGGGCGCAGTGTCGCGATCAGTTGAGCCTCCACGAGCATGGCGCCCAGTTCACCACCCGTCGCACGCCACTCGACCCGTCGCACTTGCTGCGCGAGGCGCATGTCCTTCGACGAACGCCGCTCACCCGTCAAATGCGAACGCAGCCGCTGACGCACACGCACGCTCCTGCCGACATACAGCGGCAGATCACCTTCGCCATAGAAGGCGTACACGCCGCATCCTGCCGGCGCGGTGTCGAGCAGGTCTTCAGTGATATCGCCGGCTAACCGGTAGCGCCGTGTCGTCCGTTCGATCTGCGCCTGCAAGACGTCCTGCGGCACGAGGCCGCCGTGCAGACGCTGCCAGAACTGCCAGATCAGATCGGCGTCGGCCAGCGCGCGGTGACGGTCGGACGGGACGAGACCATGACGCTCCACCAGCGCGTCGAGTCCATGGCGCTTTTCCGCCGGAAACAATGCGCGCGACAGCCGCACGGTGCAGAGGACATCCGGATCGAACGCGATCCCGACCCGGCGAAACTCCCCGCGCAGAAAACCGCGATCGAAACTCGCGTTGTGCGCTACGAAAAGTTTACCTTTCAGGCGTTCGAACAAGGCCGGGGCGATGGCATCGAACGTCGGCGCGCCGCGCACCATCGCGTTCGTAATGCCCGTGAGCTGCTGAATGAAGGAGGGAATCGGTTGCTGGGGGTCAACCAGGCTGCTCCAACGCGATACGCCGGCCGGGCCTATTTCAACCACCCCGACTTCGGTGATGCGATGCTCGCTGGTCGAGCCGCCGGTGGTTTCAAGATCGACGAAGACGATCGGCACATCCAGGGCCGACTCTGGCACTAACTGTTCAGACATGGAAAAGGATACTTTGGACGCGTGGCTTTGCGGCAAGTATGCACCAGTTAGCCGCCTCGTATCCAACCTGCATGGCCTTGCCCTCGATACCACGCGTTGCAAAGACCGCATTTCGCACGATCCAGGCGCCGCTCACAAAGCTGCGGGTTATTATATTTTCAAGGGACTGGTTTGAAAGTTCAGGAAATATCGCCTTACTTCGCGACAAGCGACCTGACACGGAATACGAACCAGATAGTTAATAAACTCACGTGCGCAGATAATAATAAACAGGCGTAAAAAAGACCTTCACGAAACGTGAAGGTCTTTTAGGTGACCAAGCTGTCCGGCAACACACCCGGAGCAGCGCAGCGCGACTTACAGCGCCTGGATGTTCGCTGCCTGCTTGCCCTTCGGGCCCGTCTTGACTTCGAAGGAAACACGCTGATTTTCCTTCAGCGACTTGAAACCTTCGGAGCGGATCTCCGAAAAGTGCGCGAACAGGTCTTCGCCACCCGAATCCGATGTAATGAAGCCAAAGCCCTTAGCATCGTTGAACCATTTGACGATACCAGTTTCCATATTCCAGTTTCCCTCGATGTTTTGTCAAAATCGGGCATTGCCCTCAAGCCGCGTTTCATGGTCGTTGCATCTGCGACAGAGCATTTCTAAAGGCCCTGCACAATCAAATCTGGCGATTGAAATTCAGCATTGCCGTTATACGGGGAACGAAGAATCAACGTCAAGCGAATTTTTCATATGCCCTTAGCACGGGGCACGATAACTCAATGCAGGATGAATCGACAATCACACCACGTATTCAGTAACAACCGAATAACCGACCACGTCAATATTACTTAATTGGCACCAGATACAGCCGGTATCGGCAAAAACTTCTATATTCCGGCGGAAATAGGTAACAAGACATGTTTTTGGTAAGTGTTTGTCCGAGTTGTTGCGCTGCACTCATGGCAGCATGATTGAAATCAATAGCGAGAAATCATTCGCTTCAGGGGAGATTACTATGCTGCGCCATGAATTCCGCCGCCTTATCGCCTGGATCACCCAATCACACATAACAGCGGCTCCCGCTCAATCCGGGCCGGCCGCCGCATCAGACCCGGTCTTCGAATTTGATCCGATGTGGCACGGGGACCACTGGCAAAATCTGCTGTCGTCCCCCATGGACGCGCGCCGCTACGTGATGGAAGACTGGAGCATCCCGGTGTCGAACGACTGGAGCGAGCTGGACAACGCCGCACCGGCGCACTGATTGACGTCCGCGAATCGGCAAGCGGAGGCAAAAAAAAGCGCGACTGGGAAGTCGCGCCGACAAAGGTTTGGAGATCTTTTTCGTCAACGAAAAAGTCTGCTTCGGAAAGCAGAAATTTTAGTATAGCGGTTTCGGGGCCTTCGATTATTCGCATAATTAACAACCATCTATTTCTATAGCGACAACAATCTTTTTATAGGATTTATCTCGTTGTTTTTTTGCATCGATTACTGTCGCAAATGAGCAACGCGGGCCATCTGATTCGCTTCCCACCACCCTTCAATAACGCTGCAAGCCTTTACCAGCAAGGCCTAAGCGGCACTCCCCTATCGTTTCACATCCAGTAATACTTTATTGCGAAATTCGGAATGTCCGCTTTTGAGAGCGTCTCTCTACACTCTGCCTAACCGGAAACCGACGCGTTTGAAGTACAGCGCGTTTCTCATGCGGATTTCGCCTCTCGCAGCGCCCGCGTGAAGGTCTCCTTAAGCCTGGGTTCAAAAAACCCACTCTCGCTCTCGGAGTTACAAGATGAAAAAGACACTCATGGTCGCGGCCCTTACGGGCGTTTTTGCAACGGCAGCACATGCCCAGAGCAGCGTCACGCTGTATGGCTTGATCGACGCCGGCATCACCTATACGAATAACCAGCACGGCCACAGCAGCTGGCAGGAAACCAGCGGCTCGATCAACGGCAGCCGTTGGGGCTTGCGCGGCGCCGAAGATCTGGGCGGCGGTCTCAAAGCCATCTTCACGTTGGAAAACGGCTTCAATATCGCCAACGGCAAACTCGGCCAGGGTGGCCGTGAGTTTGGCCGCCAGGCATTCGTGGGTCTGACGAGCGACCAGTTCGGCGCGGTGACCCTCGGCCGTCAATATGACAGCGTGGTGGACTACGTCGGCCCGCTGTCGCTGACCGGCACGCAATACGGCGGCACCCAGTTCGCCCACCCGTTCGATAACGACAACCTGAACAACTCGTTCCGCGTGAACAACGCGATCAAGTATCAGAGCGTGAACTACGGTGGCTTCAAGTTCGGCGCTACGTATGGCTTCTCGAACGCAGCCGGCAGCTTCGCAAACAACCGTGAGTACAGCGCTGGTGCATCGTACAACTGGGGTGGCCTGAATGTCGCCGCTGCGTACTTGCAACTGAACAACGGCGGCTCGACGAACACCGGCGGCGCAGTGTCGGACGACTTCACGTTTGCAGCAACGCGTCAGCAGACCTGGGGCGCAGGCGCGAACTACACGTTCGGACCGGCAACGGCTGGCATTCTGTACACGCAAACCAACCTGACCGGCCTGACGGGCATCGGTGCAAGCGCATCGGGCTTCAGCTCGGGCGTGACGCTGCCGAGCAACAGCGCCCACTTCCAGAACTTCGAAGTGAACGGCCGCTACGCCCTCACGCCGGCACTGAGCCTGGCGGGCTCGTACACCTACACGCGTGCCAGCCTGAACGGCGTGCGTCCGAACTACAACCAGTTCAATCTGCAAACGGACTACGCGCTGTCGAAGCGCACGGACGTGTACCTGCAGGGCGTGTATCAGCGCGTGAACGAAGGTTCGGGCATGGTTGCGAACATCAATGGCGTGGGTGGTGCGTCGGCAACGAACAGCCAGGTCGCTGTGACGGCAGGTCTGCGTCATCGCTTCTAAAGCGGCTGGCAGCATCCGCTAGCATCGAAGGCGCCGTTCGCGGCGCCTTTTTTTATGCCGTGCTGAAAATACGCCTGGCAAGCGAAACCGGCCTAGCCGCCGGTATCGGGCGGCGGATACTTGACGTCCAGTATGTCGATCGGCTGTGGACCAGCCGGGGTGTACAACGTCACCGTATCGCCGATTTTCGCCTTGAGCAGCGCCCGCGCGATCGGTGAGATCCAGCTCACATGGCCGACATCCAGATCGACCTCATCGACACCGACAATGGTGAGCGTATGGTCCTCGCCGTCTTCCGTTGCGTATTCGACGGTTGCGCCGAAGAACACCTGATCGACGTTTTCCTGCTTGCTGCTGTCGACCACCTCGGCGATGTCGAGACGCTTGGTCAGAAAGCGGATCCGCCGATCGATCTCCCGCAGACGGCGCTTGCCATAGATGTAGTCGCCGTTTTCCGAACGGTCGCCATTCGAGGCCGCCCACGACACCAGCCTGACCACCTCCGGCCGCTCGACATCGATCAGATGCAGCAGTTCATCGCGCATGCGCCGGTAACCGGCGGGCGTAATGTAGTTTTTCGTACCCGGTGGGATTTCGGGCTGGGCGACGTCGAGATCGTCGTCATTCTCTTCACTCGACTCTTTGACAAAGGCCTTGTTCATGATGGTCCATTAACCGCAGCAAACGACTGCCTATCAAGGGTACACGATCAGGGCAATGAGACAAATCGCAGTTACATGCTTCCCTTTTTCAAAACCTTTGCTATAATCTCGTTTCTGCGTGCGGCTGTAGCTCAGTTGGATAGAGTACTTGGCTACGAACCAAGGGGTCGTGGGTTCGAATCCTGCCAGCCGCACCACTTATTCGAGGGCCTCCCTCCGGGGAGGCCCTCTGTTTTACCCCAGTTTTTCGCAGTTTCGTTGAAATTAGCGTCACCTGTTTAGCGTGCGGCTGTAGCTCAGTTGGATAGAGTACTTGGCTACGAACCAAGGGGTCGTGGGTTCGAATCCTGCCAGCCGCACCACCTATAGAGGGCCTTCCGATCGGAAGGCCCTTTGTTTTTGCGCCGCCGGTTCTGCTTCATCCGGTCCGCCCTGCCCAGCCTGCGGGCCCTGGCGGCGTCACGGCAACTATCGCGGCGCTGACTGAATATCACCGATCCGTCCGTCGGGACTCGGCACGTCCTCGAATGAATCATCCTCCGTTTCCTCGCCGATCAGCGCCGCGCGCTCGCCGGTCACCGCCTGCGCCTGCCGCAACACCTCGTCCACGCTATCGCCGAAACGGCTTTCGACAAACGCCCGCAGCAGCGCGACCCGCAACGAGTCGCCCCGCCCTTCCACGGCTCGATGGCTGCCTTCGAACTCGGCGATGCAATGTGCCGCGCCATGAACGGTCCGCTCACGCACCTCCAGCCGCAGCGCGCGCTCCAGCACCGCAGATGCCGCTTCCCACGACGTGGACGGCGTGAAACGGCCGTCCCATGGGCGGCCGCGATCGATGCCGCGGATCGAGACGGTTTCACCGCTGTCGGTGAAAAAGATTTCGCGCACGAAGTCATGCAGGCTGCGGGCGACCCAGTAGTCGAGCGTCAAGCCTGTGAGGTCTGCTACTTTCATTGGCGTTCTCCCTGAAGATTCAGTGAGACTTGCTGGCGGCAGTGCATTCAGATTCTAACGAGGAGCCACCGGAAGCGGCCAAAGGTCCCCGTCGAGCAGGCTCCGTCAGCCTCAGCTCAGTAATCGGCCCGCTCGCGGTCGATCCGCATCCCGCCGTCGTGGCGGTGGTGCCCTTCCTCGCTCGGCCGCTCGCGCGCGATGCGCATCACGTCCGGATTCGTACGCACGCGGCGCATGACGTTGGCGAGATGGACACGATCGCTCACCTGGATCACGAAGCGCAGCACCGTGGATTCCTGCGACAGGTCCTCGTCCATTGCGATGTGGACGATGTTCGCATCCGCCGACGTGATGTCGGCAGCCACGCGGGCGAATACGCCCTTGGTGTTCTTGACCAGCACCTTCACCGCGACGTCGAACAGACGGCCCGGCTGCGGCGCCCACGCTACGTCGATCCAGCGGCCTGGATCGCGCTTGTGGATGCGCTGGGCGACGCGGCAGTCCGTGGTGTGGATTGCCATGCCGAGGCCGATACCGATGTAGCCCATGATGTCGTCGCCCGGAATCGGACGGCAGCACGCGGACAACTGCACCGACATGCCTTCCGTACCGGTGATGACGACCGGCGGCGCATGCGGCCCCGAGCCGTCGGAACGCGAGCCGTCGTCGTCGGCATCGCGGCCGCTCATCAGCACTTCGATACGCTTGGCCATGACCGCGGCGACACGCCGGCCGAGACCGATATCCGCGAAAATTTCCTGACGGTTCTTGTTGCCCGTCCACTGCACGAGCTTTTCCCACGCTTCCGGCGTCACTTCCGAAAGCGCCAGGCTGTAGCCCTTCAGCGCCTGGTCGACGAGACGTTCACCGAGTTGGACGGACTCATTCAGGCGCATCGTCTTCAGATAATGACGGATCGCCGAACGCGCCTTGCCGGTGCGCACGAACCCGAGCCAGGCCGGATTCGGCTTCGAATACGGCGCCGTGATCACTTCTACGATGTCGCCGCTTTTCAGCTCTGTGCGCAGCGGCAGCAGTTCGTTATTGATCTTCACTGCAACGCACTGGTTGCCCAGGTCGCTGTGGATCGAATACGCGAAGTCGAGCGCGGTCGCACCACGCGGCAACGCCATGATCTTCGACTTCGGCGTAAACACGTAGACCGCGTCCGGGAACAGATCGATCTTGACGTGTTCGAGGAATTCGCTCGAATCGCCCGCTTCGCTCTGAATGTCGAGCAGTGACTTGAGCCACTGGTGCGCGCGTTTCTGCACGTCGTTCAGATCCGCGCCGCCGTTCTTGTACAGCCAGTGCGCGGCGACGCCCGCTTCCGCGATCTCGTGCATCTTGCGCGTGCGCACCTGGAACTCGATCGGCGCGCCGAACGGGCCAACCAGCGTGGTGTGCAGCGATTGATAGCCGTTCACCTTCGGGATCGCGATGTAATCCTTGAACTTGCCCGGCACCGGCTTGTAGAGCGCATGCAGCGCGCCGATGCAGGTGTAGCACTCGAGCGCGCTTTCGACCACCACGCGAAAGCCGTACACGTCGAGCACCTGCGAGAACGACAACTGCTTGTCGCGCATCTTCTTATAGATACTGAAGATGGTTTTCTCGCGGCCAGTGACTTCGGCGTCGAGCTTCGCGTCGGCAATCGCGCGCTGCACCGACTCCAGAATCTTGCCGACCACTTCGCGCCGGTTGCCGCGCGCGGCCTTGACGGCTTTTTCGAGCGTAGCGTAGCGATGCGGGTTGAAGTTCGCGAAGCTCAGATCCTGCAGCTCGCGATAGGTATTGTTCAGGCCAAGCCGGTGGGCGATCGGCGCGTAGATGTCCAGCGTCTCGCGCGCCACGCGGCGGCGCTTTTCATGCGGCACCGCACCCAGCGTGCGCATGTTGTGCAGCCGGTCGGCGAGCTTCACCAGAATCACGCGGACGTCGCGCGCCATCGCGAGCAGCATCTTGCGGAAGTTTTCCGCCTGCGCCTCTTCGCGATTGCGAAACTCCATCTTGTCCAGCTTCGACAAGCCATCGACCAGTTCCGCGACCTTTGCACCGAATCGCTCCGCGAGTTCGGCCTTGGTCACACCCTGGTCTTCCATCACGTCATGCAGCAGCGCCGCCATGATCGACTGGGCGTCGAGATTCCAGCCGGCGCAGATTTCCGCGACGGCGACGGGATGGGTGATATAGGGCTCGCCGCTCTGGCGGTACTGGCCGAGGTGGGCTTCGTCGCTGAAATGGAACGCCGCCTTGATGTCCTTGATTTCTTCCGGCTGCAAATAGCCGGCCAGAACGGATGTCAGCTTGGCGATCGAAACGACGTCATGCCGGCGCGGTTGCTCCGGCGTGGCGGTCGGCCCGAACAGATGGCGAAACGACTGTTCGAGGACCGCGTCGATGTACTTCCGTGCAGACGAGGGCGAGTCAGCGTCGTGTTCCACTTCCGTGGCGGTGGGCGGGGTCGTACTCATTTTCGCCTCCGTAGCGGTTAGGGTTGGACGCCGGTCTGCACGGTGATGCAATTACGTGTGGCAAATAGGACTGGCAGACAGACCGGAAAAGCAGACCGGAAAAGCAGACCTGAAAAACAGACCTGAAAAATACAGGCAATCGAAAACGGAACAGTGCGCCTTAGACAGGCACCTTCTTCAGCATTTCGACGCCAACCTGGCCGGCTGCGATTTCGCGCAGTGCGACGACCGTGGGCTTGTCGCGGCTTTCGATCTTCGGCGTGTGACCTTGTGCGAGCTGACGCGCGCGATAGGTCGCGGCAAGCGCGAGTTCGAAACGATTCGGAATCTGTTTGAGGCAGTCTTCGACGGTAATGCGGGCCATGTTGGGTTCCTTCTTGCAAGAAAACGCTGGGCCGCCCCAAGTTTTCTTGTCCCCCTCGGGGGGCCTGGCGCAAAGCGACAGGTCTGGGGGCGTTAATTGATGTTGCTTATTCTACCTTATGTGCTCGACACACCGCCGCGCTCACGCGTGCGGCAGGTGGATGCCGAGCTGCACGAAAAGCTGCGTGTGGCGCGCGTATTGCGACGCGAAGCGCGAACGCGTCGCGGCCACGAGGCAGCGCAGTTCGCCAAGCGCGCGATCGAAGCTGTCGTTGATCACGACATACTCCGCTTCGGCCGCGTGCGCCATCTCGCTGCCGGCTGCGAGCAGACGGCGCGTGATCACGTTCGGTTCGTCCTGGCCGCGCTTTTTCAAACGCTCTTCGAGCGCGTCGAGAGACGGCGGCAGGATGAAGATTTCCACTGCGTTGTGAAACTGCTTTTTGACCTGTTGCGCACCTTGCCAGTCGATTTCGAGCAACACGTCATGCCCGCTTTTCATCTGCTCTTCGATCCACACGCGCGAGGTCGCGTAGTAGTTGCCGTGCACTTCCGCGCTTTCGAGAAACTCGCCCGTCGCGTGACGGGTCAGAAAATCGTCGACTGTCGTGAAGTGATAGTGCTCGCCGTCCTGCTCCTTCGGACGCGGCGGGCGCGTCGTGTACGAAATCGACAGACGGATCGCGTCGTCGCCGGCGAGCAGTGCGTTCACGAGCGTCGACTTGCCCGCGCCCGAAGGCGCGACCACCATGAACAGGTTGCCGGGATAAGCACCGGCGTAAGGGTTGCGCGGTGCGCTGATTTCGCGTGTGTGGTCGGTCATGTTCTCGGGGCTCCTGCCTTACTCCAGATTCTGTACTTGTTCGCGCATCTGTTCGATGAGCAGCTTCAGGGACATCGACGAATCGGCCAGCTCCTTCGCGGCCGCCTTCGAACCGAGCGTGTTCGCTTCGCGATTCAGCTCCTGCATCATGAAGTCCAGGCGCTTGCCGACTTTACCGCCCTTCTCGATCACATGACGCGTTTCGTTCAGGTGAGCCGTGAGGCGCGACAGTTCTTCGGCGATATCGATACGGATGCCGTACATCGTCACTTCCTGGCGAATCCGTTCGTTGATTTCTTCGCGCGAGACGTTCGTTGCCGCCGTATCCGGCGCGGCAATGCCGAGCGCTTCCTGCAGACGTTCGACGATCTTCTGCTGATGCTTGGCGATCAGTTCCGGCACGAGCGGCGTGATCTTCGTGACGATCGATTCCATCTCGGTGACGTTGGCCAGCAATACCGTCGCCAGTTGCGCGCCTTCGCGGGCACGCACGTCGATCAGATCGGTAATCGCCTGCTTGCCGCATGTGAGCACCGCGTCGCGCAACACTTCCGGCGCCACGCCGGTTTCGGCCAGCACGCCCGGCCAGCGCAGAATTTCGCCGGTGCGCAGGCGCCCTGCTTCCGGGAAGGTCGACAGCACAGTGCGCTCGAGCAGCGCGAGTTGCGTCAGCGCATCACGATTGACCGAGCCTGCATTGGCCGACTGTTCGCTGCGCTGCAGGTTGATACGAATATCGACCTTGCCGCGCGAAAGCTTATTCATCAGCATTTCGCGCAGCGTCGGCTCGCAGACGCGCACGTCTTCCGGCATCCGGAAGTTCAGATCGAGAAAGCGCGAGTTCACCGTGCGCAGTTCGACCGATACGCTCACGCCGCCTGTGCCCGAGGCCGCGACGAGTTCGCGCGTGGCGCTCGCATAGCCAGTCATGCTGTAGATCATCGTATTTCTCGCGATTGTGGCCATGCGTTTTGACGATGGCCGGAGAGTCGAATCGCCCGGCGTGTACGAGACGCGGGGCGGGGAATCCGCATTATCCCATTTTTGACGGCAAGGCCCTTGATACGCGGGCCGCCGCCCGCGCCGCGCCACCTCGCCGGGAGCCCCGGCGCATGCGGGTGGCCGCCCGGCAGACAGCCCGCCCCGCGCCCGGCGCGATCGGCTGTAAAATTGCGCTTTCCCTCCTGCTTTTCTTCCAGACCGATCCCAACATGACCCAAAACACCCAACGCCCCAGCGGCCGTCAGGCCAATCAGCTGCGCGACGTGCGCATCACGCGCCACTACACGAAGCATGCGGAGGGCTCGGTGCTGGTCGAGTTCGGCGACACCAAGGTTATCTGCACGGCAAGCATCGCCGAGAGCGTGCCGTCGTTCCTGCGCGACCGAGGCCAGGGTTGGCTGACCGCCGAATACGGCATGCTGCCGCGCGCCACGCACACCCGCAGCGACCGTGAAGCGGCGCGCGGCAAGCAAACCGGACGCACCCAGGAAATCCAGCGTCTGATCGGCCGCGCCTTGCGCTCGGTGTTCGATCTCGAGAAGCTCGGTGCGCGCACGCTGCATATCGACTGCGACGTGATCCAGGCCGACGGCGGGACGCGCACGGCCAGCATCACCGGCGCGTTCGTCGCCGCGCATGACGCGGTGGCCGGATTGCTGGCTGCGGGCCGCATCGAAAGCTCGCCGATCACCGACTACATCGCGGCGATTTCGGTCGGCGTGTACGACGGTCTGCCGGTGCTGGACCTCGACTACGACGAAGATTCGCAATGCGACACCGACATGAACGTCGTGATGACGGGCGCGGGCGGCTTCGTCGAAATCCAGGGCACGGCTGAAGGCGCGCCGTTCTCGCGCGATGAAATGAATGCGCTGCTCGATCTGGCGAGCGACGGCATCAACACGCTGATCGCGAAACAGAAAGAAGCGCTGGAGCAAAAGAGTGAGTGAAGACCGTCAAGGCAACGGCGCGGTTGCGTCTGACTCGCCGTTGAAAAAAGTCGTGCTGGCGTCGAACAACGCGGGCAAGCTGCGTGAGTTCGCGGCGCTGCTCGGCGCGGCCGGCATCGAGCTGATTCCGCAAGGCGAGCTGAACGTGCCGGAAGCGGAAGAGCCGTATCCGACTTTCGTCGAAAACGCGCTGACCAAGGCACGTCACGCCGCGAAGCTGACCGGCCTGCCCGCACTGGCCGACGATTCCGGCTTGTGCGTACGCGTGCTGCGTGGTGCGCCCGGCGTCTATTCGGCGCGCTATGCGCAGCGCGCCGGCGGCGAAAAGAGCGACGCGGCGAACAACGCGCAGCTCGTTTCAGCCTTGCAAGGCGAAACCGATCGGCGCGCGTACTACTACTGCGTGCTGGCGCTCGTGCGTCATGCGGACGATCCCGAACCGCTGATCGCCGAAGGCCGCTGGCACGGCGAAATGCTGGAGGCGCCGCGCGGCAAGCATGGTTTCGGCTATGACCCGTACTTTTTCCTGCCGTCCCTGAACGCGAGCGCTGCTGAACTCGAACCAGCGGTGAAGAACGCCAGCAGCCATCGCGCGATTGCGCTGCGCCACCTGCTCGCGCGGCTGACGGAGGAAGCGTGATTCCGATCAAACCGGCGCCTGCCGACATCGGCAACGGCGTCATCAAGGCGTTCACGTCGCCGGGCAGCATTCGTCTGATGTCGTTGCCGCCTCTGGCGCTGTATGTGCACTTTCCGTGGTGCGTGCGCAAGTGTCCGTATTGCGATTTCAACTCGCACGAGTGGAAAGGCGACACGTTCCCGGAGACCGAATATCTCGACGCGCTGCGTGCCGATCTGGAGTTGGCGCTGCCGCTTGTGTGGGGACGCCAGGTGCATACGGTGTTCATTGGCGGCGGCACGCCCAGCTTGCTGTCGGCAGCCGGACTCGACCGGATGCTGTCCGACGTGCGCGCGCTCCTGCCGCTCGACGCCGATGCGGAAATCACGCTTGAAGCCAACCCGGGCACGTTCGAGGCCGCCAAGTTCGCGCAGTTTCGCGCAAGCGGCGTGAACCGCCTGTCGGTGGGTATCCAGAGTTTCAATGAGGCGCATCTGAAAGCGCTCGGCCGGATTCACGACTCGACGCAGGCTCGCCGTGCCGTCGAAGTGGCCGCGACGACCTTCGACAACTTCAACCTCGATCTGATGTTCGCGCTGCCGCAGCAGACGCTCGCGCAATGTCAGGCCGACGTGGAGACGGCGTTGTCATTCTCGCCGCCGCATTTGTCCCTGTACCACCTCACGCTCGAACCGAACACGCTGTTTGCGAAATTCCCGCCGGCGCTCCCCGACGACGATGCTTCCGCCGACATGCAGGACTGGATTCATGAACGCACGACGGCGGCCGGTTACGGGCGCTATGAAGTGTCCGCGTATGCGCAGCCGCATCGGCAGAGCAAGCACAATCTGAATTACTGGCGCTTCGGCGACTATCTCGGCATCGGCGCGGGCGCGCATACCAAGCTGTCGTTTCCAAACCGCGTACTGCGCCAGATGCGTTACAAGCATCCGACCACTTTCATCGAGCAGGCGTTGTCCGGCACCGCCGTGCAGGAAGAACATGAGGTCGGGCCGCGCGATCTGCCGTTCGAGTTCATGCTGAACGCGCTGCGACTGGTGGAAGGATTTCCGGTGCATCGTTTCATCGAACGCACGGGAATGTCGATGACCTCGATCGAACCGGCCTTGCAGGAAGCGGAACGGCGCAAGCTGATTACGCGCGACCACGAAAAGATCACGCCGACGCCGCTTGGCCAGGCCTTCCTGAACGATCTGCAGGCGCTGTTTCTGAAGGATCCGCAGTAATTGCAGACGCTGCAGACCCGCGGAGCACCGCAACGGGGATTTTTCAGGTTACAATTTCGGGCTTGGAGGTGTGGCCGAGCGGTTTAAGGCACCGGTCTTGAAAACCGGCGAAGGAGTGATCCTTCCGTGAGTTCGAATCTCACCGCCTCCGCCAGACACTCAATAGAAACGGGCCGCTCGGCCCGTTTTTCATTTCTGACGATCAAACAACCCGCCCGTTGGCGAATGCGCAACGTGTCAAACGGGTAAGCAACTGTAAATGACGCCCGATTAGACCGCGGTTCCGTAATTTGCCGTCACACGGCAAACCGAACGAATGCGGCCCCGGGTTCCTCCAACTCACAAAGAGGGAGGAATCATGGTCAAGTTACTGTTTGCGATAGGTTTCGCACTGGGCCTGTCCGGATGTGTCGTCGCGCCACCTTACGGCTACGCACCGGCATACGGATATGCTCCCGGCTACTACGCTGCGCCGAGCGTCAGCGTGGGTGTTGGCGTCGGCGGTTATTACGGCGGCCACGGGCGGTGGTAGCGGTGGTACTTTCGGGCCAGGCTCGCTCCTGGCCAAGTTCGTACCGGCCAATTGCTCGGCATTGCCCGCATTAAGGGGAACCCCTCCCTCAACATCTCGCTCCCATGGTCGATATCAAGACTATGTGTGCCGTCAGCACACGCCAGGGAGTCGATCATGAAAGTCCGTACTTTGGCCTTTGCACTCATTTGGGTTGCCGCGAGCGCAGGCGTATCGTCCGCGTTCGCAGGCACCTCAACGTCGCCTTCCGACGACGATAGCGCAGCGGTGTTCGGCGCAGCCAGGCTGTCAAATCTGCAGGACGTCGGCGGCAGCGCGAAAGTTGGCACGTCCGCGGCTTCGGCAGGCGCCAATGTGCTGCGAGGCGCAAGCGGCAACATCGGCGTGAATATCGCGGCCGGGGCGCTGAATGCGCAGGCCAACCAGATCGCCCTCATCGACACACCGCAGGCCGCGATCACCTCACAACAGAATCTGCATACTGTTGCACAGTTGACAGGCAACGCCACCGCAAAACTCGGCGCCGGATCGCTGTCGGCAGTGAGCGGCAACGTCGGCGTGAATATCGCCTCCGGCGTGGGCAATGCCCAGTTCAACGGACTCGTGATTCACTGAACCAGCGACGTCTCGACACCGCCACGACTTAAACCAGCGCGGTCGCCTCGACCTCGACCTTCAGGCCGTAATGCAGATGAGGGACCGGCACGACGGCACGCGCCGGCCGCGTATCGCCCGCCCAGCGCGCGTAGATCTGATTGAAGCTCGCCCAATGCTCGACATCGGCGATATAGACACGCACCTGCACCAGTTGCGCAATGCTGCTGCCGGCGCCTTCGAGCGCCGCCTGAAGATTCGCCAGCACCTGCTCAGCCTGAACCTCGAACGAGGCGTCGGCGAGCTTTTCGCCCTGTGCGTTGATCGGTAACTGTCCCGAGACGAAAACAAACCCATTCGCAATCGCGACATGGCTGTAATGGCCACCCGGCTTCGCCAGAGCAGCGGGATTGTCCAGGTGCGGCAGATGCGGCTCGTGCTGGCTAACAGCCATAAATACAACTCCAGAAGGGAACGCGCCCAAGCGGCGCATGGCAGCGCGAGAGGTGCCGCATGCCGCTCGCCACGCGTGTCATACGACGTGTCACACGACATGTCACATGCTAGGCAAGCGCATCCAGTTTCTCACGCGCGTCGGCGCAACGGCGATTCAGGTCACGGTGCATCAACTGGCTGTCGAGTAGCGCCGATACATCAGACAAACCGTAATCAAAGCGCAAGACGTATTCGATGTCTGTGTAATCGTGATAGGCGCCGCTGTCTGCCAGCTTCTGCGCTTCGGCAAAGGCAGCATGTTGCCGCTCGCCGTTCATCAAGTCTCTGATCGCCATGATTGCCGCTCCGAGGAACAGTGGCTCCATCATAGCAATGCAAATCAAAACGCACGGTAGCGCGCACGCAACACCTGGTGTTTTCCGTAGACACGCTGACTAGCGCTGCGCGCAGACACAAGCTTGCAGCGCGTTTCGGCGACGGAACAATGATCCGCCTCGAGCAACGGGCTCGCGTCTCATGCAGCCGCCGCATACGGCCCAAGCCAAATCAGGCCGCTTCAAACCGCAGCGACGGGCGCCTTCATGCCGTGCCATTTGACAACCAGAATCCGGCCGACGTAACACAACACACCTGCAACACCCACCACGACACCCATGCCCTTGGGCGAACCGTCCTGCCAGAGTCCGACAGCGAGGCTCGACACCGCGCCGAGCGCCAACTGCACGGCTCCGAACACGGCGGCGGCTGCGCCCGCGTTCACCGGATAGCGATGCATCAGGTCGGTTGTGCAGTTAGCGGACAGCAGCCCAACCACGCCGACCACGAAGAACAGACCAAACACGATCGACCAGAGTCCGCCCCACCCCGTCAGAGAAACGAGGCAGACGAACAGGGAGGCGATGCAACTCACGGTTGCGGCAAACGAAATGATCGGCAGCGAACCGAGCCGCCCGACGAGACGCGTATTCATGAAATTGCCGAACATGATGCCGACGATATTCAGTGCGAACAGAAAGCCGTAATGCTGCGCCGACACGTGGAAATATTCGATATACACGAACGGCGTCGCGGTGATGTACGCGAACATCGAGGCGAACGCCATGCCGCCGCACAGCATGTGCCCCCACGCGACCGGATCGCGCAGTAACCTGCCGTAGGCGCCGAACGATTTCAGCAGCGCCGAATGCGCGCGCTTTTCGGGCGGCCACGTTTCCGGCACTTTGAGAAACGCGGTCACCGCGCACACCGAACCGAACAGCGTCAGCACGATAAAGACGACGCGCCAGCCGCCGAGCAACAGCAACTGGCCGCCGATCAGCGGCGCGAGCAATGGCCCGATCGACGTGACGATGGCGAGCATCGACAGCACGCGCGCGGCGTCGGTCGGCCCGTGCGCGTCGCGGGCGATTGCGCGCGCCAGCACCGAGGCTGCGCCCGCGCCGAGCGCCTGGACGAAGCGGAACGTCACCAGCGAGCCGATCGAAAACGACAGCGCGCAAGCCACGCTCGCCAGCGCATACATGATGATGCCGCCGAGCAGCACAGGCCGGCGGCCATAGCTGTCCGACAGCGGGCCATAGAGCAGCATGCCGATCGAAAAGCCGAACATGAAGCTGGTGAGCGTGGTTTGCGCGGCACCCGTGCTGATGGCGAATGCCTGCGCGATGGTCGGCAGGCTTGGCAGATACATATCGATGGAAATCGGCCCGCACGCGGCAAGCGCACCGAGCAACAGAATCAGCCGGCCATCGGGCCGGCGTCTGGTGACGTGAGACATGGGAATCCAGATGAAGCGCCGCGCCGTGATCGGCGGCGAAACGCGGTGAAACGGGGTAAACAGCGGCTTGACGGCCACAATTGTACGCGACAGCTCAAGCATCCGCCGCACCCGAGCCACGGCTGAACGGACCGCCCATACGCCGCGACAGCCGCGTCGCCGATCGGTTAAGCTGCCGCGAGAACGCTTCGGGGCGCGGCACAACGCCGCGCACAGCGTCCCACACCTGAACCCAACCCCGCCCTATCCCGACGCTGACATGACTGCTTTCCTGCTGATCTGGAGCCCCAAGAAATGGCCATGGCCCGAGTTACCCGACGTAGCGAAGCGGGTTGCCGCGGGCGTGGCGGTGGCTGACGTCTGGGGTTGCGGATTTGCCCGCAGCATCCTGCCGGGCGACCGCGTCTTCCTGCACCGTGTCGCCAAGGAACCCAAGGGCATTTTCGGCTCGGGCTACGTCACGCGCGCGCCGTACGAGGTCCCCGACCCGGCGACGAAGCGTGGCTACCGGCTGTGCATCGACTTCGTGTATGACTGGGTGGTCGATGCCCACGAGGGTGTCGTGATTCCCCGTGACATGTTGCGCGCGCATCCCTTTTCGGTACAAACATGGGATGCACAGAGCTCCGGCACAGTCATCAAGCCCATCGCCGAAGGCGCATTGGAAAAGCGCTGGGCCGAACTCACGGGCAAGCGCAAGCCACCGAAACTCGACGAGCCACGGGGCCTCATTCGCTCGAGCAAGGTAACTGCTCACAAAGCGGCAGCGGAAAAAACCGCGGCAGAAAGTCGCGCGAGGACAAAGCCGGAGCCGGAGAAGAAGAAACCGGCAACGAAACGCACACACAAGACCCAGACCCCGCCCAGGGGTTGATGAAGTACCGCTACGGCGCGCGCAGCGCCGCCGGAAGTATGACTGCTGTGTCACTGACGCCGAATGTGCGGGAGCACAGATTCCAGATGCACCACTACCGTGGCTGCGCGGGGGACCCGCTTATGAGCTGGCGGTGTGAGCCGCTTTCTTTTGCCTACTTTTCTTTGCGGCAGGCAAAGAAAAGTAGGTGCCGCCCCGCACAGGGGCAACACTAATAATCCAATAACAAAGCAAGGAAAGGCCAACGCCATAGGCGCACAGCCAAACCGGACCACTAAGAAAACAAGGAAAGGCCAAAACCAAAGCCTCCGGCAAAAAACACAGAAACAAGCCCAAAACCCCTTCCCCCCGACTCCGGTACAATTTCCCCACCAACCAGACGGCGCCGCGCGAAGCGCGAGAACCACAGCCGCTGCGCAACCAGATCCCATCCATCGCCATGTCCAGAAACGAAACCCTTTTCGAGCGCGCCCAGCGCACCATCCCCGGCGGCGTGAACTCCCCGGTCCGCGCCTTCCGGTCCGTAGGCGGCACCCCGCGCTTCATCGAGCGCGCGCAAGGCCCTTACTTCTGGGACGCGGACGGCCAACGCTATACCGACTACATCGGCTCGTGGGGCCCGATGATCCTCGGCCACGTGCACCCGGAAGTGCTGGAAGCCGTCCAGCGGGTACTGGCCAACGGCTTCTCCTTCGGCGCGCCAACCGAATCGGAAGTGGAAATCGCCGAAGAAATCTGCAAGCTGGTGCCGTCGATCGAACAGGTCCGCATGGTATCGAGCGGCACCGAAGCGACCATGAGCGCGCTGCGTCTCGCGCGCGGCTTCACGAACCGCAGCCGCATCGTCAAATTCGAAGGCTGCTATCACGGCCACGCGGACAGCCTGCTGGTCAAAGCCGGTTCGGGCCTGCTCACGTTCGGCAATCCGACGTCGGCGGGCGTGCCGGTCGATATCGCCAAACACACCACGGTGCTCGAGTACAACAACGTCGCGGAACTCGAAGAAGCGTTCAAGGCGTTCGGCAACGAGATCGCCTCGGTGATCGTCGAGCCGGTGGCCGGCAACATGAACCTCGTGCGCGCCACGCCCGAATTCCTGCAAGCCTTGCGGCGCCTGTGTACCGAATATGGCTCGGTACTGATTTTCGACGAAGTGATGTGCGGTTTCCGCGTCGCCCTGGGTGGCGCGCAAGAGGTCTACGGCATCACGCCGGACCTGACGTGCCTGGGCAAGGTGATCGGCGGCGGCATGCCGGCGGCGGCCTTCGGCGGCCGGCGCGACATCATGGCTCACCTCGCGCCGCTTGGCGGCGTCTATCAGGCGGGCACGCTGTCGGGCAATCCGATCGCGGTTGCCGCGGGCCTGAAGACATTGCAACTGATCCAGGCGCCGGGCTTCTACGACACGCTCACGGCGCGCACTACGCGCCTCGCGCAAGGCCTCGCCAACGTCGCGCGCGAAGCGAAGGTGCCGTTCGCGGCCGATTCGCTCGGCGGCATGTTCGGCCTCTACTTCACCGAGTCGGTCCCGACCAGCTTCGCCGAAGTCACGAAGAGCGATGTGCCGCGCTTCAATGCGTTCTTCCACAAGATGCTCGACGCGGGCGTGTACTTCGCGCCGTCGGCCTATGAAGCGGGCTTTGTTTCGATCGCGCACGACGACGCGATCATCGATGCCACGATCGATGCGGCGCGCGGCGCGTTCGCCTCGCTCGCGGCCTGAGACCGGCGCGACACGGAACCCGCCGAAACCCAATACTGCCTAGCCACCGCACCCGACCGGATACCGATGTTTTCGCAAACCGACTTCGTCCATATGGAACGCGCGCTCGCGCTGGCCAAGCGCGGCATGTACACGACCGACCCGAATCCGCGCGTCGGCTGCGTACTCGTCAAGAACGGCGAGGTGATCGGCGAAGGCTTCACGCAACCGGCCGGCCAGGATCATGCCGAAGTGCGCGCGCTGAAAGACGCGCGTTCGCGCGGCCATGATCTGCGCGGCGCCACGGCCTACGTGACGCTCGAGCCGTGCAGCCATTTCGGCCGCACGCCGCCGTGCGCGAATGCGCTGATCGAAGCGCAGGTCGAGCGCGTGGTCGCGGCGATGGAAGATCCCAATCCGCAAGTCTCCGGACGTGGCCTCAAGATGCTGCGCGACGCCGGCATCGAGGTGCGTTGCGGGCTGCTCGCCAACGAAGCGCACGAACTGAACATCGGCTTCGTGTCGCGCATGACGCGCGGCCGCCCCTGGGTCCGCATGAAAGTGGCCGCCTCGCTGGACGGCCGCACTGGCCTGCCATCGGGCATCAGCCAATGGATTACCGGCGAAACGGCGCGCGCCGACGGTCACGCGTGGCGCGCCCGGGCGTCGGCCATTCTGACGGGCATCGGCACCGTCAGGGAAGACGATCCGCGCATGACCGTGCGCGCTGTCGATACACCGCGCCAGCCGCAACGCGTACTGATCGACAGCCAGCTCGACGTGCCGCCCGGGGCGCAGATTCTGGCCGGCGCACCTACGCTGATTTTCTGCGGCAACCTCGATGAGCGCCATGCCGAACGTGCCAGCGCGCTGCGCGAGCGCGGCGCGGAGATCGTGCAACTGGCGAACGCGGCGGGCAAAGTCGATCTGCCTGCCATGCTGAAAGTGCTCGGCGAGCGTAACGTGAACGAACTGCACGTCGAGGCTGGCTACAAGCTGAACGGCTCGCTGCTGCGCGAAGGCTGCGTCGACGAACTGCTGGTCTATCTCGCGCCCAGCCTGCTCGGCATGGATTCGATGAGCATGTTCAATCTGAGCGCGCCGGAAACGCTCGAAGGTCGCACGCAACTGAATTTCCACGCGGTCGACCGGATCGGCGACGATCTGCGGATTCTCGCGCGCTTCGTGCCCCGCTCGGTGCCGCAACCGGCAAGCGAAGCCGGGACCGGGCCCGCACCCCAACCAACTTCGAATTGATCAAGGATTAGCACGATGTTTACAGGAATCGTCGCGGCAGTGGGCCGCATCGAATCAGTCAAACCCCTCGGCACCGATGGGGACGCGGGCGTGCGCCTGAACGTCGAAGCCGGCGGTCTCGATCTCGAAGACGTCCAGCTCGGCGACAGCATCACGATCCAGGGCGCCTGCATGACGGTCGTGGCAAAAACGGCGCATTCGTTCGAAGTCGACGTGTCGCGTGAAAGCCTGAACTGCACGGCAGGCCTGGGTGATCCGGGCGAAGTCAATCTCGAGAAAGCGCTGCGTGCGCATGACCGGCTCGGCGGACATATCGTCTCCGGTCACGTGGACGGCCTTGGCACGGTCACGCACTTTGCTCCGGTCGGCGAATCGCACGAACTGCGCGTGCTGGCGCCGCGCGAGATCGGCCGCTATCTGGCTTATAAAGGCTCGATCACGGTCAACGGCGTGAGCCTGACCGTCAACTCGGTCAAAGATCGCGACGACGGCTGCGAGTTTTCGATCAACCTGATTCCGCACACCGTGCAGGTGACGTCGCTGAAGAATTTGCGCGAAGGTTCACCGGTCAATCTGGAGATCGACCTGATTGCGCGGTATGTGGAGCGGATGCTCAGCACGTCGCAGGATGGCCATAACCCATTGAAATAACTACGTTTTTAGCCAACCGACTGTCTACGGTCGTCCGGCCAGATCCAGCCAAATCTACGGTATTGTGACGGTATACTTGACGGTATACCGTCGTTTTTTGCGCCAAGTATACCGTCACGCCTCCCGAAAAAAGCCTCCCAGGAGCACCTAAACCCGCTGTCTGCCGCCGGCATTGGGATCGGCGGTGATGCCCTGAGATCGGGCAGCGCGGACAATTCGCGGATTTCAGTGGTTTCCTACGTATATCGCTCGCCATTGAAAAGCTGCAAGTCGAACGCCACATCAGCTATCCGTCACGCAGCGGGACTACCCGTTAGGACTGGAGTCGCCGTCTCAGCTCACCGACAATCTTCCAGTCCAGCACCCACCCCTCCTCCAAGTCCTCGTCATAGCCGCGCCCGTCGCATTCTGGGCCACGTCCGCAGCCTCGATGCGTGGGTCGTGACTGGCACAAGCGCGGTGGAACAGCACGTGCCGCCCGAGGTTGGCGTGATCGTCGTAGTCCACGAGGGCAACTGCCAGATCGGGTACGTCACTGACCGACGCCAGCTCCTCGTACATGCCACTGTCGTAGCCATGGTGTGCGAGCAGGTTCGCGATCAGTTTGCCGGTAAATCCGGTAGGGACCGTACTCCGGGTGATGAAGCCGCTCGACAGCTAGGTGATGCACAGCGCCAAAGGTCGTGCCGCAGATCATGGCGAATACCGCGAACGGGCAGTCGAAGTCGCCGCTTTGCTGCACGCGTCGGAATGCTGGTACCAAGCCGTCTCCAATCATGGTGACGGCGGCGGGGATGAACGGCATGGTCAATACCCCGACGGGAACAATAGCGTTGTCGCGCTGCAGTCGGCCCCAGTGACCAGCCACACCCGTTTGCCCGCGACTTCATACGACGACAGGATGCCTGCGCCGTGGGTCACGGCTCTCTCATTGGCGAGGGCATCTTCGGGAGGGACGTCACCCCAGTCGCCGAGCGCGTGGCGGTGCAGGTACGGATCGACTTGAATGCTGTGGCGTTCGAGATGCTTCAAAACCCCGCGCGTGGCCACGATCTGCCCGAGCCGGAACAGCGGTGATGATGTTTGCAGGATGCGGCATGTTGCCGTGCCACGCTCCGGTGTCCTGTTATCCATGTTCATCTGAATCTCCCTGAATACTGGCTGGTGTCGATTACGGCGCCCCTGAAAACGCGAAAAGCCAGATGCTTGACGCTCTGGCTTTCGGTACGACCCGCAGGGGTAAACCGTTGATGACTGGCCTGATTACTTGCCGGCCCCCGGCTTTGGTGTACATCGCGTGAATGCCGATTGCCCAATGACCCGCAATCTTCTTGAAGCTGGTGCGAACGCGGTCGGCTGGCTTCCACAACGGCGCCGGATCAAGCGCGTACTCGATCATGGTCGGAGGCGTGGCTCGCCTTTGCCCGATGGAAGAGGACGTGTCGCCCGAGTTCCATCTCGGGGTTGTAGTTAACCGTGATCAATCCCACATCCGGGATATCCGCCACGCGGGAAAGCTCCTTGTACACGGTCCCGACGAACCCCACCAGTTGGGCAAGCAGCGCGGCAATCTGCGTCTCGCCAAGGTAGTACGGACCTCGCGCGGGAAACTTTGTCTTCGCGATGGCGATTTCGCGCATCTGCTCGATTGTCTTACCGGACAGCATCGCGGCGCACGCGAAGACGTCATCGAAGTCGTTGGTCTGCGCGACAAACGGAAATGCAGGCGTGAACGTTGTCGGGGTGCTCTCGACTGGGGTTGGAATCACAGGTATGGACCAGCTCCTGAAAATGAAAAAAGGAGCGCGCAGCAACGCCTGCCTAGCGGCATCGAACATTCTGGGTGGATCAGGGAGAAGAATTCGAAGCGAAATCCCGCGACATTCCGGCGGATTTGCTCAGGCATGCGCTGCGGCGCGAGCGGCGAGCCGAAAACCGGTTTTTGGCTGATTTTCGGTCGTATTGTTATTTCATAAGAGTCAAATCATGTCCTCAATCGCCAAATAACTTCGGTCAGGCATGCAAATTTCGCTGGCATTCGAGGCCTGATGCTATCTCACCTCTTGAAAACCTCCGACGCATCCCGACATCAGGGCGACTGTCGAAGACCAAAAGCGATTGTCAGCGGCACAGACCAAAGAATGCGAATTACAAACGAGGGGAAAATGACCGATAAGACGCTGGATCTTTTGTTGCAAGAGCGTGAAATAAAGAAGCTTCTCGACGAGCATCTTGAGCGAACCACAAGGACAGTGGAAGCCATTACTGGCAGATTTGAAAGCCGTTCGAAGGAAATCCTTGCGGTAGTCGACGAAGCAAAGAACAACCTCACGGACACCAAAATATCTGTCGCGACCGAGATCGCGAATGCGAAGAAGGAGATCGGGGAGTTGGCCGTCCAACGGACCCTATCTGTCTTTACCGAGGCACGCAACGTCGTAATTGCAATCGGCGCGCTGGCGATTCCAGTCATCGTGGGATCAGGCCTTGTTGGATATAGCTCGTTGAAGAGCAGCACGACCGCGTTCGTAGATGCCAAGGTCAGGGAGTGGATGTCAGTCTCTATGCCGAACTCCCCTGTCAAAGCTACGCTCGAGAAGTTGCGCAACGACGCGGTGGTGGACGCGCTTTCCATCAAGCTCGATCGCCAGACCTATGGAAATCAACCGGCATTTTCCCGAGTCGAACTCTCTGCGGACGAGAAGAGCCGGCTTTGCCAAGTCATGCTGAATCCTGAGACAAGCGACAGCTCTTTTCAGGATGCCGCTCGGCTAATCGAGGCATCGAAGGGGTTGTTCGCGGGATACGACAATGATCTTCAGTTGGGACAGGTAATCAATGCCGTATTGCAAGATGGAAAATATTCAGAGCGCAAGCGTTACATCATTTTCGAAAATCTATGGCGCGAACAAGCGTTACTCGGCGCAAGCCTGGCTGTGCTCGATAAGAAAGACATTCCAGACGAGTGGGCACTATATGCATTCAAGAACGTCGCCCGCCACACGCGGGACAGTGCTGAGCCATACGCTATCAAGATGTTGAGCAGTCAAGAATTTGGAAATCAGCGGGCAGCAGCAGATTACCTGGCGACCAACGATCCGCTCCATCCTGATCTCAGGAAGTGGCTCGACGGACTTCGATTGAAAGGAAACCCGGATTATCCCGTGATCGCGACTTCGCTCGCGGCGACAATGGTCGCATTAAGCAATGCGACCATTCCTGCAAGCGGATCCCCATATCCAGCGTCGAACCCCGCCGTACAATCCGCCGCCGCCGGAGTACTGTACGACGCCGTGAGAAATGGCGCGGTGCTTCGGATATCCAGATTCGGCGCTGATCCTGAGACCGTCGAGTGGGAGCATGCCACCAAGACCTCAACTCGACTGAATCGACTCGATCGACCGAAAGCGTATTTCGAAAACGATACCTTGTTGACCGCAGTGCTATCCAACAGTGGCAACAACATCAACATGCTCTCGACCTTGGTTTCCGCGCTGGAAGTCGCTGACGGGCAAAATTACCTTGCGTCCATTCAATTGACGCTTCCCGCGACAGGATGGCTTCAAGTGGATGGAGGAACAAAGCTCACTCCAGGAGCAGTAGTTGGCGGCATCCGCTTAACAATTGTTTCGAGCACTCTAACCGCAATCTGGCGTGCGCCAAATGGACAATTCATATCGGCAAAGGTGTCGACAGGATCGAATCTCACAGGCGCTCACTACAGCTATCTGGCAGACGAACCTAGACTGAACCAACTGGATATGCACAGCTATGAGTCAGCGCAGCTTTGAGCCGGTGCTCCCCCGCCATAAGCGGTAGGGTGACTAGCTAAACATTCCGCGTACAGTCCGAGAGCTTCTTCAGCAAGCGCAAGGAGTTCATCGAGCGCTATGTGCGCACAGCTTCATGACGGGAGCGGACGCCGCGTTACGCAATCTCGCCAACCCCAGACCGCGCGTAACAGAGTCCTTAGAAGGGAGTGATCTGGTAACGCGAGAGCGGATCAGCAACGCCCATTGTTATCATTCGGGACCGAAACTTAACCTCCGACCGACGCTCGCCGTCGCTCGAGTTGCGATAACTCGTGAGAAACAATAAAAAGTTCAAGGAGCGCGATAAGCGCTTCAAGCTGCTATACGAGCTCCGGCACTTGCAGCAGCCAGGTGACATCATTTTCATTCGCAACGGATCATCGATCCCGATGCGCCTCGCGCAAAGCATGTTTTGCCCTTCGGTCTTGTTAGGCAGACATGGCGGATGGAAGTCAATTCCATCGCATGTGTTGATTGTCGTGGCGCCGGGCCTCTATCTGCATTCCATGCCCCGTGGTGGTGTTGATTTCGTACCCGCGGAAGATTATCAGTTGTCGTCGCGCGCACTGCTTAAGGTTGTGAGACGACGCCTCTCACCGGGCGAGCAAAAGGGAACCGCGCACGAAGCGTTGCAACGGGCCGCCGAGTGGCATTTCCAGCAGCGATATAACTATAAGGTGATCCTGACTCTGTGGAAGCGCAAGCTGCACTCACATTCGTATTGTTCGCAACTTGTCTCGCAAATATATGAGCGAGCCAACTTTCCAATCGCGAATATTCCGCCACGCTGGACGCTTCCAGTCAACCTACAGAAAGCGTGCGATGGAGATGAGTGGATCGACGTAACCGAGGATCATCGACGATTTGAAATCGGACTTGCCTCACTTCCCGATGCGGATAGACCGATTTTTGGCATCGAGCGCAGAACCGTCCAGATAAGTGCACAGATTCAGGCCGATATGGTGGACTTGCAATCGTTCATGGAAACCATACATCCTGGTGGTCAGGACGGGCTACGCATTCCTGACATTATCAAAAGTCTGAAACGGTTCATACCGCTCATCGCAGCGAAATTCAAAGCGCCTGCCGTCGAAGATAACAAACGGTCGTCGGCGTCCATTGACGTGAACCATCACGCGAATATGCTTTACAGTCTTTCCGCCAACGGCCTGTACGCCTCAAGCGTATTTTCCTCTGTCAATCATTGGAACGCTGCGGAACCTGAGGAACAAAAAAAACGACGCGACGGTGAGGTGCGGATGCATCTTGATTGGTGCATTGAGGCCTTGGCATACTGCATCGCGGTGGTAGAACTCGTTACCCGAGTCTTTTCCCACAGTCCGACGGATGAAGCTGCGGACATGCTGGAACGCACACTTCAAAGTATCGCATTCTCCCCCGAGCTACTGACCGCGCTTTCCGAGGCGGTCGAAGTGGCCCCTCCTCCGCCCGAAGTCGCTTCAGTTGAACTGATCAAACTTCACAACATTTGGAGGCACGCTGCAAAGGGCTACATATATCTCGGCGCATTCCGCATGCTGTTACTTGATCCGAACAACACACACGACGTAGTGGTCGAGTCTGATGTGGTGAAACAATTATCCGGACTTCGCTGGTGCTGGCGCACTCTCAAAAGTCTAAGCGGTTCCCAAACCAATACAATTGGGCTCGCAATTGGTACATATCGCCGCATGCTAGCAGACACATCGGTCGAGTTTGAAGCTAAGCCGTTTGTGCGACGCGAGGACGGTACTGTGGACGCAAGTATCTGAAGGTGCTCTAACGTAAACTAAGAAGCGACGACTGCGAACGCTCGGCGCGCCAAGCCAGTTTGGTGAATGTTCGCACCACGGCGCCAGCGGCTACCGAACGGGCGGGATGCGCGATAAAGTCGGAACGCCGCATTGCTGCACCCGCCCTAACACTGAATCAACGACGAAATACCTTGGGCAGTTATAACTCGCAAAACGTGCGCCTGCTTCCAACCGTCTCTCAAGGCCCGCTCATAACCACCGATACATGACGGTATTTCTGACGGTATTCTGACCGTCGTTGAGCAACATTGCCATACTGAGCAAGCGTTTCCAGCCAGACTCAACATAATCGCGCGATACGTGGAGCGGATGCTCAGCACGTCGCAGGACAGCCAGCAATCTTTGAAGTAATGTGACTTCCGGCGAATCCACGGTCTTGTCGTGGCTTCGCTAAAAGCCGGTGAATCCACGATTGGGTGACGGTGAGTCCCATGTGTGCCACGTCAATACGCACGCACGACGACCACACCGCCACGATCCTGGAATGCGGCAGTTCCGCCCCGCCGCATCTCGCCTACCGTTCAATCAGGCCGCGCGCCCGTTCAGGTCCGCCTCGCTTCCGCTTCACTCGACCCGGCACAGTTGGCGGCCAACGCAGCACCGCCTCGCCGCGCCAGGCGGTCCTCTTTCAACACCCTGCGCCCCGTGCGCGAAATCAGCACGAGCGTGATCGCCAGCAAGCTGGTGCCGAACAGATAGCTCGGCGGGATGAAATGGGCGTCCGTGAACCGCGCCACCACCGAAATGTACAAAGGCGACAGGCCGCCGAACAGCATCACCGCGGTGTTATACGAGATCGCCACACCGGTCGAACGGCCCTGCACCGTGAAGATCTGAACCAGCATCCCCGGATGCGCCGCCCCTTGCAGCGTCACGAACAGCATGCCAATCAGCTGCACCACCATTAGCCTTGTTTCTGTCGGCGAATCCAGCAGATACCAGAACAGCGGAAAGACACACGTCAACCAGCCGGCAATAAAGAAGCAGAACAGCCGGTAAGCGCCGATACGGTCTGCCAGTTTGCCGAACACCGGCGAGAGCAGGCACGCCATGATGCTCGTGACGAACACCGCTTGCAGCGAAGAACTCAACGACAGATGCAACTGGTACTGCGCATAATTCGGCAAATACGCATTCCATACGTAGTTGAGCGAAGTACCGGCAATCATCACGCCCATGGCGCAGACGAGCGCGTCTCCATTCTCGCGGATGAACTCGCGCATGCGCTGGCCCAAGGGTGCCCGAGCGGCCGGGCGTTGCTGCATCCGGTGAAACTCGTCCGACTCCGCGACGTGGTGCCGGATGTAAAAACCCAGCGGCCCGACCAGTGCGCCGATCAGGAACGGCACGCGCCATCCCCATTGCGCCATCTCGGCGTGCGACAGATGCTTCGAGAGCAAATAGCTGCACCCCGAGGACAACATCGCCGCGATGCCCAACGACAGCATGTTGAAACTGCCGTAAAACATCTTCTTGCCCGGGGGCGCGACTTCGTAAATCGTCACCGACGACAGTGCAAATTGCGCACCGACCGCGAAGCCCTGCACGAGCCGGCCGATCACCACCAGGATCGGCGCGGCGAGCCCCAGTGTCGCGGAGCCCGGCGTAAGCCCCAGCAGCAACGATCCCACCGACATCGCCACCATGATCCACGACAGCGCCTTGACGCGGCCGGCACGGTCCGCGTACATACCCATTACGACGCCACCGATCGGTCTCACCAGAAATCCGACCGCAAACGTCGCGAACGTCAGCAGCAATGACTCATCGCGACCGGCGCCGCCAAAAAACGCCCGCGCGATCATGCCCGAAAAATAGCCGTACACCATGAAGTCGAACCATTCGAACGTGCCACCAAGCACGGTCGAAACGATGACTTTCCGGATTTTTGTCTCCTCGCTGTCGGTTTGCATATTTTTATTCCCCGACGCGCATCTCGCGCAGTATCCGCGCAAAGAAATCCTGAACCACCTCGACGACCTGCATGCCGTTGTGGGCGATATTGTCCAGTTCGTCAAAGCGCACCGGGATGCCGGCCGCCTCGAACGATGCCTTGAGCGTCCTGAGCCGATCCCGGCGCGTGGCGCCCGCGTCGTTGATGCCCGGCAGGTACATCGGGCTGTCCTCGGACACCGTGATTTCCCAGGTTTCGAGATCCGCGCGGCCCACCACCATCTGCACCGGAACGCGCTTTAACGCTGCAGCGTCGAACGGTTTGCCGAAGTGCCGCTCGAAGCCGCCGACACCCAGCCACCAGTCCTTCGTTTGATCGAGCACGGTAACGTTGCCCGGCGCGCCGATCGACGCGGCCCACAGACGCTCGGGGTGAACATAGGCAAAGCGGTTGACGTACTGTCCGCCCCCTGAATAGCCGAACAGCGCGAACTTGTCGAAACGCTTGCCGTAGCGCTCGCCGACTTCGCTCACCATGTCGAGCAGCACCTTGTCGTAACGGATATCGCCTTCGATCAGACGCTTGAAGCCGTTGCGGTTGTCATCGCCAAGCACGCCCACCGGAAAGAGCGGACACAGCACGATGCAGCGGTTCCAGCGGCCAAATGGAGCGAACGCGTCGCGGTATTGCGTGAATTGCCGCCCCGTACCATGCATCACGACGACCAGCTCGACATCGTTGTCGGACTCCAGTATTTCGCGCGGCACATACAACGCATAGGGAAAGCGCGGATCGTGCCGGCTGGCATATACGGTGGTCGAGTCCAGGTCGTACAGCGCCTTTGCTTTCTCATGACCGGGACTGGACGGTTTCTGGGCAATATCGAACATCTGTCATTCCTCCAACACTGACTCAAACATATCGTGGGCGCCCAGCCGGGTGCGGGGCGCGCGCGGGCAACGGCCGTTCACGCTGCTTCGTGCAGCGGCTCGTGGGCGAGGCTGTAACGGGTGAAGATCCGATTGAGTGCAGGCAGTGGCGCGACATCCATCTCACCGCTGCCCGGATGCATGACGATCATCGCAACCGTCGCTGTCATCGTGTGGCGCGTACCCATGCGCGGCGGACGGCATACCGAGTAAGGCGTGCCGAACGCATCGAACAACGCGGCCTTGACCGCGTTACGGTCCACCTTGGGTGCTGCGTTCAGCAGCTGGCGCACGCGCCAGTCGCGGTAATAGCTGTCCGGCGAGTTCTCGCAACCCGTGTCGCGCAGCTTGGTGCGGGCGACCGGGCTCATCCAGTGATTCGCGTGCACGATCAGTTGATCGTCGCCCGGATAGATCGGGAAAGCCTCGTCGGGCGCGCACTCGAAATCGATGCCGAAGCCCTCGGCCATGCCGAGCATGATGTTGTTCGAGCACGATTTCGGCGTCGTGGCGATCACGCGCAGCGCGTTGGAGAACACGGGTTCTTCGAGCACACGCCGGCGCAGCAGCGAAAGCGGCACACCGAGCTGGGTATAGTCGCGGTCGGATTCGAGATAGTTCGCCGTGATCGACACGCCGGCGGCATTCAGCCCACTGCGCGCGAGGCCCCCTGCCTCGACGAAGGTCAGAAAGTCGGGACCGTCGTCGTTGCGCACACGCAAAACGATACCGGTATCGACGCAATCGGCTTTCCAGTCCCAGTTCTGCGCGTGAATCAACTGCCCGGTCGCCGAACGCGACGGCAACACCAGCACGCCGGTGCAGCCGTCTTCGTCCTCGGCGTCGGCCGGCATCGTCTTCTCCACCCGCGCCTTCGCCAGCACCTCGGTGCGGGCGTTGATCATCACGACGTCCTCGTAAGAGACCTCGGCGCCGGCGGCAATACCCCGCATTTCTTCAAGATACGCCGGCTGAAACTCACCGATAGCCTGTTCGAGCGAGCGGATCAGCGCCAGCTGCGACGCTTCGCTGTAACCGATTTTGCGCAGCGTCTGCCCGTATCGGGAAGCGCTCAGATGCACGCGCGCGGCCACTGCGCGGCCGTATTGCACGCCGCGCTCATACGGCTTGCCGGACACACTGACAAAAGGAAATTGCTGGATTTGCGACATCGTATGGGACTCCTCACCCTGGAAAGCACCGAGTCAGTCAAACGCGTCAAAGGTAGCGATGGGGGCCAATTGCGGGCACTGCGCCCGGTTTGCTACGCGTGAGCGCCGCTGGCGTCGGTTCGACTTGATGAAACGATTCTCGGGCGTGAGAAATAAAATAAAAAGCGTTATTTTCTTGTCGCAAAGGAAAGATTTTTTTTCGTATTATGTGGCTATACAACGCGCGGCGACATCGGGAAGGCGCGTCGTTTGCCCCCTTCCCGGCAGCCCTTCAGGAGGTTTTTGCATGAGTGAAATTCGTATGCTCCGGACGTTTCTCGCGATCGAGAAACACGGAACCATGGCGGCCGCGGCCGATCGCATGGCGCTCACGCACGCGGCCGTCGGCGCGCAGATGCGTACGCTGGAGCGCGTATGCCAGCGGCAGTTGTTCAACCGCAGCGGACGCAGCATCCAGTTGAACGACGCCGGCCGCTCGATCATCGAGCAGGCGCGCGCGGTAGTCGCCGCCTACGACTCGCTGCTGCGCGGCGTGGCCGACCAGCGCAGCTTCGAAGGTTCGATCACCATAGGTTCGACCGTTTCTTCGATGGGCTTTCTCGCCGCCAACGTGATCCGCCTGAAGGTCTCTTACCCTGGCCTGAACGTGCGCCTCACGCATGGCAGCACCCCGGACCTGGAACGCCAGGTGCGCGCCGGCGAGATCGACGCGGCGGTGATCATCAGCGAGCCGAGGGCGACCACGCTGCCCGAATTGTGGGAGCGTCTGTACGACGAACCCCTCGTGCTGCTGGCCAATCCGGCGATTGCACCGGCTGACGCGCCGGTGGCCTCGCTGCTCAAGCGCTTTCCGTTCATCGGCTTCGAAGCGGCATCGCTCACCGGTGCGCATGTCACCAGCTTGCTGCGCCGCTTGCGCGTAGAGGTCAATCTGGTGCTGGAAATGAACTCGATTGCCGCGATTGCCGATCTGGTGCGGCAAAACGTAGGGATATCGATCGTGCCGCGCCTGCGGCACGCGGCGTGGGACGACGACCCGCTGCTGTACGCAAAACCGATTCCCGGCACCACATGGCGCCGGCACATTGGCTGGTACGAGTTTGGCCGCCAGCCGCTGGCGACCGCGATCGTCAAGAACCAGTTACTGTCCGCGCTGGCCGGCTAGCCGGCGTCAAGTTCATCGTTTCATCGAGCATACCGGCCCCGGGCGGCGCCACACCAGTCGGCCAAACGGCCTATACCGTCCGGCCCAGGCGACTTGAGGGCGCGCGTGGCGTAAAATACGCGCTTTCTCCGAAAAACTCCGCCAACATGACGCTCGCCTCCACTCAAGAGATCATTGCCGAACTGAAAGCAGGCCGGATGGTGATCCTCGTCGACGAAGAAGACCGCGAAAACGAGGGCGACCTTGTGATCGCCGCCGAATTCGTCACGCCGGAAGCGATCAACTTCATGGCCCGCTACGGCCGCGGCCTGATCTGCCTGACGCTCACGCAGGAACGCTGCAAGCTGCTGAACCTGCCGCTCATGACTTACCGCAACGGCACGCAGTACGGCACGGCGTTCACCGTCAGCATCGAAGCGGCGGAAGGCGTGACCACGGGTATTTCGGCGGCCGACCGCGCCCGCACCATCGCCACGGCAGTCGCGGCGGACGCCAAGGCCGAGCACATCGTGCAGCCGGGACACGTGTTCCCGATCATGGCGCAGCCCGGCGGCGTGCTGGTGCGCGCCGGCCACACCGAGGCCGGCTGCGATTTCACCGCGCTGGCAGGCCTCACGCCGGCCGCGGTGATCTGCGAAGTCATCAAGGACGACGGCACGATGGCGCGCCTGCCGGACCTGCTGGAGTTCGCCAGCGAGCACGGCCTGAAAATCGGCACCATTGCGGATCTGATCCACTACCGCAGCCAGACCGAATCGATCGTCGAGCGGATTTGCGAGCGCACCATGCAAACCGCGCACGGCGCGTTTCGCGCGGTGATGTATCTCGACCAGCCGAGCGGCCAGCCGCACATCGCGCTGGTGCGCGGTACGCCCAACCCGGAGCAGGAGACGCTGGTGCGCGTGCACGAACCGCTGTCGATGCTGGATCTGCTCGAAGTCGGCAAGTCGACTCACTCGTGGACGCTGGACGCGGCCATGAAAGAAATCGCCCAGCGCGACCTCGGTGTGATCGTGCTGCTGAACTGCGGCGATTCGAAGGAGCATCTGGTCGACGTGTTCAAGGCGTTCGACTCGAAAGAGAAGGCCGAGGCACTCAAACGCCGGCCGGTCGACTTCAAGACGTACGGCATCGGCGCGCAGATTCTTCGCGAGCTCGGTGTCGGGAAGATGCAGGTGCTGTCGAACCCGCGCAAGCTGGGCAGCATGTCAGGCTACGGCCTCGAAGTCACCGGCTTCGTACCCATGCCGGGCAGCACCGCACAGCCGCCGCAACAAGGCTGATCCGACCATTCACGCGCTTAGGCGCCAACTCAAAACACTACGGAATTCACATGGAAATCGGACAATACCAACCGAATCTCGACGGCGACGGACTGCGTATCGGCATCGTTCAGGCTCGTTTTAACGAACCCGTCTGCAACGGTCTCGCGGATTCGTGCATCGAAGAACTCGAACGCCTCGGCGTGACTGGCGAAGACGTGCTGCTGGTCACCGTGCCGGGCGCGCTGGAAATCCCGCTGGCGTTGCAAAAGCTCGCCGAAAGCGCGCAATTCGACGCACTGATCGCGCTCGGCGCGGTGATTCGCGGCGAGACGTACCACTTCGAACTGGTGTCGAACGAGAGCGGCGCTGGCATCACGCGTATCGGCCTCGACTTCGGCATTCCGGTCGCGAACGCCGTGCTGACAACGGAAAACGACGAGCAAGCCGTCGCGCGCATGACCGAGAAGGGTCGTGACGCAGCACGCGTAGCCGTCGAAATGGCTAATCTCGCCGTCGCGCTCGAACAACTCGGCGGTGACGACGAAGAAGAAGACGAAGAAGAGGAAGAGGCATGAAGAGCGCACGCCGACGCTCCCGCGAACTGGCCACGCAGGGGCTTTATCAGTGGCTGCTGTCGGGTTCGCCCGGTGGTGAAATCGACGCGCAGCTGCGCGGCGCGCAAGGCTTCGACAAGGCCGACCATGAACATCTGGACGCCATCCTGCACGGCGTGATCCGCGATTCGGAAGCGCTTTCCGCGGATATCGCACCGTGTCTCGACCGGCCGATCGACCAGCTTTCGCCGGTTGAACGCGCTGTGCTGCTGGTCGCAGCATTCGAGTTGAAGAATCACGTCGACATTCCCTATCGCGTGGTCATCAACGAAGCGGTCGAGCTCGCCAAGACATTTGGTGGAGCAGACGGCTACAAGTATGTGAATGGCGTGCTGGACAAACTGTCGGCGCAACTGCGCGCCGCGGAAACACAGGCAGCCCGCAAGCATTGAGAATGAGGCGCGTGGCCTCGTCACGCGCCTGCTCCATGCCGCAGCCCCATACCGCCGGGCGCTTGCAAGGACGCCGCAGCGCACATGAACCATGTGCCGTGCGCCGTCCCGCTTTTGCTTCTGAACTGGATTTGATCGTATGAACTCCGTGACCGAACCCTTGGTGCGGCTTGCAGCCCGCGTCGACGCCATCCAGCCGTTCTATGTGATGGAACTGGCCAAGGAAGCCGTGCTGCTCGAGCGCGACGGGCGCGACATCATTCACATGGGTATCGGCGAACCCGATTTCACCGCGCCCGAGCCGGTCATCGAAGCGGCCGCGAGCGCTCTGCGCCGCGGTGTCACGCAGTACACCAGTGCACTCGGTTTGCACGCGCTGCGCGAGGCGATCTCGGCGCATTACGCCGCGGCCTACGGCGTCAGCGTCGATCCGGCGCGAATCGTCGTCACCGCCGGCGCATCCGCCGCGCTGCTGCTCGCCTGCGCGGCGCTGGTCGATCGCGACGATGAAGTGCTGATGCCCGACCCGTGCTACCCCTGCAACCGTCACTTCGTGATAGCAGCCGAAGGCAAGCCGGTCATGGTGCCGAGCGGGCCGGCCGAGCGCTTCCAGCTGACCGCCGCCGACGTCGAGCGCCTCTGGAACGAACGCACCCGCGGCGTGTTGCTGGCGTCGCCGTCGAACCCGACCGGCACGTCGATCGAACCCGCCGAGCTTGAACGCATCGTCAAAACGGTGCGTGCGCGTGGCGGCTTTACGATCGTCGACGAAATCTACCAGGGCCTGAGCTACGACGCCAAGCCTGTCTCGGCGCTCTCGTTCGGTGACGACGTCATCACCGTCAACAGCTTCTCGAAGTATTTCAACATGACCGGCTGGCGTTTGGGTTGGCTGGTGGTGCCTCCGCACATGGTCGGCGCGTTCGAAAAACTTGCGCAGAACCTGTTCATCTGCGCATCGGCGCTCGCGCAACATGCGGCGCTGGCCTGCTTCGAACCGGAAACGATCGCGATCTACGAAGCGCGCCGCCTCGAATTCAAGCGCCGCCGCGACTTCATTGCACCCGCGCTCGAATCGCTGGGCTTCTCGGTGCCGGTAATGCCTGACGGCGCGTTCTATGTGTATGCCGACTGCCGCACGGTCGCGCATCAGGCTGCTGGTGACAGCGCGGCGCTAACGAAGGCGATGCTGCACGACGCGGGCGTGGTGTTGGTGCCAGGCATGGACTTCGGCACGCACGCACCGAAGGACTACATCCGGCTATCGTATGCAACCGCCTTGCCGAAACTGGAAGAAGCAGTCGAGCGGCTAGCGAAGCTCTTCGGCCGGCACTGAGCTTGCCGGCATACGGGCTGCCGCTTGTGATGTGAGCAGCCGCAAAAGAAAAAAGGACACTCGTGGGTGTCCTTTTTTGTACCTGCAAGCATTCGTGCCCGGTGAACCAAGGGTTACACCAGACTTACGCGCCCAACTCCGAAGCCGATGCCACGTGCTTGGGTGCATTGGAGCTGGCGTCATCCTGCTCGGACACCGGCGTTTTCACCGGCGTTGCCGCGCTCAGCGGATGACCGGCATCGAGCGTCATCTGCACGCGCTTGCCGTTGGCCGAAGCCGAAGCAGCCGTCGCCGGCGCCGTGTTCGACGCCGTGATAACCGGAGCCTGCGGTGCATTGATCGGCACCTTGCGGCCGCGCGCCACATCGCGCAGACGACCACGCTCGGCCATCACCTTGGCGCCGTAGCCGCCGTCGTCCTGCGAGGTCGAGCCGACGTAGAGACGCAGGCCGCCCGGCAGCGAACCGCCACGTGCGATGCAATCCTTCAGCACCAGCGCGCCCACCTTGATGTTCGCAACCGGTTCGAGCGCGGCACTCTGCCCGCCAAAATACTGGAATTTGTCCGAGTGAACCTTGGACATCACCTGCATCAGGCCCTGCGCGCCCACACCGCTCTCGGCGTAGGGGTTGAAGCCCGATTCGATGGCCATCACGGACAACAGGAGAAGCGGGTCGAGACCGACTTCGCGGCCGGTGTCGAACGCAGCCTTCACGAGTTCGCTAACGGGCTCCTGAGCGACGCGATAGCGCCGCGCCAGGTAGGACGCAACCAGATCCTGCTCGCGGGTCGAGACCAGCACGCGATCGTCGCGTGCGTCGGCCGAGACGCGTTGCGCCGGGATCAGCCGGGCCAGCGCCGAGACGCTCTGCATGGTGCGCGGGTCGAGGCCGTTCAAGGCCGCCACGCCCATACCGGACGTTCCGCTGCCGTCAAAGGCGCCGTCGTAGCTGGTGTTGCTGACGGTGGCGCCACTGTTTGCGCCGCTAGCGGCGTCGCTGCCAGTCGAATTGGCGGACAGCGAGTCGTCAGAAGACGCCCCAGGCGGCCCGAAAGCCGGCAGCGGGTGGCCCTGCAGCAGACGGGCGGGACCGGCCTGCACAGCGGCAGAAATGACCGGCATCAACCGGGCGGCAAGGGTGCCGCGCCAGGTGGGCATCAGCCACAGTGCGAGTGCCAGCACGACAGCGATACCGCCGACGATGCTGAACAGGTGATGACTCATTCGCGTCCCGCGTCGCAACGCACCACGCACAACTTGCGCGATACGTTCATCGGGACGCCACGATAACCAGGCGTTCATTCAGATCTCCCATGTTGCATGATCCACGAACCCCGCCACTTGAACAGGCGGTAACACACGTTCGCAGAATCAAGACATCGCGCGCTCTGTCTGGTTAGGGCAGCAGCGACGTCGGGAAAACGGTACATACCGTTTGTGGGGAGCCATCTTCAAAAGATGTCCGCGGCATGCCAAAAAAACATGCAGGCGGAGGCTCCCACGCGAAAAACCAGCGTCAGTTGGCGCTGGCGAGGACTTCAGTAAGGCCGTCAGATACCGTGCAGGGGGTCGGTAAACGGTGACGCGTTGCGTCAAAAGGGACCGGGGGCAGTGGTAAAAAGGTTCACGCCCTGCAACCAATGTGGACGGATTCTATGCAGGGTTTTATAGATCGTCAACACTATAGATAGGCAAATGTATAACTAATTGTAATAATGAACAGTGTTCAGTCCGTTCAAAACCGCGCGGCGCGCGCCTCTTGAGCTATCTCAATTACACCGTCCGAAGCAGGCGATTTGGCCAATCTACGTGCGCATGCCAACACAGGTAAAATCGACAATCGTTCTGGCGCCGTGAAATTCCGCCGCGCCCTACCTTTTTGCCGCTAGCGCGGCTCTCTACCGCACCAGATGAAATACAAAGACCTGCGCGATTTCGTCGGCCGTCTCGAAACGATCGGCGAACTGCGCCGCATCTCGCAAAACGTCTCGCCCGTCCTGGAAATGACCGAACTGTGCGACCGCGTACTGCGCGCCGGCGGTCCGGCGATATTGTTTGAGAGCCAACAGCAGCATGCGTTCCCGGTGCTTGGCAACCTGTTCGGCACGCCGCGCCGGGTCGCACTCGGCATGGGAATCGATGCGCAAGCGGGCGAAGGCGATGGCGCAGCGCTGGAGTCGCTGCGCGACGTCGGCCGCCTGCTGTCCGCATTGAAGGAACCAGAGCCGCCGAAGGGACTCAAGGACGCGGGCAAGCTGTTCTCACTCGCCAAGGCGGTGTGGGACATGGCGCCGAAAACGGTGAGCGCGCCGCCCTGCCAGGAAATCGTCTGGGAAGGCAATGATGTCGACCTCGCAAAGCTGCCGATTCAGACCTGCTGGCCGGGCGACGCAGGGCCGCTGATCACATGGGGCCTGACCGTCACAAAAGGCCCAAATAAGAGCCGACAAAATTTAGGCATATATCGCCAGCAACTGATCGGCCGTAACAAACTGATCATGCGGTGGCTCGCGCATCGCGGCGGCGCACTCGATTTCCGCGAGTTCGCGCTGCAAAATCCGGGCAAACCGTATCCCGTGGCGGTTGTGCTGGGCGCCGATCCGGCGACCATCCTCGGGGCGGTCACGCCGGTGCCTGACACACTCTCCGAATACCAGTTCGCCGGGCTGCTGCGTGGCGGCCGCACCGAACTCGCGAAGTGCATCACGCCGGGGGTCGACGGCTTGCAGGTGCCCGCGCGCGCGGAGATCGTGCTGGAAGGCTTCATCTATCCGCAGGAGGGCACGCCCTCGCCCGCCCCCGCAGGCGCGCCGCCGCGTCCGGCGAAGGGCGCATCCGCGGCTTATGAGCACGCGCTTGAAGGCCCCTACGGCGACCACACCGGCTACTACAACGAACAGGAGTGGTTCCCCGTCTTCACGGTGGAGCGCATCACGATGCGGCGCGACGCGATCTATCACTCCACCTACACCGGCAAACCGCCCGATGAGCCCGCCGTGCTCGGCGTCGCGCTCAACGAAGTGTTCGTGCCGCTGTTACAGAAGCAGTTCACCGAGATCACCGACTTCTATCTGCCGCCCGAAGGATGCAGCTACCGGATGGCGATCGTGCAGATGAAGAAAAGCTACCCCGGCCACGCCAAACGCGTGATGTTCGGCGTGTGGAGCTTCCTGCGGCAATTCATGTATACGAAGTTCATCGTGGTGGTCGACGAGGACGTGAATATCCGCGACTGGAAAGAAGTGATCTGGGCCATCACCACGCGTATCGATCCGGCGCGCGACACCGTGCTGGTCGATCGCACTCCGATCGATTACCTCGATTTCGCCTCACCGGTAGCGGGTCTCGGATCGAAGATGGGACTCGACGCAACCAACAAATGGCCAGGCGAAACCGATCGCGAATGGGGCCGCCCAATCGAGATGGACAGCGCGGTCAAACAGCGCATCGACACTTTGTGGAGCGAGTTGGGGCTGTAACAGAGCGGCCTCGAATCACGCCATTGAATTTCCTGATTCTGTCGGCATCGAAGCGCTCCCGTCACACGCCGGATCGCTCCAGCTCGAACAAGTCTGAATAACAAAACTGATGGAGCAGTTGCGCGGATGCATGCCTTTTCAATGATGTCGGATGGTTTTTTCCTGTCGTTGTCGTTGTGTCTGGATATTGGTCTGGTCAACGTCGCGATGATTTCGCTGACGCTGTCGCACGGCTTCAAACCAGGCTTCTGGCTGGGCCTCGGTTCCTGTTTCGGCGATCTGGTTTACGCGGCGCTCGCGCTCGCGGGAATGGCCGCGCTGCTGCAGTTCGAATCGGTACGCTGGGTCGTGTGGATCGGCGGCGCGGCGATCCTGCTGTTTCTCACATGGAAGATGGCGCGTGAAGCACTGTTCCCGGCTTCGGCGCCTGCCGTTGCCGGAGAAGCGGACGCCAATGCGCCGCATCTTTCCGCGCGGCGCGGTTTCTTGCGCGGCATGTTGCTGGCGATGTCGTCGCCATCGGCAATTCTATGGTTCGCCGCTGTGGGCGGTGCGCTAATCGCGAAAGCCGGCGCCACCAGTGCGACGACTGCCCCTGTATTTCTCGGCGGCTTCTTTCTGGGCGGCTTGTGCTGGACGATCTTCATCTGCGGACTCGGCAGCCACGGACGCAAACGCGCCGGCACCGGTTTGCTGCGTGCGTGCCACGTGTTGTCGGCGCTGCTGTTTGCGTACTTCTCGTATAGCGTGATCGTGAACGGATATCGCGATCTGATCGTGCAGACCGCACAGGCGGTGAGCTAGAAAAAACGGCTCGCCAAGGCGAGCCGTTTTCCGTCAATGTCCACGAACGCAGCGAGCATTGCGTTGCATTGCTTCGCGCGTCAAAAAGCCATCAGGCCAGATATTGCGCCAGCTTCGCCAGATCGACGTTGCCGCCGCTCACCACCACACCCACGCGCTTGCCCTTCACCGGCACGATGCCATTGAACACAGCCGCCGCCGCGAGGCAGCCAGTAGGCTCGACCACGATCTTCATGCGCTGTGCGAAGAACCGCAGGGTTTCGATCAACTGTGCGTCGCTGACCGTTTCGATCCGCGAGACCAGCTTCTGAATAATCGCGAACGTGTAGTCGCCGAGATGCGTGGAAGCAGCGCCGTCAGCAATCGTGCGCGGTGCGTCGATATGGACGATTTCGCCGCGAGCCAATGATTGCTGGCCGTCGTTGCCGGCTTCGGGCTCGACGCCGATCACGGTGCACCCCGGGCTCAACGCCGCCGCCGACAACGCACTGCCGCCGATAAGTCCGCCGCCGCCAAGGCATACGAACAACATGTCGAGCGGACCGGTTTCTTCGATCAGCTCCTTCACCGCCGTGCCCTGCCCCGCGATCACGTGCGGATGGTCGTACGGCGGAATCAGCGTCATGCCACGCTCTTCGGCGAGCCGCCGGCCGATCTCTTCGCGATTCTCGGTGTAGCGGTCGTAGCTGATCACTTCGCCGCCATACCCCTTGGTCGCCGCGACTTTGGCGGCGGGCGCGTCGTGCGGCATGATGATCGTGGCGTGAATTCCGGCAAGGCGCGCCGATAGCGCGATCGCTTGCGCGTGGTTACCCGACGAGTAGGTCAACACGCCCGCTTTGCGTTGCTCCGCGTCGAAATGCGAAATCGCGTTGTAGGCGCCGCGAAACTTGAACGCGCCCATGCGCTGAAAATTTTCGCACTTGAAGAATACCGACGCACCCGTGCGTTCATTGAACGTGCTCGACGTTAGAACGGGGGTACGGTGGGCGACGCCATCCAGACGCGCAGCGGCGTCGAGTACGTCATCGAAGGTGGGGGCGGGAAGCACTTGCATCGGCAAAACTCTCCAGAAGCGGTGGCGAAAGAGCCATTCTCCCAGCTTCGCCGGTGCTTTGGTATGCCGCGGTAAAAACACGAACGGCGTAACCCGGCGATCAAGCCGGCGTTACGCCGTCAATACATTCCGTGCTCTTGCTGCGATTAGCGGCGATAGTAGCCGTGGCCGTAGTAACCGCGATAGTAGCCATGATGATAATAAGGACGGCCATAGCCGCCGTAATACCCGCCCACCACGACTGCCGGCGGCGCGTAATAGCCAGGCGCATACACGACCGGCGGAGGCGGCGGCGGTGCGTAGTAGACCGGCGGCGGAGCAGCATAAACCGGATATGCCGGGGCGACCGGAATACCAATACCGATACCGACGGAAACGTGCGCCTCTGCAGCAGTAGCGAACCCCACGCCGAGCGCGGCGGCAACGACAAACGGAACGATCTTTTTCACTTTTGTTCTCCTGGCGCGGCCCACTAAGGTCGCCGACTTCGCATGCCCTGCATGCTATGAATTCAATGTATCGAAAAAGCCCGTACATAGATGTGCGCATTTGTTGCAAATTGCAATCGGTGGCAATGGGCGGGAATTTGCATCGGCGCGGCGCCGTCCGGGCGCCGGATGTAACAGACTGACAACTAAGGGTTTGCCAGCGGTCGGGCGGACGAAAATCCACGGTCTTGCTGCGTCAGGCGCATCAGGCATGCATTTGCCGGTAATCTTTAATTACAAATTAGCTTCAATCCTGACGGCCCAAATGAAAAATGCCCGGCGCGATTGCGTCGGGCATTTCTTACCTACGAGCAGACAGTGGCTTCAGCCTACCTTCACATAGGCGAATTCTCGGGAGACGTTCGGCGGGACATACGCACCGCTGATGCACACACGTGGCGTCAAGCGCTTCTTCTGGTCCCACCAGCGACGGCGCTGCGAGTGCGTCAAGAACCGCAAGTGCTTTCGGTAAGAAAAAATATTCATCGTTACCTCCCGAATCTGACTGCGAGACGAAAAACCCAGAACAGCAACTACCAAACCAGCTCATGAAAGAAATTGTGAGCAGTTTTCAGACCTGCGGGGCGCGCTCCGCTGCATGACCGACCGGACGCGTCATATCGCCCGCGCACTGATCAGAGGAATGCCCGCAGCGAGACACCCTACTGCCTGACGGATGCGCGATACTTCTGCTTTCCCGTTCAAGCATCCCGTCTGGAGCAGGTGACCATGTCCCAGCCCTCTCTGCCGCGCCTCGGCTTCATCGGCGCGGGCCGGCTCGCGCGCTGTCTCGCGCTGAGCTTTTCACGCGCCGGCTATCCCGTCACGGCGGTGGCGAGCCGCACGACAGCCTCCGCCAGCCGGCTCGCCAGTCAAATCGAATCCTGCTCGGCATTCGACGACCCGCAACAGGCCGTCGATGTCGCCGATATCGTCTTTTTAGCGGTTCCCGATGACAGCATCGGTACGACAGCGCACACACTGCGGTTCACGGCCGACACAGCAGGCTCGCCACGCTGCAAAGCGCTCGTGCATTGCAGCGGCGCCTCGCCAGTGGACTTGCTGGCCGCAGCCCGCGACCAGGGTGCTTCGATCGGTGGCTTTCACCCACTCTACCTCTTTAGCGGCGATCTCGCCGACCTCGACCGGATCGCCGGTTGCTCGGTGACGATCGAGGCCGACGGCGCGCTCAAGGACGCGCTGACGGCACTGGCCCTCGCCCTGCGCTGCCATCCGCTGTCGATTCCGGCGGGCGGGCGCATGCTGTACCACGCTGCCGCGCATTACGCCGCCAGCTTCGCGCTGTGCAGCCTCGCCGAATGCGTCGCACTATGGCGCACGCTGGGTTTTGCCGAAGACGACGCGCTGCGCGCGCTGCTGCCGATGCTCTCCGGCACCATCGAAACCGCGCGCGACAAGGGCCTGCCCAACGCGCTTGCCGGCCCCGTCTCGCGCGGCGACACGGGCGTTGTGGAAAAGCAGTTGGCGTTGCTCGAAGGCCTTGGCGGCGACCATGCCGCGCTGTACGGTTTGCTGACGCGGCGCGCGGTCGGACTGGCCGAACGGCGCGCCAAACCGCCCGCGGCGATCGAGGCGATTGCCCAGAGCGTGGAAGAATCGCTCAACCGCTCGCTGAATCAGGCCGCAGCAGGTGCAAGCGTCAAGTAAGCCGTGATAATGTGACGTCCGGCGCCGCGCGCAATCCGCCTGCGCTGCGCTTCGGGACCAACAGACGAGAACGCACAATGATCAAGGTCAGCATCCTCTATCCGTATCGGGAAAACGGCCACTTCGACGTGGACTATTACTGCGTCACGCACATGCCGCTCGCGGCCAGGTTGTTCGGACCTTCGCTGAAAGGTTGGTCAGTCGACGTCGGCATCAATGCCGGCCCGCCGGGAACGCCGCCACCGTACGTCGCCGCAGGCCACTTCCTGTTCGAGAGCGCGGACGACTTCTACAGGGTCTTCAAGCAGGCCTCGGAGCAGTTGCTTGCCGACATTCCGAACTACACCGACGGCGGCAACGGCACGATTCTGATCAGCGAAATCAAGATTTCTGTGTGATATCCCATGGCCGCGTGTGGCTTGTCAGCATACAGTGTGCCGATTAGTCTCACTCGACGTCTGGAAATAGATCTACTGCGTCCCCACCTGGACGCATACGCGCCCTCGCATGGGAACGGCGCAGGCAATCCGGATAAACACGCCGGCGCACCGATCGGTCCGCGCCGGCACCCCGCGGCTGATCGGCAGCCGCCATTCGAAGGATAAGGACACGAGATGTTTGGCGATATCGCCCGTTTTCTGCTCAATACAGTCTTCACGCTGTTCGGCGCCGCGTTGCTGCTGCGCGCATGGCTGCAGGTCGTGCGCATGCCGCCGTACAACCCGGTCACGAACGCCGTGCTGCAGGTCACCAACTGGATCGTGCTGCCCTTGCGGCACGTTCTGCACAGCACTCGCAACATCGACTGGGCGAGCCTCGCCGCAGCGCTGATTGCCGCAATCGTTTATGTGGTGCTGATGGTGGTGCTCACCGGCGCCGATCCGCTCACGCTGGTGCCGACCCTGCTGATCGTCGCGGTGCTGACGGTTATCAAGTGGGCGCTCAATCTGATCATCTGGATGACGATCCTGATGGCGCTGCTATCGTGGCTCAATCCGCGCTCGCCGGCCATGCCGATCCTGTACCAGCTGACCGCGCCGTTCCTGAATCCGCTGCGCCGCGTGGTGCCGCAACTCGGCGGCCTCGACCTCTCGCCGATTCTGCTGTTCGTGATCGTGCAGGTGTTGCTGATGGTGGTGACGCGTGCGGCGGTTCAGTTGACTTACTTTGTGATCTGAACGGGACGGCTTGCGGTTTCGGGCAAGGTGGCGGTGGCGTGATTTGCGCCAACCGCCCCTTCCCGAGTGGGAAATGGAGTCCCTGATTAACTCGTTCCCGCGAATATAGCTCCCGGAGAAATCCTGGACGACACCTATCGGGCGATTCCCAATGGTGCGGGCGCCAAACTCTCGCCGCTTGCTCCAGTTTTGCTGGCTATCCTTACGCTCGATCCGCTCGCTTTCCGTGCGTCACCGAGCTATTCTCAGCGGTCATCAAAATTAATTAGTCGAGACATGGCCACAAGCACAAAAACTATCCACGATGCTTTTCTGGCGGAGCATGAAGCGAAGCACGCAAAGCACTTCCATCACACATCAAAGCTAAAAGAAGTACAACTCTCACTCAAAGAGATATTCGAAGATATAATAAAAAACGACTTTTATTCCAAAAATTCCGCTTTAAAACAAATCGAATTCCTCGTTCTACTAACGGCCATCGACGAAATTAACGAGAGCATGATCGCCAATCTGGAAGAGCAACGCTTCAGCGCGGCGGAGGCTCTCGCCAGAATAGCACTCGAACACAGTATAAATTTCATCTATATCGTCGACGATCCAACCAATGGTCGTGCAATGTCTCTTTTAAAGCAACATTTCTTCGGCGCGCGTGAGCGGGCAAAGAAATGGCATAGCTATCTACAGGGTACTAAAAACACTGAAGGAATCGAAGTTGCAAAAGCACGTCTGCACCATCTCAATGTGACGGAGAAACTGGTTCCTGGTGTAGAAAAGGCTAATCCATGGCCGGATGCACGGCGCCGCTTTCAAGCTCTGGGGTTCGAACACTTCTACCACGACCTGTTCACTCCGGCGTCGGACTCCGTGCATACGCTCGGAGAAGATATCTTTAATCTTCTCCTCGCCAATAGTGATGACACCGAGATTCGGTCTCTTTCAATTCGCTCGGTATTTTCCGACAAGATGTCTTTCTCTGTCTACGTATGCGCAAGCGTTCTCACATTTTACGTAGAGGCCATATATCAACTTTCAAGATATATAGAAAATGAAGAAATGGAGATCAAAGCAGAAAAATTGGCAGAAATAGTTAACAAAATTACCAGGTCGATGAATGACGATACCATTTCAGACCTGCTAACTGTTTACCCAAGCTCGATTACCGATAGCGCTGCCCCCACCTGATGATCCAGGACCGTGGGTCGGACGAGGATACTCGCAAGACCGTCCGCGTTGCACGATCCACTTGACGGTCTCGTATGACGGCTGCGAACAACGTCGTTCCGCTGCGAGGCAGCGATGCCATCGAAATACACCAAAACACATGCATTTTTCACGCCACCCACCACGATCCCGGCTCCCCAAACCGCCGAAACCCCTGTAAAATACTCAGCTCTGCGGGCGTCGTATAATGGTAATACCCTAGCTTCCCAAGCTAGAGCCGTGGGTTCGATTCCCATCGCCCGCTCCAGATTCTTTCAGCCAGCCCGGCGATTGCCCATGGTGGCTTCACGAAAGAATCCGAATCTCCTGCGTTCCCCGCCTGCTGCCCACTCCCCGTCTGTCATTCAGGAAGTCGCTCAAACGCGCGATGAGGCCGCACGGCATTCGGTATTCAACACCAGTGGTTCGCTTCCCACACCAGACGCGCTGACGCTGCAGTGTGATACCGGCCAAGAATGTAGCGAATCCCACCCTGGCATTCCTCGATTGCATTACCGAACGATTTTTCACCATTCGGATTCAATCCACATTGAGACGGCAGCAGTTGATACATGCCACGCGTGGCCAACTTCCCGTCGCGCCGGTCCACCGCGCCACCAGACTCCTGCGCCATGATCCACAGCAAATCGTTGTATTGCGTGAGCGCCACGCCTTCAATGGCCATGGCTTTGCGAAGTGCATTCTGAGAAGTAGTCGGAACAGCAGTCGGATCGACCGCGATCCAACCCGCTTTGGCCGGTTTTGCCTGACGATGATTGTGTGCGTATTTGCCCATAATGGATTTTCGTTTTGATAACCGTTGCAAAAGAATGGCTTACAACAAGATTAAATCATACGAATCGCAATCACGGTTATGAAAACGTAATCCTGATGCCGATTTCGGACCCCCTTCACGTCCACCACCGTCTGGACGCACCCTTTTGCGGTGTGCTACCTTACGCGCACTCGCAACGCCTGCTCCACCTTCCTGCTGAGCCGTCAGCAGAATCCAGCACGAGCCGCCTCCCATGAAGGCGGCTTTTTTGTAGTGACGGCGGCAAGGCATAGCGATTCGAGCGAACCGCGGCCCGTGCCGCGCAAGCGCAAAAGGCGCCTCGCGACGCGCCGGGCAAGCCGCCAAGCCCTCACCCTTGTAGCAGCATCGACAATGATCCACGATCCAAACGACGCCGGCCTGCCGGACCAACTCCCGCCGCCCTCCACCGCAGCCGAAGACCAGCCGGCCGACGCCGATGCCGGCGCGACGCCAGAAGAAGCCTTGCATCGACGCCGCATCCGCAGCTTTGTCACGCGTGCGGGTCGCGTGTCGACCGGCCAGCGCCGCGCGATGGACGATCTCGGTCCCCGTTTCGTGCTGCCCTTCACACCGCAGGAACCCGACTGGAACAGCGTGTTCGGCCGTGCAGCGCCGCGCGTGCTGGAAATCGGCTTCGGGATGGGCGCAAGCACGGCGGAGATCGCCTCACACCGTCCCGACGACGACTTCCTGGGCGTCGAAGTGCACGAGCCTGGAGTCGGCGCACTACTGAAGCTGATGGGCGAGCAGGCGCTCTCGAATATCCGCATCATTCAGCACGACGCGGTCGAAGTGCTCGAGCAGATGATTGCGCCGGACAGCCTCGACGGTGTTCATATCTTCTTTCCGGACCCTTGGCACAAGGCGCGTCATCATAAGCGCCGGCTGATCCAGCCGAAGTTCGTCGCGTTGCTGGTTTCGCGTCTGAAGCCGGGCGCGTATTTGCATTGCGCGACCGACTGGCAAAACTACGCCGAGCAGATGCTCGAAGTATTGGGCGCCGATCCCGCCCTGGAAAACACCGCCGACGGCTACGCGCCACGTCCCGAGTATCGTCCGGTGACGAAGTTCGAACGCCGCGGGCTACGGCTTGGGCATGGCGTGTGGGATCTGGTGTACAGGAAGCGCAGCACGGCGTAAAACCACACGCCATAGCTCGCTCGCAATAAGAAAAAGGTCCGCCAACGTAATGGCGGACCTTTTTTCATGCTTCAGAAAACCGGTAGAAACTCAGTCCGCCCAGCTCAATGCGCCGCTATAACCGACCAGCAGGATCAACAGGCCGAAGCCGATCCGGTACCACGCGAATACGGTGAAATCGTGCGCGGAGATATAGCGCAGCAGCCAGCGCACGCAGGCGAAAGCGCTGATGAAGGCGGCCACGAAACCGAGCGCGAAACTGCCGAGCGCGTCGGCGGACAACAGATGCCAGTCTTTGTAGAGCTCATAAGCCGTCGCGCCGAAAATGATCGGAATCGCGAGGAAGAAGGAAAACTCCGTGGCAACACGCCGTTCGAGGCCAAACAGCATCCCGCCGATGATCGTCGATCCCGAGCGCGACATGCCAGGAATCAGCGCGAAACATTGAGCGAGGCCGACTTTCAGCGCATCCAGCGGGCTCAGGTCGTCGACGTGCTGAACGCGCGCCGCCGCGTCGCCCCGCGCGCGCTGGCGCGCTTCCGCCCACAGGATCACCACCCCGCCCGCCACCAGCGCGAACGCGACCGGCACAGGCGAAAACAGTGCCGCCTTGATGGCCTTCTCAAACAGCAGGCCGAGTACGACCGCTGGAATCGTCGCGATGATCACGTTCAGCGTGAAGCGCCTTGCGTCGGGCCGGCTGGGCAACCCGACCACCACGCTGCCGATGCGGCGGCGAAACTCCCAGCACACGGCCAGAATCGCGCCGAGCTGGATCACGACATCGAAGGTTTTCGCGTGTTCATCCGTGAAATTGAGCAGACTGCCCGCGACGATCAAATGGCCGGTGCTCGATACCGGCAAAAATTCCGTCAACCCCTCAACGACGCCCAGAATCAGCGCCTTGCAAGCCATTAGCCAGTCCATCCGTGACCCTCATCGCTGTAGATAGTCGGAACGAACAGGGCCCGCACGGTGCGCGCGGCCCTGCCGGCCGCGCGCACCGTCATTTTTCGACGATCTGTACGCGTATGCCGTTTGTAAGGATCGTGATTGTACCGGGTTCGTAATTCACTCCGGCAAATTGCAACTGTTCAGGCTTGAATGTGTAGATCGGGTAGTTGGTCAGCAATTGCGTGGCAAGCACGGCCGCCGCGGCGTTGATCTGCTGCGTGTAGGCCTGCGCCTGCCCGCTCACGCTGACGTTATCGACATTCGGCGACTTCAGCACGACGGATTTGCTGGCAGCGTCGTAAGCCAGTTCGCTCGACAGCGTGAATACGCCGTCGACCGGCTGCTGCATGAACGGACTCGCGAGCCGCGCATCGAGCTTCACCGAAACGCGGTTCGCGTCCGGCAGGAAGCCGACCACCGGATTAGTCAGCGCGACTTCGAACACCTGCGAAACCGTACGTTGATACGGAAATTTGCGCTGCACCGCGTCCTGCACCTGCTGCTGCGAGAACGTGTAGTGCGAGGGAATGAACGGAAAGATCGGTGTCGCACAGGCTGCCAGCGACACGGTGATGCCAAGCGCGCTGCCGCCTGTCAGCGCGGCAAGCAGGAAGCGGCGCCGGGTCGGCGCAGCGGGTCGAGTCATGCGAAATCTCCTGTGGAAACCTTCTCGAGCATGCTTTTACGTTAAGTCGTGTCTGTCTGAACGGATGGCGTGGCGCAATCGCGTAGGCGCTAGCGGGGCACCGCCGGCTGCGGTTGAGTCTGTATTTCCAGCTGGGCGAGCCACGCGAGCGCTTCATTGCGGCTCGCGCCGCACATGTCCGTCTGCGGTTGCAGACCGGAACAACACGCCGGCCGCTCCGGTTGACCGAAGATCGCGCAGCGCAGATCGTCGCCGAGTTGTACGCAGCGCACACCTGCCGGCTTGCCATTCGGCATGCCCGGGATTGGGCTCGAAATCGACGGCGCGATACAGCACGCGCCGCAATCGGGGCGGCAAGCGTGACCGCTCACATTGAACGGGGACTCGCACTTCAGAACGCTGCTCGACACATCACTCACGACATTTTTCCTGAACTCGAAAACAGGCAGCACACCGCACCACGCAACGCCAGACCCGCATTGTGCCATCGCGTCGCGTGCGACCTTTTTACACAATCCGGCCGGAGGCCGCCCGCGTAAACTTGATGGATACGAAAGGCCACGCTCAAGAGGCGTTTGCGCAGTTCGATCCGGTCCCGAGAATCCGCCGGCTCGTGCCTCTTCAAGGGTGGCTGTCAAACCCGAGCGCCTTATGACCACCGCCAACCTGCTATTCCGCCCTGACCTGCTCGCCAAGTACAACGCAAACGGTCCACGGTATACGTCCTATCCAACCGCCTTGCAGTTCCGCGACGCGTTCGATCCCGCCGACTATTTACGCGCCGCCGCCGATCCAGGCGCCGCCTCCACCGACCTGTCGCTGTACTTCCACATCCCCTTTTGCGACACCGTGTGCTTCTACTGCGGCTGCAACAAGGTCGCCACGAAGAACCGCGCTCACGCGCGTCCTTACGTCGACCGTCTGAAGCGAGAAATGGCGCTGCAAGCGCAGTGTTTCGACACGCGGCGCCCTGTGTCGCAATTGCACTGGGGCGGCGGCACGCCCACGTTTCTATCGCACGACGAAATGGCGGAGCTGATGGCCGCTGCCCGCGAGCATTTCGTCTTGCTGCCCGATATCGAAGGCGAATATTCAATCGAAGTCGATCCGCGCGAAGCATCGCCCGAGACCATTGCGCATTTGCGCAAGCTAGGCTTTAACCGGCTCAGTCTCGGTGTGCAGGATTTTGATCCGGTGGTGCAGCAGGCGATCAATCGCATTCAACCGCTCGATATGACCGTGTCGGTAATGCAGGCCGCGCGCGATACAGGCTTCCACTCGATCGGCGTCGATCTGATTTACGGGCTGCCGCATCAAACGGTCGAAAGCTTCAGCCGCACGCTCGACACGATGATCGAACTCGCGCCCGACCGCCTCTCGGTGTTCGCGTATGCGCACATGCCGCAACTCTTCAAGATGCAACGGCAGATGGATGAGTCCACGCTGCCGTCCCCAGCCGTGCGGCTCGCCATCCTGCAACGCGTGGTCGAGCGGCTCACGGACGCAGGCTATGTCTACATCGGCATGGATCACTTCGCGCTGCCCACCGACGAACTCGCGCGCGCACAGGCGCAGCGTACATTGCAGCGGAATTTCCAGGGGTACAGCACGCGCGCGGAATGCGATCTGATCGGCTTTGGCGCATCGTCGATCGGCAAGGTCGGCGACGTGTACGCGCAGAACGCGAAGGACCTGCCCGGCTATACCGCGGCAATCGATGCCGGCAAACTCGCGATCACGCGTGGTGTACGCCTCACTGCTGACGACCGTCTGCGTCGCGATGTCATCACGCAATTGATGTGCAATCTGGAGTTGCGTTTCGACGAGTTCGAAGCCGCCTACGGCATCCGCTTCTCCAATACGTTCGAGCCGGAGCTGGAACGCTTGCGCGGCTTCGAGCAGGACGGCCTCGTGTCAGTGAGCGGCCGCAAGCTCGAAGTGCAGACGGCCGGCCGCATGCTCGTGCGCAATATCGCGATGGTGTTCGACCGCTATCTCGGCCAGCAGGCGCTCGAACGGTTTTCACGCACCGTTTGACGGCCGGGCATGCGAAGAAGGCCGGCGACTTGCTCGCCGTCGAATTTTCGGCCATAATCTGCGTCTTCGCCGCGCGCCAAAGTCTGACGCGTGCGCTGCAGGACCTGCCCAGGTGGTGAAATTGGTAGACGCAGGGGACTCAAAATCCCCCGCCGCAAGGCGTGCCGGTTCGATTCCGGCCCTGGGCACCATCCGACACAAAACGCAAAGCCGCCTTACTGGGCGGCTTTTTGCATTTGCCCTTCTAGCGCCGAGCCCCCTGACAACTCGCGGCGGCACGCTCAAGTCCGCCCTCACGCGCTCCGAAGCGGACCCTAAAGCGGACCCTAAAGCGCACCTTCAAGCGCGCCTCAGAATCTCACGGCCCTTTTCATGAAAAGCCATAGAGCTTCGACGGGTTGCTCACAAACACCAGTTGTTGCCAATCCGGCCGTCCAATCCAGCTGGCGAAGAGGTCCAGCAAATGCGCATCGTCGGGCTTCGAAGACTTCTCGGTCGGATGCGGCCAGTCCGTGCCCCAGAGCATCCGCTCCGGCGCCATGCCGATCAATGCCCGGGCAACCGGCGCGATATCGTCGTAGGCCGGCGCTCCCACCCTGCTGTCCACATAGGGGCCAGACAACGTAATCCACGTCCTGCCCTTCTCGACCAGCCGCGCCGCGGTACGAAAAGCGTCTGACGACAAGCCGCCTGGCTGCGGAACATGTGCGATGTGGTCGATCACCAGCGGGCACGGCAACGCCACGAGATGACGCTCCAGTTCCGGCAACCGTGCGCCTTGAACGACCAGTTCGATGTGCCAGCCAAACGCTGAAATCCGGGCTGCCAGCGGAGCGAGCATGTCGAGCGTCGTCGCGCCAGGATAGCTGAGATTGAAGCGAATCGCGCGAATACCGCCGCTGTGGAGATTTCGAAGTTCATCATCGCTGACGGCCGAATCGACAACCGCCACACCCCGCGCGTTCGTGCCGAACCGCTTCAACGCGTCCAGCGTGCACCGGTTGTCCGTCCCGTAGGTCGATGGGGTCACCACCACGTTTCTGCGCACACCCAGGCGTTTCTGCACCAGCCTGTATTGCTCGACAGTCGCATTGGGTGGACGCAGCGTCGTGCCGGGTGCGACCGGAAACCGGTCGTCGTAGATATGCATGTGGCAATCGATCGCGCCTTCAGGCAATTTGAACGAAGGCAGTTCGGTACCGCTCGACCACGTTTCCTCGGCGCTGGCCCAGCGCGGCAGCGCACAGGCCGTCATTGCCGCGCCTGCATAGTGCAGGAATTCGCGTCTTTTCCTGTTCGGCATGTTCAGACAGTCTCCGTCTTGCTGGTCAGTTGTTTTGAAGGATCGGTGCGAGTGAGCAGCAGCAAGGTCGCGACGCTCACGAGCGTCAGGACGGCGAGCGGCATGAGCGCAAGCGCATAACTGCCCGTCGCATCCTTGACCACGCCATAGACATTGACCATCAGACCGCCACCAAGCAGATTCGCTATGGCATTGATCGTCGCGAGTCCTGCAGCGACAGCGCTGTTCGATAGCATGTCGGTAGCGAGCGCCCAGAACGGGCCTTTGAACGAATAGGCGCCGACCAGCACCGCGCAGAGCATGCAAACCGTCGGCAGCAGCGACCCACTGAGCGAAGTCGCGAACAGTCCAGCGCCAATCAGCAGCATCGGCACCACGGTATGCCAGCGGCGTTCGCCAAGGCGGTCGGAGCGCCGTCCCCAAACCACCATCAGAATGGACGCAACCGCGTAAGGAACCGAGTTCAGCAATCCGGTTTCCATCACCGTGAGACCAAACGATTTGAGCAACTGCGGCTGCCAGACAGAGAGCGTGCTACCCGCGGCGGACGCGCACGTATCGACGAGCGCGAGGCACAACACGTAGCGGTTGCGGAACAGCTTCGTCAACGGCATGGACAGGACTTTTCTGGGCGCTTTGCGTTCGCTCCTCAGCGCGCTCACGAGCCATTTGCGCTCGTCGTCATTGAGCCATTTCGCGTCTTCCGGCTTGTTCGTCAACAGGAACAGGCAGGCAACGCCGAGCAGAACCGTGGGGACGCCCTCAAGAAGGAACAGCCAGTGCCAGCCGCGCAGGCCGGCGAGTCCATCCATCTGGAGAAGCAATGCCGACACAGGCGATCCGATGAAGCTCGCCGCCGGAATGGCGACCATGAACGTGGCGACAATGCGAGCGCGATAGGTAGCGGGAATCCAGTACGAGAGGTAAAGCAGCACGCCCGGAAAAAAACCGGCCTCGGCCGCACCGAGCAGAAAGCGCAGGATGTAAAACGAAGTCGCGTTATGCACCAGCGCGGTCGCTGCCGAAACAATGCCCCACGTAATCATGATGCGGGCAATCCAGACTCGCGCGCCGTACTTCTCGAGCGCCAGATTGCTCGGCACCTCGCAAAAAAAGTACGAGACAAAGAACAGGCTGCTGCCGAAGCCGAATACCTTCGCCGACATACCAAGGTCGTGGTTCATCTGAAGGGATGCCATCCCGACATTGCCCCGGTCGATAAAGGCGAGCAGGTAACACACCATCAGGAAAGGGACGAGCCGCAAGACGACCTTTCGGATCGTCTGCCGCTCAATGGCGGAGGGTGCGGTGTCGTTAGCAGGTTGCATGTATGTCTCCAACATTTATTGTGCGCTTAAGCGCTGCTTTCTGAATTTCAACTAGCGCCGGGAGTGCACGCGCGTAGCGGCCCGCTCGTTGATCAACGGCGCTCATTCGAGCGCCTTGCCGCGCGTTTCCGGCGCGAGCAGAACCACGATTGCAGCCGCGACGAAGGCAACGATGGTCGTCGCAAGACCGAGGGTGAAGCCTCCCGCCGTCGACGCCAGCGCACCGATGACGAGCGGCGCAATGAAACCGCCGAGCCGGCCGCCGTTATAAGCGAGCCCCATCAGCAACCCGCGTGACGCGGTATTGCCGATCACCTCGGCGAGGAATGGACCCGCGCCCGCGAAGATGCCATTCACGCCGAAGCCGGTCAGAAAAATGGCGACCATCAGCGCGAAAGGATTGGTCGAGACGATGTACACGCCCACGGCGACAGCGCCGACCAGCAGATAGGCGAGGAACATCGGACGTCGTCCCAGCCGGTCGACCAGCGCGGAAAACAGCAGGAAGCCGGCAATCGCGCCGAATTGAAGCGCGAAGACAAACTTCAGGCTATGGACGAAGTCCAGATGCTTGACCGTCAGCAGAAACGTCGGCGTCCAGGTGAACACACCCCAGTACAGGTACTGCAGGAAGAAGATGAAAGTGAACGCGAGCAATAGTCCGCGCACGTTCACCCCGGCTGTGGGCGCCGATGCCGGCACGGCAGCGTTCACCTGCTTTTTCGACGCCCGGCGCTCCAGCCAGATGGCGGACTCCGGCGTCTTCCGTGCGACGAAGAACAGAATGAAGAACGGCAATGCGCCAATCAGGAACAGCAGCCGCCATCCGTTACCGGCGAGGCCGCCGTAAGCGCTGCTGACAATGCCGGCAATCGTAATGGCGAGAATCGCCCCGACCGGCAGCCCCATCTGCATGAGCGCGCCGCCCTTGCCGCGACGGCTCGCGTGCCACGTTTCGGCGACCAGCGCCGCACCCGAGGTCCACATGCCGCCCATCCCAAGCGCACCGAAGAACCGCAACACCGCAAACCAGTGTTCATCCGGCGCAATGGACAGCAGCCCCGAAAAGAGCGAGTAGACGCCAATGCAAAGCAGGGCCGTTCTTACCCGGCCCAGACGGTCGGACACCCACCCGAAAATGATTCCGCCGATGATTTGCCCCGCCGCCGTGATGCTGGTGAAGAGCCCAAGCTGGGCCTTCGACAAACCGAACTGAAGCGCGAGGACCGGCAGCAGCAGGGATAACAGAAAGGAGTCGTAGCTCTCGAACGTCCATCCGAGTCCGGCGAGCGTCAGTGAGCGCCACTCGAGGCGCGTGATACTGCGGTAACGGCGCGCTTCGGCGTCCGGCGCCCGGGCGGTGTCGGGCGCCGCCATGCTGATGGATGATTTCATACTGTGTCTCCTGCTCCACGCAAACGGTAGGTTCGTATCGCTGTGCCGCTGAAAAGCGCTTTACGTTCAGCCTCGGATGCGTGGTCGGCAAGCCGCTTGAACGCGTTCCACAGAACGCGATAGCTGAACATGCCCTTGTCGACGGGGAAGTTGCTTTCGAACATGCAGCGCTCAGCGCCGAAGAGGTCAACGCAGACCTCGAAATAAGGTCGCCACGCGTCAGCGAGTTGTTGCGACGACGGCGGCAACGCGGCACTGGCGAAGTCGTAACCGAAGACCGGCATGCCGGCGCCGCCGAGCTTCATGCGGGTGTTCGGCAGCGCCGCGAGACGCTGCAGGCTGCCGCGCCAGGCGGCCAGCACTTCCACGCTGTGCCCGGCGTGCGGCCCGACCCCGACCGGTCCACCGAAATGGTCGATGACAACCGTGACGTCGGGCACGCAGCAGGCAAGCGCGTAGAGCTCATCGAGTTGCGTGTGATAGACCCACGCATCCAGCGACAAGCCGTATCTCGCCAATGTCGCCACCCCCGCACGGAATCCGGCGTCCCGCATCAGGTCACGCGGCGGCGTCACGGGACTCGATCTCACCGCCTCGCTTTCATGCCACGCGAGCGGATTACGAATACCCCGCAACCGGCCGCCCGACACCTCCAGCATCGCTTCGAGCACAGGCGCAACGTCATCGCCGCGCGACAGATCGGCGCCCCCGACAATCGCTTCGCAACATCGCGTCTGTCCATACGCGCCACTCGCGCTCATCGCAGCGACGCCATTCGCAAACTCGATCTCGCCGACCGCTCGCATCTCGACGGGACCGTCAGCCCGCAGCATTGAGCGGCACTGCACATACACCGTCGAAACGACCCGGTGGCCTGAACCCGTATCCTCGAGAAACTCGTGCGCAAGATAGCGTCCGCTTTGACGGTCCCAGAGATGATGGTGGGCGTCGACAACAGGCCAGTCCGGTTGCAGCACCGGTTCATCGCGCAGAGCAAGCCAATCGGGTCTGACAGGGAGATGAGGGGCGTTCACGATTTGCATCCATGGCTCCAGGTGTCAGAACTTCTGGCGCATGCCGAGGGTGACGCCAGTCTGGTTGTACCCTGCCGCCACGGTGCCATAGCCGTTGACGCCGAGCGCCGAACCGCTCCTGTTGCGGGCAAACGCGGCGCTCGCGTACACGTCGGTACGCTTGGAGAGCGAGTAGTCGGCGTTGAGCACGGCTATCCACGGATCGGCGCTGCTCGCATGCACATCCTGGTAGTAAGCCGCCGCGGTGAGCTGAAGCGCGGGTGTCACGCGATACTGCGCGCCGGTCCAGTACATGTTGGCGTAGCCTGCGGTGGCACCGTTCGCGGTGACGATGGGGTTAGCAGGAAGAAACGCATTCGACGCACGCAGGAAGCGATAGCCGGCAAATGCCTTCACGTTGCCGATCACATACGTCGCGGCAGCAGTGACCCGCCTCTCGCTCGCCGTGTTGGTAGCGAACGTGTTGCTGTTGCGCTGCTCGAACGACACGCTCGCGGCGAGCGGACCGGCTCCGTATGTCAGCGATCCGCTGTAGAACCGTCCGGTGATTTCAGCGCCCGGCACCTCGGCGCCGTAACCGGTGTCGTAGCGCGTGCTGTACATGGCGGCGGCCGTCACGGGGCCGAACGTACCCACGTATTTGGCGGAATCGTCGATCCGTGCAGCCATCGCGTAGTCGAGCGACAGTGTCGAGTAGCGTGACGAAGCTCCCATCGGGTCGAATGGCACAGCCTGGTCATACAGCAGCGAATTTTGACGGCCGAAGCTGAGTTGCTGGCCCTTGCCGGCAAGACCGACGAATGCCTGGCGTCCCCACAGGCGCGAAGTCGTCGCCGCATTGGCACCGATACCCTTGGTCGACTGTCCGGTAGTGCCGTCGTTGACGTTGAAGCCGTTTTCAAGGAGGAAGATGGCGGACAACCCGTCGCCGAGGTCTTCGACGCCCTTCATGCCCCAGCGGGAACCGGACAGGTTGCCGGACACTTCGCGAGTCTGGCCGCCGCCCGTGGCCGTATTGTTGATGTGCTCGAAGCCGACGTCGACGATGCCGTACAGCGTCACGCTGCTCTGCGCATGGGACGTGGCAGCAAGCGACATCCCGACAGCTGCCGTCGCGCCGAAGGCAAACAGCGGCTTGATGCGAAAGGTTTTATTGATTTTCTTGAACAGCATGGAGTCTCCAGATCTGATTTTTAGTGTGTTGAGTTGAAGCTTTTCGCAGTCGGATCTTCAGTGGCCCGCTACTGCTTCTTCGGTCCCCGCACCGGGGTCGCCGAGCCAGGCAATCGTCGCGGCCCCTACCAACAGCACGGCGGATACCGCCATCAGCGGCGCGGTGAAGCCGTTCGACATCTGCTTGATAAGACCGATCATCGAGGGACCGACGAATCCCCCAAGATTGCCGACCGATACGATGAGCGCGAGTCCGCCGGCAGCCGCGCGGCCGGTCAGAAAACTCGAGGGGATCGCCCAGTAAGTGGCTTGAAACGCGAGAATTCCGCTCACTGTGAAACACAATGCGATCAGCTTGAGCGCGGGAACATCGGTCATCACACTGGCCGTCAGCGCGACTGCCGCAATGACGAGCGCGCCCGCGACATACGGAATGCGATTGCTCACGCGGTTAGCCAGCCGGGCCCACAGCAGCATCGCCACGGCACCAATGGCATAAGGCACCGCTGTCAGTCCGCCAACCGCCGCATGGCTGACGCCGAACTGTTTGATGATTTGCGGCATCCAGAGGCCCACCCCGATGGAGCCGACGATGCCGCAAAAATTGACGAACGCGAGAACGAACACCCGCCAGTTGGTCATCGCATCGCGCAGCTTCGCGCCGTGTTTTGTCTCGATCCCCCTCTGCTCCGCAGCGAGACGGCGCGCCAGAATCGCCTTCTCTTCGTCGCTTAGCCATTTCGCTTTTTCGGGGCGATCAGCCAGCACGAACAGACAGGCGATGCCGAGCATGACGGCGGGCAAGCCTTCGATCAGCAGAAGCCATTGCCAGCTGCGCAATCCATGCATGCCGCCGAGTTGAAGCAACGCGCCCGAAATCGGCGAGCCAATCATGTTCGCGACCGGGATGCCGACAAGAAATGCCGCCGTGACCTTCGCTCGCCACTTGCCGGGAAACCAGTGTGTGAAGTACAGGTAGATGCCAGGGGTAAAACCGGCCTCGGCGATACCCAGCAGAAAGCGGGCTGCAGCAAAACTTTTCGGGCCGACCACGAACGCGGTCAGCATCGAAAACACACCCCAGGTAATCATGATTCGCGCAATCCATACGCGCGCTCCGACCTTCTGCATAATCAGGTTGCTCGGTATTTCGAAGATGAAATACCCGATAAAGAAGAGGCCTGCACCCCACCCGAACTGCTCCGCAGTCAGACCGAGATCACGGTTCATCGTGAGCGCGGCGAAGCCCACGTTGGTGCGATCCAGGTAGCTGATGACGTAGCACGCGAAAATGAACGGCAGGATGCGGCGAAACACCTTGGCGAGCGTGCGCTCGCTCGCGGCATGCTCGTCCGACAACGCGGCGGCTTCGGCACCGTGCTCCGTATCTGTCTTTCGTGCCACGCCGCTCAGCGTGTGGGAAATCTGCATGATGTGCTCCTCCGTCGCGCTTCATGGAACGCGACTCGTAATCGGGTTTCGCGGTCAATCCCGCCGCGCCGGTTCGCGTGTCAGATGCGGGACCGCGCCTGCTTTGGGAACACACCTGCAACGTCCATCCTGGCAACGAGGACCGTGCCGCTGACTGATTCGGTCATGAACAGCGTCTTCATGTCGGCCCCACCGAAACAGAGGTTTGTCAGCGAGGCACCCTCGGGACTGGTCAGGACAACAACGGGCTCCGCACGGTGATTGAGAACCCAGGCGCGGCCAAGACCCGGGTTGGCGACAAAGAGGCGGCCTTCCGTGTCGATAGTCAAACCGTCGGGGCCGCTCGGTCCATACGAAGTGAAGAACTGGCCGACCTTGCTGACCGAGCCGTCGGCCTGGAGCGGCACGCGCCACACACAGTTGCCGCGCGTCATCGCGACGTAGAGCACTTTCTCGTCCGGTGAGAGCACGAGTCCGTTCGGGCTCGGGCAATTGCCGAGCAGCAAGTCGAGCCTGCCGTCCGGGCTCAACCGGTACACGCGGCCCGTCGGGTCATGCAGGCCGGTCTGGCCCTGGTCCGTGAAGTACAGGTTGCCCGCGGAATCGAAGCTCAGGTCGTTGACACCCCGAAAGCGTTCCGAATTTCGGCGCTCAAGATAGGGCCGGATTTCACCGCTTTCGATGTCGAGCAGCATCAGTCCGTTGCGATAGTCGGTGATGAGCAGATGACTGTCGTCGGCAAGCTTCATTCCGTTCGGCTCACCGTCGTACTCCACGACGAGCTCCCACTCACCCGAAGGCGCAATACGAAACACCCGGCCGTGAGGAATGTCCGTCACGTAAAGAAATCCGTCCGGACTCCATACCGGCCCTTCGAGAAACGAGTCGGTGCGTTGTCCGGCGCGGTTCGCTCTCGCCCAATCCGTCTGGACGTTCGGCTTGCGGTATTTCTCGGGCATGCGCGTGAAGACTTCCGCCGGGCGCACTTCAGGTGAGTTGAGGAAAAACATGTCGGACCTCCAGCTTCCGGGACAAATCAGGCTGCTGTGCGAGCCCGCTCTTCGAGTACGGCCAGTACGTTGGCCGCGGCGCCCTTTCCCATGTTCACGTAAGCGGCATCGCTTACGCCGCCGATATGCGGCGAGAGAATGAGATTGGAGACGCACTGGAATGGATGCGGATTCGACATCGGCTCGACATCGAAGCTATCGAGACCGGCGCAACGCAATTGGCCTTCGGCCAGTGCTTCGACGAGGGCGGCTTCGTCGATGAGACCGCCACGCGCCGTATTGACGAGAATCGCGCCGCGCCTGAAGCGCGCAAACGTCTCACGATTCAGCATCCGGCGATTTTCCGGCGTCAACGGACAATGAAGCGAGACGACGTCGGAGCCGGCGTACAGCGCATCGAGTTCGACCAGTGTCACGCCCTGCGGGGCTTCCTTCGCGAACGGGTCATGCGCGATAACTTTCATGCCGAATGCGGCGCCCACGGCTGCGACCCGCCGCCCGATCGAGCCGAGACCGACGAGACCCAGCGTACGCCCGTCCAGCTCTACCGACTTGTGAGTCGCCTTATCCCAATGCCCTGCGCGCATGCGGACGTCCAGTTGCGTCACTGACTTCGCACACGCAAGAATCAGCGCCCACGCATGTTCGGCGACAGCCGCCGCATTCGCACCAACTGCCGCACGTACCGCAATGCCGCGCTGCGCGGCCGCGTCCTGGTCGATCACGTCGATGCCGCTGCCATGCTTCGAGATGACCTGAAGCTGGCCGGCGGCGTCCATGATTCGTGCGGTCACCTTGCCGTAGCGAACGATGATGGCGACCGGCCGGCGGGCAGCGCAGAGCGCGACGATCTCGTCCTCGGCAGGCTGCTTTCCCGTGAACACCACTTCAAAGCTGTTCAACATCTCGAGCGCCTCTGGCGCAAGGTCGGCAGCGGTAACCAGAACGACTGGCTTTTGCTGGTTCGCTTGCATCACAGTGCCTCGCCTTCCGCGAGCATGCCGACTGCCCGCAATTCCTTTTCGAGCCACGTCGCGCGGGTGTCACCGTTCCTGATTGCGGCGATGCGCTTCGCTTCCGCATCCACCTTTTTCTGCGCCAGTTCGAGAATCCTCGGCACCTCGTGGCGCGGTACGACAACAACACCGTCGGCATCACCCACGACGAGATCGCCAGGATTGACGGTCGTGCCACCCGCCGAGATGGGAGCATTCACGCGACCCGCGACGCTCTTGGTTGGGCCGCATGGGTTGAGGCCCGCCGAAAAGACCGGAAAGTCGCCGTGCACGAGTTCATGCGAGTCGCGCACAGCCGCATCGATAACGAAGCCGGCGATGCCGGTCGCATGCGCCTGCGTGGCCATGATTTCGCCAATCAGCGCGCAGGTCTGGTCGCCCTTGCCGTCGACCACAATCACGTCGCCTGGTTTTGCGATGGCGAGCGCCGCGTGGATGGCGAGGTTATCGCCCGGACGCACTTCAACGGTGATGGCCGGACCCGCCACCTTCATTTTGGGCGACAGCGGTTTGACCCGGCCATTCAGCGTGCCGCGACGCCCGGCGACGTCCGCGAGGATGGCTGCCTGGAACTTCGCCGCCTCTGCGACGAGCTCGGGCGACACGCGCTCGATGTCGCGAGCAATGGACGATGAACCATTCGAAGGGGTGCTCATAACGTTACCTCTGCAAGTTGCGTTGTACTATGTACAACTATAGTGTACTGTGTGAAATTACTATAACTTGCAAAGATGGCGAATTTCCACTGGCGTTTACCCTTTTACGGTGTAAACCATCGTTTTACTGTGTACAATCTTCTGGAAAGAACGAACGGGAGATGAATGTGGGAAATGAAGGAGTAGCGGCCGTTGAGAAGGCGCTGTCGTTGCTGGACTGTTTCAAGCCAGGGGCGGAGGCACTTGCGCTAGCTGCGCTCGCACAATCGTCCGGTATGCACAAGACGACGGTGTATCGATTGATGAATTCGCTGGAGCGGATGAACTACGTCGTGCGCTCAGAAGCGGGGCTTTATTCGCTTGGCCCGCGGGTACTCTATCTCGGCAAACTGTACGAGCAGTCCTTCCATCTTTCGTCGCTCGTTGAACCGATACTGCATAAGCTGGCAGCCGAGACACGGGAGAGCGCATCGTACTACGTTATCGACCACGGCCAGCGTCTCTGTCTTTTCAGAGCAGAGCCGTCGGAAGGGCTCAGAGAGACCCGTCTACCAGGAACCGCACTTCCGCTCGACGACACGGCGATCAGCCGCGTGTTGCGATACTGGGGGCTCAAGGAACCGCTGTACGAAACCCCGCCGTCGCTGCCGACCTTCACCTCCGGCGCACGCGACCAGCACACCGCCGCATTTGCTACACCGGTGTTCGGCGAGGGTGACAAGTTCAAGGCGGCACTGACGTTGTCGGGCGCGGCCTCGCGGCTCGAAGCCGCACATGCATCGAACGAGCTCGACCGTCCTCAGCTGGATGCGGCATCCGAGCTGTCGCGCAAGCTTGGCGCGAGTGCGGCGTTTTGCGAAAGGATGTACGGCGCCTGAAGAGAGAATAGATCGCTGGCTTCCGAACGGCGTGAGGGCGCAAATTCGCGCCCTCACGCCGCCTGCATGTCTTACTGCCCAGCCACCCGCGCACCGCCATGCAGCGCCGCACGCCGGCACTTGAACACATAGCCGGCCCACATCACAACGAGCCACGCGGGCACGAGCCACACCGAGACCGAGAGGCCCGGCGTCATGGCCAGAATCACGAGGATCAATGCCATGAAGGCAAGGCAGATCCAGTTGCTGACCGGGAACCAGAACGACTTGAACACGAGCGTCTCGCCCGCCGCCAGCATCGCCTTGCGCGACTTCAGGTGCGTCAGGCTGATCAGTGCCCAGTTCAGCACGAGCGCGGCCACCACCAGCGCCATCAGCAAACCGAGCGCCTCGGCGGGAATCAGATAGTTGATGATCACGCAGGTGAATGTGGCGAGCGCCGACAAACCAATCGCCATATACGGCACGCCGCGCCGATCAACCTTCATCAGCGCACGCGGTGCGTTGCCCTGTTCCGCGAGACCGTAGAGCATGCGGCTATTTGCATACACGCCGCTGTTGTACACCGAGAGCGCCGCGGTCAGCACCACCACGTTGAGCACATTCGCGGTCAGCGTCGAGCCGATCTGCGAGAAGATCATCACGAACGGACTGCCCCCGGCCGCCACCTGATTCCACGGGTACAACGAGAGCAGCACAGCCAGCGAGCAGATGTAGAAAATCAGAATCCGGTAGATCACCTGATTCACGGCCTTCGGAATGCTCTTCTGCGGATCAGCCGCTTCAGCCGCCGTAATGCCGATCAATTCGAGGCCGCCGAACGAAAACATGATGACCGCGAGCATCATGAACAGGCCATGGAAACCATGCGGGAAAAATCCGCCGTCGGCCCAGAGATTGGTGATCGAGGCTTGCGGCCCACCATGGCCGCTGATCAGCAGATAGCCGCCGAACAGGATCATGCCGATCACCGCCACCACCTTGATGATCGCAAACCAGAATTCGGTTTCGCCGTACGCTTTGACGTTTGCGAGATTGATCGCGTTGATGAGGGCGAAGCACACCAGCGCCGAGACCCATGTGGGTACGCCTGGCCACCAGAAATGCACGTAGGTGCCGACTGCGGTCAACTCGGCCATGCTCACGAGCACGTACAGCACCCAGTAGTTCCAGCCGGACAGAAAGCCGGGAAAGTCGCCCCAATATTTGTACGCGAAGTGGCTGAACGAACCGGCAACCGGTTCTTGCGCGACCATTTCGCCAAGCTGGCGCATGATCATGAAAGCGATGATGCCGCCGATCGCGTAGCCGAGAATCATGGACGGCCCGGCTGCCTTCAACACGCTGGCGGAGCCGAGAAACAAGCCGGTGCCGATCGCCCCGCCCAGCGCGATCAGCTGGATGTGACGATTCTTAAGCCCGCGCTTCAGGCCGTCTTGCTGCTGTGCACTATTCAAAATTGCGCCCCAGTGTATGGATATCGAGCACCCGATCAGACTTATGGCCTGCTCCGGCAGAACCGAAAATTTTACCGCGACCGATATTCACTCAATATTGGGAGCAACCCGCGCTTGGTTCTGCGCCGCACTTAACGGCAAGGATAGTGATTGTCACTAGCGGAGCGCTTCGGTATGTTGCCCTAGTCGAGGTCTCAGCCTGCGGAGATTCAACATGTCGCCCAAACGCCTGCTTTGCGCCGCTGTTTTGTGTCTCTGCTTCGCCGGGGCGGGCGCGCTCGCGCAAACCGCGGCCCCGCCGGCAGAACCCGCCGCCGAACCGGCTGACACACCCGGCATGGAGTCGAGCGCACCGGAAGCGCCGCCCCCGCCACCCGCGGAGCCGGCCGTCGTACCGGCTGTGCCCGCGGTGCCGGCTACGCCTGCTGCGACGGTCCCCACGCCCCCCGCACCCGCCGCCCCAAAAGCCGCCGCTAATACCACGCCTACCCCACCTCCCGCAGCGCCAATGACCGGTCCCGTGCGCAACGTCGTGCTGGTGCATGGCGCGTTCGTCGACGGGTCGAGCTGGAACGGTGTCGTCGCGAAGCTGCAGCAGAAGGGTTATCACGTGAGTTCAGTGCAGAACCCGCTCACGTCGCTCGCCGACGATGTCGCGGCCACCCGCCGCGTGCTCGCGCGCCAGGATGGCCCGACCATCCTGGTGGGCCACTCGTGGGGCGGCGTCGTGATCACGCAAGCCGGTGCGAACGCGCCGAACGTCGCGGGTCTCGTCTACGTGGCGGGGATTGCGCCGGACCTGCATGAAACGACAGCGGACCTGATGAAGCGCGCCCCGACGATGCCTGCGGGTCAAGGCATCGTCGCGGACCCGACGGGTTTCCTGTGGCTCGACCGCACGAAATACCACGCCGACTTTGCTGCCGACGTGCCCGAAAACCTCACGCGCGTACTGGCCACGGCACAAGTCCCGATCGCGGCAACGGTCTTCAGCGAAACGGTCAGCCAGGTCGCATGGAAGGAGAAACCTTCGTGGTACGTGCTGACCACCAAAGACCGCGCGCTATCACCCGCCGTCGAAAAATTCATGGCCGACCGGATGAAGGCGAAGATCGTGCCGATCGCATCGAGCCATCTCGTGCCGGTATCGCACGCGGGCGCTGTGGCGGATGTGATCGATCGCGCCGCGCGGGAATTGAGCCGGCAACAGTAAAGCAGACCGTTCAGCGCAGCATGAACGACATTGCCGACAGGCAGTTCAACATGCGCACGGCATGCTCCACCGACTCAGCACTAAAGCGTAACGTGACGGCGTCGACGCGCGTAAGCGTCGGCCATTGGCAGAACAGATCGGCAAGCGCGGTAGTTTGTACACGCAGCTCGCATTCGACGGGCCGCACGGCAGCGCGCGTGGCTTGAGGCGCGTGGCCTTCCCCGATGTAACGCCGCACCGCTTCACGTGCCGCATTTTCAATCGCATCACGGGCGCTCGCCGGCGTTTGCGTCACGCCGCTCGACTGTCCCGTGGCGCTCTTGGTCACGACGAAACGCGCGCGAGGAAAGCGCGGCGCGGTTTCCTCGGCGAATACATCGTCGCCGGATAAAAGCGCTACCTGTGCGCCATATTCTTCCGCCAGCGCGCCATACAATCCGGCCTCGCCGACTTCGGCGCCGTTCAGCAGGACACGCGTGAACGCGAAGCTATTGATCGTATGCGAGAGAATGCCGTGCGTTTGCGAGCGGGCGTGATAGCCGATCATGAACACCAGCGCCGCGCCGTACTCGAGGCCAGCCATCATGCCGAGTGTGCGCGGCTTGCCGAGCACCACCTGGGCACGTGCGTCGAGTAGATCGGGCAGCAGATTGCGAAAGCCGCCGTGCGAATCGTTGACCCACACGTGAGTCGCGCCACCCGCGAACGCGCCTTCGATCGCGGCATTGGCTTCGAGTGTCATCCAGCGGCGCGCGGCTTCGTATTCGCCGTTACCCGCGCGCGTTTGCTCGGGATGGAACACGCCGGCCACGCCTTCGATATCGGCGGAAATCAGAACTTTCATCAGGGATGCTTACTTGAGAAGTTGGGCAAGATCAGGGGCGGTGTCGTGCAGCGATAGGCGACGATGACCGTCGCGCCCCGTGACGGTCATCGCGCTCCAAAGCACATCGACGATTGCCTGCTCGACGCTGTCCGCGCAGGCGCGCAATAGCGGATCGAGGCGTGCATCGGCGAGCAAGGGAGGCAGCGTGACAAAGTCGGATTCGTGCGGCACGGTGTAGGCCGTTGAGAACGCCAGCGCTATATCGCCGCTGCCGTGGCCGTACACCGAACCGGTTCGTGCGAGACCGGCTGCGGCACGCAACGACAGACGTTTAAGCTGGCGAGCATCGAGCGGCGCGTCGGTGGCGACGATCATGATGATCGAGCCTTGCTCGGGTTTCGAGGTGACTTTGGCCGCGCGTTCGGCCAGTACGCGACCGAGTGGGGTGCCGTCGATCGTCAGCATCGGCAGGCGTCCGAAATTCGCCAGCACCAGCGCGCCGACGGCATAGTGCTGCCCTGCTACGTCGACCACGCGCGATGCGTTGCCGATTCCGCCCTTCAGATCGAAACACGACATGCCGCGGCCTGCGCCGACCGAGCCGCTCGCGACATCAACGCTTGCCGCTTCACACGCCTCGTTGTAATGCCGCTCGCTTACCGCCAAAGCCTGAATGTCGTTCAGGTATCCGTCATTGCATTCGAACACAAGCGGATTGACCGTCGACCATTCGCGTCCGATTTGCGGATTGACGCGGATTGCGGCACGAATCTGCGCTTGCGCGACCGCTGCGACGCCGAAGGTATTGGTCAGTGCAATCGGCGTTTCCAGCACGCCGAGTTCTTCGACTTGCACGAGTCCGATGCTCTTGCCAAACCCATTGATCACCGAAACCGCAGCCGGCACCTTGTTGAGAAAAGGATCGCCGGAATGCGGATGAATCACGGTGACGCCGGTCTGGAGAGCGCCATCGTCCAACGTGCAGTGTCCGACCGTGACGCCCTCCACGTCGGCGAGCGACCCACGCGGGCCGCTCGGCAGCACGCCGATGTGCGGTGCGTTGCTACTCATAGTTCCAGTCGGACTCATGGCCGGTCGAGTTTCGGGTCGAGCGCATCGCGCAAACCGTCGCCGAGCAGATTGAATGCCAGCACGGCGAGGAAAATCGCCAGACTCGGAAACAGCGCGATATGCGGCGCGGTCACCATATCGGCGCGCGCTTCGTTGAGCATCGCGCCCCACTCCGGCGTCGGCGGTTGTGCGCCGAGTCCGAGAAACGACAGGCTCGCCGCCGTGATGATCGAGGTACCGATGCGCATCGTGAAGTACACGACGATCGACGAAATCGTCCCCGGCAGAATATGCCGCACGATGATGGTCCAGTCCGAAGCGCCGATGCTGCGGGCCGCTTCGATATAGGTGAGTTGCTTGAGCATCAGCGTATTGCCGCGTACGAGCCGCGCAAACGCCGGGATGCTGAAAATCGCCACTGCGCAGATCACATTGATCATGCCGTTGCCGAGAATCGCAACCACGCCGATCGCCAGCAGAATGCCCGGGAAGGCAAACAGCACGTCGGCCACACGCATGGTGATGCGGTCCCACCAGCCTTCGTAGTACCCGGCCAGCAAACCGAAGAACGTGCCGATCACCGCGCCGATCGCGACCGACAGAAAGCCGGCCTCGAGCGAAATACGCGACCCCACCAGAATGCGGCTGAAAATATCGCGGCCCAACGAATCGACGCCGAACCAGTGCGCGGCCGAAGGCCCTGCGTTCAACGCGTCGTAGTCGAAGAAATTCTCCGGATCGTACGGCACGATATGCGGCGCGAGAATCGCGACCACGATCAGCAGCAGCACGAAGATGCCGGCGGCGAGCGCCACATGCTGCTTGCGGAATTTGCGCCAGAACTCGCTCCACGGCGTGCGGATCGCGCTTTCTACGAGGGCGGCCTTGGCCGCATTCGCCTCGGTAGCAGAGATGCTCATGCGGGCCTCACTTGAAACGGATAGTCGGGTTGATGACGGCATACAGCACGTCCACAACCAGGTTGATGATGATGAACTCAAGCGAGAACAACAGTACTTCGGCCTGAATCACCGGATAGTCGCGCATCGCCACGGCGTCCACCAGCAGGCGTCCGAGCCCCGGCCAGTTGAACACCACTTCGACCACGATCGAGCCGCCCAGCAGAAAGCCGAATTGCAGCCCCATCATGGTGATGACGGGAATCATCGCGTTGCGCAGACAGTGTTTGACGATCACGAGCCGTTCGGGCACACCCTTCGCACGTGCGGTGCGCACGAAATCTTCGTTCATCACTTCGACGAACGAAGCACGCGTGAAGCGCGCCATCACCGCCGCCACGGCCGCGCCGAGCGTGAGCGAGGGCAGCACGTAACTCTGCCAGGACCCGTCGCCGACAATCGGCAGCCAGCCGAGTTTCACCGAAAAGATCTCCATCAGCAGCATGCCGAGCGCGAACGCGGGAAACGAAATACCCGACACCGCGAGCGTCATGCCGAGCCGGTCCGGCCAGCGATTGCGCCACACCGCCGAGACGATGCCGATACCCATGCCGAGCACCACCGCCCACACCATGCTGGCGAGCGTGAGCAGCAGCGTCGGCATGAAGCGCTCGCCGATTTCCTGGCTGACCGGCCGCTTGCTGCGCGTAGACGTGCCGAAATCGCCGTGCGCGATCTTCACGAAGAAGTTGGCGAATTGCTCCGGCATCGGCTTATCGAGGCCGAGATCGGCGCGCACCAGCGCAACGGTCGCTTCGTCCGCTTCCGGACCGGCCGCAAGACGCGCCGGGTCGCCGGGCAACAGATGCACGAACAGGAACACCAGCACGGCGACGATAAAGAGCGTCGGCAGCAGGCCAAAGATACGTTTGACGAGGAAGTTCAGCATGAAACCAATCCGGCAATGAGGCGGGCAACGAAGATTCGTCGAAAAGCGGCTGCCCGGGCTGCGTGTGTGTTTCGAACACGCGGCACCGGGCGGTCAACTCATCACTTGATCGCGATCTCGTCGAAATTGAACGAGCCGTCCGGCGCGACATAGGCACCCGACAGACGCTTGCTGCGCGCATACACGACCTTCTCCTTGACGAGGAAGATCCACGGCGCGTCGGCCCAGATGCGTTTTTGCGCGTCGGTGTAGAGCGCGGCCTTCTTGGTGCGGTCGGTGGTTTCGAGCGCCTGCTTCAGGTCGCTGTCGACCGTATCGTTCTTGTAGTAGGCGGTGTTGACCATCTTCGGCGGGAACGAGACCGACCCGAGCAGCGGCGTAATCGCCCAGTCCGCTTCACCTGTCGAGGACGACCAGCCGGCGTAGTACATCCGCACTGGCGCGGTTGCCGGGTCCTGCGCGCTTTCCACCTTCGCGACGCGTTGACCGGCTTCGAGCGCTTCGACCTGCGCCTTGATACCGACTTGCGCGAGTTGCTGCTGCACGAACTGGATCACCTTCTGCGCGGTCGAGTAGTTATACGCCGACCACAACGTTGTTTCGAAGCCATTCGGATAACCCGCTTCCTTCAGCAGTTCGCGGGCCTTTGCCGGATCGTACGGCCACGGGCCGAGCTTCACCGCGTAGTCCACGCCTTGCGGCACCACGCCGTCAGCCGGCGTCGCGTAACCGGCGAACGCGACCTTCGTCAGCGCGTCCTTGTTGACCGCGTAGTTCAACGCTTCACGTACTTTCGGATTGTCGAACGGCTTCTGATTGACGTTCAGGCTGATATAACGCTGGATAATCGACGGCGACGCGATCAGATCGACCTTCGGGCTCGACTGCAACTGTGCGGCCTGCTCGAACGGCACCTGGAACGCGAAGTCCGCTTCGCCGGTACGCATCAACGCAGCACGCGTGTTGTTGTCCACCACCGGCTTCCAGTCGATCGCATCGATCTTCGGATAACCCTTCTTCCAGTAGCCGGCAAATTTCTTCACCGTCAGGTCGCCTGCCGGGTCCCACTTCACCAGCTCGAACGGACCTGTGCCGACCGGATGGAACGCGATGTCCTTGCCATACTTCTTCAGCGCCTCAGGTGAAATCATGACCGCCGACGGATGCGCGAGCACGTTGACGAACGCCGAGAACGGCGCCTTCAGGGTGATCTTCACCGTGTACGGATCGACCACTTCGGTCTTCTCGATCCGGTTGAACATGTTGTAGCGCTTGAGCTTGTTCGCCGGATCGGTCACGCGGTCGAAGTTCGCTTTCACCGCAGCTGCGTTGAAGTCGGTGCCGTCCTGGAACTTCACGCCATGGCGCAGCTTGAAGGTGTAGACCGTGGCATCCGGACTCGCTTCGTAGCTGTCGGCCAGCACGTTGACCAGTTTCATGTCCTTGTCGAAACCGAACAGACCTTGATAGAACGACTTGGCGACGGCTTGTGAGAGCGTGTCGTTCGCGTCATACGGATCGAGCGTCGTGAAGGTCGATGCAACGGCCATCACGGCCGTGGTATCGGCGTGCGCCACACTGCCCGCGAGCATCGCGAACACCACCGCGCCGCCGCTGACCAGCGCGCGCAAACGAAACGGAGAAGACGGGACCAGCAGGTTCATGAGGTTGCTCCAGGCTGCGAATTGAAACAGGGTTATGTGCTGCGAGAGAAAATTGCTTGGTTTTACTTCAGGTCTGGCACTTCGATCGGGTCTGCGTATTAACGTGCACCCAGATCCGCATTCAAACTTGCATCCGCGTCTAGTACGCGCCGCCGACCCGATGCTGAGCCACGAAATGATCCGGTCCCACCGCAATTAGCGGCGCCACAACGGGTTCATCGTTCAGCGCGCGAATCGGGCTCGGAATCTCGTCGGCGGCGAGCATGCGTTTCGCGTGACGGCGTGCCGGATCGGCGACCGGCACCGCGCCCATCAGCTTTTTCGTATAGGGATGCTGCGGCGCTTCGAACACCGCGCGGCGCGGACCGATCTCGACGATCTGGCCGAGATACATCACCGCCACGCGATGGCTGACGCGTTCGACCACGGCCATGTCATGCGAAATGAACAGATACGCCACGCCGAGTTCGCGTTGCAGATCGAGCATCAGGTTGACGATCTGCGCCTGCACGGAGACGTCCAGTGCGGAGACGGATTCGTCGGCGATCACGACCTTCGGATTCAATGCCAGAGCACGCGCAATCGCGATACGCTGCCGTTGCCCGCCCGAGAATTCGTGCGGATAGCGGCGCGCCGCTTCACGCGGCAAGCCAACCTTGTCGAGCAGCCACGCAACACGCGCCTGCGCTTCTTCGCCTTGAGCAACGCCGTGCACGAGGAGCGGCTCCATGATCGAGAAGCCCACCGTCAGACGCGGATTGAGCGAAGCGAACGGGTCCTGGAAAATAAACTGGATATCGCGGCGCAGCGCTTGCAGCGCAGGACCGGTGAGCGAGCTGATTTCCTTGCCGTCGAATTCGATCGAACCGCTCTGACTTTCGACCAGGCGCAGCAATGAACGGCCCGTGGTCGATTTGCCGCAACCCGATTCGCCGACCAGCGCCAGGGTCTCCCCGGGACGCAGATCGAAGCTCACTTTCTCAACCGCATGCACGCGGCCTGTCAGGCGTCCGAACATACCGCTCTTGACCGGAAAGCGCGTGACCAGATCGCGCACGCGCAGAATCGGCGGCGTGCTCGCCTGGATCACCGGTTGCGCTTCTGCGGCGACAACCGCGGCGGGACGCACGGCTTCATCGGTGCCATTCAGGGCTGCCTGTTCGATAGTCAGAATCGGAAACTTGGCGGGTTGATCCGTGCCCTCCATTGCGCCAAGGCGCGGGACCGCGGCGAGCAGGGCCTTCGTATAGGGATGAGAAGGCGCGGCGAACAGCGTATCCGACGCCCCCTCTTCCACCTTCTCACCGCGATACATCACCAGCACGCGATCGGCCACTTCGGCGACCACGCCCATGTCGTGCGTGATGAAGATCACGCCCATGTTCATCTCGTCCTGCAGACCGCGAATCAATTGCAGAATCTGCGCCTGGATCGTGACGTCGAGCGCGGTGGTGGGCTCGTCGGCGATTAACAGTGCGGGTTTGCACGACAGCGCCATCGCGATCATCACGCGTTGGCGCATCCCGCCCGATAGCTGATGCGGAAAACGTGCCGCCACCCGGCGTGCTTCCGGAATGCGCACAAGTTCGAGCAGACGCACCGTTTCGGCGTGCGCGGCGGAACGGCTCTTGCCCTGATGCAGGGCAATCGCCTCACTGATCTGATCGCCCACGGTGAACACCGGATTGAGCGAAGTCATCGGCTCCTGGAAGATCATCGCGATGTCGGCGCCGCGAATCGCGCGCATCGTGCCGGACGACGCTTTCGCAAGATCGAGCACGCTGCCGTCGCGGCGCCGGAAAGCGATGCTGCCGCCGGCAAGGCGCCCACCGCCATGCTCGACCAGCCGCATCAACGCAAGCGATGTCACCGATTTGCCCGAACCCGATTCGCCGACGATCGCCAGCGTCTCGCCGCGCTCGACCGTCAGCGACAGATTGCGCACCGCGTTGAAGGTCTTGTCGCCGCTGCGAAACGCGACCGACAGATCGTCGACCGCGAGCACGCGTTGCGGCGGCAAGGTTTCGATAAGCGGACGGGTTGTGTGCGATGAAGTCGGCACGATGGTTCCTTTTGTTTCGGACGCGGCTAGCAGTGGTTCAGGCGAAAATTCAAACGGGAATTCAGGCGGCCGTTCGGGCCACGGCGCAACGCAATCGCCCTAGCGATAGATCGCCGTGACCGGCGTCTCGCCGATGCGTGCGAATCCGCGATACATGCCCTCGGTATTGAACGGCAGCGTGACGTTGCCGCGCGCATCGACGGCGATCAGACCGCCGCGTCCGTCGATCTTCGGCAAACGGTTCATCACTACGTCGTGCGCCGCTTCTTCGAGCGAGACATTGCGGTACGCCATCTGCGCCGCGACGTCGTACGCGGCCACCATGCGCATGAACATCTCGCCGGAGCCCGTGGTCGAAACCGCGCAGGTTGCGTCGTCGGCATAGCAGCCCGCGCCGATCAGCGGCGTATCGCCGACCCGGCCGACCTGCTTGTTGGTGACGCCGCCCGTCGACGTGGCAGCCGCCACGTGGCCATGCTGGTCGAGCGCGACCGCGCCCACGGTGCCGAACTTGCGATTCGGATCGATCGGCTCGTGCGGCGTGGGATCGTCGTTCTTTGCAGCCAGCGTCGCGCCGTCGTGATCGAGCATGACGCCTTGCTGAGCGCGCGCGAGTTGCCATTGGCGATGACGCGCTTCGGTATGAAAATACTCGGGCTCGACGAATTCGAGTCCTTGCGCCGCGGCGAACGCTTCCGCGCCTGCGCCGGTAAACAGCACATGTTCGCTGCGTTCGAGCACACGGCGCGCCGCCAGAATCGGATTGCGCAAGCGCGTCACACAGCAGATCGCGCCCGCTTCGAGCGTGCTGCCGTCCATGATGGCCGCGTCGAGTTCATGCGTGCCGGCCGCCGTGTAGACCGCGCCGCGACCCGCGTTGAAGAGCGGGCAGTCTTCGAGCAGACGCACGGCTTCGCTGACGGCTTCGAGCGCGCTGCCGCCGTCGGCGAGTACCCGCTGGCCCGCGCTCAGTACGGCATGCAAGGCGGCGTGATAATCAGCTTCGGCGCTGGCCGACATCGACGCGCGCAGGATCGTGCCTGCCCCGCCGTGAATGGCAATGACTGCGTTGGAGTTCATTTCTTGGCTTTGATAGTGCGAGTAGTACGGATGGAGGTGCGCACGGGCAGCTCGCGAGTGCTGGCGACCGCGGCCTGCGGATCGGTGAGCCAGGGCAGCACGAATTCGGTGACCTCGGCGGCGGCCTTCACCGAGCGTTTCGCCCGGTAGGCAATCGCGTCGCACAGCGCTTCGATCACGGCCAGCACGGCCGCATCGGCATTGGCCGCGAGCCGCCGCTCGGAGCGGATATAGAGCGCGAGATCGGCGAATTGCGCGAGCGGCGAGTGCGGGCCGTCGGTCAGTGCAAGTACACGTGCTCCGCGACTCGCTGCGCGCCGGGCGAGTTCGATCGTGTCTTCGACATAACGCGGAAAGACAATGCCGATCACCAGATCGCCTTCATTCGAAGCAAACAGACGCCGTGCGGCATGCGAAGGTCCGCCAACCAACGCGAGCGACTGCACGTTGTCGTGATAAGGCATCAGGCCGTGTTCCATCAGACCGGCGAGAAACGCGCTCGACCCCGCGCCGAGCACGAAGACGCGACGCGCGGAAACGATCGCTTCCACGGCGGCCTCGGCGGCAGCGCTGTCGATCGCGGCGCGCGTGGATTGCAGATTGGTCACGGCCTGCTCGAGCGACGCGTCGATCAGATCGTCGCCGGAAGCAAGTGATTCCTGCGCGCTACGCAGCCGCTCGACCGGCGCGAGCGTCGCTTCGAAGCCGCGTACCAGCGATTCTCGAAACTGCGGATAGCCGTCAAAACCGAGCGCGCGGGCGAAGCGATTCGCTGTCGCCACCGACGCCCCAACCACGCTCGCCAGTTCGTCGATCCGCATGGTCGCCGCGCGGAACAGATTCGCCAGCACATACTCGCCCATGCGCCGATGGATCGGCGTGAGGGTCGGCATGGCTGCGGCGATGCGCGCGGCGATGGCCTGTTCGGCCGGGTTGGCAGCAAGGGACGAGTGATGAATCATGCAAGCGGGCCGGCCGCTGCAGCGCAGCGGCTGTAATCAAAATGAATGAAAGTATATTTACATAGAATTTGTCAGGAAAAAAATTCATTTTCATTTTCGAGGGTTTCCACGGATAAACTCGCGCATCGCCGGCGCGCAACGCGATCGTTCGATGAAAACCAGTTTTCATTGCGCGGCCGCGGCGCCCTCGGGAATGTCCACAAGCCGTGCCGCCGGCGACATCACGATAATCAACGCCTGCGCGAGGAAGGCCGCTGCCGCCGCGACCAGACAGGCATCCATCCCCCAGCGCGCGCTGATCGCCGCACCGAGCAATGCGCCCAGCGGCCGCGCGCCGAAGGTCGCCGTGCTGTTGAGCGCGGAGACGCGCCCCATCATCCGTTGAGGCGTGATTGCCTGGCGCAGCGTGGTGGAACCGACCACCCACAGAATCGGTCCGGCGCCGAGCAGGAAGAAGCTCAGCATCGCCAGCCAGAACGACGGCGTGACGATCGTCGCCACCATCACGAGCGAGGCGAGCAAACCGCACGACGGTCCGATGATCAGCACACGGCCGAACGCGAGGCGCCGCGCGATGGCCGGTGCGGCGAGCGCGCCGCACACCATGCCGACGCCGTACGCACCGAGCGTCACACCGACCATCGAGGCGCTCAATCCCAACCGATGCACGGCGTATGGCACATACACCGCTTGCAGCACGAAGAAACCGAGGTTGAAGAAGATCGCGGTGGCGAGCATTGGACGCAGCAGCGCGTCGTGCAGCACAAAGCGCGTACCGTCGCGCAGTTCCAGCAGAAAGTGCCGCTGGGACGTGGCCGCTCTCGGCGGTTCGCGCAGCCCCGCGAGCAACGCGACGGCCAGCGCCGATAGCCCGGCCGCGCAGCCATACGCCCAGCCCGCGCCGATCCAGCCGACCAGCAATCCGCCAAGCGCCGGCCCCGCCGAATACGCGACGCTGCGCGCCAGTTCGAGCCGGCCGTTCGCCTGGGCATAGGCCTCGCGCGGCACGATCGCGGGCACCAGCGAAGGCGCGGCGACGTTGTACGCCACCGTGCCGGTTGCGGCAATGAAGCCGAGCGCGGCGAGCAGTGGCAAGCTCAGCGAGTGCGTCATCACAAGCAGCAGCACGCACAGCATCGCGACTACGCGAACGCTTTCGGCGAGCGTCATCAAGGTGCGGCGCGAGCGGCGGTCCGCCCAGACGCCGAGCGGAATCGACAACAACAGGAACGGCAGCGTCTGCGCCGACTGCAACAGGCCGGTCTCGCGCGCGCCGGCGCCGAGCGCGAACACGGCAACGAGCGGCGCGGCGGCGAGACTGATCTGCTCGGCGGATTGCGCGACCAGATTCGACCAGGCGAGCCGCTGGAATGCGGCGGGCAATCGAACCGCGGATGAAGACGACGAGGATGACGACGACGAGGATGAGGCGGGCATCGATGAACTCCTGCGATGTAACGTGGGGAGACCATCGTCGCCGCTATGGCGCTGTGCGGCGCTCCGCTTCTTGCGGTGTTATTCTTCGCTCGCCATGAATCTCGAAAGCATCCTCTTCACCCAAGGTTTCGGCTCGCGCCGCCAATGCCGGGCGCTGATCGGCGACGGCCGCGTGAGTATCGGCGGCTCAGTCTGCACCGATGCCGACGCCGATTTTCCGACCGATGACGGCACGTTCTGCTTCAGCGTGGACGACGCCGTCTGGCCGTATCGCGAGCACGCCTATCTGCTGCTGAACAAGCCCGCCGGCTACGAATGCTCGCGCGATCCGCAGCATCATCTGAGCGTGTTCAGCCTGCTGCCGCCGCAGTTCGCCGAGCGCGGCGTGCAATGCGTGGGCCGGCTCGATCAGGACACCACCGGCCTGCTGCTGCTCTCCGACGACGGCAAGTTCGTTCACATGTTCACGTCGCCGAAACGCAAAGTACCGAAGCTGTACGTCGCGACCACGCGGCATCCCATCGACGACGCCCAGTTGAGTGCCTTGCGCAATGGGGTCCTGCTGCACGGCGAGCCCAGGCCGATCGTCGCCGTCGACGCCGAGGCGCGCGGCGAGCATGCGCTCGCCCTCACCGTGATGGAAGGCAAGTATCACCAGGTCAAGCGGATGATCGCGGCAGCCGGCAACCGCTGCGAGGCACTGCATCGCGAGCGGATCGGCGGGCTCGCCTTGCCCGCAACGCTCGCAGAAGGCGCATGGCAATGGCTGGACGAAACCGACCTCGGATCTCTACGGAGCGGGTAAACCGGTAGGACCCTTTCAAGGCCTTGATGCGTCAGAAGAATCGTGTGCGCGCCCGCACGCGGGCCCTGGAAAACACCCGATTACACGCTGCGGCGCAGCATGCTCTTCCTTACAAGTCGCCCTATACTCGTTTAAACAAAGACTACAAAGGGTTCAAGGAGGGGCGCCATGGTCACCTACGACACCATCTCGATCACATACGTGATGATCGCTTTCGTGTGTCTCGGCCTGGTTCTGATCGGCGGACTGCTGGTCATGATGCGGCTGCGGCACAAATATCATCCGAACCTGATCGGCGCGCTGATCGGCGCCATGCTGTGTTTCCTGTTGCTGGAGGCGTTGCCGGCGCTGACGTAAGCCTGCGAAGGCGAGCGCCTATGGCGCCGGGCGCAGAAAATCCTCGACGCTCGGATAGCGCAGGCGCACGTGCAGTTCCGCTTTGAGGCGCCGGTTCATCAGGCGCCTCGATTCGCGCATGAAGGACAGCAAGGTCGGTTCGATCTGCTGCTCCGCCTGCGCGCGCGTGATACGCGGCGCGCGCTCGAGGCCGAACGCATCGGCCACCACGTCGAAGTATTCCCCCATTTTCAGCGACGTATCGTCGGACGCGTGGATCACGCGCCCCGGCCGCCCGTGCGTGGCGAGGCGCACGAGGATCGCGGCCAGGTCGTCGGCATGGATATGGTTGGTGTAGACGTCGTCAGCGTCGATCAAAGCGGGGGTGCGCTTTTCCAGCCGTGCGAGCGGCAGGCGGTTGCTCGCGTAGATGCCAGGAATTCGCGCGATGCTGGCCGCCACCACGCCTCGCGCGGTGGCGCGCCGCAATTGGCGCTCGGCCGACACACGGCGTTTGGCACGCGCATTAGCTGCACGAGGCGCGCGCGTCTCGTCGATCCATGCGCCGCCGCAGTCGCCGTAGACGCCTGTCGTGCTCGCGTACACCAATTTCACCGGCGCCTGCGCAGCGGCGGCCCAGCGTACCCTCTCGGGTACAATATTGGCTGCTTCAGATTCAGCCCACGAGGCGCTCATGTTGCGCAACCCGCGGCGTAGCCGCCCCACCGGCGCCACCGCGCCGCGCGCGGCACGCAGTGCCCGATCGCGGCGTGCGCTCAGCGTCGCGAGCAACGCACGGGTACGGCGGTCGTCGTCGCCGGTTTTTTGCGGCGGGGCGAGATGCAGCACCGTTTGCGCCAGACCGGCAAGCCGTTTCAGGCTGCGGCGCTCGTCGAGATCGCCGACGAGCGGCGTGACCCCGGCGGCACGCAATTCGGCACCGCGTTCGGTGTGGCTGGTGAGCGCGAAAACATGCGCGCGTGGCCGCAGCAAGGGCACGCAACGCATACCAACGTCACCGCAGCCAACTATCAATACGCGCGGCCGGCGTAAATTTCGTGTCGCTTTCATGGTGGACGCATTGTAGCCGTCAAGCGCGGCAGGTACCGCACAGTTGAACCAGCGGGTCCGATAACGATTACCGACTTTTTCGATTTCGAACACTCACTCTATGGCATTTAACGTCACGCTCCGGCAAAGCGGCCGGCAGTTTCAGGTAGAACAGGACGAACCGGTCCTGATCGCCGCCTTGCGGCAAGGCATCGGCCTGCCGTACGGCTGCAAGAACGGCGCCTGCGGCTCATGCAAAGGCACCGTGATCAGCGGTCAGGTCGAACAGCGACAGCATTCGTCGTCGGCTTTGTCGAACGACGAGAAAACCCGCGGCATGGCACTCCTCTGCTGCGCGACGGCATGCTCCGATCTCGAAGTGGATATCCGCGAAGTGGCCGGCGTGGGCGACGTGCAGGTCAAGAAACTGCCGTGCCGTGTGAACGCAATCGAGCGCAAGGCCGACGACGTCGTCGTGCTGAAGCTGCAACTGCCCGCCAACGAACGTCTTCAATATCTGGCCGGCCAGTACCTCGAGTTCATTCTGAAGGACGGCAAGCGCCGCAGCTATTCGATGGCAAGCGCGCCGCACACGGAAGGCCCGATCGAATTGCACATCCGTCACATGCCCGGTGGCGCGTTCACGGATCACGTCTTCAATGCGATGAAGGAGCGCGACATCCTGCGCTTCGAAGCGCCGCTCGGCACCTTCTTCCTGCGCGAAGATTCGGACAAGCCGATCGTGCTGCTGGCCTCGGGCACGGGCTTCGCGCCGCTGAAGGCGATTGTCGAACACGCGGTGTTCAAGAATCTGAACCGCCCCATGACGCTCTACTGGGGCGCGCGCCGCAAGAAAGACCTGTACCTGCTCGATCTGGCCGAGCAGTGGGCTCGCGAGATTCCGAACTTCAAGTTCGTGCCGGTGCTGTCGGAACCGGACGCAAGCGATGCGTGGACGGGCCGTGTCGGCTTCGTGCATCGCGCGGTGATCGAGGATCTGCCGGACCTGTCGCCGTATCAGGTGTACGCGTGCGGCGCACCGGTGATGGTCGAGTCGGCTCAGCGCGATTTCACCCAGCACCACGGTCTGCCGGAAGACGAGTTCTACGCGGACTCCTTCACCAGCGCAGCGGATCTGGCGAACGCGGTTTGACGCGGTGAATGGGTTGACTGCACGCCTTTCAACCCATTCATCAAAACGAAACAGGCACGCTGGCAGACTCGCATAAATCCGCGTTGACGCGAATTTGTGCAAATTCATGGTTTACACCAGCGCTTTTCTTGTCGTATTCTTTCGCGCATGAACCGCATCCAATCCGAACTTCGACGTCGCCGCTCGCCGCTCCCTTAGGGGTGCCGCTGGCTTCGTCACGGATTCGCGCCGCACAAAGGCGCAAGCAGTTCGAATCATGAAAGCCACGGCATGCCGTGGCTTTTTTGTTTGCTTTTTTTGTTTTCACTGGCCGCTGCTTCATTTGAGGCCGACCGCTCACTCACCCTTCACCCCGCTGTCTGGAGCTTGCCGTCATGAATTTCAATGAGTACCCGATCGAGTCGCTGATGTACATCACGAACCGGCCCGAAATCGTTTTCACGCACGGCAAGGGCTCGTGGCTCTACGACAATAACGGCAAGCGATATCTGGATTTCATCCAGGGCTGGGCGGTCAACAGCCTCGGCCATTGCAACGACGGCATGATCGAAGCGCTGAACACGCAATCGAAGCTGCTGCTCAATCCGTCGCCAGCCTTCTACAACGAACCGATGGCGAAACTCGCGGGCCTGCTCACGCAGCACAGCTGTTTCGACAAGGTGTTCTTCGCGAACAGCGGCGCCGAAGCCAACGAAGGCGCGATCAAGCTCGCGCGCAAGTGGGGCAAGAAGTTCAAGGACGGCGCGTTCGAAATCATCACGTTCGATCACAGCTTCCACGGCCGCACGCTCGCCACCATGTCCGCGAGCGGCAAGCCGGGCTGGGACACGATCTACGCTCCGCAGGTGCCGGGCTTCCCGAAGGCGGATCTGAACGACATCGCGTCGGTTGAAAAGCTGATCAACTCGAAGACCGTTGCGGTGATGCTCGAGCCGATTCAGGGTGAAGGCGGCGTGATTCCCGCGACCCGCGAGTTCATGCAGCAACTGCGCGCGCTGACCAAAGAACACAACCTGCTGCTGATCGTCGACGAAGTCCAAAGCGGTTGTGGCCGTGCCGGCACGCTGTTCGCCTACGAACTGTCGGGCATCGAACCCGACATCATGACGCTGGGCAAGGGCATCGGCGGTGGCGTGCCGCTCGCGGCGCTGCTTGCGAAGGCTGAAATCGCCGTGTTCGAGGCAGGCGACCAGGGCGGTACGTACAACGGCAATCCGCTGATGACCGCGGTCGGCTACTCGGTGATCTCGCAACTGGTCGCGCCGGGCTTCCTCGAAGACGTGCGTGCGCGCGGTGAATATCTGCGCGCCAAGCTGCTCGAACTGTCGGCAGAGCGCGGCTTCGAAGGAGAGCGCGGTGAAGGCTTGCTGCGCGCCCTGCTGCTCGGCAAGGACATCGGCAATCAGATCGTCGAAAAGGCGCGCCTGATGCAACCCGACGGCCTGCTGCTCAACGCGGCGCGTCCGAACCTGCTGCGCTTCATGCCGGCGCTGAACGTCACGAACGAAGAAATCGACCAGATGATGGCGATGCTGCGTTCGATTCTCGACACGCTGTAATCACCCAGGAAAGCGCGTATGACGACCGGGACGATATCGATCCGCCGCTTCGAAGCGAGCGACACCGATGCCGTGATCGCGCTATGGCTGGAAGCGTTTCCGGAGTACCGGGACGTGACAAGGCCACAGCGCAATCCGCATCTGTCGATCGCCAACAAGCTGGCGACGCAACCGGAACTGTTCTTTGTCGCGGTGTTCGGCGAGCGCGTCGTCGGCACCGTGATGGGTGGCTACGACGGACACCGAGGCTGGCTGTATTCGCTCGCGGTGGACGAATCGCTGCGCCGGCACGGCATCGGCACGCGGCTGGTCGCGCATGTCGAAACCGCGTTGACCGAACGTGGCTGCCCGAAGCTGAACCTGCAGGTGCTGTCCGCGAAGGCCGAGGTGCGCGCGTTTTACGAGGCACTCGGTTATCGCGCGGATCCCGTGATCAGTCTCGGCAAACGTCTTGGCGAACTGGCGGAAATGCCGGCAGCGTAGACATAAAGCAAGCGTCTGAATAGAGAAAGGCCGCATGCGCGATTGAAGCGCATGCGGCCTTTTTTGTGACTTATAAGCGACCCTGGTACAGCTTATTTACCCAGCCTGCTTACTCGCCGCACCTACCTTATTCACCCAGATACGCAGCCCGCACCTTCGGATCATCCAGCATCTGCTTCGCGTCGCCGGACATCGTCACCAGACCCGAGTCCATCACGTAGCCGCGGTTCGCCGCCTGCAGCGCGAGACGCGCGTTTTGCTCGACCAGCAGCACGGTCATGCCTTCGGCCGAGATCGCCCGCACCACTTCGAAGATCTTCTCGACCATGATCGGCGACAGACCCATCGACGGCTCATCCAGCAACAACAGCTTCGGCTTGCTGATGATCGCGCGCGCCATCGCCAGCATCTGCTGCTCGCCGCCCGAGAGCGTGCCCGCGTATTGCGTGGCACGTTCCTTCAGGCGCGGGAAGAAGCCGAACATGCGGTCGACGTCCGCCTTGATGGCGTCCGTATCGCTGCGCAGATAAGCCCCCATCTGCATGTTCTCGACGATCGACATGCGCGAGAAAATGCCCCGGCCTTCCGGCACCATCGCCAGACCGCGCTTGAGCAGTTCGTGCGCCGGGATGCCCTTGATCGACTGGCCCATGTACTCGATGTCGCCTGCCGAGTACGGCTTCAGACCCGTGATCGCCTTCATCGTCGTGGTCTTGCCGGCGCCGTTCGCGCCGATCAGCGTGACCAGTTCGCCCTGCGCGACTTCGAGATCGATGCCCTTGACTGCCTGGATGCCGCCGTAATTGACCTGCAGGCCCTTGATTTTCAACATTGCTGTAGCCATTAGTGGACCCCCGCACCCAGATAAGCTTCGATCACCTTCGGATCCTTCTGCACGTCTGACGGCAGACCTTGCGCAATCACCTTGCCGTAGTCGAGCACCGTCATCTGGTTGCACAGACCCATTACGAGTTTCACGTCGTGCTCGATCAGCAGAATCGTCTTGCCGTCGCTGCGGATCTTGTCGAGCAGCTTGGTCAGCTCGACCTTTTCCGTGGCGTTCATGCCGGCCGCCGGTTCGTCCAGCGCGAGCAGCTTCGGATCCGTTGCCAGTGCGCGCGCGATTTCCAAACGGCGCTGGTGGCCATACGACAGGTTGCGCGACGTGTAGTCCGCGTACTGCGCAATGCCCACGTATTCCAGCAGTTCGATCGCACGCTCCTTGATCTCGCGCTCTTCCTTGCGCTCGGCCGGCGTCTGGAACACCGCGCCCAGCAAGCCGTGCTTCGTGCGCACGTGTCGCCCGACCATCACGTTTTCCAGCGCGGTCATGCCGCCGAACAGACGGATGTTCTGGAACGTACGCGCAATCCCCGCCTTCGCCACTTGATAGACGGCGGTCGGCGTGTATTCCGTGCCGTCGAGCTTGAACTCGCCCGAATCCGGCGTGTACAGACCCGTGATCACGTTGAAGAAAGTCGTCTTGCCGGCGCCGTTCGGACCGATCAGGCCGTAAATCTGGCCTGACTTGATCTGCAGACCGACGTCGGACAGTGCCTGCAGGCCGCCGAAGCGCTTGTTCACGCCCTTGACGGACAGTCGAATGTTATCGCTCATAGTTATTCACCTTGTCCGTTACGCCCGCACCGGCTTCTTGCCGCTGCGCTTCGCCAGTTTCGCAATCTTGTCTTCGTGCTTCGGCGACGGCCACAGGCCTTCCGAGCGGTACAGCATGATCACGACCATCGCGAGGCCGTACAGCAACTGACGGATCACTTCGGTATCGACGATTTCATGGCCGAAGATCGCGTTCTGCAGCGGGCCCATCGTCGAGCGCAGGAATTCCGGGAACACGGCGAGCAGCACCGCACCGAGAATCACGCCCGGAATGTGGCCCATACCGCCCAGCACCACGCACGCCAGCACCACGACCGATTCCCAGAACGTGAACGATTCCGGCGACACGAAGCCCTGGAACGAACCGAACATCGCGCCCGACAGGCCGCCGAACGACGCGCCCATGGCGAATGCCAGCAGCTTCACGTTACGGGTGTTGATGCCCATTGCCTTGGCGGCGATTTCGTCTTCACGAATCGCGGCCCATGCACGGCCGATCCGCGAGTGCTGCAAACGCGTACAGGTCCAGATCACGAACAGCGCGCACAACACGAACAGGTAGTAGTACGAGTACACCGAGGGGAACTGGAAGCCGAACAGCGAGTGGCTCTGCGCGAGACTGAAGCCGCCCACCGACACCGGGTCGATCCCCGTGATCCCCTTCGGCCCGTTGGTGATGTTCACCGGACGGTCGAGGTTGTTCATGAAGATCCGCACGATTTCCCCGAAACCCAGGGTCACGATAGCGAGGTAGTCGCCACGCAGACGCAAGGTCGGTGCGCCGAGCAGCACGCCGAAGGTGGCGGCGAGCGCCATCGCGATCGGCACGATGATCCAGATCGGCGTATGCAGGCCGTTCGGGAACAGATGCGCGATCCACTCGAACTGCGTGGTCAGGTGCGGCGAGCTCAGCAGCGCGGCAACATAAGCGCCGATTGCGTAGAACGCGATGTAGCCCAGGTCGAGCAGGCCGGCGAAACCGACCACGACATTCAGGCCCAGCGCGAGCATCACATACAGCATCGCGAAGTCGAGCACGCGGACCCAGTAGTTGCCGCCGGCCGCGCCGATGATCATCGGCGCCGCGATCACGAAGATCGCGGTGATGATGCCGACGGTCAGCGTCCTGGTCATGTTCTTTTCGGGGATGAGCGTCGTGGACGGCTCGATCGGTTGAATTGAGGTCATGTCTGTTTACTCCTTATGCTCGATCCGCAACACGTTCGCCCAGCAGGCCCGACGGACGGAACACCAGCACGATGATCAGCACGATGAATGCGAACACGTCCTGATAGTTACTGCCGAACACACCGCCTGTGAGATTGCCGATATACCCCGCCCCCAACTGCTCGATCAGGCCGAGCAGCACGCCGCCCACCATCGCCCCGCCGAGATTGCCGATCCCGCCAAGCACCGCCGCGGTAAAGGCCTTCAGCCCTGGGATGAAGCCCATATAGAAGTGTGCGTTACCGTATTCGGACGCGATCATCACACCGGCGAGAGCGGCCAGCGCCGAGCCGATCATGAAGGTCGCCGAAATCACGAAGTTCGGGTTCACGCCCATCAGGCTGGCAACGCCCGGGTTCTCGGCGATGGCACGCATCGCGCGGCCGAGCTTGGTCTTGTGAACCAGCAGCAGCAGGCCGCCCATCACGAGGAACGCCACCACGATGATCACGATTTCGGTCATCGATATCACGGCGCCCGGCGTCGTGTCGGTGGCCTTGATCACGTTGATCGGGTCAGTGGGCAACAGCTGCGGGAACGGCAGCGGGTTGCGCGACCAGATCATCATCGCGAGGGTCTGCAGCAGGATCGACACGCCGATCGCGGTGATCAGCGGGGCGAGACGCGGCGCTTTACGCAACGGCCGGTAGGCCACGCGCTCGATCGTGTAGCCGACCAGCGAGCAAACCACTGCCGCGATGATCAGCGCGATAACGAGCGTCGGCACATTGCCGAGGCCGGGAAAGTGGTTCTGAAGCACGCCTATGGCTGAGAGCGCAACCATCGCGCCCACCATCAACACATCGCCATGCGCGAAGTTGATGATGCCCAAGATGCCGTAAACCATCGTATAGCCCAGTGCGATGATGGCGTAAACGCTGCCAAGCACCAGCCCGTTGAGGACCTGCTGGATGAAGATATCCATTTAATGCTCCTTAGCCCGTGCGACTGGATTCGCGTTCTTCATCAGCCGGTGGGCGGTGATGCGGTACGCCAATCTCAACGGCACTGCGGGTACTGATGTAAAAGACCGGTAAGGGTTATCCGCCGCCCGGTTCGTCCTACGACTGTGATGCAGCCGGGGACTCGCCAATGGCGGATGCAAAAACGGCACCGTTGGGTGGTTTCGGTGCCGTCAGGCTGTACGTCCCGTCATCACATCTTCACGACGTCGAGGACCGCTTTCTTGCCGTCCTTGAAGTCGTAAAGCGTAATAGCGCCCTCTTTCAAATCACCCTTGTCGTCGAATGCGATGTGGCCGATTACCCCGTTGTAATCGGTGGACGGCATCGCAGCCAGCACCTTGGGCGCCTCGATCGAATTAGCGCGCTTCATTGCATCGACAATCACGTATACAGCGTCATACGTGAACGGTGCGTAAATCTGCACCGGCGTGTGGAAGCGGTCCACGTACTTCTTTTCGAAGTCCGCTCCCTTGTCCATTTTCGAAAGCGCGAGTCCCGCCTCCGAACAGACCAGGTTTTGCACGGCGGTTCCCGCCAGCTCACCCACCTTGTCGGTACACACACCGTCGCCGCCAAGGATTTTTGCCCTGATACCGAGCGCCGCCGCCTGTTTGGTAAACGGCCCGCCCGTCGCGTCCATTCCGGCGAACATAATCACGTCCGGCTGAACACTCCTGATCTTTTTAAGGACGGCCTGAAACTCCGTAGCCCTGTCATTCGTGGCTTCACGCGCGACGATCTTCGCCCCGCTCGCCTGTACCGTCTTCGCGAACTCGTCGGCCAGCCCCTTACCGTATACCGTCGAGTCGTCGACGATCGCGATACGTTTCGCGCCGAGTACCTTCGTCGCGTAGTTGGCCAGTGCCGGCCCTTGCTGGGCATCCGTCGCGACGACCCGGTAAGTCGTCTTGAAACCTTGCTGCGTATATCCGGGGTTGGTCGACGAGGGCGAGATCTGCACGATCCCGGCATCGCTATAGATCTTCGAAGCCGGAATCGAGACGCCTGAATTCAGGTCCCCGACCACGGCGACGACGTGATCCTCGACGAGCTTCTCGGCGACCGCGGTTCCCGTTTTCGGGTCTGCCGCATCGTCTTGCGCGTCGAGTTCCAACTGGATCTTGTGGCCGTCGATAGTCAAACCCTGCGTGTTGATTTCCTCGACCGCCAAACGCGCGCCGTTTTCATTGTCTTTACCGAGATGTGCAATCGCGCCTGTCAATGGGGCCGCATGACCGATCTTCACGACAATCGCTTCGCTCGCCGGAGCCGCTGCCACTGTGGCAGCCGATGCACCGGCTCCCGCCTCACCGTCCTGTTTCTTGCCGCATGCGGTCAACATCGCAACCGCGGTCACGATGGACACGGTGTAAGCAAATTTGACTCGCATTAAGTAGGTCTCCCGCGCCTTGCAAAATCCGTTGTTCGGGACCCGGAGGCCTTGAGAACGCGCGCATTGTAACTCCAATTATGCGACGCGCAATATTGTTGAAACGGTGGGGTTTTCCTGCATTGCAACCTTATTTTGAGAGAGAAATTTCATTGCAGGCGCAACCGGGTTGCGACTATTTTTCGTGCACCAGTTGCACCACCGCTGCGCCCAATGGCATCAAGTGTTGCAGCGAATTGGCCCGATCCCTGATTGCACCGTGGTTCGCGTTAAGTATTACGTTTCCATTGAGACCCATGCATGCGCACTATTTTAGTGCGTCAAAAATCGACACAACGCGTTTGGTACGGTTTAAACGGGGCCACATCGCTGGAAAGATGATTAAATGCCAAATCAGAATTCAAAAGAATTCGTGTGGAAACACACTCAAAAAGGTCTGGTTCAGTGATCTGGCACTTTATTTTCGGCAGCGCCACGAATCTGCGGACGAAAAAAAAGCGCGCCCTTGGGCGCGCCTTTCTTTCAGAAACGTCGGCTAATCGTCAGGCGGGCAGACCCAGCCCGCGCGGCAGCGGAAACGCGATGTTTTCTTCGATGCCTTCGAGCGCGCGCACATTGCGCACGCCGAGTTCGCGCAACCGGCCGATTACCGCTTGTGCCAACACTTCCGGCGCCGAGGCACCCGCCGTCACGCCGATCCGGCGCTTGCCTTCAACCCAGACCGGATCGATCTGATCCGGCGAGTCCACCATATAGGCAGGCACGCCAAGTTTTTCGGCCAGCTCGCGCAAGCGGTTCGAGTTCGAACTGTTCGGGCTGCCGACTACGATCACGACGTCGCATTTCGGCGCCATGAACTTGACCGCGTCCTGACGGTTCTGCGTGGCGTAGCAGATGTCCTGCTTCTTCGGCTCGCGGATCGCCGGGTACTTCGATTTCAGCGCCGCGATGATCTGGGCCGCATCGTCGACCGACAGCGTGGTTTGCGTGACGAATGCAATCCGCTCGGGGTCGGCCAGTTGCAAAGCCTGCACGTCCTCGATGTCTTCCACCAGATGCATGCCCTCGCCGGCCTGCCCCATCGTACCTTCGACCTCAGGGTGGCCCTTGTGACCGATCATCACGATGTCGAAGCCGTCCTGGCGCATCTTCGCGACTTCGATATGCACTTTGGTCACGAGCGGGCACGTGGCGTCGTACACACGCAGGCCGCGCGACTCGGCTTCCGAGCGCACCGCTTTCGACACGCCATGCGCGCTGAAAATGACCGTATTGCCGGCCGGCACTTCTTCCAGCTGTTCGATGAAAATCGCGCCCTTCTTGCGCAAGTCCTCGACGACATAGGCGTTATGGACGATTTCGTGGCGCACGTAGATCGGCGAGCCGTGCAGCTTGATGGCCCGCTCGACGATTTCAATGGCGCGATCGACACCGGCACAGAACCCACGCGGCTGTGCCAGCAGGATCTCGGCTTCGGCAAGAGTCGTATCCGTGATGCTCATGTTTACAGAATCCCGATGATTTTCACTTCAAACGCCAGCGCCTGGCCGGCAAGCGGATGGTTGAAATCGAACAGCGCCGACGTTTCGCCGACTTCTTTCAGGACGCCGGCGTAGCGACCGCCGCCCGGCGCGTTGAATTCGACCAGATCACCCGGCGAAAAATCCTCGCCGATCATGCTGTTTTCGCGCAGCGTGGCCAGCGAGACCCGCTGAATCAGCTCCGGATTGCGCGGACCGAACGCCTGATCCGGCGTTAGCTGAAAGGTCGAATGGTGGCCCACCTTCAAACCCAGCAGAATATCTTCCAGCGGCGGCGCCAGTTGGCCCGCACCGAGCAGCAGCGTGGCCGGCCGGTCAGTAAACGTATTGATGACTTCGGCGCCATCGGCAAGAGAAAGCCGGTAGTGAAGCGTCACATGTGAACCGGGTTTCACTTCGGAAATGTCGATGATGCTCATGCAATGCTCGCTCAGTCGAAGCGCGCTGCACGCGTGCGCCGCGGGCGCAGTCGACGCGTGTGGCAAACCGTCGTGGTGCCGTGCGCAAAGCGCCTATTGTAAGCCACATAGCCGGCGGCGGCTTGGGTCCGTCGCACGCATCGCGGCACGGCCGGGCACCGCGCGCCGCCCCGAACCGAACTGGAGGATACGTACCTGATATGGCTGATTACGCCTGCACGATAGACAAAGCGGCACGCGATGCAAGCCCGCCAGCGCCGGCCGCGCGCGCTGCAAAGGCGCCCGCCCCGGCGTCACCGAGCGCTTGTGCCGCATTGAACCATGCCAAAGCCGATCCGGCCGTTCGCATTGCCGAGACTGCCGCGAACGCCGCCAGGCCGCCCGCCCGACAGCGCGTACGCGGCAAATGGCTTAAAAGCGACATGCCGCGCGAGCGCCTGATCGAACAGGGGCCGCGCGTGCTGTCCGACACCGAAATGGTCGTGCTCGTGCTCGGCTCCGGCCTGCCCGGCCACGATGTGTTCAACGTCGCGCAGACCCTGCTCGAACGGTTCGGCTCGCTACGGAGCATGCTCGACGCCACCTATTCGGACTTCAACGGCCTGCGCGGCATCGGTCCGGCAAAGAAGGCACAGTTGCTCGCCATCATGGAGATGGCACGGCGCTCGCTGGTCGATAAAATGCGTGATCGTTCACTGATGAACTCGCCAGAGGCCGTACAGGACTATCTGCGCCTGCATATAGGCGGCAAGACGCAGGAGGTCTTCGTGTCGCTCTTTCTCGACGCCCGGCATCGGCTGATCTCCTGTGAAGAAAGCGCACACGGCACGCTCACACGCATGGCGGTCTATCCGCGCGAGATCGTGCGGCGTGCTCTCAGTCTGAATGCCGCCAGCCTGATCGTCGCGCATAATCACCCCTCCGGCGCCGTCCAGCCAAGCGCGAGCGACTGCCGGTTGACGCATACGCTGCGCGACGCCCTTGCGCTGATCGACGTGAAGCTGATCGATCATCTGGTGATCGGCACCGACAGTACCTACTCGTTTGCCCGCGCCGGCTGGCCTTGAAATGGTCCGAACCTGGGGTCCGATAACGGCAAGCCGCGTTCGGCATCGCAAATAAGGTTTGATTTTGCGGCTTTTTTTCTGCTAGAATTCCGGTTTGCCTATTTCCAACCCCCTGTTCCGAAGCCACCAAGGCGTTCCGGAAAGGAAACGTGCCTCCGAGTTTCAATGAACTCTTCAATGAACTCCAAAGCGCGGCTCTTTTCGGGAAACTTTCACGGCGTTCGAACTCAGAATTAGCGTATTAGGAGTGCTCTCATGGCACGCGTATGCCAAGTAACTGGGAAAGCGCCGATGAGCGGCAACAACGTTTCCCACGCGAACAACAAAACCAAGCGCCGGTTCCTGCCGAACCTGCAAAACCGCCGTATTTGGGTGGAAAGCGAAAACCGTTGGGTGCGTCTGCGCGTTTCGAACGCCGGCCTGCGCCTGATCGACAAGAACGGTATCGACGCTGTGCTCGCAGATCTGCGCGCACGCGGTGAAGCCTAAGGAGTAAATCATGGCGAAAGGCGCACGCGACAAGATCAAGTTGGAATCGACCGCAGGCACGGGTCACTTCTACACGACGACGAAGAACAAACGCAACATGCCGGAAAAGATGCTGATCAAGAAATTTGATCCGGTCGTCCGTAAGCACGTTGACTACAAGGAAACCAAGATTAAATAAATCTTGGCTCCTGCCTGACGAAGGCAAAAAGACTTGCAAAAAAGCCCTGCATTCGTGCAGGGCTTTTTTGTTTTCCGAACTCCATCATCGCACTATCCAGCTGTTCTTTAGCTGTTCTTTAGCTGCTCTTTTCCTATCAGGACAGTCCTATCCTGTTCGGCCAGCTTTCCCTCACTCGTTGTGGCGCGTATCCTTTCTCGTTTTAGCGGCGTGCGGACGGCACGGCGTCATGGCAAAACGAAAGATGGAGATGCGGGCGATGGAATTCGATGTAGCGATTGTCGGTAGCGGTCTGGCAGGTTTGAGCGTCGCGCTCAATCTCGCGCAGTCCCGGCGGGTTGCGGTGGTCGCCAAGCGATCGATGACCGAAGGCGCGAGCGATTGGGCGCAAGGCGGGATCGCCGCGGTACTGGACTCAGCGGACAGCATCGAAAACCACGTGCGCGACACGCTGATAGCCGGCGGCGGTTTGTGCGACGAGACGGCAACACGCTTCATCGTCGAGCATGGGCGCGCCGCGATCGAATGGCTGATTGAGCAAGGCGTGCCATTCACCAAAGACGACGCGGCCGAACTCGGCTTTCATCTGACACGTGAAGGCGGCCATAGTCATCGCCGGATCATTCACGCTGCGGATGCAACTGGCCATGCCGTGGTCGCCACGCTCAGCGAACTGGTGCGCCGTCATCCCAACATTACCCTGCTCGAAGACCACTACGCGATCGACCTGATCACATCCGATCGCCTCGGGTTGCCCGGCCGTCGCTGCCACGGTTTGTACGCACTCGATCTGCAAAGCGGCCGCACCGTGACGATCGAAGCGCCGCATACCGTGCTCGCAACCGGCGGCGCCGGCAAGGTCTATCTGTACACCACCAACCCCGACACTGCGACTGGCGACGGTATCGCGATGGCCTGGCGCGCTGGCTGCCGCGTGTCGAACATGGAATTCATCCAGTTCCATCCAACCTGCCTGTTCCATCCTTATGCGAAGTCCTTCCTGATCTCGGAAGCGGTGCGCGGCGAAGGCGGTATTCTGAAGCTGCCCGACGGCACGCGCTTCATGCCGAACCACGACGAGCGCGCCGAACTCGCGCCGCGCGACATCGTCGCGCGCGCAATCGACTTCGAGATCAAAAAGCGCGGCATTGATTGCGTATATCTCGACATCAGCCATCAGTCGCCGGAATTCCTGCGTGAACACTTCCCGACGATTCTGGCCCGCTGCCTCGAATTCGGTATCGACATCACGAAGGAACCCATTCCGGTTGTGCCTGCCGCGCACTACACGTGCGGCGGCGTCGTGACGGATCTGGCAGGCCGCACCGATCTGGCAGGCCTCTACGCGGTCGGGGAAACGTCATGCACCGGTCTGCACGGCGCAAACCGGCTTGCAAGCAATTCCTTACTCGAGTGTCTTGTGATCGGACGTTCCGCTGCGCAGGCCATTGAGGAAGAAGGTTTCAGCGCCGCGGTTCACGCCCCGCTGCCGGACTGGGACGAAAGCCGCGTGTCCGATCCAGACGAAGAAGTGGTCGTCGCGCACAACTGGGATGAGCTGCGCCGCCTCATGTGGAACTACGTGGGCATTGTGCGCACGGACAAGCGGCTTATGCGAGCCAAGCATCGGCTCGCCCTGCTGCGCGACGAGATCCACGAGTATTACGCGAATTTCAAGGTCAGCCGCGATTTGCTTGAACTGCGCAATCTGGTCGACGTGGCGTCGCTGATTGTCGAAGGCGCCCGCTCACGGCGCGAGAGCCGCGGCCTGCACTTCAGCCGCGACTGGCCGGCCACTTTGCCTAAAGCGCTGCCAACGGTCCTGTCGCCAGAGCACGTGCGTAACCGCAACGTGTGACTTGCAACGCTGCAGTGAAAAAGCCATCGCCGGTTTCCCGGCGATGGCTTTTTCATGGATTGAGAACAGCGTGGGTGTACAGCTTAGACGATCCGCATGGAGTAATCCGTCGCGCGCACATCTTTGGTCAGTGCACCGATGGACACGCGGTCGACACCCGTTTCCGCAATAGTCCGCACCGTCTCGAAGTTCACGCCACCCGACACCTCCAGCACTGCCCGCCCGGCGGTAATACGCACCGCGTCGCGCATCGCATCGAACGAAAAATTATCCAGCAGAACCGATTTCGCGCGATGCGTCAAGGCGATTTCCAACTGCGCCAGCGTTTCCACTTCGATCTGGATCGACACGCCCGCGTTCAGCGCGAGCGCCGCATCCATCGCGGCGCCAACACCGCCCGCTGCGGCGATGTGGTTTTCCTTGATCAGAATACCGTCATACAACGCAAGCCGCTGATTCGCACCACCGCCCACGCGCACCGCGTATTTCTGCGCGAGCCGCAAGCCCGGTAAGGTCTTACGCGTATCGAGGACACGCGTCTGAGTGTGAGCAATCGCGTCAACATAGCGGCGCGTCGCAGTCGCCACACCCGACAGCAGTTGCAGGAAATTCAGCGCATTGCGTTCAGCGGTCAACAGCGCACGAACAGGACCGTGCAACTCGCAAACCGGCGTATCCGCCGTCATACGATCACCCTCGCGATAACGCCACTGCACGCCGATGCGCGGATCGAGCTGGCGCATCACCGCGTTGAACCAGGGCACACCGCACAGCACAGCATCTTCACGCACAATAATGCGCGCATCGCGCACGTCGTCCGCGGGAACGAGGCGGCCGGTCTGATCGCCCGCGCCAACATCTTCGGCGAGCGCGTCAGCGACGTTGCGCGCCAACGCCGCATCGAATGCGGCGCCGTACTGTGCCTGAATCTCCGCGAACAACGGCGACACCGCCTCGGCCTGATTGTGTTCCACCGCCCCCATTACGCCGCTCCCACGTTCGAATACAGTTGCGCGTCACGCGCGAGGTCGCCACTGGCTTGCACGCGTTTCTTGTGACGCGCCGCGAAGTCGAGCATCCGGTCGATCGGTAGACGGGCACGCTCGCCAATCGCCCGGTCGACGAAGATTTCGTTGTGACCGCGCTCGAGCACGTCAGCCAGATTGGCGAGGCCGTTCATCGCCATCCACGGGCAATGCGCGCAGCTCTTGCAGGTCGCGCTGTTGCCGGCCGTGGGCGCGGCGATCAAGGTCTTGCCGGGCGCAGCAAGCTGCATCTTGTGCAGAATGCCGAGATCGGTAGCCACGATGAAATGCGTCGCGTCGAGTTTTTGCGCGGCATCGATCAACTGGGTTGTCGAACCCACCACATCCGCTTGCGCCACTACGTTGGCAGGCGACTCCGGATGCACCAGCACTTTTGCGCCCGGATATTCGGCGCGCAACAGATCGAGTTCGATGCTTTTGAATTCGTCGTGCACGAGACACGAACCCTGCCACAGCAGCATGTCCGCGCCGGTCTTGCTCTGGATATAGCTGCCAAGGTGCCGGTCCGGCGCCCAGATGATCTTTTCGCCGCGTGCGTGCAAGTCGGCAACGATCTCCAGCCCGATCGACGACGTCACCATCCAGTCCGCACGCGCCTTAACCGCCGCGCTGGTGTTCGCATACACGACCACCGTGCGATCCGGATGGGCGTCACAGAAGGCCGAGAATTCATCGACCGGACAGCCGAGGTCGAGCGAACAGGTCGCGTCGAGATCGGGCATCAGAATGCGTTTGTCCGGACTCAGGATTTTCGCGGTCTCGCCCATGAAACGCACGCCCGCCACCACCAGCGTTTGCGCTTCATGATCTCGGCCGAAACGCGCCATCTCGAGCGAATCAGCCACGCAGCCGCCGGTTTCGTCGGCGAGTTCCTGCAGCTCTGCGTCGACATAGTAGTGCGCGACGAGCACGGCTTTTTCGCGCTTGAGCAATGCGCGGATGCGTTCCTTCAGCGCCACCCTCTGCTCCGCCGACGGCACGTCGGGCACCTTCGCCCACGCCTGCCCGATCCCGCAGGTCATGCCCTGCGCCAGTGGGCGGTCGTATTCGACGGCCCTGATCGTCTGCTGATCCATGATCTCCTCTGCCTTCGCTCTGCCGCCGCGGACTATCAATCGCGTGTCGTTGAAATTACCGCGGCCCAAAAAGCAAAACCCCGCCAACGCGGGGTTTTGTGACGTAACGAAATTTTAATAGATTTCGCGATCGGGCATACGATCAAGCATAGCGACGCAGACGCATTGCGAATTCCTGCAGCGCTTTGATACCGCTCTGCTCAGCGCGATGACACCAGTCTTGCAACTGAATCAACAGTTGATCGCGCGACGCATTGGAGCGCTCCCACATTGCTGCCAGCTCGTTGCGCATGTCGATGTAGGTCTTGAGCTTCTGGCTGTTCGCAAAGATTTGCGGCAACTGACGCTTCTGCGGCTCGTCGAGACCCGCCTCTTCCTTGTGGAACCAGCTACGCGCGCCGCGCATGACCTGATACTTCTCGCGCGCGCCCACTTCCTTCAGATGTGCCAGCTCCTGGCGGTAAGCACGCTTGAGCGCCTTGCCGTAACGCGCCATCACTTCATAGCGGTTTGCCAGCACGGCTTGCAACGTATCCTGATCGAGCACCAGCTTGCCGGAGGTGAGACGCGGCGTAGGCGCGACCTTCTTCACCTTGGCCAGACGGAACGCCGACATGATGCGGATGTACATCCAGCCGATGTCGAACTCATACCACTTGTTCGACAGCTTGGCCGACGTCGCGTAGGTGTGGTGATTGTTATGCAGCTCTTCACCACCGATGATGATGCCCCACGGGAAAATGTTGGTGCTGGCATCCGACGAGTTGAAGTTACGGTAGCCCCACCAGTGCGCAAGGCCGTTCACGACACCGGCGGCCCAGAACGGAATCCACACCATTTGCACAGCCCAGATGGTCAGGCCGACGACGCCGAACAGCGCGACGTTCAGCACCATCATCAGGCTCACGCCGAGGATCGGGTACTTGGTGTAGACGTTGCGTTCCATCCAGTCGTTCGGCGTGCCGTGACTGAACTTGCGCATGGTTTCTTCATTCTTGGCTTCGCTACGATACAGTTCCGCGCCTTCGAGCAGCACCTTCCAGATGCCGCGCGTTTGCGGGCTGTGCGGATCTTCTTCGGTCTCGCACTTGGCGTGGTGCTTACGGTGAATCGCGGCCCATTGGCCGGTCAACATGCCCGTGGTCATCCACAGCCAGAAACGGAAAAAATGACTGACGACCGGATGCAGCTCCAGCGCGCGGTGCGCCTGGCAGCGATGCAGATAGACCGTTACGCCAATGATCGTGATGTGCGTCGCGACCAGCGTGTACAGCACAAGTTGCCACCACGAGAAGTGCAGCAGACCGTGGGCAAGGAAATCGAGCAAGGAATTCAACAAGGCAATTTACCTGTGGAACAAGAGACGCCAGACACACGCAAAATACGCATGTCAAGAAAGTGAAAGCATACAACGGGATTGGACGATATTCTACTTGAAGCGTTCCAAGTGTTTGTAACAAATAGGGATTTTTTGTGTGGCATCAACGGAATAGAACACGCCGGAGGTCATTTTCAGACCTGCCAGCGGGTGCCAGGTGCCCGTCAGCGGGCGCTGTCGGCCTGATTGGCCGCAGGAGCGGTCATTGTTACCGCTTGCGGCATTGCGTCGCTCACGTTGCCGACGATTCGCACTTCGCGTTGCGCGAAAGGAATCGAGATGTCGTGTTCAGAGAACAAACGCCAGATGTTGCGATTCACCGCCGAGCGCACGCCCGAGGTGCCCGTCGCCGCGTCTTCGATCCAGAAACCCAGTTCGAGATTGATGCCGTCGGCGCCAAAGCTCACCAGATAGGGCGTAGGCGCCGGTTCCTGCAGCACGCGCGCAACGCCCTGCGCGGCCTCGGCGAGCAGCGCCATTGCCTGCTCGACGTCGCAGGAGTAGGCGACCTGCACGGCCAGCTTGGCATGGCCGCGCGTCTGATAGGAGGACTGGTTCTGCACCACGTCCGTAATCAGCTTTTCGTTCGGGATCAGCGTTTCGATGCCGTCCAGGCCGCGCACCACGGTATAACGCGTGCGGATCTGCGTGACCATGCCCTGCAGGCCGCTGACGTTGATCGTGTCGCCAATGCGCAGCGAGCGGTCGATCAGAATGATGAAGCCCGAGACGTAATTGCTGGCGATCTTCTGCAGCCCGAACCCAAGCCCCACACCGAGCGCGCCGCCGAATACGCCCAACACGGTAATGTCGATGCCGACCAGCGACAGGCTGATCAGTATCGCCGCCAGCACGAACGCGGCACGGCCGACTCGCGCCACCACCACCTTGAGGTTGGCGTCGAGCGTCTTTGAGCGCATCAGCCGGTCTTCGAAAGTGGCGCCGAGCCACATCGCGACGATCATCGTCACGCACACCCATAGGAGACCCGTGGTGAGCGAGAGCAGCGTCATGTGCGCATTCGCGACCCTGAAGCGCACGCTGCCCATCCAGGCAATCACGTCGTCCTGAATGCCCATCACGGTCAGGATCATGCCGGCCCAGACGACCAGCGAGACGATCTTCTCGACCAGGAACAGCCACGGATGATTCGCACCGTCGTGGCTGAAAACCCGCCGCGCGAAGAAAAACACGATGTAAATCAGGCCGATGCCGAACAGGGGCACCAGCGCCAGGTCGAGCAGCGCGGTGTGCATGAACTGGCCGGTGATCGCCTGCGCCAGCCAGACGAGCGCCGCGCCGATCAGCGGAAAGAAGGCACGGTTCAGGCTTTCCGCGCCGAAGCGCAGAGTCTGGTAACGCGTCTGGCGCCGCAGGTCGAGCGTGCGGCGCACGAGGCGCGCGAGCAGCCACGCGACGGCAAGCGTCCCAAGCAGCACGCCGACCTGCCACAGCATGACCGGTTGCCCGAAGTCACGCGCGAGGTCGCCGAACATGTGAGGAAAAATACGGTTTAGCATGATGTCGCCGAAATCGCCGGCGCACCGGGTTCAGGAAAAGAACCCGGTGCGCCGCGCGAGTAGCCTGCTGCGTTTAGCTCTGGCGTTCCAGCACGGCCGCGAAGAAACCGTCGGTGGCGTGAAGATGCGGCCACAGCGACAGGTAATCGCCCATTTCCAGATCGATGCGCTGCTCGGCGAGCACGTCGCGCGCCGGCACCAAAGCGAAGTCCGGGTGGGCAGCGAGGAACTGCTGCACAACAGCTTCGTTTTCCGCTTCCAGAATCGAGCAGGTTGCGTAGACGAGACGGCCGCCCTTCTTCACCAGACGCGAGGCGCTGGCCAGAATCGACAATTGCTTCGGCGCCAGCTCGGCCACCGATTCCGGCGACTGGCGCCACTTCAGGTCCGGGTTGCGGCGCAGCGTACCCAGGCCGCTGCACGGTGCGTCGACCAGCACCCGGTCGATCTTGCCGGCCAGGCGCTTGATCTTGGCGTCGTGCTCACTGTCGATCAGCACCGGATTCACGTTCGACAGCCCGCTGCGCGCGAGGCGCGGCTTGAGCTTGGCAAGGCGCCGCTCGGAGATGTCGAAGGCGTACAAACGCCCGGTGGAGCGCATCGCCGCGCCCAGCGCCAGCGTCTTGCCGCCCGCGCCCGCGCAGAAGTCCACGATCATTTCGCCGCGCTTGGGCGCGACCAGCGAACACAGCAACTGGCTTCCCTCGTCCTGAACTTCGACCCAGCCATGCTGGAACGCGTCGAGCTTGGTGAGCGGCGGCTTGCCGACCACCCGCACGCCGAACGGTGCGAAAGGCGTCGCGCCACCTTCGATGCCGGCCTTCGACAGCGCGTTCAGCACGTCGTCGCGGCTTGCCTTGATCGGGTTCGCGCGCAGGTCCAGCGGCGCCGGATAGTTCAGCGCGGCGGCCAGTTGCGCCAGTTCCGCGGGTTCGAAACGCTTCGACAGCGCCTGGTGGATCCACTCGGGCAGATTCAGGCGAATCCGCAGCGGCAGGCTCTCCGGGTCAATCTTCGAAACGTGTTCGAGCCAGTGCGACTCGGTGTCCGACAGGAACGGCTTGAGGGCCGTGCGCCCTGCCGTCTGCATCAGTCCCAGCAAGGCCATGCGGCGAGCCGGGCTGCCCGCGCCACCTTCGGCGAGGTGGGCGAATTCCATCCGGCGGCGCAGCACCGCGAAGACCGCCTCGGCGATCACGCCGCGCTCGCCGTGCCCGAGCTTGGGATGCGCGCGGAAGAAACGGCTCGTCGTAGCGTCGGCCGGGCCGTTGAGTTTCAGGACTTCAGCCAGCAAAGTCTCAGTTTGTCCAATCAAAAAACCATGTAATCTCATGCGCCCTCTCCGGCGGTGTGACCGGCAAAGAGCCATTGCGGCTCCGGCGGCGTAAGCGTGACGCGCAAGCCGTCGAGAGCAAGACGCCCTTCGACGAACCAGCGCACCGCGCGTGGATAGATAATGTGTTCGGTTGCCAGCACGCGTTCCGCGAGCATGGCGGGGGTGTCGCCAGCCTCAATGGGGACAGCCGCCTGCGCGACGATCGGCCCGTGATCCAGCTGCGACGTGACAAAATGCACCGACGCGCCGTGCAAGCGCACGCCGGCGTCAAGCGCCTGTTGATGGGTTTTCAGGCCCGGAAAGCTCGGCAGCAGCGACGGGTGCACGTTCAGCATGCGCCCGGCGTAACGGTCGACGAAACCGGGCGTGAGCACCCGCATGAAGCCGGCGAGCACGACCAGATCGGGCGCGAAGCTGTCGATTTCGCGCGCCAGCGCGGTGTCGAAGCTCTCGCGATCGGGAAACTGGCGATGGTCGACCACCGCCGTGGCAATGCCGTGCGACGCCGCGAACGCAAGGCCCGCAGCGTCAGGACGGTTGGCAATCACGGCGGCGACTTGCGCCGCCCAGCCCTCGTCCGCGCAGGCGCGAACTATAGCTTCCATGTTGCTTCCCCGTCCGGAAATCAGGATGACGAGTTTTTTCATCCGCGGATTTTATCATTCGGGGGACACTGAAACGGCGACGCGCCGCCGTCTCGTGCGCTGAGCGTTTATAATCGTTTGTTTTGCGGCTCCCCGGCCGCCCTACCTCAAACCCGCTATCGTGAGAGTCTTCCGCGGTCTTCCCAATGCTGAAAGCCGTGCGCCCTGCGCACTGACTATCGGCAACTTCGACGGTGTCCACCGCGGCCATCAGGCTTTGCTCGCCCACGTCCGGGCCGCAGCCGATGCACGCGGCCTGCCCGTCTGCGTGATGACCTTCGAGCCGCACCCGCGCGAGTTCTTCAATCCGGCCGGCGCGCCGCCCCGTATCGCCATGTTGCGCGACAAGCTCGAGGCGCTGCGCACTAACGGCGTAGACCGGGTCGTGGTCGAGCATTTCAATCACACCTTCGCGAGCCAGTCGCCGGATACGTTTGTCGAACGGATCATCGTCAACGGGCTGCATGCCCGCTGGGTCATGATCGGCGACGACTTCCGCTACGGCGCGAAGCGCGCGGGCGATTTCGCCTCGCTCAAGGCCGCTGGCCAGCAGTACGGTTTCGAAGTCGAGCAGATGGCCACCGTGGCCGATCCGTCCGGCGCGCGTATTTCCAGCTCGGGCGTGCGCACGGCGCTGGTGGCCGGCGATCTCGACTCCGCGCGTGCCGCGCTGGGCCGCGACTACCTGATCAGCGGCCACGTCGTCCACGGCATGAAACTCGGCCGCGACCTCGGTTTTCCCACGCTCAATCTGCCGATCGCGCACAAGCGCCCGGCGCTGGCCGGTATTTTCGTGGTGCGCGTGCATGGCGTGGCGGACGAACCGTTGCCCGGCGTCGCCAGCCTCGGCTTGCGCCCCACCGTCGACGATTCCGGCCGCGTGTTGCTCGAAGTGCACCTGCTCGACTGGCACGGCGATGCGTACGGTAAGCTCGTGCGCGTCGAATTCCTGAAAAAGCTGCGCGACGAGGAAAAGTACGTCGACCTCGAAACGCTGACCGCCGCTATCGCGCGCGACGTCGCCAATGCGCGCGCGTGGTTCGCGGCTGTCGGCGCCGGCACGCCGGGCAGCCGTTCCACCGGTTTCGCCACCTCGGCCACCGACCGAATTAGATAGCCGCCGCGGTACATGCCAGCGCGCTGAGCGCTGCATGTACCCACCGCCGCGCGCATCGAAGGGCGTCCGTGGATCACGCGACATGCCTGCCGGGCGCGCCCCACGCCCCGCGCTTCATGCGCAATCCGCAGCTTCGCTGCGCTTAGAAAGAATTCACCGCGACCTCATCATGAGCAATAAGAAAGCCGATTCGAAACCGCAGTCACGCTATCCGGTCAACCTGCTCGACACGCCGTTCCCGATGCGTGGCGACCTGCCCAAGCGCGAGCCGCAATGGGTCAAGGAATGGCAGGAACGCAAGGTCTACGAGACGATCCGCGCTGCCAGCAAGGGCCGCAAGAAGTTCATCCTGCACGACGGCCCCCCGTACGCCAACGGTGACATCCACCTCGGCCACGCGGTGAACAAGATCCTCAAGGACATGGTCGTCAAGGCCCGCAATCTGGCGGGCTTCGACGCGGCCTACGTGCCGGGCTGGGATTGCCACGGCATGCCGATCGAAATCCAGATCGAAAAGCAGTTCGGCAAGTCGCTGCCGGCCGCCGAAGTGATGCAGAAGGCGCGCGCTTACGCGACCGAACAGATCGAAAAGCAGAAGGCCGGCTTCCGCCGCCTGGGTGTGCTAGGCGACTGGGACAACCCGTACAAGACGATGAACTTCACCAACGAGGCCGGCGAAATCCGCGCGCTCGCGAAGATCCTGGAGAAGGGCTACGTATTCCGCGGGCTGAAGCCGGTCAACTGGTGTTTCGACTGCGGCTCGGCGCTGGCCGAAGCGGAAGTGGAATATGCGGACAAAACCGATCCGACCATCGACGTGCTGTTCAGCTTCGCGGAGCCGGAAAAGACCGCGCAGGCTTTTGGCCTGACTTCGCTGCCGCGCAACGAAGGCGGCATCGTGATCTGGACCACCACGCCGTGGACCATCCCCGCCAACCAGGCGCTGAACCTGCATCCGGAAATCGTCTACGCGCTGGTCGACACGCCGCGCGGCCTGCTGATCCTCGCCGAAGAGCGGGTTGAAGCGTGCCTGAAACAGTACGAACTGGAAGGCGCGATCATCGCAACCGCGCCGGGCGCGAAGCTCGTCAACCTGCGCTTCAATCATCCGCTCGCCGCTGCGCATCCGGCCTACAAGCGCACAGCGCCGGTTTATCTCGGCGACTACGTAACCACCGAATCGGGCACGGGTGTCGTCCACTCGTCGCCGGCCTACGGCGTGGAAGACTTCGTGTCGTGCAAGGCGCACGGCATGGCGGATTCGGACATCATCAGCCCGGTAATGGGCGACGGCCGTTACATCGAGTCGCTCGCGCTGTTCGGCGGCCTGTCGATCTGGGCGGCCAATCCGCAGATCGTCGAAGCCCTGCGGGCAGCCGGCTCGCTGCTGCGCACCGAGAACTATCGGCACAGCTACATGCACTGCTGGCGCCACAAAACGCCGATCATCTACCGCGCGACCTCGCAATGGTTCGCCGGTATGGACGTGAAGCCGAACGACTCCGGCAAGACACTGCGCGAAACCGCGCTCGAAGGCATCGAGAACACCGCCTTCTATCCGTCGTGGGGTAAGCAGCGCCTGTTCAGCATGATCGCGAATCGCCCGGACTGGACGCTGTCGCGCCAGCGCCAATGGGGTGTGCCGATGGCGTTCTTCGTGCACAAGGAAACCGGCGAGTTGCATCCGCGCACGCTGGAATTGCTCGAAGAAGTCGCGCAACGCGTCGAGAAGGCCGGCATCGAAGCGTGGCAAACGCTCGACCCGCGCGAGCTGCTCGGCGACGACGCCAACATGTACGAAAAGAACCGCGACACGCTCGACGTCTGGTTCGATTCGGGCACCACGCACTGGCACGTGCTGCGCGGCTCGCACAAAGACGAACTGCAATTCCCGGCCGACCTGTATCTGGAAGGCTCGGACCAGCATCGCGGCTGGTTCCACTCGTCGCTCCTGACCGCTTCGATGCTCGACGGCCGCCCGCCGTACAACGCGCTGCTCACGCACGGCTTCACCGTCGACGGCGAAGGCCGCAAGATGAGCAAGTCGCTCGGCAACGGTATCGATCCGCATGAAGTGGCAAACCGCCTCGGCGCGGAAATCATTCGTCTGTGGATCGCCTCGACCGATTACTCGGGCGAGCTGGCCATCTCCGAAGAAATCCTGAAGCGCGTGACGGAAAGCTATCGCCGCATCCGCAACACGCTGCGCTTCCTGCTCGCGAACCTGTCCGACTTCGACTTCGCGCAACACGCGCGTCCGGTCGAAGACTGGCTCGAGATCGATCGCTACGCTGTGGCGCTGTCGGCGAATCTGCAGAACGACATCCTCTCGCACTACGACAAGTACGAATTCCACCCGGTGGTCGCCAAGTTGCAGACGTTCTGCTCGGAAGACCTGGGCGGCTTCTATCTGGACGTGCTGAAGGACCGTCTGTACACCACGGCGGCCGACTCGGTCGCGCGCCGCTCGGCGCAGACCGCGCTGTATCACATCGCGCACGGCCTGCTGCGTCTGATGGCGCCGTTCATGTCGTTCACCGCGGAAGAAGCGTGGAAAGTGTTCCAGCCGGACAGCGAAACGATCTTCACCGAGACGTATCACGCGTTCCCGGCAGTGCCGCAAGCCGGCGATCTGCTCGACAAATGGACGCTGCTGCGCGCAGCACGTAGCGACGTGACCAAGGCGCTGGAAGAAGCACGCGTCGCGAACCTGATCGGTTCGTCGCTGCAGGCGGACGTCGAAATCCGTGCAAGCGGCGCGCGCTACGACGCGCTCACGAGCCTCGGCGACGACCTCAAGTTCGTGCTGATCACCTCGGCGGCGAACGTCGTGAAGGTCGACAGCGAAGCGCAGGAAGGTGTCGAAGTGATCGCCTCGAAGTATCTGAAGTGCGAGCGCTGCTGGCACTACCGCGCGGACGTCGGCGCCAATGCCGAGCACCCCACGCTGTGCGGCCGCTGCTTCAGCAATCTGTTCGGCAACGGCGAAACGAGGAGCGCGGCATAATGGCAAGAACCGTGTCGAAAGCGTCGTCCGGAAACAGTTCGTTGGCGCCCTGGCTTGGCGTTGCGCTGATCGTGATCCTGTTCGATCAGCTCACCAAGATCGCGATCCAGAAGGTGTTTGCCTACGGTGTTCCGCATGAGGTCACGCCGTTTTTCAACCTGATCCTCGTGTACAACCGGGGCGCCGCCTTCAGCTTCCTCGCGATGGCGGGCGGCTGGCAGCGCTGGGCGTTCACCGCGCTCGGCGTGGTCGCGGCACTTGTGATCTGCTATCTGCTCAAGCGTCACGGCGGACAGAAGATGTTCTGCACGGCGCTCTCGCTGATTCTCGGCGGTGCGCTCGGCAACGTGATTGACCGGCTCGCATACGGGCATGTGATCGATTTCCTCGATTTCCACGTGCGCGCATGGCACTGGCCGGCGTTCAATCTCGCCGACAGCGCGATCACGATCGGCGCGATCCTGCTCGTGCTCGACGAGTTGCGGCGCGTACGCGGCTCGCGCTAACGGCGCTTCAGCGCCGATTCGTAGGCGGCTAACGGTGCGGCAGCCGCACCGCTGCCCGCCACCACGCTTTGTCGGAGGCTTTCGTTGGCAACCGCAGAACTCGCAGGAAAACACCTCGTCCTCGGCATGACGGGCGGCATTGCCTGCTACAAGATCGCCGAGCTCACACGGCTCCTGACGAAGGCCGGCGCGACCGTCCAGATCGTCATGACCGAAGCGGCCGCTCAGTTCATCACCCCCGTCACGATGCAGGCGCTGTCCGGCCGGCCGGTCTACACCAGCCAGTGGGACGCTCGCGTGCCGAACAACATGGCGCACATCGATCTGTCACGTGAAGCCGACGCGATCGTGATTGCGCCCGCCTCCACCGATTTCCTCGCCAAGCTCGCGCACGGCATGGCCGACGATCTGCTCTCCACCCTGTGTGTCGCGCGTGATTGTCCGCTGCTCGTCGTGCCGGCGATGAACCGGCAGATGTGGCAAAACCCGGCTACCCAACGCAACGTTGCGCAGCTGCGCGCGGACGGCATTGAAGTACTCGGCCCCGATTCAGGCCCGCAAGCGTGCGGCGAAATCGGCGACGGGCGGATGCTGGAAGCCGCCGCCACGTTTGAGGCGATCGCCTCGTTCTTCTCGCCCAAGATCCTGTCCGGGCGTCGCGTGTTGCTGACCGCCGGGCCGACCTTCGAGCCGCTCGATCCGGTGCGCGGCATCACCAACCGTTCGAGCGGCAAAATGGGCTTCGCGTTGGCGCGCGCCGCGCAACAAGCGGGTGCCGACGTGCATCTGATCGCCGGCCCCGTCGCGCTGGACACGCCGTGGGGCGTGTTCCGCGAAGACGTGCAAACGGCGCGGCAAATGCACGACGCGGTGATGCGCTCGGTCGCGGACGCCGACATCTTTATCGGCGTGGCCGCAGTGGCCGACTGGCGTGTCGATCACGTGAGCGAACAGAAGATCAAGAAGACCGCGGAGCGCGCGCTGCCCACCTTCACCTTCGTCGAGAATCCGGACATTCTGGCGTCCGTGGCCAAGCTGCCGCATCCGCCTTTCGCAGTCGGCTTTGCAGCGGAAAGCGGCGACCTCGAAGTGCACGGTGAAGAAAAGCGCCTGCGCAAGAACGTGCCGCTTCTGATCGGCAATCTCGGCCCGTTGACGTTCGGTCTCGACGACAACGAAGTCATCCTGTTCGAAGCAGGCGGCGCCACAAAGCTGCCGCGCGCCGACAAGCAGACGCTCGCGCGCGCATTGATCGTGGAAATTGCCCGACGTCTGCCCGACGCAAGTCGGATCCGCTAAGGCCGCACGCGGCGGCCACCGGGCTCGCCGCCTGCGCCTCCAGCGCACCGGGTTATCTGTATCTGGAGCAGTACTGACATGACGCTACTTTCCGTGCTCGATCAAACGCCCGTGATCGACGGACACTCAGTGGCGGACGCCATCGCCGCCACCCTCGAACTCGCGCAGCTCGCCGACGACCTCGGTTACACGCGCTATTGGTGCGCCGAGCATCACGGCTTGCGCGGCGTGTCGAATCCCTGCCCCGAGGTGATGCTGGCGCGCCTCGGCAGCATCACCAAACGCATCCGCGTGGGCTCCGGCGGCGTCATGCTGCCGTACTACAGCCCGTTCAAGGTTGCCGAGCAATTCATGATGCTCGAGGCGCTGTTTCCCAATCGCATCGATCTCGGCGTAGGGCGCGCCCCCGGCGGCGACATGCGCACGGCGCAAGCGGTCGCGGCCGGCGCCTACAATCGCGGCGACATTTTCACGCAACAGGTTGCCGATCTGGTCGGCCTGATGCACGGCACGCTGCCCGAAGATCACCTCGCGCACGGCGTGTTGCTGCAACCGCAGATTGCCACGCGTCCGCAACTGTGGATGCTTGGCTCGAGTGAATTCGGCGGCCTGCTCGCGGCACAGCTCGGCATCCGCTTTGCGTTTGCGCATTTCATCAACGCGCATTTTGGGCATCAGGTCGCACATGCTTATCGTGATCGCTTCAAAGCGAGCCTGGAAACGCAGCAGCCCTATCTGGCCGCAGCCGTATTCGTGATCTGCGCGGACACCGAGCAGGAAGCCGCCGATCTGGAAAAAGCCGTCGACCTGCGTCGCGTGCAAATGGCCTACGGCCTGAATGCGCCGATCCCAACCGTCGAACAGGGCCTCGCTCAGGAATACGGCGAGCGCGAGCGTCTGGTGATCGACCGCGAGAAGCCGCGCAGTATCGTCGGCACGCCGGAAACCGTCACGGAGCGGCTGCATGCGTTGCAGGAACAGTTCCAGGCCGACGAACTGATTGTGCTCACCGTAGCGGGCAGCTACCGCGCCCGGCTGCGCTCCTATGAACTTCTCGCCGACGCGTTCCAAACCGGACGCCCGGCCTCTACTCCCTAACCCTTCGAACCTGCATGAAACTCGACCTGAAGATCCTCGATGCGCGCATGCGCGAACAACTCCCGGCCTACGCCACCACCGGCAGCGCGGGCCTCGACCTGCGCGCCTGCCTCGACGAACCGTTGACGCTGAAACCCGGCGAAACCGCGCTGGTACCGACGGGTCTGGCAATTCACGTCGGCGATCCGGGTTATGCGGCGTTGATTCTGCCGCGCTCGGGGCTGGGTCATAAACATGGGATCGTGCTGGGCAATTTAGTCGGCCTGATCGATTCGGATTATCAAGGTCAGCTGATGATCTCGACGTGGAACCGCGGCGAGACCACGTTCGTGCTGAATCCGATGGAGCGCCTCGCGCAACTCGTGATCGTGCCGGTGGTTCAGGCCGAATTCAATATCGTCGACGATTTCGAAAGCAGCGAGCGTGGTGCGGGCGGCTTCGGGAGCACCGGCAAGCATTGAGTGCGTAATCGGCTCCGGGTCGCCAACTGCAGACTGAGGGCTGTTGGTCGAAGCGAACTGAAATGGCCATAAAAAAACGGCGCGGGTTTAAACCCGCGCCGTTTTTTCTGCCAGCCGTAACGCCTGAAATTTACTCGACCTCGACCGCTTCCGGATTCGGATTGCGCGGCGCCGGATGCTCGTCGAAGGTCAACTGCACCTTGTCTTCCGCATCCACGTCGACCGTCACGCGGCCGCCGTTCATCAGCTTGCCGAACAGCAGCTCGTCGGCCAGCGCACGGCGGATCGTATCCTGGATCAGACGCTGCATCGGCCGCGCGCCCATCAACGGATCGAAACCGTGCTTGGCGAGGTGAGCACGCAGCGCGTCGGTGAAGAGCGCATCGACCTTCTTCTCATGCAACTGGTCTTCCAGCTGCATCAGGAACTTGTCGACCACGCGCATGATGATTTCCTCATCGAGCGAGCGGAAGCTGATCGTTGCGTCCAGACGGTTACGGAACTCCGGCGTGAACATGCGCTTGATGTCGACCATTTCGTCGCCGGTTTCCCGACGGTTCGTGAAACCGATCACCGACTTGCCCATTGCCTCGGCGCCCGCGTTCGTCGTCATGATGATGATGACGTTGCGGAAATCCGCCTTGCGGCCGTTGTTGTCCGTCAACGTGCCGTGGTCCATCACCTGCAGCAGCACGTTGTAGATGTCCGGATGCGCCTTCTCGATTTCGTCGAGCAGCAGCACGCAATGCGGCTTCTTCGTGACAGCTTCGGTGAGCAAACCACCCTGGTCGAAACCGACATAGCCCGGCGGCGCGCCAATCAACCGGCTCACCGCATGACGCTCCATATACTCCGACATGTCGAAGCGGATCAGCTCGATCCCTAGCGTGAACGCCAGCTGCTTCGCCACTTCCGTCTTGCCGACGCCCGTGGGGCCCGAGAATAGGAACGCACCGATCGGCTTGTCGAGCTTGCCGAGGCCCGCACGCGCCATCTTGATCGCGGCCGACAGCGCGTCGATAGCCGGGTCTTGCCCGAACACCACGCTCTTCAGATCCCGATCCAGCGTTTGCAACTTGCTGCGATCATCTTGCGACACGCTTTGCGGCGGGACGCGTGCAATCTTCGAGATGATTTCTTCGATCTCGTTCTTGCCGATGGTTTTCTTCTGCTTCGACTTCGGCAGGATGCGTTGCGCCGCGCCTGCTTCGTCGATCACGTCGATCGCCTTGTCCGGCAGATGACGATCCGTGATGAAGCGCGCCGACAACTCAGCCGCCGCCGACAGCGCACCCGACGAATACTTCACGCCGTGGTGCTCTTCGAAACGCGACTTCAGCCCGCGCAGAATCGCCACCGTCTGCTCGACGGTCGGCTCGGTCACGTCGACCTTCTGGAAACGGCGCGACAAAGCCGCGTCTTTTTCGAAGATGCCGCGATATTCGGTGAACGTGGTGGCGCCGATGCACTTGAGCGTGCCCGACGACAACGCCGGCTTCAGCAGATTCGATGCGTCGAGCGTGCCGCCCGATGCGGCGCCCGCGCCGATCAGCGTATGAATTTCGTCGATGAACAGAATGGCGTGCGGACGCTCCTTCAATTCCTTGAGGACCGTCTTCAGACGTTGCTCGAAGTCACCGCGGTACTTGGTGCCGGCCAGCAGCGCGCCCATGTCGAGCGAATACACCTGCGCATCGGCCAGGATATCCGGCACTTCGCCGCGCGTAATGCGCCAGGCGAGCCCTTCGGCGATCGCGGTCTTGCCCACCCCGGCCTCACCGACCAGCAGCGGATTGTTCTTGCGCCTGCGGCATAGCACCTGCACCACGCGCTCGACCTCAGACTCGCGCCCGATCAGCGGATCGATGCGGCCGTCTTTCGCCATCTGGTTCAGGTTCTGCGTGAACTGGGCGAGCGGCGTTTCCTTCTGCGCGGCGGCCTCGTCGGACTCGGCATTCGCGTCGCTCGCTTTCGCGGCGTCCGTGCTGCTGGTCTTCGCGATGCCATGCGAGATGAAATTCACCACGTCCAGACGCGTCACGCCCTGCTGCTGCAGGTAGTACACCGCATGCGAATCCTTCTCGCCGAAGATCGCCACCAGCACATTCGCGCCGGTCACTTCCTTCTTGCCATTCGAGGTGGACTGCACATGCATGATCGCGCGCTGGATCACACGCTGGAAACCCAGCGTGGGCTGCGTGTCGACGTCGTCCGTGCCAGGCACGGTAGGCGTGTTGTCATGAATGAAATTGCGCAGGTTCTGGCGCAGATCCTCGATATTGGCCGCGCATGCACGCAACACCTCCGCAGCCGTTGGATTGTCCAACAGTGCCAGCAAAAGGTGTTCGACCGTTATGAACTCGTGCCGCGCCTGGCGTGCTTCCATGAACGCCATGTGCAGGCTGACTTCCAGTTCCTGGGCAATCATGCTTCCTCCATCACACACTGCAGCGGATGCCCGGCCTGCCGTGCGTGGGTAACGACTTGCTCGACTTTGGTCGACGCGATGTCCCGCGTATAGACCCCACAAACTCCCCTGCCCTCGCGATGCACCTTCAACATCACCTGCGTTGCGGTTTCACGATCTTTATTGAAATATTCCTGCACGATCATCACGACAAATTCCATTGGCGTGAAGTCGTCATTCAGCAGCACCACCTTGTACATGGATGGCGGCTTGAGCTTTTTCTCCTGCCGCTCCAGTACGGTGCTGTCCTGCTTGTCCGGGATAATCGCCATACACCCATTCTAAACAACTAGGACAGGCCCGCAATCCTGTCAAAACCCGGCATACCGGCCGGTGAGCCCGTTCGCCACCGCCTGATGGGTAATTACCCCCACGGCGTTGCGTCATTCGACGAGCCGATTGCGGAGCCGGCCCCTATCCTGTGAAGCGTCGCAGTCGTGCTGCGCCGCAGTCGGATCGAGTATCGCACAACCTGCCAGTACTGGCTGAAGCTGCTCGCCCGGCCTGTACCGGTAGTTTGTACGACCCGCAGAACTGCATGTGAGTCGATTATGCGACTTTTCAAGACACCCCGCTCGGGCAACCGCACATAACAAAACAAAAGCCGGAAAAACCCTGGAAACGCCTGTTTGCAACACGACAACGACGTCTCAAAATTTTCTTGACACTCGAATAAAGAGCCTCAACAATCAAGCTGGCACTTTTTTCACTGCGCCATAATTTCGAAAAAATGCCGTTGGTGAGCTTGTGAGGAGGGAGCGGCTGCATCGTGCGGCCGTCGAGCTTTTCGAGGGCTCGTGGTAGTGACATGAGTTACAGGGGAAGTTGGAATGGCAACTGGTACGGTCAAATGGTTCAATGACGCAAAAGGTTTCGGATTCATCACGCCTGACGAAGGCGGCGAGGATCTGTTTGCACACTTCTCGGCCATCCAGATGAATGGGTTCAAGACCCTCAAGGAAGGTCAAAAAGTAACCTTCGAGGTCGTGCAAGGCCCGAAAGGCAAACAGGCATCGAACATCCAGGCACCTGCCTGAAACTGTTCGTTACCCGTCCTTTGAAACCCGGCTCAATGCCGGGTTTCTTTTTTTGGCGAGTCGTTCTAATCCGATTCGCACCTTGAAGTGAATCGCCACCGCGGCCCGATACATCGATTGAGCGAATGTCCCAGATAATGGATACCCGCATTCCTTTCCGAACGCTTTCGATGCGCACCTGTTAGCGGCCATGAAAAAACCCCGGCCGCCTCGCGGCGCCGGGGTTTTCGATTCAAGCCGGACAGGCCGGTGCGAATCGCTTACATATTTCCGATCAAGACCTGACCGAAGCCCGAACAGGACACTTGTGTCGCACCTTCCATCAAACGCGCGAAATCGTACGTGACACGTTTTTGCAGAATCGACTTTTCCATCGACTTGATGATCAGATCGGCCGCTTCAGTCCAGCCCATGTGACGCAACATCATCTCAGCCGAGAGAATTTCCGAACCCGGATTCACGTAGTCTTTGCCGGCGTACTTCGGGGCCGTGCCGTGCGTGGCTTCAAACATGGCGACCGAATCCGACATGTTCGCGCCCGGCGCAATCCCAATACCGCCGACTTGCGCGGCCAGCGCGTCCGAAACGTAGTCGCCGTTCAGATTCAGCGTGGCGATCACGTCGTATTCGGCCGGACGCAGCAGGATCTGCTGCAGGAACGCGTCGGCGATCACGTCTTTCACCACGATGTCGCCGCCCGTTTTCGGGTTCTTGATCTTCATCCACGGGCCGCCGTCGATCAGTTCCGCGGCAAATTCCTTCTGCGCCAGCGCATAACCGTAGTCGCGGAAAGCGCCTTCCGTGAACTTCATGATGTTGCCCTTATGCACGAGCGTGACCGAGCGGCGATCGTTGTCGATCGCATACTGGATCGCCTTGCGCACGAGGCGCTCCGTGCCTTCACGCGACACCGGCTTGACACCGATTCCCGAGGTTTCCGGGAAGCGGATCTTCTTCACGCCCATTTCTTCGCGCAGGAACTTGATGACCTTCTTCGCGTCTTCCGAGCCGGCAGGCCATTCGATGCCGGCATAGATATCTTCCGAGTTCTCGCGGAAGATCACCATGTCGATCTTCTCAGGCTCACGCACCGGCGAAGGCACGCCCTTGAAGTACTGCACCGGGCGCAGGCAAACATACAGATCGAGCTCCTGGCGCAGCGCGACGTTCAGCGAACGGATGCCCCCGCCAACCGGCGTGGTGAGCGGCCCCTTGATCGAGACGACGTATTCCTTCAGCACCTGCAGCGTTTCTTCCGGCAGCCACACGTCCGGGCCGTACACCTTGGTCGATTTCTCGCCGGCGTAGATTTCCATCCAGTGGATTTTCTTCTTGCCCGCATAGGCTTTTTCTACCGCCGCATCCACCACTTTCAACATCACCGGCGTAATGTCGAAGCCCGTGCCGTCGCCTTCGATATACGGAATGATCGGCTGGTCGGAAACGTTGAGCGAGAAATCTGCGTTGACGGTGATCTTGTCACCGCCGGTCGGAACCTTGATGTGCTGATACGGCATGATCGGACTCCAGTGAAGGCTGTGCTGAAAGCTGATGGGAGACTGCGGAAACTGGGTGCTCCTCGCTACGCGCTATGCCGGACGCCCGCGAGCGGCCTGGTCGCCTATTCTAGCCCACGCCGGCGCGGCAACGAGGCCGGAGCGGCTCGGGGTTTTCCAACATTGTCGAAAATCAAAACCGGCAAGACGCTTTACTCTTATGTCTTATATAAGACAACTGATTTACTGAAACTGATTATGCATTATTATTCCGCGCTTTACTATTGGGCCAGCGCCCCGCCCGGTTTGTGTGGCACGCCACCACCGCGGCCCGCGCCGACCGACCTTCTTCGATTCCCTTATGCGACTTCTCGCCCTGAACAAACCGTTCGGCACCATCTGTCAGTTTTCGCCGCACGAAACACGGGCGTCGCTGGCCGATTGGGTGAAAGTGCCCGGCGTCTATCCGGCGGGCCGGCTCGATTCCGATAGTGAAGGACTGTTGCTTCTCACTGATGACGGCGCGCTGCAAGCCCGCATCGCCGAACCGCGCCACAAACTGGTCAAACGTTATTGGGCGCAAGTAGAAGGTGCGGTGGACGATGCCACGCTGAAGAAGCTCGCGCGCGGCGTCGATCTCGGCGATTACGTGACGCGGCCCTGCCGCGCGGAGTACGTCGAGCCTGCCGACTCGCTCTGGGCACGCACACCGCCGATCCGCTATCGCGCCGCGATTCCGACCACATGGATCGAGTTGTCGATTACCGAGGGCAAGAACCGTCAGGTGCGACGCATGACCGCTGCGGTCGGTTTTCCGACGTTGCGTCTCGTACGCGCCGGTATCGGCGCACTCGATATTTTTTCGCTCGGACTGCAGCCAGGAGAGAGTGTTGAGTTACCGCTGAACGCGCCATGGGACGGCGTGGTCTGATGCTGCCTGGCTGCGCGCCATTGCCGCGGCGAACTCGCATCGAGATCGTTTCCGCACCCGCGGAGAAAAGGCTAACTCGTTGTATCCGCAAACAAAAATAGCGCGTGAAACCAACGTAAAACCGCGTGAAACAATTGCGCTCGCGACCACTGCTCAGCCATTCATTTGCATCAGCACGCCGGCATATAAATTTTCCACAAAAAACACGTCAACCAGCGCGCAAGCTCACGCGTTATTCGACGCAGATGCCGCCCAAAGCTATCCGGCATTCAGCCTTAAGAGCCTTTGCACAAGCCGCTTGCGCGGCGAGTACAGGCAGTCTGAGCGCTAAGCAGACGCGTCGAAAAAAATGTCGATGCGGCTGTCAACCGAAAGGTGGATGGCACGTTTACCGACATGACTCTACATATAACCGGGTCATTTGGTTAATTAACTCAAGCTGAGGATTTACAAAATGAACAAACTGATCGCCGCTCTGGTCGCTGGCCTCTTCGCAACGGCAGCATTCGCACAAGCTTCGGCACCGGCAGCAGCTTCGGCAGCTCCGGCAGCAGCTGCTTCGTCGGCAAAGAAGGCTGAACACAAGAAGTCGCACAAGAAGTCGCACAAGAAGGCAGCAGCTGCTGCTGCAGCTTCGGGCGCATCGGAGTAAGTTTGTCGTAAAAACGCAGTCAAGAACACGCTTCATTGCCGTTCTTACGGCGTTGAAAGGCAGATCACCGCAAGGCGATCTGCCTTTTTGTTTTTGACGCGCTCGCGTAACATTCGCGGGTTAATTTCCAGCAAGGAGTCATGCCGTGCGATTTCCCATGCGCTCGTTGATTGCGCGTTTCGCTGTTGCCGTTGCACTGCCGCTCGCCGCGATTTCGTTCGCCGCGACCACCGCTGCCCCCGCTCATGCGCAACAGATGCCGGCCGGCGCGAAACAGCCCGGCGACTTCCCGCGCGCGAAGCTGACGGCGGGCATGTTCGTGATCGACGCAGCTGTCGCCGCCAACGACGCGGACCGCGAACAAGGCCTGATGTATCGCACGACGCTTGCGCCGAATGAAGGCATGCTGTTCGTCTTCAATGAAAACGCCGTGCACTGCTTCTGGATGAAGAACACGTTGATCCCGCTGTCGATCGCTTTCATGCGCGCCGACGGCACGGTCACCGACATCGACGAAATGCAGGCCGAAACCACCAACAATCACTGCCCGAAGAACAACGGCGTGTATGCGTTGGAAATGAGCAAGGGCTGGTTCTCGTCGAAAGGCATCAAGCCGGGGATGAAAATCCAGGGGTTGCCGGCCGCGCAGTAAACGCGCGCCGCCACGGCGATACCCTGCCGCGTCTTCAGCGGCCGCTTTCCGGAAAAGCCGGTGCCTTTCGCGAGGCGCCGGCTTTTTTGCGTTCCACGTAGGCCTAAGAATGCCCAACATGGCGCGAAAGCGATCCGCGCCGCGCCGGGAGCCATACCAGCAGGCCATCACGCGCGGCTGGCAAGATTCCTGCAAAAGACAGGCCGACGCGCTATCCTAGTATTCTTAGCAAAGCAGCAAAGAGGCTCCCCGGGCGGCACAGACTGTTGCCCGGCAAGCGTTTCAGGCGCGCCATTTCAAGGAGGTTCACGTGCCCCGCAAGACTCCCATCGAGCGCTACCGGAATATCGGCATTAGCGCTCACATCGACGCCGGCAAAACCACCACTACTGAACGCATCCTGTTCTACACAGGCGTGACCCACAAGATCGGCGAGGTTCACGACGGTGCTGCCACGATGGACTGGATGGAACAGGAGCAGGAGCGCGGCATCACCATCACGTCGGCGGCCACCACCGCCTTCTGGAAGGGCATGGCCGGCAACTATCCCGAACATCGGATCAACATCATCGACACTCCGGGCCACGTCGACTTCACGATTGAAGTGGAACGCTCGATGCGCGTGCTCGACGGCGCGTGCATGGTGTACGACTCGGTCGGCGGCGTGCAGCCGCAATCCGAAACCGTGTGGCGCCAGGCGAACAAGTACAAGGTGCCGCGCATTGCGTTCGTCAACAAGATGGACCGTGTGGGCGCGGACTTCTTCCGCGTGCAGCGGCAGATCGGCGATCGCCTGAAGGGTGTCGCCGTGCCGATCCAGATTCCGGTCGGTGCGGAAGATCATTTCCAGGGCGTGGTCGACCTCGTCAAGATGAAGGCGATCTACTGGGACGAAGAAAACCAGGGGATCAAGTTCGAATACCGCGACATCCCGGCCGAACTCGCGGATACCGCGAAGGAATGGCATGACAAGATGGTCGAGGCCGCCGCTGAAGCGAGCGAGGAACTGCTCGACAAGTACCTGCATGGCGGTGTGCTGACGGAGGAGGAAATCAAGCACGGCATTCGTGTGCGCACCATCGCCAACGAGATCGTGCCGATGCTGTGCGGCAGCGCGTTCAAGAACAAGGGCGTGCAGGCCATGCTCGACGCGGTGATCGACTATCTGCCGTCGCCGGTCGACGTGCCCGCCATCACGGGTCACGACGAACACGACAAGGAGATCGAACGTCATCCGCGCGACGACGATCCGTTCTCGGCGCTCGCCTTCAAGATCATGACCGACCCGTTCGTCGGCCAGCTGATCTTTTTCCGCGTTTATTCGGGCGTGGTGAATTCGGGCGACACCGTCTACAACGCGGTCAAGGAGAAGAAGGAGCGCCTCGGCCGGATCCTGCAGATGCATGCGAACGAGCGCAAGGAAATCAAGGAAGTCTACGCGGGCGACATCGCCGCGGCAGTCGGCCTGAAGGAAGCGACTACTGGCGACACGCTGTGCGATCCGCAGCACGTGATCATTCTCGAGCGGATGATTTTCCCGGAGCCGGTGATTTCGCAGGCCGTCGAGCCGAAGACCAAGGTCGACCAGGAAAAGATGGGCATCGCGCTCAATCGTCTGGCGCAGGAAGACCCGTCGTTCCGCGTGCAGACGGATGAAGAATCCGGCCAGACCATCATCTCCGGGATGGGCGAGCTGCACCTGGAGATTCTGGTCGACCGCATGAAGCGCGAGTTCGGCGTCGAGGCGACCGTCGGCAAGCCGCAGGTGGCTTACCGCGAAACGGTGCGCAACAAGATCGAGGATGTCGAAGGCAAGTTCGTCAAGCAGTCGGGCGGGCGCGGCCAGTACGGTCACGCGGTGATCACGCTCGAACCTGCGCCGCAAGGCAAGGGCTACGAATTCGTCGACGCTATCAAGGGCGGTGTGATTCCGCGCGAATACATTCCGGCGGTCGACAAGGGCATTCAGGAAACGCTGAAAGCCGGCGTGCTGGCAGGCTATCCGGTGGTCGACGTGAAGGTGACGCTGACCTTCGGTTCGTACCACGACGTCGACTCGAACGAAAACGCATTCCGTATGGCCGGTTCGATGGCCTTCAAGGACGCGATGCGCAAGGCGAGGCCCGTGCTGCTCGAACCGATGATGGCGGTGGAGGTGGAAACGCCGGAAGACTTCATGGGCAACGTGATGGGCGATCTGTCGAGCCGCCGCGGCATGGTCCAAGGCATGGAAGACATCGCCGGGGGCGGCGGCAAGCTGGTGCGTGCCGAAGTGCCGCTCGCGGAAATGTTCGGCTATTCGACGTCGCTGCGTTCGGCCACGCAAGGCCGCGCGACCTACACGATGGAGTTCAAGCACTACGCGGAAACGCCGAGCAACGTCGCGGAAGCCGTGATCAACGCAAAGCAGAAGTAAGCGCCGCAGGTTGCCGCACGCGATGTGCTGCGGCCTGCTAAGCCATGAAAGCAGACAGCAAAAAGCCCGTCCCCTGTGGATGGGCTTTTTTTTTCGCCCACAAAACCGCCCGCGGCCGCAGGCAACACACACGTTTTTGAACGTGCAAAAATGCCGCAAGGCACCGCGCCCAGCACCCGGACGCCCGCCCACGAGGAGGCACACCATGAGCCAGGATCACGAACACCCGCATTACAAGGACGAGCATGCGTCGGCGCCGGTCGACTGGCGCGAGCACGGCGTCAAGGTCATCAAGGCAGACCAGCTCGACAGCAATACCGCGCAAACGCCGGGCATGAATCGCGCGGCGGCGATCAACGCGGCGCGCGTCGGCGCACAGAAAATCTGGGCCGGCACCGTGACGATCCATCCGAATGCAAAGACTGGCGCGCATCATCACGGCGCACTCGAAAGCGTGATCTACGTGGTGCGCGGCCAGGCACGCATGCGCTGGGGTGAGCATCTGGAGTTCACGGCCGAGGCGGGCCCAGGCGACTTCATCTTCGTGCCGCCCTATGTGCCGCATCAGGAAATCAACGCGAGCACCGACGAGCCGCTCGAGTGCGTGCTGGTGCGCAGCGACAATGAAGCGGTGGTGGTGAATCTGAATATCGACGCGGTGGAGGCGCCGGAAACGGTCTTCTGGGTCGATCCGATTCACAAGCATCCGCACGATCACTAAACTTTTCTCACGCAACTCATGACGCCGACCGCCTCGCTGCGCCCTCGCCTCATCACGCTCTATGCCGTACTGATCGCCGCCAATCTCGGTGCATGGGCGTGGGCGCTGATCGCGTTTCGCCACTATCCGCTGCTGCTCGGCACGGCGTTGCTCGCGTATGGTTTCGGTCTGCGTCACGCGGTCGACGCGGACCACATCGCCGCGATCGACGCCGTCACGCGCAAGCTGATGCAGGCGGGCAAGCGGCCGCTCGGCGTAGGCCTGTCGTTCTCGCTGGGCCATTCGACGATCGTGATTCTGGCAACGGCCGGCATTGCCTGGACCGCGCATTCGCTGCACGACCGCTTCGAAACCTTCAAGGCCGTGGGCGGTACGATCGGCACCATCGTGTCGGCCGTGTTTCTGCTGGTGCTGGCCTGCGTGAACCTCGTGATTCTGCGCGACGTGTGGCGCCGCTATCGCCACGTCCAGCGCGGCGGCGAACTCGCTGCTGAAACCGCGGCCGGCATCGCGCCCGCCGGCCTGCTGTCGCGCGCGCTGCGGCCGATGTTCCGGCTTGTGACGAAAAGCTGGCACATGTACCCGGTCGGCGTGCTGTTCGGCCTCGGCTTCGACACCGCGACCGAGATCGGCCTGCTGGCGATTGCCGCGTCCGAGGCCGGCAAAGGTCTGCCGCTGTATTCGATCCTCGTGTTCCCCGCGCTCTTCACCGCCGGCATGACGCTGGTCGATTCGACCGACAACGTGCTGATGGTCCACGCTTACGGCTGGGCCATGGACGACCCGAAGCGCAAGCTCTACTACAACGCGAGCATCACGTTCGTTTCGGCGGTGGTGGCGATTGTCATTGGCGGCGTCGAAGCGTTGGGGCTGCTATCGGACAAGCTCGGTCTGAACGGCGGCGTATGGGACGCGGTGGCGAGCCTCAACGAGCGCTTCGGCGAACTGGGCTACGGCATCGTCGCCACCTTCGTGGCCTGCTGGATCGGCTCGGTGCTGCTCCATCGCTGGCGCCGCCCCCGCACCGTTGCGCGGTAAATCCAACCCGCTTGCGTGGCGTGATCGGTAACGTTTCCACGAAGCCGACGACGACGCAGCGATTCCCGCGCTGCGGCATCCTGCACTTTCGTGCGCTTCTCGCGACACAGGCCACCGAGCGTTGTGGCGACGACACACACCGGCCCTTTTATCCGCGATCCGGAACCGGAGCGCGCGGCGGGCGCTCCGAACCAGTGGGCAATCGCTTACACTGAAACCGCATTTCAGCATGGCGGCTCATGGCAGTTTTTCGTCATGGCAATCAGCCGCCCCGTCGCGCGCATCCGGCGCGGCCCTTCAGAACCGACAGCAGAACGGACTGGACACTCCATCAATGAAGACTCCCGCGGATCGACTTCCCGAACTCGACCTGGCCCGCCGCACCGCCGACGCCTACGGCAATCACGCCATCGACGAATTCATCGCCGGCCGTATCACGCGCCGCGATCTGCTGCGCTATGCCGGCGTGATCGGTTTGTCACTGGCTGGCGGCGGCGTACTGAATGCGCCGCTCGCGCGCGCGCAAGGCACGCCGGGCCCCTCTAACCAGACGATCCGCGTGGCTCACCTGACGCCGGCCGGCGCGGTCGATCCGCTCACGGTGACCGATGCCGCGAGTCTCGCGCTGCTCAATCAGACCGGTGAATTCCTGATCGACGACGACGGCGAAAAGCTCGTGCTGAAGCCGGCGCTTGCCTTGTCGTGGAAACCGAACGACAAAGGCGATGTGTGGACCTTCAAGCTACGCTCGAACGTCAAATTCCACGACGGCCAGGCATTCACCGCCAAAGACGTCGTCGCCACCTTCGATCGTCTCGCCGATCCGGCAAGCGGTTCGGCGGCGCTCTCAGTGCTCAAGGGCGTGCTGTCCAAAGGCGGCGCGAAAGTAGTCGACGAACACACGGTTGCCTTCCATCTCGACGCGCCGAACGGCAACTTCCCCTACTACGTTTCTTCGGACAATTACAACGCCGTGATCCTGCCCGCGAACTATGCGGGCGGTTACGAAAAGAGCTTCATCGGCACCGGTCCGTTCAAGCTCGAGAAGTATCAGGCGAAGGTTGGCGCGTCTTTCGTGCGCAATCCCGATTACTGGGGCGATAAAGCGTTACCACAACGCGTACAGTTCTCGTTCTACGCCGACGAACAGGCGCAATTGCTCGCGCTGCAAGGTCGTCAGGCCGACGTGATGGGTACGTTCACCGTGCAGGGTGGTGCCGGCATCCTGAATAATCCGGACTACAAAGCGGTCGGCGTGAAATCGAGCGCGCATCGCCAGATTCACATGCGCAACGACAGCCCCCTGTTCAAGGACAAGCGCGTCCGGCAGGCACTGGCGTTGTCGCTCGATCGCGACGTGCTCGTGCGAGGTCTGTTCAAGGGCCGCGCGCAGCTCGGCAACGACAGCCCGTTCGCGCCGGTGTTTCCGTCTTCCGACGCAGGCGTTGCGCAACGCAGGATCGACATCGCGAAAGCGAAGCAACTGCTTGCGCAAGCGGGCGTGCCGAACGGTTTCGACGTCACGCTGACCACCGAAAAGTACATGGAGATTCCCGATCTCGCGGTGGTCGTGCAGAACGCGGCGAAGGCAATCGGCGTGCGCATCAATCTGAAAGTGGAAAGCCAGTCGCTGTACTACGGCGCGGGCACGCCGGGCAAATCGGACTGGCTCGACTCGCCGCTCGGCATCACCGATTACGGTCACCGCGGTGTGCCGAACGTGTTCCTGAATGCGCCGCTCACCAGCACCGGCACGTGGAATGCCGCGCATTTCAAGAACCCGCAATACGATCAACTGGTCGCGCAGTTCGTCGCGGCGATCGACCTGGGCACGCAGCGAAAGATCTCCGGACAGATCCAGACCTTGTTGCTCGACGAAACGCCCGTCATCATCCCGTTCTTCTACGATCAACTGATCGCGATGCGTAAGGAAGTAAATGGCGTGCGCTTCACCGCACTCGCGCAGCTTTATTTCGATCGCGCGGTGTTAAGCGCGTGATGTCGAGCGCACGGTTGAGTGCAAGCTTGAGTGCACGGCACTTCTTCGGCAGGAGTTCACGATGTCGACCACGGTGACCCCTTCCGCGTCCCCGGTCTCGAGCGGCAACGCCGGGCGCGTCGTGCGATTTCTGGCGACCCGGCTCGGTTTGTCGCTGATCACGCTGTGGCTGCTGTCGGTGATCGTATTCGCGGGTGGGCAGTTGCTGCCTGGCGATATCGGCCGTGCGGTGCTCGGGCCGCTCGCCGACGCACGCGCGGTCGCCGCGCTCAATCACCAGCTTGGCGCGGACCGCCCGCTCATGACGCAATACGTGGAGTGGATCTCGCATTTCGTGCGCGGCGACATGGGCCTCTCCTATGCATACCGCGAACCGGTCGGACCGTTTATTGCCGAGGCACTGGCGCATTCGGCCAAGCTCGGCCTGCTCGCGTTTATCGTCGTCGTGCCGCTCGGCATTGCGGGCGGTGTGTGGTCGGCGATGCATGCGGGACGCTGGCTCGATCGCACCATCAGCATCGCCGGTTTGTCGGCCACCGTGGTGCCGGAATTCGTTTCGTCGATCGTGCTGATTCTGGTGTTCGGCGTGTGGCTGCGCTGGCTGCCGATCGAAGCGTCGTATCCGCCCGAAGCGAGCGCGCTCGAACAGTTGCGGCATCTGATTCTGCCGGTGCTGCCGCTAGTGCTGGTGTTTTTCGGCTACATCGCGCGGATGGCCCGCGCGGGCACCGTCGAAGCACTCGACGCGGATTACACCCGCACCGCGATCCTCAAGGGCTTGCCGCGCCGTACCGTGATCTGGCGGCACGTCTTGCGCAATGCGCTGCTGCCGACCATCACCGTGGCCGCGACACAACTCGGCTATATGATCGGCGGTCTCGTGGTGGTCGAGACGCTGTTCCACTATCAAGGCATCGGCTCGCTGATTTACAACGCGGCCAAGGCCAAGGACTTTCCCATGCTCGAAGCGGGCGTGCTGACGATCGGCGTGGTCTACACCGTCGCCAATCTCGTCGCCGATGCGCTGCACGTCCTGCTCAATCCGCGATTGCGGGTGAGGAGCGCCGAATGAGCAGCATCGTTCCGCCGGCCACGCCGCCCGCGCCACGCGCGGCTGCCGAGCCGCGCTTCGACCAGTTGCGTGTGCTGCTGCGCTCGCCCACGTTCGTGGTCGGCGTGTTGATCGTCGGCTGGTGGGTCGTCTGCGCGATCGCCGGGCAATGGATCGTGCGGATCGACCCGTATGCCTCCGATCCGCTCAACTCGCTGACACCGCCCGACGGCACGCATTGGTTCGGCACCGATCAACTCGGCCGCGACGTGTTTTCGCGCGTGATCGTCGGTGCTCGCGACATTCTGACCATCGCCCCGCTCGCGACCCTGCTCGGCACGGTCGCCGGAACCGCCCTCGGCCTGATCGTCGGCTACTTCGAGGGCTGGGTCGACAACGTCGTGGGCCGCGCGATCGACGCCGTGCTCGCGTTGCCGCTCGTGATCGTCGCGTTGCTCGCGCTGGCCGCGGTCGGCGCGTCGAACTTCACCGTGATCCTCGTGATCGGCATCACCTTCACGCCGATCACCGCGCGTACGGTACGCGCCGCCGTGTTCGCCGAACGGCATCTGGACTACGTGGCCGCCGCGCAACTGCGCGGCGAGCGCGCGCCGTACATCATGTTCGCGGAGATTCTGCCGAACGTGCTGCCGCCGATTATCGTGGAGGCGACCGTGCGGCTTGGCTATGCGATTTTCGCGGTCGCCACGTTGTCGTTCCTCGGCTTCGGCATTCAGCCGCCTTCCGCCGACTGGGGACTCGCGCTCTCCGAGTCGTACACGCTGATGGCAGGCGGTGCATGGTGGACGGTCGTGTTCGCGGCCGGCGCCATCGCGTCGCTGGTGGTCGGCGTGAATCTGATCGCCGATAGCGTGCAAGGAGTGCTCGACCGATGAACGGCCCGCCGCCCGCCTCGTTCCCGGCCTTCGACGTGTCGAAGAGCGACCGCACGGATGCGCTGACCGTGGTCGGCCTGAGTGTCACGTACCGGATGCGCGGACGCGATCGCGAAGTGCTGCAGGACGTCTCGTTTCGCGTGCGGCGCGGCGAGGCCTATGGTCTGGTCGGCGAATCGGGTTGCGGTAAATCGACGGTCGCGATGGCGGCGCTGCGCTATCTGCCGCGCAACGGCAAGGTGAAGGCCGGCAAGATCATCATCGCCGGCCAGGACGTGCAGAAGCTCGACGCCGACGCGTTGCGCACGATGCGCGCGAACGCGATTTCGATGGTTTACCAGGACCCAGGGCGCGCCTTGAATCCGTCACTGACGATCGCGCGCCAGGTCACGGAAGCATTCGAAGCGGCCGGGGTTTCACGCGACGAAGCGCTGCAACGCACGGTCGAGATACTGCAGCGTGTGCGCATTGCTTCGCCCGAACGGGTGATGGATAGTTATCCGCATCAGTTATCGGGCGGCATGCAGCAGCGCGTGGTGATCGCGATGGCGCTCGCCTCGAACCCGGCCTTGCTGATTCTCGACGAACCGACCACCGGGCTCGACGCCACCGTCGAAGCCGAGGTGCTCGACCTGGTGGCGCAGTTGCGCGAGGAACTCGGCACCGCGGTGCTGTTCATCAGCCACAACCTCGCGGTGATCGGACGGATGTGCGAGCGCGTCGGCGTGCTGTATGCAGGCAAGCTGGTCGAGGAAGGCGCGACCCAGGACGTGTTCGCGCGGCCACGTCATCCCCATACGGTTGGACTGCTGCGCTGTTTGCCGGGTGCCGGGCGCAGCAAGGACACCGAGCGGCTCGATACCATCGCGGGCAATCTGCCTTTGCCGGGTTCGGTCACGCAAGGCTGCATTTACGCGGACCGTTGCCGCCTCGCCGACGAGCGCTGCCGCCGTGAAGCGCCGCCGCCGTACCGGGTGAGCGCCGCGCATGGCGATCAGATGTCGCGCTGCCATTATCACGAGCGCGCAATCGAACTGCCGCGTGCGTCCGTGGAAGCATTGCCGCTGCATGACGGCGCATTGCGCGACCGCGAGCGCCCTGCGCTCGTGCTGCGCGCGGACAAACTCTCGAAAACCTTCCACGTATCCGGCGCTCCACTGCGCGCGGTCGACGGCGTCTCGATCGATCTCGCCAGTGGCGAAACGCTCGGCCTCGTCGGCGAATCCGGCAGCGGCAAGACGACGCTCGCGAAACTGATGCTCGGTCTGCTCACACCGGACGCGGGCAGCGTGCTCGAACTCGACGGCGCGCCGCTCGCCGCGCGCGTCACGCGACGCAACGACGAGCAGGTCAAGTCCTTGCAGATCGTGTTCCAGAATCCGGACTCGGCGCTCAATCGCGCCCATTCGGTCAAGCGGCTGATCGGCCGCGCGTTGTCGCGCCTCACCGCCTTGCGCGGCGCCGCGATCGACGAACGGCTCGCCAGCTTGACGGCGGCGGTGCGCTTGCCCGAGCGCTATCTCGGCTCACGCACGCGCCAACTGTCCGGCGGACTCAAACAGCGCGTGGCGATCGCACGCGCGTTTGCCGGGGAACCGCGCGTGGTTGTTTGCGACGAACCCACTTCCGCGCTCGACGTCTCCGTGCAAGCCGCGATTCTCAATCTGCTCGCCGATCTGCAACGCGAGCGCGGTGTGAGCTACGTGTTCATTTCGCACGATCTGCATGTGGTGCGCTATCTGTCGGATCGCATCGCGGTGCTCTACCTCGGCCGGCTGCTGGAGATCGGACCGGCCGCCGCGGTCTTCGGCGGACCGCATCATCCTTATACGGAAGCGTTGCTGTCTTCGGTGCCGACGCTCGACGCCCACGACGGCCGCACCCGCATCCGCCTGTCCGGCAATCTGCCGAGCGCCGCCTCGCCGCCGTCCGGGTGCGTGTTCCACACGCGCTGCCCGCGCAAGCTGGGCGCGATCTGCGAGCAGCAAGACCCACCCTTCCTCGAAGCCGGCAGTGGGGCGTCTGCCCGGCCGTCCGTGCATCGCATCCGCTGCCATATCCCCGTCGACGAACTGCGCGCGCTGCAAACCGCCTCGCGCGATGACGCCGGCAACGCCTCCATCGACGGGTCGGCAAACGCCGCGCGCAACGAATAACGCGCAATAAGGCGGCTTTTCGGGGCTGCGTTTCATCGCCGAAACGTTTTCATGCGTTTTTTCCTCGCCGGCATCACAGCCCCCTATTCGATACCCGTCGCCGCAAGGCTTTGCGGGCAATGGCATGGATATCGCTAAGAACTGACCAGACATCAGGGACCAAAGAGATCGGGAAATCGTCTGAAGCGTCGCTTTTGGAAATCGCCATGACAAGAGCGATACGTGACGAAAAGCGCACCGCGACGGTATCGGCTGACGCGCATTCAAGTGCTGGTCAGCGCACCGGCTACGCAGCCGGGAAGGCAGTGATGGTGCTTGACTTGCATCCGCAAGCCAGAGTCCGGGGGGACGGTGTGGCCCGCGTTCAGACAGGCCCGCCGTCGAGGAATCAGCGTGGGAAATGACGGCAGCGAGGTGTCGGCGTTCCCTCGGGAGAGACGTGATGAAAACCAGAAAATTCAATCAGTACTACTGCGGGGTTCTACGAAGTGCGGCGATCGTGGCAGGTGTGGCTTTGCTCGTCACCCAGGTCGCGTATTCAGCCTCGACGGATGTGATCCCCAAGTGGGTGCCGTCTGCCGGTTCGCCGCAGCCGGCAAGCAGCGTGCACGTCGCGACGCAACTCGCACAGGACGACGGCGCGGCGGCAGCAGGCGCAGCGGCCACCGGCACCGCGCCCGACGAACCAACCGCCGCCGACGACGCGGCCGTGGTGTTCAGCCCGCGCAACTGCATAACCACCAGTGTCGGCGGCTGCACGCGTTATGCCGGCGGCAGCGGCCCCAGCAACGGAGCAGCGAGCGCGGGAAGCAGTAGCGGTGCTGCGAGCGGCAATGGCAATGGCGGCGGCGGCGCGGCAGGCTCGGGCGCGGCCGGCGGCGGCGGTCGGGGTAGTGGCAGCAGCGGCGGCGGCAGCAGCGGCGGTGGCAGCAGCGGTGGCGGCAGCAGCGGCGGTGGCAGCAGTGGCGGTGGCAGCAGCGGCGGTGGCAGCAGCGGCGGTGGCAGCAG
>NZ_MCAS01000006.1 GCF_003610895.1 Paraburkholderia fungorum
CATGTGCGCCCAGCATGGGCGCACTCCAGTGGGTGCAAGTCCCACCGTAAGTTGATCACAGCGAGCGAAGCGAAGCGCAACTGCGTGAGGGCGACCCGACGTGGGGAGGAAGCGTGGAGCGAAACTGCGAGCCGATGGACAAGAACCGGATAGAAGGCGTTACCGATCAGGGCGAGCGGGCATGTAACCGCAAAGCTCTCGTGATCAAGGGGCGGTGGCGTAGATCCGGCGGCTGTGCAGTGAAGGAGTGCGTTCTTACCTGGGGAGATCTCGCCTCATGCCTGAAAGGGCGACGGTGTCGAGCCGGAGCGAGAAGTCAGCAGAGGCCATAGTAGTCACAGGATAAGCCGGGGAGGCTGAAGCTGGTGACGAAGGGCCGAACGGGAAGGAGTGTTCAACGTCATGTCGATGCGACAGGTAATGCGTCAGATGCCCGTGCAAACGGGGCGAGTGGGAGTAGGGCGCGGTGAAGCCGCGCGTGTACCCGTGAGCGACGAAGCCTACTGCCCGCGGCATGAACTCGGGAACACAGGGTCAGCGCTGCTGGAAGCGGCGCTGACGAGAAAGAACCTGAAGCAGGCGTTCAAACGGGTACGGGCTAACGGAGGAGCCGCGGGCGTGGACGGTCTGGATATTGACCAGACGTCGCGTCATCTGGTGACGGCGTGGCCTGTGATCCGAGAGCAGTTGCTGAAGGGGAGGTACCGGCCCAGTCCGGTACGTCGGGTGACGATTCCAAAGCCAGACGGGGGCGAGCGCGAGCTGGGTATCCCGACGGTAACGGATCGGCTGATCCAGCAGGCGTTGCTGCAAGTCTTGCAGCCGGTTCTGGACCCTACCTTCAGCGAGCACAGCTACGGCTTCCGGCCCGGACGGCGTGCGCACGACGCAGTACTCGCCGCGCAATCGTACGTGCAGTCAGGCCGGCGAATCGTGGTGGACGTTGATCTGGAGAAGTTCTTCGACCGGGTCAACCACGACATCCTGATCGACCGTTTGCAGAAGCGGATTGGAGACGCTGGCGTAATCCGGCTGATCCGTGCGTACCTGAACAGCGGCATCATGGATGACGGCGTGGTCCAGCAGCGGGATCAGGGCACGCCGCAGGGCGGCCCGCTATCCCCACTGCTGGCCAACGTACTGCTCGACGAGGTGGACAAGGAACTGGAGCGGCGGGGTCACTGCTTCGCACGCTACGCCGACGACGCGAATGTTTACGTTCGGAGCCGTCGTGCGGGCGAACGGGTGATGGCGCTGCTGCGACGCCTGTATGGTCGACTGCGTCTGAAGGTCAACGAGACCAAAAGTGCGGTCGCGAGTGTGTTCGGTCGCAAGTTTCTGGGCTACAGCCTGTGGGTCGCTCGGGGCGGTGTAGTGAAGCGCAAGGTGGCGGCCAAACCGCTGCAGGCGTTCAAACACCGTATCCGTGAACTGACCCGTCGCTCTGGCGGGCGCAGCATGAAGGAAGTGGTAGAGCGGTTACGGTCTTATGTGCAGGGTTGGAAAGCGTACTTCCGGCTGGCGCAAACGCCACGAGTCTGGCTGGAATTGGACAAATGGGTGCGTCACCGGCTGCGGGCTATCCAGCTTAAACACTGGCGCCGTGGCACGACGATTTACCGGGCGCTGCGTGTGCTGGGTGCGCCGTTCACGGTGGCACAACAGGTGGCGGCCAACAGTCGTCGCTGGTGGCGCAATAGTGACCGGCTGCTCAAGAGTGTGCTGAGCATCGCTTACTTCGACCGGCTGGGTGTACCCCGGCTCTCCTAACCTCAACTTCCCGAACCGCCCGGTGCGGACCCGCATGCCGGGTGGTGTGGCAGGGGTACGGCCTCATGGCCGTCCCCTATGCCGATTGAAACGCTTTGGCCGCGGTGGCAAAAGTGGGGCCAAAGCGGGGTTCAAGCGTGATTCAGGCGTGACTTATTCGGCCGCCGGCGGCACATAGCCCTGCGCCGTATCCGCGCCTTCGCCGAAGAAGAACTTTTCGGTCTGCTTCATCAGATATTGGCGCGCACGCGGATCGGCCATGTTCAGGCGGTTCTCGTTGATCAGCATGGTTTGCTGCTTCAACCAGGCCTGCCAGGCTTCCTTGGAAATACCTTCGTAGATCCGCTTGCCGAGTTCGCCCGGCAGCGGCGGGAAATCGAGACCTTCGGCTTCCTTGCCGAGCTTCGCGCATTGAACCATACGAGTCATGCTGTGCTTCTCCTATATCGGTGTGGGGGCGGGCAGTCGCTTTATATGGGGTCGCTTAGAGCTGTTTCATCAGCACGAGCGACTTGCGCTGCCAGTTATAGAGTCGGCGGCGGTCTTCCGGCAGGTCGTCGACCGTGACCTTGACGAAGCCGCGCTTGAGGAACCAGTGTTCGGTGCGCGTAGTAAGCACAAAAATCCGCGTGAGGCCGCGTGCCCGGGCGCGTTGTTCGATGCGCTTGAGCAGACGCTCGCCGTCGCCGGTGCCTTGTGCTTCAGGCGCGACCGTCAGACACGCCATTTCGCCGATGCGCTCCTGCGGATACGGATACAGCGCCGCGCAGCCGAACAGCACGCCATCGTGCTCGATCACCGAGAAATGGTCGATGTCCCGTTCGATCTGGTGACGGCCTCGCCGTACCAGCGTGCCGTCGGATTCGAGCGGCTCGATCAGCGAAAGAATGCCGCCGACGTCGTCCGGCGTGGCTTCGCGCAGGCTTTCGAGGTTCTCGTACGAGATCATCGTACCCACGCCGTCGTGCAGGAACAGTTCGAGCAGCAGGCTGCCGTCGAGCGCGTAGGGGATGATGTGCGCCCGCGCTACGCCGCCGCGGCAGGCCCGGATGGAATGCTTCAGATAAAAGCCTGCGTCGCCGGTGACTTCGCCGCTTTCATGCAGCTTGTAGGCGTCGTCGAGCGACAGTTCGCGGACCAGTTCGGGGCCGTTTTCGCCGGTTTCCATCAGGCCCGGCGTTTCAGTCAGGAACACGATCTTGTCGGCACGCAGCGCGATGGCGGCAGCGGAGGCCACGTCTTCCATCGACAGATTGAATGCCTCGCCGGTGGGCGAAAAGCCGAGCGGCGAGAGCAGCACGAGCTTGCGGCTTGCGAGCGAATGGCGGATCGAATCTGCGTCGATCTTGCGCACCACGCCGGTGTGGGCGAAATCGACGCCGTCCAGAATGCCGACCGGGCGCGCCGTCACGAAGTTGCCGGACACCACGCTGATGTGCGCGTGCGCCATCGGCGTGTTCGGCAAGCCCTGGCTGATCGCCGCCTCGATATCCAGACGCACTTCGCCGGCCGCTTCTTTCGCGGACTCCAAAGCGCGCGCGTCGGTAATGCGCATGCCGTGCGAAAACTCGGATTCCACGCCGTGCAGGCTCATCTGCTCTTCGACCTGCGGTCGCGAGCCGTGCACCAGAACGATCTGGATACCCATGGCCTGCAGCAGCGCGATGTCCGACACGAGCGCATTCAGGAGCCCCTGATGCACCACTTCGCCGCCAAAACCGACGACGAACGTCTTGTTACGGAACGCATGGATGTAAGGGGCGACTGAGCGCATCCAGTCGACGAATTGCGCGTGCTGGGCGAGGTCTTCCGTTGCTCCGGCGGGGGCAGGAACACTCGCGGGCGCGGGGACGAGGTCGGTTTGGGAATTCATGCCGGGGATTATAATGCGCCCCCATGTCGAATGTACCCAAAAGTCCCGCTGCGGCGAACGAGAATGCAGCGCCGGCCGCCGATCAGGTGAAGCCTGGCGACGCTGCGCGCCGCGAAACGCCGGACGCCCACCGCAACACGCCGGAAACGGCGCGCGAGCCGCGCCGCAACGCGCCGGGCGCGGAGTCGTCTGCACAGAAAAAAAACCCGCCGCAGGGCGTGCGCCGGGAGGCGGGCGCGCAGGCGCCGAAAAACGCTCGTGAGGGGCACAAACAGCCGCCGCACGGCGATGCCGCGCGTAAGCAACCGCATGCCGGCGACGCCGGGCAACCAGCGCCTCGCAACGATGGCCACGCGCAGAAAATGCCGCAAGGCCCACGCCAGCCTCACGCGGACGAGCGGCGTGCCCGTTCCGGCGGAGCTCGCGAGGCGAATCAGCAAGGCGGCCAGCCGCGCCGAGACGCCGGCGCCCCTGCGCAGAAAACACCGCAAGCGAGCGGCGCCGCGCACAACGAACGCCGCGAGCCGCGCGCGCCGCGCGTTCAACGCGTGGTCGAACCGAACCCGATTCCGGCGATCACTTTCCCCGAAGCGTTGCCGGTGTCTGGCCGCCGCGAGGAGATCGCGCGCGCCATCGAGCAGAATCAGGTCGTGATCGTCTGCGGCGAGACCGGCTCGGGTAAGACCACCCAGTTGCCGAAAATCTGCCTCGAACTCGGCCGTGGTCTCGGCGCGGGCGGCAGCGGCCTGATCGGCCACACCCAACCGCGCCGGATCGCGGCATCGGCGACGGGCCGCCGTATCGCCGAGGAACTCGGCACGCCGTTTGGCGAAGTGGTCGGCTACAAGGTGCGTTTTAACGACAATCTGTCGCCGGGCGCGTCGGTCAAACTCATGACCGACGGCATTCTGCTCGCCGAAACGCAGACCGATCCGCTGCTGAAAGCCTACGACACGCTGATCATCGACGAAGCGCACGAGCGCAGCCTGAACATCGATTTCCTGCTGGGCTATCTGAAGGAAATCCTCGTCAAGCGGCCCGATCTGAAGCTGATCGTGACCTCGGCGACAATCGACGCCGATCGCTTCGCGCGCCATTTCGGCAGCGACGAGAAGCCTGCGCCGGTGATCGAAGTGAGCGGCCGGCTGTATCCGGTCGAGATGCGCTACCGGCCGGTCGCGGAAGACAGTCCGGCGGTGAAGTCGGCAGAAGGCTCTTCCGCATCGTCGTCGCGTGAACGGCCGAAAACCCAGCGCGAAACCGACCGCGATCTGATGGAAGCGATCGTCGACGCGGTCGACGAACTGTGCCGCGAAGGCGCTGGCGACGTGCTCGTGTTCCTGCCCGGCGAGCGCGAGATTCGCGATACCGCCGAAGCGTTGCGCAAGCATCATCCGCCGCATACGGAAATTCTGCCCTTGTTCGCGCGCCTGTCGGCCGCCGAACAGGAGCGCGTGTTCCGCACCTCGAACGCGCGCCGCATCGTGCTCGCGACCAATGTCGCCGAGACTTCGCTGACCGTGCCGGGGATTCGCTACGTGGTCGATACGGGCCTCGCGCGCGTGAAGCGCTATTCGTATCGCAACAAGGTCGAGCAACTGCAGGTCGAATCGATTTCGCAGGCCGCCGCGAATCAACGGGCAGGGCGTTGCGGCCGGGTTGCCGACGGTGTCTGTATTCGTCTGTACGAGGAAAGCGACTATCAGGGCCGCGCGCGCTTCACCGATCCGGAGATTTTGCGCTCGTCGCTGGCGTCGGTCATTCTGCGCATGAAGTCGCTGCATCTGACGGCGATCGAAACCTTCCCCTTCATCGAGCCGCCGCCCGGCCGCGCGATTGCCGACGGTTATCAGCTGCTCAACGAACTGGGCGCCGTCGACGACGACAATCAGCTCACGCCGCTCGGCCGTGAACTGGCGCGCTTGCCGCTCGACCCGCGCGTCGGGCGGATGATTCTCGCCGCGCGCGATCAGCAGGCGCTGAAGGAAGTGTTGATCATCGCCAGCGCTTTGTCGGTGCAAGATCCGCGCGACCGGCCGATCGAAGCGCAGGAGCAGGCCGACCAGGCACATCGCCGGTTCGCCGACGAGCGCTCCGAATTCCTGCAATGGCTGAAGATCTGGAACTGGTTCGAAGAAGCGATTGCCCACAAGAAATCGAACCGGCAATTGCAGGACGAGTGCCGTAAGAACTTCCTGTCGCAACTGCGCCTGCGCGAATGGCGTGACGTGCACTCGCAACTGCTCACCGTGGTGCGTGAGCACGGTTGGCGTCTGAACGAGGCCGAAGCGACCTTCGAGCAGATTCACCTCGCGTTGTTGACCGGCCTGCTCGGCAATATCGGCTTGAAAGCCGACGACGAGCCGTATTTCCTCGGCGCGCGCAGCATCAAGTTCTACCTGTGGCCGGGCTCGGCGCTGGTGAAGAAGGCCGGGAAGTGGGTGATGGCCGCGGAACTGGTCGAGACGAGCCGTCTGTACGCACGCTGTATCGCGAAGATCGAGCCGGAATGGATCGAGAAGATCGGCGAGCATCTGCTAAAGAAGTCATTGTCCGAACCGCATTGGGAAAAGCGCGCGGCGCAGGTGTCGGCGTTCGAGCGCGCAATGCTGTACGGCCTGCCGATCTATCACCGGCGGCGCGTGAGCTTCGGCAAACAGGACCCGGCGCGCGCGCGCGAGCTGTTCATTCGCGGTGCGTTGGTGGAGGGTGAGTTCGACACGAAGCTCGCGTTCTTCGCGCACAACCGCAAGCTGCTCGCCGATATCGAGCAACTGGAACACAAGTCGCGCCGTCAGGACGTGCTGGTCGACGACGAACTGATTTTCGGCTTCTACGATCAGGCCTTGCCGCAAGGCATTTACACCGGTGCCTCGTTCGAGCGCTGGTATCGCGACGAGGTGAAGAAGAGCGGCCAGCCGGAAGACAAATTGCGGCTGCTGTATCTGTCGCGCGACGATCTGATGCGGCACGAAGCCGCCGGCGTGACGACCGATCTGTTCCCGAAGCGGATGACGATGGCGGGTGTCGAGATGGCGCTCACGTATCACTTCGAACCCGGTTCGCCGCGCGACGGCGTGACGCTCGCGGTGCCGCTGTATGCGCTCAATCAGGTCGACGCGCGCCGTTGTGAATGGCTCGTTCCGGGCATGCTGAAAGAGAAGGCGCAACTGTTGCTGAAATCGTTGCCGCAGAAGTTGCGACGCCATTGCGTGCCGCTGCCCGAGTACGCGGCAGGTTTCGTCGATCGGCATAGTGGTCCTCGCTTCGGCGCGGGCGGTTTGCTCGAGTCGCTGATCGCGGATGTTCGCGAGCAGACCCAGGTCGCGATGAAGCAATCGGACTTCAAGCTCGAAACGCTGACGCCCCATCTGTTCATGAACTTCAAGGTCATCGACGAGCATGGGCGGCAACTCGCGATGGGCCGGAATATGTCGCAATTGCGCGCTGAACTCGGCGGCCAGGCGCAGCAGCATTTTCAGAAGATTGCGTCCAGTGCGGCCGGGGCGGCGCTGGCGGATGCGGGCGGCGGCAGCGTTGCGGCTGGCTCGCAGGCTGCCGGCTCAGCCGGCGCGGCGCCGCAGGGCAGGGGCGCGGCTGCGTCCGGTCCGCAGACCGTGTCGCAAGGCGGCGGTGCACCGGCGACCGCGCTCTACGAAAAACTCACGACGTGGAATTTCGGCAAGCTCCCTGAGTTGCTGGAAATTCGCCGCGGCGGCCAGACCTTGTTCGGCTACCCGGCGTTGGTGGATCGCGGCACGCACTGCGACGTCGAAGTATTCGATTCACCGGACGAAGCCGCGCGGATTCATCGCGCGGGGTTGCGCCGCCTGTTCGCGCTGCAGTTGAAGGAACCGATCAAGTATCTGGAAAAGAACCTGCCGGGTTTGCGCGAAATGGCGATGCAGTTCATGCCGCGCGGCACTCAGGAGGAACTGCGCGATCAACTGATCGACACGGCGCTCGATCGCGCCTGTCTGCAAGACCCCTTGCCGGCCGATGACGTCAGCTTCCACACGCGCCGCGACGAAGGCCGTAGCCGCCTGACCTTATTGGCTCAGGAAATTGCCCGCCTTGTCGGGCAGATTCTTGGCGAATACGCGACCGTGACGAAAAAACTGACGCAGGCGAAGTCGTTCACGGCCGCGCATGCGGACATACAGAACCAGCTGGATAGCCTGATCGGCAAACGCTTCGTAGTCGATACGCCGTATGCTCAGCTGTCGCACTTCCCGCGCTACCTGAAGGGCATTGCGCTGCGCATCGACAAACTGAAGGCCGACTCTGCGCGTGACGCCCGTCAGTTCGCCGAATTCCAGCCGCTTCTGCAGAACTACCAGCGCGCGCTCGCACAACGCGGCGGCGTGCTGGACACGCGGCTGTCGGAGTTCCGCTGGCTGTTGGAGGAGTTGCGTATTTCGCTGTTCGCGCAGGAGCTTCGTACGCCGATGCCGGTTTCGGTGAAGCGTCTCTATAAGGTATGGGAATCGATGCAACGCTGAGTGGCCCGTCGGGCGGGGGCGCCGCAGGTGCATGCCCCCGCGCCATCCAGGCGGCGCGGGCCGTAGGCTGAAACGTGTTTGCAGTGCGTTTGCAGCGCGGACAAAAAAGCGCGTGACACCGCTCCTTTTGGGAGTGACATCACGCGCAAAGGGCGGGGCCCTTTCGGACCCGCGCCTGCTCGCTGCGAGTACAGCAACGCTACTGACTTCCGCGTGACTAGCCCGGATCGAACCGGTCACGCGTCCTGCCAAAGTTTTACCAGTGCATGCCGGCGCCGACCGACGCGCCGAACTGGCCGCGCGAGTCAGAGGTGCCTTGCACCTTGTAGACCCACTTGCCGGTTTCCGACAGTTGCGATATGCCGATTGCCACTGCGGATTGACCGCCATACGTGCCGCCGGCAATGGCGACCATTCCGTGGCCCGGAAGGACCGCTTGAGGCAAGCCCGCAGCCGCCAGCGCCGACGCCGTGCCGCCGTACGAGTCGCGGCGAGCCGAGCGGATCTGGTCGTCGGTGTAGCTGTTCGCCTGGCCAACTGCGCCGCTCACGCTCTGCTGCAGCTGATTGACGTTGACCGCGTCCGTGCCTTGCACGCCGGCCGCAACGTTGGTGATCTGACGCTCCTGACCTGCTGCGCCTACCGAAACCGTATTCGCCCGATCCGCGACCGAGCCCTGGCCCAGTGCAACCGAGTTATCGGCGCTGGCGTTGGCTGCTGCGCCGAGTGCGGTGGCGTTCTGGCCGCTGGCGGTGGAATTTGCGCCGATCGCGATTGCGTTCGTGCCGGTGGCGTTGGCGCTGGCGCCGACGGCGACGGAATGCGTGCCCGAGGCCTGTGCGCCTTCCGTGTCGGTGTTGCCGTCGGCGCTAAAGAACGGAACGTTCGGATTTACGGTGATGTTCTGGACCGCGTTGCCGATTGCCGCGTTCAGTTGGCCGAGGTTGACGGCATCGCTTGCGTCCACGCCGTCGGCGACGTTGTGAATTGCGGTGCCGGCATCACCACCGAGCGTCACACTGTTCTTGTTGACGCTGCCGTCGGCGTTCTGGTCGTACATCACTGCGCCATCGAGTTTGGCGGCAGTCGCGGCCGTTTGGTCACTGACCGCTTTCAACTGGGAAACGTTGACCGCGTCGGTGTCGGCGGTACCGGCGGCAACGTTGGTGATCTGGCGTTCTGCTCCGGCTGAACCGACCGATACGCTGTCCGCTCGATCCGCGACGGAACCTTGGCCGAGGGCGACCGAATTGGACGCAACGGCGTTCGCTTTATAACCGAGGGCGGTTGAGTTGTCGCCCTGTGCTGTGGCGAGGGTGCCGACGGCGGTGCCGAAGCTGCCTTGCGCCCACGAGCTTGTGCCGGCGGCGAAGGATTTGTCGCCCGAAGCTACCGAGCCGCTGCCGATCGCAACAGAGTGGTCGCCGCGTGCGATGGCATCGTCTCCGCTACCGTCAACGCCCGTCGCCTTGAAATAGCGCGATGCGCTCGCCGTGGCGGCCTGCAACTGGCTGACGTTGACCGCGTCGGTCGCTTCGGTGCCGGCTGCGACGTTGGCTATCTGCCGCTCGCTCCCGGCCGAGCCCACCGAGACGGTATTGGCGCGATCCGCAATCGAGCCGTGACCTAACGCAACGGAATTGTCTGCATCGGCTTCGGCCATGTTGCCGATGGCGACGCCGCCGAACCCCGTTGCCGAGGAATTGGCGCCGATCGAGGTGGCAACCAGACCGGTTGCCGCAGCGCCTGCGCCTACAGCCGTTGTGCCGGTTTCGCTGGCGACGGAATTGGCGCCGACCGCTGTTGAAATCATACCGTCGGCCGAAGCGGAGGTGCCAGCTGCGAAGGACTTCTCGCCGGAGGCGGACGCGTTACTGCCAATCGCCACTGAGTGGTCGCCGCTCGCCGCTGCGTCGTCACCGCTTCCGTCGATACCCGCTGCCTTGAAGTAACGCAGCGTGCCATTCTTCGCGACCGCATCGACTTTTCCGTCTACGGCGCTCAATTGACTGACGTTGACTGCATCAGTCGCGGCTGCGCCTGCAGCGACATTCGTCACGCGACGCTCGTTGCCGGCAGAGCCGACTGATACTTCGCCACTTGCGGTGGTGGCTTCGACGGCTGTGGCGCCTGACCCGGTTGGCACAAATGCTGGTGTAGTCAGATCGGCGGTGGTGCTCGAGTTCGCGCCTAACGCGACGCTATTGTCGGTTGCAACAGTCGCGCCGTAGCCGATCGCTACCGAATTGATCCCCATGGCGTTGCTGTACGCCCCAAGCGCGATTGCGCCGTGCGCGAAGGAACCGGAAAGGCCGCCGAGTGCGATGCTGTAATCAGCCTTTGCCCAAGCCGCCGCTCCATTCGCAAGCGCGCTCGCCCCACGGGCGATCGAGGTAAAGCCGATTGCCGTAGCGCCTCCTTGGGTCGCAATCGCGCCGCTGCCCAATGCGACCGTACCGATGTCCAGCGCCTTTGCCCCGTCGCCGATCGCCGCTGAATTCACGCCATCTGCAAGCGCTCCGCCACCGGCGGCAACCGCGCCAGCTGCAGTGGCTTGTGCATTCTGAGTCAAGCCAGGGTATGACGGACTGGCATCAAAATAGTCAGTGGCGGCGGTTCCAGCCGCATTTGCTACCGATACGCCACCTATCAACCCTGCGCTGACCAGTATCGCCAGTCTCCGGGAGGTGTTGCGTTTCGCTTTCGACCGTGCCGTCTCCGACGTCGCCACCCACGTGCCCGTTGCCTCACACCAAACCGATTTGTAAATCTTATTCATATTTTCTGAAACTCCGCGGAATTACGAGCGTGGACGGCACGTGAAAGCATGTTGATTCGGAAAAGGCGTCATCGCCCCGATTTGTCGCGCACAAATAGAACATGTCGACCGCGGTATTTCCGTTGTCCGTTTTCCGTGTCCTGCTTAAATTTTTCGCGCGTCCGAATCTTCTGCGTCACGCCCTTAAGTCCACAGGATTAAGTGCTTGGGCGATGATCGGCGGGATTGTCAGACCTGGTGGGGAAAAGGCGGAATAAGCCAATTCTTAAATTATTGAAAATAAATAATCGGCTGTAATTAAATATGAATAAGTGTTTTTTGATTGTTAAAAATAAGGAATGGTCTTGTTTTGTCTTATGTGGTAATTCAAAATATAAGAATGTAATAATTTATAGTTTTGAAAATTTATTTGATTCGGTGCGGATTGCCTTCTGACTTTCTTACGTAAATCCGACGACGTGCCAGCAAGCCACCGGAAACCGCTGACAGAGTCATGTCCTTGCTCCTGTCGCGCTCCTATTTTCCGGAGCGTCAAACCGGTATCGACGTCAACCTCGCTTCCTGACAAACGTTCTACAATGCCGGTTGTTCTCTGAAGTGAGTTTTCATGCGCAAATTTCTTCTTTCCGGCTTGACCGCTACGTTCGCCGCAGGCGCAACGCTGGCCGCCGCCGCAGGTTTTTTTTCTCCGGCGGCCCACGCCAATAACGTGATCGTGCTGAATTCCGGCGAAGCCACGCTGAGCCTGATTGACGAGACCACCCGCCAGGTCGTCGGCACGGTGCCGACGGGCAAGGAACCACATCACCTGATGGCCACGCCGGACAATTCGTCCCTGATCGTCGCCAACTCGGTGTCGAACAACCTGATGTTCGTCGATCCGAAATCGGGCCAGGTGCAGCGCTGGGTCGAGAACATCGAGGATCCATACCAGATCGGTTTTTCGCCAGACCGCAAGTGGCTCGTCACCACCGGGCTGCGTCTGGACCGCCTCGACATCTATCATTACGACAGCCAGAAAAACCAGATGACGCTGGCTTCGCGTTTGCCGCTCGCGGTGATGCCGAGCCACATGGCGTTCACCAATGACAGCAAGACGGTTTTCGTCACGTTGCAGGTTTCGGGCGAGCTGGCGGCTATTGATCTGGCCACGCAAACCGTCAAGTGGAAGATGAAAGTCGGCAAGGTGCCGGCCGGCTTGTGGATGACGCCGGGCGAGAAGTACCTGTTGATCGGCATGACCGGGTCGGATTACGTTGCGGTGGTCGACTGGCGCAACCAGAAAATCGTCAAAACCATCCAGACAGGCAAGGGCGCGCACAACTTCCGCTCGCTGGCGGACGGCAAGCACGTGGCGGTGTCGAATCGCGTCGCGAGCACGATCAGCATCATCGACGAAGACACGCTGACCAATGTCGGCGACATCACCGGTTTGATGCCAGGGCCGGACGACATGGAGCTTTCCGCCGACAAACGCTATCTGTGGGTGACCTTCCGCTTCGCGAAGCATGTCGGCATCATCGACCTGAACACGCGTAAGCTGATCCAGACGATTGCCGTCGGCCGTTCGCCGCACGGTATCTATTTCTTCAATCGCGCGCCGGTCACCGCGCCGAACGGCGCTTGATGCAGTATTGATGCAGTATTGATGCGTATTGATGCGGCAATCAGCGAAACGTCAGGAATGAAGTAACAGGCCAGCACCATGTTCCATCTGATTTTTTCTTCACTCGACAGCTTCGTCTCAGCGGTGCAGACGCTGCTGTACGTCGACGTGGTGCAGCCGTTGCTGTTCCGCTTCGATTTGATGGGCTATGACGAAGATACCTACGACAGCCTGTATTGGGTGATCGTCGGCGTCATCGAGGTGCTAGCGATGTACGCGGTGCTGCGCCCGCTCGAGGCGCTGCGCCCGGTGGAGCGTTGGGAGAACCGCAAGGCCGTGCGGGTCGACGTGATCTATACCTGGATCGCCAAGCTCGGCATCCTCAACCTGTTTTTCTTTTTTGCGCTGCAGCCTTTCTTCGACACCGTCCAGGCCTGGCTGCGTCTGCACAACATCGCGAATATCGAGTTCGACAATCTGTGGCCGGGCGTCACCACGCAGCCGCTCGTTACCTTTGTGATGTATCTGCTCGTGCTTGATTTCGCCGGCTACTGGTACCACCGGTGGGAGCATCGGATCGGCGTGTGGTGGGAGTTGCACGCGGTGCATCACAGCCAGCAGCAGATGTCGCTCTGGTCCGACGACCGTAACCATCTGCTCGACGATCTGCTGCAAGCGTCGTTCTTCGCAGTGATCGCACTGGTGATCGGTGTGCCGCCGTCGCAATTCGTCGTGCTGGTCGCAATCACGAATCTGGCGCAGAGCGTGCAGCACGCGAACATTCGTCTGTACTTCGGCTGGCTCGGCGAGCGCCTGCTGGTCAGTCCGACTTTCCATCGCCGTCACCATGCGATTGGCTACGGCCATGAAGGCCTGAAGTACGGTTGCAATTTCGGCGTTCTGTTCCCGTGGTGGGACATGCTGTTTCGCAGCGTGTCCTGGAGCCGGGAGATGGAGCCAACCGGCATCCGCGATCAACTGGAAGGCCGGCGCTACGGTGACGGTTTCTGGGCGCAGCACTGGCTCGCCTTCGTACGCATCGCCGGGCGCCTTTCGCCGAAGCGCCGCCGCGCCGAAGGCAGCGACGCCGCGCCGGTTTGAGCGTTCTTCCTCCCACGCCGCCGGTTTTCCCGGCGGCGCGTCACGTGGTTTATCCTGTCCACGTTTGCGCGCATGTTCCTGGTTCGTTTTCCGATTTGCGTCCCGGTCAGTTTGACGGACGGATCGCCAGTTCGTCGCGCAGTTTCCCTTGTTCCATTGTTTCGTTCACCGGCACTGGCTCGCATGAATGATCTGTTGCGCTCGTTCGGACGTGCGCTCGCAAGCGCGCTCCACCCGCGCATGCTCTGGCTGACCGTCCTGCCATTTCTGGCAGCGACCATCGGGTGGGGCGTGATCCTGTGGTTTTCCTGGCAGACGCTGATCGGCGCTACCCGCACGTGGCTCGAAAGCTGGTCGTTCACGGTCACGCTTTATCGCCTGTTCGACTGGCTGGGTTTTTCGGCGCTGCACGCGGCGATCGCGCCGTTCATCGTGATTGCGATGGCGATTCCGTTGATTGTCGTCACGGTGTTGCTGCTGATCGCCACGCTGTCGATGCCGGCTGTCATCCGCTTTCTGTCGGCACGGCAATTCGCCGGGCTGGAAATGCGCCGCGGCGGAACGTGGTACGGTAGTCTCGGCCAGGCGTTGTGGACCACGCTGGTCTGTCTCGTGCTATTGATCGTCACGTTGCCGCTGTGGTTGGTGCCGCCGTTCTTCGCGTTGATTCCGCCGCTCCTGTGGGGCTGGCTGACCTATCGCGTAATGAGTTACGACGCGCTTGCGCTGCATGCCACGCCTGACGAGCGGCGCGCGCTGGTGCGGCGCTTCCGGTTGCCGCTACTGTTGATCGGTATCGCGAGCGGATTGCTGGGATCGCTGCCTACGCTGTTGTGGGCGTCGTCGGTGTGGTTGATCGTGCTGTTCCCGGTGATCACTGCGGTGACGATCTGGATCTACGCGTTCATTCTCGTGTTTTCGGCGCTGTGGTTCGGCTATTACTGTTTGCGCGCGCTGCAACGTATGCGCGCGGAAGAGCACGGCCCGCGGCATGCGGCGCCGGTTCCTTACTGATGAATTATTGACTAGGCGAAAGAGGCGGCAATGGCATTTGGCGTCATCATCATCGGCGACGAAATCCTGTCGGGCAGACGCGTCGACAAGCATCTGCCGAAGGTCATCGAATTGCTGGGCGCGCGCGGCTTGTCGCTCGGCTGGGCGGAATATATCGGCGACGAACCGGAGCGCATCACGGCAACGCTGCGGCGCACGTTCGCATCGGGCGACATCGTGTTCTCGACGGGCGGCATCGGCGCCACGCCGGACGACCATACCCGCCAGTGCGCGGCCGCGGCGCTTGGCGTACCGCTCGAGTTGCATCCGGAGGCTGAGCGGCTGATTCAGGAGCGCATCCGCGATATGCATCCGGCAAACTCGGCTACGCCGCTCGATCTGGCTTCGCCGGAGAACCGGCATCGTCTGAATATGGGCACGTATCCGCAGGGCGCATCGATCATTCCCAACGGCTACAACAAGATCCCGGGCTTCTCGATCAAACAGCACTACTTCGTGCCGGGCTTTCCGGTCATGGCGTGGCCGATGATCGAGTGGGTGCTGGATACGCAGTACGCGCATCTGCATCACGCGATGCCGCACGCGGAAAAATCATTGCTGGTCTTCGAGCTGCCGGAGTCGCGTCTTACGCCGCTGATGGAAAAGATCGAACAGGATTTTCCGGGCGTGCGAGTGTTCAGCCTGCCGAGCGTGGGCGATGCGGAGCGCGGCGGTGTGTACGCGCGGCATCACATCGATCTTGGTGTGAAGGGCGAACCGGAAGCGGTGGCGGCGGCCTTCGTGAAGTTGCGCGAAGGTGTTCACCTGCTCGGAGGCGACATTGTCGAGCCTTGAGGCCGTTGCGACCGGACCGCGCGGTTGATCTGCGGTTAATCCGGCTCGGACGCCGGATTTTATTCGGGCTCGTTTGTACTCGCGTCTAACGGACCAGAGCGGACCTGGAGCGGCCCAGGAGTGGACCAGGACCGCGCCAGGAACAGATTAAGACTCGGCGCATCATCGGCCTGTCACATGCAGCGCCGACGATGCGTCTAATTGTCCCGCACGCCGCTCGGCCTCTGCCACGCTTTTGCGTCGGTGCGCACACGTGTCAGGCGAAAGGCATCAATCTGCCGTACTTGCCAGTAGCCGTCCGCGTATGCAGCGCCTCCCGCGCGGACAGCAACAATCAGGCGAGCGCTCAGCGCTCAGGCGCCGATCCACGGCAACCCGCGAAAGCACCAGCCCGACACTGTCTTCCGATGCCCCTGGCCGTCCTTATCGCCTTCGAAGCCTTCCAGCAGATCGTAGGCCTTGGTATAGCCCGCCTGGGTGGCGGCGATCGCGGCGAGCTTCGAGCGCGCGGCGCTGCGGCACAAAAACAGCACGGGCGTATCGGGCGTGGCCGCCTGGCTCAGTTGCTGAAGGAATTCCTGGTTCGGCACCGCGCCCGGATAGCGCGTCCATTCCACATGCGCGTATTGTCCGTCGCCGATAACCGGCCGGCCGACCCAATCGAGTTCGGCACGGGTGCGCACGTCGACAAGACGCGTGCGCGGATCGAGTTGCAGCAGTTCGAACGCCTCGGCGGGCGACACCGCGCCCGCATAGGGCAACTGGTTCTCGGTGCGGCGTTTTTCCGCCTGGGCGTACAACTGTTCGAGCGTGCTCATGAGCGCAAACCTCCTTCGGACCAAATGATCATTCTAGCGCGCAGCAGGTGGCGCGCATGCCGTTCAGACGCAGCCCGCACCCGCGCGAAGCAGCGCAGCGGATGCCTGATCGTGGTGCATACTTATAAAAATGCACCAAAATGAAGACATCGATCGCGGCCCGTTCGCCTGATGCACTGATTCGGTGCGTTGCGTCGCGTAAAGATTTAGGGGCTGCATGCCGTTCGGTGCGTCCATTCCCTGCAAACGCGCGCGCAGGGCGGTTTTGCGCCGGGTTGGCGCACACATGGCACAGAAGCTGCTTTATTGGTGCCGATCGATTTGTACCGGCAGGCTTTTATGTTCATCCTCAACGATAGAGGGGTGGACGCGCCGGGATGGGTCAGCTAGATTGGGCGGCGGCTGAATCCGCCGAATTCGTTAATCAGGAGATAGGTTATGAGTAAATCCGTGGCCGACGTCATTCAACTCGTCAAAGACGAAGACGTCAAGTTTGTCGACTTCCGTTTCACCGACACGCGCGGCAAAGAGCAACACGTTTCGGTGCCGGTGTCGGCATTCGATGAAGACAAGTTCGAAAGCGGCCATGCGTTTGACGGTTCGTCGATTGCCGGCTGGAAGGGCATCGAAGCATCGGACATGTTGCTGGTCCCGGACGCGAACACCGCCTTCATCGACCCGTTCTACGAAGAATCGACCCTCGTGCTGACCTGCGACGTCGTCGAACCGGCTGACGGCAAGGGCTATGAGCGCGATCCGCGTTCGCTGGCAAAGCGCGCTGAAGCGTACCTGAAGAGCACGGGCCTCGGCGACACGGCCTTCTTCGGTCCGGAACCGGAATTCTTCATTTTCGACTCGGTCCAGTGGAATACGGATCAGTCGGGCTGCTTCATCAAGATCGGTTCGGAAGAAGCACCGTGGTCGTCGGCGAAGGAATTCGAAGGCGGCAACACCGGCCACCGTCCGGGCACGAAGGGCGGCTACTTCCCGGTCGCTCCGGTCGACACGTTCCAGGACATCCGTTCGGAAATGTGCCTGTTGCTCGAACAGATCGGCATCCCGGTCGAAGTGCATCACCACGAAGTCGCGGGCCAGGGCCAGAACGAAATCGGCACGAAGTTCTCGACGCTGGTGCAACGCGCTGACTGGCTGCAGCAAATGAAGTACATCATCCACAACGTCGCGCACACGTACGGCAAGACGGCAACGTTCATGCCGAAGCCGGTGGTCGGCGATAACGGTTCGGGCATGCACGTTCACCAGTCGATCTGGAAAGACGGCACCAACCTGTTCGCAGGCAACGGTTACGCAGGTCTGTCGGAGTTCGCGCTGTTCTACATCGGCGGCATCATCAAGCATGCTCGCGCGCTGAACGCGATCACGAACCCGGGTACGAACTCGTACAAGCGTCTCGTGCCGCACTTCGAAGCACCGGTGAAGCTGGCTTACTCGGCTCGCAACCGTTCGGCATCGATCCGCATTCCGCACGTATCGAACCCGAAGGGCCGCCGTATCGAAACGCGCTTCCCGGATCCGCTGGCGAATCCGTACCTGTGCTTCTCCGCGCTGATGATGGCGGGTCTGGACGGCGTGCAGAACAAGATTCACCCGGGCGAAGCTGCCGACAAGAACCTGTACGACCTGCCGCCGGAAGAGGATGCAAAGATCCCGACCGTGTGTGCCGGCCTCGACCAGGCGCTCGACGCACTCGACGCGGATCGTGAATTCCTGACGCGCGGTGGCGTGTTCACGGATTCGATGCTCGACGCGTACATCGAACTGAAGACGGGCGAGCTGCAACGCTATCGTCAGTCGGTGCATCCGATCGAATTCGAAATGTACTACTCGCTGTAAGCGGCAATGGCGCTTCGCCCTTCAAACGGCGAAGCGCTTTGCCCGACGCTCGCGATCGGTCACGAAGGGACGGCGGCGCCGTCCCTTTTTTGTTGGACCCGAATACGTCCATTCGCGACGTGCGCAGCGTGGGGGCAATGAAGCAGGACTGCAGGACAACAGGCAGTACACCTGATTTATCACCATCTCCTATCGGCCAGACTGCAAGATGGTTCTGAAGAATCTGATGAAGGCAAGGAAAGGGCACGAGCAGACGCTGTCGGACGACGCTCAGCTGATGAGCTCCGGTTTGCTGCCGGGCTTCGAGGCATTGCCGACGGTCGTGCTGGTGCTCGAAAAGCGCACGCTGCGCGTGGTGTTTGCGAATCCGTCGGCGGAATCGATGCTTGAGTTGTCGCGCAAGCAACTGACGCAGATGGCGTGGCAGGACATTTTCTCGAATGCGGACGAACTGGTCGAGACCATCTCCGCGATCGCCGCTCACCGTTTTCACGCAACACATCTGGACGCCGTACTCGAACGCCCAGGCCACGAACCGCTGCATGTGCATGCGATCGTCGGCTTTCTGGAGAGCGTGCAGGATTATGTGCTGCTCGAACTGTTCGAGAACGAGCGGCATTTACGCTCCGACCGCGAGGAGCGCATCAATGACCTCACCGCGGTCAACAAACAACTGATCAGGAATCTCGCGCACGAGATCAAGAATCCGCTCGGTGGGATTCGCGGCGCGGCGCAACTGCTCGAGTTCGAACTCGGCGAGCGTCAGCGCGACGAGTTGCGCGAATACACGCAGGTCATCATCAAGGAATCGGACCGGCTGCAAACGCTGGTCGATCGCTTGCTGGAGCCGCACCGTCATCCGCATATCGTCGGCGACGTGAATATCCACGAGGTGTGCGAGCGCGTGCGCCAGGTGATTCTCGCGGAGTTTCCGCGCGGCCTCACGATCGAGCGCGATTACGACGTGAGCGTGCCGGACCTGCGCGGCGACAAGGAGCAACTGATCCAGGCACTGTTGAACATCGTGCGCAATGCCGCGGAAGCCTTGCGCGAGCGCATCTCGCAAGGCGATGCGCGCATCGAATTGCGCACCCGCATTGCGCGCAAGATCACCGTGTCGAAACGTTTATGTAAGCTGGCACTGGACTTGCATATCACTGACAACGGCCCTGGCATTCCTGAGGACATCCGTGACCGCATTTTCTATCCGCTCGTGTCGGGGCGCGAAGACGGCAGCGGTCTCGGTTTGACGCTCGCGCAGACCTTCGTGCAGCAGCACGACGGACTGATCGAAGTGGAAAGCCGGCCGGGCCACACCGAGTTTCAGATTCTGCTGCCGCTCGACTGCTAACACCAAATGTATTTCTAGACTTCTGACCGACCTATATGAAGCCGATCTGGATAGTAGACGACGATCAATCGATTCGCTGGGTGCTCGAAAAGGCACTCGCTCGCGAAAACTTCGCGACGCGTAGCTTCGCGAACGTGCGCGAGGCGTCGGCGGCGCTCGATCACGATAGCCCTCAGGTGCTGGTGTCCGACATCAGGATGCCTGGCGGCTCCGGCCTCGAATTGCTGCAAACCGTGCGTGACAAGGTGCCGGGCTTGCCCGTCATCATCATGACGGCGTTCTCGGATCTCGACAGCGCGGTCGCCGCATTCCAGGGCGGCGCCTTCGAATACCTCGCCAAACCATTCGACGTCGACAAGGCGGTCGAGTTGATCCGCCGCGCGGTGGACGAAAGCATGCGAGGCGAGCAAACGTGGGATGACCGCGTTGCCGATGCACCGGAAATGCTCGGTCAGGCACCGGCGATGCAGGACATGTTTCGCGCAATCGGCCGGCTGTCGCATTCCGCGGCCACCGTGCTCATTACCGGCGAATCAGGCACCGGGAAGGAACTCGTCGCACGTGCATTGCACCGACATAGCCCACGCGCGAACGGTCCGTTCATCGCACTGAATACGGCGGCGATTCCGAAGGATCTGCTGGAGTCCGAACTGTTCGGTCATGAGCGCGGTGCGTTCACGGGCGCGCAGGCCATGCGCCAGGGGCGTTTCGAGCAGGCCGAGAACGGCACGCTGTTTCTCGACGAAATCGGCGACATGCCGTTCGATCTGCAGACACGCCTGTTGCGTGTGCTCTCGGACGGGCAGTTCTATCGCGTCGGTGGCCACAATCCGTTGCGCGCCAACGTGCGCGTGATCGCGGCGACGCATCAGAACCTCGAATCACGCGTGCGTCAGGGCCTGTTTCGCGAGGATTTGTATCACCGGCTCAATGTGATCCGCTTGCGCCTGCCGGCGTTGCGCGAGCGCAGCGAAGACATTCCGCTGCTCACGCGCCACTTCCTGCAAAAGAGCGCACGCGATCTGGGCGTGGAGTCAAAGCGTGTATCCGAAGAGGCGCTCGCTTATCTGGCTTCGCTGCCGTTTCCGGGCAACGTGCGTCAACTGGAGAACCTCGCCAACTGGCTCACGGTGATGGCGCCTGCGCAGACCATCGAGATCAAGGACTTGCCGCCCGATCTGGGTCCCGCGCAAGCAGGCGTGAACGATTTCGCGAGCGGTGGCGCTGGCGCGATCGGTGCAGGTGAGCCTGGTCTCGCCGGTGGCGCGCCGATCAACGGCGTCAGTGCAGCCACGCATCCGGCGGCCGCTGTCGGCATGCCCGCAGCCGTCGCTGTGAGCGCCTGGGAAGGTGGTTTGCGCACCGAAGTCGCGCGGATGTTGCGTGAGAATGCGCCCGATGTGATGGATGAACTCGCGCGCCGTTTCGAAGCGGCGGTGATTCGCGAGGCGCTGGACTTCACGCGTGGACGCAAGGTAGAAGCGGCGGAGCGCCTCGGTATCGGCCGCAATACGATTACGCGCAAGATTCAGGAACTCAATCTCGAGCCCTGATTCACGAACTCGGAAGTTTGCGGGTTAGCCGGAGCCGTGCCAGCGGCTCCGGCCCGCAGCGTCAAAGGCGCCCGGGCTCGCAAGGCATAATCGACGCTGTTTTCATTCGACAGCCGACGATGCCCGATTCTTCAGTTCCTTTCTCCTGGCCGCTTTCCCCCGATCCCTTTCTGTCGCTCGAAGCGCTCGAGGACCCCGGCGCGCTCGCGTGGGTCGAGGCGCAGAACGCCCGCACGCGCGCCGCATGGTGCAGCGGCGCGCAATTCGAGTCGCTGAAACAACGGCTGGCCGACGCCTATCTGCCGCGCGAGCGTCCGGTCATCCCCGATCGCTGGAAGGATTGGGCTTACGATCTGTGGCAGGACGAACGCAATCCCAAAGGCATCTGGCGGCGCACGACGTGGGCGGCCTGGCGCAGTGGCGCACCGGTCTGGCAGAACCTGCTCGATTTCGACGCGCTCGGCGCGGCCGAAGGCACGCCGTGGGTCTGCGCCGAACTCGACATTCTTTATCCCGACGGCGATCGCGCACTGATCACGCTGTCGCCCGGCGGCTCGGACGCGCTGGTGGTGCGCGAGTTCGACATCGACGCGCAACGTTTTGTCGACGACGGTTTCGTGATTGCGAAGGCCGGCAAGCACACCGCTTCGTGGATCGACCGGGATACGTTGTATGTCGGTTGGGACAATGGCCGCAAGATGCTGACGCGCTCCGGTTATCCGCGCGAAGTGCGGCGTTGGACACGGGGCAGTGCGTTAGCGGAGGCGCCGGTCGTTTTCAAGGGCGCGTTCGGCGACATCGGCGTGGAGGCGCATTACGATCCGGTCGAACGGCGCCACACGGTGGTGAGCAGCGTCGATTTCTTCGATTCGCATACGTATTACCTCGATAGCGCCAATGCCGATGCGAACGATGCGGCGGTGCATGCCGCTTCCTGGCGGCAGTACGACTTACCGTCGCACGTTGCGGTAGGCGGCTGGCAGGGCTGGCTGCTGCTTGAGCCGCGTCTCGATTGGGACTGCAATGGTGCGCGCTATCCGGGCGGCGCATTGCTGGCGATCCGCGAAACGGCGTTCCTGCGCGGCGAGCGTGATGTGGTACCGCTTTTCATACCGACCTCGCAAACTTCGGCCTGCGAGTGGACACACACGCGCAATTATCTGATCGTGTCCTATCTGGAGGATGTGCAGAGCCGGACCTCGCTGTGGATCCCGTCGCAAACCGCCGATCAGACCTGGCACTGGCAACAACGCCTCTTTCCTTCGCATGACGACGTGCAAGCCGACGTCTCACCCGTCGAGCCGACGCTGAACGACGAGGTGTTCGTCGATACCGACGATTATTTGCAGCCACCCGCGTACTGGCTCACCGATCTTGCGCAGGGCGACCTGACCGATTGGACATTGCTCGACCGCTGGCCGACCCAGTTCGATGCAGCGCCGTTCGCGGTAACGCGTGGGCATGCGGTGTCGGCGGATGGCACGCGGGTGCCGTATACAGTGATCGGGCCGCGCGTTACGCAACACGCGGTAGAGGGGCAGATGGCGCAGTCTGCGCAACAGGCACGCGACCAGGCATATATGGCGGCGCGCGACCAGACGCGCCCATGCCTGCTCAACGGTTACGGCGGTTTTGCGATTCCGTTGCTGCCGGGTTATCTGACCGGGCAGGGCATCGGCTGGCTCGCGCGCGGCGGCGTGTATGTGGTCGCGCATATTCGCGGCGGTGGCGAGTTCGGCACGCAGTGGCATACGGCGGCGCAGGGCGAGCATCGGCAGCGCGCGTTCGACGATTTCATCGCGGTGGCCGAGGCGCTCATCCGCACGGGCGTGACGAGTGCCGCGCAACTCGGTATTCAGGGCGGCAGCAATGGCGGACTGCTGGTCGCGGCGTGCATGGTGCAGCGGCCCGACCTGTTCGGCGCCGTGGTCTGCGAGGTGCCGCTGCTCGACATGAGCCGGTATCACCTGCTGCACGCGGGCGCGTCGTGGATCGACGAATACGGCGATCCGGACGAACCTGGCGAGGCGCGTGTGCTGGCGGCTTACTCGCCCTATCACCGCGTGAGTGCGGACGTGGCGTATCCGCCCGTGCTGTTCACCACGTCGACGGCGGACGATCGCGTGCATCCCGGACACGCGCGCAAGATGGCGGCGCGCATGCAGGCGTTGGGTGCGCCAGGCGTCTGGTATCGCGAGAACACGGAAGGGGGCCACGGCGGCTCCGATGAACTGGAGCAGGCCGAGCATGATGCGATGGTTTTTGAGTTCTTGTGGCGCTGTCTGAACGGGTCGGCGTAGGCCTCGGTAGTCGCGCAGTGCCGCGCGTTACCGCGCGGTGTCGCGCGCTCAGCCGATCTGCGCGACGACCGGTGCGTGGTCCGACGGCTGTTCCCACTTGCGCGGCACTTTGTCGACGTCGCAGGAAGAACATAGTGGGGCGAGCGCTTTCGACAGCAGAATGTGGTCGATGCGCAGCCCCGCATTGCGGCGGAACGCCATCATCCGGTAGTCCCACCACGAGTAGATTTTCTCCGGCTGCTCGAACTGGCGGAACGCATCGACAAGACCGAGTTCGATCAACCGCACGAATTCGGCGCGCTCTTCGGGCGACACCAGATTCTGGCCTTCCCATGCTTTCGGATCGTGCACGTCGCGATCTTCCGGCGCGATGTTGTAGTCGCCGAGCAGCGCGAGCTGCGGATACTGCGTCATTTCACTCGCGACCCAGTCGTGCAGCGCGGCGAGCCAGTTCAATTTGTAGGCGAACTTGTCGGTGCCTGGCGCCTGGCCGTTCGGGAAGTACGCGGAGATGATGCGCACGCCTTCGACGGTCGCGGCGATCACGCGCTGCTGCGGGTCTTCGAACCCGGGGATATTGCGCACGATGCTGCTTTCGTCGACGTTCAGGCCTTCGCGCACCAGGATGCCGACGCCGTTATAGGTCTTCTGGCCCGTGAACCAGCTCCGGTAGCCTTTCTCTTCAAGCTCGGCGCGGGGAAATTTGTCGTCGGTCAGCTTCAGTTCCTGCAGGCACAGCACGTCGGTGTGGCTGGTTTCGAGCCAGTCGATAACGTGCTGCAGGCGCACTTTCAGGGAGTTGACGTTCCAGGTGGCGATTTTCATGAGATTCTCACATTCTTGCTGAGCAAGGCTTTGTGGGGTGCTGCCCCGGTATTTTTGCTGTTCCGCGTTATGTTCCGCTTCATTTCCCACATTAGCGGCTAACTGTCTCGCGACCCGGATTCGGATCGCGAGACGCGGGTTGATTCCGATAGTCCCGCATCTTATCGCGCGAGACGAGCGAGCGTGAAAATTGGCCCGGCGGCCGCGAAAAATAAAACCGCACCCCCGTCATGCCGCGGCGTATAGTGGGATCACATTGACGTGCATCGGGGATCTATCATGGCTCAATCTTATCCGGCGCTTTATAAGGACTTCGAAGTGCATCCGCTGGTGTTTTCGCGGGAGTTCGACAAGTTCGACGGTCACAAGCGTCATGCCGAAGGTTACGACGTGGCAGTACGCGTTTGCCGGCCGGGCGCGATCAGCGGCTCGAAGGCGAGCCGCGTGTTTCGTCTCGTGCTGGCGTCCACGTTCTCCGATTTCGGCGTCGCGAAACGCAGCGCGAGTCAGTACGGTGCGGACATCATCGACGGCAAGGTGGAAGGTGCGACGGTTGCGGATCTCTGAGTTGTCCGCTCATTTTCGGCATCCATGTGCCGCATGCGCCGCATGAGAGTGAACACGCACTGTGCTTCGTCCGCAATTATTTCAGCCTTATTTCACCGGATTGTTTGACGTCTCGCGAACGGCCCTATATACTCTTTTTCTCTGACGCGGGGTGGAGCAGTCTGGCAGCTCGTCGGGCTCATAACCCGAAGGTCGTAGGTTCAAATCCTACCCCCGCAACCAAGCATTGTTGAAAGCCCGCTAGCGCAAGCTACGCGGGCTTTTTAACTTCTAACGTCCCTTCATGCATGCGGCCACGCGCTTGCATTCAGTCCGGCCCAATTGCCCATTCCACAGCCGCTTGCGCATGCAGCGCGGTGGTGTCGAATACGGGTAACGGCGAATCCTCCGGCTTGATTAGCAGCGTGATTTCCGTGCAGCCAAGAATCACGGCCTGGGCCCCGCGTGCAGCGAGTCCTTCGATCACGCGCTGATACACCGCACGCGAGTCGTCATTCACTTTGCCGTGGCACAGCTCGTCGTAGATGATGCGATGCACGTCCGCGCGTCCCGCTTCATCGGGGACCACGGTCTCGAGGCCGTAACGCTCGCCCAAGCGCCCCGTGTAGAAGGTCTGCTCCATCGTATAGCGCGTACCTAGCAAGCCCACTCGCTCGATTCCCGCAGCGCGCAGTGCGGTGCCGGTCGGGTCGGCAATGTGCAGGAACGGTATGTCGATCGCCTGTTCGATCGATTCATACATGCGATGCATGGTGTTGGTTGCGAGTATCACCAGGTCGGCGCCGCCTCGTTCAAGCTGACGGGCGGCGTCGGCCAACTGTTCGCCGAGTGCCGTCCAGTCGCCGGCGCGCTGGTTGGCCTCGATCGGCGCGAAGTCGAGTGTCAGCATCAGGCTGCGGGCGTTGTGGTGGCCGCCAAGGCGTGCCTTCGCATGACGGTTCAGGAGCTTGTAGTACTCGGTGGACGATTCCCAGCTCATTCCGCCGATCACACCGATCGTTTTCATAGTCTTGCTCCGTGGATGGATGATGCAGGCGCCGCTGCGCACCGAAGGAGAGTGCCGAAGCCAACGCGGAACACCCAGGCATCGGGCGTTCGAAAAGTCGAGTATAGGCGGGCGTCGGTGCCCGCAGCCGGTACGGATTCCCTTTTGCCCGCCGGTACGGCCGCCTGTTAAAACGTCGGCATGCACTTTCTGACGCCGATAGAATCATCATCACGCGAATAGCCGTTACCAGAAAACAAGGAAAGGGAGCGAACCATGGATCTGATCATCCGCCACGCGATGCTGCCGGCTAGCGCCACATCACAGCACAAGCAGCAAAAGCAGCCGGTCGACATCGGTATCGAAGCGGGTCGCATCGTCGCTGTCGAACCGAATCTGGCCGCGAGCGCGCGCGAAGAAATCGACGCCGCCGGTTCGCTCGTCACGCCGCCATTCGTCGATCCGCATTTCCACATGGACGCGACGCTGTCGTACGGTCTGCCGCGCGTGAACGCGTCGGGCACCTTGCTGGAAGGCATCGCGCTGTGGGGTGAACTGAAGCCGCACCTGACGCAGGAAGCGCTGATCGAGCGCGCGCTGCAATACTGCGACTGGGCGGTCGCGCGGGGCCTGCTGGCGATTCGCAGCCACGTGGATGTGTGCGATCCGCGTTTGCTCGCGGTTGAGGCACTGCTCGAAGTGAAGCGCCGCGTCGCGCCGTATCTCGACCTGCAACTGGTTGCGTTTCCGCAGGACGGCGTGTTGCGCAGCGCCGGCGCATTCGAGAATCTCAAGCGTGCCATTGCGATGGGCGTCGACGTGGTCGGCGGCATTCCGCATTTCGAACGCACGATGGCCGACGGCGCGCTGTCCGTGCGCATGTTGTGCGAGTTCGCGGCGGAGCAGGGCTTGCGCGTCGACATGCATTGCGACGAATCGGACGATCCGATGTCGCGCCATATCGAAACGCTCGCGGCTGAAACACACCGGCTCGGCTTGCATGGGCGCGTCGCCGGTTCGCATCTGACTTCGATGCATTCCATGGACAACTACTACGTCAGCAAGCTCTTGCCGCTGATGCGCGAGTCGGGCGTTGCGGCGATCGCCAATCCGCTGATCAACATCACGCTGCAAGGCCGCAGCGACACGTATCCGAAGCGGCGCGGCATGACACGCGTGCCGGAGATGATGGCGGCGGGGATCAACGTGGCGTTCGGTCACGATTGCGTGATGGATCCGTGGTACAGCCTCGGCTCGGGCGACATGCTCGAAGTCGCGCACATGGGCTTGCATGTTGCGCAGATGACCGGCGTCGACGGCATGCATGCGTGCTTCGACGCGGTCACGGTGAATGCCGCGCGTATTCTCGGTCTGGAAGGCTATGGCATCGCGCCGGGAAGCGCCGCCAATCTCGTCGTCCTCGACGCACGCGATCCGGTCGAGGCAATCCGCCTGCGCGCCGCGCGGCTCGCGGTGGTAAGCCGGGGCAAGGTGGTGAGCCGTGCGCCTGCGGCGCGCGCGGCATTGTCGCTGGATGGGCGTCCGGCGCAAGTGGATTTCAAACTGCATCGCGCTTAGCCACCGCGCGCGACATATCGGTGCCGGAATGAAAAAAGCCGGGACTTGCTCAAGCAAGTCACCGGCTTTTAATCGAAGTCGACGCCATCCACAACGCCGACTACTGAGACTTCAACGCAAGCTCAATGCGCCGCACCCGGCGCCATGCCGCTGTGCCGCAGCAAGGCATCGATATTCGGCTCGCGGCCGCGGAACGCCTTGAACGATTCCATTGCGGGACGGCTGCCGCCCACTTCCAGAATCTCCTTGCGATAGCGCATGCCGGTTGTCTGGTCGAGCACGCTGCCACTCGCGGCTTGTGCGGCTTCTTCGAACGCGGCGTACGCATCGGCGGACAGCACTTCGGCCCACTTGTAGCTGTAATAGCCCGCGGCATAACCGCCCGCGAAAATATGGCTGAACGTGTTCGGCCAACGCGAGAATGAAGCTTGCGGCACCACGTGGAAGCGTTCGTTGATCTCGCTCGCGAGTTCGGTCGCGTTCTTCGTACCGGAGGCATCGAAACCGGTGTGCAGTTGCATGTCGAACATCGAGAACACGATCTGGCGCAAGGTGCCGAGACCGCTCTGGAAGTTCTTCGCGGCGAGCATCTTGTCGAACAGATCGCGCGGCAGGGGCTTCGCGGTATCGACGTGCGCAGTCATGTCGCTCAGCACGTCCCACTCCCAGCAGAAGTTCTCCATGAATTGCGACGGCAATTCAACCGCGTCCCACTCGACGCCGTTGATGCCCGATACGCCCAGTTCATCGACACGCGTGAGCATGTGATGCAGGCCGTGGCCGAATTCGTGGAACAGCGTGATCACTTCATCATGCGTGAAGCAGGCCGGCTTGCCGCCGACCGGTGCCGAGAAGTTGCAGGTGAGATACGCCACCGGCGTTTGCACACCCCCGTGCGTGTGCTTGTGACGGCCACGCGCGTCGTCCATCCATGCGCCGCCGCGTTTGCCTTCGCGTGCGTACAGATCGAGATAGAACTGGGCGACGAGCCCGCCGTCCTGATTCTCGACGCGGAAAAAGCGCACGTCCGGATGCCAGACGGCTGCCTCGTCGCGACGGATGCGCACGCCAAACAGCGTTTCCGTAACCTTGAAGAGGCCCTTGAAAACGACGTCTTCCGGAAAGTATTGTTTGACTTCGTTCTCGGAGAACGAATAGCGCTTCTGGCGCAGACGTTCAGCGGCGAACGTCATGTCCCATGGCTGCAGGTCGCTCATGCCGAGTTCGCTCGCGGCAAATTCGCGCAATTCCTTCCAGTCCTGTTCGGCGTGCGGACGCGCGCGCGTGGCGAGGTCTTCGAGGAAGCTCATCACCTGTGCAGGCGATTCGGCCATCTTCGGCGCGAGCGAGACTTCGGCGAAATTGTTGTAGCCGAGCATGTGCGCTTCTTCCGCACGCAGCTTCAGTTGTTCGGCGAGCACCTGGGTGTTGTCCCACTCGGGCTTGCCGCCGCCGTATTGCGGACCGAGCTCGGAGGCACGCGTGACGTACGCGCGATAGATCGCTTCGCGCATCGCGCGGTTTTCCGAGTACTGCATGACCGGAAAATACGACGGGAAGTGCAGCGTGAATTTGTAGCCGGTCTTGCCTTCGCGCTCGGCGGCTTCCTTCGCGGCTTCGATCACGTCTTCCGGCAGGCCGGCCAGTTGTGCTTCATCACCGGCTTCGACGACATACGCGTAAGCATTCGTCGCATCGAGCACGTGATCCGAAAACGCTTTCGACAAGCCCGCCTGGCGTTCCTGCAATTCGGCGAAATGCGGCTTCTGGTCTTCGGGCAATTCCGCGCCCGACAGGCGGAAGTCGCGCAGCGCGTTGCCGAGGATCTTCTTGCGCTCGCCGGTCAGCGAGGCGAAATCGCCGCTGGCGTTCAGTGCCTTGTACTTTTCATACAGCGCAAGATTTTGCCCGACGCTCGACCAGAATTCCGTGACGCGCGGCAGATTCTCGCCGTACACGGCGCGCAATTCCGGCGTATCGGCCACGGCGTTCAGATGGCCGACCACGCTCCATGCGCGCGACAGCGGTTCAGTGGCGCGCTCGACCGGCTCAACGACGTCGGCCCATGAAGCGGGCGTAATCGGCTCGGCGGCGCGCTCGACGGCGGCTGCCGCATCGGCGAGCAGGACATCGAGGGCAGGCGTGACGTGTTCGGGGCGGATTTCGCCAAAGCGCGGCAGGTCGGAGAAATCGAGGAGCGGATTGTCGTGTTTCGAGGGGGTAGTGGACATAAGGCTTCCTGTCTGACGCGGGTGAACGGGTAATCGGTGCATCGACGGGCGTCCCCCAAGGGGACTTCCTTCGGGTCGCGCGCTGCAACGCCCCGATGACACTCCATAGGGACATTATTGGGGCAGGGCGCGCCGATTCCAATCCGTCGGCAGACAAATTATCAGATGTCGCGCGATTGTGCGCGAGGGTGGGTATCCGGCGCGCGGCTCAGGCAGTGGGAATGCGCCGGAGCGCCGCATCCACTGGGCCGCTGCGCGTTACAGGAGCACAGGGTGGGAATTGCTGCTTCGCCGCAATCTGAGCTTTTTTGCGGCGTACGGCAGGTCGGCACAGCGCCGCATTGGGTGAGGGTGTGACAGTTGACGTGAGTCCGCGCGTGAGAGGGGCAGGCCTGGCATGGGGAAGCACGCCGGCACGCATCCGGCGCCTGTGTGCGGGCGAAACCGCTGCGCCCGCACGCGTTCATCACATCTTCAAGCCTTGGCCGTTGCCGCTGCTTCGCGCTCGGCGGCTTCGATCGTATTGACGAGCAGCATCGTGATGGTCATCGGACCGACGCCGCCCGGCACCGGCGTAATGTAACCGGCCACTTCCTTCACGCCAGCGAAATCGACATCGCCGCACAGTTTGCCGGCTTCATCGCGATTCATGCCGACGTCGATCACGGCAGCGCCCGGCTTCACCATGTCTGCCGTGAGAATGTTGCGCAGGCCGGTGGCGGCAACCACCACGTCGGCGTTACGGGTATGGGCGGCCAGATCGCGCGTCTTGCTGTGGCAGATCGTGACGGTCGCGCCCGCTTCGAGCAGCAGCAGCGCCATCGGCTTGCCGACGATGTTCGAGCGGCCGATCACGACCGCGTTTGCGCCTTGCAGCGGAATTTCGTAGGCCGCCAGCATTTTCATCACGCCGTACGGCGTGCACGGGCGGAACAGCGGCCGGCCCGTCATCAGCGCGCCGGCATTGGCGACGTGAAAGCCGTCCACGTCCTTTTCCGGGGCGATCGCCTCGATCACCTTGTGGCTGTCGATATGCGGCGGCAGCGGCAGTTGCACCAGAATGCCGTGGATGCGCGGGTCGCGATTCAGTTCGTCGATGCGCGCCAGCAGATCGGCTTCCGGCAGATCGGCCGGATAGCGGTCGAATGACGAGCCGAGTCCGTTGTCATGGCACGCCTTGACCTTGTTGCGCACGTAGACTTCGCTGGCGGGATTGTCGCCGACCAGGACCACGGCGAGGCCCGGTTGATGGCCGCGAGCGGTGAGGGCGGCGGCGCGGGTGGCGACTTCGGCGCGCAGGGTCTGGGAAAGGGCTAGGCCGTCGATCAGTTTGGCAGTCATGGTCGGTCGAGATGGGCAGTTTGGAAAGCGGGGCAGGGCGCAGGCACGCGTGGCATGGGTGGCACGTGCGATGGCGCTTTTCATCGGAAACGGGTCGGCAGATGAAAAGCGCGCGGCGCGAATCGGCGATAAGCGGCGTTGCAAAGTCCGACATTATACCGACCCTGCATGGCGTGCCATGCAGGGATTGCTGGTGCACGCGTGGTGCACGGGCACACGGCGGTTTCGCCGTGTGCCCGGCCGCCGGGTGCGCTTTGACTTTATTCCTGCACCGGCTGCCAGCTATCGTCCGGGTCGAACGATTTGACGGCGGCCGCGGCACGCGCGGTCTGCGGGCCCAGATTCTTCTGGTAAACCTGGCCGCTCTGATTGACGATGAAGCTCATCACGCCGGTCTTGCCATACTCGGCTGGCGAAGCGATCAGACCGAACCCTTTGGTCAGCACGCCGTCCTCCACATAATCCTGTGCTCCCCCTTTCGCGTGCGGACCTTGCGCCGTCAAAATCCGGTAGTGATAGCCGTGATAGGCCTCTGTGGGCAGGGTGCCGTTGGGCATGGTGGCCGCAAGCGGCCCGAGCGGGCTCTCCGTTTCGCCGGGCGCGGTCACCCAGTACAGGCCGTCATGCTGGCCTTGCGTACTGACGAAGCGCTGGGCGTAGTGCTGGGTCAGGTTGTGATAATCGAATTGCGCGTCGAGGTAGGCGAGCGAGGTCAGGATCGCCGCGTGTTCATTGCGGCCAATGCGGCGTGTCAGCATCTCGTCCTGCGCGGCGGGCGGATCGAAGCGCCAGCCGTGCGCGGCCTGCACGAGCGGAATCGGCAACGTCCAGCCACTGTCGCCGACCGCCAGATGCGCGGTTGCGCGCCCCTTGCTCTTTACGGGGTCTTCAACGATCTGATGCCCTTTCGACCATGCGCCGAGGAACTGGTAAATGTCGTCTTCGCCAATTCCTTCGGAAGGAATGAAGCGATGGAAATCGTTGCCGAGCACGTGTTTGAGCGCACCTTCATCATTGCGGGCCAGGGCGTCGACGAACGCATTGGCGGCGTCGTCAGCCGTGGGATAGACCGCTTGCGCGTGTGCGGCGGTCGTGCCGAGCAGCAGTACCGGCGCCATCAGCAGGGTGCCGGCGCTGCAGAGGGCGGCGGCGAGTGTTAGAGCATGCGCGCGCAAGGCGCCGCGTGGAATTAAGCGAATCATTAGAGATTCCTCCTGATCGTTCAACGGTTGCGGCCAAGATGGCGCTCACCGCCGCCGCCACCGCCCAGTCTGCCGCCTCCGCCTCCGCCGCCGCGCTGGATACCTCCGCCGTTCGCGCCGGGACCGCCGCCCATGCGCTGCTGGCCACCGCCGTTTGCGCCGAAGCCGCCGCCGGAGCGGTTCGCCGCAGCGTTGCGGCTTGCCTCGCCACGCTGCGTGTCCTGCCGCGCCGCATTGCCGTCACCGGCGCCGCGTAGCGCATTATCGCGATTGACGTTCTGTGCGCGGTTTTGCAGGTCGGTGTTGGCGGTACCGCCCTGATGAATCCCCTGGACGCGCTGGCTCGCATTGCCGCTCAGGTTCTGGCCGGTGCGGTTCTGCAGCGTCTGCTGGGCCTGCGCGCGGGCGGCGTCGTCACGGCCGCGGTAGGCATCGCGCTGCGCGCCACCGAGGTTGTTGTTGACGTTGCGGTTGAGATTCGCGTTGTTGACATTGCGATTGACGTTCGCGTTGCGGTTCCAGTTCGTCGTGTTGCTGTTCACGTTGAGCCGGTTGTTCACATTGATGTTGTTGTACCGGTTCACGTTGATGTTGACGTCATGCGTGTTCCAGTTAAAGCCGCCCCACAGCGAATTGGCAACTGCGACGCCGGCGCCGAACGCAAGGCCGGTAGCGAATCCGGTTGCGATTGCATAGCCGGGCGGCGGTGGAACATACACGGGCGGGTAGGTGGGATAGGGCCACGTGCCGTAGACGACAGTCGGGTTATAGGTCGGCACGTACACTACCTGCGGATTGGCCGGCACGATCTGAATCGTGCTTTGCTCGACCACGACCTTTTGCTGTGAACTCGTCTTCAGATTGCCGGCGGCCTGCGCCTGTTTGCGCAGGCGTTGCACGGAGTCCATCACATCGTTTGGCTGGGCCAGAAAGGCGTTGCCGAGTTGCGCGACCCAGTCGGGTTTGGACGCCATGGTTGCGAGGACCTGCGGGAAGGCGACCAGCGATTGCACGCTCGGGTCCCATGGCTCGGACGCGACTGCCTTGACAGCGTCGTCGCCCTGCAGCTTCGCGTTCGCTTTCGACCATGCGGCGGCGGACTCTACGTCTTGCGGGAAGGTGGCCGCCATCAGCACCTGCGCGAGCAGCGCGTCGGGATAGAGTGCGATGGGCGCGGTCAGCGAATCGAGTTGCTGATTCGACATCTTCGCGGCGCTTTGCGCATAGGCGGCGGTTGGTGCGGCGAGACCCATGAAGAACGGCGCACCTGCGAATGCAGCACAGACAAGCAACACACGCGAACGGTGTGCTCCGGATCGTTTCACGATGAAATCCTCCCGGCTGGGTTGAACGCGCGAGGCCTATGCGCAACGCATGCCGCGTTGCCCAGGCGCAATGAAATGTGGAGCGTGGTGAAGAGCGGGGCGGATGGCCCACGTGTAGCCGTACAGATCGATATGACCCATGCGCCAGTGAAGCGGCTAGGCCGTTTCATCTGTTTTGCATCGACTGACGATGCCGAACAGGACAACAACGACGACAACAATGACGACAACGACTGCAGTTCATCTGTCCTGTGCGCATCGGGCATCAGCGATTCCTGCTAAGGAGTTCTGTGTAAATTAGGGGACGTAGCCGAGCTTGTCAATCTTACGGGAGGAAAGAATCCATTGCCGTTTGGCGTAAGCAGATGCTGATTAGTATGCAGTAATGCTAAATAGATACTGATGCGTCGAACCAGACGGCTCGTCGTCAGCGCATTGCGTCGGAAAGCGAAGGGAAGCGGGGGTGCTCAAGGCGGGGGAGGCGAACGGACCGGACCTTTCGACAGTCCGGCCGTTGAAGCTTGATCGCGAACCGCGGGCGGGCCGCGGTCGTTATCGGGGATGTTCTATTTATTGCGCCGGTTGCGGCTTGTTCGACAACGCGAGACGCAGCAGATCGGCGACCGTGTTGACGTTGAGCTTTTCCATGATGTTCGCGCGATGCGCTTCAACCGTCTTGATGCTGATGCCGAGATCGTCGGCGATCTGCTTGTTCAGGCGGCCGGCGATGATGCGCTCGAGCACCTGGTGCTCACGCGCGGTCAGCTTGCCCAGACGTTCGGCGGCAGCGCGCTGTTGCTGCACGCTGGTGCTTTCGCTGCGTGCCTTGTCGAGCATGCGCTCGACCAGCTTGCGCAGTTCGGCTTCGTCGAAGGGCTTTTCGATGAAGTCCATCGCGCCTTTTTTCATGGTGGACACGGCCATCGGCACGTCGCCGTGACCCGTCACGAAGATGATCGGCAGCGACGCGTTGTCGGCGATCAGGCGTTCCTGCAACTCGAGCCCGCTCATGCCGGACATCCGCACATCGAGAATCAGACAGGCAATCTGGCCCGGATGCGTATGCGGCTGCCATGCGTCGATGAACTGCTCGGCGCTGGAGAAGCATTGCACGCGGTAGCCGTTCGCCTCCAGCAGCCAGCGCAGCGAATCTCGCACGGCCTCGTCGTCGTCGACGACAAAGACTGTTTCCTGTGTGGTGACTGGGCTGTTCATAGCTCTCCCGTAACGGTTTGTGGTGTCGGCGCCTCTGACCCGCCGTTGCTCGGGCCGTCAGGCTCTCCAATAGGCAGACTGCAATGGAACGTGGCGCCTGTGATGTGGCCGTCAGATTCGACGTTGTTCACCACCCACAGACGACCGCGGTGCGATTCGATAATCGAACGGCAAATGTTCAACCCCATGCCCATACCGTCGGACTTGGTGCTGTAAAACGGTTCAAACAGACGCTCGGCGGTTGCTTCGTCGACCCCGGGTCCCTGGTCCACGACGCTAATGCAGACAAACCCGCTGTCCAGCCGCACGACCACGCGAATCACCGGATCCACCGCGTTCGGGCGTGCGTCGTGCATGGCTTCGGCGCCATTCTTGAGCAGGTTCACCAACACCTGCTCGATCAGCACCGGATCGACATAGATCACCGGCAGGCGCGAGCGCAGATCGGTCACGATGCGAATCTTGCGCTTGCGCGCTTCGAGCTCGGCGAGACCCACAGCGTCGGCGACGATGTCGGCGACGCGCGTGGCCTGGCGTTTCGGCTCGCTGCGTTTCACGAACTCGCGAATGCGCTTGATGATCATGCCCGCTCGCACCGCCTGTTGGGCAGTTTTTTCGAGCACGGGCAGAAGATTGTCAGGCGTCGTCCGACCGGATTTAACCAGTGCTACGGTTCCGGAGCAATAGTTATTGATCGCGGCGAGCGGCTGGTTCAGTTCGTGCGCGAGCGAAGAGGCCATTTCGCCCATCGTCATCAGGCGGCTGGTGAACTGCAGTTTCTCGTCCTGCTGGCGCGAGAGTTCCTGAGCCTGCTTGCGGGTGGTGATGTCGGTCGCGATCTGCATCTGCGCGAGGTGGCCGTCCACCCACTGGATGTACTGGCGGCGCACTTCGAACCATTTCTGGATGCCCTGCACATAGACTTCCTGCGCATCGGCCGTGCTTTCGGTCAGGGCGGCGGCGGGCAGCCCGGCGTAGGTGTCCACCATGTCGATCGAATCGGACGACGCCTGCGCGCTGTCGAACCCGCCGCCCGCCAGTTCCAGATGGCCGTCCGGGCGAATGCCGAACAGGTGGCGGTAGTAGCGGTTGGCGAACAGCAATTCGGCTTCGTCGGCGGCCAGCACGGAGACCGCGGCGTCCAGACTCTCGAGCACGGTGGTGAAGCGCTCGTGCGCGGCGGCGAGTTCTTCGCGCGCGCGCTTGGGCTCGGTGATGTCGGTCATCGACGACATCCAGCCGGTCTGACGGCCCGAGCTGTCGATCAGCGGCGATACGTAGAGCCGCGCGTGGAACGACGAACCGTCCTTGCGGCGCACCCGCAGTTCGAAGCCCGAAGAAGGCGCCTTGCCGCGCAGCGTCATGTCGAGCTGGCGTTGCATCTCGGGGTAGGCGTCACGCGGCCAGTAAGCGAACGGCGCGTTCTTGCCGACCAGGTCGCTTTCGTCCCAGCCGGTCATGCGGCAGAAGGCTGGATTGACGTGCGTGATGCGGCCATGCATGTCGAGCACGCGCATGCCGATCAGCACGGAGTTTTCCATGGCGCGGCGGAAGAACGCTTCCGCGTAGAGCGCCTGCTGGGCCTCAAAACGTTGCCGCGTGTGTTTCCACAAGCTCCACAGACTCCACAGCACGAAGCACGACAGGCCGGCCACCAGCCAGACCAGCGTGTTGTTGGTGAAGTTGGTCATCTGCGGGAACGCGTAGACGCGTACCGAGACGCCCTGGCCCGGCGGGTCGAGCGGCAGGTCGTAGAACATGTCGCGCGGCAGGCGCGGACGGGTCGACGTGGTGGTCAACTCGCGGTTGTTCACGTCGATGATCGAGATTTTGTATTTGGCCGACAACTCGGGCGGAATGTCGTGTTTCAGGATGCCTTCCACCGAGAACACGGCGGCAATCGTGCCGAGGAAGTCGCGGTCGCGGAAAACCGGCGTCTGCAGCGTGATGTAGCCATTGCCGAGGTCGTCGTAGATCAGCGGCGAGTACACCTGGCGGCGCGTATTGCGGGCTTCGGCGAAGGCGGCTTTGACGGCCTCGTCCATCTGCGCGTCGTTCGGCTTGGCAAGACGCTGGCCGAACACGGGCAGTGCGGTATTGGGCCAGCGCGGCTGCTGCTGGCTCGTGTACCAGTTCATGTAGAGGATCTCGGGATGCCCCTGCATGATGTCCGTGGTGGACACCTGGAATGAATGCGGATCGGCGTGGCCGGCCACGAGGTCGCGGGCGAGGGCCTGGATCTGTTCCTGCGCGCCGGTCATGGACAGGCGGATCTGCTGCTGCGCCCACGCGACGTTGCGGTAGAGCGTGTCTTCCTGCTGCTGCTGTTCGCGCCGGTTCAGGCTCCACAGAATCAGGCTCATGACGACCAGGAAAACCAGGATCGACAGCAGCGGCGTGAGCAAATAGGAGTTCGACCACCACGGTCCGTGGTGCCAGCGGGAGGACGGCGTCGAATCCGCCGGCGAACCAGCGGTGCGCGCCGAGCGAGCGAAAAGCCGTTCGGTCAACATGCGTGGCATTGTAGCGCAGCGAGTCGCTAGCAAATGGCGCAAAAAAGCACTGAAAGAACCGTTATTCGGCGCAAACTAGCCGACGTATCCGTCGATCGGCAGTCAAATCAGGTTGCGCCGCAACAATTTTCCGCATTATGAGAAGTGATCTCGTAATTCGAAAATTTTGTTGCGCGGACGTCGGGACCCCTTTTACAATCGGCCGAAGCTGCCGCGGCCGTGCTTCGTCCGCGTCGTCTGTTCAAAGAGCGTTCCTCTATATCCAGGAGACGAGCATGTCCGCTGTACCCGACGAAGTCATGAAATATGTCGCCGCTGAAAAAGACGACGATCCCCAGGAAACCGGCGAATGGCTGGAAGCGCTGGATGGCGTGATTTCTGCTGTGGGCCCCGATCGCGCTCACTACCTCATCGAGAAACAGATCGAATTCGCCCGTGTTCACGGCGAACATCTGCCGTTCTCTGCAAACACCCCGTACATCAACACGATTCCTGTGTCGCGTCAGGCGCCGATTCCCGGCGACCAGGACCTCGAACACCGCATTCGCTCGTACACGCGCTGGAACGCCATTGCCATGGTGCTGCGCGCCGGCAAGGACACCAACGTCGGCGGCCACATCGCGTCGTTCGCGTCGGCCGCCACGCTGTATGACGTCGGCTACAACCATTTCTGGCATGCACCGTCCGCCGAACATGGCGGTGACCTCGTGTTCGTGCAGGGCCATTCGTCGCCGGGTGTGTACTCGCGCGCGTTCCTGCTCGGCCGCCTGAGCGAAAACCAGCTCGACAACTTCCGTCAGGAAGTGGGCGGCGAGGGCATCTCGTCGTATCCGCACCCGTGGCTGATGCCGGACTTCTGGCAATTCCCGACCGTCTCGATGGGCCTCGGCCCGATCATGGCGATCTATCAGGCACGCTTCATGAAGTACATGCAGGCGCGCGGCATTGCGAAGACCGAAGGCCGCAAGGTCTGGGCTTTCCTTGGCGACGGCGAAACGGATGAACCGGAATCGCTCGGCGCAATCGGCATGGCCGGTCGCGAACGTCTCGATAACCTCGTGTTCGTGATCAACTGCAATCTGCAGCGCCTCGACGGTCCGGTGCGCGGTAACGGCAAGATCATCCAGGAACTCGAAAGCGAATTCCGCGGCGCCGGCTGGAACGTCATCAAGGTCGTGTGGGGCAGCCGCTGGGATGCGTTGTTCCAGCGCGACAAGTCGGGCGCGCTGATGCGCCGGATGATGGAAGTCGTCGACGGCGAATATCAGACGTACAAGTCGGAGTCGGGTGCGTTTGTTCGCGAACACTTCTTCAACACGCCGGAACTGAAGGCGCTGGTCGCCGACTGGTCGGACGAAGACGTGTGGAACCTGAACCGCGGCGGCCACGATCCGCACAAGATCTACGCAGCGTTCACCGAAGCCACGAACGCCAAGGGCCAGCCGACCGTCATTCTCGCGAAGACGATCAAGGGCTATGGCATGGGTGAAGCCGGCCAGGCGATGAACATCACCCACCAGCAGAAGAAGCTGCACCTGGACCAGCTGAAGAAATTCCGCGACCAGTTCCGTCTGCCGATCTCGGACGAAGATCTCGTCAACGTGCCGTACCTCAAGTTCGAAGAAGGTTCGAAGGAACTCGAGTACATGCGCGCTCGCCGTCAGGACCTCGGCGGCTATCTGCCGGCGCGTCGCCAGAAGGCCGAGTCGCTGCCGGTGCCGGCGCTGGACGCGTTCGAGCCGCTCCTGAAGGGCACGGGCGAAGGCCGCGAAATCTCCACGACGATGGCGTTCGTGCGGATTCTGAACATCCTGCTGAAAGACAAGGCGCTCGGCAAGCGCATCGTGCCGATCGTGCCGGACGAGTCGCGTACCTTCGGTATGGAAGGTCTGTTCCGTCAGATCGGTATCTGGAATCAGGACGGCCAGAAGTACATTCCGGAAGATTCCGATCAGCTGATGTTCTATCGCGAATCGGAATCCGGCCAGATCTTGCAGGAAGGGATCAACGAAGCCGGTGGTATGTGTGACTGGATCGCGGCCGCGACGTCGTACTCGACGCACGGCGAGATCATGATCCCGTTCTACATCTTCTATTCGATGTTCGGCTTCCAGCGTATCGGCGACCTGGCATGGGCGGCGGGCGACATGCGTTCGCGCGGCTTCCTGCTGGGCGGCACGGCTGGGCGTACCACGCTGAACGGCGAAGGTCTGCAACACGAAGACGGCCACTCGCTCCTGTGGGCGGCGTCGGTGCCGAACTGCATCAGCTACGACCCGACCTTCGGTTACGAACTCGCGGTCATCATGCAGGACGGTCTGCGTCGCATGGTCGCGGATCAGGAAGACGTGTACTACTACATCACGGTGATGAACGAGAACTACGAGCACCCGGCGATTCCGCAGGGCGATGCTGTAGCGGCCGACATCATCAAGGGTATGTATGCCTTCCGCAAAGCGGAAGCCGACGCAAAGGCGCCGCGCGTTCAGCTGATGGGCGCGGGCACGATCTTCAACGAAGTGATTGCCGCTGCCGATCTTCTGAAGAACGACTGGGGCGTCGCTGCCGACCTGTGGAGCGTGCCGAGCTTTACCGAACTTGCTCGCGAAGGTCACGAAGTGCAGCGTTGGAACCTGCTGCACCCGACCGAAGAGAAGAAGGTCTCGCACGTCGAGAAGCTGCTGAAGGACGCACAAGGCCCGGTCATCGCTTCGACCGACTACGTGCGCGCGCTGACCGAACAGATCCGCGCGTTCGTGCCGCAGAAGTTCGTCGTACTCGGCACGGATGGCTACGGCCGTTCGGATACGCGTGAAAAGCTGCGTCACTTCTTCGAAGTCGATCGCTACTGGGTCACGGTTGCCGCGTTGAATGCACTGGCAGACGAAGGCACGATCGAACGCAAGGTCGTTGCAGAGGCGCTCAAGAAGTACAACCTTGATCCCGCCAAACCCAACCCGATGACCGTCTAAGGCATCATTCCCCGTGTGCCATGGCGTGCGCGCCTGCCCCTGATCGCCAGGGGCGGGTGGCGTGCGCGGCCCAGGAGACACTAACAATGAGTCAAGCGATCGAAATCAAGGTGCCGGACATCGGCGATTACAAGGACATTCCTGTGATCGAGGTGCTGGTGAAGGCGGGTGATACCGTCGAGAAAGAGCAGTCGCTCGTTACGCTGGAGTCCGACAAGGCGACCATGGACGTGCCGAGTTCGGCTGCCGGCGTCGTCAAGGAAGTGAAGGTCAAGGTGGGCGACAACGTGTCGGAAGGTTCGCTGATCGTCCTGCTGGATGGGGCGGGCGCTGCTGCCGCACCCGCTGCGGCGCCTGCCGCCGCACCGGCTCCCGCAGCACCGGCTGCCGCAGCGGCCCCGGCTGCTGCGCCGGCGCCGGCCGCAAGCGGCGGTGGTCTGCAGGAAGTCAAAGTGCCGGATATCGGCGACTACAAAGACATTCCCGTGATCGAAGTCGCGGTGAAGGTCGGCGATCGCGTCGAGAAAGAGCAGTCGCTGGTGACGCTCGAATCCGACAAGGCGACCATGGACGTGCCGAGCTCGGCTGCCGGCGTCGTCAAGGAAGTGAAGGTCAAGGTCGGCGATAACGTGTCGGAAGGCTCGGTCATCGTCGTGCTGGAAGCGGATGGCGCGGGTGCGCCGGCTGCGGCTCCCGCACCTGCGGCGCGGCAGGAAGCGCTTGAGAAACCGTCGGACGCACCGGCTGCTCCGTCACCTGCTCCGGCCTCGCCGTCCGCGCTTGCACAGGCACCGGTGATTCCGGCTGGCGAAGGCGGTGCGCGCCACGCGAGCCACGCTTCGCCGTCCGTGCGCAAGTTCGCACGCGAACTGGGTGTCGACGTGGTGCAGGTGCAGGGTACGGGTCCGAAAGGCCGCATTACGCAAGCCGACGTGACCGCGTTCATCAAGGGTGTGATGACCGGCCAGCGTGCTGCGCCGGCCGGCGCTGCCGCACCGGCTGCCGCGGGTGGCGGCGAGTTGAACCTGCTGCCGTGGCCGAAGGTCGACTTCACCAAGTTCGGTCCGGTCGATCCGAAGCCGCTGTCGCGCATCAAGAAGATCTCGGGCGCGAATCTGCATCGCAACTGGGTCATGATTCCGCACGTCACGAATAACGACGAAGCGGACATCACCGATCTCGAAGCACTGCGCGTGCAGTTGAACAAGGAAAACGAGAAGGCCGGCGTGAAGTTCACGATGCTGGCGTTCGTGATCAAGGCTGTGGTTGCCGCCCTGAAGCAGTTCCCGACGTTCAACGCGAGCCTCGACGGCGATAACCTCGTGTTCAAGCAGTACTACCACATTGGGTTTGCTGCCGATACGCCGAATGGCCTGGTGGTTCCGGTGATTCGCGACGCGGACAAGAAGGGTTTGATCGACATCGCGAAGGAAATGACCGAGCTTTCGAAGGCTGCGCGTGATGGCAAGCTGAAGCCGGATCAGATGCAGGGCGGTTGCTTCTCGATTTCTTCCCTGGGTGGGATTGGCGGAACTAACTTCACGCCGATTATCAATGCGCCTGAAGTCGCCATTCTTGGCTTGTCGCGTGGCGCGATGAAGCCGGTTTGGGATGGCAAGCAATTTGTGCCGCGTCTGATTCTGCCGCTGTCGTTGTCGTATGACCATCGGGTGATCGATGGTGCTGCGGCGGCGCGGTTTAATGCGTATCTGGGTGCGATTCTTGCCGATTTTCGGCGTGTGATTCTTTGATGTGATGTTGCGCGGGGCGCGGATTGAGTTGTCTCTTATCCGCGTCCCTCTGTAGAACCTGCTTTCTTAGTGGTCTATTAGCGTCGCCCCTGTGCGGGGCGGCACCTACTTTTCTTTGTCTTCCAAAGAAAAGTAGGCAAAAGAAAGGCGCGTCCTTAGGCGGACAGCAAAGGATGTTTCTGTTCGCCGCGCTGCCGGCTTTTAGGCTGCATTTTCGTGGTTCTTCGCCTCATTACGATCAATAAGAGAAGGGGACACTATGAGTCTCGTCGAAGTAAAAGTGCCGGATATCGGTGACTTCAAGGACGTCGATGTCATCGAAGTCAATATCAAACCGGGCGATGTCATCGAGAACGAGCAGGCGCTGATGACGCTCGAGTCCGATAAGGCCTCCATCGAAGTGCCGAGCGATACCGCCGGCACAGTCAAGGAAGTACGCGTCAAAGCGGGCGACAAAGTCTCGCAAGGCACGGTCATCGCGCTAGTCGAAACGTCGGCAGCCGCGGCGCCGGCCAAAGAGGCACCGAAGGCCGCGGCCAAAGAACCTGAGAAAGCGCCCGCGCAAGCTGCCGCCGCTGCACCGAAGGCGGCCGCGCCCGCGCCGCAAGCCGGTAGCTTCTCCGGCAACGCGGATATCGAGTGCGACATGCTCGTGCTCGGTTCGGGCCCCGGCGGTTACTCGGCTGCGTTCCGCTCGGCCGACCTGGGCATGAAGACGGTGCTCGTCGAACGTTATTCGACGCTCGGCGGCGTCTGTCTGAACGTCGGTTGTATTCCGTCGAAAGCGCTGCTCCACACGGCGCTCGTGATCGACGAAGCAGAAGCGCTCGGCGCGCATGGCATCACGTTCGGCAAGCCGCAAATCGATCTGGACAAGCTGCGCGACTTCAAGTCGGGCGTCGTCAAGAAGCTCACCGGCGGTCTCGCCGGCATGGCCAAGATGCGCAAGGTGGAAGTCGTGACGGGCACCGGCTCGTTCGTCGATCCGCACCATATGGAAGTGCAGACCGAAGGCGGCAAGAAGGTCGTCAAGTTCAAGCAGGCCATCATCGCCGCAGGCTCGGAAGCGGTGAAGCTGCCGTTCATTCCGGAAGATCCGCGAGTGGTCGATTCGACCGGCGCGCTCGAACTGCGGCAGATTCCGCAACGCATGCTGGTAATCGGCGGCGGCATCATCGGTCTCGAAATGGCGACGGTCTACGCCACGCTCGGCGCGCAGATAGACGTGGTCGAAATGCTCGACGGTCTGATGGCCGGCGCGGATCGCGATCTGGTCAAGATCTGGGAGAAGTACAACAGCAAGCGTTTTGCCAACGTCATGCTGAAGACCAAAACCACCGCGGCTGAAGCGAAAGACGACGGCATCTACGTGTCGTTCGAAGGCGAAAAGGCGCCGGCCGAAGCACAACGCTATGACCTCGTGCTGGTTGCTGTCGGCCGTACGCCGAATGGCAAGAAGATCGGTGCGGACAAGGCAGGCGTCGCGGTAACGGATCGCGGCTTCATCGACGTCGACAAGCAGATGCGCACCAACGTGCCGCATATCTTTGCGATCGGCGATATCGTCGGTCAGCCGATGCTCGCGCATAAAGCCGTGCATGAAGGCCACGTCGCCGCTGAGGCTGCTCACGGCGAAAAGGCCTACTTCGACGCACTGCAAATTCCGTCGGTGGCCTACACCGATCCGGAAGTGGCGTGGGCCGGCAAGACGGAAGACCAGCTGAAAGCCGCAGGCATCAAGTACGGCAAGGCGGTGTTCCCGTGGGCCGCTTCGGGCCGCGCAATCGCCAACGGGCGCGACGAAGGTTTCACCAAGCTGCTGTTCGACGAAGAAACCCATCGCGTGATCGGCGGCGGTATCGTCGGTCTGAACGCGGGCGACCTGATCAGCGAAGTCTGTCTGGCAGTCGAAATGGGTGCGGACGCAACGGATATCGGTAAGACGATTCACCCGCATCCGACGCTTGGCGAATCGATCGGGATGGCCGCCGAGTTGTATGAAGGCGTCTGTACTGACCTGCCGCCGCAGAAAAAGAAGTAATGCCGCCGGGTCCGCCTGCATGCAGGCGGACCCGATGATGCAAAGGCAAAAAGAAAACGGCGCGCCCTTTATGGGGCGCGCCGTTTTCTTTTGCGGCAAACAGCGTTTGTCGTGAAGCAGCGCATGAAGCATGCGCTGCTCATCTCAGGCAGCGGGAAAAAAAATCCCGGCCTTGCGCCGGGCAAACGATACGCCATTCAACGTATCGGAGCGTTCGGCCAGATAAAACCGTGTGAGCGGCAACGGCACAACGCTGTTGCTTGCAGTAACGCCGGCCCAACCGTGAGGCGGGCCGGCGTAATTTTGATGCCTGAAACTTAGACTGCCTTCTTTGCCGAGCGCGATGCTTGTGCAGCGGCTTGCGAGGCTGCCTTCGAAGCGGCCGTTGCGGCTGCATTGAAGTTGCTTTCGGCGATTTCAACAGCTTGCTTCGTTGCCTTGTGAACCGTTTCGTACGTGGTGTTGGCGGCGGTGATCGCCGACTTGATCACGGCGACAGCGGTTTCCGAACCGGCCGGAGCATTCTTCGCAACGTTTTCGACGAGCGACTGGACCTTGCGGTTTTGCTCTTCGAACTGGGCTTCAGCGACGCGGGTGAATTCACCTTGCGTTGCCGACACGATTTCATACACGTGACGGCCATACGACAGCGCCTTTTCAGCCACCGGCTGTGCGAGGCTTGCTTGCAATGCCAGCAGTTCCTGCGCGTCCTTCACCGACAGTGCGCGTTGGGCATTTTCCTGGCTTTCCGCGAGCGTCGATTTCACGACTTGCAGGTTCAGTTCAACCAGCTTTTCGACGCCTTCAAATGCTTTGGTCGTCAGGCCGAACAACGTTTCAAAGTTGGCTTTCTGGGCTGCAGCGAATTGCTCAGGGGTCAGCAGAGTCATGGTTTACGCTCCTGGGTCGCGGCCTGTCTGTGCGGACCGCATTGGGTTAGTGGCAAGACGTTTTAAGATCGTCTCCCCGGACTACGATGTATGGTGCATCGCAGCAATGGTTCCCATTTTAGGATGGCCGCAACGAATGTCAAGTGTTTTTTGTGCGCCGCACAATGTTGATAAATTGCTGATAAAACAATATGTTATGCAGTAGGCATGACATTCATATGGTGCGGGTTGATTTGCCTGTCGCACCACGCTGGTGCGGGAGAAATCTGCATTTGTTACCGATTTCAGGAGAGGTTTTGACCCCTTGATGACGTGCAACGCTAGCGAGAAAGCAGGGCTGGCGGTTGACAAAAAATCCATCAATTGGGCATCACGATGTAAACCAGAAAGTGTCACGGAACGTTAATGCTCTATGCTGGTCGAATGCGCGTTGGCGGTCTCCAGCAGGCGTTTAACAGCCTTCGGCGAGACCCCCGCGACGTCCGGTGCGTCGGCACGTTGTGCCGGCACGTGGCGCTGGCAAGGCTTGACACGCTGGCGCTCCGACCGTATTTCCCCTGATCAAGGTTGTCTCGAAATTGCCGTTATGCTGAAAGAATCGTCCCGATTCGGGCATGTGACGGCAAAGGCGAGGCGTAACGCGCTGGCGATCGTTTTTTTCGATCGAAGCGCGGCACTTATTTGTGTTTTTGCGATCGGAGCTTACAAGCCGGTTTAAGGAGCGCGTATAAGTGCTTCAAATTGCTAATTTTTCGTTGTTTTACTACACTTGCGGAAACCTCTTGCCGCTCCCTACCGAACACCCATGAAAACCGACATGTTTTCGTCGCTAAAAGTGATCCACGGCGCGGCCCGCAGCACCGCTCTGTCGGTGGCCGCCTCAATGGTCATCGCGGCGGCGTTCGCCACGCCCGTCAGCACTTTTGCCGCCACGCCCGCCACCACGGCAAAAACCTCCAAAAACGCGAAAGCAGCCAAAAAACCGGCAGCCGCAGCCAAAGTGTCGAGCAAGAAGGGCGTCAAAGGCGCCGCTGCGAAGACCGTGGCCGCCGCCGGTGACGACGCGCCGCGCGCGAGCGTCAAGCGTAAGCGTGTGTCGTACACGTCGAACGGCCGTCACCACTCGGTGGTGCGCCGCGTCGCGTACGAACCGCGTCCGCCTACCGTCGGCCAGGCTTTCGGTCTGCACGAAACGCCGGACGCACTGATGCTGCGTTCCAGCGTTGCTTACGTGATCGATCAGAACAGCGGCGAGTCGCTGTTCGACAAGAATTCGCGCGCCGTGGTGCCGATCGCATCGATTACCAAGCTGATGACCGCAATGGTGGTGCTCGATTCGAAAGAACCGATGACCGATCAGATCGAAGTCACCGACGAAGATCGCGACTACGAGAAGAACACCGGCTCGCGTCTGTCGGTGGGTTCGGTACTTTCGCGTGAAGACATGTTGCACATCGCGCTGATGGCCTCGGAAAACCGCGCGGCCGCAGCGCTGTCGCGTTATTTCCCGGGCGGCCGTCCGGCGTTCCTCGCGGCAATGAATGCGAAAGCCAAGCAACTCGGCATGACCGACACGCACTTTGAAAACCCCACGGGTTTGACGAGCCAGAACGTGTCGAGCGCGCGTGACCTCGTGAAGATGGTCAACGCGGCGTATCAATATCCGCTGATCCGCAAGTTCTCGACCGATCACAGCTACGAGGTCTACACGGGCAAGCGTTCGCTGGCATACAACAGCACGAATGCATTGGTGCGTAACCCGACGTGGGACATCGGCCTGCAAAAGACCGGGTTCATCAACGAAGCGGGCGAGTGTCTCGTGATGCAGGCGACCATCCATGGCCGTCCGATGATCATGGTGCTGCTCGACTCGTCGGGTAAATATTCGCGCTTTGCGGATGCAACGCGTCTGCGCACGTGGCTCGACAACGGTGGCGATCAGCCGCGCATTACCAGCGCGGATGCCGGCGGCGCGGGCACCTGAAGCTAATTGGGTATCGTTTGACGGCCGGTTGTCGAACCGGCCAGAAAAAAAGCCTCGCAAACGCGAGGCTTTTTTATTGAGCGCAGCCGCTTGCTTACGCGTGCTGCGGATGCGCCTGCTGTGTCTGCGGGCGATAACCAAGCGACGCGGAAATCAGCAGCGCCGTCTGGCTGAGCTGCGCCAGCCACGAGTCCTGCAGGCGATCGGCCGGGGCGGATAGCGACAGGCCCGCAACCAGCTTGCCGGTGTCGTCGTAAATCCCCGCTGCGATGCAGCGCACGCCCAGTTCCAGCTCTTCGTTGTCGCGTGCGCACGCCTGTTGACGCACGTGCGACAACTCGCGCTCGAGTTTGGTCAGATCGGTGATGCTGTTCTGTGTGTGACCGGACAGGCCGGTACGCGTGGCATAAGCCCGCACGCGGGTCGATTCGTCCGCGGCGAGGAAGAGCTTGCCCACGGAGGTCAGATGCAACGGCGCGCGCCCACCGATCGCTCGCACCACCTGCATGCCGGAACGCTCGGAGTAGGCGCGTTCTATATAGACGATCTCGTCGCCCTGACGTACCGACAGGTTCACTGTCTGCCCAGTTTGACGGTGCAATTCGCGCATCGGCGTAAGCGCTGCGTCGCGTACCGAGAGCCGCGCCTTCACCAGATTGCCCAGCTCGAGCAGACGCATGCCGAGGCGGTAAGTGCCAGGGTCCGACCGGTCGACCAGCCGGCACATCACCATGTCGTTCAGGATGCGGTGCGCGGTGGACGGGTGCAGTTCAGTACGGATGGCAAGTTCTTTCAGGCTGACCGGGTCGCTATGCGCAGCGAGTGCATCGAGCAGGCGCATCATGCGTTCAATCACCTGGATCGAAGTTTTGGGATCCGGGTTCGTATCGCTCATGGGAGGAATCGGTTGACGCGTCAAACAGCGGAAATTGATTGTATCCCGTATTGTGAAAAGAAGGAAAGCGGTTGGAACGCCTATTCCAATTTAATGTGGCATTCGTCCTATGCCTTCCGGACGGTTGGTATTGTGCGTCGAACAGCGGATAATCAGGCACGTTTTCCCGAAGGAGGGCTCATGCGAGTCGGATTGTTCGTCACCTGCCTGATTGACCTGATGCGTCCGGAGATCGGTTTTTCGGTCATCAAGCTGATCGAGGGCGCCGGTTTCGAGGTGATGGTGCCGCCTGCGCAAACCTGCTGCGGGCAGCCTGCGTACAACTCGGGTGAGCGGCGCATCGCGCGCGATCTGGCCGAAAAAACCTTGCGCGAGTTCGAACAGTTCGATTACGTCGTGGTGCCGTCCGGGTCCTGCGGCGGCATGATCCGCGCGCATTACGGCGACCTGTTGGCGGACGATCCGGAACTCATGAACCGCTTTGGCCGCTTGCGGGCCAAAGTCTTCGAGTTGACCGATTTCCTTGTCAATGTGGCCAGGGTGCAATTGCAGCCGGGCGAGTTCGCGGGCCAGGTGACTTATCACGACTCCTGTTCGGGGCTGCGCGAACTCGGCGTCAAGGCGCAACCGCGGGCGTTGCTGGCGCAGGTGGGTGTGGCGGTGACCGAAATGAAGGATTGCGAACACTGCTGCGGCTTTGGCGGCACCTTCGCGATCAAGTACGGCGATATATCCACAGCGATCGTCGACGAGAAATGCGCAAATATCGGTGCGAGCGGCGCCGGCGCGGTGGTGCTCGGCGACCTCGGCTGCATGCTCAATATCGAAGGCCGCTTGCGGCGCACGGGCGACGCTACCACCCGTGTGCTGCACATCGCCCAGGTGCTGGCGGGCGACGTTTAAGCATCGTCGCGGCGCTCATGGCGCGGTGTTTAGTCGGTGGCGTTCAAACAGGCGCGCCTGATTCAACACACTCCATTGCGCGCGCGTCACTCACGCACTTCAAGCGCAATTCCGTCGCGCATTCCAGTCGAATTTGCTCAAGGCCGCCATGCAAGTCCAATCAATGCATTTCAAGGCCCGCGCCGGCCAAAAACTCGCCGACCAGCGTCTGCAGCAGAACCTCACCAAGCTGTCGACCAAGTTCGTATCGGCCCGCGCCGCGTCCATGACGGCGATCGATTTTGACGCCACCCGCGCCGCGCTCAAGGAGCGCCGCAATCGTGCGCTGGAAAATCTCGATGTCTGGCTCGAGACATTCGAACGCGAAGCGACCCGGCGCGGCGTCACGGTCCTGTTCGCCGAGACGACGCAGGAGGCAGCGCGCCTCGTCGCCGATATTGCGCGCCGGCACGAGGTGAAGAAGGTGATCAAGACCAAGTCGATGGTCACCGAGGAAATGCGCCTGAACGAGGTGCTGGGGCAGATGGGTGTGCAGTCGATCGAAACGGATCTGGGCGAATACATTCTTCAGATCAACGACAACGAGCCGCCCAGCCACATCATTGCGCCGGTCGTCCATAAAGATAAGGACGAGATCGCTGATCTCTTCGCCAGAACGCACGGCCGGCCACGCCTGACCGAAATCACGGACATGACCCGCGAAGCGCGCGAAGTGCTGCGCCCGCATTTCATGACCGCGGACATGGGCGTGACCGGCGGCAATTTCGTGGTGGCGCAGACGGGTTCGGTCGTGCTGGTCACGAACGAGGGTAACGAGGGCATGTGCACCGTAATGCCGCGCGTGCATGTGGCCGTGACCGGCATTGAGAAAGTGTTGCCCACGCTGGAAGATCTGGCGACGGCGATGCGCCTTTTACCGCGGTCGGCCACGGGGCAGGCCACTTCGAATTATTTTTCCGTGCTGACCGGGCCGCGCGGCGTGGGCGATCAGGACGGTCCCGAGCATATGTATGTGGTGCTGGTCGACGGCGGGCGCACGGGGCTGATCGGCGGTGACTTCCAGGACATGCTGCGCTGTATTCGCTGCGGTGCCTGCATGAACCACTGCCCGGTGTATCAGAAGGTAGGCGGACATGCCTACGGTTGGGTTTATCCGGGGCCGATGGGCTCGGTGCTGACGCCGAGCTACGTCGGGATCGGCAACGCGCTGGATCTGCCTCAGGCGGCGACTTTATGCGGTGAGTGCAATAGCGTATGCCCGGTGGGGATCCCCTTGTCCGATTTGCTGCGCAAGCTGCGCGAGAAGCAGGTCGAGCGGCGCCTGCGGCCGTGGCGCGAGCGGGTAGGGCTTGCGGTGTGGGGTTTTCTCGCGCTGCACCCGGACGCTTACGCGCTCTTCACCAAGCTGGCGGTTCGCGTGCTCGAACAGATGGGCGGGCGAAATCGTTCGATTACCAGGTTGCCGCTGGGTGGCGCGGGGTGGACCAATACGCGCGATATGCCGGCCCCGGTTGGCCGTACGTTCAGGGAGCTCTACGCCGCGCAGCGTAGCCACATCGGCTGAGCGGGCGGTACCGCGCGCGCTTGCACTTGAGCCTTCCTCGCCGGGTCAGTGATCCGACATGCCAGGCTGGCGGCCGTTATTGCCTCTAGCCCACGCATTGCCTCCGTTGCCGCGCCCACCGCCATTGCCGGCCTGCTGTGGCGCAGGAGACGGCGGGCTGCCTGCTCCCGGACGTGGCGCACTCGATCCGCTCGGCCCTCTCGGTCCACCCACTGCGCCTTGAGGCGGTGGCCCTCCGCGTGGGCCGGCGCCGTTCGGCTGCCCATGCCAGCCGCCGTTATCTCCGCGGTTTCCGTTGTTTCCGTTGTTTCCATAGTTGCCGTTATTCGGCCGGCCCCGATCCGGATAGCCCGGGTAGCCCCGATATCCAGGTCCTGGTCCGTAATAGCGCCCAGGCCCGTCGTAGTAGCCGGGCCCTGAGTAATTGCCATAGCCCATGTACACGCTGGTTTGCGGCACGACCGGCACGCCCGTGGCGTAGCCGTCGTAATTGCCATAATCGCTGTAGCCGCCGCCATAGCCGTTGCCGACCATGGGTGGGCCGTCCGGATAGACTGCGCAACCGCCTAACAATGCGGCAGCGACTGTCAGGCCGGCGAGTGGAGCAAGAGGTTTCATTGAGACGACCGGTGCGAAGTTTTCATTTCTGTAAGACAGCTATTATCGCCAACCGTCGCGCCAGCTTTGTATGTCTTTGTAAGGATTTCTCTTTCGCGCCACGACGCACGTCAACCTTGTGCGCCGCAAGCCGGTCCATGGACTGTTCCACTCGGAGCAACGCTGTATCTCGCCCCTGTGGGTTTTTCCCGATTGTGAATTCCTATAGCATTTCGACTGGGCATAGTGCGTCACGAGCGCACGAGCCCCAATCGGAGAAACAGCATCATGAAAAAGATAATATCGGTGTACTGGCCCCTCGCCATCGTTGTGCCGCTTGCTGCGGCAGCCTATTTGCACATCTGCGGCAATGAAGCTATGCGTTCGTCGCAAGCGCCGCTCGCTGCTGATCAACTGACTGCGGAACTGGCGCGTGCCGTGTCATACGGCATGGTCGACAGCGCTGCGACGTTGCCGGCCAAACCCATGCGCGCCGTCACGGCAATGCCGCTGGCTGAAGCGTCCTAATGAAGCGTCTTAAGTTGTAAGCAACCTGAGCGGCCGGCTTCCGGCGCGATTTGGCGCGGCTTTGTATAATCGCGCCACCGTTTCTTAACTGTCGATCCACGGGCGTTTAGCGCCCGGAAGCCTCTGATGAAAACCGTGTCCGTCTGCTTTGTCTGCCTGGGGAACATCTGCCGTTCACCAACTGCGGAAGGCGTGATGCGCCGTCTGGTCGGGGAGGCGAGGCTCGAGGAGTGGATTCTGATCGATTCCGCTGGCACGGGTGACTGGCACATCGGCCAGCCGCCGGACGAGCGCGCGCAAGTTGCCGCAGGCCGGCGGGGTTACGAGCTTGCTGCCTTGCGTGGGCGGCAGATCACCGCAGCCGACTTCGAGCGCTTCGATTTGCTGATCGCGATGGATGACAAAAACGTCGGCGCGCTGCGCCAGGTTTGTCCGGCTAAGCAGCGTGACAAAATCCGCCTGCTGATGGAGTTCGTGCCTGAAGGCGACGATCGCTGGGGCGGCGCGCGAGAAGTGGTCGACCCCTATTTCGGCGGCGCGGAAGGGTTCGAGCAGGTGTTGGATCAATGCGAGGCGGCCTGCCGCGGGCTGATCGCAGCGTTGCGCCCCCAACTGATTGCATGAGTGTGGCGGCGGTCGGCCAGCGTCGGCTGCGCTATTCAGTAATTAAGCAAATGACCCAAATCACGATAGGGATACTTGACTAATTCACTCATGTATTTATACTTGACCAAACTTGTCGAGAATTGCGGTCCCCACACCATATGAGACTCACCACAAAAGGCCGTTTCGCCGTCACGGCGATGATTGACCTGGCACTGCGCCAGGAGCAGGGCCCGGTGACGCTTGCGGGTATCAGCCAGCGCCAACATATCTCCCTGTCTTATCTCGAGCAGCTGTTTGGCAAGCTGCGTCGTCACGAAATCGTCGAATCCGTGCGCGGACCCGGCGGCGGCTACAATCTGGCCCGCCGCGCTGAAGACGTGACCGTCGCCGACATCATCATCGCTGTCGACGAGCCGCTCGACGCCACCCAGTGCGGCGGCAAGGGCTCGTGCGAGGGTACCAAACAGCACGACGGCCACTGCATGACGCACGAATTGTGGTCGACGCTGAACCAGAAAATGGTCGAGTACCTGGATTCGGTCTCCCTGAAGGATCTGGTCGATCAGCAACGTTCGCGCGAAGGTGCGCCGGCGGTCTTGCGTGACCGCCGCAATGAGGCGCCGGCGGTCGAACCCGCTCGCGCCGTGCCGAAAGGGCCCAATTCAGTTTTCAACATGGCCAGTTCCTAGGCGCGGCAATCTGAACGCACAGCCTGATCAGGAACCCAGAAGCCAGAGCAATGATGTCCCCGGAGCAATTGATGAATAACGACACTCTCCACCTGCCCATCTACATGGACTACAGCGCGACGACGCCGATCGATCCGCGTGTGGTGGACAAGATGATTCCGTACCTGCGTGAGCAGTTCGGCAACCCCGCGTCGCGCAGCCACTCGTATGGCTGGGATGCGGAACGTGCGGTCGAAGAAGCGCGCGAGAACGTCGCTGCGCTGGTGAATGCCGACCCGCGCGAAATCATCTGGACCTCGGGCGCCACGGAGTCGGACAACCTCGCGATCAAGGGTGCTGCGCACTTCTACAAGAGCAAGGGTAAGCACATCATCACGGTGAAGACCGAGCACAAGGCTGTGCTCGACACCTGCCGTGAACTCGAGCGCGAAGGCTTCGAAGTCACGTATCTGGACGTGAAGGACGACGGCCTGATCGACCTCGAAAAATTTAAAGCCGCATTGCGCCCGGACACGATTCTGGTGTCGGTCATGTCGGTGAACAACGAGATCGGCGTGGTTCAGGACATCGAGGCGATCGGCGAGATCACGCGTGAAAAAGGCATCATTTTTCACGTCGACGCGGCGCAAGCCACGGGCAAGATCGAGATCGATCTGCAGAAGCTGAAGGTCGACCTGATGTCGTTCTCGGCGCACAAGACGTACGGTCCGAAGGGCATCGGCGCGCTGTACGTGCGCCGCAAGCCGCGTATCCGCATCGAAGCGCAGATGCATGGCGGCGGTCACGAGCGCGGCATGCGTTCGGGCACGCTGGCTACGCACCAGATCGTCGGCATGGGCGAAGCGTTCCGTATCGCTCGTGAAGAAATGGCGACGGAAAACGAACGTATCCGCATGCTGCGCGACCGTTTGCTGCGCGGCCTGTCGGAGATGGAAGAAACGTATGTGAACGGCGACATGGAAAAGCGTGTGCCGCATAACCTGAACATTAGCTTCAATTTCGTCGAAGGCGAATCGCTGATCATGGCGGTGAAGGACGTGGCGGTGTCGTCGGGCTCGGCGTGTACGTCGGCTTCGCTGGAACCGTCGTACGTGCTGCGCGCGCTCGGCCGTAACGACGAGCTGGCACATAGCTCGATCCGTTTCACGGTGGGGCGCTTCACGACCGAGCAGGATGTCGATTACGTGATCAACCTGCTGAAGACCAAGATTTCGAAGTTGCGCGACTTGTCGCCGCTGTGGGAAATGCACAAGGACGGGATCGATATTTCGACCATCCAGTGGGCAGCGCACTGACGCGCCAGTCTGGACGTCGAATTTATCGAATTGCAATTTGCAGGTTGAAACGGATCAAGGAGTGTAATCATGGCTTATAGCGACAAGGTTCTGGACCATTACGAAAACCCGCGCAACGTCGGTTCCTTCGCGAAGGACGACGATGCAGTCGGCACCGGCATGGTCGGCGCGCCGGCATGCGGCGACGTGATGAAGCTGCAGATCCGCGTGGGCGCGGACGGCATCATTGAAGACGCGAAGTTCAAGACGTATGGCTGCGGTTCGGCGATTGCGTCGAGCTCGCTCGTCACCGAATGGGTGAAGGGCAAGACGCTCGATCAGGCCATGTCGATCAAGAACACGCAGATCGCCGAAGAACTGGCGCTGCCGCCGGTGAAGATCCACTGCTCGATCCTCGCGGAAGACGCGATCAAGGCAGCGGTCGCTGACTACAAGCAGCGTCACGGTGAAGCGGTCGTCGAAGGCGACAAGCAACACGCATAAGCGTGTTCGAGTGAGTCGAAGCGGTCGGTGCAGGTAGAAACGCACGGTCCGGCATGAGCGATATTTGATGCAGGCAGGGTAGCGGCGTGTCGGTCGGCATATGAATGCCGAAGGCACGCGGCGCAATGAGAAACGCTATGGCAATTACGTTGACCGAAAAGGCAGCACAGCACGTCCAGAAGTATCTGACTCGCCGCGGCAAGGGTGTCGGGCTGCGCGTAGGCGTGCGCACCACCGGTTGCTCGGGTTTGGCCTACAAGCTCGAGTACGTGGATGAACTCGCGCCCGAAGACGAAGTATTCGACTGCAACGGCGTGAAGATCATTGTCGACCCGAAGAGCCTTGCCTATATCGACGGCACCGAACTCGATTTCGCGCGCGAGGGGTTGAACGAAGGCTTCAAGTTCAACAACCCGAACGTGAAAGATGAGTGCGGCTGCGGCGAATCGTTCCGCGTGTGAATCGGCTCATTCCGCGTGCAGCGGATCAAAGGCGGCGCGGGCCGCCTTTTTAGTTTCATCCGCGCGCGCGGCCCATTGCAGCCGGGCTTGCCACTGAACGCTCGCGGCGCTTCCGATACGCGTTTTTAGCCTGCACTCCGGTGCGCTTTCCTGAACGGACTCCATTTATCCGATGGCCTCGCTGAACGACAGCCACTTCGACCTGTTCGATCTGCCGGCGCAATTCGCGCTCGACGCAGCGGCACTCGATCAAGCCTACCGCACGGTGCAGGCCCAGGTGCATCCGGACCGCTTCGCGGCGGCCGGCGACGCGCAAAAGCGCATCGCCATGCAATGGGCGACGCGCACCAACGAGGCGTATCAGACACTGCGCGATCCGTTGAAACGCGCGACCTATCTGCTGCACCTGCGCGGCATCGATGTCGGCGCGGAGAACAACACGGCGATGGAGCCGGCGTTCCTGATGCAGCAGATGGAGTGGCGCGAAGGGATCGAAGACGCGGCTGCGGCGAAGAACGTCGACGCGCTCGACGCTCTGCTGACCGAATTGCGCGACGAAGAACGCATGCGCTTCGACAAACTTGGCGCGCTGCTCGACAGCGACGTGAATCAGGCGGCGGGCGAGGCGGTGCGGCAGTTGATGTTCATCGAGCGGGTGGCGTCGGAAATCGGCACGCAGATCGAGCGGCTCGAGAATTAGCACGCCAGTGTCGCGTGTGAATTCGCAGACATAGCAGACATAACACCGCATCCAGCAACGCATCCAGCAACGCGAAAATTCAGGACGGGGCCCAGGCGGCTCCGAGAAGATCCAGATGGCCCTACTGCAAATCTCCGAACCCGGCATGGCGCCGGCGCCCCATCAGCGGCGTCTGGCTGTCGGTATCGATCTTGGCACCACCAATTCCCTCGTCGCCGCCGTACGCAGCGGCGTGCCCGACGTGCTGCCCGACGAAGATGGCCATGCGCTGCTGCCGTCGGTGGTGCGTTACCTGGAAAAGGGCGGCCGCCGTATCGGCCGCACGGCCAAGGCCGAAGCGGCAACCGATCCGCGCAACACGATCGTATCGGTCAAGCGCTTCATGGGGCGCGGCAAGGCGGAAGTGGAAGGCGCCGAAAACGCGCCGTACGATTTCGTCGACGCGCCCGGCATGGTGCAGATCCGTACCGTCGACGGTGTGAAGAGCCCGGTCGAAGTGTCCGCGGAAATTCTTGCGACACTGCGCCAGCGCGCCGAAGACACGCTCGGTGACGAACTGGTCGGCGCGGTCATTACCGTGCCCGCCTATTTCGACGAAGCGCAGCGCCAGGCAACCAAAGACGCCGCGCGTCTGGCCGGCCTGAACGTGCTGCGTCTGCTGAACGAACCGACTGCGGCTGCAATCGCCTATGGCCTCGATAACGGCTCCGAAGGCCTCTACGCGGTCTACGACCTCGGCGGCGGCACTTTCGATCTGTCGATTCTGAAACTCACCAAGGGGGTGTTCGAAGTGCTCGCGGCGGGTGGCGATTCCGCGCTCGGCGGCGACGATTTCGACCACGCCCTGTATCGCTACGTGCTGGAGCAGGCGGGCATCGCGCCGCACACGCTCGCTGCCGAAGACGTCCGCCTCCTGCTCGATAGCGTGCGCGTGGCCAAGGAGGCTTTGTCGGATGCGCCGTATGCAAAGGTACAGGCCACGCTCTCGAACGGCACCCGGATCGATCTGACGGTCGACGAGGCCACTTTCGAGGCCATTACTCAGGCGCTGGTTCAACGCACGCTCGGGCCCACGAAGAAAGCGCTGCGCGACGCCAGGGTGACGACCAAGGAGGTCAAGGGCGTGGTGCTGGTGGGCGGCGCGACGCGCATGCCGGTGATTCGCCGCGCGGTCGAGTCGTTCTTCGGCCAGCCGCCGCTCGTCAATCTGGACCCGGATCAGGTCGTGGCGCTCGGCGCCGCGATCCAGGCCGATCTGCTCGCAGGCAATCGCGGCGCGGACGGCGACGACTGGCTGTTGCTCGACGTGATTCCGCTGTCGCTCGGTGTGGAAACGATGGGTGGTTTGACCGAGAAGATCATCCCGCGCAATTCGACGATTCCGGTTGCCCGTGCCCAGGATTTCACGACCTTCAAGGACGGCCAGACGGCGATGGCGATCCACGTCGTGCAGGGCGAGCGCGAGCTCGTCAGCGATTGCCGCTCGCTCGCGCGTTTCGAGCTGCGCGGCATTCCGCCGATGGCGGCCGGCGCGGCGCGGATTCGCGTCACGTATCAGGTCGATGCGGACGGCTTGCTGTCGGTGTTCGCGCGCGAACAGGGCTCGGGCGTGGAAGCGTCGGTGGTGGTCAAGCCGTCCTACGGTCTCGCCGACGACGACGTCGCGAGGATGCTCGAAGAGAGCTTTTCGACCGCCGAAGTCGATATGCGCGCGCGTGCCCTGCGTGAAGCACAAGTGGAAGCACGCCGTCTGGTGGAAGCAACCGACGCGGCGCTCGCCGCCGACGCCGAATTGCTCGACGACAGCGAACGCGCCGAACTCGACGCCTTGCTCAGCGCGTTGCGCAACATCGCGCAAAGCGACGACGCCGACGCGATCGAAGCCGCGACCAAAACACTCGCCGAAGGCACCGACGAATTCGCCGCCCGCCGCATGAACAAGGGCATTCGCCGCGCGCTGGCCGGCCGCAAGCTCGACGAGATCTGAGCCTCGCGGCGGGGCCACGCCCCGCGCCGCGCGCGCCAACCGGCAATGAACCGCGCCGCGCAGACTTAAAAAGTCCGCGCGGCGCCAGTAAAATGGCACGGAGCCTGTTTGCGGCCGCCGTGCCGCAGACCCAAACGGAAAATGTATGCCTCAAATCGTTGTGCTGCCCCACGTCGAACTGTGCCCGGAAGGCGCGGTGATCGATGCCGTGCCCGGCAAGAGCATCTGCGACAATCTGCTCGATAACGGCATCGAAATCGAGCACGCATGCGAGAAGTCCTGCGCGTGCACGACCTGCCACGTGATCGTGCGTGAGGGTTTCGCCGCCTTGACGCCGTCCGAGGAAGACGAGGACGATCTGCTGGACAAGGCGTGGGGGCTCGAACCGGCGTCGCGCCTGTCGTGCCAGGCGATGGTGCCGGCCGAGCAGGATCTGGTCGTCGAGATCCCGCGCTACTCGATCAATCACGCGAAGGAAAATCACTAACTGGAGGATGCAGCCATGAAGTGGACCGATACGCAAGACATCGCGATGGCCCTGACTGACAAGCACCAGGACATCGATCCGCAGCAGGTGCGCTTCACTGATTTGCACCGCTGGGTAACCGAGCTGGAAGGGTTCGACGACGACCCTAACCGGTCGAACGAAAAGATCCTTGAAGCGATTCAGGCGGCATGGATCGAAGACGCAGATTACTGAGTCCACTTCCGCTGCAGCAAAGAAAAAGGCGATTCCATTGGAATCGCCTTTTTTAATGCCTGGAGAATCGTCAGGCTGCCAGCGTTCAGGCCGCGACGAGCGTGCCGTTTTCAACCCGCACGCGTTGACCTTGCTGGAACGGCGGCGCTTCGTGATAGGTGAAGTAGCGCGTCTTGCCGTTTTCCATCCGCACCCGCACCGAATACGACGTCGTGCTGCGAATGTGCTTCTCAACCGAATTGCCGGCGAGACCGCCGCCGAGTGCGCCGAGAATGGTCATCGCGGCACGGCCGTTGCCGGCGCCGAACTGATTGCCGACGACGCCGCCGGCCACTGCGCCACCGACCGCGCCGATACCTGTGCCGTGACCTTCCTGACGCACCGCGGAGATCGCGGCCACCGTGCCGCAGCTCGAGCAGTAGGCCGGTTGCGACGGCTGCGGCTGATATTGCGGTGCCGGCTGGGCCTGTTGCTGCTGGGCGTACTGCTGTTGTTGAGGTTGCTGAGGTTGTGGCGCCGGCTGCTGGGCGATTTGTTGCGCCGCCGCCGGTTGTTGGCCACCCGGCTGGTTAGCCGTATTTGCCGGCGCGGCCGAATCGACCACGCCCGGCTGGGTGGTCGGCTGGGTGGTCACTTGCGCTGCCTGAGTCTGATCCGTTTGCGCGCCCGTGCTCGATGCCTTCGGGAACAGCCCCGTGACCGCCGCGGTCGCGGCGAGGCTGGCGATGATCACTGCACCCGCAGCGGTTGCGACAAGCGGGTGAAGACGACGTTGTTGCGTGGATTTGGTATCTGGATTATCCATATTGGCCTCCGTCTGGAGCAGAGTCGACTGTTATTGAGACTGAGTGTCGGGCAAATCGATCCCGGGAGGGTTTCAATTTGTAACGATTTCCGGGCAATCATCGCGGCTAATTCTCATCAAAGTCCGCGCGGCGGGGCGGGGCGCCTGATTTCTTGCGGGTCTGCGGCTAGTCAGGAGAATCGCGGCCAGGTAGAGGATACGCACCTTTTACCGACGGTTACAAACTGTCAGGTTGTGGCTCGAGGTGTTTTCCACGCGCTGCAAGCAAAAACGCCCGGCAGCGAGCCGGGCGTTTCTGGTTTTGCGAGCCGTTGTCACGAGCGGCGCGGCGATCAGTCCTCGCGACGCAGGTGCGGGAACAGAATCACGTCGCGGATGCTCGGGCTGTCGGTCAGCATCATCACCAGACGGTCGATGCCAATGCCGCAACCGCCGGCCGGCGGCATGCCGTATTCCAGCGCGCGAATGTAGTCGGCGTCGTAGAACATCGCTTCTTCGTCGCCGGCGTCTTTCTGGTCGACCTGCTTCTTGAAGCGGGCTGCCTGGTCTTCCGGATCGTTCAGCTCCGAGAAACCGTTGGCGATTTCACGGCCCGTGATGAACAGTTCGAAACGCTCGGTGATGCCGTCGAATTTGTCCGACGCGCGCGCCAGCGGCGATACCTCGATCGGATAGTCGATGATGAAAGTCGGCTCCCACAACTGCGACTCGGCGGTTTCTTCGAACAGCGCCAGTTGCAGCGCGCCCACGCCCGCGTTCAGGAACTGCGGCTGCGATGCGTTCACGCCGAACTTCTTCAGTTCCGTGCGCAGGAATGCGTCGTCGCTGAGCTGCGCGTCCGTGTATTGCGGTGCGTACTTCTGGATCGCCTGGCTGATCGTCAGGCGATGGAACGGCTTGGCCAGATCGAGTTCACGGCCCTGATAGGTGATCGTCGCGCTGCCGAGCGCATCGACCGCCGCCTGGCGGATCAGTTGCTCGGTGAAATTCATGATCCACTGGTAATCGGTGTACGCCGCGTAGAACTCGATCATCGTGAATTCCGGATTGTGGCGTACCGACACGCCTTCATTGCGGAAGTTACGGTTGATCTCGAACACACGCTCGAAGCCGCCGACCACGAGGCGCTTCAGATACAGTTCCGGCGCGATGCGCAGGAACATTTGCATGTCGAGCGCGTTGTGGTGCGTGGTGAACGGCTTGGCCGCCGCGCCGCCCGGAATCGGGTGCAGCATCGGTGTTTCGACTTCCATGAAGTCGGCGTCCGCCATGAACTTGCGGATCGACGAAATCGCCTTGGTGCGCGCGACGAAGGTCTTGCGCGTTTCCGGCGTGACGATCAGATCGACGTAGCGCTGGCGGTACTTCATTTCCTGATCGGCCAGACCGTGGAACTTGTCCGGCAGCGGGCGCAGCGACTTCGACAGCAAACGCAGCTCGGTACAGCGCACCGAGAGTTCGCCCTTGTTGGTGCGGAACAGCACGCCGCGCGTCGCGACGATGTCGCCCATGTCCCACTTCTTGAAGGCGTCGTACGTTTCCTGGCCGACGTCTGCCGGCGTGATGAAGAACTGGATCTGGCCCGAACCGTCGCGCACGGTCGCAAAGCTTGCCTTGCCCATCACGCGCTTGAGCATCATGCGGCCGGCGATCGCGACTTCGAGCGGATTGGCTTCGAGTGTGTCCTTGTCGGTCTCGGCGTACTGCGTTTGCAGGTCCGCGGCATGGTGCGTGGGACGGAAATCGTTCGGATAGGCGACGCCTTGCTCACGCAGTTCGCGCAGCTTTTCGCGGCGTTCGGCCATGATCTTGTTGTCGTCCATCTCGGGCGCGACATTCGGCTGGGCCACATCTGGCTGGGCCGCATTCGGCTGGGCCGCATTCGGCTGGGTCGGTTCGGTCATGATGGTTTGGTATTCGGTGGCCCGCACCAGGATGGTCCGCATGCGGGTGGCCAGTCAGTAAAAAACCTCAGGCGCTATAACAAAGATGCACAAAGATGCAAGGATACGGCGCGGCGATGCAAGGCATACCGCGCCGGTTGCGCCTAGACGCCCTGTTTCAGGCTGGCGCTGATGAACGGATCGAGGTCGCCGTCGAGCACGCTCTTGGTATTGCTGATTTCGACGTTGGTGCGCAGATCCTTGATACGGCTGTTGTCCAGCACGTACGAGCGGATCTGATGCCCCCAGCCCACATCGGTCTTGCCGGCTTCGAGCTTGTCCTGCTCGGCCTGACGTTTGCGGATTTCCGCTTCGTACAGGCGCGATTTCAGCATGGCCATGGCTTCGGCGCGGTTGCGGTGCTGCGAGCGGTCGTTCTGGCACTGCACGACGATGCCCGACGGCATGTGCGTGATCCGCACTGCCGAATCGGTCTTGTTGATGTGCTGACCGCCCGCGCCGGACGCACGGTACGTGTCGATGCGCAGATCGGCCGGGTTGATGTCGACTTCGATCGAATCGTCGACTTCCGGGTACACGAACACCGACGAGAACGACGTATGGCGCCCGCCCGACGAATCGAACGGCGACTTGCGCACGAGGCGGTGCACGCCGGTTTCGGTACGCAAAAAGCCGTACGCGTATTCGCCTTCGATCTTGATCGTGGCGTTCTTGATGCCCGCGACGTCACCGTCGGTCTGTTCCAGCACTTCGGTCTTGAAGCCCTTGCGCTCGCAGTAGCGCAGGTACTGACGCAGCAGCATGGAGGCCCAGTCGCACGCTTCGGTGCCGCCGGCGCCGGCCTGGATATCCAGGAAGGCATTGTTCGGATCGGCCGGGTTCGCAAACATCCGGCGGAATTCCATGTCGGCAACGCGCTGTTCGATGCCTTGCGCGTCGGATTCACAGGCGACGAGGGTTTCCTCGTCGTCTTCCTCGCGGGCCATGTCGAACAGGTCCTGCGCGTCGCGCAAATCGCTATCGAGCGACCTGAGTTTGCCGACGGTATCGTCGAGCAGCTTCTTTTCCCGGCCGAGGGCCTGGGCGTGCTTCGAGTCGTTCCAGACGTCCGGGTCTTCGAGTTCCCGGTTGACTTCGATTAGACGCAGTGCTTTGTCGTCGTAGTCAAAGATACCCCCGTAGCGAATCCGCGCGCGTGCGCAGGTCCGCCAGTGAGGCTTCGATCGCGTTGAGACGTTCCGCTTCCATGTCGATCTTTTATAGCTTCGTAAAAAGGGGAAATTATAGCCGATCGGCGCCCCGCGCCGGAGCCTTGTGAGCGGTCCGGCGCGGGTTTGGGGTTGATTTTGCGGTGATTTTTGGCGCTTTGCGCGCGCGTGGCGGCCTGCTGGCCGCCTCAGCTCGCCGCGTGCTCGACGATCAGTTGCACCCGCGACACGCCATTCCACGTATCGCTGGCCAACCGGTAGGCGACGGTGGTGCGGGCAGGCAGGGTGTCGGTGTGATTGAACCAGATTGCGTTGAAACGCTGACGTCCGCGGATCAGTTGCAGTTTCAGATGTTTGTCCTTCACCAGCGCCTGCGAGGCGATGTCGAATTCGCCGGAAAACACCGGCGCCGGGAAGCCCTGGCCCCACACGGCCGCGTCGAGCATTTCGACGAATTGCGGCGTGAAATAGGCGTCTTCGAGTTCGCCGTCGGTTTCGACCGTACGCGCCAGCGCCTCTTCCGAGAGCCATGCGCGGCCCACGGCCTCGAACGCGGCGGTAAAGCGCGGCACGTCGGCGGCGGCGATCGTCAGGCCCGCAGCCATCGCGTGGCCGCCGAATTTGACGATCAGGCCCGGTTCGCGCTTCGAGATCAGATCGAGCGCGTCACGCAGATGGAAGCCCGGGATCGAACGGCCCGAGCCTTTGACGAGCTGGCCGCTGTCGTCGGCGAGCGCGAACGTGAACGAGGGCCGGTGGAATTTCTCCTTCAACCGTCCGGCGACGATGCCGATCACGCCCTGATGCCAGCTCGGATTGAACAGCGTAATGGTGGTCGCACCCTCAGGATTGATTGCCGAGAGGTCTTCGAGCGCCTGCTGCTGCATGCCTGCTTCGATTTCACGGCGCTCGCGGTTCATGGTGTCGAGTTGCTGCGCGAGATCCCAGGCGCGGCCGATGTCGTCGGTGGTCAGGCACTCGATGCCGAGCGACATGTCCGACAGGCGGCCGGCCGCGTTCAGGCGCGGACCGAGCGCGAAGCCCAGGTCGAAGCCCGACGCGCTGCGGGCGTCGCGGGCGGCGGCGCGAAACAGGGCGGCGATGCCCGGCTGCATCTTGCCTTTGCGAATCCGCTGCAGACCTTGCGCGACCAGCACGCGGTTATTGCCGTCGAGTTTGACCACATCGGCGACCGTCCCGAGCGCGACCAGATCGAGCAGGCCGTCCAGACGCGGCTCGGGGAAATCGTCGCTGAAGGCGCCGCGGCGGCGCAATTCCGCGCGCAACGCCAGCAGCACGTAAAACATCACGCCGACCCCGGCAATGCACTTGCTCGGAAACGTGCAACCCGGCTGGTTCGGATTGACGATCGCGCGCGCAGCCGGCAGTTCGTCGCCGGGGAGGTGGTGGTCGGTGACCAGCACGTCGATGCCGAGGGCATTGGCCGCTTCCACACCGTCGACGCTGGCGATGCCGTTGTCGACCGTAATCAGCAGTTCCGGTTTGCCGGACGCACTGCGGGCGGCGAGCGCAACGATTTCGGGCGTCAGGCCATAACCGTACTCGAAGCGGTTCGGAACCAGATACTCGATCTGAGCGCCGAACATGCGCAGCCCGCGGACCGCGACCGCACACGCGGTGGCGCCGTCGCAATCGTAATCGGCGACCACCAGCATGCGGCGCTTGCTCTCTATCGCGTCGGCGAGCAGCGCCGCGGCGTCTTTGCAGCCCTTGAGCGCGGCAGGCGGCACGAGCCGCGCCAGACCGGTTTCGATTTCATCGGGCATGCACACGCCGCGCGCCGCGTACAGGCGCGCGAGCACCGGATGCAGGCCGTGGCGGGTGAGGACTTCGGCGTCGACAGGTGACGAGGCGCGCGTAACGATTCGAGTCATTCGGAAAGGCCGTGGAGCATTCGATAAGTCATTCGATAAACAGCGAGGCGAGCACGCGCCGGCGCCAGAATTTGCGCAGGTCGCCGCGCGTCACCGTGAGCGTCACCGAGCCGGTGTCGCCACACAGCGTCAGACCGAGTTCGCCAAGCTGGCCCGACTGCAGCGCGGCCAGCGCCGGTTCGAACCAGTCGGTTTGCAAGGCGGCGAAGGCGTCGTTCCAGCGTGCCCAGTCCTGCTCGATGTAGGGCACGGAGAACGGATCGAGTTCGACCAGCGTGACGCCGTCGGCATCGGCATTCGTGCTGGCGGCCGCGCCGACCGTGGCGCGAGCCGTTGCGAGTGCAGTCAACGCCGCGAAGGATGCTGGCGGGGCGCCCGTTTCGGCACCGGCGGTCATGGCGAGACCGCGCGTGGCCGCCGCGTCGGAGAAGACCCGCGCGAACGGGCTCTTCACCGCTTGCGCCGCGCCCTGGGCGTGAAACCAGATCGAATTGACGGCCGGCAGGCCACGCGCCTCGCGCGCTTCGTTGACCGGATGCTCGAACCAGGCCATCTGCACTTCGTTCTGCAGCTTCATCCATGCGCGCGAGCGGTCGCCGGAATGTGCCTCGTGCGGCAGCCAGATTTCGATGTTGCGGCCGCTGGCGCGCAATGGCGAAGCGCCGGCGAGTGTGCCGAAGCCGTCTCCCGACAGGTACCAGCGCGTAGGCCTGGGTGCTTCGATCCGCACGCCGAGTTCCTCGATCAGCGGCCGGGCGACCGCCAGCAGCACGCTGGCTTCAGCGTCCGACAGTTCGAGCGAGGCCGGGTCGATCAGCACCAGATGGTCGTGCGCGATGCGCACGTGCACGGGTTGCACACAGGCCCACGTGGCGTTGCCAGGGTCGCCGCCGTCGGCGCGCAGCATGTACGGGGCAAGCGGCGCTTCGTCGGCGGCCGCCGTATCGCCGGGCACATGGGGCAGCGCGCCGAACTGGCGCGCCACCCAGCGTTCGTGCGGCAGCGTGCGCTGAAAATCTTCGCCGATCACCCGTTCGACCAGCGTCGCGCGCGCGATCAGCCGGTCGAGGGCCGGACTGCGAATGTCGTGCAAGGCGGTGGAGGCGTCCGCTGCGGCGGGCAGCGCGAAGGGCAGGAGAAGATGAAGACGGTTGGCGTGCATGATGCTGCGCATTGTAGGGCAAAGAGTGCGAGTATTCAGACCATATCGACGGATTCGGGCAGCGCGCCCGAGGCCCGCCGATGGCAGCAGCCGAGCGCGGCGGCACCGCGCCCATGACGCGGGAGACCGACATGTCGCGTGAACTGAGAACCGAGCAGGAGCTGCTGGAATTAGTCGTGAAAGCGCTCGACGCCAATCCGGCCACGGCCGGCTGGATTCCGACCGGGTTCCACGAAACCGTCGAGGACGAGGGCGGCTGCAACTGGGATATCACCCATCTGCATCGGGACCGTAAGGACGCGGAACTGCGGGACATGGCGGCCAGCCAGGCCGCCGGGATCATCAATGGTCTGAGGAGTCGCTACAACCTGCGTTAGCAGGCGGGGCTACAAGCCCCATGCGCGGGGCCTTTGCGCGAATGCGCGGCATTGTATGGCAAACTTCGCGCTTGATTGCTGGCAGTAGCAGCAGCGACGGGGCGCCGGCTTCGGTGGCGCGGGGGTTTGCCGGAGGCGCGCCGGACGGCACCGGAACGTTTTACCGGAACCATCCGGGTTGCCGCGACACCAATGATCACGACGCTCAGGCCGTATGGCAGGCGCGACAGCGGCAGGTTGGCGCCGTCGTGCGCGCAGAAGGCCGGGAGCAGACGAGAACGCAGAAAAGGATTCGCTTGAAATTTCCCTACGAATGGCAGATTGGCTGGCGCTACACCCGCGCCGGCAAACGCACGACCGGTAACGGCTTCATTTCCTTCATCGCGCTCGTGTCGATGTCGGGCATCGCGCTCGGCGTCGCGGCGCTGATCGTCGTGTTGTCCGTGATGAACGGTTTCCAGAAAGAGGTGCGCGACCGCATGCTGTCGGTGCTGGCGCACGTCGAAATCTTTTCCCCCACCGGTTCGATGCCCAACTGGCAACTGACCGCCCAGGAAGCCCGCCAGAACAAGGAAGTGATCGGTGCGGCGCCGTATGTCGACGCGCAGGCGCTGCTCACGCGCCAGGACGCCGTGAGCGGCGTGGCGCTGCGCGGCGTCGAACCGTCGCTCGAGCCCGAAGTGTCCGACATCGGCAAGGAAATGAAGGGCGGCAAGCTGACCGACCTCGTGCCGGGCGACTTCGGCATCGTGCTGGGCGCGGACCTCGCCACCAATCTCGGGGTCACGGTCAACGACAAGATCACATTGGTCGCGCCCGAAGGCACCATCACGCCCGCCGGCATGCTGCCACGGCTGAAACAGTTCACGGTGGTGGGTGTCTTCGAGTCCGGGCATTACGAATACGACAGCACCCTCGCGCTAATCAACATCAAGGACGCCGAGGCGCTGTTCCGGCTATCCGCGCCGACCGGCGTGCGGCTGCGCCTGACCGACATGCAGCGGGCGCCGGAGGTCGCGCACCAACTGGCACGCAGCCTGTCTGGCGATTTGTATATCCGCGACTGGACCCAGCAGAACAAGACCTGGTTCTCGGCGGTGCAGATCGAAAAGCGCATGATGTTCATCATCCTCACGCTGATCATTGCGGTGGCGGCGTTCAACCTGGTGTCGTCGCTGGTGATGACCGTGACCAACAAGCAGGCGGACATCGCGATCCTGCGCACGCTCGGCGCGCAGCCCGGTTCGATCATGAAGATTTTCGTGGTGCAGGGCGTGACGATCGGCTTTATCGGCACGGCGACCGGCGTCGCGCTCGGTTGCCTGATTGCGTGGAGTATTCCGTGGCTCGTGCCGATGATCGAGCATGTGCTCGGCGTGCAGTTCCTGCCGCCGTCCGTGTATTTCATCAGCGAGCTGCCGTCGGAACTGATTCCCGCCGACGTGGCGCGGATCGGCATCATTGCGTTCCTGATGTCGGCGCTGGCGACCCTTTACCCGAGCTGGCGTGGTGCGAAAGTCCGTCCTGCGGAGGCACTGCGCTATGAATGACCGTTCCACCAGCCTATCCATGGTCTCTGACGACAACGCGCTGCATCCTTATGTGCTGGAAGCAACCGGCATTTCGAAGTCGTTCGTGCAGGGTGGCCTCAATGTGCAGGTGCTCAACAACGCGCAACTGAATGTGCGGCGCGGCGAAAAGCTGGCGATCGTCGGCGCGTCGGGCTCCGGCAAGAGCACGCTGCTGCATGTGCTCGGCGGCCTCGACGACCCGAGCGCCGGTCATGTCTCGGTGTTGGGCAAGCCGTTTACGAAGCTCTCCGAGCGCGAACGTAACGACCTGCGCAATCGCGCGCTCGGCTTTGTGTATCAGTTCCACCATCTGCTGCCGGAGTTCACCGCGCTCGACAATGTCGCGATGCCGCTGCGGATTCGCCGCATGACAACCGAAGCCGCGCGGCGCGAGGCGCTCGCGGTGCTGGAGCGGGTCGGCATGGGGCATCGGGCCAAACATCGTCCGGGTGAGCTGTCGGGCGGCGAGCGTCAGCGCGTGGCCATTGCGCGCGCGCTGGTGACGAAACCCGCTTGCGTGCTCGCCGACGAACCCACCGGCAATCTGGACGGCGGCACCGCCGACACCGTGTTCAATCTGATGCTCGAACTGTCGCAAACGCTCGACACCAGCTTCGTGATCGTCACGCACGACCCCGAGCTGGCCGGACGTTGCGACCGGATCATGCGGCTGCGGGACGGTGTCTTGCACGAAGAGCCGCCGGTGCCGGTTTAAGCGCCGTGTGCAAGCGCGAGTGATGCTCTGTCGCTAACGAGGCGCGCCATGTGGATCGATACGCACTGCCATCTCGACGCTTCCGAATTCAACGCCGACCGCGATGAAGTAGCGAATGCCGCGCGCCGAGCCGGTGTGGCGCGTATCGTGATTCCCGCGATCGGCCGCGAGAACTTCACGGCAGTGCGTGAACTCGCACACCGCATCGACGGCGGCGCGTACGCGCTTGGCATTCATCCGCTCTTCACGCCGGGTGCCGAGGAGGGCGATCTCGAACTGCTGCGCATGGAAATCGAGGCGAGTCTGGATGATCCGCTGTTTGTCGGCATCGGCGAGATCGGGCTCGACTACTTCGTCGAAGGTCTCGACGATGCGCGCCAGCAGTTCTTTTACAACGGTCAACTTCAACTGGCGCGCGAATTCGAGCTGCCGGTGATTTGCCACGTGCGCAAGTCGCAGGATCAGGTGATCAAAGGGTTGCGGCGGCATCAGATTCACCGCGGCATCGCGCACGCTTTCAACGGCAGTTTCCAGCAGGCTCAGGCGTATATCGACCAGGGCATGCATCTCGGTTTCGGCGGCAATCTGACGTTCGAGCGGGCGCGGCAAATCCGGCGGCTGGCGGAGCAACTGCCGTTCGAGGCGCTGGTCGTCGAGACCGACGCGCCGGACATCGCCCCTTCCTGGATGTACAAGCAGCGCAACTCGCCGGAGCAGATTCCTGGCATCGGCGCGGGCCTCGCGCAACTACGCGGCATGAGCGCCGACGAAGCCGCCCTAGGCACAACGGCTAACGCGCTCGCCGCGCTGCCGCGGCTGGCACTTTCCTCTGCATAATTGAACGCGCTGATTTGAGTGGTTCGCGCCGGGCGGAACACACCCGGCGGGCTTGCTGACGTCTGCTCGCTCGGCGTTGCGTCGTCCCGCGCTGGCTGGGCGCAGGGGGCGGAGGGCGGATGCGGGCATGGTGGTGCGGGTTTGCGTTGGGTGTGATCTGGCTGCAGCGGCAGGCGGCGTTGCCGGATTGGCGCGGCTGGTGCGCGCTGGCGTCGCTTGGGGGCGTTGCGATTTTTGTGGCGGTATGGGGATTGCGCCGGGGTCATTCGGACGAATGGGGCGGTGGTGCTTCGAGCACATGGGGTGGCGGGTCTGCGGGCCACGCGAGCAGTGGGACTTCGGGTGGATTGTGTGATGGTGCTTGCGCAATCGCAAACGCTCGTGCGGCGGTTGGAAATTCGCTGATATGTCGCATTTTGTTCAGTGCACGCACGCGTTCGAACGTCGGCTGGGCTGCGCTGTTGATTGCGGCTTTGTGCGCGGGCTTTGGCTACGCGGCGTGGCGCGCGCAAACCCGGCTCGCGGTGAGCTTGCCGAGTGCCTGGGAAGGTCGCGATATCGACGTTGCCGGCAGTATCAAAGGACTACCGTCGCGTGACGACAAAGGCGTGCGTTTCCTCTTTAAAGTCGAGTCGGCGGATGCGCCGATCGCGGCATTCCCGCGCGTGATTCAACTCTCGTGGATTGCCGCGGATGCGCCTGCGCCACCGCTCGAACCGGGCGCACGCTGGCGCCTGACCGTGCGGCTCAAACGCCCGCACGGCAACGCGAACTTCGGCGTGCGCGATGCCGAAGCCAGTTTGCTGGCGCGCAATGTACGCGCCACGGGCTACGTGAGTGTCCCGGATCGCGCGGTGCGCCTCGCGGGCAACGCGCGCGGCGCTAGCGTGACGGTCGATCGATGGCGCGATGCACTGCGTGCGCGTATCGACACGGTGCTCGCCGATGCTCGGCACCGTGGGATCGTGGTGGCGCTCGCCATCGGCGCGCAGGACGAAGTCAGCGCGGCCGACTGGTTGTTGATGCGTGGCACGGGCACCAGTCATCTGGTGGCGATTTCGGGTTTGCATATCGGTTTTGTCGCGGGCCTTGCGGCGTGGCTCGCCGGTGCCGTGTGGCGGCGCTCGGGATTCATCGGTCGCAACTGGCCGCTGCTGTTACCCGCGCAAGTCGTCGCGGTGACGGCGGGTGCATTGTTCGCGGGGCTGCATGCGGCGTTGGCCGGTTTCAACGTACCCGCCCAGCGCGCGCTATGGATGGCGGGCGTAGTGGCGCTTGCATTTATCAGCGGGCGCGACCTCGCGCGATCGGTAGTGCTCGCGTGGGCGCTGGGTGTGGTGCTGCTGATCGATCCGTGGGCGGTCGTGGCGGCGGGATTCTGGCTGTCGTTCTGCGCGGTGGCGGCGATTCTGTTCGCGATGTCGGGACGGCCCCGCGTGCAGGATCACGAGCAGCGCCGCGACGACCAGGGCGACGGCGGCGTGACGCCGACAAGGCTCATGCATCTGTGGTCCGGCGTGCGCCGCCGTGCTCGTGCTTTCCGTGAACGCTTGCGCAGCGCCGCCCAGGTGCAGTTCGCGGTAACCGTCGCGCTTGCACCGCTCACCGTCTACTGGTTCGCGCAGATTCCGTTGATCGGCCCGTTTGCGAACGCTTTCGCGATTCCATGGGTGAGTCTGCTGGTGACGCCGGCTGTATTAGCGGGCGTCGCGTTGCCCGCGCCATTCGATGCCTACGCCTTGCGCGCCGCGCATGCCTTGCTCGATCTGCTGGCCGCGGGCTTGCAGATGCTGTCCGGTCCGGCTTGGACGCTCTGGCGGCTGCCGCAACCCGACGCGTGGACGCTTGCCGCGGCGGCGGTTGGGGTCCTCTGGTGTCTGGCGCCGCGTGGCTGGCCGCTGCGCTGGGCCGCGCCGCTCACGTGGCTGCCACTGCTGATGCCGGCGCCGTCCGGGCCGCCGCACGGCAGCTTCCGCCTGACGGCGCTGGATATCGGTCAAGGCACCTCGGTGCTGGTCGAGACGGCGCATCACACGCTGCTGTTCGATACCGGACCGGGGCCGGAATCGACCCATGCGGGCGAGCGCGTTGTGGTGCCGTTTTTGCAGGCACACGGCGTCACGGCGCTCGATACGCTGGTGATCAGCCACGCCGATTCCGACCACTCGGGCGGCGCACCGGCGGTACTGGAGGCGATCGAGGTGCGTCAGATGGTGGCGGCGTTGGCGAGCGCGAATCCGTTGTGGTCGAACGCGAAGGAGCGTGGCGCGGATACGCTGCCCTGTGCCGCGGGACAGCGTTGGCAGTGGGATGGCGTCGAGTTCGCGATGCTCTGGCCAGATGCCGGGCCGCTGCAAGGCAAACCGAATGCGCATTGCTGCGTGTTGCGGGTGAGTACGATCCCTGCTCACGCGAACGCGCCGACGGTGAAGAGGAGTCCGGTCGCGGCCAATGTTCAAACAGTGGCGCCGAGCTTGGCCGCCGTGCTGGCGGCGGACATCGAAGCGCCGGTCGAACGCATTCTGCTCGCGCGCGATCCCGACGCATTGCGCGCCCAGGTGCTGGTCGTGCCGCATCATGGAAGCAAGACCTCGTCGACCGAGCCGTTCCTCGACTCTATCGACCCGCTCATCGCGCTATTTCAGGTAGGCTATCGCAACCGATTTCATCATCCGAATGCGGGTGTGTTCGAGCGTTACAAGGCGCGGCACATCGAGCTCGCGCGCAGCGATGCGGACGGTGCAGTGCGGGTCGACGTCAACCCGGACGCGAACCCGCATCTCACTCCAGGCAGCGGTCCCGAGGCCGGCGTGGGAACCAGTACAGGAGCCGGCCTGACGGTCGATCCGGGTCTGAGCGCCGCCAGCTTGACGATCGAGCGCTATCGCGACACGCAACGCCGCTACTGGATGGATCGCTGATGGATTGCCGGCCGCACACAGAGAGCAAATGCGCCGCTGGGACGAGGTCTGCACGAAGGGTCAGGCATGCGGCCCGCGCGTCAAAACAGAACGGAGACTGCCGCAGTTGAAAAACATCATCCACTTCTCGCATGCGAACGGGTTCCCGGCCTCGACCTACCGGACGATCTTCGCCGAACTCGCTGACGACTACGAACTGCGCTCCATCGAGCGCATCGGTCATGACGCGCGTTACCCGGTTACGCAGGACTGGCCACATCTTGTCGAGCAGTTGCTCGACGACGTGGGCCGGTCGTACGAGCAGCCGGTGTGGCTGGTCGGCCATTCGCTTGGCGGTTACCTGTCCTTGATGGCGGCACTGAAAAAACCCCAGTGGGTGAGGGGCGTGGTGATGCTCGATTCGCCCGTGGTCGCCGGTTGGCGCAGCAGCATGCTGCGGGTGTCGCAATGGACCGGGCTCGACGAACGCCTGTCGCCCGCGGCCGCCACCCGCACGCGCCGCACGCAATGGGCCAGCCGTGACGAGGCGTGGCGGCACTTCCATTCGAAACCGGCGTTCGCGCGTTGGGACGAGCGCATGCTGTCCGACTATATCGACTTCGGCATCCCGCAAAGCTCGCCCGACGGCGGCCGCTCGCTCGCGTTCGACCGGCGCACCGAATATCAGATCTACAAGACCTTGCCGCATACGCTAGGGCCCCGCCTCGCGCGCGGCGCGCCGGTGCCGGTGGGGTTTATCGCCGGCACGCGTTCAAAGGAAGTGCGCCAGGCGGGGCTGGACGCCACCCGCCGCGCGACCGGCGGTCATGTGGAATGGATCGAGGGCAGCCATCTGTATCCAATGGAAAAACCGCTCGAAACCGCGCGCGCGGTGCAGCGGATGTTGCGCGAACTTGAGCGGCGGAATTAAGGCCAGCGTGGGCGCCGTGTGCGAGGCGGCGCCCATGCTTACTGGCGCGGCAGCCTGTCCATAAGCGGCGTAGCGGCGGCCGCGATCGCGGCGCGGCCCACTCATGCGCTGCGCCTGCGCCGCAAAAACGGTGCATGATCGGCGAACGGCGATTGCCATCGCCGCGGCATACTTTCGTACAGATGTCGCCAGGATTTCGCTGGGTTGAGACCCTGCTTTACGGTATAATCCGTTTTTCCCGCGAGCATCCAGCGATGACCAAATATGTTTTCGTCACCGGCGGCGTAGTATCTTCCCTCGGCAAGGGTATTGCCGCCGCTTCCCTCGCCGCGATCCTCGAATCGCGCGGTCTTAAAGTCACCCTCCTCAAGCTCGATCCCTACATCAACGTCGACCCCGGCACGATGAGCCCGTTTCAACACGGCGAAGTGTTCGTAACGGAAGACGGAGCGGAGACTGACCTCGACCTTGGCCACTATGAGCGCTTCATCAGCACGAAGATGCGCAAGGCCAACAACTTCACCACGGGCCAGATTTACGAATCGGTGATCCGCAAGGAACGCCGCGGCGATTATCTCGGCAAGACGGTGCAGGTCATTCCGCACATCACCAACGAAATCCAGGCGTTCATCGAACGCGGTGCTGCTTCCGCTACGTGCGGTGAGCCGGACGTAGCCATCGTCGAAGTGGGCGGCACTGTCGGCGACATCGAATCGTTGCCGTTCCTCGAAGCCGCACGTCAGATGAGTCTGCGCATGGGCCGCAACAGCGCGTGCTTCGTGCACCTCACGCTGGTGCCCTGGGTCGCCACCGCAGGCGAGCTGAAAACCAAGCCTACCCAGCACAGCGTGCAGAAGCTGCGTGAAATCGGCATCTCGCCGCACGTGCTGCTGTGCCGTGCCGACCGCCGCATTCCGGACGACGAGCGCGCGAAGATTTCGATGTTCTCGAACGTGCCGGAAGACGCGGTGATTTCCGTGTGGGACGCCGACAGCATCTACAAGATTCCGCAGATGCTGCACGACCAGGGTCTGGACGCGATCATCTGCGAGGAGCTCAAGCTCACGCCGAAGCCGGCCGATCTGTCGATGTGGGCGAATCTCGTCGAGAAACTCGAGCATCCGAAGCACGAAGTCACGATCGGCATGGTCGGCAAATATGTCGATCTGACCGAGTCGTACAAGTCGCTGATCGAAGCGCTGCGCCATGCGTCGATGCATACGTCGACCAAGGTCAACATCGAATACATCGACTCGGAAGAGGTTGAGACGCAAGGCGTCGAAAGCCTCAAGCATCTGGATGCCGTGCTCGTGCCGGGTGGCTTCGGCCGTCGTGGCACCGAAGGCAAGATTGCCGCGATCCGCTATGCACGTGAAGCGAAGGTGCCGTATCTCGGCATCTGCCTCGGCATGCAACTGGCCGTGATCGAGTTCGCCCGTGACGTGGTAGGCCTGAAAGGCGCGAACAGCACCGAGTTCGATCAGGAAACCGAGAACCGCGTGGTCGCGCTAATCACCGAGTGGTACGACCGTGAAGGCCGTGTCGAGAAGCGTACTGAAGAATCCGATCTGGGCGGCACGATGCGCCTCGGTTCGCAACGTTGCCCGATCAAGCCCGGCACGATGGCCGAAGAGATCTATGGCAAGGATGTGAACGAACGCCATCGTCACCGTTATGAAGTCAATAACCGCTTCGTGCCCCAACTCGAAGCCGGCGGCCTTATTATCAGCGCCCGTACCCCGAGTGAAGATCTGCCGGAAATGATGGAATTGCCGCGCAGCATGCACCCGTGGTTCGTCGGCGTGCAGTTCCACCCGGAATTCACGTCCACGCCGCGCGACGGCCATCCGCTGTTCAAGTCGTTCGTCGAAGCGGCGCTCGCGCACCAGCAGCCGCGCACGGCGACGGCAGTCGAGGAGAAAGCATGAGGCTGGGCGATTTCGAAATCGGGCTCGACAAGCCGTTTTTCCTGATCGCAGGCACCTGTGTTGTCGAATCGGAGCAGATGACGATCGACACGGCAGGCCGGCTGAAAGAAATCTGCGCGAAGCTGAACATTCCGTTCATCTACAAATCGTCGTACGACAAAGCCAACCGCAGCAGCGGCAAGTCGTTCCGCGGTCTGGGCATGGACGAAGGTCTGCGCATCCTGTCGGAAGTGAAGCGCCAGCTTGGTTTGCCGGTGCTGACCGACGTGCACGCGGAGCATGAGATCGAGCAGGTCGCGTCGGTGGTCGACGTCCTGCAAACACCTGCTTTCCTGTGCCGTCAAACTGACTTCATTCATGCTTGCGCGCGTTCGGGCAAACCGGTCAACATCAAGAAGGGCCAGTTTCTCGCACCGCACGACATGAAGAACGTGATTGACAAGGCGCGTGATGCGGCGCGTGAAGCCGGTCTCTCGGAAGACCGCTTCATGGCGTGCGAGCGTGGTGTGTCGTTCGGTTATAACAACCTGGTGTCGGACATGCGATCGCTTGCGATCATGCGCGAAACCAGCGCGCCGGTCGTGTTCGACGCCACCCACTCGGTGCAGTTGCCGGGCGGGCAGGGCACGAGTTCGGGCGGTCAGCGCGAATTCGTGCCGGTGCTGGCGCGTGCCGCGGTGGCAGTGGGCGTGGCCGGCCTGTTTATGGAAACGCACCCGAATCCGGCGCAGGCCAAATCGGACGGTCCGAACGCGGTGCCGTTGCATCGCATGGCCGATCTGCTCGAGACGCTGGTGACGCTCGATCAGGCCGTGAAGCGCGCGCCGTTCCTCGAAAGCGATTTCAACTGATTCAGGCATTCACCGCGTGTCACGAGCGGTTTGCATAATCGGCACGCGGCGAATGCATGTAATGGTCGTCGAAAGCATCAGGGTGTGCGCAGTGTGCTGGGGAGACCAGTGCTCTGCATGGGGCGGGAGTAACGTGCGCCCCCCGATGCAGTTTCACAGTAAAGAATTCAACGTCATTTCTTGAGGAAACCATGAGTGCTATCGTAGATATCATCGGTCGAGAGATTCTCGATTCGCGAGGCAACCCCACCGTCGAATGCGACGTGCTGCTCGAGTCGGGCACGATGGGCCGCGCCGCGGTGCCGTCGGGTGCATCGACGGGCTCGCGTGAAGCGATCGAACTGCGTGACGGCGAAGCCGGCCGTTACGGCGGCAAGGGCGTGCTGAAGGCCGTCGAGCATATCAACACCGAAATCTCCGAAGCGATCATGGGCCTCGACGCTTCCGAGCAGGCTTTCCTCGACAAGACCCTGCTGGAACTCGACGGCACCGACAACAAGTCGCGCCTCGGCGCCAACGCGATGCTGGCCGTCTCCATGGCCGTCGCGAAGGCCGCCGCTGAAGAAGCCGGCCTGCCGCTGTACCGCTACTTCGGCGGCTCGGGCGCGATGCAACTGCCGGTGCCGATGATGAACATCGTCAACGGCGGCGCGCACGCGAACAACAGCCTGGATATCCAGGAATTCATGATCGTGCCGGTCAGCCAGCCGACCTTCCGCGAAGCACTGCGCTGCGGCGCCGAAGTGTTCCACGCGCTGAAGAAGATCCTGTCGGATCGCGGCATGAGCACGGCCGTGGGTGACGAAGGCGGCTTCGCGCCGAACTTCGGCAGCAACGACGAATGCCTGTCGACCATCCTGCAAGCCATCGAGAAAGCCGGCTACCGCGCGGGCGAAGACGTGCTGCTGGCACTCGACTGCGCAGCGAGCGAGTTCTACCACGACGGCAAGTACCAGTTGGCGGGCGAAGGCCTGCAACTGTCGTCGACGGAATTCGCTGACTATCTGGCGAACCTGGCCGACAAGTTCCCGATCGTTTCGATCGAAGACGGCATGCACGAAAGCGACTGGGCTGGCTGGAAGACGCTGACCGACAAGCTCGGCAAGAAGGTGCAACTGGTGGGCGACGACCTGTTCGTCACCAACACGCGCATCCTGAAGGAAGGCATCGAGAAGGGCATCGCCAACTCGATCCTGATCAAGATCAACCAGATCGGCACGCTGACGGAAACCTTCGCGGCTATCGAAATGGCAAAGCGCGCCGGCTACACGGCTGTGATCTCGCATCGCTCGGGTGAAACCGAAGATTCGACGATTGCGGACATCGCCGTTGGCTTGAACGCCGGTCAGATCAAGACGGGTTCGCTGTCGCGCTCGGATCGTATCTCGAAATACAACCAGTTGCTGCGCATCGAAGAAGACCTCGGCGATATCGCTAGCTACCCGGGCAAGTCGGCGTTCTACAATCTGCGCTAATGGCTTCGCTGCTAGCGCCGACCGATGAGCCGGCTATCCTTCGTTTCTGATTGACCCCGCCGCCCTGCGTATAGCGCAGGGCGGCGTGTATTTATTGTGCTTACTTCATGCGGCTTGTCACTGCTGTCCTGATCGTTCTGCTGGCGCTGATTCAGTACCCGCTCTGGTGGGGGCACGGCGGCTGGTTACGCGTGCATGAGTTGCAGCAGCAACTGGCGCAGCAACTACAAAAGAACGCTGATTCGAAGCTGCGCAATGAACGCATTCAAGGCGAAGTGCAGGATCTGCAGAACGGCACGGCCGCGGTGGAAGAGCGCGCGCGTTACGAAATGGGTATGGTGAAAGACGGCGAGGTGTTTGTGCAGTTCGTCTCGCCAAACGCGCCGTTGCCGAATACGAATACACCGTCGGTTACCACGTCTACGCGTGGTGAGGTGTCGGCGGCACCGCTGCATGTGGTGCCGAATCCGGAGTCGCGCGCGAAGCCCGATCGCAAGCATGCCGGTAAGGCGGCGGTCAAAGACAAGAAGGCCGCGCACTAGGCGTCATCAGGCCGGTTCGGCGCGCCTCCTGCCTGGGAGATCCGCTTCGGCTCACCAGCCCCAATACGGTGAGTAGCCCACGCCGACACCCGTTCCCCAGCCGTGCCCCCAACCGCCGCCGTAATAACTGCCGTACACGTTGACGGGCGGCGAATAATAACGCGCATAGGCCTGGGCCGCGTTCTCGGCGGCAATCGCCTGATTCTGCTCGGCCATCACCTGACGGTCGATCGCGTCGTAGCGTTCACGTTCTTCGGGCGTAAGCGGCTGGGCGGTGCTGGCCATGCCCGACTGATCGGCCGGTAGCCGGCTATAAATCGGCGATGGGCCCGGCGGGTCCATCACGCACCCCGTAAGCACGGCGCTGCCGGCGATCACAGCCAGCACGGCGAACGAGCGCGTGCAATGCTTTAGCGAAGTATTGAAGTTCATTTTGATCTCCATCGGTCGGATGCCTAAGCAAACCACGCGTAGCGCGCACCGCCCACGATCCAACGCAACACTCGACGATAACGCGCCACCTGTGCCCCGAAAAAGCACCTGGCGGCGCGTCATTTTGCTACCGTAATCCAGACGTAACGGGCTGCCCTCGGGCTGCTTCAGTGCCGTTGGTCGGCAGCCGGCGTCACGCCTTGTGAGAGCGCATCGGCGACAAAAAGTTGCGCCACGTCGACCGGGTCGAATTCGTATCGCTGGTTGCAGAATTCGCAATGGATCTCGACATGGCCGCGCTCTTCGATCACACCGTCCACTTCCTCGCGACCCAGCATTTTCAGCATGGCGCCGACCTTTTCACGCGAACAGCTGCACTCGAAGCGCGCCGTGGCCGGTTCGAAATGCTGCACGTTTTCCTGCCAGAACAGACGGCGGAAAATTGTGGCCGGCTCTTCCTTGAGCAACTCGTCTTGCGACATCGTGCCGCCGAGCGTACAGACGCGCTCCCACGTGTCCGCATCCAGATCGCCCGGATGCGGGACGATGCCGCCGTCGCCCGGCAGCTTTTGCAACAGCATGCCGACTGCACGTTCGGTGTTTGCTGCCAGCCACAAGCGCGTGTCGAGCTGCTCGGAGTGATGCATGTAGTGTTCGAGCACTTCGGCCATCGACTTGAGCGGGCCGTCCACACCCGAGAGCGGGACGATACTTTGATACGGCTGCTGGCCCGGTTTTTTCTCGCGCGGGTCGAGCGTGATCACGCAACGGCCGTGGCCGCTCGCGTTGACCAGTTCGATCATGGAGGTCGCGTCGTCGATCGTATTCGCTTCGCCGGAGAGCTTGGCGGTGGCGCGCATCGACAGGTCGGAGCTGCACTGCACCACCAGCATTTTGGCCGGGCCGTCGCCGAAAATCTGCATGACGAGCGTGCCGTCGAACTTGAGGTTCGCCGAAAGCAGCGCGCACGCGGCCATCATCTCGCCCAGAATCGTCCGCACGGGCGCCGGGTAGTCCCGGCGCGTCAGCACTTCCTGCCACGTGTTGCGCAGCGAAACGATCTCGCCGCGCACCGGCGCCGCGCTGAACATGAATTTTTGCAACTGGTCGCTCACAACTTTTCCTCGGTCGAATGACGCAGCTTGATGCCGCGCCCTGCGCGCCGCGCGCTCCGGCTGATTAGCCGATGCGCACGAGCTGCGCCTTGAAATATTCGCGGCGCTCGGCATAGCTTGCCGTGCCGCGCTGCATATTGGCGATATCCGTCTCGGTCAGTTCGCGCACCACTTTGGCAGGCGCGCCGAGAATCAGCGAATTGTCGGGAAACACTTTGCCTTCAGTGACGATGGCGCCCGCTCCGACCAGACAGTTGCGGCCGATTACCGCACCATTCAAGACCACCGCCTGAATTCCGATCAGCGAGCCTTCCTTGATCGTGCAGCCGTGCAGCATGACCTGGTGGCCGATCGTCACGTTCGGCTCGATCGTCAACGGGAAGCCCGGATCGGTATGCAGCACTGCGTTTTCCTGCACGTTGCTGCCTGCGCCGAGGGTGATGGGCTCATTGTCGCCGCGGATCGTTGCGCCGAACCAGACGCTCGAATTTTCCTCGAGCGTCACCTTGCCGATAATGTTCGCGGAGTCCGCGACGAACACGCTTTCATGGATTGTCGGTGCTGCTTCGCCAAGCTTGTAAATTGTCACGGTGTCTCCTCTTGATCGGTCGCTATGTGGTGCAGGGGTTAGGGCGGCAATGGGCTGCCGGGCCGCAAAACAGAGGGCCAAAACGCCCGAAAGTGCCTGAAAACGCCCCAATGGACCGGGTTGTCCTGCCTGCCCCGCGCGGCAGCCACGCGAGATGGTCGAATCGAGTATTGTAAACGGTTGTGTGGTTGGGCCGCTTGACGGTGCCGGGAGGGTGCTGCGAGCCGTCAGGCGCCGAGCCCTGGCGCATGCCGCGCCTTTCCGTCTTGCCTCTTGCCGTACCCTTTGCCGACCTCGTGCCATGAACTCCGTTGTGCCGTCCATTTCGCCCGCTCCGCCTGTATCGAGTCTTGAGAACGCTTCGGATCGTGCGAATTGCGCGCGCACCGCTGCGCTGGCGATATTGAGCGAGGTCGACCCGGCAACCAAGGCGGACGCGGCCCGTGCGTTATACGCCGCGGTGCTCGACGCGAGCCTCGCCTGTTCGCCAAACGTCGAACTCGTCGAGCCGGCCGACTTGCCCGGCCGCCCCGCGCGCCCCGAACTGGTGGACCCGCGCAAGCTGAAGCGCCGCAGCATGCAGTCGCCGGAAGGCCGGGCCGTCCTGCTGCATGCGCTTGCGCATATCGAATTCAACGCCATCAATCTCGCGCTCGACGCCGTCTGGCGTTTTGCCGGCATGCCCGCCGCGTTCTACACCGACTGGCTCAAGGTTGCCGCCGAAGAGGCGCATCATTTCTCGCTGCTGGTCGCGCGGCTGGCGGAATTCGGCCATGCCTACGGCGATTTCCCCGCCCACGACGGCCTCTGGGATATGTGCGAGCGCACCCGTGCCGACGTGCTGGCGCGCATGGCGCTGGTGCCGCGCACCCTCGAAGCGCGCGGCCTCGACGCCTCGCCGCCCATCCGCGCCCGTCTGCAGCAGGCGGGCGACCACGCGTCCGCAGCGATTCTCGACGTGATCCTGCGCGACGAAATCGGCCATGTGCTGATCGGCAACCGCTGGTTCCGCCATCTGTGCGACGAGCATGGCTTCGATCCGCATGCCGCCTACACGCGTCTTGCCGACCAGTATCACGCACCGAAATTACGTGGTCCGTTCAATTTCGAAGCGCGCCGCGATGCCGGTTTCGATGAAATCGAACTGGCCGCGCTGGTCGCCCGGGCCGGCCTCGACACCGAACAATCCGCCGCGCCGGTAGCGCGCGACTGAAGCTTTTTTCCACAACCCGACCCCACGCATCGTCCGGCTATCTCGTTATAATCGAACGACCATTCTTTTTTTGGGCGCGCCGTTCATGAATACATCCAGGTCTGAGTTCGTCGCCGTGCGCGGCATCCGTCTGCACGTGCGGCGCTGGGGGAACCCCGACGCGCCGATGCTGTTCATGCTGCACGGCTGGATGGACGTGGCGGCGTCGTTCCAGTTCGTCGTCGACGCCCTGGGCGGCGACTGGCAGGTGATCGCCCCCGATATGCGCGGCTTCGGCCTGTCGGACTGGCCGGTTGCCGAGCGCGGCGGCGGCAACTACTGGTTCCAGGACTACCTCGCCGATCTCGACGCGCTGCTCGATCACTATGCCCCGACCGGCGAAGTCAATCTGGTCGGCCACAGCCTGGGCGCGAACGTCGTCTGCCTGTATGCGGGCGTGCGGCCGGAGCGAGTGCGGCGCGTAGTTGATCTGGAAGGTTTCGGCCTTGCGCCGTCGCATTCGGCGCAGGCGCCTAAGCGCCTGTCCAACTGGCTCGACGAGTTGCGCGACCCGCCGCAGCTGAAGCGCTACGCGTCACTGGACGAGGTCGCGGGGCGCCTGATCAAGACCAACCCGCGCCTTGCTTTGCCGCGCGCGCAGTTCCTCGCGCAGCATTGGTCGAAGCCGGACGGGGAAGGGCGCTTCATGCTGCTCGCCGATCCGGCGCACAAGCTGCGCGGGCCGACGCTGTACCGCCTCGACGAAGTGATGGCCGTGTGGCGCAAGGTCAGCGCCAAAGTGCTGCATGTCGAGGCCGCTAACTCGCCCACGCTCGCGCAGATCGCCGGCGAGATTCCGCTCGACGAATTCAAGGCGCGTTTCCAGGCTTTTCCGAACTGGCGCGAGAAGATCATCGACGAAGCGGGGCACATGGTGCATCACGACCAGCCGGAGCAGGTGGCCGCATTGATCGAAGGCTTCTGCGCCTGAACCTTGCAAAAGGATTGCGGTGCGAGGTCGACTATCGTGAGATAGCGCTGCGGCCATTTACTGCGTTGCAGTAAAATGCTTGCAGAACCTTCTCAAGACAAAGATGAACGCCGACCTCCACTGTCACTCCACCGTTTCCGATGGCCAGTTCGCCCCGGCCGATGTCGCGCGCCGCGCGCACGCGGGCGGGGTGACGCTGTGGGCGTTGACCGATCACGACGAACTGGGCGGCCAGCACGAGGCGCGTAGCACGGCTGAGGCGCTCGGCATGGCTTACGTGAGTGGCGTCGAGATCTCGGTGACATGGGCGTCGCGCACCGTGCACATTGTCGGGCTCGGCATCGACCCAACCAGTTCGATCCTGATCGACGGTCTCGCGCGCACCCGCAACGGGCGCGCGGCGCGCGCCGAAGCAATGGGCGAACAATTGGCCGCGCTCGGCATCCCCGACGCCTATCAGGGCGCACTCAAATACGTGTCGAACCCGGACATGATTTCGCGCACGCACTTCGCGCGCTTCATGGTCGAAAGCGGCTACGCCAGCTCGACCCAGGACGTATTCAACCGCTATCTCGGCGACGGCAAGCCCGGCTACGTGTCGCATCGCTGGGCGAAACTGGCGGACGCGGTCGGCTGGATTCAGGCCGCCGGCGGCGAGGCGATCGTCGCGCATCCGGGGCGTTATGCGTATTCCCAGGTCGAGTTCGACGCGTTTTTCGCTGAATTCATCGACCTCGGCGGCAAGGCGATCGAAGTGGTGACCGGCAGCCACACGCCGAATCAGTACCGCGAATATGCGGACGTCGCGCGCCGCTACGGTTTCGAAGCTTCGCGCGGTTCCGATTTCCATGCACCCGGCGAGGGCCGCATCGATCTCGGCACGCTGCCGCAACTGCCTTCCGATCTCAAGCCCGTCTGGGAACGCTGGTTGTGATCGCGCGCCGTGCCACGGCGGCACGCCATGCGCGAAGGCCCTTGTCCGAAGGGCGTGCGTTCACCCGACTTTCCATCCGTAGTTACCGTTAGCCAAAATGTCTCAATACTTTCGGCTTCATCCGGAAAACCCACAGCCGCGCCTCGTCAAGCAGGCCGTGCAGATCATCAACGATGGCGGCGTCGTCGCGTTGCCGACAGATTCCAGCTACGCGCTCGCCTGTCATCTCGACGACAAGGACGCGGTCGAACGCCTGCGGCGGATTCGCGGGCTCGACGAGAAGGCGCTGCTCTCGCTACTGGTGCGCGATCTGTCGGAGCTGGCGAACTTCGCGATGGTCGACAACCGGCAGTATCGTCTGATCAAATCGGTTACGCCCGGCCCGTACGTGTTTGTCTTGCAGGCGACCAAGGAGGTGCCGCGGCGCCTGTCGCATCCGTCGCGCAAGACCATCGGTCTGCGGGTGCCGGAACACGCCATCACGCTGGCGATCCTTGAAGAGCTCGGCCAGCCGCTGCTCGGCTCCACGCTGATCATGCCGGGAGAGACCGAACCGCTGAACGACCCGGAAGAAATCCGCGAGCGGCTCGAGAAACAGCTGGACCTGGTGATCGACGGCGGCCCATGCGTGTGCGAGCCGTCCACCGTGATTGATCTGAGCGGCGCCGAGCCGGTGCTGGTGCGGGCAGGGCGCGGTTCTCTCGCGCCGTTCGGTCTCGAAGAGACGGCATGAGCGAAAGCGGACAGACGCACGCAGTCGCGTTGTTACAATAGCGAGTTATGGATTCTTCCCTGATACAGACCATTGCGGTTTACGCGTTGCCGGTGATTTTCGCGATCACGCTGCATGAGGCCGCGCATGGCTACGTCGCGCGCTGGCTCGGCGACAATACCGCGTACGTGCTCGGTCGCGTCTCCCTCAATCCGATGCGGCACATCGATCCGCTCGGCACGATCGCGATTCCCTTGCTGCTGTACTTCGCTACCAGCGGCGCGTTCATGTTCGGTTACGCGAAGCCTGTGCCGGTTGCCTTCGGCAATCTGCGCAATCCGCGTTGGGGTAGTCTGTGGGTTGCGGCCGCCGGGCCGGCCTGCAATTTTGTACAGGCGCTGGTGTGGGGCCTGGTCGGTGTCGCGCTCGCGGTGCTGGGTGTCGAGGAGCCTTTCTTCACGCGCATGGCGGCAGCCGGCGTCGGCGTGAACCTCGTGCTCGGCGTGCTCAACCTGTTTCCGCTGCCGCCGCTCGACGGTGGCCGGGTGCTGATGGCGCTATTGCCGCCGCGGCAGTCGATCGCGCTGTCGCGCCTCGAGCCGTACGGCTTTTTCATCGTGATGGCGCTGGTCATGACGGGCACGCTCACGCGTTATTGGCTTAGTCCGCTCGTTACGCTCGGCTACGGCGCGATCACCGCAATTCTGACTCCACTTGTTTCGCTTTTCTAAATAACCATGTTCCCAGACCGTATCTTCTCCGGCATGCGGCCCACCGGGTCGCTGCACCTCGGCCACTATCACGGCGTGCTGAAAAACTGGGTGCGGCTGCAGTCCGAGTACCCGTGTTTCTTTTGTGTGGTCGACTGGCACGCGCTGACGACCCACTACGAAACGCCCGAAGTGATCGAAAAGAACGTGTGGGACGTGCTGATCGACTGGCTCGCCTCGGGTATCGATCCGGCGCAGGCTACGCTGTTCATCCAGAGCAAGGTGCCCGAGCATGCGGAACTGGCGCTGCTGCTCGGCATGAGCACGCCGCTTGGCTGGCTTGAACGCGTGCCGACCTACAAGGAGCAGCAGGAGAAGCTGAAGGACAAGGACTTGTCCACCTACGGTTTCCTCGGTTATCCGGTGCTGATGGCGGCGGACATTCTGCTGTACCGCGGCTCGCTCGTGCCGGTCGGCGAAGACCAGGTGCCGCACGTCGAAATGACGCGCGAAATTGCGCGCCGCTTCAACTATCTGTACGGTCGCGAGCCAGGCTTCGAAGAGAAGGCCAATGAAGCGGCGAAGAAGCTGGGCGGCAAGCGCGCCAAGCTTTATCACGAGTTGCGCAACGCCTACCAGCAGGAAGGCGACGACGAAGCACTCGAACAGGCGCGGGCGATGTTGCAGGAGTCGCAAAGCCTCTCGATGAGCGATCGCGAGCGACTGTTCGGCTATCTCGAAGGCTCGCGCAAGATCATTCTGGTCGAACCGCAGGCCATGCTGACCGAAGCGTCGCGCATGCCGGGGCTGGACGGCCAGAAGATGTCGAAGTCGTACGGCAACACGATCGGCCTGCGCGAAGACGCGGAAACCATTACGAAGAAGGTCCGCACCATGCCGACCGATCCGGCCCGTGTGCGCCGTACCGATCCGGGCGATCCGGACAAGTGCCCGGTGTGGCAACTGCACCAGGTCTACACGGACGAAGCCACGCACGAGTGGGTGGAGAAGGGCTGCCGAACAGCGGGAATCGGCTGCCTCGAGTGCAAACAACCGGTGATCGAGGGCATTCTGCGCGAACAGCAGCCGATGCTGGAGCGCGCGCAAAAGTACATGGACGATCCGTCGCTGTTGCGCGCGATCGTCGCCGACGGTTGCGACAAGGCCCGCAAGTACGCGTCGGAAACCATGCGTGATGTGCGCGAGGCGATGGGCCTCTCGTATAACTGAACACGCTTTGCCGCGCTGACATGACGAGTACGCCCGTGACCATGCCGGACGCTTCCTCGCACGGAAACGGTGAACCGTCACGCTGGGCGTGCCACTGGGCGCATCTGATCGCGGCAGGCGGCGCGGTGCTCGATGTGGCGTCTGGGGCGGGGCGGCATGCGCGGTTCTTTGCGTCGTTGGGTCATCCGGTCACCGCGCTCGACCGCGATGCGGCCGCGCTGGACCTGATGCGCGACGAGCCGCGGATCACCACGCTCGCAGCCGACCTTGAAGGCGCGCCATGGCCTTTACCCGCCTGCGCGCAATTCGCCGCGATCGTGGTCACCAACTATCTGCACCGGCCGCTGTTTCCGCAATTGTTGCGCTCGCTTGCGCCCGGCGGCGTGCTGGTTTACGAGACTTTCGCGCAAGGCAACGAAACCGTCGGCAAACCGTCTAACCCGGCGTTTTTGCTCGCGCCGGGCGAGTTGCTCGAGGTCGTGCGAGGTCATCTCCGCGTGGTTGCATTTCAAGATGGATTTCTCGCGCAGCCGCGCCCGGCCTACGTCCAGCGGATATGCGCAATTATGGAGGCGGATCGCTCAGCCGAGCGCGCGCAGGCGGCACCCCCGCCTTGTTACGAGCTGGCTGGCTAATCCGCTACAATCGCGGTTTACCTGATCAAATTCATGGCGTTTCATGACTAACGGCAATCAAAGCAGCACTGGCGGCGTTCAGATTCGCGGCAGCATTCCTGCCATCATTACTCCGATGCTCGAAGACGGCGGCCTCGATCTGCCGGCGTTTCGCAAGCTGATCGACTGGCATATCGAAGAGGGCACGAACGCGCTGGTCGTGGTCGGCACGAGCGGCGAGTCGGCCACGCTGTCGGTCGAAGAGCACGTGCTGATGGTCAAAACCGCAGTCGAGCACACGGCGGGCCGGATTCCGGTGATCGCGGGCTCGGGCGGCAACTCCACCACTGAAGCCATCGAACTCACGCAGCAGGCCAAGGAAGTCGGCGCGGACGCCACCTTGCAGGTTGTGCCGTACTACAACAAGCCGACCCAGGAAGGCATCTATCGCCACTTCGCGAAGATTGCCGAAACCGTCGATCTGCCGGTGATCCTGTACAACGTGCCGGGCCGTACGGTCGCGGACATGAGCAACGAAACGATTCTGCGTTGCGCGCAGGTGCCGGGCATCATCGGTGTGAAGGAAGCGACGGGTAATATCGATCGCGCCGCGCACCTGATCAAGTCGGCGCCGGCCCATTTCGGTATCTACAGCGGCGACGATCCCACGGCGATCGCGCTGATGCTGCTTGGCGGCCACGGTAATATTTCGGTCACCGCGAACGTCGCGCCGCGCGCGATGAGCGATCTGTGCAAGGCCGCGCTTGCCGCGGACGCGAAGACCGCCCGCGAGATTCATTTGAAACTCCTGTCGCTGCATAAGAACCTGTTCATCGAATCGAATCCGATTCCTGCGAAATGGGCGTTGCAGCAATTGGGTCGTGTGCAGGGCGGAATCCGCCTGCCGCTCACGCCGCTCGACGCGCAATACCACGAAGTGGTGCGCGGCGCGCTGCGCGAAGCGGGTCTGCTGGGCTAAGCGCGGGCTTGTCCCGGCAACTCCCAGCTTAACGAAAGCCTGCCACCGGCATTCCCTTAACCGACGTCGATCCAGCCCACGTTCCCGGCACACAGAACCAGGCACCGCGTTCCAGCATCACGAAGGACCTCATGAAACGTTCCGCACTTTCCCTCCACGCAACCCGCATGGCGGCGCTGGCGCTTGCCCTGGTAACGCTCGCCGGCTGTGACACGCTGAACGACTGGTTCGCCTCCGACCGCGTCAACTACAAGGGCGCGGGCAGCGCACCGCCGCTCGCCGTTCCGGGCGATCTGACCACCACGCCGACCGACCAGCGCTACGTGGCGCCGCCGGCCAATCTGGCGCTGGGCGGCTCGCCGCAACGCGCGGTCACGGCAGCGGGCAATTCCACCGAAGGCCAGCCCAATGCGCAGGATCCGCTGGGTATGCACATCGAGCGTGATGGCGATCGCCGCTGGCTGGTCGTCGACGGCCGTACGCCGGAACAACTGTGGCCGCAGTTGCAGGAGTTCTGGCAGGAAAACGGCTTTGCGCTGAAAACCGATGCGCCGGCCACCGGCATCATGAACACCGACTGGGCTGAAAACCGCGCCAATATTCCGGACGACTGGTTCCGTCGCACGATCGGCAAGGTGGTCGACTTCGCCTACTCGTCGGGCACGCGTGACAGCTTCCGCACGCTGGTGTCGCGCGGTCCGGCTGACACCACGGACATCTCGATCACGCATAGCGCGATGGAAGAAATGCTGACGGGCCAGGACAAGACGTCGTCGCGCTGGGAAGAGCGTCCGCGTGATCCGGCGCTGGAAGCGCTGTTCCTGGCCAAGCTGATGCAGAAGTTCGGCCTGACCGACGCGCAGTCGAAGCAACTCCTGACCGACGCCCGTTCGGCCACCGCGCCGGCCACGATCGATCAGAGCGCGGGTGCTTCGACGCTCGACCTGCAGGAATCGTTCGACCGCGCATGGCTGCGCGTGGGCCTCGCGCTCGACCGCACTAACTTTACCGTCGACAATCGCGATCGCTCGAAAGGCATTTACTACGTGCGCTATGCCGACTCCATGCAGGAGTTGAAGAAGGAAGGGCTCTTCGGCAAGCTGTTCTACAGCGGCAATTCGTCGAAGAAACCGGGTCAGGAATTCCTCGTCAATGTGCGCTCGAAGGGCGACACCGTGACGCAGGTGGCGGTGCTGGACGCGAACGGGCAGGTGGATAACTCGTCCGACGCGCAACGCATCGTGACGTTGCTGCACGCACAACTGAACTAAGCGGGCCGTGCGCTTCGCCAGTCTCGGCAGCGGCAGTGAAGGCAATGCCTTGCTGGTGGAAGCGCGAAGCGGCGCGACCACCACGCGCGTTCTGCTCGATTGCGGCTTTTCGGCCAAGGAAGTCGAGCGGCGTTTGGCGCGGCTGGGCGCGGGCGTCGAGGGTCTCGACGCCATTTTGATTACCCATGAACACAGCGACCACATTGGCAGCGCGCTGACGCTGGCGCGCAAGTGGTCGATTCCTTTGTACATGAGCTGGGGCACCGCCCGCGCGGTGGGTGCCGATGAAGCCGACGTCGACCTTCAGGTCTTGTGGGGCGACGAAGCGGTGGCGATCGGCGACCTCAGCATCCTTCCTTACACCGTTCCTCACGACGCCCGCGAGCCGCTGCAGTACGTGCTCTCCAATGGGGCGAGCCGGCTCGGCGTGCTGACCGACGTCGGCACCTCCACGCCGCACATCAGCACGGTGCTGAGCGGCTGCGACGCGCTGGTGCTCGAATGCAATCACGATGTGCGGATGCTGGCGGGCAGCCGGTACCCGCAATCGCTGAAGGCGCGCATTGGCGGCAATCACGGGCATCTGAACAATGAGGCGGCGGCGGAAATCCTGGCCTCGCTCGACCGCTCGCGCTTACGCCATCTGGTGGCCGCGCATCTGAGCCAGCAGAACAACTCGCCGGAACTGGCGCAGGCTGCCATGGCGGGTGTGCTGGGCAGCGCGCCGACCGAAGTGATCGTCGCTTCTCAGGATGAAGGCTTCGCCTGGCTGAGCTTGTGATCTGTCTCTGACTGCCTGTTGTAGCGGGTGTCCGCGCCTTATGGTCGGCGTGCGGGCAGTGCAAAAGAAAAAAGCCCATGACGATTTCTCGCCATGGGCTTTTTTCTTCAAGGCCGGCGCTTGGGTGCCGGGCCTCGTCAGACTTAGTTGCGGTTGCCGCCGAAGATGCCGAGCAGCGCGAGCAGGTTGACGAACACGTTGTACAGGTCCAGATAGATCGCGAGGGTGGCGGTGATGTAATTCGTTTCACCGCCGTTCACGACGCGCTGGACATCGAACAGCATGTAGGCGGAGAAGATCACGATTGCCAGCACCGACACGGTCAGCATCAACGCCGGCAGGTGCAGGAAAATGTTCGCGACCGAAGCCAGCAGCAGCACGATCACGCCCATGAACAGCCACTTGCCGAGACCCGAGAAGTCACGCTTGCTGACCGTGGCGATCGTTGCCATGGAGGCGAAGATCACGCCAGTGCCACCAAAGGCGAGCATGATCAGCGACGGGCCGTTCGAAAAACCGAGCACGAAGCTCAGGATGCGCGACAGCATCAGGCCCATGAAGAACGTGAAGCCGAGCAGCACGAATACGCCAATGGCGCTGTCTTTAGTTTTCTGGATGGCGAACATGAAACCGAAGGCGATCGCGAAGAACGCCAGCATGCTCATGCCCGGGCTCGTGGCGGCGAACAGCGAGAAACCGGTGGCTACGCCTACCCAGGCACCGAGCACCGTCGGAATCATGGACAGTGCGAGCAGCCAGTAGGTGTTCCGTAGTACGCGGTTGCGGGTTTCGACCGTGCTGACCGCGCCATTGCGGCCAAAGCTATACGGATGATCGTTCATGGTCTCTCCTTACCTCAGAAGCGTGTTGCGTAATGGTTGTACTGCGGGTTGGGCAGCAGGTCGTACAGCGCCGGCCGGAATTCTTGCCGCCAGTCGCGGGGTGTTCATCCCTAAGATTGGCGCGCTGGCGGGGAGTTTCAATACCCGGAAAATGTTCACACGGCCTACGCTACCAGTAATCCCCAACTCCTGCTTGGATTCTTTCAATGCTGTAAGGGTTCAATCGCAATCATACACGGGAACATGCTACAATAGCGGATTCATTTGAATCTGTAACCTCTTAATTTTTTGGAGTTTTTATGGCGATCGAACGCACCCTGTCGATTATCAAGCCGGACGCAGTGGCCAAGAACGTGATCGGTCAGATCTACAGCCGTTTCGAAAACGCTGGCCTGAAGATCGTGGCTTCGCGCATGGTTCAGTTGTCGCGCGCTGACGCAGAGAAGTTCTACGCTGTGCACGCCGCACGCCCGTTCTTCAAGGACCTGGTTGATTTCATGATCTCGGGCCCGGTGGTCGTGCAAGCGCTGGAAGGCGAAAACGCGATCCTGAAGCACCGCGACCTGATGGGTGCAACGGACCCGAAGAAGGCAGAAAAGGGCACGATTCGCGCCGATTTCGCCGACAGCATCGACGCTAACGCGGTGCACGGTTCGGACGCAGCTGAAACGGCTGCAGTTGAAATCGCGTTCTTCTTCCCGGAAGTGAACGTTTACTCGCGTTAAGCGGGTTTGAGCGGGTTTTGGTCGTCGTGGCGTGATTCGTACGCAGCCGTTGGATTTGTCGCACGAATCCGCACGAACCGCCCGGCAAAGTAGTAAGGTAAAGCAGCAGGAATGGGCGCGAACGGCATTGCGTTCATGCAGCTTGTTGCATGAACGCAGTCTCGCACTGAAATGGCAGGATTCGATATGACGAGCAGTCCCACCGTCAACCTTCTCGACCTTGACGCCCAAGGGCTTGTCGCTTACTGCGACAGCCTGGGCGAGAAGCCGTTTCGCGCCAAGCAATTGCAGCGCTGGATTCATCAGTACAACGCTGCCGACTTCGACGGCATGACCGATCTGGCGAAGTCTTTGCGCGAAAAGCTCAAAGGGCGTGCCACGATCACGATGCCTGGCATCGTCAGTGACAATATTTCGACCGACGGCACACGCAAGTGGCTGATCGACGTCGGCAACAGCAACGCGGTTGAAACCGTCTACATTCCCGAAGAAACGCGTGGCACGCTGTGCGTGTCGTCGCAGGCCGGGTGCGCGGTCAACTGCCGTTTCTGTTCGACCGGCAAACAGGGTTTCTCCCGCAATCTGACCACCGGCGAAATCATTGGCCAGCTGCGCATGGCCGAGTTCGCGCTGCGCGCAACGCGCGGCACGGACGGTGGCCGTGCCACAGGTGGCGACGGCAAAGGCGAGCGCGTCGTCACGAATGTTGTGATGATGGGCATGGGCGAGCCGCTTCTCAATTACGACGCGGTTGTGCCCGCGATGCGCCTGATGCTGGACGACAACGCCTACGGCCTGTCGCGCCGGCGCGTCACGCTGTCCACCTCGGGCGTGGTGCCGATGATGGACCGGCTCGGCGCGGACCTGCCGGTGGCGCTCGCGGTATCGTTGCATGCGCCGAGCGACCCGCTGCGCGACATGCTGGTGCCGCTGAACAAGAAGTACCCGCTGCGCGAACTGATGGCCGCTTGCCAGCGCTATCTGAAGGTTGCGCCGCGAGATTTCATTACTTTCGAATATTGCATGCTCGACGGCGTGAACGACAGCGAAGCACAAGCACGTGAATTGCTGGCCGTTACGCGTGACGTACCGTGCAAGTTCAACCTGATTCCGTTCAATCCGTTTCCCGAGTCGGGCCTCATCCGCTCGAAGCCGGAACAGATCAAGCGGTTTGCACAAGTGTTGATGGACGCGGGCGTCGTCACCACAGTGCGTAAGACACGCGGCGATGATATCGACGCTGCCTGCGGTCAGTTGGCCGGTGCGGTGAAAGACCGCACGCGCCTTGCTGAGCGCACCGGGAGGGCAGCGAAGGTGATCGAGGTTCGCGCCGTGTAATCGCGTAAGGCGGCAGGGCGCGGCGTTCGGCGGAAAGTGATCCGGGCGCGCAAAACCCCTTCGCGCCATCCGCGATTGAAAAGAAAGTTTGCAGAAGCGATCGGAAGCGGCACACAAGGCCGCGCATTTTGTTATAAACGGTCTGCGATTCGGGCGTGAGGCTTTGGCCCGTCCGGGTTGCACAAGTGAAAAAGAATCGACGCGAAAGGATTTGGGATGAGTGAGCCGCAGCACCCGCAGCCGCAGGACACAGACGGAAATGAAGGCCATCCGGCGCCGGTCGCTCGGGCGGTGGTGCAGCCTGTTACGCAGTCGGGCTCGGCGAGCTTTGACTCATTGGCAGCGGTGGGCGCGCGCTTGACCCAATTGCGTGAATCGAAGGGCTGGACGATCGAAGACGTGTCGGCGCGTCTGAAGGTCTCCGTCATCAAGTTGCGTGCGCTCGAATCGGGTGACATCAGCCACTTGCCGGACACTACCTTCGCGCTTGGCGTGGTGCGCAGCTATGCAAAGATGCTTGGTGCCGATCCCACGCCGTTCACGCAGGCTTTGCGTCGCGAGAAGGGCGTGCCTGCACCGGATCTGTCGATGCCGGCGTCGTCCGGCAAGGATTTGCCGCGCGGCCGTGTATCGTTGTCGCTCGGCGGCAGCGGGCAGAAAAGCCGCTCGTGGCTATGGGGCATTGCGGCGGTCATCGTTGCGGTGATCGCGCTCGGCATGTGGCATACCAACGGCGGCGATTCGTCGGCGTGGCTTGCAAGGTTGAAGGCGAGCGCCAACGGCGCAACGGGTGGCGCGACCGGCGCATCGGGCGCGGTGGCTCAAGCTCAGACGGCCGGCTCCGACGCGGCAACGGATGAGGCTGCTTCCGCGCCGGACACGCAGGCCATCGCGGCGGATAACGCAGCGTCGGCCACGCCGATGCCCGCGCCGCTGGCAACCGGCACGGCGCCGTCATCCGCGCCGGCTGTTACGGCGGCAGCCGTTGCGCCGAAGGCCGGTTCGCAGGTCCCGGCTGCGGCGCCTGGCGCGAGCGCGCCGGTGGTCGCCACGACAGGCGCATCGGACGCGGCGGCAACGCCTGCAGCGGGTGAGGCGATCGTCGCGTTGCGTGTGACTCAGGACAGTTGGTTTAGTGTGCGCGGCAAGGACGGCAAGGAAGTATTCTCCGGCCTCGTGCACGCAGGCGATACGAAAGAGGTGACGGGCGTGGCGCCGTTCAAGGTTACGGTCGGCAACAAGGCGGGTCTCGAGTCGCTTACGCTCGACGGCCAGCCAGTCGATCCGTCGAAATATTCAGCAGCCAAGGGCAACGTGGCGCGCTTTGCGTTGCCTTGATATAGATACGGTATGCGTCGCGGCCAACCGGGTCGCGACGCTTTTTCAATTCAGGCGCCACGTTTTTTGTGTGGTGCATGCGGCGTAAATGGGTTTTTCGATGCAATCCGAAGCTCAATCCCAATCCAGTAGCAAGATCGTTTCAAACGAGCCGGTGTTCGGCGGCCACGCTGAGCGGCGCAGGTCGCACGCGGTCGACGTCCGTTGGGGCGGCCAGCTTGTCACCATCGGCGGCGATGCGCCCGTGCGTGTCCAGTCGATGACGAACACCGACACCGCGGACGCGATCGGCACGGCGATCCAGATCAAGGAACTTGCCCAAGCCGGTTCGGAGCTGGTTCGTATCACGGTCAACACGCCGGAAGCCGCGGCAGCCGTGCCGGCGGTTCGCGAGCAGCTCGACCGCATGGGCGTGTCGGTGCCGCTCGTCGGCGATTTTCATTACAACGGCCATTTGCTGTTGCGCGATTACCCCGCGTGCGCAGAGTCGTTGTCGAAGTACCGGATCAATCCGGGCAATGTCGGCCACGGCGCGAAGCGCGACACGCAGTTCGCGCAGATGATCGAAGCGGCGGTGAAGTACGACAAGCCGGTGCGGATCGGCGTCAACTGGGGCAGCCTCGACCAGGACCTGCTCGCGAAGATGATGGACGAAAATGCTGCGCGTTCCACGCCGTGGGAAGCGCAGAGCGTGATGTACGAGGCTTTGATCCAGTCGGCGATCGGGTCGGCCGAGCGCGCTGTCGAAATTGGCTTGCCGCGCAACAAGATCATTCTGTCGTGCAAGGTCAGCGGCGTGCAGGATCTGATCGCGGTGTACCGTGAACTCGCCCGCCGTTGCGAATTCGCGCTTCATCTTGGCCTGACCGAAGCTGGCATGGGTTCGAAGGGCATCGTGGCGTCGACCGCTGCGTTGTCGGTGTTGCTGCAGCAAGGCATCGGCGACACGATCCGCATCTCGCTGACGCCGGAGCCGGGTGGCCCGCGCACCGGCGAAGTGATCGTCGGCCAGGAAATTCTGCAGACCATGGGTCTGCGCTCGTTCACGCCGATGGTGATCGCCTGCCCGGGCTGCGGCCGTACCACCAGCACGCTATTCCAGGAACTGGCCTCGCAAATCCAGACCTATCTGCGCACGCAGATGCCGGTGTGGCGCGATCAGTATCCTGGCGTCGAAAAGATGCACGTGGCGGTGATGGGCTGTATCGTCAACGGTCCGGGCGAATCGAAGCAGGCGAATATCGGCATCAGCTTGCCGGGTTCTGGCGAAAATCCGGCTGCGCCGGTGTTCGTCGACGGCGAGAAGGTCAAGACGCTGCGTGGCGATAATATCGCGCAAGAATTCCAGCAAATCGTGAGTGACTACGTCGAGCGCCGCTATGGCCGCGCTGAAGCACTCAACTAAATACCGTCAATCGAAGACAGATGACTGAACAGAAGAAAAAGCTCGAAAAGCTGTCCGGCGTGAAGGGCATGAACGACATCCTTCCGCAGGAAGCCGGGCTGTGGGAATTTTTTGAAGCAACCGTCAAGTCGATGCTGCGTTCGTACGGATACCAGAATATTCGTACCCCGATCATCGAGCACACGCAGTTGTTCAAGCGCGGGATCGGCGAAGTGACCGATATCGTCGAGAAAGAAATGTACAGCTTCACCGACGCGTTGAACGGCGAAAATCTGACGATGCGCCCGGAAAACACCGCGGCTGTCGTGCGCGCGACGATCGAGCACAACATGCTGTACGACGGTCCGAAGCGTCTGTGGTACATCGGTCCGATGTTCCGTCACGAGCGTCCGCAGCGCGGCCGCTACCGGCAGTTTCACCAGGTCGGCGTCGAAGCATTGGGCTTCGCCGGCCCGGACGCCGACGCTGAAATCATCATGATGTGCCAGCGTTTGTGGGACGACCTCGGCTTGATCGGCATCAAGCTCGAACTCAATTCGCTGGGTCTCGCAGAAGAGCGGGCGGCACATCGCGTCGAGTTGATCGCATACCTCGAAAAGCACATGGACGTGCTCGACGAAGAAGCCAAGCGCCGCCTGTACACGAACCCGTTGCGTGTGCTCGACACGAAAAATCCGGCGATGCAGGAAGTCGCGCAGAACGCGCCCAAGCTGATCGATTTTCTCGGCGAAGAATCGCGCGCGCATTTCGAAGGCCTGCAGCGCATTCTGAAGGCGAACAACATTCCGTTCACGATCAATCCGCGTCTCGTGCGCGGTCTCGATTATTACAATCTGACCGTGTTCGAATGGGTGACGGACAAACTCGGCGCGCAAGGTACCGTGGCGGCCGGCGGCCGTTACGATCCGCTGATCGAACAGCTCGGCGGCAAGCCGACGGGCGCGTGCGGTTGGGCAATGGGTGTCGAGCGTATCCTCGAGTTGCTGAAAGAAGAGCAACTCGTGCCGGAAGACGAAGGTTGCGATGTGTACGTGGTCCATCAGGGCGACGCGGCACGTGAGCAGGCCTTTATCATCGCCGAGCGTTTGCGCGATACGGGTCTCGACGTGATCCTGCATTGCAGCGCGGATGGTCAGACGGCGAGCTTCAAGTCGCAGATGAAGCGCGCCGACGCAAGCGGTGCGGCCTTTGCGGTGGTGCTTGGCGAAGATGAGATCGCCAACGGCACGGTCGGCGTCAAACCGCTCCGTGATACAAGTTCTAACGGCGGTAAAAACGAGCAACATAACGTGCCCGCCGAAGACTTGACCGAATTTCTAATCAATGCGATGGTTGCAACCGCCGAAGACGGCGACGACTGATCGCGATGTCGTCGAGCCGGTTGAGTGCCAATCAGGCTCGACACATACACGTATCCAGAATGAGGAAATCGCCGGGCGATGAGTTACCACGACGAACAAGAATCGATTGAAAGTCTGAAGGCATGGTGGACGCAGTGGGGCAATGCCACCACGTGGATCGTGCTGGTGGCATTGGTTGCCGCAGCCGGCTGGAACGGCTGGAATTTCTGGCAGCGGCGTCAGGCGGCGGAAGCCGCGGTGCTGTACGACCAGGTGCAGCAAGCGGTGGCATCGGGTGACAAGGCGAAGATCACGCGCGTCGCCACCGATATGGAAGACAAGTTCAGCGGCACCGCGTATGCGCAGATGACCGCGCTGGGCGCAGCCAAGGCGCTGTACGCCGCGGGTGACGAAGCCGCCGCGAAAGCGCAGTTGCAATGGACCATCGATCACGCCAAAGACGACGAGTTCAAGCAGATTGCCAAGCTGCGTCTGGCTTCGCTGCTGCTCGACGACAAGGCTTACGACCAGGGCCTCGCACTGCTCGCCGAACCGCAATCCGACGCGTTCAAGGGCATTGTGGCGAATGGCCGCGGTGACCTGCTCGCTGCACAAGGTAAGCGTGACGATGCACGCGCGGCCTATAAGCTCGCGCTTGATTCGCTGTCGAAAAACGATAGCTCGGCTCGCCAGTTGATTCAGTTCAAGCTGGACGCGCTGGGCGGCTAATCGCCGCATGCAGCGCGCCGCATGTAACGACCAACCGGTCTCCTTTAATTAATTTCCTGAATGCTTCGTCCACCGATGAATCTGCTGAAACGTTACGCTGTGCCCGTTGCCTGTGCGATGACCGTCCTCACCATGGCGGCTTGCTCATCCACGAAAGACGAGCGCCGCGTGCCGACGCCGCTCACCGAGTTCAAACCCGTGCTCGACGTGCAGCAGGCGTGGAAGGCCAGCGTGGGCAAGGCGGGGCGTTACCTGTTCGCTCCAGTCGCGGTCGGCAACGCGGTGTACGCGGCCGGCGCGAACGGCTCGGTTGCGAAGATCGATGCGCAAACCGGCCAGGACGTCTGGCGCGTCAAGCTGCATGACGACCTCTCGGCAGGTGTCGGCAGCGACGGCACGCTCACAGCGGTTGGCGGCCTGAAGGGCGACGTCTACGTGCTCGGTGCTGACGGCAAGCAATTGTGGACTGCCAAGGCGCCCGGCGAAATCATCTCGCCGCCGCTGGTCGGCAACGGCCTCGTGGTGGTGCGCACGGTCGACGGTCAGATCGTTGCCTTCAATGCGCAAACCGGTGAGCAGAAGTGGAACTACCGTAACCGCGCGGTGCCGCTCAACCTGCGCGTCTCGTCGGGTATGACGTTCGCGGGTGACGCGGCTGTTCTGGCAGGTTTCCCGGGCGGCGCGTTCGCCGCGATCAATCTGCAGACCGGCGACAACTACTGGCAGACGCCGGTGTCGTATCCGAAGGGCGTGACGGAGGTGGAGCGTATCAATGACGTGACCGGTCCGCCCACCCTGGTCGGCTCGCAAACCTGTGCCGTGACGTTCCAGGGCCAGATTGGCTGCTTCGACGCAAACTCTGGCCGCGCGCTGTGGGAAAAGGCGTTCTCGAGCACGAGCGGCCTGGCGCAGGACGACCGCGCCGTGGTGGCGGCCGACGACTGGTCGGTGGTGTCGGCATTCGACGCCACCAACGGCGCGCCGCTGTGGAAGAACGACAAGCTGAAGAACCGTGACCTCAGCGTCCCGTTCATCCTGGGTCACGCGGCTGTGCTGGGCGACTATCAGGGTTACGTGCACTTCCTGTCGCGCGACGACGGCACGCTCGTGGCCCGTATGAAGACCGACGGCAGCGCGATTACCGCGGCGCCGGTGCTGGCCGGTGAAACGCTGGTCGTGCAAACGCACGACGGCGACCTGTACGGCTACCGCCCGCGTTAATCGCGCAGGCAAATAAGTAGTGAGGCGTGCAGGCCGGCTTTGCCGGCCGCACGCGTTTTTGTGGTGCAGCAGCTTAACTAGAAGAATTCCGCCGGACTGGCTGGTCCGGCAAGTCGGATCAGAAACGGCCCATGTGGCCATCGGTGGCTGCTTGCGGCGCCACCTTCGACGGCATCGCTGAGAATCGTACCGAACTGGCGTGCGAGCCGTTGAGCAAGAAAGACTGAACCTGGCGGCCCATTGGCGCCGCCCCATACAGCCAAACTCTCGTCCGCCCGGGTGCGCATATTTGCAGCACATCCGGGACTGGCCGAATTCGTGATAATTTTCGTCAAACGCTGCCGTGTAGCGGCCGCATGGCGTCGCTACGCGGGCGGTCGATTTCGATCCCGCGTTTCACCGTGAACAACATCTGATGAAACCCGTTATTGCCCTGGTTGGGCGCCCCAATGTGGGGAAATCCACGCTATTCAACCGTCTCACGCGTACGCGTGACGCGCTGGTTGCCGACCTGCCCGGTCTCACCCGCGATCGCCACTATGGCGAAGGTCGCGCCGGCGACCGGCCGTATCTGGTCGTCGATACCGGCGGTTTCGAGCCGGTCGCGAAAGACGGCATCTTGCACGAGATGGCGCGTCAAACCCGCCAGGCGGTCGAAGAATCGGACATCGTCGTGTTTATCGTCGACGGCCGCAACGGTCTCGCACCGCAAGACAAGACGATCGCCGACTACCTGCGTAAGGTCGGCCGGCCGATCTTCCTCGTCGTCAACAAGGCGGAGGGGATGAAGTACAGCACGGTGGCGGCCGACTTCTACGAACTCGGTCTTGGCGACCCGCGCGCGATTTCCGCGGCGCACGGCGACGGCGTCACTGAAATGATCAACGAGGCACTCGGCGTCGCGTACGCCGGGCAGCCGGAAGAGAGCGACGAGGAGAAGAAGGCGCACGGCGTGAAGATTGCGATCGTGGGCCGGCCGAACGTCGGCAAGTCGACCTTGATCAATGCGCTGGTGGGTGAGGAGCGCGTGATCGCGTTCGACATGCCGGGCACCACGCGCGATTCGATCTACGTCGACTTCGAACGTCAGGGCAAGCCGTACACGCTGATCGACACAGCCGGGTTGCGCCGCCGCGGCAAGGTGTTCGAAGCGATCGAGAAATTCTCGGTGGTGAAAACGCTGCAGGCGATTTCGGATGCGAACGTCGTGATCCTGTTGCTCGATGCGCGTCAGGACATCTCGGAGCAGGACGCGCACATTGCCGGCTTCGTGGTCGAGCAGGGGCGCGCGCTGGTGGTGGGCGTGAACAAATGGGACGGCCTCGATCCGCATGTGCGCGACCGCACCAAGGCGGACATCGAGCGCAAACTAAAATTTCTCGACTTCGCCAAATTCCACTTCATTTCCGCTGCGGAACAGACCGGAATCGGCCCGCTGATGCGCTCGGTCGACGACGCCTACAAGGCTGCCATGACCAAGCTGCCGACGCCCAAGCTGACGCGCGCGCTGATCGAGGCGGTGGAGTTCCAGCAACCGCGCCGACGCGGTCCGGTGCGCCCGAAACTGCGTTACGCGCACCAGGGCGGACAGAATCCGCCGATCATCGTGATTCACGGAAATGCGCTCGATGCGATCACCGAAACGTACAAACGCTACCTCGAAAACCGCTTCAGGGAAACTTTCAAGCTGACAGGGACTCCATTGCGCATAGAGTTCAGATCGTCGACGAACCCTTACGCGGACAAAGGCTGAAATCCAGGCTGAAACCCGCGTGCGTGCTGGGTTTGGCCGCGAGGGCCGCCTGCTCGCGCAGAAATGAAAATCGGCTATAGTGTAGCGGTTGGCGACGGATCCCTTTTTCCTTCGTCGTCAATTCAGTCAACCTGCAAAAAAATACGGAGTTTGCTATGAGCAACAAAGGGCAATTGTTACAAGACCCGTTTTTGAACGCACTGCGTAAAGAGCATGTGCCGGTGTCGATCTACTTGGTCAACGGCATCAAGCTTCAAGGGAACATCGAATCGTTCGACCAGTACGTCGTGTTGCTCCGGAATACGGTCACCCAGATGGTTTACAAGCACGCCATTTCGACTGTCGTGCCTGCCCGTCCGGTGAATTTCCACCCGGATTCCGAACAGTCCTAACCCCCGTCGCGGCCGGCGTAGCGTCGCCCGTTGGCGATAACTCCCGGCCGCCTCATTTTGATACCGTCCAATTTGATCAATGCAGCGCTTGTCGGCATCGACTTCGGTAAGATCGATTTCGAAGCCAGTCTGGAAGAACTCAGCCTGCTCGCGCAAAGCGCGGGCGCGAACCCCTTAGTCACCCTCACGGGGCGCCGGTCCAGTCCCGATGCCAAGATGTTCGTCGGCAGCGGCAAGGCCGAAGAACTGCGTCTTGCCTGTGAGGCGAACGACATCGAGCTCGTCATTTTCAATCACGCTCTCGCCCCTGCGCAGCAGCGCAATCTGGAGCAGGCGCTTAATCGCCGCGTGATTGATCGCACGAGCCTCATCCTCGATATTTTTGCGCAGCGCGCCCGCAGCCACGAAGGCAAGTTGCAGGTGGAGCTCGCGCAATTGCAGTATCTATCGACGCGGCTAATCCGCGCATGGACCCACCTTGAACGCCAGAAAGGCGGTATCGGCTTGCGCGGCCCAGGCGAAACGCAGCTCGAAACCGACCGCCGTTTGATCGGCGAGCGCATCAAGGCGCTCAAGACGCGGCTCGAGAAACTGCGCCGTCAGCACGGCACGCAGCGCCGCGCGCGCAGCCGTAATCAGACCATGTCCGTGTCGCTCGTCGGCTATACGAACGCGGGCAAGTCGACGCTTTTCAATGCGCTGACAAAGGCCCAGGCGTACGCCGCCGACCAGCTGTTCGCCACGCTGGATACCACGTCGCGCCGCGTCTATCTGGGCGACGAGGCCGGCCAGGTGGTGGTGTCGGACACGGTCGGTTTCATTCGCGAATTGCCTCACCAACTGGTGGCGGCTTTCCGCGCCACGCTCGAGGAAACCATTCACGCCGATCTCCTGCTGCATGTGGTCGACGCGTCGAGCGCCGTACGCCTCGATCAGATCGACCAGGTGAACGAGGTGTTGCACGCAATCGGTGCGGACACGATCCGTCAGGTGCTGGTCTTCAACAAGATCGACGCCGTACCGGAGCTGGCGGCGCGTGGCGACACGGTCGAGCGGGATGAGTATGGTAATATTTCGCGCGTCTTTTTGAGCGCGCGCACGGGGCAAGGGCTGGATACATTGCGCGCTGCCATCGCTGAAATCGCTACTGCCGAACCTCTCTCCGATACGCTGGTCGATCTGTCGGAAGAAGACCGGTCGGCGGCACCGCGCGAGGACCGTAAGGTCCCAGAACTCGGGCACTGACCCGCTCCAATTGCACTGACCCGCTGTCTACTCTGGTGAACGAACACAGGTGAACGATTACAACGAGCGGAGTATCTGGCTGCGCATGCGCGCCATGCTTTCACTGAACGATCCGCGCTGGGGCCGGGGCGACGGCAATGGCGAGCGCCAACGGCCCAACGAACCCAAACGTCCACCGACCAAGGATGGTGAAGGGCCGCCCGATCTCGACGAGATGTGGCGCGATTTCAACCGCCGTTTGAGCCGGGTGTTTGGCCGCAAGGGCGGCGGTGCGGGTGGCGGTGGCCGCCCGGACAACGGTCGCGGTGCGCGTATCGGCGTGGGCATTGTGATCGGCGTGTTGATCGCGATCTATCTCGGCAGCGGTGTGTTCGTCGTGCAGGATGGTCAGGCCGGCGTCGTGATGCAGTTCGGCAAGTATCGCTATACGGCGGGACAGGGCGTGCATTGGCGCCTGCCGTATCCGTTCGAAGCGCATGAGCTCGTCAATATCGGCCAGATCCGCCAGGTGGAGATTGGCCGTAACAACGTGGTGCGTCTTGCCAACGTGAAAGACGCGTCGATGCTCACGCACGACGCCGATATCGTCGACGTGCGTTTTGCCGTGCAGTACCAGGTGAGCAAGCCGACCGATTATCTTTTCCGCAGCGTCGATCCCGATCAGAGCGTCATGCAGGCCGCCCAGGCGGCGGTGCGCAGCATCGTCGGCGCGCGCAGCACCAACGACATCCTCTATCAGGACCGCGAAGCAATTCGCCAGCAACTGACAGCGTCGATTCAGCAATCCCTGGATGAATACCAGTCCGGTCTCACCGTGACGGGCGTCACGATTCAGGGCGTGCAGGTGCCCGACCAGGTGCAGGCCGCTTTCGACGATGCCGCCAAGGTGCGTCAGGACAACGAGCGCGCCAAACGCGAGGCGCAGGCCTACGCGGCCGAACTGCTGCCGCGCGCCCAGGCCGACGTCGCGCGTCAGGTCGACGAAGCGAAAACGTATAGCGACAAGACCGTGGCTCAGGCGCAAGGCGACGCTGAACGCTTCAAGCAGGTCTACGCGCAGTACTCGAAAGCGCCTGCGGTGATTCGCGAGCGTATGTACCTGGAAACCATGCAGCACATCTATTCGAATACGACCAAGGTGTTTGTGGACAGCAAGAGCGGCAACAACGTGCTGTATCTGCCGCTCGACAAGCTGGTCGAGCAGACGCGTCAGCGCGTTGCCGACGCTGCAGCGGCCGCTTCCGGCGCTGCAGCTGCGGCGGGTGCCTCCGCCCCGCAAGGCACAGGCACCGCTGCACCATCCGTAGCCGCGCCTTCTGCCGCTGCTTCCACACCCGCCGCGGTCGCGACGCCTGCCAGCCAGGCTGCAGCCAGCAGCGACGCACTCCGTTCGCGCGACTCCTTCCGCAGCCGTATGCGTGAAGACGACGTTCAATAAGGAGCGCACACCATGAACAAGATCATTGCGCTCGTCGTTGCCTTAGTCATCGTGCTGTTTGCCGCGTCGTCGATGGTATTCGTGGTCGACCAGCGGCATATGGCCGTGCTGTCCTCGCATGGCGACACCGCGCCCGTCTTGCTGGGCCCGGGTCTTCACGTGAAGCTGCCGCCGCCGTTGCAAACGGTCACGCTGGTCGATAACCGCATCCAGTCGCTCGACGCGCCGGATGAAGATCGCTACGTCACGTCGGACAAAACCGATCTGCTGGCCAACCCGGTCATCAAATACCGCGTGACCGACCCGCTGAAGCTGCTCGCCGAAACCAAGGGCGATGTGCAAAGCCTGTCGGATCGCCTCGCGCTGCTCTCGCGTGGCGCACTCGGCGACGCGTTCGCCAAGGTCACGCTGACCGACGCGCTGGCGAAGCAACAAGCCGTTGCCGACGAAGCCCGTGGCGCGATGGACAAGGCCGCCGCATCGCTGGGCGTTTCGGTGCTCGACGTGCAGCTCACGCGCGTCGACTTTCCGGCAGCGATGGCCGACTCGGTCTACAAGCGGATGATCGCCGCGCGCGAGCAACTGGCAGCCGACGAACGCGCGAAGGGTACGGCCGAGGCCGACCAGATCAAGGCGGACGCCGTCGGGCAGCAACAGGCGATTCTCGCGGACGGCTATCGTCAGGCGCAGACCATCAAGGGCGAGGGCGACGCCAAGGCAGCGGAAATCGCGGCCGCGGCATACGGCAGCGACCCGCAGTTCTACCAGTTTTATCAAAGCATGCAGGCGTACAGGAACACCTTCAAGCCAGGCGACGTGATCGTGGTCGACCCGAGCAGCGAGTTCTTCCGCTTCATGCGTAGCCCGACCGGTGGCGCCGCCCCGGACGCTTCCGCGGCACCGCGCAAACACTGATAACCGGAACGCCGCGGCATCCGCATCGCGGCCCTTCATTCGCATGGACATAGCCGGCTCGTTACTGCTCGCGATCGCATTGATGCTGATTATCGAAGGGATGTTTCCCTTCGTTTTTCCGAGCGCCTGGCGCGATACGTTCCGCAAGATTGCGGAGCGGCCCCCGCATCAGATTCGCGTCGGCGGGCTGCTCGTGATGGTGCTCGGGTTGATCCTGCTGTTCATCGTGACCTGATGGGGCGCTTGCACGGTACGCTGTGCAGCGTACCGTTGCATTAGCGATATGCGCTGCCGGAGCAGCGTGGCAAGAGCGTTGCCTTAACGAGCGCTCCGGCGCGGATGAAGGCCGGCTGAGGGACTGCGACGAGCCGCCCTCGTGCCCGCTACAGCCGCCAAAATAAAGCTGTTGCCCGCCATTCACACTCACTTACCGGCGCACCCAGCCGCCGTGTTCAACGTCGTAGGACTGTATCGATGTCGACCTGGTTACTTCCCGAGAATATTGCCGACGTGCTGCCGTCGGAAGCCCGCAAGATTGAAGAATTGCGGCGCCGTCTGCTGGACCGTTTCCGTTCGTACGGCTACGAAATGGTCATGCCGCCGCTGCTCGAGTACATCGAGTCGCTGCTCACCGGCGGCGGTCACGATCTGAACCTGCGTACATTCAAGCTCGTCGATCAGATGTCCGGGCGCACGCTCGGTCTGCGCGCCGACATTACGCCGCAGGTCGCGCGTATTGATGCGCACCTGCTGAATCGGCAGGGCGTGACGCGCCTTTGCTATGCCGGCAACGTCGCGCATACGCGTCCACGTGGCCTGCATGCCACGCGCGAGCAGATCCAGATCGGCGCCGAAATCTACGGTCACGCCGGTCTTGAAGCGGATCTGGAAATCCAGCAGTTGATGCTCGACGCGCTGCGTCTGGCCGGCCTCGCGAAAGTGCGGCTCGATTTGTGCCATGCAGGTGTACTCGCCGCGCTGATCGAAGCGGAGCCTGCTGCGGCCGAGCTGGGTCAATCGCTCTACGATGCGCTGGCGGGCAAGGACGTGCCGCGCCTCGTCGAGCTGACCGCCAATCTCACGCCGGTGACGCGTGACGCATTGCGCTCGCTGCCCACGCTCTACGGCGACGCCTCGGTACTCGACGAAGCCCGCGCCCGCTTGCCGAACGCACCGGCTATTGCCCGCGCGCTCGACGACCTCGCGTTCCTCGCGAGCCAGGTGGACGGCGCCGAAGTCATGATCGATCTCGCCGATTTGCGCGGCTACGCGTACCACAGCGGCGTGATGTTCTCGGCGTATGTCGACGGCGTGCCGAATGCAGTTGCGCGTGGCGGCCGTTACGACCACGTCGGCCAGGCCTACGGTCGCGCCCGCGCGGCTACCGGCTTCTCGCTCGATCTGCGCGAGGTTGCCCGTATTTCGCCCGTCGAGGCCCGCAGCAGCGCGATTCTCGCGCCGTGGCAGCACGACGACGCGCTGCGCGCGAGTGTCGCCGCACTGCGCGATGCCGGCGAAGTCGTGATCCAGGCGTTGCCGGGTCACGAGCACGATCTGGACGAATTCGCCTGCGACCGCGTGTTGGTCGAGCGCAACGGCGCGTGGATCGTCGAACCCCGTCCCTGAGACTGATTAGCCGGACCGCCCGCGGGGTGACCCGAGGGCATTTGAGAAGGCGTCCAAAGCGTCGCTGAACGTAGCGCGGCCACTCGCCGCGCTATTTTCGATATACCCACCATAACGTGCATACCGTTGAGCGGAAACGGAAAAATTCGGAAGGTTCCGCGAACATAGGTAGAATACGTTTTTAACCAGCTTACGAAACAACATGTCTGCCAGCGCAGTGAATGTGAACCCCGGGCGCAACGTCGTCGTCGTGGGGACCCAGTGGGGTGATGAAGGCAAGGGCAAGATCGTCGACTGGCTGACGGACCACGCCCAAGGCGTCGTTCGCTTCCAGGGCGGTCACAATGCCGGTCACACGCTTATCATCGGCGGCAAGAAAACCATCTTGCGTCTGATTCCGTCAGGCATCATGCATCCCGGCGTCGCGTGCTACATCGGTAATGGCGTCGTGTTGTCCCCGGAAGCGCTGTTCAAGGAAATTGGCGAGCTCGAAGCCGCCGGGGTCGATGTTCAGAATCGCCTCTTCATTTCCGAAGCCACCACCCTGATCCTGCCGTACCACATTGCCATCGACCAGGGCCGCGAAGCGCGCCGTGGCGCGGGCAAGATCGGCACCACCGGCCGTGGTATCGGCCCGGCCTATGAAGACAAGGTGGCGCGCCGCGGTTTGCGCGTGCAGGACCTGTTCGAGCCGGAGGCTTTTGCCGAACGTCTGCGTGAAAACCTCGATTACCACAACTTCGTACTGACGCAATACCTGGGCGTCGCCGCGGTCGATTTCCAGCAAACGCTCGACACGATGCTGAGCTATGCCGACCGTCTGAAGCCGATGGTGACCGACGTGTCGCGTCGTCTGTACGACGAAAACGCCAAGGGCAACAACCTGCTGTTCGAAGGCGCGCAAGGCACGCTGCTCGACATCGACCACGGCACGTACCCGTTCGTTACGTCGAGCAATTGCGTGGCCGGTGCGGCTACCGCCGGCGCGGGCGTCGGTCCGCAAAAGCTGAACTACATTCTCGGCATCACCAAGGCATATTGCACGCGTGTTGGTTCGGGCCCGTTCCCGAGCGAACTGTACGACGCGGATAACGCCGCGCGTCAGGAAGCGATCGGTCTAGAACTCGCCACCGTCGGCAAGGAATTCGGCTCGGTCACCGGGCGTCCGCGCCGTACCGGCTGGCTCGACGCCGCCGCGCTGCGCCGCTCGATCCAGATCAACGGCGTGTCCGGGCTGTGCATGACCAAGCTCGACGTGCTCGATGGCCTCGACGAAGTGAAGCTATGCATCGGCTACACGGTCGACGGCAAGCCGGTCGACCTGTTGCCGCGCGGCGCATCGGAAGTCGCGCGTTGCGTGCCGGTGTACGAAACCTTCGCGGGCTGGAAGGAAAGCACCGTCGGCATCACGGAATGGGACAAGCTGCCGGCCAGCGCGCGCGCGTATCTGACGCGTGTGCAGGAAGTCGCGGGTATTCCGATCGACATGGTGTCGACCGGTCCGGATCGCGACGAAACAATTCTGCTTCGTCATCCGTTCAAGGTTTAAGCCATGGTTCAAGGTGTACCCATGATTGCGATGAAAGATCCGCGCAACGACGACAAGAACCTGTGGGTCGGCTGGGACGAGTATCACCGGCTGATCGAACTGCTGGCGTTGCAGGTGCACGAGTCGGGCTGGAAGTTCGACAAGATTCTGTGTCTCGCGCGCGGTGGCTTGCGCGTTGGCGACCAGCTTTCGCGGATTTACGATCTGCCGCTGGCGATTCTCGCCACCAGTTCGTACCGCGAAGCGGCCGGTACGGAGCAGGGCGAACTCGACATCGCGCAATACATCACGATGACGCGCGGCGAGCTGCACGGCAACGTGCTGCTGGTAGACGATCTGGTCGATTCCGGCGTGACGCTGGCGCGTGTGCAGCAGCATCTGAAAGATCGCTATCCCGCGATCACGGCGGTGCGCTCGGCGGTGCTCTGGTACAAGGGCTGTTCGAAAGTGAAGCCTGACTACCACGTGCAGTATCTGCCCACCAATCCGTGGATTCACCAGCCGTTCGAGGAATGGGACACGGTTCGTCCGCATAATCTCGGCGCATGGATCAAGCGCGGTATGCAGCAGGAGTCGTCGGGTACGTGATGCGGGCTGCGGCGCGCCATACCGGTCGCGTCGTATTTCGTGCAGTGCCTGTAAAACGGAGCCCGATCGGGCTCCGTTTTTTTTGCGCGTCCGTGCGCGCCGTGCGCATCGCAGGTGCCTTGCGAATGGTGCCTTGCAGAACTAGCGCGTCTGTACTGGTGAAAGGTCTGGTGCAGCAGACGTGCCCAAATCGCAGTGCTACACTTCGCGGACCATTCACGTGGTGTATCCACAACAAGCCGGGCGGCGCCAGGCGGGCAGTTTAAAATAGCGGTCGTTTTTTCCGCTCAGGGAACGGATTTCCTCGCGTTTATGACAGATAACAATCACGTGCACAAACAGCCCCTGCCTTCCCTCGCGATTGCCGCGATCGGAGTGGTATTCGGCGATATCGGCACGAGCCCGTTGTACTCGCTGAAAGAAGCCTTCAGCCCCTCGCACGGCATTCCGCTGACCGATCAATCGATTCTCGGCGTGATCTCGCTGCTGTTCTGGGCCATCATGATCGTGGTCGGCGTCAAATACGTGTTGTTCGTGATGCGTGCCGATAACAACGGCGAAGGCGGTGTCCTCGCGCTGATGGCGCTGGCATTGCGCTCGATCGATCAAAAGTCGAAGATGGCCGGTTTGCTGATGATGCTCGGCATTTTCGGCGCCTGCATGTTCTATGGCGACGCGGTGATTACGCCGGCCATTTCCGTGATCTCCGCGGTTGAGGGTCTGGAGATCGCGGCCCCCAATCTGTCCCATCTGGTGTTGCCACTCACGATGGTCATCCTCGTGCTGCTGTTCTGGATTCAGCGGCACGGAACGGCCACCGTCGGCCGCCTGTTCGGCCCGATCATGGTGCTGTGGTTCCTTGTGCTCGCCGCGCTGGGCCTGTGGCACATCCTGCAGTCGCCCAACGTGATTCGCGCACTGAACCCGTACTACGCCTACACCTTCATGGCGGCGCACGTGCTGCAGGCCTATGTGGTGCTCGGCTCGGTCGTCCTTGTGCTGACGGGCGCCGAAGCGCTGTACGCCGACATGGGGCACTTTGGCGCCAAGCCAATTCGCATGGCCTGGTACGTCCTCGTGATGCCTTCGCTGGTGCTGAACTACTTCGGGCAGGGCGCGTTGCTGATGCACGACCCGAAAGCGATCGAGAACCCGTTCTTCCTGCTCGCACCGGATTGGGCGCTGCTGCCGCTCGTGGTGCTCTCGACAGTGGCGACCGTGATCGCGTCGCAGGCAGTGATTTCCGGCGCCTATTCGCTGACGAGCCAGGCGATCCAGCTCGGCTATGTGCCGCGCATGAAGATCCTGCACACATCGGAGCTGGCAATCGGCCAGATCTATGTGCCGGTGGTGAACTGGATGCTGCTGTTCATCATTCTGTGCATTGTGATCGCGTTCAAGAGCTCGGATAACCTCGCCGCCGCGTACGGTATCGCGGTGACGGCGACCATGGTGATCACGACGATCCTCGCCGCCGTCGTGATGGTGAACGTGTGGAAATGGAACAAATTCCTCGTGGCGATGATCATCGGCGTGTTCATGGCGGTCGACCTGGGATTTTTCGGCGCCAATCTGCTCAAGGTTGCGGAAGGCGGCTGGTTGCCGCTTGGCATCGGTGCGCTTCTGTTCTTCCTGCTGATGACCTGGTTCAAGGGCAGGATGATCGTCAAGGAACGTACCGCGGCTGACGGCATTCCGCTTATGCCTTTCCTGCAAGGCTTGCTTGCGCATCCGCCGCATCGCGTGTCGGGTACCGCGATCTATCTGACGGGCAGCGATTCGCTCGTGCCGGTGAGCTTGCTGCACAACCTGAAGCACAACAAGGTGCTGCATGAGCGCACGATTTTCCTGACCTTCGTGACGCTCGATATCCCGTATGTGAACGATGCGGAACGCGTGACGGTAAAGGATCTCAACGGTGGCCTGTTCCTCGTCAAGGCGGCGTACGGTTTCAATGAAACGCCTGACGTGAAGGCCGTGTTGCAGGAAGTTGGCCGCACGCACGACATGACGTTCGAGTTGATGGACACGTCGTTCTTCCTCGCCCGTGAAACGGTGGTGCCGACGCAGTTGCCGGGCATGTCGGTGTGGCGTGAACGGGTGTTCGCGTGGATGCATCAGAACGCCGCCAAGCCGACGGACTTCTTCAGCATTCCCGCCAATCGGGTGGTGGAATTGGGAACGAAGATCGAGATCTGAGCGCGCGCTGGTTCGTAAGCGCCTTGCATACCGAGGCGTGCCTAACGAACGGCAAGCAATAAAAAACCCACGCGATTGCGTGGGTTTTTTTTACCCCTCAGCCAGTTTCGTGAACGTCAGCGCGCCGTTCCACCGCGCGCCGACGAACCCCCTTACTTCTGCTTGAGCTTGGCGAATGCCGCGGCCATTGCACCGCCTGCTTCCGGTTCGCGCGAGCGCTGTTGCTGCGCGCCGCGTCCAGCGCCGCCGCCGGAACGGCCGCGATCCTGCTGGGCGCCGCCACCGCTGCGCGCGCTGCTTGCCGCCGCGCCGAACTCGTCGTCCAGACGCATGGTCAGCGCGATACGCTGGCGCTTCACGTCGACTTCCAGCACCTTCACCTTGACGATCTGACCGGCCTTGACCACTTCGTGCGGGTCTTTGATGAACTTCGTCGACATGGCCGACACGTGCACCAGGCCGTCCTGATGCACGCCGATGTCGATGAACGCACCGAAGGCCGCCACGTTCGTCACGACACCTTCGAGCACCATGCCCGGCGTCAGGTCGCTGACCTTCTCGACGCCTTCGCGGAAGGTCGCGGTCTTGAACTCGGGGCGCGGGTCGCGGCCCGGCTTTTCGAGTTCCAGCAGAATGTCGCGCACGGTCGGCAGACCGAAACGTTCGTCGACGAACTCCGCCGGCGACAGGCCGCGCAGCGCGTCGCGATTGCCGAGCACTTCGCCGACATGCTTGCTGATTTTCGCGAGCATGCGCTCCACGACCGGATAGGCTTCCGGGTGAACCGACGAGCGGTCGAGCGGATTCTCGCCATTGTTGATGCGCAGGAATCCGGCGGCCTGTTCGAAGGTCTTGTCGCCCAGACGCGGCACTTTACGCAGATGTTCGCGCGACGGGAACGGACCGTTTGCATCGCGATAATCGACGATGTTGCGAGCCAGCGTTGCGTTCAGACCCGACACGCGCGCGAGCAAAGCGACCGACGCCGTATTGGCATCCACGCCGACCGCGTTCACACAATCTTCAACCACCGCGTCGAGCGAGCGGGCCAGTTCGCGCTGATTCACGTCGTGTTGATACTGTCCGACGCCGATCGCCTTCGGTTCGATCTTCACCAGTTCTGCGAGCGGGTCTTGCAGACGGCGCGCAATCGACACGGCGCCGCGCAGCGACACGTCCATGTCCGGGAATTCCTTCGCCGCGAGTTCGGAGGCCGAGTACACCGACGCACCGGCTTCCGATACGACGATCTTCTGCAGCTTGAACTCCGGATGACGCGCGATCAGCTCGCTCGCGAGCTTGTCCGTTTCCCGCGATGCGGTGCCGTTACCGATGCTGATCAGCTCAGCCTGCGTTTGCGCGCAGATACGCGCCAGTTTCGCAATCGAGCCGTCCCAGTCGCGGCGCGGCTCGTGCGGATAGATCACGTCGGTGGCGAGCACTTTGCCGGTCCGATCGACCACCGCGACTTTCACGCCGGTGCGCATGCCCGGATCGAGGCCGATCACAGCCTTCGGCCCGGCGGGCGCGGCGAGCAGCAGGTCCTTCAGGTTGCGCGCGAACACGCGAATCGCTTCGTGTTCGGCTTCATCGCGCAGATTGGTCAGCAACTCGTTTTCGATGTGCGGCTGCACTTTCACGCGCCAGCACCAGCGGCACACGTCGGAGAGCCACTTGTCGGCCGGGCGGTTCTGATTGGCGATACCGAAGTGGCGGGCGATCAGCGCTTCGCCCGGATGCGGCACCTGCGCGTCGAGTTCCTCGCCGAGCCCCAGCTTGACCATCAGCACGCCCGCATTGCGGCCGCGGAACAGGGCCAGCGCGCGATGCGACGGCACGGTCCTGATGGTTTCCGCGTAGTCGTAGTAATCGCGAAATTTCTCTTCTTCCGCGTTTTCCTTGCCTTCGACCACTTTCGACGACACGACGCCCTGGTTGAACAGATAGTCGCGCAACTTGCCGAGCAGTTCCGCGGTTTCGCCGAATTGTTCCGAGAGGATGTCGCGCGCGCCGTCGAGCGCGGCCTTGATGTCCGCAACGCCTTTTTCGGCGTCCACGTAAGCGGCGGCTTCGGTTTGCGGGTCGAGCAGCGGATTGGCGAGCAGCGCGTCGGCAAGCGGCTGCAGGCCGGCTTCGCGGGCAATCTGCGCGCGCGTGCGGCGCTTGGGCTTGTACGGGAGATACAGGTCTTCCAGCACCTGCTTGCTGTCGGCGCCTTCGATCGCGGCGCGCAGCTCGTCGGTGAGTTTGCCCTGTTCGTCGATGCTGGCGATGATCGCGGCGCGCCGGTCTTCCAGCTCGCGCAGATACAGCAGGCGTTCCTCGAGGTTACGCAATTGCGTGTCGTCGAGATTGTCGGTCACTTCCTTCCGGTAGCGGGCGATGAACGGAACAGTCGCTCCTTCGTCGAGAAGTTGCACCGCTGCCGCGACCTGGCGCGGCTGGACGGACAGTTCGGCGGCGATGCGCTGTACGATCTTGAGTGCTACGGTTTCCGTCATAAGGTCTTGGTGTTCCTGCTACTCAATCAAAGGTCGGGCGGTAATGGCGCACGCGAGACATAGGCTGGGTCCGCGTTGGGCACGCCGGTGCACGCTGGGCGTGCGCGCTGCGACCAGGTTGCTGGAGCGGGGCATTTTGCCATAAATGCCAAAGGGCTCAACCGCAGGGTGATAGAATTTCGGGCATGTTCCGTTGACCATTTACGACGTTGCCTACCTCCTTGTCCCTCAACCGCCTGGGCTCCCGCTTGGTCTCTCGCTTGTCACAATTGCTGTCTTTCTTGTCGCCGCGTCTGGCGCGCTCGCCGCTTACGTCGATCAGGTCGATCAGGTCGATTACATCGCTGATGCCGCTCGTGTCGTCTGTGCGGGCGTCGCGATCCGTGCTCAGGTCAGCGTTTGCGTCCAATGGGATGCTTTTTGCGTCGTGCGCCTCGTGCGTCATGGCCGCAGCGCTCGCCGTGTCCGCACCGGCCGCGGCACAATCGGCCGCTTCGCTCAAGGCAGCCGCGAGCCTCGCGCCGGCAAGCGCTTCGGGCGCGCAGGCAGCTAGCGCGGCACAGGCAACGGGCATCGTGAAAGGCACGGGCGCGGGTAATGGAAGCAATGCGGGGAACAGCACGAGTAGTGCGGACAATGCCGGCAACGCTGCAAATGCTGACAGCGCGGCGTCGCTCGACAACGCATTCGATGCGCGGCAGAAGGTGCTGGATCAGCGCACCGAGGAAAACAACTACCGTTACGCGGTTGCCGAACACGATTGCTACAGTAAGTTTCTCGTCAATTACTGTTTGAACAAGGCGCGTGACAGCATGCGCTCGGTGCAGGCCGACATTCGCAAGGAACAGCTCGCGCTCGACGGTGAGCAGCGTGTCCAGCGCGCCCGCGAGCGTGACGAGCAGGCAGCGCTCAAGCGCGCACAAGACGAAGCTGGCGCGCCGCAACGCGCCGCTGACGACGCGCGTAACGCACAAGCCTACGAGGAAAAGCAGCGCCAGCATCAGCTCGACCAGGCGCAGCGTGCGGCCGAGGCGCCGCAACGCGCCGCCAATGCGCAAGCGTATCAGCAGAAGCAGCAACAGCATGCGCTGGATCAGGCGCAGCGCGGCATCAACCCGTCGCAAGCCGCAGCCAACACCCAGGCGTACGATCAGAAGCAGGATGATTTCCAGCGCAAACTCGAAGAAGCGCGTCAGCAGGGTGCGCAAAAGGCGCAGGAGCGGGTGGAAAAGCAGCAGAGCTTCGAGAAGAAGCAAGCCGATGCGGCGCAGCACAAAGCCGACGTTGAAGCCCGTCAGAAGGAGGCGGCCGAGAAAGCCGAGCAGAAACGTCAGGACCAGTTGAAACAGCAGCAACAACTTGAAGAACAGCAGAAGCAGCAACAGCAACAACAGTAGGTGTGCTGTAGCGGTTCTGGTAGGGTAGTAGCCAGGCAGTCGTCGTACGCGTTTTAAGCCGGACAGCAACCTCAGGCATCGGGCTGCGCCACGCAGTCTGTGCCGCTTACGAGAGGAGGCGAGCATGCGCGATCAACATCACGTCATCACCGCTGACACACTTCGCGACCGTATCCTGCAATTGGAATCGGAGCATAGTGGGCTCGATCGCTTGATCGACCGAATGTCGGATGAGCCCGGCATCGACGACTTCGAGTTGCAGCGCCTGAAAAAGCGCAAACTCAAAGTCAAGGACACCATCATCTTGCTGCAATTGCAGCTCGAACCGGACGCACGCGCCTGAGTTCGTGGCCTGGCGGGCGCCGGGTCGCGCCGCGCGCGCCGGACTTTGCAGGAAACGCTTGCCTTGAATTCACCGCTCGAAACTTCACCACGCGCCACAGCGGGCGACGGCGCTCCGGTGGCCGGCGCTCCGGTGGCCGGCACTCCGGCGCCGCGCGCTGCCGCGTCCGCGCTCTCCGCATCGTTGAATCCGCGCCGCGCCGCCGAACTGGACGATATCTTCGCCGACAACGGACTGCTCGCCCGTCAGATCGACGGCTATCGCTCACGTGCGTCGCAGATCGAGATGTCGCGCGCCGTCGCGGCTGCCATGGAAGCATCGGGTCGTGCCATGCCCGAACCGGCGATGTTCGAGGCGCAAAAGCGCCCCGCGCGGCGCTTGCAGGCACCCGGCGCGGATGCGGCGGCGGATACCGCCGAAACCGGAGAATCGAACGGTCTCGACGGCAGCGAAAACACGCTGATCGTGGAGGCGGGTACAGGCACCGGCAAGACCTATGCGTATCTCGTGCCGGCCATGTTGTGGGGCGGCAAGGTGATCGTGTCCACCGGCACCAAGCATTTGCAGGATCAGCTCTTTCAGCGCGACATTCCGACTGTGCGCGATGCGCTTGCCGTGCCGGTCTCGGTGGCGATGCTCAAGGGGCGCGCGAATTACCTGTGCCACTACTATCTGCAGCGCACGGCGGATAACGGCCGTCTGCCGTCGCGCCAGGAAACCTCGTATCTGCAGGACATCATTCGCTTCGCCAAGATCACGCGCACGGGCGACAAGGCGGAACTCGCGAGCGTGCCGGAAACCGCGGCGGTGTGGTCGATGGTCACGTCCACGCGCGAAAACTGTCTCGGCCAGGAGTGCCCGCACTACAAGGAGTGCTTCGTGATGCAGGCGCGCCGCGAGGCGCAGCAGGCCGACATCGTGGTGGTCAATCATCATCTGTTTTTCGCCGACATCATGCTGCGCGATACCGGCATGGCTGAATTGCTGCCTACGGCGAACACCATCGTCTTCGACGAAGCGCATCAACTGCCGGAAACCGCGACGCTGTTTTTCGGCGAAACGCTCTCCACTACGCAATTTCTCGAACTCGCACGCGATAGCGTGGCGGAGGGCCTGGGCCATGCGCGCGAGTCGGTTGACTGGGTGAAGCTCGGCTCGACGCTCGAGCGAGCCGCTCGTGACGTGCGGCTTGCTTTCAAGGAAGACTCGGTGCGCTTGTCGATTGGCCAGTTGCCCGACGATCACCCGTTGTTTCCCGCGCTCGAAACGCTCGAGACCGAGCTCGACGCATTGACTTCCGCGTTGGCGAGCCAGGCGGAGCGCGCCGAATCGATCGGCGCCTGTTTGCGCCGCGCACGCGAGTTGCAAGGCGTGCTGGCAGGCTGGACGACACCGCCTACCGAGACCGAGCGCGCAGCGGCTGATACCGCCCCTGCGGACGCCAAGGCCGAGCGTGCCGATCCGAATGAAAAAGTGCGCTGGATCGAAGTCTTCGCGCATACGGTGCAGCTGCATGAAACGCCCCTGTCGGTCGCGCCGATCTTCGCGAAGCAGCGCGCCGGCGTGCCGCGCGCCTGGATCTTCACGTCGGCGACATTGTCGGTGCGGGGCGACTTCACGCACTATGCGGCGCAGATGGGCCTGAACGCCAAACGTTCCATGACGCTGCCGAGCCCTTTCGACTATCCGACGCAAGGGCTTCTGTACGTGCCGCGCAACTTGCCGCAGCCTTCGTCGCCTACGTTTACCGACGCCGTATTCGACGCCGCATTGCCGGCGATCGAAGCCTCGGGCGGTGGCGTATTCATGTTGTGCACGACCTTGCGCGCGGTGGACCGCATCTCGACCAAGTTGCGCGACACCATTGAAGCGCGAGGGTGGGACTATCCACTGCTCGTGCAGGGCGACGCGAGCCGCACCGAGTTGCTCGAGCGCTTCCGTGCATACGGCAATGCGATTCTGGTGGGGAGCCAGAGCTTCTGGGAAGGCGTGGACGTGCGTGGCGATGCGCTCTCGCTGGTCGTGATCGACAAGCTGCCGTTTGCACCGCCCGATGACCCGGTGTTGTCGGCGCGTCTGGAGGCGCTGACGAAGAAGGGACTGAGCCCGTTTGCGGTTCATCAGCTGCCACAGGCGGTGATTACGCTCAAGCAGGGCGCGGGCCGTCTGATCCGCGCGGAAACCGATCGTGGCGTGCTGATGATCTGCGACACGCGTCTTGTCGACAAGCCGTATGGGCGCCGTATATGGCAGAGCCTGCCGCCATTCAAACGCACACGTGAAATCGAAGTTGTGCGCGAGTTCTTCGAAGAGAACGGAACGCCGGTTCAATAGGCAATTAAATGCATGCCGTTGTAAAAGCGGCGCTTAAATGACAAAACGCCACGGAAGTGAATCCGTGGCGTTTTGCTTTACTGCCCGGGAAATCGAGGTGATTTCCCGATGCAGTTTTCGCCCAGAGGCGAACCCTATGCGACAGCTTACTGGCTTGCGCCCGAAGCCGGAGCAGCAGCCGAAGCTGCAGCACCTGCGTCCGAAGCAGCGGCCGTAGCCGAAGCAGCAGCATCGCTCGCAGCAGCAGCCGCACCCGAAGCAGCAGCTGCTGCGTCCGAAGCTGCAGCAGCCGGTGCCGAGGCAGCAGCCGATGCGTCGCTAGCTGCGGTCGTAGCTGCCTGATCGCTGCTCTTGTTGCATGCAGCCAGTGCCACAGCTGCCAACAGGGATGCTACGAGGAGGGATTTCTTCATGATCACGTCCTTTTATGGTTAAAGGTAAGCAACAGCGCAAAATAATACCGGTAATGTGCTCCAACACCGACCTGGGCCGCTGGTGGAGACGCTCTTTTGACGAGCTAGAATCTTCCCTACGGCTTGGGCGGAAATTATATGCACTTTCGTACTGACAATCCATAAATCCGGGGTCAATACGTTGTCTTTCTCATACAAAATTTCACAGTACGGTATAACACGCGGGCAGAGTTACGCAAGCTCGCCCACTTGTATCCAGCCCGCACAATACCACTCGTGCAGTAGTGCTGTCACCGACGAATCGTGTGAGAGTGTTACAAAGCGTTTCGCACTCATACGCCTGTGGTCAGCGAGGTCAAACAACCACTTTTTTGCACCGTCAAGTGGTGTTTTCTCTCCATTTACGAAGAAAAAACGACGGTTGTACAACAAATTAGTCTTGCGATCGAGCCGGATGCCGGACTTCGATGCATGACTGATGAAACGGGCCTCGTTGAGCGGTCGTTGCGGCGGATCAAAGACGACGCTCGGCTTCGGTTCGCTAAGGTACGTGCCAAGGAACGACGCAATGTCCTGCTCATTCCACTTGACACCCGCAAGGATCGCGCCAACCCGTTCGATCAAGGCCGCGGGCAGTTCCGCCGGACGGTCGACGGCCGGTTGTTGCGGGTCGCGATAGAGCGCACCGGGTCGCCCCGCCGACTCGCCGCGCTCGGCCAGATGGTAGAGGAACTGCGAGGTCAACTCGCCCGCTGACGGAGCGCGAAAACCGATCGAGCAGGTCATGCATTCCCCTTCGGCAACACCGTCATGCGCGATATGCGGCGGCAGGTACAACATGTCACCCGGTTCGAGCACCCATTCCTGTTCCGGCTCGAAATGCTGTAAAACTTTCAAAGGCAAACCCGACTGGAGCGTCAGATCTTTCTGCGCACTGATCCGCCACCGGCGCTTGCCTTTTACTTGCAAAAGAAACACATCGTAGGAATCGAAATGGGGGCCCACGCCGCCGCCATCGCTCGCATACGAAATCATCAGGTCGTCCAGACGGGCGTCCGGCACGAAGCGGAAGCGGTCGAGCAAAGCGCGCGCGCGATCGTCGTAGAGGTCCACGCCTTGCACGAGCAGGGTCCAGGCGCGCTGTTTCAGCGACGGCAGTTCATCAGGCGCGAACGGGCCGTGCTCCATTTGCCACTTGTTGCGAAAGTGCGTGATCAGACGCGCTTCGACTTCGTCCTGATCGGCCAGCTCGAAAAACTCATCGCGCGACAGCGGCGCTTCCACATCACGAATTGCCTGACGGATCAGCAGCGGTTTCTTCTGCCAGTACCGGCGCATGAATTGCGACGGCGTCAGATTGCCGAGCAGCGGTGTGGGCGTGTCGGGAGACGGTGGCAGGTGAGGGAGAGCCGGCTGCGAAGCCGGCGAAGATTTCCGTGCCGAAGCTGCATCGGCCGGGTGGTCAGTGGGCCGCTTGGGCATCGTATAATGTGAGTTGTATTCTGGAGAATCGAATGAAAATCGCAAAGAACACCGTCGTGTCGGTCGCTTACAAGCTGTCGGATGCGCAGGGCAATCTGATTGAAGAAAGCGACGAGCCGATGGTCTATCTGCACGGCGGCTATGATGGCACGTTCCCCAAGATCGAGGAAGAGCTCGACGGCCACGAGGCCGGTTTCGAGACTCAGATCCAGCTCGAGCCGCAAGACGCGTTCGGCGAGTACGATCCCGATCTCGTGAAGATCGAGCCGCGCGATCGCTTCCCGGAACCGCTTGAAGTCGGCATGCAATTCGAAGGCACGCCGGAAGAAGGCGATGAGGATCTCGATTCGCTCGTCTACGTGGTGACCGACGTGGCGGAAGACAAAGTCGTGCTCGACGGCAACCATCCGCTCGCCGGCATGGCGCTGCGTTTCGCGTTGACCGTCAAGGACGTGCGTCCGGCTACCGAAGACGAAATCCAGCACGAACACGCGCATGGCGCCGACGGCCTCGAAGTTCTCGACGAAGATGACGACGAAGCCGATGACGAAAAGTCAGGGCCCACGCTGCACTGAGCTCGCGGGCAAGCCGGGAACGCCTGAAGGCGTACCCGGCGTGTGCGGCAAGACGGCTGAAGCTGGCGGGGCGGACATGGCGGGCCCGTATTGCTGATACTGGCCGTTGCCGTCGTCCGCCGGTTTGTATTGTGGCTGGCCGGGTTGCTGCTGGAGCGGTTGTGGTTGCCCGGGCGTCGGCAACAATGGCGGCAACTCGGAAGCCAGACCCAATGCAGGCACTGCCGGCATCGAAGCGGGCGGCTCGTCGCGCTGCGGCACGGGTGGCGCGGCGGGTATCGGCATTTGCCTCGGCACATCGCGCACACTCACGCGGAACGGCGGCTTCTTGCCGAGATCCGCATCAATCTGAATCCACTGGTTAAGGCGATCATGCGGCGCAATCGCGATACGCGTGAGATTCGTCACCAGCATTCCCTTGTCATTGCGTAGCGGCTGATCGATCACGAAGCCGGTGTTCGTGTGTTCATCGTCGCAATGAATCACCAGCACGGGTCCGCGAAAAATCTGGGCGAGTTTGACGAGGCTGCGTTTGAATTCCAGAAAACCGTCGCGGCGCGTGTTGCGCGCAAAGCGCAACCACGCAAAACGGTCGGGCCGTTCGTAGCGTTCCGGATCGGGGTCGCCTTGAATGAAAACGACAATTGCGCGCGCGTCGCGGCGTTTGGCGTATTCGGCAGCATGCTCGAGCCAGAATGCATTGGCGATCACGCGGTCTTCGAACTCGCCATTGCGGCCGCCCGCAGTCAGGTAGTGATTGTTCGGACCCGGCGCGTTCAGGCCGATAAACACGGTATCGCCGACTTGCCAGCGTACGTTCTCACGGAACGGACGAAAGCGGGATACTTCACTTTCGCGCGTCAATGCGATCGGATTCTGACCCATCGACGTGGAGTCGGTAAACAGGGTCTGGCGCAATTGATCGAGCCGCTCGACCGGGTCAAAGCCACCGGCCTGCGCTGTGCCGCAGTCAGTCCAGTCGTGCTGGCCCGGAATGAAGAACAGGGCGGGGCGCGCCGTTTCGAGCAGCGCATGGCGCCGCTCGTATAACGCATCGCGGCAGGCTTCTTTCGCGCCCTTCAGATTACCGTCGTAGACAATGAACGATATATCACGCTCGCGGCTGATCGCTTCGATCAGGCGTTGCGTGGGCGCTTCATCGTCGGGGCTTTGCATCGTGTTGGCGATGACCGCGAACGCATAGCGGGAGGTTTCGGCGTGCGCGAGCGGGGCAAATGCCAGTAGCGAAACAAGACCCGTAAGCGACGCAAGGCCACCCGTGAACGTAAGGGCGACGCTCAGCGCCGCGCAAAGTTTGCGCGGGTGCTGTGAAGGCCTGTGTGCGTCAATGATCTGCATCCGGCGCGGCGGCCAGTTCGTGCAGTTCATACAGCAGATCGAGCGCTTCGCGCGGCCGCAGATCATTCGGATCGATGCCGCGCAGACGCTCGACGAGTGCCTGCATGGCCGGCGATGCTGCCGCTGATTGCGGCTCGGCGTCGCGTTCAGCGTCCTCGAGCAGCATGGGCACCGGGGTGGCGAACAGATCGAGTTGCGGTGCGGGTTGCGCCGCCGATTGCTGTTCCAGATGCGCGAGATGCTTGCGGGCTGCGCGGATCACGGCGTTCGGCACCCCGGCCAACTGAGCGACCTGCAAACCGTAGCTCTGATTGGCCGGACCTTCGCTGACCGCATGCAGGAACACGATGCCATGCCCATGCTCGACCGCCGACAGATGCACATTGGCCGCGTGCGGAAACTCGGCCGGCAACTGCGTCAGTTCGAAGTAGTGCGTGGCGAACAGCGTATGACAGCCGTTGTGCGAGAGCAGATGCCGCGCGATGGCCCACGCCAGCGCGAGGCCGTCGAACGTCGACGTGCCGCGCCCGATCTCGTCCATCAGCACGAGACTTTGCGGCGTCGCGTCGTTCAGGATCGCCGCCGCTTCGGTCATTTCCACCATGAAGGTTGAACGGCCGCCAGCCAGGTCGTCCGCGGCGCCGATTCGCGTGAAGATGCGATCGATCGGGCCAAATGCGGCGCGCCGTGCCGGCACATAGCTGCCGACGTAAGCCAGCAACGCGATCAGCGCCGTCTGGCGCATGAAGGTCGACTTACCGCCCATGTTCGGGCCGGTGATCAGCAGCAGTTTGCGCTCTGGCGTAAGCGTGCAGTCGTTGGCGATGAACTGCTCAACCTGCGCCTCGACAACCGGATGCCGGCCCTGCTCGATTTCGATGCCGGTATCCGGAGAAAACGTCGGCGCGACCCAATCGAGTGCCCGGGCGCGTTCTGCGAAGGCTGCCAGCAGATCGAGTTCGGCGAGTGCCGCCGCGACCCGCTGGCAGTCGGGGATAAACGGCAGCAGCGCTTGCAGCAATGCGTCGTACAGCGAGCGTTCACGGGCCAGCGCGCGTTCCTGCGCGGAGAGCGCTTTGTCTTCGAAGGTTTTCAGTTCCGGCGTGATGTAACGCTCGGCGTTTTTCAGCGTCTGACGGCGGCGGTAGTCATCCGGCACCTTGTCGGTCTGGCCGCGCGTGACTTCGATATAGAAGCCGTGCACCTTGTTGTACTCGACGCGCAGATTGCCGATGCCGGTGCGGGCGCGTTCGCGCGTTTCGAGGTCGATCAGGAACTGCCCGCAGTTCTCCGAAATATCTCGCAGTTCGTCGAGTTCCGCATCGTAACCGCGAGCGATCACGCCGCCGTCGCGCACCATGGCGGAGGGCTCCTGCGCGACCGCGCGCTTGAGCAGCTCGACGCATGCTTGCGGCGGTTCCAGTGACGCGTCGATACGCGCCAGCGAATCGGCATTGGACGAAACGGCCGCGAGTTGCGTGCGCAGCTCAGGCAAGGCAATGAACGTGTCGCGCAGGCTCGACAGGTCGCGAGGCCGCGCCGAGAGCAGCGCGAGACGCCCGGTAATCCGTTCGATGTCCGAGATCTGCCGCAACGCGCCGCGCAGGGAGTCGACGCTTGCGCCCGGCGGCGCGTCGAGCAATGCACCGATGGCTTGCTGGCGCGCTTGTGCCACGGCGGCTTCGCGCGGCGGATGGTGCAGCCAGTGACGCAGCAGACGGCTGCCCATCGTCGTGCAGCAGGTGTCGAGCAGCGAGCACAGCGTGGGCGATTCGGTGCCGCGCAGCGTTTCCGTGAGTTCAAGATTGCGGCGCGTGGCGGGGTCGAGCCCGATATATTCGGACTCGTACTCGACCTTGAGGCTGCGCACGTGGCGCAGTTGCTGGCCTTGCGTGGCCGCCGCATACAGCAGCAGCGCACCGGCCGCGCCGCATGCCGCGGTCAGCGAATGCGCGCCGAAGCCGTCGAGACCGGCCACTTCCAGCTGGTCGCATAGACGTTGGGTACCCGAGGCGATATCGAAGTGCCAGACCGGCACGCGGGTGAGGGCGCCGGCGTTGACGGGCGGCGTCCAGCTCGCGGAGTCGGCGGACGTATCGGCCACCAGAATTTCCGCGGGGCGAATCCGTTCGAGCGCGGCGGCCACCTGGTCGGGCGCAACCTCGGCGAGGCGCAAGGCGCCGCTCGCCAGATTCAGCCACGCGAGCCCGACGCTCGTCGCGACGCCGCGACGGTTATGCGCAACGCACAGCGCCATCAGGTAGACGTCGCTCTTGTCGGACAGAAGTGCTGCGTCCGTCAGCGTGCCCGGCGTGACGACGCGCACGACTTTACGCTCGACAGGGCCTTTCGACGTAGCCGGATCGCCGATCTGCTCGCAAATCGCGACGGATTCGCCGAGCTTCACCAGCTTGGCCAGATACTGTTCGACCGCGTGATGCGGCACACCCGCCATCTTGATCGGATTGCCCGCCGAGGCGCCGCGCTGCGTAAGTGTTAAATCCAGCAGGCGCGCGGCTTTTTCCGCATCTTCGAAAAAGAGTTCGTAGAAGTCGCCCATCCGGTAGAACACCAGCGTGCCCGGATGATCCGCTTTGATGCGTAGATACTGCTGCATCATCGGCGTGTGTTGTGCGACGTCATTGGCCGCTGCGGTTTGAATGCCCATCCGTGGTGTCTTCTTGCGTTAGCTGTTCAGGGCGTGAGTTTAACCTGCCGGCGTGGCGAGCGGACCCTGGCCGGACGGCCAATTGGATGGCCAGATCGCCACACTGTTCGCACCCCGCGATACGATCACTCCTCCACCAGCGCCCGCATATCCACCGTGCGCTCATTCACCGCGCTGCGCCGTTTTGCGAGCCACATCATGAAGGTGATGAAACTGCCGAATACCACGATGATCCATTGCGCCGGCATCTTCGCGGTGAGCAGTATCGCGTAGGCGCCGAGCATCAGCAGCACGGCCAGATTCTGGTTGAAATTCTGCACCGCGATTGAATGGCCGGCGGAAAGCAGCGTCGCGCCGCGATGCTGGAGGATCGCGTTCATCGGTACGATAAAAAAGCCGGACAGCGCGCCGAGCAGAATCATCAAAGGATAGGCGAGCAGGATATAGAACGGCAGGACGTACGAGCCGATGCGGATGCCCGCGCCCGCCGGAAACAGGTCCTTGTTGTAGAACGCCATGGCGATCGCCACCGCGCCGGTGAGGATGCCGATCGGCAGCACGCGCAACGAGCGGCGCAATGGAATCAGCGCGGCCGCGGCAGCCGCGCCGGCGGCAATGCCTAGACCCGTGACGCCTTGCATCACGGCGGCCTTCGACAGCGACAGGCCGAGGTTCACGTTCGCCCATTTGAGCACCAGCAGTTGCAGCGTGACCGCGCCGCCCCACATCAGCGTCGTGACCCACAGCGCGATCTGCGCGAGCTTGTCGGCCCACAGCACGTTGAAGCAATGATAGAAGTCGCCGACCAGTTTCTTCGGTTCGGTCAAATGGTTCGGGTAACGCGCCCCGGTGTCGGGAATGAAGATGTTGATCCCCGCGGCGACGGCATACGTGAGCATCACCGCGAACATGGCCAGATCGGCGGAGGAGCGGATCAGCGGCAGATGCGCATGGGCGACGAATTTATCGGCGAAGGTGCTGATCAGCGCGCCGCCGACCATCGTGCCGACAATGGTCGACAGAACCGTGGCCGATTCGAGCCACGCGTTTGCCTTGACGAGTTTTTCCGCGGGCAGGAGTTCGGTGAGAATGCCGTATTTGGCCGGTGAATACGCGGCTGCGCCAAAGCCCACCACGCCGTACGCGATCATCGGATGAACGCCGGCAATCATCATCAGGCACCCGCTCGCCTTGAGCGCGTTGGAGATGAACATGACGTGCCGCTTTTGCAGCGCGTCGGCGAACGCACCGACAAACGGAGCGAGCAACACGTACGAGACGGTGAAGAAAATCTGCAGCAGCGGCGTGACCCAGGCGGCCGAACGGATCACCGATAGCAAGGCGATGGCGGCGATCAGCAGTGCATTGTCCGCGAGCGACGAAATGAACTGCGCCGCGATAATTGTGTAGAAGCCTTTTTTCATGAAGCGGGTTGGAAGCTGCGCGCAAGTCCGGCGCGCAGCAGGGCGCTGTGAAAGACGCGCGAAACGCAGCCGGCGATTGAGCGTGCCGGCGCGGCCTTCCGCTTTGTAGCACGAACGCCTGCCGGATGCAGGCGCGCCAACGAAAAAGCGGCCGAAGCCGCTTTTCTGTATTGCCGGGGCCGGCGCGCAGCCGCGCGAACAGCGGGCTTAAGCCTCGGATCGGATGCCCGAGGCCCGAGGTCTTAAGCCGATTGCTGGCGCGTGCGGCTGTAGCGCGACAGGATCGGGATCATCTGCGCGTAGACCTTCGGATTGCCCGCCACGATTTCGCCGACGTGCAGGAAGTCCGAGTCGCCCGTGTAATTGCCGACCAGACCGCCGGCTTCCGTGATCAGCAGGCTGCCCGCGGCGACGTCCCACGGATTCAGGCCTTGCTCGAAGAAACCGTCCATGCGGCCGGCGGCGACGTTGGCCAGGTCGAGCGCGGCGGCGCCCGGACGGCGCAGGCCGGCGCAGGCTTCGGTCATTTCAGCGAACTGGCGGCCGTAGGCTTCCAGACCGTCCGTTTCGCGGAACGGGAAGCCGGTGCCGATCAGGCCGTCGGCGAGGCGGTCGCGTTTGGCGACACGGATGCGGCGGTCGTTCAGGAACGCACCGCGGCCGCGCGAGGCGGTAAACAGGTCGTTGCGGGTCGGATCGTAGACCACGGATTGCGTCACGATGCCCTTGTGGGCGAGCGCGATCGACACGCAGTAATACGGGAAGCCGTGGATGAAATTGGTGGTGCCGTCGAGCGGATCGATGATCCACTGATATTCGGACTCGTTTTGCGACTTGCCGGATTCTTCAGCGAGAATGGCGTGATCGGGGTAGGCGGTCTTGAGCGTATCGATGATCGCCGCTTCAGACGCTTTGTCGACCTCCGTGACGAAATCGTTGTGCTGTTTCTTGCTGACCTGGATGAGATCGAGGTCGAGCGACGCGCGGTTGATGATCTGGGCTGCGCGGCGCGCGGCCTTCACAGCGATATTGAGCATGGGATGCATGAGACTGGATCCTTGTGCCGGGGCAGCACGGCTGCTTGCCGGTAAATGAGCGCGGGATGAGCGCTGACTGAGCGCCATCAAGGGGCGCGGAAACAGCACGGAACGCACGTCCAATAAAGGATCCATGCAGATTCCGCCGACGGAGACGAATTGAATAAGAACGAGGCGCCGGACACTTTTCGTAGACCTTTCGGTAGACAATAAGCCGGACGCGAATCGCGCTATTTTACCTGAGTCCGGGCGGTGCGGCAGCGGCAACTGCCCGGGAGCCGGCGTGACGCGCGCCTGGCAAGTGTTTTGTGCGGCCGTCATGCCCAAATCGCGAGCGATTCAGGTGCAATTCACGCGTAATTCGGAGCCGGTGCGGGGTTGGCGCTACCATACGCGTTCTTTAGCTTGCCGAGTTTCATCGTGGACCACACCCACCATTCATCCGATCCCGCCGTGGCGGACCTGCGCGGCGGTTTTACGTCGACGCGCTTCGTGCTCGTCGAGCCCAGTCATCCCGGCAACGTCGGCGCTGCGGCGCGCGCGCTGAAAACCATGGGTTTTTCGCGCCTCGTGCTGGTGTCGCCGCGCGTGCCGCACGTGCAGAGCGACCCGGAAGCCATTGCCATGGCGAGCGGCGCCGACGACGTGCTGGCATCCGCGCACGTCGTGCCGACGCTTGCCGACGCGTTGAGCGGCGTGCATTGGTCGCTCGCACTGACCGCGCGGCTGCGCGAATATGGGCCGCCGCAATGGACGCCGCGTGCGGCCGCCGACGCCGCGCGTGAGCAGGCGATACACGGCGAGATCGCGCTGGTGTTCGGCAACGAGCGCACGGGTTTATCCAATGAGGACGTCGAGCGTTGCAGCGCGCTCGCCCATATTCCGGCCAATCCGGCCTACAGTTCGCTCAATCTTGCGCAGGCGGTGCAGGTGCTGGCGTATGAATTACGCACGACGTATCTGTCCGCCGGCGAGGCCGCGCCCGCCGCATCTGGAGCCGCTCAAGCGGCTGTGGGGCAGGGCGAGGCGGCCGGCGCACGGGCGGCGAGCGATGAAATCGAAAGCATGTACGCGCATCTGGAAAGCGCGCTCATTGCGCTCGAGTTTCTCGATCCGGCCAATCCGAAAAAGCTGATGTCGCGTTTGCGGCGCCTGTTCGCGCGCTCCGGCCTGGAGCGCGAGGAAGTCAATATCGTGCGCGGCATCGCCAAACATATCCTGCTGAAGACCAGGCCACCGGGCACCGACGCTTCCTGAAGGCGTCTGCCCGCAATCGACGACCTTGCCGGCAGCGTGGGCTTCCGGCAGGTTTCGCGCAATCGCCCTACAATTGCTCGAAACGTTCTAAGCAAAGCTGCCGATCTGCTATGCGGCAAGCATCCGCCATGCGAGGTTTTTCGCCCAGGCGGTCCTTTCTCCCACGACACAATCCCTGCCATGTTCACGAGACTTCGCGAAGACATTGCCACGATCCGCGAGCGCGATCCCGCCGCCCGCAGTGCATGGGAAGTCCTCACGTGTTATCCGGGTCTGCACGCGCTCGTGCTGCACCGGCTCGCGCACGCTTGCTGGCAGGCCAAACGCCGCTGGCTCGCGCGTTTCATCTCGCAGATGGCGCGTTTCATGACCGGCATCGAAATCCATCCTGGCGCGACGCTGGGCCGCCGCGTGTTCATCGATCACGGCATGGGCGTCGTGATTGGCGAGACGGCGCAGATCGGCGACGACTGCACGATCTACCAGGGTGTGACGCTCGGCGGCACGTCGCTCACGCGCGGTGCGAAGCGCCATCCGACGCTCGAGCGCGGCGTGATCGTCGGGGCGGGCGCGAAGGTGCTCGGCGGCTTTACGATCGGCGCGGACGCGAAGATCGGCTCGAATGCGGTGGTCACGAAGCCGGTGCCGGCAGGCGGTACGGCGGTCGGCAATCCGGCCCGCATCATCGTCCCGGCTGCTGTTGCCGTGGCTTCAGCCGCTGTGTCCGCTGCGCAGTCGGGCGGTGCCGCGCCTGGTGCCAAACGCGCATCCGGAAGCAGCGGATTCTGTGCCTACGGCATCACGCCGAATGCGGACGATCCAGTCTCGCTGGCGATCCATGGCCTGATCGATCACGCCGCCACGCAGTCGAAGCGTATCGACGAAATCGTCGACGCGCTGGAGCGGCTGGGAACGAGCCTGGAAGGGCTGCAAGGCGCGGATGCGGCGCTGCTTGACCTGCGGCGTTTGTCGGCCGCGATTGCAGGAAAGGAGGAAGGCGTGGCGACGCAGCGCTGATCACGCCAGCGGCAACGCCCGAATTCCTTCTGCATCGATTCGCAGATAACCGCCACGGCGCTCGCCGTGGTCGAGATCCCAATCCGGTAAAACCCAGCGTGTGCCGTCCGGTTCGCGATGCCGCGCCGGCCGATGCGTGTGCCCGTGAATCATGGTAGCCGTTTTCGAGGCCCTGAATAACGCGGCGACGGCCTTGCGCGTCACGTCGTACTTCGGCGAAGCCGGGCGCGAACGGCCCTGTTCACTTTTCGAACGCATGTTTTCCGCAAGCGCCTGGCGCCAGCGAAACGGCCACGCGAGAAACAGCATCTGCGCCGAACGGCAGCGCGCAAGGCGCCGGAAATATTGATAGCCGCGATCCGCGGTGCAAAGGCCGTCGCCGTGGGCGAGGGCAATACGTGTGCCGAATGCGGTGATCACGAACGGATCGGGCAGCCAGATCGCGCCGGCCGCTTTCATGAAGCGCTTGCCGAGCAGAAAATCGCGATTGCCGTGCATGATGTAGAGCGCGATGCCGCGCTCCGACAAGGTGTGCAGCAATGCCGCCATGCGTGCGACGAAGGGCTCGACGAGCATGTCGTCGCCAACCCAGTACTCGAACAGATCGCCGAGAATGAAAACCGAATCCGCCTGCTCGGCCGTGACGCGAATGAAGTGCTCGAACGCGGCGACCGTGCGCGGAATCGCCTCGCTCAGATGAATATCGGAGAGGAAAAAAAACGGGCGTGCGGCGTGCGGGCGTTTGCCCTCGCCAGGCACGCCCGCGGCGACGCTTCGCAGCGGCGTTTCTTGCAGCATTGAAGGTGCCTGATTTCAGTTCGAACGGGTTCGTGCCTATCGCACGCTTAGTCGACGATCACTGCTTTTTCGATCACGACGTCTTCGGCCGGCACGTCCTGATGGAAGCCCTTCGAACCCGTCTTGACCTTCTTGATCTTCTCGACGATGTCGAGGCCCTCGACGACCTTGCCGAACACGGCGTAGCCCCAGCCCTGCGGCGTCGGCGACGAGTGGTTCAGGAAGTCGTTGTCGTTCACGTTGATGAAGAATTGTGCGGTCGCCGAGTGCGGGTCGTTCGTACGAGCCATCGCGATCGAGCCGTTGACGTTCTTCAGACCGTTGTTCGCTTCGTTGGTGATCGGCTCAGCCGTCGGCTTCTGCTTCATGCCGGGTTCGAAGCCGCCGCCCTGGATCATGAAGCCGTCGATCACGCGGTGGAACACCGTGTTGTTGTAGTGGCCGGCCTTCACGTAGTTGAGGAAGTTCTCAACCGACTTCGGTGCCTTTTCAGCGTCCAGTTCGAGTTTGATGACGCCGTGGTTCGTGTGCAGTTCAACCATGATGGAATCCTTTGATGATCGGAGTGAGTAAAAGGCGTGGCCGCCCGTCACGTGAAATGCGATGACGACGGGCCGCGCCGGGTGCGTAGAGTTATCGTTGACTTCGTATGCAGCGTGCCGGGTGCTGCTTTCTTGTTCTGCGTTGTTCTGTTACTTGCCGACAACCGTGGCCGATTCGATCACGATCGGCTTTTGCGGCACGTCGCTCATCGGGCCACGCGTGGTGGTAGGCGTGCCTTCGATCTTCTTCACGACGTCCATGCCGGCCGTGACCTTGCCGAACACCGCGTAGCCGTTGCCGTCCGGATTCGGATAGTCGAGGCCGGCGTTGTCCACCGTGTTGATGAAGAATTGCGCGGTGGCCGAATTCGGATCGCTCGTGCGCGCCATGGCGAGCGTGCCGGCGCTGTTCTTCAGACCGTTACGGCTTTCGAGCGGAATCGGCGCGCGCGTGGGCTTCTCAGCGAAGCTCTGGGTATAGCCGCCGCCCTGGATCATGAAGCCGCGAATCACGCGATGGAAGATCGTGCCGCTGTACTGGCCGGATTTCACGTAGTCGAGGAAGTTGGCGACGGTTTTCGGCGCCTTCTCAGGATACAACTCGACACGGATGTCGCCTTCCGTGGTCTTGAAGAGGACGGACGGATGCGCGGCCTGCGAACCGGACTGGGCAAAAGCGGGGGCATTTGCGATCAGGGCGGCGCTGCCGAGCGCCAACATCAACCATTTCATGAAGATCCTCAGGGTTGGAAAAAACGTGTTGCCGAAAACGATGACCGTATTACTGCGACGGCGCCATGTAAGGCGGCATGGCGAGCGAGCCATTTGCGCCGCCGTACTGGAAGCTTGGCGTTTGCGTCATGTCTGAGGTCGCGGACGGGGCGCTGGCCTCGACGGGCACGGCAGCTTTCTTCACCGGTGTTTTGCCCTTGGGCGGCGAAATGACGTTCTGGATATCCGCGAGGCGTTGCGTGGTCGTGGCGCTTGCTTTGCCGAGGCTCTGTGCGCGGCGATAGGCCTCGTTGGCCATGCGCAGATACAGGTCGCCGAGATTCTCATACGCGAGGCCGTAGCCTGGATTCACCTTGGTCGCCGTTTCGAGCGCGGCGCGTGCTTCGGTATAACGGCCGTGCTTCGCATAGAGCGCCGCGAGGTTGTTATACGGCTCGGGCAGCTCGGGATACAGCTGCGTGAGTTCGGTGAACGCGGTGATCGCTTCGTCGTCGCGATTCAGATGGGCCAGCACCGTGCCGCGCTTGAATTTTGCTTGCGCGTCGCGTGGATTCGAGGCGATGCGCGCGTCGAGCTGGGTGAGCGCGGCCTGCCAGTTTTTCTGCGCAATCGACGCGTCGATCTCCGGCGTATTGTCGCGCACGGCCGGGCCCTGCGGCAGCGTGGAGGCCTTCTGCGCGTACGCGGCGGCACCCGGCAAGACCGTGAGGGCGACGGCGCAGAATGCCGTCGCGGCGAGGGTCGCAGCGCTGCGCGCGCGGCCGCTGGAAGGTTTCATAGGCTCAGGTCTGGATGTTATACTCCGACCCATTCTAACAAAAGGTCTGCGCGTTCCGTCGAACCGCAAACTGTCTTTTCGCCACTCGTGGTCGTCTCCGCCTTGATTGCAACCTGAGCGCAGCCTGAGCGCCGCACCAGGTGCACCGGTTCGCTGCTCTGTCTGTTGCAGTACAGAACGCACCCGCCGTCTTCCCGCGGGGCGCCTCATGCACGAAACAGCACGAACACATTGCGGATTTCTTTCGGCCCACGCACCGTTCTCTATGGAATCACTGCGCATCTACAACACGCTCGCGCGTGACAAGCAAACTTTCGTGCCGCTGCAAGATGGCGTCGTGCGGATGTACGTCTGCGGGATGACCGTATACGACTATTGTCACGTCGGCCACGCGCGCGTGATGGTCGTGTTCGACATCGTGCAGCGGTGGTTGCGCACGCTCGGTTACGACGTGACCTACGTGCGCAACATCACGGATATCGACGACAAGATCATCCGGCGCGCGGTCGAGAACGGCGAAACGATCAAGTCGCTGACCGATCGCTTCATCAACGCGTTGCATGAAGACGCGGATGCGCTCGGCATCGAGCGTCCCGATCTGGAGCCGCGCGCCACCGATTTCATCCCGCAGATGCTGGGCATGATCGAGAAGCTCGAGGCGAACGGTTACGCGTATCAGGCGGCCGACGGCGACGTGAACTACGCGGTGCGCAAGTTCGCGGGCTACGGCAAGCTGTCGGGCAAGTCGCTCGAGGATCTGCGCGCCGGTGAGCGCGTCGCCGCGAACGACGCGAAGCAGGACCCGCTCGATTTCGTGCTGTGGAAGCAGTCGAAGCCGGAAGAGCCGGCGGACACCGGCTGGGAATCGAAGTACGGGCGCGGCCGTCCGGGTTGGCATATCGAATGCTCGGCTATGGGCTGCACCTTGCTCGGCGAACATTTCGACATTCATGGCGGCGGTCAGGACCTGCAGTTTCCGCACCACGAGAACGAGATTGCACAAAGCGAAGCTGCGACCGGACAAACCTTCGTCAATTACTGGATGCACAACGGCTACGTGCAGATCGACAATGAGAAGATGTCGAAGTCGTTGAACAACTTCTTTACGATCCGCGAAGTGTTGGCGCAGTACGATGCCGAGGTGGTCCGATTTTTCATCGCGCGTGCGCATTACCGTTCGCCGTTGAACTACAGCGACGTCCATATCGACGACGCCCGTAATGCGCTCGCGCGGTTGTACACCGCGCTGAAAGACGTTACGCCGGATAGCGCGGATCTCGACTGGAACGAAGCGCATGCGCAGCGTTTCAAGGCAGCAATGAACGACGACTTCAACACGCCGGTCGCAGTGTCGGTGTTGTTCGAGTTGGCAACTGAAGTGAACCGCACGCGCGACCCCGCGCTGGCCCGTCAATTGCGCCTGCTTGGCGCTTTGCTCGGATTGCTCGGCCGGGAGCCGCGTGCATACCTGCAGCAGGCTGCGGGCGCCGCCGCAGAAGGTGCGCTCGAGCCCGCCGCGATCGAAGCGAAGATCGCGGCGCGCGTGGCCGCCAAGCAGGCAAAAGACTATGCGGCAGCAGACCGGATCCGGGCCGAATTGCTCGAGGCCGGCGTTGCACTTGAAGACAAACCCGGCGGGTTGACCGAGTGGCGGCGCGTGTGAGCGCACCTCGTACTTCCCTCTGATCGACTCGCCAGGCAGGAGGCAGGATGGCAACGGCCACGAAGACGCCGGCTAAACGAGCCACGTCTCAAACAAACGCGGCAGCCGCAGCAAAGTCGACAAGAACGTCGGCTCGTGCGGACAGCGGCGCGGTAAAGAAAGCATCGCCGAAACCCGCCGGGGTGGCGGCGAAGACAGGCGCGCGTGTCACGGCAGGCGCAGCGAAGAAACCCGCGGTCAAACGCGCGCTGAACGGCGCGTCGGCGCCCGCTTCGAAGCGCGCCAAAGCACCGCGGGCGAAAAGCAATGGCGCGTTGCCTGCCGAACTCGCCGGCGACGTGCAGCAGCTCGCGCGCACGGCGCAGGAAGGGCATGAAGGCGAAGTTGTGCGCAAGACGCGGGCGTCATCGGGCGCGGGCGGCGAAGCTGCGGGTGCGGCTGAAGTCGCGGTGCCGGTGCAGATCGCCGGCCTCACGCCTGAGGTCAGCCGTCCGGCGTATTGGGACAAGGCATGCGCTGACCTCGTCAAGCGTGACCGCATTCTGAAGAAGCTGATTCCGAAGTTCGGCCCGGTGCATCTGTTGAGCCGTGGCGATCCGTTCGTCACGCTCGCGCGCTCGGTGGTCGGGCAGCAGATTTCGGTGGCGTCCGCGCAGGCCGTCTGGGCGAAAGTCGAGGCCGCCTGCCCGAAGCTCGTGCCGCAGCAGTTCATCAAGCTCGGTCAGGACAAATTGACCGCGTGCGGGCTCTCCAGGCGTAAGGCCGAGTACGTGCTCGATCTCGCGCAGCACTTCGTGTCGGGCGCCTTGCACGTCGGCAAGTGGACCTCGATGGACGACGAGGCGGTGATCGCCGAACTCACGCAGATCCGTGGCATCGGCCGCTGGACCGCGGAAATGTTCCTGATCTTCAATCTGTCGCGTCCGGACGTGCTGCCGCTCGACGACCTCGGTCTGATCCGCGCGATCAGCGTCAATTATTTTAGCGGCGAGCCGGTTACGCGCAGCGAGGCGCGTGAGGTTGCGGCAAACTGGGAGCCGTGGCGCACCGTTGCGACCTGGTATATGTGGCGTAGTCTCGATCCGTTGCCGGTCGACTACTGAAACTGAAGAACAAGACACGATGCCGTTTCAAAAAACTATCAATTGTTAAAAATCGATAGTTGAGAGATGGTTTTGACATCGGCGAGCGCGGTTAGAATACGCGCTGCCGGTAAGTCCAAGGATTACAACCAATGAAGACCACCTTTCTGGATTTCGAACAGCCGATCGCTGAACTCGAAGCGAAGATCGAAGAATTGCGCTTCGTGCAGGACGATTCGGCCGTCGATATTTCGGAAGAGATCGAGCGGCTGTCCAAGAAGAGTCAACAGCTCACCAAAGATCTGTACGCGAACCTTACGCCATGGCAGGTTTCGCAAATTGCCCGACATCCCCAGCGCCCGTACACGTTCGATTACGTGAACGAGCTGTTCACCGATTTCCACGAGCTGCACGGCGACCGCAACTATGCGGACGACCTGTCGATCGTCGGCGGCCTCGCGCGTTTCAACGGCCAGGCCTGCATGGTGATCGGTCATCAGAAGGGCCGCGACACCAAGGAGCGCGCGCTGCGTAATTTCGGCATGCCGCGCCCGGAAGGCTATCGCAAGGCCGAACGCCTGATGCGCCTCGCCGAGAAGTTCAGCTTGCCGATTTTCACGTTCATCGATACGCCGGGCGCGTATCCTGGGATCGGCGCGGAAGAGCGCGGCCAGTCCGAAGCGATCGGCCGCAATCTGTACGTGATGGCTGAACTGAAGACGCCGCTGATCGCCACGATCATCGGCGAAGGCGGCTCGGGCGGCGCGCTCGCGATTGCAGTCGGCGACAGCGTGCTGATGCTGCAGTTCTCGACCTACTCGGTGATTTCGCCGGAAGGTTGCGCATCGATCCTGTGGAAGAGCGCCGCGAAAGCGCCGGAAGCCGCGGAAGCGCTCGGCCTGACCGCGCATCGTCTGAAAGCGCTTGGCCTGATCGACAAGATCGTCAACGAGCCGCTCGGCGGCGCGCATCGCGATCCGAAGGGCATGGCCGCCATGTTGCGCCGTGCGCTTGCCGATTCGCTGCGTCAATTCCAGGGCATGAGCATCAACGACCTGCGTCAACGCCGTTTCGAACGGTTGATGGCGTACGGCAAGTTCAAGGAAACGACGCCGGGTGCTTAAGCCCTTAGCTCCGCGCACGTTTTCTTTCGTCCTTCGGCGCTTCACGCGCTAGCGACGTGACTCCCACCTCAGATTCCCCCGCCGACCGCCTCGTTCTCGAGGCGGTCGGCGGGGCGCTGTCCGCGTTGCCTGCGGACGGGCGCATCGCGGTAGCGTTCAGTGGCGGCGTCGATTCGACTGTGCTGCTCGATGCGGCGGTGCGTGTCGCGGGGGCCTCGCGTTGTGTCGCGCTGCATGTGCATCACGGCTTGAGCGCTCATGCCGACGAGTGGCTCACGCACTGCGAAGCGTTCGCGCGGGAACGAGGTGTCGAATTCGCGGCGCAGCGCGTCGAGGTGCCGCAAGACGCGGGCGTGAGCGTCGAGGCTGCGGCGCGCGATGCGCGTTATCGCGCGCTGGACGGCATGTGCGCAACACGCGCCGTCCACTCGCTATGGCTCGCGCAACATGCAGACGATCAGGCGGAGACCGTGCTGTTGCAGTTGCTGCGCGGCGCCGGCCTTGCGGGTCTTGCCGCGATGGCACCCGAATACTTGCCGGCTGGTGCGGCCGCGGTGCGCAGGAGGCCTTTGCTGCATCTGTTGCGCGCCCAACTCGAGCAGTATGCAAACGCGCGCGCGCTGCACTGGATCGACGACGAATCGAATGCGGACACTCGCTACGCGCGCAACGCATTGCGCCACGAGGTGACGCCGGCGCTGGCCGTCCACTTTCCTGGTTTTCGCGACGCCCTTGCGCGCACGGCCGCGCATGCAGCATCGGCGCAACGTCTGCTCGACGATCTGGCGCGCATCGATCTGGATGCGGCAGGGCGTGATGAAGGCCATGCGTTGTCGCATGACGCGCTGCTCGCGCTGGACGACGATCGTGCGCTCAACCTGCTGCGCTACTGGATGCGCACCCGGGGTCTCGTCGCGGCATCGACCGCGCGACTTACCGACGCTTTGCGCCAGCTGCGCGAAGTCGGCGCAGCAGGCGAGGGCCATAGTCTGCGTATCGATCACGCAGGGCAGGCGTTGCGCAGTTATCGCGGCCTCGTCTATTGGGAAGCGGGGGATAGCAGCGAATCCGCCGATGAAACCGCGCTCACCGCGCGCGCAGTCAGCGAATTCGCGTGGCAGGGTGAAACGATCTGGCGTCTGCCGCAATGGCGGGGCACGTTTGTGTTTGCCGCTGTCGAAGCGGATCTGGGCGACGGTGCCGGCGTTGCTTCCAGCATTGCTTCCGACGCGATCGATGCCAATGTCGACCCGACACCGAACGATCCCGATACGCTTCCCGTCAGCGTTTTACGCCGCGCATTGTTGAGTGCGCGCGCGCGCAGCGGCGGCGAACGGATGCGCACCCGTGCCGCACCAGGCAGCCCGAGCCGCACGCTGAAGAACCTGTTCCAGGAGCGTGGTATTCCCGCATGGAAGCGCGACGTGCCGCTGCTTTACGTGGGCGAAGATCTGCTGTTCGTCCCCTTGCTCGGCTTGAATCACACGGCGTTGCCGGCGCAGGTCGACGCGACGGAACAACGCGTCAGGATCATCTGGCGCGAGGATTTGCTGATCGCCTGACCGGCCAGTCGGACGGGCCGGCTATCTATCCGGTGAGTTTCGGCAGGAGGATGCCAAAGGGTGCAAAACCACGCCGGATACGCCTTTTCAGCCCAAAATACGGACCATTCGACGGGCATTTTGGCTTGTCTTTTTGCGCTCGATCGGGTAATTTAACTCGTTTGCCCGACCCGATTTCGCCTTCGCTGTCGTCGCCAAAGCCGGTTTGCGAGCGTGATCCGTCGTATCCGGTAAGCCACTAGCGATCATTCCCGGGCAAATCCGCGCGTGCTGCACGCGTGCTGCATTTACGCCGCCACACACTTTGCCGTCGTTCACAAGACGTTGCGCTCCCTGTGCTTTTGTGCGGTCGTCTCCAGCGCGCCAGCGCGGTTTATCCTCCAGTTCAGAACGACAATGGCACTCATCGTACATAAATACGGCGGCACCTCGATGGGCTCGGTCGAGCGCATCAAGAACGTCGCCAAGCGCGTCGCGAAATGGCACAAGGCCGGCCACAAGATGGTCGTCGTGCCGTCGGCAATGTCCGGCGAAACCAACCGCTTGCTCGGTCTCGCGAAAGAAATCACGGGCCAGCCGAGCCCGCGCGAACTCGACATGATTGCAGCCACCGGCGAGCAGGTGAGCTCAGGGCTGCTCGCCATCGCGCTGCAGGAAGCCGGCGTCGACGCGGTCAGCTATGCGGGCTGGCAAGTGCCGGTCAAAACGGATAGCGCGTTCACGAAAGCGCGCATCAGCGAAATCGACGGCGAGCGCGTGCTGCGCGATCTCGACGCCGGCAAAGTGGTGGTGATCACGGGCTTCCAGGGTATCGATCCTGAAGGCAACATCACCACGCTCGGCCGTGGCGGTTCGGATACGTCCGCAGTCGCAGTCGCTGCCGCATTGAAAGCCGACGAGTGCCTGATTTATACGGACGTCGACGGCGTCTACACGACCGATCCGCGCGTGGTGGATGGTGCGCGTCGCCTCGATCGCGTGACGTTCGAAGAGATGCTGGAAATGGCAAGCCTGGGTTCCAAGGTGCTGCAGATCCGCTCGGTGGAATTCGCCGGCAAATATCAGGTGAAGACGCGCGTGCTGTCGAGCCTGACCGATCCGCTCATCCCGCTCGACGCTGAAATGAAGTCGGGCACCCTGATTACTTTTGAAGAAGACGAGACCATGGAAAAAGCAGTCATCTCGGGCATCGCGTTCCAGCGCGACGAAGCTCGTATCGCCGTGATGGGTGTGCCCGACAAGCCGGGCATCGCGTATCAGATTCTCGGCCCGGTGGCGGACGCGAATATCGACGTCGACATGATTATTCAGAACCAGAGCGTCGAAGGCAAAACCGCTTTCACGTTCACGGTTGGCCGCGGCGACTATCAGCGCGCCATGGACATCCTTACGAGCCAGGTGAAGGGCCACGTGCAGGCTGAGCAAGTGCTGGGCGATCCGAAGGTGTCGAAGGTGTCGGTGGTCGGCGTCGGCATGCGCTCGCACGTGGGTATCGCGAGCACGATGTTCCGCACGCTGTCGGAAGAGGGCATCAATATCCAGATGATCTCCACCTCCGAAATCAAGATCTCGGTGCTGATCGACGAGAAGTACATGGAGCTCGCCGTGCGCGCGCTGCATAAAGCGTTCGAACTGGATCAAGCGTAATTTGTTGCAGGAGGCGGGAGGTGCAGGAGCGTTTCATCTCTGAATGCTCGACTGTGTGCCCCGCCAATGTGAATAAATTGCGTCGGCGATGACAAAACTGGCACAAAAAATGTCCAGTAGACATTGACCTTCGCGGTTCGGCCCGCTATTATCTTGGCTTCGTTGCGCTGACTCCCTGCGCAACCGAAAGTTTGGGAGACGTGGCCGAGAGGTCGAAGGCACTCCCCTGCTAAGGGAGCATCTGGGCCAAAACCTGGATCGAGGGTTCGAATCCCTCCGTCTCCGCCAGGAGATCTTCCCGGGACAAGCCGCATCGTCCCAGAACGAACCCCGGAAGGCCGCCACATGGGCCTTCCGGGGTTTTTTCTTTTGCCGGACCTTCCCGCTTCATACCCCTCAATCGCAACCAGAAGTATGGGTAGTAGTATGGGTAGAAAGGAGGTCGCCATGAGCACAAATCCGCGTTCCATCCACCGTCTTTCCGCGCTCGGCGTCGCGCGCCTGAAGAAGCCTGGCCATTATTGCGATGGCGGTGGTCTGTACCTTCAGGTGTCGGTGGCGCGTACACACTCATGGGTCTACCGCTTCCGGCGCAAAGGCCGGTTGCGTGAAATGGGGCTGGGGCCCCTGCATGTCGTCTCGCTTGCCGATGCACGCGAACTTGCAGCGCGCTGCCGCAGGATGCTTTTCGAAGGCGTTGATCCGATCGAGGCACGCCGGGCCGAGCGCGCGCAGCAGCTTGCGATGTCCGCACGCAGCCGGACCTTTGATGAGTGTACCAAGGCATTTATCAAGGCCAACCGCGCAGGCTGGAAAAACGAAAAGCACGTCGCGCAGTGGGAGAACACGCTGGCCACCTATGCTTCACCCATTATCGGAGCGCTTGCCGCACGCGATATCGACACGGCGCTCGTCGTGAGTGTGCTCGAGCCGATCTGGCAGACAAAGCCCGAGACGGCCAGTCGCGTTCGCGGACGCATCGAGTCAGTGCTCGACTGGGCGACGGTGCACCGGTACCGTGAAGGTGAGAATCCGGCACGATGGAAGGGCCACCTCGACAAGATCCTGCCTGCGCGCACAAAGGTGCGGAAGGTCCAGCACCATGCCGCCCTGCCGTACAAGGAGTCGGCCGTGTTCATGAAGGCACTGCGGGCGCAGGATGGCCTCGCGGCCCGCGCGCTCGAACTGCTCATCCTGACTGCAGCCAGGACCAACGAAGTCATCGGTGCTGCGCGCAACGAGTTCGATCTGGAGGCGGCTACATGGACCGTACCGGCGGAGCGGATGAAGGCCGAACGGGCACACCGGATTCCGTTGTCTGATCCTGCGCTTGCACTGGTGCGCCGGCTGCTTGAAGAGACGGACGGTGACCTGGTGTTCCCGGGGGCGAAGAAGGGCAGGCCGCTGTCCAACATGGCCATGCTCACGGTTCTGCGCCGGATGAAACGCACGGGCCTGACAGTGCACGGTTTTCGCTCGACCTTCCGTGACTGGGCAGCGGAATGCACGACCTATCCCAACGAGATGGCGGAGATGGCATTGGCGCACACCGTGGACGACAAGGTCGAGGCCGCCTACCGTCGCGGTGACATGTTCCAGCGCCGCAAGCAGATGATGGACGATTGGGCGGCTTACTGTGCGGTGAAAGGGTAGCTGACCTGGGACCGCTCGAATGCCTGCGCGCGGGGCCGACTCCATGCCGGATGTGACGGGCGGTGTCGGTGATTCACGGTCGCGTTGGATCCGGTTGCGTCGGAGCTACTCTGCCTGAAATAGAGAGGTTTTTCCCGGGAGCCGAATGCTGGAGCAAGAATCGACCGGTGGTCGCTGGCGGGTGGGAACTGCTGGGTAACCATGGGACGTTCGCGACCGTGGGCCGGCCTGCACTGTGGCAACGTTTCTCCTGACCGTATGTTTGATGTGATTACGGCATCACGCTAGTCTGGGGGCTGTCCGGTGACATCCGGACGTCGTCAGGAGGACCAGCGTGATGAACGACGAGCATATTGGCGGCCACGAAAGTGCGAAGCCGCGCCTTATTCGCCTTCCTGAAGTGCGCATGCGAGTGAGCCTTGGGGCGAGCACAGTCTACCGGTATCTGGCAGCAGGCAAGTTTCCAAGGCCGGTCGAGATTGGCGGCGGAAGGGTAGCGTGGTACGAAAGCGAGATTGACGCGTGGATCACAAGCCGCAAGGTGGCGGGCACGCGCATGTCAAGATGATCCGTCCGACGCACGCTCGCTACGTCACGCGTCATGGCTGGCTCCACGCGCTGTCGAGTCGGGCGGTGAAGCGTGGGCCGACATCCGGTCTGGACATGCAGTAGGGCACTGCCGTTGATGGTCCATGCGGCCCCGGGACTAGGTGGTGACGCAGGCGCGGCCCGAAGGTCTCATGAGCTATTCGACGATTATATATTCGTTGGGAATCCGTACTGTCCTGACTGCCCCGGCATCGGGAAATGATATGACCGTGTTTTTGCCGAATCCGTTGAACAGCACGACAGTGCCGTCAAACCTCGTGTAGTCGGCGAGACTCGCGTGCTCCGCGGGCACCAGGTTTTTCGGCAACATCAGTGCGTACGGCGACTTGACGTAGATCGTGGGATGCTCGATCCGTATCTTGCCGAAGCGCATGGCTGCGTCCAGAAGCTGGCCGGATACATGACCCAGAAGAAGCGGCATGACGACGATGGCCGCGAGGCTGAACCACTGGCTGCGCCGCAGATGCTCGGGGTTGCCGAGCTTCGAGAGCTTGTCCTTCTCTTCTGTATGCAGGATGGCGTTCTGGACGAAGTGGATGGCCCGCAGTTTCTTTCCTGAGGAATGAACTGACGGCCATCAACCTGTATTTCCTGCATGCGCGGCTGTATGGACGCGGGGACTGGAGGGTCTTGGCAAGCACGAATATGAGGAGTCGATTGAGGAGATGAAGCATGCAGACAAGCTGATCCAGCGGATCTTCATGCTGGAAGAATTGCCGAACCTGGCGGTCCTGAACAGGCTCCTCGTGGGCGAACACGCGAGAGAAGTCATCGAGTGCGATCTCAAGCTCGAACACACATCCGAGGCGACGTGCAAGGACGCGATCATCTATTGTGAATCCGCACGGATTTCGCGTCGAGCGAGATGCTTGTGAACATTTTGGACGACATCGAAGACCATATCGACCGGCTCGAAAACCAGCTCGGACTCATCGGCAAAGTTGGAACAGGAAATTATCAGCGGTCGGGCATTGGCTCGCTGGAATGAGTCTTGGGGCTACCGCGCGCCGCGGAGCCTGACGGTCGTTTGGCGACTACGAGACGAAGGGCGGCTGGCGTCGGAGTTGCCGCCGCAAACATACGACCGCAAATATTTGCGGTACGGCCGTTTGCGAAAGACATGTCAAACCACGCTTCGGTGAGCGTCTGAAAGCTTTCCGTTTTTGGCCGCTCGTCAGCGTCACGGTTCGCTGGACGATATTCTGTTTGACACCTGCCCTCGGGTTCGACCATCTAAGCCGCGGCGCTAACCCCGCGGCAGACAGCGGGTGCTGCGTGTTCGCGGCGTGCACGACAGGCGTGTACGCTGCCTGCCGATGGCTCCGTCGGTCTGATGAGCGGTGTTCAGCAAACCTGTCGGTACTTGCTTCAACGCCATGCGGATTCAGATATGGCACATCCTGCCGTTTTTCGCAGTTGATATTTCGTCTGAGAAAACCGAAAAAAGATACGTGGGTGAAGCCCGATAACTCCGCCGTGGCTAACCGTCACGATTGACCGGTGGCGAAGACTCCAGGGGTTATTCCATTCGCGCTGGATCGCGGGAAGGGGCGCAGCCGGCACGGTACAAGCATGGGCATTTGAGGCAGGGAACATCATGAAAGAACTCAATGCATGGACAGTCACTGGCATGGAGAGTGCCCCGCTGATGCTATCGGCAAAGGGTGCTCCCGATCAGCGTTTGCAGCGGGCGGAAGCCGAAGTCCGTCGGTTAACCCGATGCGTGGAGATGAAGGACCGGCAGTTCTGCGAGCTACGCAAGGCGCTTGCGCATTCGGCGGCCGTTCACTATTCATTTGAAGATCGCCTGCAGCGTGAACTCGATTCCCTGCGGATTATGATGCTCGTGAATGAGTCCCAGGAGCATTGGGGCATGCCCGCTAGCGACCGACCTGGTAAGGGCGTCGTGGTGAAACTGCCCTACATGACGTCGATACTCTCCGTTCTGTTCGATGCGATGTGTACCTTCTGGGCGGACTGCGATCCCGATCATCCTCCGAAGTCTGCGACCGTCGCGCACGCGATCGATGAGCGCCTGGGTTTGAGTTCGCAGCAGAATGGAGAGGCTTCGCGCAGCGGTCAGGCCTATGCATCGGCGATCAGGCCGGATTGGGTGAAGGCGGCTGACAACCGGCACCATGGCCGATCTGCAGGCGCGCGCTGATGCAAGGGGCCGGTCGTCTAGACTGTCGTTTGCGCGCGCGTCGTCCCGTTGTCGCTAACTGCGAGAGGCGCTTCGCTGTACGCGTGTTCGGAACGCGCGCCCGCTTCAGGGGGATGCGCGTGATCCGGCACGCCAGCTTCCGGGCGCGGGAGCTGCCCGAAGCGCGTGACCGAGTCCAGCAGCATGAGGGGATCACACTGGAGTTTGTGGAACGTCGCAGGACCCAAATCGATTGAGCACGCAACGATATCGATGGGGACCGGCGCCGTGCCAACGCCCATATTGCGCAGATCGAGTCCGAAGCGTCGGTACAGACGTGCAACGGAGCGCGAGACCACGCCAATCACGCGAGTCGCGCCGAATGAGAGGGCGAGAGCCATCGTGTAAGGGAACAATGACATGCCTGACGTTGAGCCCGTTCGATGGTCCGGTAGCCCAGATCCTGCGAATCGCGACATCTCCCATATCGAAGGTGATGACGGCAGAGAACCGGGGCCTGCAAGTTCCGGAAAGATGTCACGGAGCAGATACGGTCCTGTAGTGGGCATAAGCCGCGCACATCCGCACACCTCGTCGTGTTCGGACAGAGCAACCAGATGGACGGTACTGCCTCCGTCGAACTCGTCCCACTCGCTTGCGGCATCGTGAGACACGCCGGGTATTTCCCAGTGCAGGCGCTGGACAAAGACCTTGTGACGAAAGGTTCCGAGATGGTGATGAATATCCGATGGCAGGTCGTCAAGCCTGCCGGCAACGATGTATGACATGGGCTCCTCCTGGTATCAGCCGTTGAAGCGACGCTATCAGCGTGGCGGTGGCCCAGAAACTCGGAGCTCTGGGAGGGTGTCAGTCAGCACGCGCGAGCGCGCACTGACCCGGTCGCCTGTACGGCGACGGCCAGGATGTGCGATAGAACTGCAGGAAAAACGGATTCAGGGTTTTATGATGCCCTGTACGGTCGCGTGGACGGCAGCGGCCGTCCGGCTGCGGATGTTGAGCGCGTCCATCGCTTCCTTGATGTGGTAGTCGACGGTATAGTGAGAGCGTCCGAGGATCTCGCCAATCTCGCCCGAGGTTTTCCCGCGGGCGACCCAGGTCAGGCATTCGAGCTGACGCGGTGTGAGCAGGTGTGCCGCTCTTCTTGAATGTATCAACGCGAGGCGATGCAGTTCGAAGTGAAACTGTGCGCTGATCAGGTATGCCATCCGGGAATTGATGGCGTCGTTGACGGACCGCAGAGGGCCAGACAGGTTGAACAGCAGGATACTGCCGTCGGACTGGTGGACCGGGATACTGAGTCCCGCGGGTAGTCCGGCCTCTCTTGCTTCGTCGAGCAGACGACGCTCGGCTTTGTTCAAGCCGATGATGTCGTGCCACCGATAGGGAGCCGACTGAAGGAACGCAGCCCGATGAACGGGGTCGATGGACGCGTAGTCCCGGTGCTGGTAGTGCCGCACCCAGTCCTGCGGATAGTGTGAACCGATCATCTCGAGCGCTGTTCGCCGGGCGCAGGTCGAACGGCTCCGCGTAACGCGGCTGATCACGTAATGCGGGAAGCCGAGTTTCCCTGCCGCATGGCCGAAAGACTCGACGAGGGAAGGAATATCCGTGGCATATGCAAGACGCATGACCGGCGCGCCAGGTTGCAAGCGATCGGATATCGGTGACGGCCTGTGCTGGCCCTCGTTTGAACGGCGTCGGGAGACATGCTTCATGTTCGCTACCGCAGCGCTACCTCACAGAGTCTGGAACGCCAGGTGCCACATGAGAACGAGGCCCCGTGCGCAACGACGGTACGGGTTCATGCGACACCCGTTTCCGGGAGTGAGGGGCCAGTCAGAGGCCCGCATACGATTGCCATACGCGGCGGCACCGGCAATGGCCAACTGGACGCGGACAATGCACCCGCCCGAGTGCATTAGACATTTACTATAGTCTGCCGATTGCCGCCCGACCATTCATGTAAGAGATTGAAACATATCCACTGCGCGGCTGGGTAAGCGGGCGAGGCGGGGGCTGGGTCGGCAGGCTAACGGACCAGCAAGGCTGCTGCTGAAAACCCTCCGACGCCCCGTGCAAAGAGCAGGAGCGGCTTGCCCGGCACGAGGCCATAACATTGGGCAAGATTGATGAACGCGTCGCTGACGGTGACGTGGCCAATACGGGCAAAATTCTCCGTGAACAGCCGGTCCTGCGGAACCTGGAGCGAGTCGAGCAGGCGGTGCCACGCAGGCAGATCCAGATGGTGGGGCAGGATGCGCTGGATATCAGCCAGTGTGAAGTTCGCTTGCTGGACCGTCTGCCTGATCAGGCTGCGTGCCGCGAAGAAGTACTGTGCTGCCAGGCGTGATTCCTCATTTGCCAGTACCCCGCGCCAGCCCAGGCCGCTGGCATGCGTGGCGATCGCGAGCAGGCGGTTCACGGCTGCCCCACGTTCGATGAATGCGGCGAATGCACCATCACCTAGAATTCCTTCAGCTTGCATTAACCTTTCTGATTCGAGCGGCATCACGTCGGCGCCGACAAGCAGTACCCGTTTCATATGGGGCCGCACGGCGAACATCGCGCGAATCACGCGCAGCGCACCAAGAGCGGATGCACAATGCTGCTGCGCGAACGAGAAAGCTTCCGCGTTGGTGAAGCCGAACCGGTCACAGAGCAGGCCGGGTAGCGACTGCGGAGGCGGCGCGACACTGCCCTGGAGCGTATGCACGTAGACGAGGCAGTCAACTGCACCAGGTGCGACACCGGACGCAACGAGAAGACGCCGGATCGCGCTGGCAGCGAGCCCGATTGCGGTCTGCCCATTCGCACTGCGGTAGTAACGCATCCCGGCCCGCTCCAAATTTAGTACTGTGGCGATGTTCTGCTGGGTTCGCTTTCCCCAGCTCCGGACGTCGTCGATGTGTTGGGGAAGATGGAAGGCGATGTGCGGTATACCGAGATCAGGGATCATGAGACGGACCGGACATCGTTCTGCCGATAGAGGAAGGGGGCGCCGCGCGTCTCCAGCAGCGCAGTGCCAATAAAACCGCCGAACCCGTAGCCCCACAGCAGTACGCGATGGCGCCGACGACAGGCGGCAGCGCTGAGCGCCTGTGCAAGTCGTACGATGGATTCGGCTGCGCCAAGATGAACGCAAACCTGATGCTGTACCACGGCGTCTGGCCTGCCGAGGAGTCTGCATACTGCACCGCTGAGCGACGGGATGCCAGGGTGCCCCACCACCTCGTCAATATCGTCCGGACGAAGGCCGTGTCGCGCGAGGAGAGAGTCGATCATCGATAGCAAGGTGAATGTCCGGGCGTTGGGGATTCCGGTTGCATGGCGACAGATGTCAACGGCAACGTGCCGGGCTGCCACATCGAGCAGCTGCATGCCACCTGTTCCGTTGTCGGTTCTTTCAACGAGCAGCGCACCGGCGGCATCGCCGTGCACGATGTCAGGTCCGCATATTCTGGAAAACGGTGGACACCACTTCTCCGCTGCGACAATCAGCATCGTGTGGACGTCCGGTTCAGCGATGAACAGATCGGACGCAAGCCGCAATGCGGTGAATAGCGACGCACCATGCTGCTGGGAGAGCGAAAAAGGAAAGCATGGTGTGCCGACTTCTGCACAAAGCCGTCCGGCAATCGTGGTCGAAACGTGCTCTTCGAGGCTGCTGTGACAGAAGACGATGACATCGATCGGGCGCGCATCCGGCGGGCGTGTGGCGCAGATCGCGTTTGCCACTTTTGCGGCGAGTCCTGATAGATCTGTACCGGTTTCGACTGGTACCGCGCAGGCCAGGTCGGGTGGTGGAAGATCAGGATGCACAGGCGGCGAACCACCGGTTTCTCCACCTGGCCACGCCTCGAGCCAGTGCCCGTAGTCGGGATGCCATGACTTCACCCACGCATCCCAGCCGGAATGCCCGGTCGTGCGCAGTGTGGACTTAATCGCCGTCCATCGGGACAGCGGTATGGCGTCTGGCACCCAGGCCGTCACTGCGGTGATGACGGGCAGGTTCATGCGCGATCCCCGGCTGAACCGGAGCCGTTGGAGAGATCGGGGGGCAGCAGATCGTAGAGGACGCGCCCAAACCGCGATCCATGCATGACGTGGCAATCGCGCTGCAGCCCAATGAGGCGAAAGCCGATCCGTTCGAGCAGACGCCGGGAGCGTACGTTGCTGTCCACCGCCCACGCAGTGATGCTGTGCAGTCGGCCGGTTTCGAACGCCTCGCGGAGGATTTCCGTGGAAGCGAGAAGCGTCATGTCCCTGCAGGCGGGGCGCCGGCTGTCGCGCAGTACCCAGAACGAGCCGGTGCCAAAAGCGTGCGTCAGATCACTGACGGCCACAAGTCCGCTGGCGAGCCTGTGGCCAGCGGGTCCGAAAACGCGGAGGCGATGTCGACCGCTTTGCATCATGAGCTGCACGGCGAGCACGGGAAGTGTCTGGCGACCCTGCCCGAAGTCGAACCACCGATGGATGTCCGGCTCGGCGAGCCAGGCAGCGATGTCATTGACATCGTTACAGTCGGGCTCACGAAGCCAGCATGAACCGGATTCTTCGCCTGTCTGGTGGGATCCGTCAGTGTGGTGTGCGGGTTCTACCACCGGGCCCTGACTGCTCACTTCAGCTCTCCTGCCGGTGAGCGCCGGGCGCAGTGAGCGCGCATAGCCCGGCTTCGAGCTTCATCAACAGCATCGCAAACCAGTGCACCGTCTGGAAGCGTGCGGCTGGCGGCAGCCCCTGGACGTAGCCATGGCCGCCGCAAAGCAGCACAAGCTCCCGCGCAACGTCCAAGGCCTCGGTGGTAACGTGACGGGCCATCAACCGTACGGGTTCGATCTGCGCCTGCGTACCCTGTGCTGCGACGGACCGGAGAAAAAGGTGGATGGTGTGGGCCGATATGAGCATGTCGGCGAGCCGTACGGCGACGAGCTGATGCGCGGCAATTGGTTTGCGAAACGTCTGCCGGGAGGCGCTGTAGGCAACGGCGAAGTTGACGCCCTGCTGGACGGCGCCCGAGAGCAGCGCAGCGAGATAGGTTGCTGCGTCGACAAGCCACTGCTGTACGGGATTGCCGTCCGGATTCGCGCCGTCGGGGACAACCAGAAGCGGCGCATCGCCTGCTGGCTCGACCGTGTACCGCTCGATGGAGAGTGCGCCCGGCAGGGCAAGGACAGCGGAACCCTGAGCGTCCCGCCTTGCAGGCAGCGAGGCGAGCACGAGCTGCGGACGTTCACCGTCCATCCGGACCATCATTGCCTGCGAGCATGCGTGCCGGCGCAACACCCAGAAACCTGAAGCATCGACGTCGGGGATACCCGGTGCGATTGATGTTGTGCCATCGAGGTAATGCTGGATATTCTGATCAGGTAGCAGGCCGAGTGCATCGTAGTCGCGCAGCGTCATCAGCGCGGCGCTGCTGAGTGTCAGCTCGGCGGCCCGCTCGAGCGGGCCCGCTGCGAACTGTTCAACGACAAGTGCAAGGTCGTGCCGGCTGATGCCCATGCCGCCCATCTGTTCCGGCAGGATCATGGTCGCGAGGTCCAGCGTTGCGGCGAGCCGGACCGTTTCGCCCCACTGGGCGGGATCTGGCTCACCACCCAGTAGTGGCTCTAGGCGCTCACGCGCAAACTGTCCTGCAGCTGCGACCAGCCCGTGCTGGTCGTCTTCGAGTGCCCAGGATACTGGCGTGAGGCCTGCTATGACGGATTCACGGAATGGCATGACGTTTCTCCGGATGTTGCGGTGTCACACGAGCATTTCGACGGGCTCGGGGTGGCTGAGAAAATGCACCGGACTCGCCGAACGGCCATAGGCACCCGACTGCTTCACCACCACGAAATCCCCGATATGCGCTTCGGGAAGTTCAACGTCGTCCGCGAGACGGTCGAGCGGCGTGCAGAGGCACCCGACTACGTGACACCGCTCGCGTGGCTCGCCATCTGGACGGTTGCCGATCACGACCGGAAAGTTCCGGCGCAGGACCTGCCCAAAGTTGCCGGAGGCCGCCAGGTGATGATGCAGTCCGCCGTCCGTGATGACGAATGTCCTGCCGCGCGACACCTTCCGGTCGATGACACGGCACACATAGATGCCGGCCTCGCCCACGAGGTAACGCCCAAGTTCCAGGATCGGCGTCGTTCCGGGCAGACGTTCGCAAAGCTGTGGCAGCCAGTCGTGCATCGCCCCGCAGACCGCTTTTACATCGAGCGGTGTTTCGGCCAGAAAGTAGGGGATCCCAAAGCCGCCGCCGAGATTCACGAACCGCAGCGGTTGCGGCAGACCGCTGGCGAGTCGAAGGATGAGTTCAGCACTCTGGCGTTGGGCCTCGATGATGGTTGCCGCATGCAGGCTCTGCGAGCCCCAGAAGACGTGGAAGCCGGCGAGGGCGACTTCCCGCACCTCGAGTTCGCGCAGCAACGCCGGCACCTGATCGACATCCACGCCGAACGGCGCCGCGCCGCCGCCCATGCGCATGCCGCTGTGTCCGACCTGAAAATCGGGATTGACGCGGATCGCCACGTTGGGTCGGACGCCGAGTTCCCAGCCAAGCGCGGTGACAAGCCGCAACTGGGTTTCCGACTCGACGTGAACATTGATGCCGCAGGCCACTGCGCGGCGCAGGTCGTCGTGAGACTTGCCTGGCCCGGCGAAGCCGATCGCGCCCGGAGCGGTGCCGGCATCGAGCGCCAGCGCCATCTCCTGCGCGGAGGCAACGTCGAACCCGTCGACCCGTTCGGCCAGGTAGTGGATCACGGCGGGCATCGGATTGGCCTTGATCGAGTAGTGAAGGTGCATGCCGGAGGGCAGCAGGCTGCGCAGTTCCCGCACGCGGGTGTCGATCGCTGCACGGTCGTAGGCGAAGAACGGCGTACGCCCGGCGCGGTCAGCCAACTGGTGCACGTCGATGCCGCCGAACTGCAGTCCGGGGGGCCGCCTGATGAAGGTGAGGCTCATGATGCTTTCTCCCCTGAATCGCGCGCGAGCGATGCAAGCCCGGATGACGCAACCTCGCTGCGCAGTGCCGCCCGGTCGAATTTTCCGTTGGGGTTGCGTGGAATATCCGGATAACTAACGATATGTCGGGGAACCATGTAACGCGGCAGGCGCTGCATGCACCAGTCGCGCAGGTCGTCGACATCTGAATCACCGGTCAGGACGACGAGTAGCGCCACTGCTTCACCAAGCGCGTCATCCGGGATGCCCAGTGCAACGGCTTCCACGACGAGTCCACTTGCGTGGACCGTTTCCTCGATCTCCTCCGGACTGATCCGGTAGCCGGAACTCTTGATCTGGGTGTCGTTGCGGGCGATGAAATAGAGAAAACCTTTGCTGTCGCAACGTACGAGATCACCCGACCACACCGCCATATCACGCGCCACGCCACCCGGCTTTGCTTCAGGCGAAGGGCGGTAGCGTTGTGCGGTGCGCGCGGGGTCGTTCCAGTAGCCGAGGGTGACGCATGCGCCGACATGCACGAGCTCGCCGGCTTCGTCCGGTGCGCACGGTGTTCTATCTTCGCGGACGACGAGCACCCGCGCATTGGGCACGGCCTTGCCGATCGAGTCGGGGCGCCTGTCAACCTCGGCGGGGTCGAGGAATGTGGAGCGGAACGCCTCCGTCAGCCCGTACATCAGGAACGGCGTGGCCCGCGGAAACAGCGCCCTCAGCTTCTGCAGGACAGGCAGCGGAAGACGCCCTCCTGTGTTCGCGAAGTAGCGCAGATTATTGCGCGTCGCGTCTGGCCAGGTTGCGCCCGTGAGTTGCATCCACAATGGCGGGACACCCGTGATCGCAGTGATGTGTTCGCGCTCGCACGCGAGGACTGCATCGTGCGCCGTGAGGTAGTTCAGCAGCACGGCCGTCGCGCCGGCCGACCACGCCGAAGTCAGCTGGCTGAGGCCTGCATCGAAGCTCAGGGGCAGGACGGCAAGGATGCGGTCAGACGGATCGTGCCGCAGATACTCGGCGACGCTCCAGGCACCTTCGAGCAGGTTCCGGTGGCTGAGCATCACGCCCTTGGGCAATCCCGTCGAGCCGGATGTATAGAGAAGGGCGGCAAGGTCTGTGTCGATGCATGTTGCAGCCGAGGCCGGGACCGGGGCGTCGTCGGGGCCGGTGATGGAGTCTGGCCAGCGGTGAACCCTGACCGTGGTTGCCGGATCAGAAAGGGCCGGGTCGGGTTCATCTACGAGGATCACATCGGTCACCGGCGCAACCCCGTCTGCGGCCAGGGAGCGGGCGCGCAATGCGGTGGTCACGAGGCACCGGGCGCCGCTGTCACGAAGCACGTGAGCCACCTGGTCCGGTTTGAGGAGCGGATTGACGGGGACGAACACACAACCCGCAGCGCAGGCGCCGAGCATCGAGACGACGGTCTCGATACGTTTGTCGAGAAAGATCGCAACGCGTTCGCCCGTAGCCACACCGAGGGAAGACAATGCCTGTCCGAACGCACGGCTGCATTGCAGCAGTTGGCAGTAGGTGATGCGGACATCGCCGCAGACGAGCGATTCCGCGTCGGGTGTGCGGCGCGCTGCCGACTGGACAAGATCAAGGAGGTTTCTCATGGCTGGATAGCGATCAGGTTCGGGATCAGTGGCGGATCACCATCGCGCCAAAGCAGCCGGCAAGTCCGCTGGAGAACAGCAGGGAACAGGAGCCCGGTTGCCCGCGTGGTGCGGCGTGGAAGTTGATGAAGGGGTCGGCGCCGAACACGTGGCCGAGGCGGCCGAAATTCGCGGTGAAAAGACGCTCCCGTGGTACGGACAGCATGGCCATGAGGCGCTGCCAGCCGGCCAGGTTGACGTGGTGAGGCAGGACATGGACGAGTTCATTACCCGTGATGCCTGCCTGTCGAAGTGCTGCACGCATCGTCGTGAATGCCGACCAGTAGTAACGGTCATCCGGCACGGGCTGCAGGTCGTCGTCGGTGCCACGGAAGTAGCGACCGTCCGTATAAAGGTGCAGCCCCACGATGCTGTTGCGGCCCACGCCGCGCTCCAGCAGGAGCGCGCATGCGCCGTCGCTGTGCAGCGCGAGGTCCTGGATGGCGCGCAGATGGTCGCAGCCCGAGCCCATCACATCCGCACACACGACAATCGCCCGCTGGATGGGGTGACCTGCGGCGGTGAGCACGCGCAGCAAGCGGATGGCGGCCATCGGCGAGACGCAGTTCTGCTGCATCACCGAGAACGCGAGTGCGCGCTCCAGGCCCATACGGGACTGGATGAACGCTGCAGTACCGGCAGGCGGCGCCATGACACTGCTCTGGATAGTGTGCGTGTAGATGAGGGCATCGATGCTTGCCGGTGCCGTGCCGGTATCCTCAAGCAGGGCGGAAACCGCTTCGCATGCGAACGTGACGGGTGACGCCGCTGCCGCATCGTGGAACCGCTGTACACCGTTGCGCAGCAGTGCGCTGCTTCGAGCCTCCGGAAATCCGCAGCGACGGGCCCAGGTGTTCGCATCGACCGTTCGTACCGGTAGGCTGAGGGCGATACCGGACAGCGACAGCATGGAACTGTTTGGGGGCGCAGGCATCGCTAGCTCCCGCAGTATTGGAGGATGGCGCAGGCGGCCTGCCCCTGGAAGCCGGTCGCCCACAGCAGGATGCGTTGTCCGTCCGTCGGAGCAACCGACTGCAGCAACACGTGGAGCTGCGCTAGCGCATCTGCGGCACATAGATAGCCGATGTCACCCGGCTCCGGGTACCATATTCGCCATGCAAGCAGTCGGGCCTGCGCGGTGACGTCGCACGCCAGGGTGGTGTTGATGCGCGGAGGGACGATCCAGTCGATTGCCCCGGGTTTGAATCCGGCCTGCACACACGTCTGCCCGATGACTTCGACTACGATCGTTTCGTCGACACGCACATCGGGGCACGCGAATGTGAGGCAAGGCGTGCGGACGTTGACAATGACCACACGCCATCCGGGTCCCGCCTGCCGCCTCACCAGCGCGGCAGCTGCACCGTCGCCCAATGCGGTGAGCGTCCCGACCTGCCGGGAGAACGGCGGCAGCCAGCGCTCAGCGCCGACGATCAGTGCACTGCGCATGCGGTCGTCGCTGGCCATCATCTCGGACACCACCTGCAGCGCAAGAAAGAAAGACGCGCCCTGCAACTGTCCAATCGCGAACGGCACACCTGTCGATCCCAGCTCACTGTGCAGCCGACCCGCGCACGAGAGCGCGAGGTCGCCCTCGAAACTTGTCGCACAGACGACCACCTGATCCGGCGTGAGGTTGCCCTCCCCGGGGCACCGCCGCATGGCTTCCCTGGCGACCGTTGATGCCATTTCCGAGAGAAGGAGGCGTGGCTCGCAGGCGACATACTCCGGTATCGTGGCACTCACCGGGCTCGACGAATGATTGACGGGGCCAGGATTCACCTCACGGCGCCAGCGCAGCGTATCGGCGTAGACTGATCGCATGACGGCTTCCCGTGCGGATGATGGTGTGGCCGCCGGGTCCTGTAACGCAACGTCGGCCCGCACGCGCGCCTGCGGAACATACCGGGCCGTGGCCATGATGCATGGGCGGTGGCGAACGGCGTCAGTTGCGGCAGACATGGGATTCTACGAAGGCGACGAGGTTGCCGAAACGCATGAACAGATCGGCCGAGAGATCCTCCGGCGCGAGCGTTAAGCCGAAACGCTGCTCCAGTTGAAGAAGCAGGTCTGTCATGTTCATGGAGTCGACGCCGACGTCGAACAGGTTCGTGTCGTCCGCGATCAGGTCCGCAGCCAGGGTGCTACCAATGGCCGACACCAGGCATGACCTGATGGTGGCTGCGATTTCCTCGCGTCCGGGACCGTGCGTGTCATGCGTCATGGGATGTCTCCTGCCCGGATGTGGGCATTGGCGATGTCAGGTGATGAGGCAGGTGTGGTGGGGCAGTCGCCGGGCGGTGCCGTGATGTCCCACGGACGTGACGTCGATCGCTGTGCTGCCCGCGCGATCATGAGGCGCTGCAGGTCGCCGGTACCTTCCATGATGTCGAATGCCCTGGCGTCCCGGTAAGCCTGCTCAAGTGACGGACAGGCGGCGATGCCGTCGATACCGGCGAGGTCCATCGCAGCGCGCGTCACCCGCGCGGCCACGCGAGAGGCAAACGCCTTGGTCACGGATGAATCCATTGACGTGGCGACGCCGCGATCCGTCTTCCAGGCCGTGCAATGACAGAGCAACCATGCGGCCGCGATCTGGCGGTCGATGTCGAGCAGGGACGCTTTAACGCTCGCCACGCCTTGATGCCTGTCCGCGGGCGTGCTGCCCGCATCGAGCCAGGCCACAAGGTCCGCGCGCACCCGCCGGCAGGTACCGACCATGACGGCGGAAAGCAGTGGCCTGAAATAGTCCCACGACCGCTGCGCACCCGAGAAGGCGTCATCGAGCGGTTTTTCGTCGCCGCGGACAAGCAGCGCATCATCGGTGACCTCGCAGTCGGCGTAGGACAACACGGCGAGTTGGGTCGCGCGCAGGCCTGCCATCCGTTCGATGCGCGACACCGTGAATCCCGGTGTATTGCAATCCACCAGGAATGCGCGAATCCCGTAGCGGCCCATCCGCCGGTTGATCGTTGCAAACGTGATCACGCAGTCGGCGCGCGCGCCGTTCGTGATAAAGCACTTGGTGCCATTCAGGACCCAGCCGCGACCGGTCTTTCGTGCGCTGGTGCGCATGGCGGTCGCATCGGAACCGCAGTCCGGCTCGGTGATGGCGAAAGCGCCCCAGCGTGGCGTGCCGGATTGGAACCGCTGGAAGAATCGGACCTGCTGTTGCGTCGAGGCGAGGGCAACGACAGGCGGCATGGCGAGCCCCGGGCCCGGCAACGCCAGCGCGAGGCTTGCGTCGGCCTCCCCGAGGTAGGCCATCAACGTCGCCTGTTCCACGAGGCACTGCAGCGCCGGGCAGCCACCGTACCGGGTGGGCACAAGATTCATGTTCAGGGCGCTCACGTCATCCGCACGCCAGGGAGGGCCGGCGATCTCACCGGTTACGTCCGATTGGAGGCTAAGGGTACGTATACGCCTGGCAAGCAGGCCGAGATCGAGCCCGCGATCTGCGAGCGCTTCAGCGATGCCGTCGATGATGTGAACCTGTTGCGACGTCTGTTCGTGTCGCGCCATGACGTGTTCTCCCAGGTGGGCGCATCTGCGCCCAGGAACGATATTCACGCGAACCCACGGAGGTTTGCGTGTATGGCAATGAGCGTAGGCAACCGGGCGCGGGGTCGTCACCTCCGAACATTAGGAGGGTGTTGTATCGGGGGCGTTCGTAGGGACGTCGTGGCGGTCACGCGGCAGCGGATGACCGATAATGACGTCCAGACCAAACGACGATGGCTAACTACGGGTGTGACGTATGGCAGCGCGAAAACAGACGACAGAGAAACAACCGTTGCTTCAGCCAGGCAACAAGGGACCGCGCACGACCAAGCGGGGAGATCAGGTGGCCGAGCTCATCAAGAGCTGGATTACCGATGGTAAGCTGCGCCCCGGCATGCGATTGAACAAGGAAGCGGAGCTTCAGGAAATATTCAACGTCAGTCGAGGTTCCATGCGGGAGGCTCTCAAGGCCCTCGAGGTACAGGGGCTTGTGCGTCTGAGTACGGGCCCGGATGGAGGAGCGACGATTACACGCGTGCCGCTCGCTCGCGCATTCCAGTCGCTGCAGAACTACCTGTTTTTTGAGAGCATCAGTCTCGAGGACATTTACGCCGTGCGGCGCGTGCTGGAGCCGCTACTTGCAGCGGGAGCGGTGGACCATCTGACGGACGCGGATCTGGAGGCGCTCGAGCGCAGCGTGGAGGTGTGCGAGCCATTTGCCGCGAGTCACGAACGTGCCCTCGATCAGCGCCAGGAGGACATCCGTTTTCATGACGTGCTGGCTGGCGCCAATCCGAACGCGTTCCTTCGATTCGCGTGTCAGATCATCAACCAGATGCTGCATAGCCTGGTGATCGTGGCGGGCAATGTGACGCAAGAGGACTACCAGGCGTTTGGTCGGCAGACCGTCGCTGCTCATCGCGCGATCCTGGATGCGGCAAGACGCCGCGACGCAGGGGCGGTCGAGAAGCTCATGGCGGCTCACATGGCAGAAGCGGAGGCGCAGCTTCGCAAGGTGCATGCGGCCTTGCGGCAGAAGCTGGTACTGGATTCGGACCTTGGCCTGCGCACAGGAAGGAGGGGCGATTCGTGATATGGCGTCCGGTCCCGCGTTCTGCAGGTCCAGACGTCTATCCTGACAGGTAACGTCAATGCGTTTTGCGTCCAGCAATGGACGAGGAAAGCGTGCGCGCCAACTCAGCCAATGGAGCGCGTCCGAACGTCAGTTCTAGGATGTGGCTCGCCCAGAGCACAAGCGCATCTGCATGACGCCCCCCAACTATCTGCACACCGACAGGGAGACCTTCCGACGTGGTGCCCGCATAGATACTTGCTGCCGGGAGCCCCAGCTGGTTGCACCATGCGGTGAAGTGGGGAAACAGTTCCTTACTGCTTGGGAGTTCGGTAAGCGGCATGGCCACGCGGGGATACACAGGGCAGATGACGAGATCGTACCGCTCGAAGAATGCGTTGACGGTGGCGCCCAGTTCGCCCCTCTCGATCAGTGCACCAAGCAGTGCCTGGCGCGATACCCCGGCGCCAGCGTCAGAGTAGGCCTGCAATGACGGATCGAGTGCCGCGCCGCCGTCAGCCATGCCTTCGGTGAGCTGGCGACAGCAGGCCGGCCAGAGGGTGGCGTGGATCGAGTTACAGTGAGCGATACTCGGCGGATCTTCCGGCTTGACCCTGGAGCCAAGATCACGGAAGGTGTCGGCCGCACGCATGACGGCTTCGAGGACGGCGGTTTCGGGCGTAACAGCGAGGCCCAGGGACGGACTGTACGCTATGCGTACGCCGCCCGGTGTTGGCTTGCACTCCAGACCCAGCTCATAGTCGCTGCCATCGAATGGCAACGCGTACCAGTCGCGGCTGTCGGGGCGGCTGATGACGGTCAGGATTCTGGCAGCATCGGCGACGCAGCGGGTCATCGGGCCAATATGACTTAACAGCCCGAACGGGCCGCGCGGTGCATGCGGCACACGCCCGAAGCTTGGCTTGAAGCCGAACGTGCCGGTGAAGGCGGCTGGAATCCGGATCGACCCTCCGCCGTCAGTTCCAATCGCGGCCGGTGCCATACCGAGGCAGACGGCCGCTGCTGCGCCGCCGCTGCTGCCGCCGGGCGTACGTTCCGTGTCCCATGGGTTGCGTGTGACGCCGGTCAACGGGCTGTCGGTGACGATCTTGTGAGCGAAATCAGGCAGGGTGGTCTTGGCGAAGCAGATCGCGCCGGACTCGCGAAGCCGGGCTACACAAGGGCTGTCGTGGGGCGCTGGCGTTTCGTCCGTGACGCGCGAGCCATATCGTGTAGAGAGGCCAGCGACAGCGACGTTGTCCTTGATGCTGATCGGCACCCCGTCGAGAGGGCCAAGAGGGCGCTTGCGTTGCCACCGTGTTTCCGATGCGCGCGCCATGTCGAGTGCATCCGCTGCAATCTGACAGAAGGCATTCACGGTGGGGTCGAGTTGTTCTATGCGCGCCAGCACGGCCTGCATCACCTCGACGGGGGAGGCACTGCCCATCTTATAAAGCGTATGAAGCTCCTGTGCCGTCAGATCACAGATGTCACCATTCATGCCGTCTCCTAATTAATCATCATAAATACACAATAGGTGCGACGTGCACCTATGTCAAGTGATCAAGAAACGAAGAAAATCGGGGTAAACGAGTGATTCTGCGACATTGACATTCAAATTCTGTGGACGTAAGTTTATGATCACAAATAGGTAAACGAGCTGCGCCAATGAACGGGTAGTGTCGGCTCAAGACATGACGCACGTTTGACGGGTGTCGTGGTGCGGCGGCATGAAGCAGTTCGCACGGGTTGTTGGTTAATTGAGGCTAATGCTGCGATCCGGCCAAGGCGTCAGGTACGGCATCGTTCGCGGCTGGTCCGGAGACTCAGGAAATCTTAGTTTATTCCTGGGCCAGTTTCTCTGCGCCGGCGAGGAGGGCTCTCTTCTTTTCCTTGCTGAACCTGCCGGCGATTGCCAGCAGGTTCGCCAGCAGATCGTCGTCCTCATAGAGGAAGCCCGTGGGGACAAGGAGTGCCCGCGCCAGACGCTGGCTGGTCTGTATGGCAGGGGTGTGCTTGCCCTTTTCGTACTGGTTGACGCGGGTGCTGGCTGAGAATTCGTCGATACCCGCGTGGATGCCAAGCTGCTCCTGGGTCAATCCCGAGCGCAGTCGCGCCTGTTTCAGGCGTCGAGGGAAGACAGCATCAGAAGTGGGTGTATCGTGCGGCATCCGGTGAGTGTCTCGGATTCGCTCAGAGATTTTACTAAGTAATTCTTAGTCGAAAGACTAAACATTGCTTGGTTTTGCAGCCCGGGAAGGCGCTGATTGTCTCAGCGTCTCGGCATTCGCGAGGAGGATCTTCTTCTTTGCCCGTGTAAGCCGGGCTGCAGTTACGAGAAGAGCTGCGAGCAGATCGTCCTCCTCGTAGAGGAAAGACGTCGGCACGTGCAGCGCTCGCGCCAGACGTTGCCCCATCACGAGATGGGGTAGGTGCTTGCCTCTTTCGTACTGGTTGATGCGGGCACTGGCCGAGAATTCGTCGATTCCCGCGTTAATGCCGAGCTGTTCCTGGGTCAGGCCCGAGCGTACCCGTGCCTCTTTCAGGCGTTTGGCAAAAACGGAGGATGTCGTGTGCTTACTCGGCATCCTTGGAGTCTCAGGCAATTGCTTGGCGTTTTTACTAAGAGTTTCTTAGTGCATTTCCTAAGGAATTCTTGGCTTTGAGGAGCGGCGGTGCCGAAAAGCTGCTCGTTTGCCGATTGCACGCAAGGGGCGACAGCTCCGGAGACATGGAGAGAGGGACTTACTTATATGACGACGATTCTTAACATTCTGGGTTACGTGAGCATTCTGATGCTGGTGGCGCTTGGGCTCGCGATCGTCTTCGGCATGATGGACATCGTGAGCCTTGCACATGCCGAGTGGGTCACGATCGGCGCATACGCGTTAGCCGTCGCACAGGCGGTTGGCGGGAAGGAGGCTTTCTGGCTTGCCTTGTTCGTGGCGCCCGCTGTCGGGGCCGTCCTCGGATGGTGCCTCGAACGTTTCATCATCCGGCTGCTCTATGACCGTCCACTGGACACGCTCCTCGCGACCTATGCGGTCAGCCTGATCCTGCAGAAGGTGCTGGAGCTCATCTTCGGCACGCAGCCGATGCTCGTGTACGCCCCGTTCAGCGGGGCGGTTCCGGTCCCGGGCGGAAGCTATCCGGCCTACCGGATCTTTGTGATTGGCGTCGCGCTGACCGTGACGGCAGGGTGCTGGCTACTTTTCGCCCGTACGCGCTTTGGTACCCAGTTGCGTGCCGTGATCCAGCATCCGGCGATGGCCGAGGCCACTGGCATTGACACCCGGCGCCTGAATCGCATTGCCTTCTGTGGCGGTGCGGCGCTCGCCTCGCTCGCCGGCGTGCTCGTCGCGCCCATGGTGTCGGTGGAGTCGCATCTGGGCGTCTCCTATCTCGCCAAGGCGTTCTTCGTGATCGTGCTGGGCGGTATCGGATCAATCGCGGGCAGCATCCTGGGCAGCGCAGTCATCGGTACTGCCGAGACGTTACTGAGCTATCGCGTCGATCCCTCTCTCGCATCGGCGGTGGTGCTGGTCCTCTCCATTGTGGTGATCCGGTTCAGACCGCAAGGGCTGATTCCGGGATTCAGCGCTGCCCATCAGCTTCTTGGTAAAGGATAAAGCGTATGTCTGGAAAACATGCAGGCTGTCTGCGGCTCTGGTTCTCACAGCCCGCTCTCGGCGCCAGGGATCTCTTGCCGCTGCTGATGTCGGCGGTGGCCGCGGCCGCCGTGGCGATCGTGCCTTTCTTCGCCGGTCCCTGGCTGCTGTCGGCGGTGCGCGATGCATTGGTCATGGGGATCCTCGCATTGAGCTATGACCTGCTCTGGGGACGGGCCGGGGTGCTCACGCTCGGGCACACTACGTTCCTGGGTCTCGGCGCTTACGGATTTGCCATTACGACCGTGCAGTTCGGACAGGCATCCCTGACGGGACTGGCGTTCGGTGTGTTCTGCGCTGCGGCTGTCGCAGCCGTGATTGGCTATTTTCTGCTCTTTGCGGGGGTAAGGCTCCACTTCTTCGCCATCATCAGCCTGGCCGTGCTGATCGTCGCCCAGCAGCTCGCTGTCAGCTGGCAGTCGATTACCGGAGGCGACACTGGCATCCTGGGCATCCCGGGACTGTCATTCAGCGTGGGCGGCCACACGTTCGACATGAGCGGTCCTCGCGCCTCCTGGTACACGGTAGCCGTTGTATTACTTGCCGCGACCGGCCTGATATGGCTCGTGTGCCGCAGCCGCTACGGCAAGGTGCTCGGTGCAATTGCGACCAACGAGTGGCGCGCAAAGGCCTGCGGCTATCACACGTCGGTTCACCTGCTGCTCGTCTTCGTCGCCTCGGCGGCGCTTGCCGCAATCGCCGGCGCGCTGATGGCGGCCTGCTCGGGGGTGGTGGCACCGGACGTGTTCTCGCCGCTCCTTGCGACCGAAGTCATCCTCTGGGTGGCCATCGGCGGCAGGGGAAGAATTGGTGGACCCGTCGTCGCCGCGGTCGTTCTCACGCTGCTCAGGCAGACCGTTTCCAGCTACAGCACGGACGGATGGCCCCTGATTCTCGGTGGCCTGTTTCTCGCCTGCGTGCTGTTCATGCCGAACGGCCTGCTCCTTGATGGATTCGTGGAGGCTGCGCGTCGGGCTGGTCGAGTGGTATGGGGCAGGCCGCCGGTTCACCGCGCGGGACACGCACGGGAGGAACGGTAATGGACGGCCAGTTTCTGCAGGGCACCAACCTGTCGCGCGCGTTCGGTGGAATCAACGCCGTCGCGGGCGTCGACATCAACATCAGACCACGCGACCTGCTGTGCGTGATTGGCCCGAACGGCGCGGGCAAGAGCACGCTCGTTGGCCTGCTCTCAGGCGCGATTGCCCCCGGTTCCGGCGAACTGTATCTCGACGGTGAGCGGATGACCGGCCGCCCGATGCACGCATTCTGCCGGAGCGGCGTGGTGCGCAAGTTCCAGGGGACCAACACCTTCCTCACGATGACCGTGCGCGACAACTTGGTGGTGGCAGGCCTTGGCGTCGCGGCATACCGGGCCACGCCAATGCCAGATCCCGATGCGGTGCTGGAGGAGGTGGGTCTGTCCGGGCAAGCGCGCGAGCTCGCCTCGCATCTGCCGCATGGTGAGCGGCAGTGGCTGGAAATTGGCATGGCCATCATGTGCCAGCCTGCACTGCTGCTGCTCGATGAACCCGCAGCCGGTCTATCCGCGAAGGACGCGCAGCGGCTGGTGCGCCTCATCCACCGGCTACGGGAGCGGTGCGCGGTACTGGCCATCGAACACGACCTGGGTTTCGTGCGGGCCCTTGAGTGTGAGACGTGGGTGATGCACCGGGGAGAGGTGGTTCGACGGGGATCGTATGCGGAGATCGCGGACGACGAGGAGATCCGCCGCATTTATCTGGGCCGGGGGGCGACACATGCTGCACATTGAAAACCTGTGCGCCGGATACGGCGACGCGGATGTGGTTCACAACGTCACGCTGGACGTACTGCCGAACGAGGTGGTCGGTGTGCTCGGCTGCAATGGTGCCGGCAAGACCACGCTGGTGAAGGCAGTCATGGGGCTGCTGCCGCGTGTGAGTGGAGAGGTCGCTTTCCTGGATCAGCCGGTGACGGGCCTGCGCACGCACGAGATCGCGCGCCGGGGTATCGGGCTGGTGCCGCAGGGGCGGTGGATCTTTCCGAAACTGACCGTGCGCGAGAACCTGCTGATGGGTACGCAGGCCGCCGGTGGCGCCGACATCCTTGACGAGGTATTCGATTATTTCCCGGTGCTCAAAATGCGCCTCTCGCAGCAGGGCGGCACGCTCTCGGGTGGCGAGCAGCAGGTCCTCGCCATCTCACGCGCCTTGTGCGGCCGTCCAAAACTGCTCCTGCTGGATGAGCCATCTGACGGCGTCCAGCCGAATCTCGTCGAGCGTATTGGCGAGGTGATACCCGACCTCTGCCGCCGCTCGAAGCTGGCCGTGCTCCTGGTTGAACAGAATCTCGACCTCGTCCTTCAGAGCGCGTGCCGCTGCGTCGTGCTCAGCAACGGGCGCCTCGTGCATGCCGGCGCCGTTGAGCCGCGAAGCGGCGGGACGGGTGAACACCCGCTCGCACGCTATCTCTCTCCTGCCGCCGATGCCGTGCCGGACTTCTGCCCTGAAAACATCCAGTGATCTCCAGTGAGAAAAAGCATGAACCGACGTGAATTTTCCCGAACCGTGCTGCTTGGCGCAGCTGCATCCCTCGCCGCATCGGCCGTCTCCCCGTTTGCGCGCGCAGCTGGGCCGTTGAAGATAGGCCTGCTCGCGCCGCTCAGCGGACCCCTGACGCGCGTGGGACAGACCAACCGTAACTGCGCCGCGCTGGCGGTGGAGGAACTCAATGCGGCGGGTGGGCTGCTGGGACGGCCACTGCAACTGAGCGTCGAGGACACGCAGATGTCGACGGCCGTTACGCTGGAGAAGGCGCGGCAGCTTTTCATGCGTGACGACGTGGCGATGATCACGGGCATGGTGCTGCCATCCGAGCGTGAGGCGGCCCTTCAGGCGGCGAGGGCAGCGCGAAAGCTCATCGTCTATCCGAACTTCGACGAGGGGCGGTGCGACCCGCAACTGCTCACAACAGGCCTCGCCGCGAGCCAGCGGATCGAGCCGCTCATTGCGTGGCTCATGCGCGGCGGTGGGCAGTCCGTCTGCGCAGTCGTCTCGGACATCGGCAGCAACCGGAAGGTGCTGGTCCCGCAGCTGCAGGCTGCGGTAGCCCGCCATGGCGGGAAGTTCCTCGACGTTTTCTGGCTGCCCTTCGGCACGCGCGACTACGGGGCCGTCCTGCAACAGGTCGCCAGTGCCAGGCCACAGATCGTGTGGCACAGCATCGGGGACGACCCGGTGACGTTCGTTAAGCAGTACCGGTCGTTCGCGATGAAACCGCAACTGGTGACGGACATCGCACACGAATCCCTGTCGATCGCAACCACAGGTGCATCGACCGGAACGATCGGCGTGTCGTCGTACTTCATGAGCATCGATAACCCGGAAAACCAGGCGTTCCTCACGCGCTATACGGGACGTTACGCCGATACACGCGATCCTCGCCTCGGCCGCTATGCCGTGGTGCTCCCGCATGGCGAGAACACCTATGCGGGTATTCGTCTTTTCGCCGAAGCCGTCCGGGCGGCGGAAAGTGTTGACGCAGCTCGTGTCAAGGCCGCGTTGCCGGGCGTGTCATTAGCACTTCCACGTGGAAAGACGGGCGTGAGCCACGACGGAGGCCATGTGCTTTGCCAGACACGGATCGGCCAGGCACTCGCCGATAACAGCTTTTCGATTTTGGAATCCACGGGCCCGGTGACGCCGGTCTGTGAAGGATAGGCACGATCCCTTCATTTTGCAGAAGAGCTCGTATCAAGAGATAAGGACTACATAATGAAAGAAATTTTCATGCTGAGTGCGGCTCAGTTGGTCGCCGGTTTCCAGCAGCGCAGCCTCTCGCCTGTGGAGGTCATGTGCGCGGTACTGGATCGGGTCACGAAGCTCGATCCGGTTGTCAACGCCTTCTGCGCCCTCGACGAGGAAGGGGCGATGTCGGCTGCCGGCGAGGCTGAGCGCCGGTGGATGCGGGGCAAGCCGTGCGGTCCGCTTGATGGCGTACCGGTATCGGTCAAGGATCTCGTTGTCGTGGCCGGTCTTCCGACACGGCACGGGTCATGGACCACTTCGCCGGACCGCGAAAACGCCGATGCACCGGCCGTCGCAAGGTTGCGGTACGCGGGCGCCATACCGTTTGGCAAGACCACGACTTCCGAGTTCGGCAACAAGATCGTGACCGACTGTCCGTTGACAGGCGCGACGCGCAATCCGTGGGATACGCGGCTCTCGCCGGGAGGCAGCAGCGGCGGATCGGCGGTCGCGGTTGCGCTGGGCATGGGTCCGCTGTCGCTTGCGACCGATGGGGGCGGGTCCATCCGGATTCCGGCCTGCTGGAGCGGTGTGGTTGGATTCAAGCCTACGTTCGCGCTGGTGCCGGCGGGCAGTGCGGCGTCGTGGACTGCACTGTCCACGCTCGGCCCGATCGCGCGAACCGTGCGCGACGCAGCGTTGATGCTGGATGCGATGACCTGCGGGGACAACGACAGGCCTCCGGGGGCAGGGAGTCCGTCCGGCTATTCCGCCGCGCTGGGCGACGGTGTCGCGGGTCTGCGGGTTGCCTGGTGCCTGGCCCCGGACGGTGTGTCGGTGGCGCCGGGCATCGCGGAGTGTGTCGAGAGGGCAGTGGACACATTCGGGGCACTCGGCGCGACGGTCATCCAGGTCGACGTCGCGCCGATCGTCGACTACTACGGCAATGGCCGCATACATTCGGTCCAGTGGTCCGTGTTCTTTGCCCAGCGCGTGCGGCATATGGAGTTAGCCGACAGGACGGCGCTTGACCCTGACCTGAAAGCACTTTCGGATGCAGGGGCACGGATAGACACCGCGACATTCGTCGATGCACTGCTTGCCCGTCACGCACTCGGCGCATCGATGGAAACGTTCTTCGAGCGTTATGACCTGCTGCTCACGCCGACGTTTCATTGCGGACCGCCTCCGGTTCCCGGCTTGCCCGGCCATCTGCGCAATGCACCGCTTCTGACAGCGTGGTGTAACCAGGCTGGCGTGCCTGCGATATCCGTGCCGTGCGGATTCGTGGGGGACGTGCCGACCGGCCTGCAGATTATCGGGCGCCGGGGCAGCGATGCCCTGGTGCTGCGGGCAGCGCGTGCGTACGAACTGGCGAGAGGATATTTCCCGGCACCGGGACCGGAATTGCAGCTCCCGGGCGACACGGAGATCGCGCCATGAACGTCCAGATTGCGCGGATCGTGGTCCATCTCGTTGAACGGTGCGCGGAACTCGGCACGCCGGTGACCCCACCGCACCGTCAGGTAGTGGCCGCTGCGGTGCTGAAGCCGACCGACCAGGATGTTGCCGGCGAGCTTGAGGCGCTCTTTGCGATGGGAGCCGATCTCGGCCAGATGCTCACCGCACGGGCGCTGCTTGCGCTCGGTTGTGCGGGGGAAGACATCCAGGGTTACGGGAAGGCAGCGCTCGCAGGCACGGGCGTACCGCTCGAATGGGGAGCGGCGCTGCTTCATCCACGACTCGGCAAGGCGGTACGCGACTGCCTGCCTGGCGCGTCTTCGATCATGCCGTCTGTTACGAAGCGCGGGCCCGCTGGTGCCTGCGTCGACATTCCCCTGCATAGCGTCACGGACATGTGGAGCTTCGATCACTTCGACACGGTGTCGCTCTGCATACCCGACTCGCCGGCACCGGACGAATTGCTGATCGCCATTGCACTGGCCGAGCGCGGAAGGCCGCTCGCACGCGTCAGGCCGGGGTGACGTGCGGCGGCAATCCGTGCCGTCAGGCAGGCGCGCGTCAGGCGAACAAACGAACACTCACAAGCGATGAAGGAGAAAAACATGTGCAGGGATGTGCGGGGAAGATGGAGCAAGGGGCTGGCGGCGCTGTCGTTGTGCGTCACAGTGGGCGCGGCGCACGCGCAGTCGTCAGTGTCCCTCTACGGGCTGGCCGATGCATTTGCCGGGGTGGTGCGTACGCCCGGCTCCGCGGGCAACGCCTGGCAGGTGGGCTCGGGCGGGCTCTCGACATCGTATTGGGGCATGTCGGGCGCCGAGGATCTGGGCGATGGCATGAAGGCGATCTTCACGCTCGAAAGCTTTTACCGGATCAACAGTGGCCAGTCAGGCGCATACGACGGGCAGTCATTCTTCGGGCGCAGGGCGTTCGTCGGCCTGAGTGGGCAATTTGGTCAGCTGACGCTGGGGCGTAATGACTCGCTGCTGTTCGTCTCCACGCTGCTTTTCAACCCGTTCGGTAACTCGTTCGTCTTCTCGCCCATGGTGGTCCACACGTTTCTGGGTTCCGCGATGGGCGCTGCGTCGGTGCAAAGCGATACGGCGATTGACGACTCGATCGTCTACCAGACGCCCGAGGCTGGCGGTCTGACAGGAAGTGTGCTGTACAGCAATGCGGGCATCGCGGGCCACGCCGGGCAGGCGAACTATAGTGCGAACGTGCTCTACTTCGCAGGGCCGTTCTCTGCGACGGCCGCAGTCCAGAGCCTTCACACTGCGTCGCTTTTCCTGAACGGCGCCACGGAACAGACCGCGTGGCTGGCCGGAGCCGCGTATCGCCTGCAGGCAGTGAAGCTCTATCTCCAGTACGAACGTGTCACCAACAACAATGACCTTACCGACGATACCGTTCAGGTGGGGGCGAGCGCCCAGGTCGGCACGGGCAGCATACTGGTGTCCTGGGCGGGAACGCTCCGGCGGCCTGCCCAGGGCACGGATATCCGCTGGTCGACTGTGGTGCTCGGTTATGATTACCCGCTCTCGAAACGCACGGACGTCTACGCCGCGTGGCGGTACGACACGATGACCAGTGTGTCGTCACGCAACAGCGTGGGGGCGGGTATCAGGATGAAGTTCTAGCTGGTCGGATCCATCAGTTTGCATGATCGGAGGAGCCAGCTTGCTGCAAGGTCATATGTCGGCGACGACATTCGTCGGGTTGGCGCATCGGAGTCCTTCCGGGGGGGCGGCAGATGGCGCTGCGGTTGCCGGCGACGCGCGTCGCACCGCTTCGCCGGCGATTTGCGCTGAGGCGCGGTTGAATCGCCTCGTGCGAGCGCGCTCCAACGGCTTGCGGGGCCGCCACGCCGACATGCCGGTAGCGTTATCCCGGGTTCGGGGTCGATGTGCTCAGTCGCCTGCCGGCGGAACAATGTCTCGGGTAGCGCTTCCCTCATTGTTGCTTCCGGGCACGCACCCGATCAGGCCGAACATGGCCTGAAATTCGTACCCGCAGTCTTCGCACACATATTCCTGGTAGATGGTGTACGTGCCTACAGCACAAGCTCCCATCGTCACGGTCAGCGAGTCGCATGCCGGGCAGCGCACGACGCCAGCCTCAACGGTACGCTTTCGCCATTCATCGGAAGACAGCACGACCTTCTCTTCTGGTTGACGCGACGGGTACTACTCCTGCCGGACTACCACCATACGTCCCGTTTCGACGGGAGTTTCCCGTCGATAAGACGGGTTTGGAGGCAGGACCCGACCGCTGCTTGAATGCCCCATGTACCGGCAACCCAAGGCCGGTGTCTGTTCCGGGGGAAGATCATGTCAATTGCGAATAGCGAGGCGCTGAGAATCCTGCGCCGCCGTCAGGTCGAAGAGAGAACGGGGCTGTCACGTTCAACGATTTACCGTCGCATGCAGGCGGGAACATTCCCGCCTGCGATCGCGCTGGGCGGCCGTCTGGTGGGATGGCGCGCGGCTGACATAGAACAGTTTCTGGAGAATCCCGCGCGTTACCGTGCGCCTGCGCGCGAAGATGACGTGGGAGGCGCTCCATGAGTCGCGATCTCGCTTCTGCACCCCTGCGCCGGCGGCTGGAGAACTGGGGTAACGCATCGCGCGGTGCCTACGATCCGGTCGATGCGGCACGAATCACGAGAGCCTGGCAGACGCTCCACGTCCGGCATCGTGACATGTTGCGCATGGTCTATCTCTGGCATGCGCGTCGGGAGGTTGTCTGCCGTCGGCTGCGTATTCCGCGGCTCCCGGCCCAATGCTTTGAACTCGAACTTGCCGCCGCACGGGCGGCTCTCGCACAGGCCCTGGATGGCGGGAACCAGAATCGTGAAGGCGGTTGATCGCCCGGAGGGGGACAGATAGTGGCGCATCGCCGATCCGGTTCGTGCAGCTGCACGCCGGCACCTTGTGTCGGTGAGCGACGCCGCTGTAGCAGGGAACGTTGGGATGAACGTCTGGACGTGAAAATTTTTTCGGACGTCGTGGGAACACCTGGGAACACGTGGGTAATGGGAGAGATAGCGGGGCGCCTGAGGGCACTTGCATTGCACCGCTCACTCGCCTAGATTGAAGTCAACAATCTGATCCGGTCAACGTGCCACGCACGACCGAGTACGCGTTAGCGGCCCCGCAGTTTCGATGTCTGTGCGACGACGTGGTGTGCCGTGACGCATTCGCAAAAAGCCTGCATCTGCAGGCTTTTTGCATTCTGGTGCTGATGCAATGATTCCCCGTTGAGCCCGCGATCAGCCTCCCTGGCACCGCGGGTTCTTTTTTCTTCGCAGGTTCATCGACAGCGGGCGCAGCTGAGGACGATGAACCATGAAATCGCTTCTGATCGTTTCAACGAAGGGCAGTTCGGGCAGGACGACGCTGACCTGTCTGCTGGCCCGCCACCTGCAGTGCACCTGCCACTGGCGGGTGCTGGTACTGGACCTGGCCGAGCCACCGCGCTGCGCACACCTGCTTGCCCGCTACCGGTATGACGTGATCGTGTCCTGCAACCGGGTGGTGGAGCCGGTGGATAGCGCACGATCCGCATCGGGTGGCTGCGTGCATGTGCTCAACGCGAACGCGATCGACGGTCTGCTCTCGCACGATGATCCCGCCTGCACGCGCTATTACGCGAATCTTCGTCACCTGCTGTCTGCGGTGGCACCGTGGTTCGATGTCTGCCTCGTCGACGCTCCCGCGTTGCCCGATCTGAGGGCCGTCTGTGCAGAGGCTCTCGTGGACGCGGTGCTGAGCCCCATCGCGGTGTCACCTGAATGCATCAACTGCGCCTCGGAGGTCATCAACGGCACGTACGGCGTCCGCAGCATCCGGGCTCGACTGAATCCGGCACTCCGTTTCACCGGAATTCTGCCGGTTGTGGCTATCCCTGTGGCAATGAAAGAGGCGTGGGTGAAGGTGATGGAGACGACGCTGCGTGAGTGGTTGATCGCGGACCCGGCGTCTCCCCGTGGATACGCCTGGCTGCCCCACCTGAGGTCCGTCGGCCGCACCGAACCTTTCACGCCAGCGGATAGCGACGCTGCTCCACGGGATGCAGACGTGCCTGAAGACATCCGTGCGGGGGCCGCCTGTCTCGATGTGCTCGCACATCGCCTGGAAGCGATCCAGGACGGTATCGTGCCGGCCCTTCGCGATGCGGAGGTGTGCGATGCATGACGCTACCACTGTATCTACTACCACCGTCAACGTCGCCCTGGTGGGCCGTGCTCTGCTACGGGCGCTGAGCCGTTGGTTGATCGTGGCCTCCGCAGTCCTCGGCACATCGATCATGGTGCCCGGCACTGCCCGCGCTGACGACTGGGGCTGCCAGGTGATCCTGTGCCTGTCCAATCCCGGCGGCCCTGAACAGTACGGTGAGTGTGTTCCGCCAATCGAGAGACTGTGGGCAGCCCTGCGGCACGGCGATTCTTTCCCGACGTGCGATTTCGGAGCGGGCGGCTCGCAGGGGACCTCGGTCGTGAACGTCTTTGCGAGTGCAGGGTACTGCCGTGAGGATCTGCTGTACTGGGGCGGCCCCGAACAGAGCGAGCTGCTGTGCAATGCGCGCGGTGCGATCAACGTCGAGATCGACGGTGCGCTGTACACGCGGGTGTGGTGGGACGCGAGAGGCGCAGACCGCACGATCACGGAGTCCTGCGGGGCAGGCAGTACGGCGATCCCGTATCAGCCAGCGCAGTCGGCACGTCTCTTTCTCGAGCGGGAGTACGAAAACGAAGGCGGTCAGGGAGGTGGCGAATGATGCTGCCCGCCGCATTCATGATCCTGGCACAGCAGTGCGCGCCTGTCGTGGCGCCTGCCACGATGGCCGCGGTCGTACAGGTCGAATCCGGTTTCAACCCGTACGCGATCGGGGTGGTGCATGGCCGCCTTCAGCGACAGCCGGTGACCCTCGATGAAGCCGTCGCGACCACACGTGCGCTGGATGCCGCAGGGTGGAATTACAGCGCCGGTCTCGCCCAGGTGAACCGTTCGAACTGGATACGGTTCGGCCTGACACCAGAGACGGTCTTCGATCCGTGCCGGAATCTTGCCACGGGCGCGGCCATTCTTCAGGAGTGTTTCGAGCGCGCAAAAGAAGCACGCGCGCGGGTACACGACCGGGCACATGAGCCAGCACATGCGCAGACCCAGGACACTTTGCGCGCGGGGCTGTCGTGCTACGCAAGCGGCGACTTTTCCACCGGCTTTCGTACGGGCTATGTGCAGCGAGTGGTCGCCCAGGCTACTCACCCGGATCCGGTGGTTCCGGCCATTGCAGGCGATGTTTCACCCGTACCCCTCATTCCCTCCTCGTTGGCAGGCGCGCGATCCGCCCCATCCCGTAGTCCGCCCGGTCTCCCGAACCCCGTGGGCGGCAGGGCGGGACACCAGGCCGGTCAGGCAGACGATATGACGCAGGAAAGTGCTGTGGTGTTCTGAGAAAACAGAGACAACGTGCGTAACAGGAGTAATCCATGAAATCAGGAGTACATATCAAATGGAGTCGCATTCCTCGACAGTTGCGGACGCCCGGATCGGCGCGACATGCATGGTGCAGTCTCGCGGTTGTGCCCATGGTGATACTGACGGTGACACCGGCATACGCCCAGCTCTCGCAGGTCAACACGCTGCTCACGACGATCCAGACCACGCTGCTCAGCGTGGGCGCGGTGGTGTGCTCGATCTCGATCATCTGGGCGGGTTTCAAGATGATGTTCCAGCACGCACGCTTCGGCGATATCGCCAATGTGTTCATCGGCGGGTTGTTCGTGGGCTGCGCCACGGTGATCGCGGCGATGCTGATCCCGACGAGCTGATGCGGAGGCGCACATGAATCCGCTCAGGGATCCCGTCTTCAAGGGCTGCACGCGACCCGCGATGCTCTGGGGTGTGCCGCTCGTGCCGTTCCTCATGGTGGGCAGCAGCATCCTGATTCCCGCTATCTGGGCGCTGCTTGCGAGCCCGCCGGTAGGCGTCGGCATCGTGCTGCTCCTCATCCCCGTCTTCGTCACGATGCGCTCGGTCACGCGCCACGACGACCAGCGCCTCGCGCAGTTCGCATTGCGCACTCGCATGGTGTTTCGCCAGCGCAACCGTCGCTTCTGGGGTGCGCACGCCTATATGCCGCTCTGTCTCAAGAGGAGGGGCTGACATGGGTGCGCCGCCGCAATTCATCGACATGGCCGAACGCGAGATCAGGCTCTCAGACTTCGTGCCGTTCTCGTCGCATGTGACTGACCACGTCATCCGCACGCGCGAAGGTGACTACCTGCGGGTCTGGAAAATCGCCGGCATCGCCTTCGAGGCGGCCGACCCCGGTGACATCCTCGTGCGTCACGAAGGGTTCAACCAGCTCGTGCGCAGCCTGCCGGGTGGTCACGTCGGCCTGTGGGCACACCGGATCCGCCGGCGCGTGACCGACCACTTCGCTACGCCATACGGCAACCCGTTCTGCCAGCAGCTCGCCACGCGCTATTACGCGAGCTTTGCCGGCTACCGGATGATGGCCAATGAGCTGTACCTGACGCTCGTGTACCGGCCGCACCGCACGCGCCTGGGGCGTATCTTCAGTCAGGCGGCCCGGCGCACGCCCGATGATATCCGGCGCGACCAGCACGAAGCCCTGAAGGTGATGGCGGAGCTCGCTGCCCAGGTCGAATCCGGCCTGAAGCCCTGGGATCCGGTGCCGCTCGGCGTCTACAGGAAGCCGATCCGTTACACGCAGCGACCCGTACGTTTCTCGGCGGCGCTGGAATTCCTGGCCTATCTCGTCAATGCCGCATGGGAGCCGGTACCGGTACCGGCAGGCCGGATCGCGGAAGCGCTGCCCACTTCGCGGCTGTTCTTCCGGACCGAGAAGGTCGAGATCCGCATGCCCGGCTCGACGCGCTACGCGGCGTTGCTCGACCTGAAAGACTACCCCGAGGAAACCGAGCCGGGGATGCTCGACGGTCTGCTCTATGGCGATTTCGAATACATCGAGACCCAGAGCTTCACGATCCTCGACCGTCCCACGGCGAAAGAAGCGCTCGAGCGTCAGCGCAACCAGCTGATCGCGGGCGAGGACGTGGCGGTGTCGCAGGTGCAGGCAATGGATCAGGCGCTCGACGACCTGATCAACGGCGATTTCGTCCTCGGTGAATATCACTATTCGCTTGCGGTGCTCGGCGACCGGCCGGACGAGGTCGCGCGGCATGTGGCGAAGGCGCGCACGCAGCTCGCGGACGTGGGTTTCCAGACGGCGCTGGTCGATCTGGTAGCGGACGCTGCATGGTTCGCGCAGCTGCCCGGGAACTGGCGCTACCGGCCCCGCGAGGCGAAGCTCACCTCGCGCAACTTCTGCGGACTCGCGAGCCTGCACAACTTCGCGACCGGCAAGCGCGACGGCAATCCGTGGGGTGAGGCGATCACGATCGTCAAGACGCCGAGTGGCCAGCCGCTGTACCTGAATTTCCACGCGACGCCTGAGAAGAAGGACTCGGGCGACGAAAAGGCGCTCGCCAACACCCAGATCATCGGGCAGGCCGGTGCGGGCAAGACAGTGCTGGAGCTGTTCCTGCTGGCAATGGCGATGAAGTATGGCCTCACCGGCGTCGTCTACGACAAGGACCGGGGCACCGAGATCGCGATCCGGGCGATGGGCGGCCGCTACACAGTGTTTCGACGGGGTGTCCCGACGGGACTCAATCCGTTCCAGCTCGATCCTGACGAGGCGGTACTGGATTTCTGGGAGCGGCTGGTGCGTCGTCTGGTCGACACCGGCATGTTGCTGTCGGCGAAGGACGAGCTCGATATTTCTCGTGCCGTGCGGGAGGTCGCACGCATGGAACGGCGGCTGCGTCGCCTGTCGATGGTCCGGCAACTGCTGCCCGCCGTGGGCGAGAACAGCCTGCATGCACGGCTCACGAAGTGGTGTGCAGGCGGACGGCTCGGGTGGGTGCTGGACAACCCGTCGGACTTGCTGGATTTCCGCCAGAACCATCTCTTCGGCTTCGATGATACGGAACTGCTCGACGATCCGGAGGTGTCGACGCCGGTCACGATGTACTTGCTGCAGCTGACGGAGAGCCTGATCGACGGGCGGCGCTTCGTCTATGTGATGACCGAATTCTGGAAGCGGCTGGGCGATCCGGTTTTCACGGATTTCGCAAAGGACAAGCAGAAGACGATCCGCAAGCAGAACGGTCTGGGCATCTTTGATACGCAGTCCCCGGCCGATGTGCTGCGTAGCGACATCGCGCGCGCGCTGGTCGAGCAGACCGCGACGTTCTTCTTCCTGCCGAACCCGCGTGCCGACTACGACGACTATGTGCATGGCTTCAAGCTGACTGAGGCCGAATTCAACATCGTCCGGTCTCTCGGCGAGAACAGCCGCCTGTTCCTCATGAAGCAGGGCCACCGTTCGGCCATCGGCAGGCTGGATCTCGCCGGACTCGGTGATGTGCTCGACGTCCTGTCGGGGACGACGGACAACGTCGAACTGCTGGACGGGGTTCGCGCCGAGGTCGGCGACGATCCCGTGGCGTGGCTTCCCGTGTTTCATGAGCGGCTGGCCAAGCGTCGTGCGACCGGGGCAGTCCCGAACGCGCTGGCCCGGCGTCTGTCGGGAAGAGGTGCACGATGAGCGGCCTTTTCACTTCAGTCGGCGGCACGCTCGAAAACGGCATGTCGACGTATGTCACGAGCGTGTCCTCAGCCCTCTCCAGCGCGCTGGTACCTGTTGTCACGACGGCCCTGACGATCTGGATCATCACGTACGGGTTCGCCGTCGTGCGCGGCGAGGCCCATGAGTCGGTACCTGCATTCGCGTGGCGCGGCCTGAAGGTGGCCGTCATGCTTGCCTTTGCGCTCGGCGCGGGTATCTATCAGTCCCAGGTCGTCACGGCAGTCGAAGGGGCGACGACGGGCCTGGCCCAGACGATCCAGACCGCGGCGGCCAATGGCGGTGCAGGCAACACCGGCTGCGGAACGGTGAGTGGCAGCAGCGTGACAGGCACGAGCGCGTCCGCCATTTACCAGACCCTCGACTGCTATGACCGGCAGATCGACATCGTGATGGATGCCTACTTCGACAAGGCGACGCACGAAGGCTTCAGTGTCAGTGGCATCGTCGCAGGCATTGGTGATCTGGTCGGCGGATTCATCGTGGGGCTGGGCGGCGCCATTTTCCTGATGGTTCTGGCCTTCGAGGTCACGATGGCGAGGATGCTGCTCGATCTGGTGCTGGGGCTCGGCCCGGCCTTCATTGCCTGTGGCGCATTTGGTCCGACGGCGCGTTTCTTCGAGGCGTGGACCGCAAAGGTCACGAACTATGCGCTGCTGCAGATCCTCATCGCAGCCTTTCTTGGGATGGCGCTCACGGCGTTCTCCGCCGACCTCGCGCCGTTCAACGTCACGACTTCCCCGCCCGATACGAACGCTTCGGCGCTCGCTGCAGCGGGTCAGGCAGTGCTCACCGCTATAGCCCCCTGGGGTGCGGCATTTGGCCTGTTCATCACGTCCCTGCTGCTGGCAACCATCGGCTGGCAACTGCCGGCCGTCGCCTCGGGACTTGCCGGAGGCGCCACGCTGTCGGGGTTCGGTGCGTTTGTGGCCGGATTTGCCTCGCGTGGTGCCGTGAGAGGTCTCGGCTCGCTCGTGAGTCTCGGACGCGGCCAGCGTCGGCCGGGGGGGCGAATTTCCAACGGCAGCGGGCAAGTCGGTAGCGCGAACGCGGGCGGCGGTTCAGGCCAGATCCCTGCCTATCAGCGCGCCGCCCGCGAGCACCTTGGCGACCAGGATAACTCAGGAGAGTCATGGTCATGATCAGGTTACCTATCCATATCGGTATTGCCCCGATCGCGGCGGCTGTGGTCGTGCTGACGATGCCCTCGGCCCATGCACAGGGCATCCCCGTCTTCGACGCGCAGAACGTGGTGCAGGCCATCGCGACCGTCGGGCAACTGAAGCAGGAAGTGCAGCAGGAACTCCAGCTATATCAGTCGCTCAGTGGTACGCGCGGCTTCGGTGAACTGATGGGCAATCCGGTGCTGTCGAACTCGCTGCCGTCGAACTGGCAGTCGGTCTACATGGCGATCCAGAACGGTGGCTATGCTGGTCTCACGGGCAGCGCGCAGACGCTGCGCTCGGCGAGCGAAATCTACAACTGCGAGGACCAGAGCGGGATCGACCAGCAGGTCTGCCAGCGCGCGCTGAACAAGCCGTTCCAGGACAAGGCGTTTGGCACCCAGGCGTACCAGACGGAGCTCCAGGAGCTCGACCAGATCCAGAGCCTGATGCAGCAGATCGACGTGACGCAGGACCAGAAAGGCATCTCGGAACTGCAAGCACGCATCCAGACTGAGAGCACGGCGGTTGGCAACGAGATGACGAAGCTGCAGCTCTTCAGGATGCTGGCCGATTCCGAGGACCGGCTGATTGCCGAGCAGCAGCAGGAGCTTGTCCTCAAGCGCGCCGGCAACACCGCGCGGCTGCAGGACCAGATGGTACCTGCGAACTTTGGCAACTGAGTTCGGCAACCGAGGAGGCTGACATGATCCGTTTTGTTGTGGCCGTCATTGTCATTCAATTAGTCATACTGGCTGATGGATGCTCGGCCAGTCCACCCAAAACTGTCCTGCCAGATGGTTTGCACCGTGTTCCGGTGAACCGTATGCCACCGGCTCCCCCGTCCGATGGAGGCGGCCATGAGCAATGACCGCGACGCCCGTGAGTCACGTGATTATCGCCGGGCACTCGATTTCGAGGTGTCGGTCACGCACCTGCAGGAACGCTCGGAGCGTCGGGCATGGCACGTGGCCGTGGGCTCCGTGGTGGTCGCGATCCTGTGTGCGGTCGCACTGGCCGTGATGGTCCCGTTCTACCGGGTGGTGCCGCTGCCGATCGAGGTCGACCGTCTGACCGGTGAAGCACAGGTGATCGACGTGCTCGACGCGAAGCAGATGCACATGCGCGATATCGAGGACAAGCACTGGGTGGAAGTGTACGTGCGCTCGCGCGAGCGCTACGACTGGGGCTTGCTGCAGATGGACTACGACCGCGTGCTCGGCATGAGCGACGACCGTGTCGCGCGGGACTACCGGTCGATCTACAGCGGCCCCGACGCACTGGACCGGCAGCTCGGGGCGAACTCGCAGCGGCGCATCCGCATCCTCTCGACGACGCTCGTGCCGGACGAACCCGGCCGTGCCGTCGTGCATATCGAGCGCACGACGTGGAAGAACGGCATCGATAACGCGGAGCCGCCGCAGCGCTTTGTCATCACGCTTGCCTTCACTTACCGGCCGTCCATCTTCACACGTGAGCGCACGGCCATCGAGAATCCTTTCGGCTTCAGGGTGACGGCGTACAGCCGCGATCCCGAATTTACCCCTACGGCGGCGTCGCCCGCGTCGTTGTCGGCCCCTGGAGGTGCGCCATGAGACTGAACATCCTGGTAAGAGCCGCCGTGCTGGTGACCGGGCTGGCAGGGGGTTGCGCCGCAGCCTTTGCCTACGACGTGCCTGGCTGGTCAGGCGACTCGCGTGTGCGGCAGATCGTGTACCGTCAGGACGAGGTGGTGCGGGTTGTCGCGCAACGCGGCTTCGCTACGCACATTGCACTTGATCCGGCCGAGCACATCCTCATCGTGGCCCCGGGCGACCGGAACGGATGGCAGGTGGTTGCAAACCGTGGCGACCACGATGTCTACCTCAAGCCGCAGCTTGCTGCGCACGACACGAACCTCGAAATCCGCACGGACCGGCACAGCTACAGCTTCGACCTGGTCGTGCTGCCGCTCAGGGCCCGTTTCGGTAACGACGAGGAGATGTATCGCATCACGTTCGTCTATCCGGATGCGCAGGCCACGAAGACGAAGGCCGCAGACGATGCCGCTCTTGTGCGCGAGCGTCTTGACCAGCCGCCGGTGGTGCGCAACACCGCTTACTCGATGCAGGTGATGCCGCACTCGGAAGATATCGCGCCGACGGCGGCATGGGACGACGGACGCTTCACCTACATCCGCATCCCGAATAACCGCCGCATCCCGGCGATCTTCCGGGTCGCCGGCAACAGCAGCGAAAGCGTGGTTGACCGGCACATGGAAGACGACGTGATCGTCGTACACGAGGTGGCCCGGCGTTTCGTGTTGCGTCTGGGCGACGAGGTCGTCGGCCTGTGGAACGACGCGTTCGATGTGGACGGCGTGCCACCGGCGGACGGCACGACAGTAAGCGGTGTGAAGCGTGTCCTGCGGAGCGACGGCCATGAATGAGGAAACGCCGCGCAATGTGATTGCGCCCGGGGTTGTGCCCGAGAGTGACCCGGCAAAGGTCACCGATACGATAAACGGTGACGTCCCGAACCAGCCGGCCGATCGCGGCATGCCGGAACTGGGACAGCGGGGTGGCCGCGCCCGCGCCTGGTGGATCGCGCCGCTGCTGGTCGTGGCCGTCGTGATCGGCGGAGCAGTCTGGACGATCCACGGGTTTCTCGCACGGCACGATGCGGCGGACAAGGCCAGGCGGGATGCCGTCCAGGATCAGCCGTCCCAAGGCCGCGTGTTCGGCGACGGGAACGCACCGGCATCGGCTGTTGCCGCCGCAAGCGGCCCGGCGGAGGCCCCCGTTGTTGCGTCGGCTGCCGTTGCAGGGTCGACGCGGCAAGCCCCCGTGCACACCGCACCAGCTCGCAGCTATTACGACGCACCGCTGCTCGCTACCGGCAGTACGGGCGCAGGCAATGGCCCTGCCGACGAAGGGGCATACCCGGCGGCATCAGCGCCAGGCGTTTCGCCGGGAGCGACTGTCGTATCCGGCAGCCAGTCTCAGGGAAGCAGTCCGCTTGCGCAGGCACTGACGCCGACGGTGACGCCAAAAGTGCGCGCGGGCTTTCTCGGCAATCGCAGCCTGATCCTCGCGGAAGGCGCCAAGATCGACTGCGCGGGCGACACGGCATTCGATTCGACACAGGCGGGTATCTCGACCTGCACGGTGACGAAGAACGTCTATTCGGATGACGGCCATGTTGTGCTGATCGGGCGCGGCTCGCAGATCAACAGCGAATACCGCTCGAACCTGGCGCCCGGGCAGAACCGGGTGTTCATCCTGTCGGCACGCATCAAGACACCCGAGGGTGTGACAGTCGAGATCGATTCTCCCGCGGCAGACGCGCTGGGGCGCATCGGCGTGAGCGGGTACGTGAACAACCACTGGGGCGAGCGTATCGGCGCGGCCATGCTGCTTGGCATGACGCAGGATGCGATCGGGTACCTCGCGACGCGTGGAGGCAACAGCAACGGCTCGGTCGTATTCGAGAACACGCAGCAGCAGGGCAATGACATGGCCTCGCGCGTGCTCGACAGCACGATCAACATTCCGCCCACACTCACGCAGAACCAGGGGGCCGAGTTCACGATTATCGTCGCCCGGGATCTGGATTTCAGTCCGGTCTACGCGCTCGAGCCAGGGGGCACGCGATGAACGCGTCGGCCCATATCCTGAGCGAAGCGCCGGTACAGGCAGACGGCCCGCTGCCGAGGCTGGCAGAGGATGCTTCGGTGCGCGAGCTGATGCGCCCGCTCGCGGGGCTGCTCGAAGACCCGGCTCTCACGGAGCTGGTGATCAACCGGCCGCAGCGCGTGCTGACCGAGACCCATCTCGGATGGCAGGCACACGACTGTGCGGACCTCGACTTCGAGCGCCTGATGTCGTTCGCGGTGGCGATTGCAACGCTCACGAACCAGGAGGTCTCGGCGCTGCATCCGGTGCTCTCCGCGCTGCTGCCCGGTGATGCGCGCGTCCAGATCGTGATCCCGCCGGTGGTGCCCCCGCGTACCGTGTCGGTGACGATCCGCCGTCCGTCTTCGCGCGAGAAGACGCTCGACGCCTACGAAAGTGAGGGCCTGTTCGCGCAGACTACGTGGTTCCGCCCGGCTGGACTCGATGAGGCGGTGCCGGCACGGCGCCTCCTGGGTCGTGATCTCGCCAGGTGCCTCGAAGCGCGCGAGTTCCCGGCGTTCTTCGAGCTGGCGGTGCGCGGCCGGCTGAACCTCGTGATCGTGGGCAGCACGGGCTCGGGCAAGACGAGCTTCATGAAGACGCTGTGCCGGTACATCCCGGCCACCGAACGCATCGTGACGATCGAGGATGTGCGCGAGCTCTTCATCCGTCACATCGAGAACTGCGTCCACCTGATCTACAGCAAGGGTGGTCACGGCCAGGCGCAGGTGACGCCTGCGGATCTGATCGCAAGCTCGATGCGCATGCGTCCTGACCGCGTGCTGCTCGCCGAACTGCGGGGCAGCGAAGCGTACGACTTCCTGAAGCTGCTGACGACCGGGCACTCCGGTTCGATCACGAGCTATCACGCGTCGAGCGCATCGGTCGCCATCGAGCGGTTCGCGCTGATGGCCAAGGAACACCCCGAAGCCGCCACATGGGACGACGCGGCGCTGCGCCGGCTGCTCTTCATGACGATCGACGTGGTGGCGCACATGGAGGCCACCGCGCTCTTCGATGAATCTGGCGCGCAGACCGGCCGGCGCTGGTCGATGACGGAGGTCTGGTTCGATCCGCTGCGCCGCCATCACGCGGATTTCCGGTGAAAGGAGAACAGGTCATGGACATCGGAAAGGCAACTGGAACGGGACGGTCAACCAGCAAGGTGATCTGGTACCACGCGATGCTTGCGCTGGTCACGCTTGCGATCATGGCCGCTGCGGCAGCCGGACTGACGCTTGCCCTCTGGCTGGCTTCGTTTTTCTTCGTCGCGAGTCAGCACGTCAACCCGCTTCATGCCGGGTTTCATGCGTGGCCAGATGCTGCGCTGGCCTGGCATGACGGACGTCTGCCAGAACAGGGGCGGCGGCTTGCCGGTGCTGCGCTGTTCGGCGTGCTGCTGGCGTTCGGCGCACCCGCGCTCGGCGTTTACACGCTTCTGGAACAGTCTGGGCGACGGCGCCTCTATGGCAGCGCTAGGTTCGCAAACGAGGCGGATGTCCGCCGGGCAGGGCTGCTATGAGCACGATGGCGACTTCAGGCGCGTACAGTGGCCCGCCGCTGGTCGTGGGTGTCTGGCGTGGGCGCTATCTGCGGTTCACCGGGCAGCAGTTCGTCCTGCTCGCGGCGCCGGCCCGTTCGGGCAAGGGCGTGGGCATCGTAGTGCCCAACCTGCTCAGCTATCCGGATTCGGTGGTCGTGCTGGATATCAAGCAGGAGAACTTCAATCTCACCGCGGGCTACCGTCGCGTACACGGGCACGACGTGTACCTGTTTAACCCGTTTGCGGAGGACGGCCGTACGCACCGGTATAACCCGCTGTCGGCGATCTCGGACGGCGTATTCCGTGTTGGCGACATCCTGGCGATCGGCTACGCGCTCTATCCGGTCGGCGGTCACGACGACTTCTGGAAGGACCAGGCACGCAACCTCTTTCTCGGTATCGTGCTGCTGCTGTGCGAGTGGCGCGATGCGCGCCGCAACGGCGACAGCGATGTGCCCGACTACCCGGTGACGATGGGTGAAGTACTGCGGCAGTCATCGGGCAACGGCATGCCGGTCAAGGCGTACCTGCAGCAGGCGCTGCTGCAGAACCGGCGGCTGCTCAGCGGCGCGTGCGTCGATGCGCTCAACCGCTTTCTCGCGAATGACGACAAGGTACTCGCGAGCATCCTCGCGACCTTCAATGCGCCGCTCACGATCTGGGCCAATCCAATTGTCGACGCCGCGACGAGTGCCAATGACTTCGACCTGCGCGACGTGCGCAAACGGCGCATGTCGGTCTATGTCGGGATCACGCCAGATCACCTGGCCGAGGCCGCGCTGCTCGTCAACCTCGTGTTCTCGCAACTCGTCAACCTGAATACGCGGCAGCTGCCCCAGGACAATCCGGAGCTGAAGGTCCAGTGCCTGCTACTGATGGACGAATTCACGTCGGTCGGCAAGATCCACATCATTGCCCGCGCCGTCGCCTATATGGCGGGATACAACCTGAGGCTGCTCTCGATCGTGCAGTCGGTGTCGCAGCTCGAGTCGGTTTACGGCCGGGCGGATGCCAGGGCGTTCGTCACCAATCACGCGATGCAGATCATCTACGCGCCGCGTGAGCAGAAGGACGCGAACGAATACTCGGAGATGCTCGGCACCTTTACGGACCGCTCGCGCAGCGTGAGCCGCTCGAATGCCATCTTCGGCGGACGTGGCGGGGCGAGCGAGAGTTTTTCGGAGCAGCGCCGTCCGCTGCTGCTGCCGCAGGAACTCAAGGAGCTCGGGCGGGACAGCGAAATCATCCTGCTCGAAAACACGAAGCCGATCCGGGCCGAGCGGATCTGCTACTGGCAGGATCCTGTTTTCACGTCACGCCTGGTGGTCGCGCCAGCGATTCCAGCAATGGACCTCGTGCGTTTTATCGCCCAGGTCGAGCGGCGGGTGAGGGATGTGCAACCGGACGATGTGGACGAAGCCGGTGTGATGAACATTCCCCCGGACTATCTGGAGGTGCTGCAGGCCTGGGATCCCCGTGACCTGCCACGGTATCCTAACGATGTGAGCGACGAAGAGGCGGCTGCCTACGTCGAGCGGCACTTCATGCTGTTGGGCGTGCCAGCTGTGCGCGTTGCCGTAGCTGCACGGCGGCTGTCGCCGTCTGATCTCGATGTCGCGGAATTGCGCCCCGCAGAAGGCGCGCCGGGGCGTAAGGCCAGGCGCGCCTCCGGCGCACCGCGTACGCAACGTGGGAGAACCGCATCGCGCACGGCTGACGGCTCGAGCGTCGTGCCGCTCCATGGAGAACGCCGATGAATACGCGGTATCTGAGCGAAGAAGAACGTGCCCGTGCGGCGCTGACCATGATCCCTCCCGAGGACTACGCGACGTGGGTCGATATGGCTTTCGCGCTCAAGCAGGGATTCGGCGAGGCCGGCTTCGACATCTGGGACGAGTGGAGCCGCACCGCCCACAACTACAGCGAGCGTGCTGCGCGAGTGACCTGGCGCTCGGCCGGCGAGTCGGGCGGCAAGACGCTTGCCTCTCTCTTCTGGCTCGCACAGCAGCACGGTTTCGATGTGCGGGCCTCGCGCGCGGCAATGGATCCGGCAGACAGGTCGCGCATGCTGCCAGTCCGTCCGTCCGTGGAGAAGGCGCGGCACGGTCCCCAGGTTGAGGCTCGCGTGCGCGCGCGGCAGGCGTCTGTCGCGCGGGAGGCGCTGGCGATCTGGAAGTGGGCCCGGCCAGTCGGTCCCGGGCACCCGTATCTCGAACGCAAGCAGGTCCGGCCAGTCCCGACACTGCGCGAGCTGGAGGCCGAAGAACTGCATGCGCTGCTCGGATACGCGCCGCGCAGTGCCGAGGAGCCGCTCACGGGGCGCGTGCTGGTGGTGCCGGTTCGCATCGGCGACACCCTCTCGACGCTGGAACTGATCGATGCCGAAGGGCGCAAGTCGGCTCTCGCGGGCGGCGCGAAGTCGGGCGGCTATTGGGTGGTGGAACCAGACCGGTTCCGTGATGGCGCGCTGACGCCCATCCTGATAGCCGAAGGCGTGGCAACAGCGCTGGCAGCATGGCAGGCGACCGGCTGGTTCAGCGTCGCCGCACTGTCGAGCGGCAACCTGCGGCTGGCGGCGGCGATGTGGCGGGGCCGGTACCCGGAAGCGGAGATGCTGGTGCTCGCCGATCTCGGTGCCGGGTATGAGCATGCGAAGCAGGCCGCGCTCGGCACGTCCTCGCTGCTGGCCGAGCCGCGCTTCGCGCCGCAGGCACGGATTGCCGGCGACGTGCCGACTGATTTCGACGACATGGCAGTGCTGTCCGGGCCCGGTGTCGTTGGTGAGCTTTTACGGGAGTCGCTGTACGGAGCACCGCAACGGGATGTAGCGGATGGAGAAGCCGACCGACAGCCCGTGGTTGCACAGGGATCGGGTGACGCATTGAAGGAGGACCATGCAATGGGCAATGTGAAAGAGAAACTCGTGGGTGATGGAGAGGTATCGGGTCGGCGCCGTACTTCGCGTCGTCGCTCCGACCATCAGGACGCGCCGGAACCGACGCCGCAGGAAAGCACATCACCAGCACCGGAACCGACAACTGCGCAAGCACAGTCCCAGTCCCAGTCCCAGTCCCAGTCCCAGTCCCAGTCCCAGTCCCAGTCCCAGTCCCAGTCCCCGGACGCGGATCGGCGCGAAGCCGATGCGCCGAGGGCTGAGCCACCACCGGCGCATGCGGCGGGTGCTTCGGCACGGCATCAGGTGGGCGAACCGCTGTACGGACTCGATGAGGTGCCGGGCGAGATCAAGGCACTCGCACAGCACCGCTTCGGCGCGCAGATCCGTATGGCGACGCCACGCGAGAACGGCGGTCCGTATCGCGGCGAGGTGTTCAACACCGAGCACTACCTGATCCAGGAGGTGTCCACGCGCAGCGTTGTATTCCACGCGAAGTCGGACCTGGAGTTCGTCTCGGACCGCCTGCGGTGGATGGACGAGAACCAGCGTCTCAATGGGGCGGAGGTACAGGTCGGTTACGACGGCACCCACGGGAAGGTGTATCCGTGGGACCGTGCGCGCGACCTGCTCGAGCGCACGGTGGCATCGCTGAAAAAGTCTGCCCGCGAGGTGGGTTTCGGCAACGACCTCGACGCAATGCTTGACCAGCTGCAGGCCACGTCGTGGACCCGTGCGAGGGAGGCACGGGCGGCGGCCCTCGCGCAGTCGAAGGAGCGCGTCGGCCGCGAGCAGGAGCAGGGACAGGGACAGCAACGCTGAGCGTGCGACGCTCTGCCCGCCAGTGCAGAGATCAGAGGGAGATCCATGATGGATGAAACCGCAACTTCTTCCGGCCCGCGTGCAGACGAACCGGTCATCAATGTGATCGAGCCGGATCCGCCACCCATCCCGGATCCACAGGGCGGCGCCGCGGGCGCGGAGCGCTTCGATCAGACCGCGGCAGACGCACTGGCCGCACGCCGACGCCGCGAGTTCGATGCAGCGCGGGCGCGGCTGCGCGATCAGGCCATCCTAGCGGATGCTCCGTCGCTGGCCGCCGCACAGCAAACGGCGTCTCAGGCAAATCCTCGTGGTGCCGAAGATGCATCCGCGACGCGCTGGGTGCCGCTTGGCAATCCGCCGGAGACGGTGCGCAAGCGCTACCTGCGGGCCGGCAACCAGTATTTCCTGAAAGATGCGCCGCATCAGCTCGCTTTCGAGGATATTGGTCCGTACCTCGTGACGGAACACAACCGCCCCGATGTCGTCGAGTCGATGGTGGACATGGCCCGTGCGAAGGCCTGGGGGCGCATCCGGGTGTCGGGCCACGAGCAGTTCCGGCGCGAGGTGTGGGTTCAGGCAACGCTGCTCGGCATCGAGGTGAGCGGATACGAGCCGAAGGCAGTCGACTTCGCCCGTCTGGCCGAAAACCGTCGTGATCGGATGACGAACCGCATCGACGTGATGGAAACGACTGCGGCCACGCAGGTTCCTGCGAATCGACCAGCAGCGCCTGAGGCCGCGCCTGGTTCTACAGAATCACAGGCGGCGCAACCAGCGAGGCGCGATGCTCTTTGGCAGCCAGAGGCTCGTGCGCCGGCGCCGCCAGCGCCCGCGGAGCTGCCCCGGGCTGCTCCAGCCGCCGAAGCGGGACCACGCGTTGCCGAGCCCGAGGGGCAGGAGCGGCAGCGCTACATGGGCGAACTGGTCGAGCACGCCGGTGCGCCTTATCAGCACAATCCTGCACGCAGCGACTCGTATTACGTCGTCTATCGCGATACTGGTGGTGCGGGCCACGTCGTCTGGGGTGTGGATCTGGAACGGGCCGTGGCGGATTCCGGCGCGCTTGCCGGACAGCAGGTCATGCTCGAAAACCTTGGCCGACGTCTCGTGACAGTGACTGTCCCGGTTCTCGACGCGACGGGAAACGTGATCGGCGAAGAGGAAAAAGAGGTCTATCGCAATACGTGGCAGGTTGATGTCGTGGGGCATGAGCGGACGCAGTTGGGTCCCGAGGCTCGCGGCAGGAAGGGCGACGCCGGAAGGAGTGAAACCACGGCGCCGGCAACGCCGGAGCAGGTGCAGGTCGCACGCCGGCGTGAGCCTTCCGTCGTGTCGCCCGGGGAGCGTGCCGTGCAGATGGCGGTGCTGACCGCCGCGATGCGGCAGCAGGGTTTCAGCGAGCGATCCATTGCGCACGTGCAGCAACGTGCGCAGCGGCTGCTGACCGCGTTTGAAGCCGAGGGCGTCACGGTTCCGCGACCGCGCGTGTTTGATCCTGAGGCCCCCTCCGCGCGTCGCCGCCGCACCCGCCCGGCTGCAGAGCGTGTCCCAAGCCGTGAGGTCGAACGTGGGCCGGCAGAACCCGCGCCTCCATCCCTGTAGGAGCACAGGCATGGCCACGCGTGCGCGACTGTGTGTAGATCTCGGGCGAGCGAAATCACGCTGGGAGGCATGGTGTGCTCTTCACGGTGTAACGGCGGCCGATGGCGTCCGGCAACTGGTCCACGGTGTGCTGAGCCAGCACGAGTCGCCAGACGGGGTGCGTGGGCCCGAACATCGTTGCCTTGCGGTCGATGGGCATCGCGAACGTATCGAAATCCGTCTCACGCAGGAGGAACTCGAAGTGACCAGGCAGCGTGCATTGACTGGTGGAATGAATGTCAATCGCTGGATAGTTGCGGTGATCCGTGCGCAGCTCGTGCATGAGCCGCAACTGGGCGAGCGCGAGATGCGACTGCTTGCGGACTCGAACCAGCATCTGGCCATGATCGTGATGTTGCTCGGTCGGTTGCAGACGCATGGTGGTGCGCGCGACACTGTGCGCGTGTTCGAGGACACGCGCGCCGTGATTGATACGCACCTGCGCACGGTCACGCAGGTGCTGCGCGCCAACCTCGATCGCTGGAGCCGCTAGCATGTCGTTCCCGAAAACCTGGGTCGACCAGATGCTGCTGAACTGGGGAGACCGGCTTTTTCATGATCCGCTACGGCACGCGCGTGCGCCGCGCATGTCACGCGGCGAGCTCCGACGCAACACACAACGCATGCGCGAGCAGCTGGCCCGCACGCTCCAACGTACCCCGGAGGTGATGGTCAAGATCACGAACAAGGCGTCGGGCGCGCAGGGCATGGGTGCCGTGCGGCGTCATCTGCGCTATATCTCGCGTAACGGGAAGGTCGAACTCGAGGATCAGGACAGGATGACCATGCTCGGCCGCGCGGCACTGCACGATCTGACGGATGCCTGGCACCTTGGTGGATGGGGTATCCCGGAAGAGAGCCGCAGACGTGAGGTGTTCAACGTGCTGCTCTCGATGCCGCCGGGCACGGACCGACAGGCGGTACGCAACGCTGCGCGTGCATTTGCGGCCGAGGAATTCGGCGACGGCAGACGGTACGTCTTTGCCGCGCACGATGACGAAGCGCATCCGCACGTGCATCTGACGGTCCAGGTACGCGGGCCGGACGGAAAGCGGCTCAACCCGCGCAAACAGGATCTGCAGCGCTGGCGCGAGCGGTTTGCCCGCCAGTTGCGTGAGCATGGAGTCGATGCAAATGCGACGCCGCGACTGGTACGCGGTGAGACGCACCGCTATCCGAAACAGGCCGTCGTACACATGGCTGCACGCGATGACGCACCACGTTACTGGCGGCCGGAGCTCGACGACTACGCACGCCTTGCCTTGTGGGACGTGCACGCCGGTGCGCTTGAAGCGTGGCAGGGCGTGGCGTATGCAATGGCTGGCTCGCAGAGCGCGGACGATCGCAGCCAGGCGGCAGTGGTCATGGACTTCATTCAGACGATGCCGGTGCAGCACGACAGGCCATCGGCGGAGCGTAACGGACGACACGAAAAGCGACGGCATCGCAAACCAGTTCACGCGCAGGGGTTGCGTCACGCAGGCCGTGGTGAAGGCCAACGGGAACTGTTTCCGGATGAGCCGGATGCCGGGGTGGAGCGCTAAGCAGAGGAGGCCGTGATGGCGATGCCGATCATTCCGTGGATAGGTGGCAAGCGGCGGCTCGCGGACGTGCTCATTCAGCGCTTTCCGCCGCATACCTGTTACGTTGAGGTGTTTGCCGGTGCGGCCGCACTGTTCTTCATGCGGCCGCCCGCCGAGGTAGAAGTGCTAAATGATATTAATGATGATCTGATTAACCTGTACCGCGTCGTGCAGCATCATCTGGAGGAGTTCGTGAGGCAATTCAAGTGGGCGTTGAGCAGCCGGGAGGTGCTCCGGTGGTTGAGCGATACGCCACCGCAAACATTGACTGATATCCAGCGTGCGGCGCGCTTTTACTACCTGCAGCAGAACTGCTTCGGCGGGCGTGTTGAAGGGCGGACGTTCGGTACCGCGACGACCTCGCCGCCAGGGCTCAATCTTCTGCGTCTCGAAGAGACGCTATCCGCGGCACATCTTCGACTGTCGGGCGCCTACATCGAAAAACTGGACTGGCCGACATGCGTGACCCGGTACGATCGGCCGCACACTTTCTTCTATCTCGATCCGCCATACTGGCAGACAGAGGGCTATGGTGTGCCCTTCGAATTCGGACAGTATGAACGAATGGCAGCGGTGCTGAGGGGGCTGCAGGGGCGTGCGATTCTTACGCTCAATGATCACGCAGCATTTCACGACCTGTTCGCAGGCTTTGACAGAGAGCGGGTCGAACTGCCGTATACGGTTGGCGGTCCGGCCAACGCAGTTATGCGCGGTGAGCTGATCATCTATAGCTGGGACAGAGCGAAGGATCCTGTGGGGCTGTTCTGACGCAGGAAGTGGTACCCGCTTGAACTTCTCCCGTCTCTCGGCCCGGTTTCGGGACAGAAATGCACAGATGCTTCGGCTTCAGCGATCGATGAACAGGGCGGGGCCAGCCTTGTACGAGGCGACGACGATGACGACCATCGCGACTAGAAGAAGGGGGAAGCTGCATACGGCCAGCGGAAAGAACAGCGCAAGCTGAAGGGATGATCCCCCGAAGCCGTGCAACAGATCCGTGTCGCGGATGTTTTCATAGAGCAGCCATGCTGTTGCAGCGAGACCCAGGGCGATGAGAATCAGCCCGTCGGACGTGGCAGCATGCTGCTGGGTCGCTTTAGCCCAGCAGTACAGACCCCACCAGACGAGGTTGACAGCGATGGCAGTGAGCCAGAACCCGCGCATCGTGAAAAAGGTATGGCCAAAGCGGCGCCGGCAGCGGCGGTTGAACAGCAGGATCCCCTTCGCAACAGCGACGACGATAGCTACGATCAGCGCGAGTTTGAACCAACCCATCCTCGGCTCCTTTGGGGCACGGAGTGCGACGCCATCTGCTCCAGTCGGGACATGGCGCTCAGACAGGAGCGAAGTTTCATCCGTCAAATATAGACGTTTGACTGACGAATGCAACGTAGATTAGCTCGACAGGAAGCGGGGAAGACGGACCGCGTCGCCTGAGTAATCGCGTTCTCATAACCTCGTTGTTGTTCCCACTTCTGCCCGTCGCTTTCAGTGAGCTCGGTTTTGTGATCGGTTGCTGTAGGTCTGGCGCGATGGCACAGCCTACGTGACCGACTACGACGTCACAAAGCACTACCGCGATGAAGTCGTGCCTATGCGGAAGACTATTTCTGACGAGCTTCTGCTTCGCTACAACGGCATGCTCGCGAGCGTGTTCGAACTACTGTCCGATTCGCGTGACCAGGTCGGCGCGGTGAACAGCTATATCGATGCGTTGAAGGACTACTGGCTCGCGGAGACCGACCTGCAGCAGGCAGTCGGTGGCCGTCTCCCGCCGCTCGCAATGGCCTCAGCGCCGTCAGCAGCCACGACGCAATCCACGATGCAAGCCGCGTCGTCTGCAGATTCAGAAGGGAAATGAAATGGTGTCACGTCGACATTTTCTCGGCGGCTCGGGGGCCGCTCTGCTCGGCGCAGCATTGGTGAGCAAGGCTGGAGCTGCGTCGCTGCCTGAGGCGCCCACGATGGCCAAGGCCACCATGCAACCACCGCTCACGCCTCCCAATGGCCGTCCGTACACGCCCGTTGCCACGCTGAACGGCTGGTCGCTGCCGTGGCGCATGAAAAACGGCTGGAAGGAATTTCACCTGATTGCTGAGCCTGTCGTGCGCGAAATGGCGCCTGGCATGAACGCGAATCTTTGGGGTTACAACGGGCAGGCCCCAGGCCCAACCATCGAGGCAGTGGAAGGCGACAAGGTCCGCATCTTCGTGACCAACAGGCTGCCGGAGCACACTACCGTTCACTGGCACGGGATGCTGTTGCCGTCGGGCATGGATGGCGTCGGCGGCTTGACGCAACCGCATATTCCTCCGGGCAAGACCTTCGTCTACGAATTCGAGCTTGAGAAGCATGGGACGTTCATGTATCACCCGCACGCCGACGAGATGGTGCAGATGGCAATGGGGATGATGGGGACGTTCATCGTTCACCCGAAAGACCCCGGCGTCATGCAGGTCGACCGCGACTTCGTGTTCATCATGTCCGCGTATGACATCGACCCGGGTAGCTTCACGCCGCGCGTCAATGAGATGACCGACTTCAACATGTGGACCTGGAATTCACGAGTCTTTCCGGGCATCGACCCGTTGCCGGTGCGTGCCGGGGACCGCGTGCGTCTCCGGTTCGGCAATCTGACGATGACCAATCACCCCATCCACCTGCACGGCTATCACTTCGAGGTCGCGGGCACGGATGGCGGATGGATTCCGCCGGCCGCGCGCTGGCCAGAGGTGACCGCCGACGTCGCGGTCGGCCAGATGCGTGCCATCGAATTCACGGCAAACCGGCCCGGAGACTGGGCGTTTCACTGCCCCAAGTCCCACCACACGATGAATGCGATGGGGCATTCCGTACCGAATCTTATTGGCGTGCAGCAGAAAGACCTCGCAAAGCGCATCAACAAGCTCGTGCCTGATTACATGGCAATGGGCAGCACAGGTGGTGCGATGGGCGAGATGGAGATGCCACTGCCCGACAACACGCTGCCCATGATGACCGGCACCGACCCCTTCGGTCCGCTGGAAATGGGCGGTATGTTCACCGTCGTGAAAGTGCGCGAGGGATTGGGGCGCAAGGACTATCGCGACCCCGGCTGGTTCAAACACCCCAAAGAGACGGTTGCTTACGAATACACCGGCGAGTTGCCGGACAGCTGATTTTCTATCTCGTCGGACTTTGCGGTCCGGCTACCTTTTATTTCAACGCAGGAGAAAGAGTTATGAAGAACGTATTTGCATCGATTGCAGTTAGCTGCGCCCTGGTAATTTCGGGCTCGGCCTATGCGGCTGGCGAAATGGGCAACGTGGACATGGGCGGTAGCGGCGCGAAGCAGGCTGGCGAAGCGAAGGCTGGCATGTCGCATGGGGAAATCAGGAAAATCGACGCCGCAGCCGGAAAGCTGACCATCAAGCACGGCCCGCTGGAAAACCTCGGTATGGACGCCATGACGATGGTGTTCAAGGTCAAGGACCCGGCAATGATTTCGCAGGTCAAGGTCGGCGACAAGATTGATTTCGTGGCCGAACAGGTGGATGGCGCGCTGACGGTGACGAAGCTGCAGAAGCAGTAAGGATTCACCGGGTGTTGTGAACAAACGCAAGCAATACCCGCTTTGACTATTCAGGATGCGCTAGAACATGAAAACATTCATTCGCAAGCAACTGATGGGGCTGACCACGGCTGCCGTCATCACTTTCATGCCGGCTGCTGCGTTCGCGCACGGTAAGCTCGAGAGTGTCGTCCCGGCCTCTGGCAGCACCGTTGATTTGGCACCCGACGCGCTGCGGCTCACCTTCAACGAAGACCTGGAGTCCACGTTCAGCACGGTGAAAGTGTCCGATGCGAACAGCGCCGCAGTGACAAGGGAAAAGGCCAAGCTCGACGCGTCGAATCCACGCGTGCTGACGATTACTCTCCCGAAACTTCCGTCCGGTTCCTACTCCGTGCAGTGGGCTGTGATGCCACATGATGCCCACAAGACCAAGGGCACGTACGCCTTCCAGGTGAAGTGATGAACGACGGTCTCTTTGGCATCCTGCGGCTGGCTTTCGTTGCCCTTCAAAGCCTCAGCTTTGCGGTTGTCGTCGGCGTGCTGCTCAGTGACCGATGGCTCGCACGCCAAACGTCTTCGTGGCAGGTGAGCGTAAGCCGACGGCTGGTTAGCGCCCTGCGTATCGCATCTGTCGGCGCGCTGCTGTCGAGCACGCTCGCCTTCTGGATTCATTGTGCGTTGATGAGCGAGTCCACACTTCCGGAGGCGGGCCCCGCTGTCCGCCCGATGCTGGTGGAGACCGGCTTTGGTCACGCATGGCTGGTTGGCGCTCGACTGATGCTATGCGTGGTCATTCTTTCCTTTATCCAGGCCGGGAAATCAATCCGTTTTTCTCTGGCCATCTGGTTGGTCCTGGGAGGTGTCGCGTTGGCGCGCAGCAATGGCGGACATCCAGTCGATGCTGGTTTGTTCGGCCTGCCAGTATGGGCGGACTGGGTACATCTGCTCGCCATCTGTGCGTGGGTGGGCTTGTGCTGGTTACGACGTATTTTGTTGCGCCACGTTTTTTCAACGCGCCGGGCAGCGAGCACGTGAGCAATGCGGCGTATATCCAGTCTTTGTCGGATGTCGCAACGCTTGCGCTGGTCATTTTTTTTGCCATAGGCGCCTATAACGGCTGGCGCGGCGTCAGGTCGCCCGGCGACCTTCTGGAATCGGGTTATGGGCAGATTCTGTTATTGAAACTCGCGCTGGTGTTCGTGGCTGCCGCCCTCGGAGGATGCAACCGTTTCTTCGAGATGCCCAAGCTGCTCGCATCGTTGAAGAATGCCTCCTCGACATCACCCGTGAGGCCTCTAAAACGCTTTGCCACCGTATTGCATGTCGAATCGGTGGTACTGGAAGGGGTGCTGGTCGCCGCTGCGGTACTCTTCTCCAGTCCACTACCCGGAACGTCGTAGTCCGTTCGCTACTGTTTGTTTCTCACGCCCACGCAGATGGGCCGCGCCGCAGGGTCGATAAAGGCTGTATACTGCCTCGACGGACTTCAGGCGAAAGCCATCTTTTACGGGGCCCGACAGCACGTCGGGTCTTTTTTTATTGCCCGTGCGTCGTTAGCGTAATTCGTGTTCGTGACTCCCGAGCTGAATCCAGCACGCATGGTTCGGAACATGTCGTTCGGATGTCCGCCAAGATGATTCGTCATTGCGAGGAAACCGGCCTGATGCGCGCTGCCTCGCGGACAAGGGCGAACTATCGGGTGTACACGCCCAAGGATGTTCTGTTGCTGCGCTTCATACAGCAGGCTCGGCATCTTGGTTTTTCCACGAAGCAGATTGCGGTGCTGTTGGCTCTTTGGCAGGACCGTAGCCGGTCCAGTAGCGAGGGCAAACGGCTCGCAAATGAGCATATTGCCAACTTGAACCTGCGCATTCAGGAACTGGCGGAAATGCGCGATACGCTGGGGCACCTGGCAGCGCATTGTAAAGGCGATTCACGTCCTGACTGTCCGATTCTGGAGAAGCTGGCTGGCGAGGCGCATTCACTGCGTCGCGAACTTCCAGGCTCCGAAAGGTCGACGCTGAAATGACCGCCACAAAGCGGAGTTTTGTGCAGCACGCAAGCCGGGCGCCGAAGAACAGGAAACCGTGGGATACGTCATGGGGCACCCTTGACCAGCGCTACATATGCGTTGGTCAAGGCCACATCTGTCCGATACCTGTCGCAATTTCGACATTGAACTGCGCCACTGCCGTGTGCTGACGGTCACTTCGCACAGTGCGTAGAGACTGTTGACAGCCAATTGGCTACGGCTCGTCGTTAATTCCCCATGAACTGCACGCAACCATCAGACGAGCCGGACCACATCAGTGGTGTCCGTACAGTAGGCCCGAAGTGGTAGAAGCGGAAGTGCGTTGGCCCCACTGCGCCGCACCGCTTGTGACTCCGCCCACTCCTTGCGCAGCGGCCTGCATTGAGGAATTTTCAGCCGCGACGCGTGCTTCGGCAGCCTGAATGTCGGCCGGATAGGTAGCGTTATCGCGTTTTGCCGGGTTGTATCCGGCCTTCTCCAACTGCACGAGTTCGGCGCGCACCTCTGCTCGTGTGACCGGTGCATTCGACTGTTGAGCAAAAGAAGCGACCGGTGTCGCCAGCAGGGCGGCTATAACGACGGCTTGAAGTGATTTCATGATTTGTACCTCCACAGTTTCTCGCGTCGCGAACAGCCCTGTTCGCAAACGGTGACTACAGGGTAAGGTACGGATGCTTAAGCGAAAATGATGCGATTTCAGAAAGCCTTTGGCCGCGACACTTTAACCATGCCGCGCAATTTCGTGCTTTTACCGGCGCTGCGGCGTTGTCTGCGTAGCTCAAGCTGAGCACTCGGGTCGCCGACGGGTCGGTGCTGCATAGCGCTCAAATCAGAGCGCGTTCAGGGGTATCTTCAGGTAGTGCGTGCCATTTTCCTCGGCGGGCGGAAACTCGCCGGCCCGTATGTTGACCTGCACCGATGGCAGAATGAGAACGGGCATGGCAAGCGTTGCATCACGCGCTTCGCGTACGCTGACGAACTGCTCTTCTGTTACGCCGTCGTGCACATGTATGTTATGCGCACGCTGCGCCACCACCGTGGTTTCCCACTCGGGTTTCCGGCCCTCGGGTGGGTAGTCGTGACACGTGAATAGCCGGGTTTCGCCACGCAGGCCGAGCAGCTTTCGAATCGACCCATATAGCCTGTGCGCATCACCGCCCGGGAAATCGCAACGCGCGGTGCCAACGTCGGGCATGAAAAGCGTGTCTCCCACGAAGACGGCATCTGCAATCTGGTAGGCCGTGTCGGCAGGGGTATGGCCCGGCACATACAGCGCCTTTGCTGTCAGGGCACCAATGGAAAACTCCTCGTCTTCGTGGAAAAGATGGTCGAATTGGGAGCCGTCTATATGGAATCCGGGCTCAAGATTGAAAAGCTTCTGGAAAACGCCTTGAACGGTGCGAATGTGCTCTCCAATCGCAATCTTGCCGCCGAGATTAGTTCGTAAATAATGCGCCGCCGACAGGTGGTCTGCGTGCGCGTGGGTTTCCAGAATCCACTGCACCCGCAGGCCGCGCTGGCGAACGAACTCGATGACCTTGTCGGCATTCGTCGTTGAAGTGCGTCCTGCTTTGGGGTCGTAGTCAAGGACCGGGTCAATGACTGCGCATTCCTGATGCCCGGACTGGAAAACCACGTATGTGACCGTGCCGGTGACCGGGTCGAAGAATGGTTGAACGATGGTATGCATCCTGACCTCCTCAGATGTGACTCATTCTATTCACACACAATTTATTATGCAATATAATATGTAAATGTAGATTATTGGATGGTGAGATGAGGAAGAAGTCCGCACCAATCGACCTTTCTGTGATGCAGGCCTCGGCAGAGAAAGCCTGTGCTCTGCTGAAAGTGCTGGCAAATCCTGACCGGTTGCTGCTGATGTGCCAGTTATCCCGGGGCGAATTGTGTGTGAGCGACCTGGAAGAACAGTTGGGGATACGTCAGCCGACACTCTCCCAGCAACTCGGCGTACTTCGCGATAACGAACTCGTCGAGACACGCCGGGAAGGGAAAAGCATCTTTTATTCCATCGCGAGCAAGGAAGCGATTGCGGTCATGAACGTGCTGTACGACCAGTTTTGCGCCCAATGAAGATAAGGAGGGGCCATGTCGATTGATATCGCGAGTTTCACGCCGGGCCTGTCATTGACTGGGGGCCTGGTGATTGGCGCCGCGGCTGCTGTGCTTGTTCTCTTCAACGGGCGTATCGCTGGCATCAGCGGCATTCTTGGTGGCCTGCTAGGCACGTTACAAAAAGATGCGGAATGGCGTGTCGCTTTTCTTGCAGGGCTTGTCGGGGCACCTGTGCTGGCAGGCTTGCTGGGTCACCCGATTGCGCCCGATATCCAGGCTGGGTGGAGCGAAATACTCGTTGCGGGCTTTCTCGTTGGCATCGGCACGCGTTACGCAAGCGGTTGCACGAGCGGCCACGGCGTCTGTGGCATTTCGCGCGGTTCCCTCCGTTCGCTTGTCGCAACGGCAGCATTCATGGCAAGCGGTTTTCTGACCGTGTTCGTGTCCAGACATCTGCTGGGAGGCTGAGATGGGTTTGCTCACCGCGTTGCTGTCCGGGCTCCTGTTTGGCATCGGCCTGATGGTGTCCGGCATGGCCAATCCGGCGAAGGTGCTGGGATTTCTCGACATCGCGGGACGATGGGACCCGTCACTCGCATTTGTGATGCTCGGTGCGATAGCGGTCGCCTCCATTGCCTTCCGGTTTTCAAAACGGCGAAAAAAATCGCTGCTTGGGTTGCCCGTGCAGATTCCTGCCGGTACTACCGTAACGCGCAGACTTGTGCTGGGAAGCGCGATATTTGGCGTGGGCTGGGGGCTTGCGGGGTTTTGCCCGGGACCAGCGCTAGTCACGCTGGGTGCTGGCTTTCCCAAGGCGTGGGGCTTTGTCGTCGCGATGCTAGCAGGCATGGCCATCTTCGAGCTGGTTGAGCGCGTGAAGCTGAGACGGCAGCCGACCTGAGTTGCTGCTGTGCATGCGTCGAGGGTTGTTGTTCCGTCGGGGAGCCGTGGCCTTTGTTCCTTCTCTGGACGTAGGCTATTGCCTTGCTTCCAGTCGTTCGGCCTGCATGCAGACATGTCCGATGTCGAGCCGCGGGTCTTACTGCATTTGCCGACATCTCACGTTCGCTAACGAGTTATTCCCGCTCACCGGTTGCTGCCCGGTCCCTTGCGCTCCTGTTAAGAGGCTGCTTGCCTTGCTGCAATTTGGGTGACAAACGCTCGTGCAATGTCGAACAGTTTCCCGCAAATGTTTTGAACATTTTCCGCGGACAACCGACATTGCGCGTTCGGTTCGTTGAACGGCACACGCGGCTGGTTAGCCAGGGACAAAAAGTGCGCGACCTGAAGTCCCAGACATAAGCTCTGAATACGTGACATCGGCGCACATACTCGCGCACGCCCTCGAAACGATTGCTACAGACTTCGGACGTCGAGCGGCCGCGCCGTGTCGGTTATATTTTAGGCGGTTCGGACGAATGTTTTTCGGGCAACGTGCTACCGGCACCCGATACCTTTGAGTTGGTCGGGAGGCGGCCAAGCAAGCGCTGTAGCCGCTCAAGTTGCGTTGGCGCGAGCCCCGGCGTCGCACATGCCTGAAGAGCACGGCCGCGCCAGTAAGCCTGAACAAAAAGAGAGTCGGCGCCTTCTGCGCATAAGACCTGCTCAATATCGGCGATTGCGGCGTCGACGTTCTGGAGTGTGTAAGGACTCGCGCTCGCAGCATCTCTTGTATGGGGGGCTTTCATGGCATTCTCTCAGTAGCAACTGCTTTCCTGTATGACGGACATGCATCGTTGTTTGCGAGCACCGCGCCGACAATTTGGCTTCCGTCAACTGATGCGTAAATTTCGATGATTGCGAATAAGCGATGGTGAGGTCCCCGGCCGCTTGCGAGCAATGAAAGAGTGTCGCGGGGCTAATGGACAACGACGTTACTGCCCGGTGACGTTGAATTGCCGCTCACAAGACACCATCGCGCGCTCCTATTGTTTCGGTAGACCGGATACTCACCCTCCTTGCTGCACGTGCCGCCGAAAGTAAAAGCGGACCCGGCGGGAACCGGGTCCCAACTGTCGGCACCTTGTCGGTCGGCAAGGTTCGACTCCCCCAACTTCGGACCTAATCTCCCGTTTGAACGGACCGTTTGCCACGCCTGACTGCGTGCACTTTCAGCGTGAATGCATGCGCCGCAATCACACGTATATTCACCAGGCCGCATCCTCGGAATGTGACCAGGTCCAACCCTGCAGCATTACCGCGCTGCGCCGCACTGCGGCACATCGTGATTTTCGTCGGGTTGTAGTCCAATCTATGTAAGTAGGCTTAAAGCAGACTTAAATCGGGAATCGGTGTAAACGCGCGGAGAGCGCGCTCTCCGCTGAAGGAAGTGCTACGGCATTTGGTGCTCAGGCAAGTCGTGTCTACTGCCGGCACGCACGCTGGTCCGGCAGTAACGGGCTGCGCGCAGTATCTGGGCGTATTCTTTGGACGGCCTTGCGGTTGCTCTCGCGGGTCGCGTGCAAGCAATACGAAATGTTGCCGCACGGTCAATTCGCCCGCGAGTCGATTGGCTATGCTTCAGGCGGCAATCTGTCTTCAAACAGCGTGCAGGCGATTATGCCGAGTGCTGCGAGCATCAGGTACATGATATGTAGATGCTGATGCGACGCGAGTTCGTATGTGCCATACACCAGGACGACGATGCTAAGCACGCAAGGAATCACGCTGACGACATCTGAATCTTTGGAACTCATCGCATATCCAGCCATAAACCAACTGCCTTCCTGGCCAGGCGGCCGCAAGTCAAAGTGATGGTTGACCTGTCGCTGTGGGTAGCGGACGCATCCGTCCCCCATGCCACTCGTCGGGCAGGAGTCCGAATCCCCCGGCCCAGCACACTTCTTCATGCGCGCAGTGGTCAGCATTTCTGTCTAACCAGCGATAAGCGCTAGTTCGATATTCGACATTCAAGAACCATCATGGTTGCGCCGCTCGCGTTGTGATAGCCAGCAAGACAGCAAGACTCGAGGCACCCTGTTGACTGCGTCGCGCTACACAGCCCGGCTTTGCATGGGTCGTGTCGGCAGTCGGATGTGTTGCCGATACGGCTGACGCTGCCATCGGCCCCTGCGGATACCATACGGGATGCTGTGGCGGTTATTGCGCCGGCGATGGAGCGGCCTAAACTGACGTCAGGATTACTGGCGAGACTATTTTCTCTTTGGCACATTGGGGCGCCGTTTGCTGCTCGGGAATGTCACCGGTACGAATGACACTGCCTCCTCGAAGAGCTCCGCGAGCATACGGTACGCCGGGCTGCTCACGCCAAATACCAGCCATTGCCGCATGGGCCCCCGGCCATATGGTTTGAATTGGGAGCAGCCAGGGGTCTCCAGTAGCGCGGTTACGCGATTTTCCGGTAGCCTGAGCAATATCTGGTTGTCGTAGACGCCGGCGACCATCGTTGTGCCCATAAAGAAACCGGGACACCAAAACAGCGGGCGCTCCTGTACGCCATCGTATCGACTGGCTACTGCTCGCAACGAGGCGAGCAGGTCGCCGTGGTCCTGATTTGGCCCGTGCATCGCATGTCCTCAACGCATCCGGTAGCGTAATGCCTCTGTCACCTCGCATCCGTGTCACGCACCTTCGATGAACTGCAAACCTGCGATGTCTCCGGTGAGTGCTGCGAGGCATAGCAATCCACCAATGGAGACCGGCCGACTACGACGTGTATCAGTTAGCGCTGAAGTCCGGCGTTGCGCTGACACCATAATGATAGGAGCTTTCATCGAAGTCCCGGGAATCCTCGCGGTCGCGATGGTCCTCCTTCTGGCGCCCATATCTGCACACTATTTTCGAAATGCGAGTCACGTGAAAGAGCGTCAACTTCTGCCGCGGCGAATTGCCTGTTCGTGGACGATGGGCAAGTGCTGCAAACGGGCAATCAGTAGCCGGACCTCGATTATCTCCAGCTCGCCGATGAGCGCTGCGGATAAGGGTGGCGAAGCATGTGTGGATTTAAACGCGCGAACATTGGGCGACAGCGCCGGGGTCGAAAGCTCGAGATTGCTGCGCTCTATTGCAGACAGGGACGCATAGCATCGACAGGTCGCATCGGCGACGTCCGTCCTGTATCAAAAAAACGCCGCCGGTGCACTGACGGCTTAACAGGGGGGATATTAGGGGATGCTCGCAGAGCAAAATTAAGCCAGCCTTAAAACAGGCCCAGCATTGAGTGAGCTTTTCAGGCTTTCGGATTTCTATATAGTCTTCGGACGTCATGCCACGCAATGGCGGTCAAGGTCTGCTGCACCTCGATTGAGCGCGCTGTGCCGCGTGCAATCAAGCAATGCGCACACTCTCCTGTTGCAAAGGGTACGTCTTTCTCGCGAACGTCAAGCGTGCAGTCGCCTGCCGGTTAGTGATGGGAATACAGCGAAGGTTTCACACCCATCGCCGGAATGACTGTTTGCGACGAACCGCTGGCAGTCGGGCCGTACCCCGAGATGTCGAATGCCGTTGCGGTTCTTGACGACGCAGGAGCCGTTTTTGGGTATTGCGAATTTGATTGATGCAACAGGCCTTCCTGCCCGGCGGTGACGAGCTGGGAGTGTACTTCTGCACGCGTCATGGGGTCGTTCGTTTGCTGAGCGAATGACATTGCCGGAATGGCAAGAGCGGACGCAATGATGATGGCAGACACGAGCGTTTTCATTTGATGTTTCTCCAAAAGGATTTGGTCAGCCGGCAGGCCCGAGCGCAAGTCGTTGTCTGAACGACAAACTTGGTGGCGGAGTTTCTCTCAAAACCTGCGAGTGACCAGTTTTCATATGGACCAGTCCACAATGTTTCGTGATGGTGCCTATGACGGAACCATCGCCGCTTGAAATGTTTGTCTGTCCGTCAGTCTTGACGGCAGAGAGGGGCAACATTTTCAACGTGATGCCTGTTTGTCGTGGGCACTGACGTTTCGTCTGGTGCTCGCGTTCAGAATAGGCAGACATCCTTAACTCATCCTTAACGCGACCTGGGCGTTGGACGGACGCTAACGTATCGAGCGCCGTCGAACGTATAGCGCATGCTATGTCGCTTTGTGTGCCGTCTGCCGGCGGCCTGGCTCCAGCACCTCCGCATTTGCGCCGACAGATTCAGGCGACACGAGAGCTCACAGCGCAAGACGCCTTCTTCGCATCGAACACCAACGAGGTCAGCGCAATCTCCGAGCGCCAGACGACATTTGCTCATTGTAGAGAGCAAGGGGATTTCCGCTGAACACGTCGTTCATCGTGCGACGGCAGGTCTTTTTCGAACTCTTTAAGTATCCCTTAAGCCAAATGCATGCAGCATTTTGCGGGCGTAACGTCACGGGAGTGGAAAGGACAGGTGGTGTCGCGTGCGCTCGATGCTGTGAGAACGATTGGCGAGTCGGTCATCACAAGCTCTGGCGGTTAGGTTTCTGGGCGGTTCGGCGGAAGTGCATTTTCCACTCGCCGTGCCATAGCAATCCTGTCGCGTGTTCGTGCAGGAAGGATTCTCTGTTCGAACGTCGGACGGCGGCACCCTCATTTCCAGGTTCTGATTCAGTCAAAAATGAATACTCAAAACACAGTACGCTTCAGCGATACTCCGGCTCGCTACGACGCAGTTTCCCGGCTACTTCATTGGCTCAGCCTGCTGCTTCTGGTGGCGCAGTTCAGTCTTGGATGGTTGATGCCAGACGCTGACTCGGTGAAGGCTCCGGCTGGTCTGGTCGCCTGGCACGTTGGTATTGGGACGTCGCTACTGGCCGTATTCGCCGCAAGGCTTGTGTGGGCTGCAATGCGTCGCTCGCCACGTCCGGTCGACCAGCATGGTGTGCTCCGGTTTTTCGCGGCGGCGGTTCACGTTTCGATGTACGCGCTTCTGCTGCTCGTTCCGATGCTCGGATGGCTGAACGCAAGTGGTCGGGGCTGGGTTGTCAGGCTGGCCGGGGTATGGGATATGCCACAGCTTGCGACGCCAGATTCGCCTGGAGCGTCCATCGGCGAGTGGCATAGCGCAAGCGCCACGATTCTTCTAATCCTGATTGGATTACACGTTTTCGCTGTAGTTGTACATCAAGTCGGATTCAAGGACCGCCTGCTTCGACGCATGCTGTAGCTGCCGCGGGAAACTGCCTTGAGTCTGGCGAAATTCCGGTCTTTCGCGCACGCGGCCCGCACTTACGCAACCGGGAAACCGGGCCGTAAGCAAGCTTTAAGGTCGAACGTCCAGCATTGCATTGAAACCGAAGTCACCATGGAGGTTGAGATGCGAAACTATGCCGCAATTGGTTTGGCGTGTGGGTTACTCGTTGCAAGTGTTGGTGCGCAGGCGTTCAGCGGCCAGCAGTTTGCAAAGAATGCCAAGGTCGGAATCGCAGAGGCGCGGTCTATCGCGCTCAAGGCACATCCAGGAAAAATCGTGGACGAGGAACTGGAAAAGGAGGTTGGGGGCAGCGGACTTCGATACTCCTTCGATATTCGCGCGGGACAGGCGACCCAGGAGGTCGGTGTCGACGCCCAGGATGGAGCGGTTCTGGAAAATAAGCTGGAAGGGCCCAATCCTGACTAACGCATCATCGTTGGCAGCAGGGGCTGAGCGTCGCCGGACGGAAATTCGATGCTCCTTGCGAACAGACTAATACGCGTTAACCCGCGACTCTCGAAGCCCGCAAAGACAACATCGTCCGACCCAACGTAGCGAGGGTGAGGGTACTTGCCGTTGTATCGGACGGAGCGATGCGCGTTTCCGTGTCTGCGCGTGGTATGTCAGGATGGCTGTCGAATCCCAGACAATTTCTGCGTCCGGGAATGTTGGGGCAGACAGATACATGTGTCCTCTCCGACGTCCGCATAAGAAATCCTTAAGCTCACGTGATGCACACTCTTCAGTCGAGGAGACCACACATGCGCTTACTGATAGTCGAAGACGACGCCATGATTGCCGAGAGCGTTCTTGACGCATTGAGGGGTATCGGTCATGCAGTCGATTGGGCAGAAGATGGGCGGGCAGGGGAACTGGCGCTCGGAAATGACGTGTATGACCTGGTCCTGCTGGACCTGGGACTGCCGAAGCAGGACGGCCTGACCGTTCTGAGAGGCTATCGCGCCAGCGGCGGAACCGCCGCGGTCATCATCATGACGGCGCAGGATGCTGTGAACGACCGAATCTCGGGGCTGGACGCCGGTGCCGATGACTATCTCATCAAGCCATTTGATTTGAATGAGCTGGCTGCCCGGGTGCGTGCCCTGCTTCGGCGACGGGCCGGGAAATCCCGGCCCGTGTACGTTCACGGTGCGCTCACACTGGATGAAGTCGCGCACGAGGTCACGCTTCGTGGCGCAGCTATCCCACTGGTCTCGCGCGAATTCAGTTTATTGCGCGCGCTTATCGAAGAGCCGGGCAGGGTATATAGCAAAGCAGAGTTGGAGGAGAAGCTCTATGGCTGGAACGAGGAGGTAGAGAGCAATACCATCGAGGTGCATGTCCACAATCTCAGAAAAAAGCTGGGCGCTGAGCAGATTGTAACCATTCGAGGCATCGGCTACCGACTGGCGGGGACAGCATGAGGTCGGTGCGCACACAACTCCTGGTTGGCCTGATTTTGGGGCTCGGCGCAATGAGCGCTCTTGCGGGATACGGCATCTTCCGAAGCGCGCTCGAAGAGGCGAACGAGCTCTTTGACTATGAACTGCGTTCCGTTGCCATCTCTTTGCCGCAGTCGGTGGCCGATACAGAATTGGCGAACAGAGAGTCTGGCGATTTCGAGGGATTACAGGATGACCGCGTCGTCATCCAGGTTTGGGATGCGTCGAACCATCTGACCTACGAATCCCTCCCAGGCGCAAAGCTGCCACGCCAGCACGCGGGATTCCAGTCCATCGAGGTGGGTGAGCGTCATTATCGGGTTTTTGGCTTGCAGCAGACTTCGCGTTTTGTTCAGGTTGGACAACCCGTGTCCGTCCGTGACGAGTCGGCCTTGACACAGGCGTCAAGGACGCTTTGGCCATTGCTGGCGATTCTGCCACTCGAAATCGCCCTGGTCCTGCTGGTTGTGAAGCGGGCGTTGCGGCCTGTCAGTATCATTTCCAGGTCTTTGGCAGTTCGCTCGATTGAAACGTTGGCACCCATCGATATGGCCAATGCGATACCGACGGAAATCGAGCCGCTGGTTGAGGCATTGAATGACCTGCTGGTACGTCTCGACAGGGCATTGCAAGCGCAGCGCATTTTTGTTGCGGACGCGGCACATGAACTTCGAACGCCGTTGACTGCGTTGAAGCTCCAGATTCAGGTTGCACGACGGGACCACGCGAAACTGAACGATGAGGACCTGCTGCGCAAACTGGAGGATAGGGTGAATCGCGCAATCCATCTCGTCCAGCAGTTGCTAACCCTTGCGCGGGAGGATGCCGAGGCAAGTGCGCGCGCGGGAAATGCCGACCTTCGTCGTGTGGCTATCCAGGTAGTCGGCGAACTCTCCGTGCTGGCAGAACACAAGGGAATTGACATAGGTCTGGAATGTACCGGTCCTGCGGCGATGGAAAGCCCAATCGTCGTGAATGGGGACGAGACCTCACTGACAACGATGGTCACGAACATCGTCGACAATGCCATTCGGTACACCTCACCTGGCGGGCAGGTCGATGTTCGACTTTGTGCGAGCGATGCCGAAGTAACGCTGGAGGTTGTCGACAACGGACCTGGCATACCGACGGCCGACCTTGAACGCGTGTTGGACCGGTTCTATCGTGCAGGAAATACAACTGGACAGGGCAGCGGGCTGGGGTTAGCCATCGCAGCCAAGGTGGCGGCGAAGCATCACGCCGGGTTTTCTGTGCGCAATCGAACGGATGGGCAAGGGCTGAAGGTCTCTGTAAGTGGGCTGCGTCGTGCTCCTGCAGACAATCCTGCTGCTGCGGCGCGCCCATCAAGTGCGCGCCTCGAACCGAGCTGGCGCACGCACACGTGACCGCTTGCGACGAGCGATACAGGGCTCGTCCGATGCTTGTCTGAATTGGGTCGCAGCTTAATCCAAACACGCAGGCCGGCACCTTCCGTCGGCGCGGAGAGGGGATTGACCGTTGCGCTCTCGCCCTGCAATTGGCAGGACGTCAAAGGTGGCGTGGTACTCGCGCGCAATACTGTTCCAGTTGCCAACTGTCATCTGGTCGGCCAGCAATCATGGTCCGATTCTCCAGCCGTACCGTCTATGAGTAAGAGCGAAGTCGTCGGCGTCAGTTCTCGCTTCATGCTGGCTTAAGGTCTTTCACCGCAGACTGTCCCTGTCGATACCGAACTTTCCGGGTCATGCGTTCGGTACCGTTTTGAAAGGCTCGAACGTTCGTCGGGCAGTCAACCAGGAGAGTTCGAATGAAAGCCAGTCGCCTGTGCGTCTTTTCAACGACGGCGCTATTGCTTGCAGCTTCGTATGCAAACGCAAGTCCCGCCATGAGTTACACCAGACAGGTACACCTTCGTGATGGAAAGACGGTAACGTGCATTGTCAATGGACATGGGCCTGAAACTTTGACCGGGGGCGCGATACCCACGCTAACGGCCGCGGAGAGAAATGAAGCGGAAATTGATGCCATCGCCCCGTTACGCAGAATTCCGACCCAAAAGAACAAGTATCCCGACCCGTTGACCGCGCCGAGGGTAGCGTGCTCGTGACCGTTGCAATGCACGTGGATTGCGCAGTTCCGGACAATGGAACGTTGCCGGATAGTCAAAGCTCAAAAATGGGGGCTACATGCGACGCGCCTTTTTCTGGTGAATGCCGAAAGGCGCAACCCTTCAGAGCGTTTCGTCAGGGCATAAGCTGCCCTTAAGGAGAGGCTGCTAATTTTCGTGCGGATAGGGCGGTTGCGGAATTCCGTTTCTGACGTTCGGGACGCCCGCATGTCGGGCTGTTTCGTTTGTTCGACCACGCAGGTGGTTATCACCGCTGGCGAAGTTCGGCGCAGTCACGTTTCGAGCCGAAGGAGCTATGCCATGGCCACCTTTCCCGGGCCCGGAAGCGATTCCGGGCCTTCTTTTTCGTACCAGGCGCCAAGGCGTTGTTGCCTATGTCGAAACGCAGGCATACGCTAATACGGTTGCGAGCGCTATCGTACGCATCGAGCTTGATGACCAGGTGTCCGTGATGCATCGGCGCGTTCGTGGAGTCTGGTTCGAGCGGGCAGATTTTCTGAACCCGATACGATACTGCGGGCAACTGCAGACTATGTCGCTGGTCGCCTCGGCCGAGGAACGAACATGTCGGATAAGCATATTTTGAGAAAATTTGATATCGACCTCAACCTGCTCTCAAGCCGGTTGCTCGAAATGGGCGGCCTTGTGGAGTCACAGATTGCGCTCGCGATGGACGCAATGAACATGTTTGATTTGCCACTTGTCGAGCAGGTCCTCGAGGGCGAACGTCGGCTCAATGCGATGGAAATAGAAATCGACGAAGAAGTTTGCAACATCATCGCTCGTCGACAGCCCGCCGCGCGTGACCTGCGACTCCTGATGGCCACGTCGAAGTGCATCACCAACCTTGAGCGTGCAGGTGACGAGGCCCGGAAGATTGCGAAGCGGACGCGCCGCATTGCCACGGAAGCCAACGCACGTAGCATCAACATCGCTGAAATCAAGGTTTCCGGCGAAATGGCCTTACATATTCTTCGCAGGGCGCTGGATGCATTTGCGCGGATGGATACCGTTGCAGCGGCACAGATTATCCGGGATGACGAGGCCATCGATAACGAGTTTCGAGCCTTCGTGCGCAAGCTCGTGACGTACATGATGGAAGACCCGCGGACAATCTCGATTGGACTGGACTACCTGTTTATCGCGAAGGCCATCGAGCGTATTGGTGACCACGCGACCAATATCGCCGAGTCGGTTGTCTATGTGGTTAGCGGCACCGATGTTCGCCATGTACCCCGAGACCAGCTTGGACGCGACGCCTCTGGCAACTGAGGCCTGGCAAGCAGAGACGACGTGCCTCACTTTTGTGAGTACCGACGTATTTGGCATGCAGCTGTACAACGTTGCACGATTCGAAATCTCAGGTCGGGCGTAGACTCGTAACGACATCGACCCCACCTGGTCCGGCGCAACATTCGCCTCTATATTCCTTTAGAAAGCGCTCTTTCGGCGCAATCCTCCGCCCACAGCGAGAGCACACAGGGTCAGCAAACAAAACCCTGCTCCCGCGTAAAACGTCGCGCTTGCCCCAAACCGGTCCCACAGTTCGCCTGCGACTAAGCTGGCGACCAGGGTCACGAGACCGGTCATCAGGTTGAACAACCCAAATGCAGTGCCTTTAAGGTCCGAAGGTGCTGCATGGGCGACCATCGTCGCCAGCAGACCCTGTGTCAGCCCCATGTGCAAACCCCAAAGCGCGACGCCCAGCAGCACGACCGGCCACTGGCTTCCGTGGGCAAGCACGATATCCGACGCAAAGAGCACCATGAGGCCGACAGCCAGAAGCCTGGTGTGGCTCATCGAGTCGGCAAGCTTTCCAGACGGATAGGCCGATACCGCATACACGACGTTCATCGCGACCATCACGAGAGGCACGAGTGCCACGGGTATACCGCCCTGCATGGCGCGCAGAACGAGGAATGCTTCGCTGAACCTCGCGAGCGCGAACACTGTGCCGACGAACACGACGCCCCAATAGTTGCGACTCAGCTTCCTCAGGTTTTCAGGCGTCATTGGATTGACGCGTTTTACGCCCGCCTGATGCGCAGGTTCGCCGATACCGAATACCAGTAATGCCACGGCGACGAGGCCCGGAATCACGGCGACCCAGAACACTCGACGGAAGTTGTCCGCCCACAACAGCATCAATCCGACGGCCAGCAACGGGCCAAGAAAAGCGCCAACCGTGTCGAGTGATTGACGCAGTCCGTACGCGGCACCACGCAGATGCGTAGGCGTGATGTCAGCCACGAGCGCATCGCGCGGCGCGCCTCTCACGCCTTTCCCGACTCTGTCTGCAACACGCACGGCGAGCACGATGCCCGCCGTGGGCGCGAGAGCGAACAGCGGCTTGCTCAACGCCCCGATGCTGTATCCGGTGACCGCAAGCCATTTCCGGTTGCCGAGGTAGTCGCTCAGTGCGCCGGAGAACATCTTCACGATGGGTGTAGTGGCTTCTGCGATGCCTTCAATCAGGCCGACCATCGTTGCGCTCGCACCGAGACTCGTCACCAGGAACATCGGCAGCAGGCTGTGGACGATTTCCGACGAAATATCCATGAACATGCTGACGAAACCCAGCATCCAGACGCCACGGGGAATCTGGCCGAGGGTGTTGCTGCGCAGCGTGGATTTGGTCTGCATCGTTTCTCGATTTAGCAAGTGTCAGATTCAACTGCGGTGCGGTCGGGCATCCATATAGCGCCATTATGAAGCGATGCCAATGACGCGCGATGGTCTGCCGCGTCCTTACAGTGTCTTCTGACGTTGCTTCTCGCGCCTGTACACATAAAGAGCCGGCAGCAGGTTTGTGCTGAGCAGGCCACTCCAGACTAACCCGCCCAGCGTAACGATGGCCAACCCCTGTTCCGGAGCGGCGCCCTTGCCGAAGCCGAGCGCGGTCGGCAGCAGGCCCAGTGAGGCTGTCAGGACCGTCAGGAGAATCGGCCTGAAGCGCACCTCAACCGCGTCGCGCACGGCGTCGACCACAGAGAGTCCCTGCGCTTCGTTTCGCTTCACCAGTTGCAGTAGCACGATGCCGTGGTTCAGGCTCACCCCAATCAGGGTGAGAAAGGCAATCAGGCCGATTGCATTCAGGCCAACCCCGCTCACCACCAGCGCGATTGCGCCTCCGGAGAACGCCAGCGGCATTTGCAGCAACAGCAGGCCGGGCACGAGCAAGCCGTCAAACTGCAGTGTCAGGATACCCAGCATCAGCGCGAGTGCGACCACTGCCGCGACACCTACGTTGATTGCCGCCCGTTCGAGTTGCGGATACAGGCCGCCGAACTTCACTTCATAACCCGCCGGCAAGGAAAGCGTCGCAAGCGCCTGTCTGGAAGCGGAAATCACCTGTCCGAGCGGGGCCGTTGGTGTCGCGAGTATCTCAATCGCGCGGAGTCCGTTCAGATGCCTGATGACATTGGGTCCAGTCGCCATGCGGACATCGGCCACATCGCTCAGGGCAATCCAACCGTTAGCCATCACCGGGAGCTGCCTTAGCTGCTCGATGGACAGGTGTGTGGGGTCGGCCAGTCTGACAAACACATCCACGTGGCCGTTGCCTTCGGGGACCGTGGCAACCGTTTGCCCGGCCAGCAGGATATGCAGTTGGGAGAAGAGCTGTGCGGGCGTGATGCCATGGAGCGTCAGGCCGTTCGGTCTGGGCGTGATTTGCAATTCGGTGATTGGATAGCCGTCGTTGTTGAACACGCCCGACAGGTTGGGCACGCCTGCGAGTCGACGCGTGACTTCCGACGAGAGTGACTGCAAGGTTGCAATCGAGTCGCCGTACACATCGATAACGAATGGCTGAGGTAAGCCGGAAAGGGTCTCGCCAACCCGCTCAAGGGTCGGCGTTCCAATTGCAGTCTGTACGCCGGGTAGTTTCGATGCATCGAGTACCTGCTGGCCGATTCTGTCGAGACTGCTTGCATTTACGTTCGGCTTCAGCGCAATCTGAATCTCGCCAGCGTAGGCGGGCTCCGTATAGGACGTCCCGGACGCCGAGCCGACGCGCGAAAACACATGAGCGACGGGCCCGAGTCCGCGCAATCGCTCGCTAATGCGGTCCGCGGCGTCCTGAGCATCATGCAACGACGTGCCAGGCGGCAGGGTAAAGCTTTCGAGCAGCACAGCCTCGTTCGGCAACGGTAAGAAATCCACCGGGACCAGCGCCAGTCCAGCGATAGAGACCACGAAAATGGCCACGCATGCCCAGAGCGAGCGCTTGGGGCGACGCAGGGTGAATTCGAACAGACGGAGATTATGGCCTTTGAGCCACGCGACTGCATGCGCACCTGATGATGTGCGCTTTTCGGCGTGAGGCCCGATGAATCCCAGTACCAGCGGAATCACGCTCAATGAAATGATGAGTGACGCAATCAGGCTCACCGTCATCGCCAGCGAAAACGGCACAAAGAACAGTCCCGCCAGGCCGCCCACGAACGCGAGCGGCAGAAACACCGCGACAGTCGTCATCGTCCCGGAAATGTCAGGCCCGGCAATGTCACGTAAACCACGCGCAACGCCTTCCCACCGGGCGTCGCCGGCCTCCCATCGGTGGTAGATGCTTTCCAGCACAATGATGGCATCGTCGGCAAGCAGCCCCACGGCTACCGACAAGGCGCCGAATGTCAGTAAATTCAGCGTTTGTCCGGCCAGGTACAGCCCGGCGATACCGAGCAGAAGCGAGAGGGGAATACTCAGGGCCACCGCCCATATTCCGCGGCTCGCGCCCAGCATCCAGAACAGGACTGCAACGGCGAGTACCGCGCCGATAGCGAGATTGCGGCTCAAATCAGTGGCGACCACGCCGACGATATGTCCCTGGCTGTAGATGCGCACGAAACGGGCGCCGCCGGGTAACTGGGGCTCCAGTTCATGAAGTGTCCTGTCAACCTCGTTGACAACCGGGAGTGTTGAAGCGTCCGGCTGCTTGAACACCACCAGCGCGATGGTAGGCCTGTTGTCAAGTTTGACGGAGTGGTGAGATGGAGGAGCGGAACGGACTATGTCGGCAATCGCGCCTAGAGGGACGGCGCCACTGGGTGTCGGCAGAGATACGGCCGCGTATTCGGACGGCCGCGTCGGCAGACTTCTTCCTTCAACAAAAATGTCTTGATGGCCCAGGTCGACATAGCCGCCAGGCACCATGCCCGTGGCAGCCCCGAGCGACGCAGCGAGCGTCGACGCAGAGACGTTAAAGCGTTGCATTTTCAGGAGGTCAGGGCGGACCCAGATGGCATCCTGGCCTGGCCCCGCTACCGATACGCGTTGCACGCCTGGAACCGCCCGGATGCGAGGAGCAAGATTCGACTCGACGACACGTTGCACCATTGACGCGTCTACGCCGTCAGGAATCTGGACGGCGTAGTCGGCAACCTCGTTTATCGCGTTGCCGGAGATTTCCGTTGTCAAGGTCGCGCCATTTGGCAGCGAGCCGTTGATGCGCCCGATGGCGCCGTTGACGTCTTGCAGCGCGCCTGTTGCGGCAGTCCCCTCTGCGAAACGTGCTTCAATTCTGACGGAGCCCTGGCCTATGACCGTCCGTACGTCGCTTAGCGACTGTAGCGACTGAAGTTCGGCCTCAATTGGCCGGGATATCAGGCCTTCCAGGTCTAACGTCGTCGCACCGGGCAACTGGGCGATGATGCTCACCTGTGGCATGTTGAACTGCGGCAGGACTTCAGCGTGAATGTTGATAAGCGCGTAGATGCCGTAGGCAATCAGCGCGCCATACAGCATGACCCAGAGGAGAGGGCGTTTGACGATGTCGTTGAGCATGTTCTTGTCGGCAGGGACCATCAGTCGGCTTGCTGGTAGCGTGTGGCGAAGTCCTGGTGGAAGAGCAGATACGCGTCCTGCACTACAACCCGCTCATCCAGCGAGAGCCCCTGCATTATTGAAGTCCAGCCTCCCTCGGATAGTCCTGGAACGACACGTCGCCGGTGATTCCCGCTCCTGTCATGCACCAGTACCCACCATTGGCCACCATCGAGCACGAGCGCTGTGGACGGAATGGCCAGCCGTTTGTCGTCGGATGTGGTTAAAGAAACTGTGCCGACCGTTCCCGTCACCAGAGCGTGCCCCGGTGCGGCATTGAGCCAGACTTCCAGTTGTCCGGGCGCGGTAACGCTCCACGACGCGCGTTGTACGACTACGTCGATGGGCGCATCCGCGCCTTCGGCCAGAAAGACTCCCTTCATTCCGCTCGTGACCAATGAGGCGTCGTTGCCATAGAGATTTGCGACCACATGAAGACCACGCGAGGGGGCCACGGTTACCAGTGCCTGTCCAGCACTCACATATTGACCATTGGCCGCATTGACCACCGTCACAACACCTGGCTCAGATACGTCAATCGCGATAAAGCTCGCATAGCTTCGGGCCGCCGACTGCGCAGCTGCGAGCTGCTGGCGCGCGGTGTCGAGTTCGGCGCGCACGCGAACCACGGCGTCGCGCGTGCTGAGTTGCTCATCAAGCTTTTGTTGTTCGATGGCGGCAGCCTGCATTGCTGCCGATACCCGTATCTGGGCCGATTTCAGGTCAGCCGCAAGGCGCGCGCTGTCAGCTGATACCGTGGGGCCGGTCAGATGCGCAACCGTCTGCCCGGGCCGCACCGTTTCGCCGGGCAGGACGCGCAGGCCGGAGACGATGCCCGCCGTAGGCGCGCCCAGCACGGTATTGGACGCTGCCTGCACGTGCGCGGGTGCGGAGACCGTGGCCACAATGCGCTTCTGTACCGCAGGCATTGTCACGACGTCTTCGGCGAACGCTCGATGACTGACGACGGATGATGTGATGATGACGACAGTGACGATGAACGAGCGGGCGGAATTCATGGAGGACCTAGTGAAGCGGTTGGTGGTCAATGGCGCTCACGCCAATCAAGGTACAGAGCTCAACCTGCTGTTGAAGTATTGAGTTCGCGAGCTTCGCCGTCGCGATGCGTTGGGTCAGCAACCGGGATTCAAGGTCGGCCAATACCGGCAGCGTCATGTCGCCAGCGCCGTAGGCGACACGCGCCTGTTTCACCGACGCATCGAGTGCAGTCTCCATTGACCGCGCGTTACGAAGCTGGTCACCCAGCAGGCTGAGCTCTGAACTGATACCGTCTACAGCGGTGTACGCATCGTCAAGCCGTTGGGTGTATTCCTGATAGAGGCTCTCCCGTGTAGCCTTTTCGACTGCGATATTTCCCCGGTTGCCGTTGAATAGAGGAAGCGTCACCGAAACGGTAAGCCCCGAGGTGTAGATGGCAGACGTGTCCCTACCCCGCGTAACTCCAATGTCCAATCGCGGAAACTGCGCGAGGAGCGCTCCGCGATATCGCTCGTCCTGTTCGGTGTATCCCGCGCGCAGTGCGAGCAAATCGGGTCGACGCTGTCTGAGGTCAAGGAGCGCACGGTCGACCGCGTCCTGCGGCACCTCGTACTGCTCAGGCGGAGCGGCAAGTGTCAGGTGTGTCCCGGTGCGCAGTCCAAGCAGCGTATTGAGTTCCTGTGTTGCCTTGAGGTGTTCCTGTCGCAGCGTACCCAACTGTTGCACACTGTCGCGGTACGCGGTTTGTGCCTGCACGGCGACATCTCTGGTCACGTCGGCGCGAGCGAGTGCCTCCTGCATTCGTTCGGCGGCGCCTTTTTGATAGGCCACTGACTGCTCGACTTCTTTCTCGAGACGGTCGAGGCTCACATTGCTGACGTAGAGCGCATAGGCGTGGTTTGCGACTTGCCATTTCGCCCATTGAAGCACCAACTGTTTCTTCTCAAACCCTGCCGCTGCGGCTCGCTTCTTTGCCGGGCGGCCGACGAGTGCGGACACCTCGTAGCTCAACCCGACCATGAATGCAGGTACAAAGCCCTCCGCGCCGGGGCGGTCAGTACTGAAGCTGAGCGTTGGGTCTGGCAGAAGCCCGTCCGCATATTGCCGGGCGGCGGCGATATCGAGCTCGCGTTCAGCACGTCGGATATCCGGACTATGCTTGAGAGCGCGTCCAACTACCTCGTCCACCGTCAATGGGGCGGCTGTTGACGCGATGTCCTCAGGCCATTGGGGCGTTTCCGGCAGAGGCTTCGGTGCGTATGTCGCACATCCGGTCAACACTACAGCCAGCGCGACTCGCGCGAGTGCAAAGACACCGGTATATCGCCGACCGGTTGCGGGAAGTCCGCTTTGCAACCTACTATCGTAAGCATCATGGGTCACGATGGATATCCGACGCAAAAAACGCTTCGGATACTAATCCGCGAGACTTAGATTTGACTTAGCACGCTGCTTTCGATTCGGTGAGACGCATGAGAATTCTCCTTGTAGAAGACGACGAAATGATTGGCGATGCAATCGTCCAGGCATTGAAAGACGCGGCGTATGCGGCCGATTGGGTGCGCGACGCAGAGTCGGCAACCGGGGCGTTGCTCGGACGGGAGCACGATGTCGTGCTGCTGGACCTGAATCTGCCGAAGCGCGACGGCATTGACGTACTCCGGTCGCTCAGAGCGGGTGGAAGCAAGACTCCAGTGATTATTCTTACAGCGCGCGACAGTGTCGAGGACCGGATAGTCGGGCTGGATGCCGGCGCCGATGACTATCTTGTCAAGCCATTCGAAATCAGTGAATTACTCGCGCGACTTCGGGCGGTGACCCGCCGGCTCGGCGACCACGGCGATACCAGGATGACCAGCGGGAGTCTTACTCTCGACGCTGCCACACACATGGCTGTGTATGAGAACAACGAGTGCAGGCTGACGAGTCGCGAGTTTGCGCTTTTGAGCGCGCTGTTGATGAAGCCCGGGACGGTCCTGTCGCGAAGCGACCTGGAGCGAAAACTATATGCCTGGCAGGAACAGGTCGAGAGCAATGCCGTGGAGGTGCTGATTCACGGCATCCGCAAGAAGCTCGGCGCATCGGTTATCCGCAATGTGCGAGGTGTGGGATGGTTGGTAGACAAGGAAAACAATCACGCTCTCTGACGCTGCAGCTATCGGCGTGGATTGGCAGCGTGATTGTGGCAGTCGGCGTGCTTGCCTGCGGGCTTTCATTCCTGTTTGCATATCAGGAGGCGAGAGAGCTTCAGGATGGTCAACTGAAACAAATCGCTGCGCTCATTGATAGCGGCGCGTTGATGTTCACGAAGTCCCGTCCATCAATTGAGAGTTCCCAGGACCCGGACGTCAGGGTGGTCATTGACCGGCTAAATGAAACACCGTCTGGCGTCGCGCAGGCTGCCGGGTTGATGATTCCGCGGGAGCTGGCCGACGGTTTTCATGATTTGAGCGGTAGTGGACAGAGCTGGCGCGTCAACATACGGACGCTCCGCAGTGGCGGGCGCATCGCCGTTGCAGAACCCTCTGCATTGCGCGACGAAATAGCGCGGGACGGTGCGATGAGAACACTCGTGCCCATGCTGCTCCTTTTGCCTGGGCTGTTCATCGTCGTTGTCGTGATTGTCAGGACGAAACTGGCGCCGTTGACACGTCTTGCTGCTGTCGTAGACTGCCAGACCGATGCCACGCTCCAGCTGTTATCAGAGGAGGGTATTGCCACAGAAGTGCTGCCCTTTGTCCGGTCAATTAACAGCCTGATTTCACGACTGAAAGACGCCATCGGTCAGCAGCGAAGGTTTGTCGCCAGTGCAGCGCACGAGTTGCGTTCGCCGTTAGCTGCCCTGTCCTTGCAAGCGGGAAATCTGGGAGCCGCCATTACGTCACCGGATGCCCGGGAGCGGCTGCTAGCTCTAAAGGCAGGGTTGCGCCGTACGCACCGACTGGTAGAACAACTACTCGCACTGGCACGGTCTGAACAGGCAGTGCTGGAGGAGCCGACGACGGTATCGCTACGAGCTATGGCAACGGAGGTCATAAACGCCACAATTGGAGTCGCCCAGGAGAAGGATATCGACCTTGGGTTCGAGCACTTCGACGAAGTTGATGCCGTTGTCGACGCGTCGTCAATGATGGTGGTGCTGAGAAACCTGGTCGACAATGCGGTGCGATATACGCCAGTTGGCGGCAAGGTGGATGTGTCTGTCGTTCATGCAGGGGGTGAAGTGATGTTTGAGGTTACCGACTCGGGTCCCGGTATTCCGGACGGCGAACTCACCCGTGTGCTTGAACCGTTCTATCGGCTGGACCATTCTGTTGCGTCCGGAAGTGGACTGGGTCTTTCCATCGTCTCCGAGATTGCACGTCGGACTGGCGGCTGGTTGGTACTCGAGAACATCGAAGGCGGATTTCGTGCACGGTATCTCCAACCGGTACGACCGAACCGATGACTTCGGTAGCTGCGGGGCCGTAGGTGCTCGGTTGTTGAGTGACGCGTACCTGCACCATCTGACGCACTACCGGCGGCAAACTGAACGGTGCTGAGCGACAGCTGGGGCGCGGACCATGGAGATGTCGATGGAACACGCATACGAGCACTTGTTGCATCTGCTCGCCGGACACCCGGCATGGACGCTCGCGGTCACTTTCCTGGCTGCGTTTCTCGAAGCCATCGCGGTTATTGGAACATTCATCCCAGGCAGCACCGCGATGTTCCTGGCCGGTGCGCTTGCTGGAACCGGGTCGTTAAACCTGGGGGCGCTGTTCGCATGCGCGATTGCTGGCGCGGTAGCTGGGGACGGCATGAGCTACTGGCTCGGCAGCCACTATAAATCGCAGATTGGCCAGTTGTGGCCGTTTCGGACGCACCCGCGAGTCTTTGAGGCCGCACACAATTTTTTCGCAAAACACGGTCCGAAGAGCGTCGTGTTCGCCCGGTTCATCGGGCCGTTGCGAGCGATTGTGCCCGTCGTTGCGGGAACGTCGGGGATGACGCCGGTGCGGTTTTACACCATGAACATCCTGTCAGCGCTACTCTGGGCGCCCGCGCATATCCTGCCGGGCGTTATTTTCGGGGCATCCGTCCAGGTGGCCGGCGCTGTTTCGTTTCGTCTCGTCATTATCATCGCGCTACTGGTCGGAATTGTATGGCTTAGCTTCCGGGGCGCCCGCTTCGCTCTTTCGCACGCCGGTGCCTGGGCGAGTGCCGCGGGCCGCACTCTGACGACCTGGGCCAGTCACCACGAAGGGCGGGCAGGTCGTCTTGCCTTGCAGCTACTGAATCCGAACCGACCCGCTTCCGGTGCAATAGGGGTGGCGTCGGTCATTGTGCTTCTTTCGTGCTGGCTGTTCTTCGGCGTCTTGCAGGACGTCATCAGTGGTGACCCACTCGTACGGGTTGACGTGTCCGTTTATCACTTCCTTCAGTCTGTGCGCAGCCCTTGGGGCGACATCGTCCTGTCGGGCCTCGCCACGCCCGGCAGCGTCGCCACGCTGGCAGCGCTGGTCGCCACAGCGGCGCTGTGGATGGTGTGGGAACGTCGTTGGCGCACGCTTGGTTACTGGCTCGCTGCCGTTGTCTTTTCACAGTTACTGATATTTACCCTCCAGTTTGCAATCCATCGTGCTCCACCGGATTCACTTGCGTCCGGCGCATATGCGTTCCCGAGCAATCACGTCGCCGCCGTGGTCGTCGTCTATGGTTTTCTTGCGTTTCTGCTCGCTCGAAGGGTTAATACATTGGTGGGCGTGTTCGTCGTGACAGCAAGTATCGTCGTCGTGGTCAGCGTCAGCTTGTCCGGACTTTACTTCGGTCGATTCTGGTTTTCCGATGCAGTTGGAGGCGCGGCGCTTGCGTCGGTCTGGGTCTCCGTTGTCGCTTTTACCGCCGTGTGGCGAAGGCCGGTAGTGCAGCCATCGCGCGGGTTCATGCCAGTTCTCATGCTGACGGTTGTGTGCGTCAGCGTGGCGGCGCAACTCCACGTGGGACCGCCCGCACCGAAAGCTGACAGCGCGCCGGGTAACGCACCGGTCATCGCAACGACGTCGCAATGGACCGATTCTCTGTGGCAGAGTCTGCCTTGCTATCGCTCAGACATGGAAGGTGACCGGAAGGAGCCTCTGGCAATTCAGTGGTCCGCGAATGTTGAGGAGATAGGAAGTCGCCTTCGAGCTCAAGGTTGGGTCGACGGAGCGGAGCTCTCTGCGCGCAGCCTGCTGTCCCTCGCATCGCCCAAGGTTTCGGCGATGGCACTGCCGGTGCTGCCGGAGCTGAACAATGGTGTGCCGTCGTTGCTGCTGTTCACGCATCCCGGCAGCACGCGGGACGAACGCATTGTGCTGCGTTTCTGGTCCACGGACTATGCGATTGAAGAACAGGGCGCCGCGTCAGCTACACCTCTTTGGATAGGTTCGCTTGTGCATGAGCGGCTTTATCGTGCGTCCTGGCCAGTCAACATGCTACGTGCCGTTGACCCGGTGACAGCGCCTCTGGCCGTTCATGACCAGTTGCTCGCGCTTCCCGCGGCGGCCGTGTTGGCGAAGAAGGATTGTCGTGGTGTTCCAGTGACGCTACTGACGTCGCGCTCCGACTGAAGGGGGCCGGCAGCTAGCGAGCCAGTCGTCCTGACTCTCGACGCAATCAATCGCATCATGCGGGACTGCGCTGGTCGCCAGCGCTGTCTGATGGATACAGCCTATCCGACGGGCAATTCCAACCGTCAGTTTGCTGCGGCCATCAAGCTTCGGCCTGATACGGGTGCGCTGGGTCGGTTGCCTAAAATTTGAGGTACTGGCTAGGCTAACTGACGTCGCTACAATGTCTTTTAACTCTTTCACTCGAAGTGAACTTCTTTGGACATGTTAGCCATTGGTCTTTGGTAAGGGGCTCGTCCCGGCCGTCCTAGGCGGTTACTGCGATACACAGCAAAGTGATGTCCATCATTTTCGATTTGATGGACACCACTTTGTCAGAGTCTCCAGAGAAGAAGCCGGGTAGTCGAGCAGGCCGTCCGAATTACCCACGAGAGCTTCGGGACCGGCTGGCGGCGGCAGCGTGCGAGCCGGGCGTCTCGGTCGCGAGACTGGCCCGCGAGAATGGCATCAACGCGAACATGCTGTACACCTGGCGGCGGCGATATCTTGCCGAGCAGCAAGCTCCGTCTACCAGCCTCCTCCCGGTCGTACTGCTGAGTGACGCGCCGACGCAGGTCGTTGCGTCATCTTCGGGCGTTCCGCAAGCGCCAGAGATGAAGCCGGCGTCTCCTGGGGGTACGATCGAGATCCGCATCGGCCGTGCGGTGGTTAAGGTAGACGGCCTGGTCGACGCTGACATGCTGCGTACCGTGCTGGGCAGTCTGCGATCATGATCTCTCTGCCGGTTGGTACGCGCATCTGGATCGCTGCGGGCGTGACCGACATGCGGTGTGGGTTCCAGGGGCTGGCCGCAAAGGTACAAACGGCGCTTGAAGAGAATCCACTGGGCGGCAACGTCTTCATCTTCCGGGGCCGCCGAGGCGACCTCGTAAAAATCCTCTGGGCAACGGAGGACGGAATCTGGCTTCTCGCGAAGCGGCTTGAGCGGGGCCGTTTTATCTGGCCCCAGGCCGACGGCGGGAAGGTCCATCTGAGTTCAGCACAACTGTCGATGCTTCTCGAGGGCATCGATTGGCGACAACCCCGTCGCACCGCCGCGTTATCGATGTTGTAAACCGCGCGGCAGACCCGTAAACTACGGCGTATGTCGAACGGCGCCGATCTTCCAGACGATGTCGAATTGTTGAAGGCCTTGCTGGTCGAGGCCCGTAGTCTGCTTGCTGAACGCGATGTCGAGATCGAGCAGCTTAAGGCGCAGATCGACAAACTTCGGCGCATGCAGTTCGGCCGCAAGTCCGAACAGTTGCAGCGGCAGATCGAGACCCTCGAGACCCAACTCGAGGATCTGGCCGCCGGCCGGGGCGTTGCAGACGTGGAGCGTGCGCAAGCTCGAGGCGCAAACGCTTCCTCCTCCAATGCAACGACGGACGAAGCGGCTTCGAGACAAGCGCTACCTGCGCACCTCTCGCGCGAGGATCATGTGCTTGAGCCCGAATCGAGTTGCCCGCACTGCGGTCAACAGATGCAGGTGCTCGGCGAGGACGTGTCCGAGCAACTCGCCCGGGTCGCAGCGGCGTTCAAAGTCGTTCGCACGATCCGGCGCAAATTCGTTTGCTCATGCTGCAGCACCATCAGGCAGCCGCCGATGCCCGGCCTTCCGATCGAGCGGAGCATCGCCCATCCAAGCTTGCTGGCGGACATCCTCGTTTCGAAATACGCAGACCATCAGCCGTTATATCGGCAATCGGCGATCGCGGCGCGCGACGGCGTGACACTCGACCGGGCCAGCATGGGTCGCTGGGTCGGCCAATGCGAAGCGTTGTGCGCGCCGCTGATTGAGGCGCTGCGCCGCTATACGGTGTCGGCCGCCAAGCTGCATGCGGACGACACGCCAATCCCGGTGCTCTCGCCGGGCAACAGGAAGACCCGCACCGGTCGGCTATGGGTCTATGTGCGCGACGATCGTCGCTCGGGGTCGACGCAACCCGCTGCGGTATGGTTCGCATACTCGCCGAACAGGCAAGGCATCCACCCTCAGACTCATCTCGCCGGCTTCAGGGGGACCCTGCAGGCGGACGCTTACGCGGGCTTCGATGAGCTGTTCCTGGGTGGCTCCGTACTTGAAGCGGCATGTCATGCTCACGCGAGGAGAAAGTTCTACGACATCCACGTGCGCACGCCGTCCGACACGACGCAAAAGGCACTTGAATACATTGGCGCGCTATACGACATCGAGGCCTCCATTCGCGGCAAGCCTGCGGCCGAACGGCTACGAATACGGCAGGAGAAAGCCAGGCCACTGCTTCAAATCTATGAAGCGTGGCTCAAGGCCAAGCTCGAAACGTTGTCGTCGAAGTCCGACACTGCCAAGGCGATCAACTACTCGCTTAACCAGTGGCGCGCCCTGACGCTATATTGCGAAGACGGTACGCTCGAGATCGACAATAACATCGCGGAAAACGCGTTGCGTTGTGTAAGCCTGGGCCGGAAAAACTTTTTATTCGCCGGCTCCGACAGCGGTGGTGAACGGGCAGCCGCGATGTACGCGCTAATCGGCACCTGCGCACTGAACGACATCGATCCGCGCGCCTATCTGGACCACGTGCTAACTCACATCGCAGATCACAAAATCAATCGCATCGACGAGCTTCTACCGTGGCACGTGGCCGACAAGCTGCAGCCGCCAGCCAGTCCGCCGACACCCGCTATCTGACAGTGCAAGTCCGGATCACCATCATGCCTCACGTGCACGCGCGTGGACGAACGGCATGCGTGAGCCGCTTAC
>NZ_MCAS01000007.1 GCF_003610895.1 Paraburkholderia fungorum
CAGTAATGCGTTAAGCTAACTGATACTAATTGCCCGTAAGGCTTGATCCTATAACAGGTGTGTTTCGTGTCGGTCATGGTTAATGCTTCAGCATTTACCAGGACCCCACCCCCGAAGGGGGCAAGACATGACGCACGGTTGAGAGATCAGTGTTGTGCCAGAAACAACACAACCCCCGAATCTCCCTCTGGTGAGCATCACCAGAAACTACTTCTTCCAGATTGGTTGTGCTGTCCCCCAAAGACAGCACGACAACAAGTCATGCCTGATGACCATAGCGAGTCGGTCCCACCCCTTCCCATCCCGAACAGGACCGTGAAACGACTCCACGCCGATGATAGTGCGGATTCCCGTGTGAAAGTAGGTAATCGTCAGGCTCCCTAGCAGCACCAGAAACCCCACCCCGAAAAGGTGGGGTTTCTGCGTTTACGGCGGCGAAAACAGCACAGGACTTTGCCATCGTGCGATCGCACAGGACTCTCGACTCTCGTAAATCCCCGTCAGCTCAGCACCAGCCCGGACTCCCTCGATCCGGCGCATGCATGCCCGCTGCAGACGCCGCAAGGCAGAACGCCTTCGCGTAACCCTTCAACTCCTGCCGGCTCTTCGACCAAGCCTGCCAACTAAGCCCGCTTTCTCACCGGCGCCTGATACGACACACCTGCGGTAAACCGGTCGAGTCGTTCGCTGGCGTCGGTGATCGCCCAAAGGGGCGCGCTGTGTAGTTGCCGATCGTAATTCGTCGCGATTTCGGAGAAAAGCGCAAAACCTCCGCTGTCCAGTTTCCAAGTGCCGGTTTCACGGCCGATATCGAAAACCGCCGACACCGCGCGCTCCGCCGCACCGAGTTGCTCGCCGGTCATCGAACCGAAGCCGGATTCAGCCAGAAAACCCGTCAACAGCATGGTCTGTGTGAGCGTTTGTGCATCGCTCGTGCCGCCGGTTCCGCGGCGCAAGGCGTCAAGCGCCAGATGTACGCGCAAGGCAAGGTCGTCGGCGATCTTCCGGGTAATCGGCAGCAGCGTGGCTTTGTCATGCCGGGCGCGTGCAGCGCCGGTGTTGCGGGAAAACGGAATAGGTTGTGCCATGACGGTCCAGTGTTATGCCTGTGCAGATGCAATAACGGCGCGGGCCGTAAAAGGTTGAGCCCTCACGTGGCTACGGCGACACAATTGCCCGCCTTGAGCAACGGGATAGCTGCGTACAAGCTAATCGCACTCGGCCAACCGGCACGTTCGTGCTTTCATTTTGCTTTGGCTGATTCTTTCAGTCTCCCCCGTCGACGTCACTCCTGATCTGCCTCATCAGCCGGCGCTACGCTGCGCGCCCTTACGCGCCGGCGAATCTCCGAATCGAGAATCAGCCGCCCGCGCAGCTTGCCCTTCATCCGTTTCACATAGCGCGGCGCTTCTGTCATGTGAACGACCATCAACTCGCGCACCTTCTCCACATCGCGTTCGCGCGCCGCTTTCGTGATTGCTTTGTGGATCTTCACGTTGGCCTGACCGAAACGCTCGTGTTCTGCTTGCGGCGTATCGTTACGAAACTCGATCAGCTGCCGGATCATTTCGTTGATCAATTCGCAACTGAAGCGCAGGAACGGATTCGGATTCGCCGCTGCGAGGATGTCATGAAAATTGACGTCTTCCTGACGTTGCCGCACGATGTCCTGCCCGCCATGCGACGATGCCGGTCGATCGCAGCACGCAATGCTCGCTTCGAGCGCCTCGAAATCCTGCTCTGTCAGATGCGGCACGGCACCCGCGGCCAACTCCGGCTCCAGTAATTTACGCACGGTGTAAATATCGTCGATCGATACGTCCTTGAAGAACAGGTAGTTCTGCAAGAGCTGCAACGTGCGATCGAGCGGCACTTCGACCACCATGCCGCCGCCGCTCGGACCCGTGGTCACCTTGATGAGACCCTGTACCTCGAGCGACTTCAGCGCCTCGCGGATCGTGCTTTTGCTTACTGAAAAGAGCTGCTGCAGTTCCACCTCGCGCGGCAGGCGGTCGCCCGGTTTCAGATCCTTCTCCGTGATGAGTCGCTTGATCTCCTCGGCGACCAGATCGCCGCGCTTTTGCTGCTTGATCTCAATCGCGGCGCCAGCCTTGGCGCGGTCCATGGTCATCTTCGTTACTCCCAGTTTCGTCCTGTGCGCGCTTTCTTCGACCAGCCACCGAGCCCGTCGTGACACGGAAAGCCGTATCGCTGCCGCCAGGAATTTTGCCTTATTGACACTCGAATTTATTGTACCTACGATCGAGTCCAACCTATTTATCATGATAAATAGAATAAAGCTGGCGTGATGAAAAACTTCCCAGTGGCCAGCAAGCTTTCGTAGTCGTTCGCGCAGTCTTTCAGTTTCGCAGTCGGTCAGTGCTTGTCTCTTTCCTAAGGAGCGTCATTTTGAATCGCCGAAATATGTTGAAGCTGGCCGCGTTGTCGGCCGTTCCGGGAACGTTGGGCTCACTGGTCGCGCGTACTGCGTTCGCGCAGGCCGGGGCTTTGCAGTTCGCATGCCCGGTGCCGATGTCGGGCCCATTCGCCGCGAACGGCAAGTACGCCGACCTCGGCATGAAGCTCGCGATCGAACAGTACGGCAAGGTACTCGGCCAGCCGCTTGCTTATACGGTGCTCGATACCGAAGGCAAGCCCGCGACAGCGGTGCGTCGCGTGCAGGAAATCGCACAGCAGAAGAATGCGCGCTTCTTCGCCGGCGGTATTTTGTCCTCCGAAGCTTTGGCGATGGGCAAAGAAGTGCAGAAGGCCGGCGGTATTTTCATCACCACGGCAGGCGCGGATGAAATCACGGGCAAGGATTGCAACGACGCGACCTTCCGCTGGTCGGTGCCGACCTACGGTGCGATCGAACAGACCGTGCGTCCGCTGATCCAGGTGATGCCCAAAGCAAAGCGCTGGTACACCATCACGCCGCAATACGTATTCGGCGACGGTTTGCTATCGGCGGCAAAGGCGATCTTCAAGGAAAAGGGTATCGAGCATGTTGGCAATAGCTACCACTCGCTCAACGAAAAGGAATTCAGCGGTTATCTGACGAACGCCGTCGCCGCGAAGCCTGATGTTCTGCTGATTCTCAACTTCGGGTCGCAGTCGTCCGATACCTTGCGCCAGGCGGTGAGCTTCGGCATGAAGAACAATTGCACGATTCTGCTTGCCTGGGCTTCTGGTCTGGAGCAATTCGAATCGCTCGGTGCGGACCTGTGCGAAGGTGTTTACTTCGGCGCGCAGTATTGGCATGGCATCGACTCGCCGCTCAATCGCGATCTCGTCAAACGTAGCAATGCGGCGTTCAAGGCCAATCCCAACTACAGCCTCGCGGGTTCTTATATCTGCACAAAGATTCTGCTCGACGGCATCGTGAAAGCGGGCACGGTCGACCCGAAGAAGGTGGTGGCGACGCTCGAGGGTATGAAGTACGACGGCTTGACCGGTCCGGAAGAAATCCGCAAAGGCGACCATCAGGTACTGAAGAACTACTATCTGTTGAAGGGCAAGGCGAAGAACAAGATGAAAAACGCCGACGACTACGCCGATATCGTGAGTTCCGGCCAGTCGTTCCTGCCGCTCGAACAGACCGGCTGCAAGATGGCCTGATGCATCCGTGCCGTATGCAACGCGGCACGCTCATTAGCGAAACCCCATCGCTACATCCTTTAGACGGACGCCATGAACGTTTATCTCCTGCAGATCGTCAACGGCATCGGAGTGGGGATGCTGTATTTCCTGCTCGCGGTCGGCTTGTCGATCGTGTTCGGCCTGCTGCGGTTTGTGAATTTCGCGCACGGCGCGTTCTATCTGCTCGGTGCGTATTTCTGCTACCAGGCCATGCAGTGGTCGATGAATTTCTGGACCGCGCTTGTCGTCGTGCCGATCGTTGTCGGCGCGCTTGCGTGGGTCGTCGAAAAGCTGATCTTGCGGTACGTCTACGCGCAACAGCACGAGTTTCATATTCTCGTGACGGTCGGCCTTGCTCTCGTCGTGCAGGAATGCGCGATCCTGATCTGGGGCCCGATTGGCGACAACGTGCCGGTTCCCGACATGCTGAATGGCGTGGTGATCTGGGGCAGTTTCGTGTATCCGAAGTACCGCCTGTTCGTGATCGGATTCACAGCGGCGCTGGCCGTGCTGTTGTGGTGGGTGCTGGAAGGCACGCGGCTCGGCAGTGCGGTGCGTGCCGGCAGCGAATCGACCGAGATGGTGTCGCTGCTTGGCATCAACGTGACACGCGTCTTCAGTCTGGTGTTTGCGCTGGGTGCCGCTACCGCCGCATTGGCGGGTGTGCTCGCCGCGCCGATTCGTGGCGTCGATCCGTTCATGGGCATTGAAGCGCTTAGCGTCGCATTCGTCGTGGTCGTGGTCGGCGGCATGGGCAATTTTCTCGGCGCGCTGGTCGGCGGGCTGTTGGTCGGCATCGTGCAGAGCGTGATGAGTACGCTGTGGCCGGAGGGCGCGCGGTTGATGATCTATGTCGCGATGGCCGCGGTGCTGTTGCTACGGCCGAATGGCCTGCTGGGGAGAGCGGCATGATCGAACCGTCAAAGCCTATCGTGCAAGACGCGTCTCCCCGGGCGGTTCAACCCAGCCTGAAGCGCGCGTTGCATCGCTATCGCTTCCTCCTGCTTGCGTTGCTGGTTGTGTGCGTGCTGCCCCTCACGCTGCGCTCCGGGTCGCTTGCCACGGAAGTGCTGGTGTTCGCGCTCGCCGCACTCGGCTGTAATCTGCTGCTCGGTCATACCGGCTTGCTCTCGTTCGGGCAGGGCATCTTCTTTGGACTCGGCAGCTATTGCGCGGGCCTTGTCCTTACCCGGACGGCAATGCCGATACCCGTGGCGCTGCTCGCCGCGATCGTGATCGGCGCGGCTGCCGCTGCACTGGTCGGCTGGTTTTCGATTCGTCAGCGCGGCACGTACTTCGTCATGTTGACGCTCGCATTCGGGCAACTCTTCTACTTCCTCGCCTACACCACGCCCGATCTGACCGGCGGCGACAATGGCCTGCTCGACATCCCGCGCCCGGCGCTCGGGCTGTTCGGCAAAGAACTCGTGCCGTTGACCTCGCCGTGGCAGTACTACGGTTTCGTCGCTGTGCTGTTCCTCGTGGTGTTCTGGCTGCTGATGCGTGTCTCGCATTCGGTATTCGGACGCACGTTGCTGGCGATCCGCGACAACGAAGCGCGCGCGGCCGCGGTCGGCTACGACGTCAAGCGCTTCAAGCTCATGGCGTTCGTGATCTCCGGCGCTGTGACAGGCCTCGCAGGCGCGTTGCATGCACTGATGACCGGCATCGCGCCACTGTCCAACATCGATTACCACACGAGCGAGATGATCCTTGTGATGACGGTCATCGGCGGCACAGGCAACCTGTTCGCGTCGGTGCTGGGCGCGGCGTTCTATGTGCTGTTCGCCGATTGGCTTTCCACGCTATGGCCACGCTGGCTGCTGCTGCTCGGCATCGTGCTGATCGCTGTTAGCCTTTTCATGCAACGCGGCCTATGGGGTTTGGGCGAACGAATCTGGCAGGCATTGCGGCGCAATCCATCCGGCGATGATGCTGACGACGATACCGGCAACCACGCAGCCAGGGAGCACGTATGAGCGAAGCGATTCTGCAAGCGAGCGGCGTGGTGAAGCGGTACGGCAAATTCACGGCGCTCTCCGAAGTCAACTTGCGCGTCATGCCGCGTACGGTGCATTCGGTGATCGGTCCAAATGGCGCGGGCAAGACAACGCTGTTCCACGTGTTGACGGGCACCTTGCCCATCACCGAAGGGAAAATCGTCTTCGACGGTCATGACGTGACGCACGAACCCGACCATAAGCGCGTGCGCCGCGGTGTCGCGCGTTCGTTTCAGGTGACGAGCCTGTTCGCCAATCTGAGCGTGCGCGAAAATTTGCGGCTCGCCGCGCAGGGTGTCGACGCGGTCCGTGCGTTGAACGCCTGGACGCCGCCGCATGGCGCGCTCACCCATGCGGACACGGTTGACAGTGTGCTTGAACGCCTCGCGTTACAGCGCTTTAGCGAGGCGCTTGCGGGCGCGCTGTCGCACGGTCAGCAACGGCGGCTCGAAGTCGGCATGGCGCTCGCCGCGCGGCCCAAGGCGATCTTTCTGGATGAGCCGACTTCCGGCATGGGCATCGACGATCTCGACGACATGAAGCAGCTGATTCGCGGCCTGCGCGATGATTACACCGTCGTGCTGATCGAGCACAACATGGGCATCGTGATGGACATCTCCGATACGATCACCGTCATGCAGCAAGGGCGCGTGCTGGTGGAAGGGCGCCCGGACGATATTCGCGGCGACGAGCGCGTACGCAGCGCCTATCTGGGCAACATGATCACAGGAGGCCGCGCATGATTCTCGACGTGCAGCAGATTCACGGTTTCTACGGTAAGAGCCATATCCTGCAAGGGGTATCGCTGCAAATCGACGAAGGCGAGACTGTCACGCTGTTAGGCCGCAACGGCGCAGGCAAGTCGACCACGCTCAAGGCTATTGCCGGTGTGGTTACGCCACAGCGCGGTACGCTGACGTTCAACGGCGTTGCCATCAACGGCATGCCGCCGCACAAGATCGCTTCCCGCGGTGTGTGCTTCGTACCCGAACATCGCGGTGTGTTTCGTCTGCTGACTGTCGAAGAAAATCTGCGGCTCGGTGCGCGCAAGGATTCGCCGTGGCAACTCGACGATATTTACCGCATTTTCCCGCGCCTGAAAGAGCGGCGTACGAACGGTGGTGCGCAACTCTCCGGCGGCGAACAGCAGATGCTCGCGATCGGCCGCGCGCTGATGAATCATCCGCGCCTGTTGATGCTCGACGAGCCGGTTGAGGGCCTCGCTCCGGTGATCGTGGAAGAGATCGTCGCACAGCTGAAGTTGATCCGTGAAGCGGGCGTCGCGATTCTGCTGGTCGAGCAGAACCTGGAAGTCTGCACACAACTCGCGGATCGCCACTACATCATTGAACAGGGCGTGATCGTCTACGAAGGCAGCAACGCTTCGTTCGCCGCCGACGATTCGATCAAGGACCGTTATCTGGGCGTCGGCGTCGTCTGACGCGCACGCTGTCTTTACTATGAGGAAGCATCGATGCAGGTTCATGAATCAACAACCGTCGGAACGCTCGCCGATCTGCGTGTCGACGGTGCGCGGCTCTGGGACAGTCTCATGCAACTCGCACAAATCGGCGCGACGGATAAAGGCGGTGTGTGCCGGCTCGCGTTGACCGAGCTGGATCGCAAGGCGCGCGACCTCTTTATCGTGTGGGCTAAGGAGATTGGCTGCAGCGTGAGGATCGACGCGATCGGCAATATCTTCGCGCGCCGCGCGGGTGTGAACGACACGCTGCCGCCGGTGATGACCGGCAGCCACATCGATACGCAGCCCACGGGTGGCAAGTTCGACGGCAATTACGGCGTGCTGGCCGGTCTCGAAGTACTACGCACGCTGGCTGACGCCAACGTTCGCACGCTTGCGCCGCTGGAGGTTGCCGTATGGACCAATGAAGAGGGTTCGCGTTTTGTGCCGGTGATGATGGGCTCAGGCGTGTTCGCCGGTGCGTTCACGTTGGAGCATGCGCTCGAACAACGCGATCGCGAGGGTATTTCGGTGCGCGATGCACTCGCTTCTATCGGCTATGCAGGCGAAAACGGCAAGCCTCATGCGGTCGGTGCGTATTTCGAAGCCCATATCGAACAGGGGCCCGTGCTGGAGGCGCATGACACGACGATCGGCGTGGTACAGGGCGCGTTGGGTCAACGCTGGTACGACGTGACGGTGCACGGCATGGAAGCGCACGCGGGTCCTACGCCGATGGCCTTGCGCCGTGACGCGCTGCTCGTCGCGGCGGATCTGATTCACGCGGTGAATCGCATTGCCCTCGACCACGCACCGCATGGACGCGGAACGGTCGGCTGGCTCGACGTGCATCCGAATTCACGCAACGTGATTCCTGGCCGCGTGACCCTGACGGTCGACCTGCGGGCTGCCGACGACGCCTCGCTCACCGCGATGGATGCGGCACTACTAGCGGTTTGCGCGGCCGCGGGTGAGAAGGCAGGTATCACCGTCGATGTTGAACAGGTGGTGTATTTTCCGCCGCAACCGTTCGCGGCGGAGCTGGTTGGCGCGGTTCAGCGGGGCGCGGACGCTCTCGGTTTTTCGTCGATGGACGTGATCAGCGGCGCGGGCCATGACGCCGTTTATCTCGCGCGCGTGGCGCCGGCGGCCATGATCTTTGTGCCGTGCAAGGACGGCATCAGCCACAACGAAATCGAGGACGCACGCGCGGATCACCTGGAAGCGGGCTGCAACGTCCTGTTGCAGGCCATGCTGAACGTCGCACAAACGGCGGGGAGCGCGGAAGCATGAAGATCCTGATTGCAAGGATGAACCACGAGACCAACACGTTCTCTCCGGTGGCCACGCCGCTAGCCGCGTTCGGCCGTAACGGCCCGAGCTACGGCGAGGACGCGTTCAACGAAAACAAGGGCATGCAGACGGCGATGGCCGCGTTCATCGACGCAGCCGAGCGCGAGCATGCCGCGATCGTGACGCCCGTTTCCGCATCGGCGAATCCGAGCGGGCGGGTCGAGGCCGCCGCTTACGACGCGATCTGCGATGCGATCGTGGCGGCCGCAACAGGCTGCGATGCGGTGATGCTCGACCTGCACGGCGCGATGGTCGCCGAGAATTCGAACGACGGCGAAGGCGATCTGCTCGAACGCGTGCGCGCCGCGCTGCCCCATGCACCGATTGCGGTTGCGCTCGATCTGCATGGCAACGTCACGCAGAAAATGATCGACAACGCCGACGTGATTGTCAGCTTCAAAACCTATCCGCACGTCGATATGTACGAGACTGGCGCGCATGCGGCGCGCTTGATGTTCGATCTTTTCCACGGCAAGGCGAAGCCGGTGATCGCATGGCGCCAGCCGCCGTTGCTCACGCATACGCTGCGCAGCGCGACGGCCGAAGGCGCAATGAAGCGCGCCGTGGATGCCGCGCGTGCAGCAGAGGCCGATGGCATGCTCGCGGTGTCGGTCTTGTCCGGCTTTTCGCTCGCCGACATCGAGGCGCCGTGTATCAGCGTCGTGGTGGTGGCGAACGGCGAGCGTGCGCAGGCGGAAGTGGTCGCGGAGCGCATCGCGCGGCAGATCTGGAACGGGCGCGAGGATTTCGTTTATCGCAGCGCGCCGCTGGCGGAGTCGGTGGCGCAGGCCGCCGCGCTCGCGCAAGGCGCGAGCAAACCGGTGCTGTTGCTCGATCACGGCGACAACTGCATGTCGGGCGGCACGTGCGACACGATGGACCTGCTGGAAGAGGCGCTCAAGCAGAAGCTCGAAGGAATCGTAAGCGGGCCACTGTGCGATCCGCAGGCCGTCGCGGCGCTGATGGCGGCAGGCGTCGGCAGCACGGTGACGGTGACGATCGGCAACAAGGTCGCAAGCGATGCGGTGACGCCGCGGCCGCCGTTTGCGGTGACCGGCGTAGTGCGTGCGTTGACGGACGGCGAGTACGTAATCAGCGGCCCGACCTATACAGGTCAGCGGGCGTTCATGGGGCGCGCGGCGGTGCTCGACACAGGCTCGGTCAAGCTCGTGGTGACCGAGCGCACGCACGAACCATGGGACCTCGGCGTATTCGAGAGCGTCGGCATCGACCCGCGCCGCGCGCGTTTCCTGCTGCTCAAATCCCGCATGTACTGCCGCCCGGTTTTTGTGCCGATCGCCGCAGCGCTGGTGGAGTGCGATAGCCGCGGTGTGACAAGTTCGGACTATGGGCTGTTCCGTTTCCAGCACGTGAAGCGGCCGGTTTTTCCGCTGGATATGCAAACCGGGTGGGCGTCGGCGAACTGAAGCAGGTTCGACAACCCGCCGCGCGACGAACCGATGGACACGCACGCGTGCACAGACTTGCCGTGCGGGACTTGTGCTGCGCGCCCGGAGTCTCTATAATTCGCGCCTCTAAAGGCTCGTAGCTCAGTTGGTTAGAGCACCACCTTGACATGGTGGGGGTCGTTGGTTCGAATCCAATCGAGCCTACCAACGCATCGGTGACGTAGACGAAAACGGTTCCGTTTTCGTCTACGTTCATCTTCTCGCTTCGCATCGGCGCACATCGTTATCGTGCGACTGTCCTGTCAGTCTCCCCTTTTCGTATCGCTTCTGTTTCGCCACAGTCCGCCTCGTTCGCTGATGCTTTTGCACGTTCGCGTCGGCCGCTTCGCGTCGCATTCTCCCGATGCGCGGTACAGTTGAGCCTCCAGGTCTCGCAACTGCATAAACTGCCGTGAGCTCGCGACACAGGGCCGGCGGCTTAAAAGGAAGCTGACGAAATGAAGAAGCTGATCAACGACGTCTCCGCGCTCGTCCCGGACATGCTCGACGGGCTCGCGGCGCTCAATCCCAATCTCTCGCTATTGCAAGGCGGCACGATCGTCGTGCGCGCCGATGCCGAGGCCGTTGCCGCGCGCGGCGAGGTTGCGCTGATATCGGGTGGCGGATCGGGTCACGAACCGGCTCATGGCGGTTATGTAGGTCATGGCATGCTGAGCGCCGCGGTAGCGGGCGAGGTGTTCACGTCGCCTTCCACGGATGCCGTGCTCGATGCGATCCGCGCTGTGGCCGGCACCGCCGGTGTCCTGCTAATTGTGAAGAACTATACGGGCGACCGTTTCAACTTTGGCCTTGCCGCCGAGATCGCGCGTGCCGAAGGGATCCCAACGGAAATGGTCATCGTCGCCGACGATGTCGCGCTCGCGGCGAGCGGTGATCATGCGGGCCGTCGCGGGCTCGCGGGGACCGTGCTGGTGCACAAGATCGCTGGCGCGGCTGCGGCAGCCGGCCGCCCATTGGCCGAAGTCGCGCAGATTGCGCGCGACGTGGCCGCCTCGCTCGGCACGATGGGCGTCGCGCTCACGCCTTGCACGGTGCCGGCAGCGGGCAAGCCGGGGTTCGAGCTGACCGATGGCGAAATCGAATGGGGCTTGGGCATTCACGGCGAAGCGGGTGTCGAACGTGGCGCGATGGTGCCGGCCGACGCGATCGTCGAAAGGCTGCTCGCGACGATCGTCGGCGACTTGTCGTTGCAACGCGGTGCGCGGGTGGCCTTGCTGGTGAACAACCTTGGCGGCACGCCTTCGAGCGAGTTGAGCATCGTGGCCGGATCCGCGCTTCGTTATCTGGCGGCACTCGGCATCCATGTGGAGCGTGCATGGGCGGGTACGTTCCTGAGCGCGCTCGAGATGGCCGGCGTCTCGCTGACACTGCTGCGCGTGGACGACGAGCGGCTCGGCAGGCTCGATGCCGCCACGCACACCACCGCATGGCCCGCGTTGAGCGGGCGCGTCGCACAGGTTTCGCTGCGGCCTGCACCCGCTACGCCAGATCGTGCAAGCGGCGCGACGCTCACGCGCGAGGCAACGTTGCGCCGCGTGATCGAGGCCGTTTGTGCATGTCTGCTCGAAGCCGAACCGGTCTTGACCGACATGGACCAGCGCGTTGGGGATGGCGACCTCGGCATCAGCCTGTCGCGTGGAGCGAACGGCATTCTCAACGAGCTCGATGCCTACCCTTCGGAAGCGACGCCGGGTGCGGTGTTGCGCAGCTTGTCCGCAACGGTGCGTCGCGTCGTGGGCGGTACCTCCGGCCCGCTCTACGCGGTGATGTTGTTGCGCGGTGCGGCCGCGCTCGAACAGGCAGGTGGTGAGTCGGCGAGGGCGTGGTCGGCGGCGTTCAGTGAGGGCGTTGCCGGATTGATGGCGTTAGGCGGTGCAAATCCTGGTGACCGCACGATGGTCGATGCGCTGAAACCTGCGGCCGATGCGTTGCAAGCGGCGCTCGCAAAGTCAGAGGGCGGTCTCGACGCGGCGTTGAAAGCTGCGGTCGATGCGGCAACCGAGGGCGCGGCGCGTACTGCGTCGATGCATCCGCGGCGCGGCCGGTCGAGTTATGTCGGGGATCGCGCTCTCGGTTACGTGGACCCCGGCGCACATGCCGTGGCGTTGTGGCTCGCTGCGATTCGCGAGGCGCTGGCTGATTGAGCGGCCATTCGAGAGCCGTAGAAAAATATGGTCCAAGCCCGTACAACTGACAGCGAGTCCGGGCCTGGATACTTAGCTTAAAGACAGCACTCGCCGTCAAAGTACGCCTTGCGCCAGCGCGTGATCGTCACGCGCTCGAACAAGTCGACCTGAGAAAACGGATCGGCCGCAATAAACTTTTCGGCTTCCTCACGTGTTTCCAGATCGACGACATACACACCACCGCCCGCGCCGCTCCCGTCCTCGTTCAGCTTCGCGCCACAGGCGAGCAGCAGTGCCTTGTTCTTTTCCAGAAACGCCAGGTGCGTCTCGCGCTCGCGTATGCGCACGTCGGCGTGGCCGGGTTTGTCGAACGTTTCGATGATATAGGGCATGCGTGTTCCTCTCAGTTCGGCGCGATGGCGGATGGATGCTGCGCGAGCGGTGTTACGTCGATAACCAGGTACGGAAAGAGCGGCAGCGAACTGAGCAGTGTATGCAACTCGTCGTTCGATTCGACATCGAACACGCTGTAATTTGCGTACTGACCGGCCACGCGCCACAGATGGCGCCATTTACCCTCACGCTGCAGCTTCTGCGAAAACGCCTTTTCTTCGGCCTTCAGGCGATCGATGAACACCTTGTCGGCGTCGGCGGGAATCTGAACCTGCATATGAACGAGATACAACATGCGACCTTCTCCATCGAATAGGCCGCGCTGTGGCGGCCGGATGTTTGCTCAACCCCAGGCGAGAATCGCCACCGTGTACACGATGCCGATCCAGAACATCATGATGACCGTATAGCCCATGATGTCCTTCAGTTTCAGCTTCGAGAGCGCGAGCGCCGGCAGAATCCAGAACGGCTGCACCAGATCGTTCCATGCGTTGCCGAGCATGACGGCGGTCGCCGTATGTCCCACCGATGCGCCGATCGACTTGGCCGCCTCGATCATGAACGGCCCCTGAATCACCCAGTGACCGCCGCCCGACGGTGCGAAGAAGTTGATGAAGAACGAACTGATCAAGCCCCAGAACGGCAGCGTGGCAGGTGTCGCGATCTTGACGAAGAAGTGCGAGAACGTGTTGACCAGACCCGACGACGCCATGATCGCCATGATGCCGGCATAAAACGGATACTGGAGGATGATGCCGCTAATCGTGCGTATACCTTCGTTCAGCTTCTCGACGTAGCGAATCGGCGTGCCAAGCAGAATGATGCCGAGGAACAGAATGATGAAGTTGATCAGGTTCAGGTCCATCGAACCGCCACCGTGGAAATACAGCACCACGTAAACCACGCCGATTGCGCCGATCAGATAGCTCAGCAGGCGGCTGTTATTCAGGCGACTGGCAAGCGTGTTGCTCTCGTCGATATCCAATGCCGGCGCTGCAGCTTTGGGTGCGTCGTTCAGCGCGCGGTCGATCTCGGTCACCGGCTGGCCCGGCTTGGGATGCAGCCAGGCATTCAGGAGCGGCAGCGTGATGAGGACAACGAGGCTAGTGATCAGCATCGCAGGCGAGAAGATCGTTTCCGACAGCGGAATCACGCCCATTTGCGCTTCCATCGGGTGCCCCTTGGTGGAGATCAGCACCGGAATACTGGCCGACAGACCGAGGCCGTACATCGTAAAGCCGCTATATGCCGACGCGATGATCAAGGGGTAATGCACGCCCTTGATGCTCAGCGCCAGCTTGCGCGCCACGATGCCGCCGATCACCAGACCAAAGCCCCAGTTCAGATAACTGCCGATGCCGCCCACCAGCGTCGCGACGATTACCGCCATGCGCGGATCGTGCACCCGTGCGACGAGGCGATCGAGAAAGCGTTCGGTGAGCGGCGCGGTGGCGAGCACATAGCCCGCTGCGAGAATCACCGCCATTTGAGTCGTGAACGCGAGCAGCGCCCAGAAGCCCTTGCCCCAACTCAGGGTGAGCGCGCTCACCGCCTGGCCCTGGACCAGCACGGCGAGAATCATCGTGAGCAAGGTGAGACCGATGGCAAAGACGAACGGATCGGGCAGATACTTGCGCATCAGCTCCGTGAAGAAGGCGGTGATTTTCTGCATGTGACTGTCTCTGGTGTTGGTCGAATAATATTTATCGGATCATGCGGTGAGTACGGCGTGTACTGCTTACGAATCGTTTTGTGCGGAGTCCTTGCGATAGCGGGTCAGTCGCATCAATGCGCGGTCGCGCCACGCCACGCGTTCTTCCCATTGTTCGAGCGGTAACGTGCTGCGGCGCGCGGCTTCAACATCGGCGACGAGTTCAGGCGTCCACGGATCGTTCTGACCGCGTTCCGCGCCCATGCGCGCATACGACGGCCCCATCTTCTGCGCATGCGAGGCGATGCCGCCACGCGTATTCAGATCCGCGGTCTCGAACGGCCCGATGACCGACCAGCGCAGCCCCAGCCCTTCGCGCACGACGGTATCGACGTCGTCCACAGAAGCCACGCCGTCGCGCACGAGGCAATACGCTTCGCGCAATAGCGCGCCTTGCAGCCGGTTGAAGATGAACCCTTCCACTTCTTTTGCCACGCGCACCGGCTTAAGGCCAGCCTCGGTGAAGAGGGCGATTGCACGTGCGACGGCGCCTTCGTCCGTAAAGGACGCGGGCACGACTTCGACGACCGGGATCAGATAGGGCGGATTGCCCGGATGAGCGACGAGGCACCGGCCGCGTCCCGGCAGCGTTTCGTCGACAAAACGTGAGGCCGCGAGAAACGACGATGCGCTCGCCAGAATCGCGTGCGGTGGCGCAGCGCGATCGAGTGCGATGAACAACTCACGTTTGATCTCTTCACGCTCCGGTGCACATTCCTGCACGAGATCGGCGTCGGCTGCGGCCGCCTCAAGTGTCGCCACGATTTCGACGCGCGCGGCCACGTCGACGGCGGCTTCGTTGAGCAGACCGAAGCGGCTCAACTCGCTAAGCCGTTGCTTGATTTCAACCGGCGCAAGCTCGCGCCGCGCGGCCGCCGGATCGAACAGGCGCACTTGCCAACCGGCTCGCGCGAACACCACGGCGAAGGCAATGCCGATGCTCCCGCCGCCGACAATCCCCGCACGCCGTATCGCCTGTGCGTTCATGCTCAGACTCCCGCGACGCCGACGGTCATGCCGCCGCACACGTACAACACCTGGCCGGTCACGAAGCCGCTACGCGCGTCGAGCAGATACGACGCGGCATGCGCGACGTCATCCGGTGTGCCGACACGTTTGACCGGCACGCTGTCGATGATCGCGCGCGTGCGCGGTGCGTCTGGCGGATTCGCACGATCGAACAACTCGGTGCGAATCGGGCCTGGGCCGATCGCATTCGCGGTCACGCCGAACGCGCCGAGTTCGAGCGCCCACACGCGCGTCATGCCGATCAGCGCGGCCTTGGTGGCCGAATAGGCGGTCCGCAATTCCTTGCCGAGCGCCGCCCGCGACGACATATTCACGATCCGGCCAAAGCCCGCAGCCTTCATGCCGGGCAACAAGGCCTGCATGCATTGCAGCGAGCAGCGGACGTTGAGTGCCCAGGCGCGTTCGAGTTCTTCGAGCGATTGCGCTTCCGCAGACGCCGGCACCACAACGCCGACGTTATTCACGAGGCGCGTGATCGGACCGTCTTCGAGCGCGCGTTCAAGCGCCGCCGCCGTTGCCTGCGGGTCCGACAGATCGGCGATCAGTCCAGCGCCGACACGGTCGATCACGACCACGTCATAACCATCCGCCTTGCAACGCTCAGCGCATGCGGCGCCGATGCCGGCAGCGCCGCCGGTAATCAAAACTCGTTCTTTGGTCATGTTTCGGATTCGGGGTAATCAGAGAAGAAAGGTTCAGACGGTAGCGATTGGCGTGACCGGCGAACCCATCGCACCCGGCAACCTGAGCGGCGGCGCGGTCAGCATGAAATGCGAGCGACCGTTCGTGCGCAGCCACGCGGCTAACTCGCGCAGATACCAGAGTTCACCTAGCGGCAGGCCGAGCTTGAACAGGCAATGGTGGTGCAGTGGCAGCGAAAGGTGCTCGCCCGGTGTGGCCGGCGTGCGTGCCGGATAGCGTTCCACCGCGTAGTTGTCGGCGGCGAGTGCGGCGATGCCGGAATCAGTAATCCATTGCAGCAGACGTTCGTCCCGGCCATCGAGTGCGCAACAGTGACGGTTGAGCACCGCCTCGTCGGGCTGGCGATTCATCTCCAGCACCATCTCGGCGAAGCCGGTACGCAACACCAGCATGTCGCCGCGTTCGATCTCGATGCGATCGGCTTCGATCGCAAACATCAGATCGTCGTAACCGACTGTTCGATGTTCGCGCGCATAGTGCGCCACCAGATCGACCAGTACGCCGCGGCCCTGCATGCCCTTCACGGCGAGGTTTTCGATGCCGAGCACATCGGCGTGGCTGTGTTCGCCGCCGCAGGCATGCGGTGCGAAACCGTCGTCCGCTCGATACTCGATTGGGCCCACGATATCCGCATTGGCGCGGTAGCCGTTGTAGTAGACGCTTTCGGGCACGCCGTCGCCGTCCGCGTCGAAGCGTGCGCCCACGTGCGCGAGCGAATCCCATTGCGTCGAGTATTGCAGGCTCAGCAGCACCTGGTCGTCGCTGACCACGTCGGTGGCGCCTGCCTCGTTGCGCGCAAGGGGGAAGTTGACGTATGGCAGGCCGTCCCTGAAGGTCGGGCGCAGTACCGGCGGATGGCGGCGCACGTTCAGCTTGTTGTCGCCGGGAAAGTCGAGCGGCAGTGACAGGCAAAAACTCAAACCTGCGCGGATTTCACGCGCGCCCTTGAGTACCTGTTCCGCGCCGATCAGATTCGGCCTGCCGAGTTGATCGTCAGGACCGAAGTCGCCCCAGTTGGATCCTTCGGGTTTGTTCTTCCAGCGCATTGCACCTTCCTCTACTGATCTGGCCTAAGCGCCGCACTGCTCGCAGATGCGGGCAGTGAGTCGTGCAGCGCATCGTCACGCAAGCAGGGCAGGCGGGATCTGGCCGTAAATTTCAAGCAGCGCTTCGATCGCGCGCGGTTCGTTTTTCAACAGCCGCGCTTTCGGGCCGCCGATCACAAGGGCGAACGCCTCGCCGTGAATCAGGAAGCCGCGCGCCAGTCCGGCCACGTCTTCGACGTTTTCGCCCGTCGAGCGATGCCAGCCGTTTTTCACGCCTTGCTCCACTTCGATCTCGAGCGTCTTCCGATCGATCACCGTGCCATCGGTCGAGGCGCTCAAGGGCTCGCAACTATCGAGCAGCTTGCGGCGCGCATCCACGGAGAGCGCGCCGAGCAACGCTTTGCCTGCCGCGCTGGCATGCACGTACATGAAGCCACCGGGCTCGTCGCTATAGCGGATCTTCTGGCGCGACTCCATCACGTCAAGGTAGACGACGCGATTGCCTGCCAGCGTGGCGAGCGCGGCAGTCTCGCCGGTGGCGTCGCGCAGGGAGCTGAGCAGCGGCTGGAACAGCAGCGTCAGCGGGTCTTCGCTGCAAATGTCGCGCGCCACGTGCAGCAGCCGCTGCGTGGGGTAATAGCCGGCTTTCACGCCCGGCGCATAGAGGTAGCCCTTGGCCACCATGGTTTGCAACAGCGCGTGACAACTCGACAGCGGGATCTCGGTTCGACGCGCGATCTCGCTGTAGATCATGGGTTGCCGCACTTCGGCAAAGAGGTTTATCACGTCGAAGACGCGTACTGCTGTTTTCACATCCATGAGAACATTATCGACATTTCGATAACTCGATGACAATAGGGTGTCGGGTATACACCTAGTTCTTTGCCCTCGTTCCACGAGGCAGCCACGGGTAATCCCTTGGTTGACGCTTGTTATGAGCGCTACCTATAGTCGCGCTTCTTGTTCGATAACGGAAATTAAGTTCTTGATACGAACAAACGGGGAATGGACGTTAAGTCCGCCCCATGCATTCGCGACACAAAATGGAGACGTACCACGATGGCGCTCACGCTCGAAACGCAACACCGGAATGCCCGTAAAGCGGGTATCGCATCATTCGTTGGGACAACGATCGAATGGTATGACTTCTATGCGTACAGCACGGCGGCAGCACTGGTGCTCGGCAAGATATTCTTTCCGACCACCTCCGCGCTGGCCGGCACGCTCGCGGCGTTCGCGACTTTCTGGGTAGGCTTTCTGGCGCGGCCGATCGGCGGGATCATCTTCGGCCACCTCGGCGACAAGGTCGGCCGCAAGAAGACGCTGATCATCACGCTGATGCTGATGGGGTGTTGCACGACCGGCATGGGCTTGCTGCCCACCTACAACCAGGTCGGTCTGCTGGCACCCGCGCTGCTGATTCTGTTCCGTCTCATGCAGGGGGTAGCGATGGGCGGCGAGTGGGGAGGCGCGGTGGTGCTGTCGTCGGAACACGCGCCCAAGGGCAAGGAGATTCTCTACTCCGCTTTCGCGCAACAAGGCTCGCCCGCAGGCAATCTGCTGGCAACGGTGGCCTTCCTGTTGACCTCGATGCTGCCCGACCACCAGTTCATGACGTGGGGCTGGCGCATTCCGTTCCTGTTCTCGGCGCTGCTGGTGGTGGTCGGCATGTTCATCCGCATGAGCGTCGAAGAGTCGCCGGCCATGCAGGAATTGAAGGACAAGAACAAGGTCGCGAAACTGCCGATCGGCGAGGTCCTGCGCAACCATAAGGGACTGGTGGCAATGGGTGTGGGCGCTTGTGTGATCGGCCTGTCCGCGACTTACTTTAAGACGACGTTTGCACTTTCGTGGGCCGTTACGAGCATCGGTTTCGATCGCACACAGTTTCTTACGGTGATTACCGGTGCGATTGTCGTGCAGCTGATTGTGCAACCGTTCGGTGCGGTGCTCGCCACGAAAATGGACCTGAAAAAAGCGGTCATTTACATGCTGGTGCCGGAAATCATCGCGCTACCCGTGATGTTCTCACTGATCGCCACCGGTTCGACGAAGCTTGCGATGCTGGGCATGGCGCTCGCCTCGATTCCGCACTCGCTGTACTACGCGGCGATGGCAGGCATTCTGGCGAAGTCGTTTCCGGTTCAGGTGCGCTACACGGGTATTTCGCTTTCCTATCAGATTTGCGGCATGGTGTTCGCCGGCACCACGCCGATTCTCGGGCAGTACCTGCTAGGCGCAACCGGATCGATTCTTTCGGTTGTGGCGTTGGGGATATTGCATGTGCTGATTACGCTGTTCTGTGCGCTGGGCTTGATTACGCGCATGCATCAGGAGGGTGCGCGCGACGCGGCGCGTTCTGCCTCGCTGGCGCAGAGCTGATCGCTATCCGGCCGGACTGATGTTGCCACCGGCCTGATCAGGCAGTCTGCCGTTGCCGATGAGGCTCGGCGGACTTTGGCCTGGGCGTTCCGCTCAGGAAGCGCGTTGAAGCATCGTCGTTGTCGACGCGGCGTGGTTCCCGGACTCCTGCTCGAATCCGTAGAACGATGCAGGGGTGGTGCACAGAATCGTCTCGACCACCGTTGCGTCCAGACCGAGTTCCAATAGCGTCGCTAGTGACTGGCCGTAGTTCATCACCTGCTCGTATTGAGTATGGGGCCAGTCGCTGCCCCACATCAGCCGCTCAGCGCCGAAGTGTTCGAGAAGCAGGCTCGTCGCCTCATGCACAAAGCCAGAACCTGGTGCCGCACACCGGTAGGCGCCTGAGACCTTGACCCACACGCGGCGGGTTCTGCCGTATCCGAGCAAGGCCCTGAAGCCGGGATCTTGAATGCCTTTCTCCGGATCGGGGCGTCCAAAATGATCGACGACCACGGGTACGCCAATTTCCAGCAACCGGTCGAGCATGGGTGCCAGGTCCTGCGCATTCCGGTGTAGTTCGATGTGCCAACCGAGTTTCGACACGCGTTCGAACAACGGTATCCACGATTTCGCTTCGAGATCCGGCAATGGCTGCCCGATCAGGTTGAGCCGTATGCCGGTTACGCCACGAGCATGCAACGCGGTCAACTCTTCTTCGGAAACGTCGGGCGTGACCACTGCTACGCCCCTCAGGCGGTGCCTGTTTTGGGACAGCGCCTGCAGCAGGTAGCGATTGTCCGTTCCGAGAAAACTCGGCTGCACCAGAACCGCACGCCCGATGTCGTGCGCGTTCAGTAATTGCAAATAGGTGTCGAGCGCCGCGTCGTAGTCAGGCGCGTAGCGCCGGCTATCCGTGAGCGGCAAGTCTCTCTGGAAGACATGCGCGTGAGTGTCCACGCGGCAGGCCTGGGGTCGAGCTGGGAATACAGGAATACGCATGCTCAGCTCCGCGGCTGGTCCAGGGTCAATCGCGCGTGATCGACAGCATCGGGAGCCGATTCGGATACCACGCCACGCAGGCGTTTGCCGCGCGTCTCGGGAAGCAGCAATACAGCGATCATCGCGAGACCGTATGCAATTGCCGCGTCGATTCCGATTGCCATGCCGAGAGACATCGAATGGCTCATGTAGCCAACAAGGACAGGAAATCCCGCCGAGGCGATCCGTCCGAAGTTGTAGCAGAATCCGACACCGGTGCCGCGCATGTCGGCCGGATACAGTTCGTTGAAAAGCGGGCCGAGGCTTGCGGGAATGCCCGCGGCGAACAAGCCGAGTGGGAAGCCCAGTATGAGCATTTGCGTGTTGGTCAACGGCAGCATCACGTAGGCGAGAACCGTCACGATGCAGCAGAACGCGAAGAGGGCGATATTGCGCCGGCGGCCAATGCGGTCGAGCAGGTAGGCACTCGCCATGCAACCGCACCAGAAAGCCACGATGACAACCGCCAGATAGCCACCGGTGTTCAGAACCGACAGGTGCCGTTCCTTGGCAAGGAAAGTGGGCAGCCAGGTCATGATCGCGTAGTACCCGCCATGCGCGCCAGTGCCCAGCACGGCGCCGATCACGGTGGTCTTGAGTACTCGCGGCTGGAAGACCTGGGTTATCTGCCCGAGCACCGAGGTCCTGGAGGCGGCGCTTGCGGGCGCGACGCGTGCCGGCTCTTTCAGATTGCGCCGTACGAACAGAACCAGGCCGGCCGGCACGAGGCCGACGGCAAACATCACGCGCCATGCGGTGTCCGAGGGTAACCAGGAGAATGCCACGGCATACACCAGCACGGCCGCGCCCCACCCAACCGCCCAGGCGCTTTGCACGGCACCCATTGCCTTGCCGCGGTGTTCGGTACGAATGGTTTCCGCCATCAACACCGCGCCGGCTGCCCACTCGCCGCCGAATCCGAATCCTTGAAACGCCTTGAGCACCAGGAGTTGCGGGAAATTTTGCGCGAAGGCGCAGAGAAACGTGAAGCCGGCAAACCAGAGGATCGTCATCTGCAGCGTCCGGACTCGCCCGATGCGGTCCGACAACGCGCCTGCGATCCAGCCGCCGAGCGCCGAAGATATCAGCGTCACGCTGCTGATCGCGCCCGCCTGCGTATGGTCGATGCCATACGCGGCAATGATCGCGGGAATGGCCAGGGTGAACATCTGCACGTCGAGCGCGTCGAGTCCCCAACCCGCAAAGCATCCCCAAAAGGTGTTGCGTTCCAGGGGCGTGCCCTGCTTGTACCACGTGAACATAGCCGTCTCCGTTATGCCATTCATGTAGTCATATATATGACTACATGAATGGTGACCGCAATGCCGTCGAAAGTCATTGAGTATTAACCCTTGCTCACGTCGTCGCTGCGGGATGTTGTACAGTAGTTACTCCTCTGAACAACTATATGAATGCTATGGAAGCCGCCTCTTTTGTGACCAGGCCGGATGGCCGGTTGCCCCGTTATCAGCAATTGCGTGACGACCTGGTCGGCCGCATTGCTGCAGGCGAATGGGCGCTGGAGGAAGCCATCGCCACCGAGGCGGAGTTGGGGCAGTTCTATAACGTCTCCACCGGAACGGTCCGCAAGGCGATTGATCTGCTGGTTGCCGACGGTGTGCTCACGCGCAGCCAGGGCAAGGGCACATTCATCCGCCGGCCCCGTTTCGATTCGTCGCTGTTTCGCTTTTTCCGCTTCAAGTCGCGTGACGGCAAGCCGGTGCGGCCGACCGCGCGCGTGCTCAAGCGCGAAATCGTGAAACCTGCCGAGGAAATTCGCGCTAGCCTGGGGATGAAAGCTTCCGAGAAAGCGATCCACCTGTCGCGCGTGCGCCTGATCGAAGGTCAAGCGGTTCTGTCGGAAGAAATCTGGTTGCCGCGTGCGCGTTTCGAGCCCTTGGCCACGTTACCACTCGGCGATTTCGAGGACCTGCTGTATCCGTTATACGAACGTCTTTGCCGGCAAATCGTGGCGTCCGCCACGGAAATTTTAAAAGTAGAGCAAGCCACGGCAAACGACGCTGCGCTTCTCGATGTAGCGGCCGGCAGCCCTGTTATCCAGGTTCACCGTGTGGCGTCGGACTTCGCCGGCTCGCCGTTCGAGTGGCGTAGCACTCGCGGCGCCGCTGCGACGTTCCAGTACCAGGTGGAAATCCGCTAGAGCCGGAAAACCGCCAGAAACCCGCCGCAATACCGCTGGCCGCAGCTCGCCTATTCGGGTATCACCTCATGGTGCCCGATGCTAGTTCATATAAACATATATATGACTACATCAATCTGGCCGTTCCCTCAGTGTTCCTCGACGTAGCGGCCGACATGCCGCCGGGCGAGCGTCGATGGCGGCCGGCGAGCAAACCGGAGCGGACATGTCCATGCAGGCAGGCTTTGAGCAGCAGGTAATGAGGAAGATGGCGTGGCGGCTGATGCCGCTTCTGATCGTCATGTTTCTGATTTCGTTTATTGACCGCCAGAACGTCGGTTTCGCCAAACTGGAGATGGTGCATGCCCTCGGCATGACGGAAGCTTCATACGGGTTGGGGGCTTCGCTTTTCTTCATCGGCTACCTTATCTTCGAGGTACCCAGCACACTGGCACTGCATCGTTTCGGCGCGCGGACCTGGCTTGCCCGCATCATGATGACCTGGGGCGTGGTCACGGTGCTGATGGCATTCGCGCGTTCGCTGCCGGTCTTCTATTCGTTTCGCTTCGCACTGGGTGTGGCCGAAGCCGGTTTTTATCCCGGCGTCATCTACTACCTCACGCAGTGGTTCCCGCAAAGCTATCGCACCAAGGTGCTGGGGTTCTTCACGCTGGGCAGCTCGCTTGCCAACATGCTGGGCTCGCTGGTGGGTGGGCTTCTGCTGACATTGGGCGGCACGTGGGGCTTCGCGGGTTGGCAATGGGTATTTATCGCCACCGGTATTCCCGCCATTCTGATTGCGTTCGTCGCGCTCAGATTCCTGCCGGATTCGGTGCAGGACGCGCCGTTTCTTTCGCAGCAGGAGAAGGACGTCGTCGTCGCCGCGCTCAAGCGGGAAGCTTCGGATGATGCCAGGTCAACGCGGCCTTGGGGGGCGTTGCTCGATCCGAAGGTTCTCATGTTCGCGCTGACGTACATGCTGATGTCGACCTCGTTGTACGGGGTGACCTACTGGATGCCGACGCTGCTGAAAAGCGATGGTGTGTCGTCGTCGCTGAACGGCGTGTTGAACATGATTCCGTGGGCACTCGCGACGCTGCTTCTGCTGTGGCTGCCCGGCAAGCTCAAACGTGAGCGCGTCGTGCTGAAGGCGATGAGCGTGGTGGCCGGTGTCGGCGTTGTTTGCTTCGCGTCGAGTCTCGTCTTGCCGACCGCGTCGATGCGTTTTGCCGCGCTGTGCCTGGGCGGTGCATGTATTCCGTTGCTCTATCCGTGTTTCTGGTCGTTGCCGCCGCGGTTCTTCGCCGGCGCAAGGGCCGCAGCGAGCGTGGCGGCGATCAACGCGATCGGCAACCTGGGCGGTTTTGCCGGGCAGAACCTGATGCCTTATGTCGGCAAGGTGGCGCACAGTCAGATTGCGCCGATGCTGGTGCCGACGGCCTGCCTGTTCGCGTTGGGGATTGGTACGGCGCTCGCCGCGCTGATCGGGGCGCGTCGCAGGATGAGGCTCGAGGCGGCGACGGTTCGCGCGACGTAGGCCGCGCGAGCGCATCAATAACCCCGTGCGATTTCCACCCCGCACGGCAGAACCCCCGTCTCCCGATAGGCCGCAATGTTCTCCGCAATCACCGCCGCAGCGGTTTCAAAGTCGGTGGGCGCCGAGATATGCGGGAGCACGGTCACCTGCGGATGACGCCACAAGCGGGAGTCCGGTGCGAGCGGTTCTTCGTCGAAGACGTCGAGAACCGCATGCGTCAGATGTCCGCTGTCGAGCGAGTTCAGCAGATCGTCGGTCACCACGACGGGTCCGCGAGCAAAGTTGATGAGCGCCGCACCCGGTTTTATCGCCGCGAGCCGGCCGGCATGAAGCAGGCCGCGGGTTTGCGCCGTCAGCGGCACGAGGCAAACGACGATATCGCTAATGCGCAGCATCTCGGTGAGTCCGTCATCATTCGAGAAGGTGTTCACGCCCGGCAGCAGTTTCGCCGATCGACTCCAACCGGCCACCTTGAAGCCCGCTTGCGCGACACGCGCGGCCGCGGCGGCGCCGAGCGCGCCTAGTCCGAGGATACCGACCGTCAACGCCGAAGGCTTGCGATAGGCCTGCTGACGCCACACGCCCGCACGTTGCTGACGCGCGTAGGCCGGCATATCGCGCTGCAGATAATAAGTCCATGCGAGCACGGCTTCCGCCATCGTTCTGGACATTTCCCGATCGACCAGGCGCACGATCGGCGGCCCGCCTGACGGCCATGCGGTGACGAGTTGCTCCACGCCGGCCCACAAGCTCTGAACCCAGGCCAGATTCGGCAGTGCGGCGACATCGGCGGGATCGGGGTTCGCGACGATCGCGATCCGGGCCTGCACGCGTTGTGCCTCGTTCATGGTTCGGAACGTCGCGATTTTCTCGTCAGGCATAGCCGCTACCAGGGCCGACAGATATCGGGACTCCTGATCGGCGCTGATGTTGCTGATCAATGCAATCGTGTCTGACATGGCGCACTCAGCAAAATGGAGGAAGCGCGCGCACAGCGAGCCCGGCACGGGGTGCCGAACGCCGCTGCGCGTCGCGCTTTTCGGTGACTCTGGTGAGGCTCAGGCGTTCGACTTCTCCGCCTCGATCTCGGCCATGTCCTGGAAGCGGTCGGCAATACGGGGATGAGCGCGGCCACCGTCAGCCGCACCGATGGCGATCAGGATTTCGTCAGGGCCGGGTGCATCCGCCATCTGGAAGGTCGCTGTGATGAAGTGCGAGCGCTTGCCGGTTTCCGACTTATGGATCATCGGAACGGACAGGAGCGCGCCGGGACCGACACGCGTGTTCGTGAAGCTGAGAAACGCCGTTCCGTTGACCGCCTCGCGATACATGTTGCCGAAACGCAGCGTGTGAATCAGCGCCGAGCCATGCTCGATTTCACCGTTCACGCCCACTGTCGCCGCCTTGCCGTAGGCTTCGACGCGATCGGCCGGCATGATCGCCACGAGCCGGCGAGTCATCTCCGTCCCCAGCACGGGAGCCAGACGCAGAATCTCCGGCCGGAGGTTTTCCACAAAACCCTGACCCGCCCAGGGATTACGAAGTACGGCCGCGACGATCACGGTTGTGATCGGCCGTTCGGTTGCCTTGCCACCCTCGATGACGGTTTCCTCGACAAAGGTAGCAATCTTGCGAAGTCCAGTTTCCATGTGCGCACTCCATTGGTTAGCGGTTCGTATGAGATGAATGCTAAGGACGTGCGCCGTCCCCGTCTTCCTCCGCTTCGATGGATGAAACTATTATTTTCCACTGCGAGGTGTCGTATATATTGAGGCGACGCCAATACGGAAGCCGTGGAAATGTCAGATCAATTGTCTCGGATAGTCGCGCTGCGTGACGTTGCAAGCCAGATCAATTCAGACGGCGATCTTGACGCTCTGCTGCGTGACCTCATCAAGGCAGCGTGCCGGCATGGTTCGTGGGATCTGGGTTCGGTGATGGCGGTGGATCTGGCGCATGGCTGGTCGCTTGTCATGGCCCGCTACGAGACCACCTTGCTGCCGCGTCCGTTGTCGGACCGCTGGGAGTTGGCCACGAGTCCGGCCTTGGTCGCGTTGCAGCGCAGCGAGCCGGTGTATATCCGCGATGCGCGAGATTCGGAGGAGTTCCCCGGTTACCGGCGCGATGCGAACGAGCGCGATTACTGCACCGTGCTGGTCTTTCCGATGGCCAGTGCCGATGCCGAAGGGCGTCCCATGGTGGTATCCGTTGCTTCGCGGAAAGTGACGGACGTATCCGCGGACGATCTCGCTTACATGGCGACCATCGTGCACCTCGGGGCAATCGCGGTAGATCGTGCGCACCGGCATCGCGCGGAGCTTGCCGCAGCCGAGCAATTGCGCCGCGTGCTGGGCGCACAGAGCTCGCTGTTGCGGGAAGTGCTGGACGGCGGCTCGACAGACGCACTCGTGACGATGCTCGGCGATCTGTTGAACGCGCCGGTGCTCGTTCTCGATTTCTTCGCCAGCAGCATGGTTGGTTTCGTGTCGCCGGTACCTGATGTGCATGACAACGCGGCGTGGCGCAAGATGCTCGACGGCGCGCCCGGACGCCAGTTGCTGAGCGACGTTCGCGATGCCATCAAGTACCGGCATACCGGGACGCTCGCGTTGCGCATGGGTGAGACGCTGTCACTGGACGCGCAGATCGAGCCGCTGATGGTCGACGACGAGGCGGTCGGCGCACTGCTGACTTTCGGCAAGCCCGACGGGAGCGACCTGCGCAAGCTGCTGATCGAGAGCGCGAAGTTTGCACTGAGTGTGCAATTGATGCGTAGCGTCATCCGCTATCGCTTCGAGACACGAACGTTCACAGAGTTATTTTTCGAAATCGTCGAGCGCCGCTGGCGAGATGAGCAGGATGTGCTTAACCGGGCCCGGCGTCTCGGGTTGTCGCTCGCCGCGCCGACGCGCATGCTCGTGATCGATTTTCCGGATCGCGCGGACACGTCTGCGGATGTTTCGGTCGACGCCCAGCATGCCGTCGCGCTGCTTGCGTCGCAGCAGCACATTGCGGTGCACATTGTCGCTGTTGGCGGCGGTCTCGTCTGTCTGGTACCCCAGGAGCCAGGCGAAAATCTGGATCTGGTCGCGCGGCTCGCACATCGTATTTCCGAAACGCTTGGACGGTCGTTCGGTAGCGAGCCCATCGTGGTGTTCGGCGATACGTGCGAGGGTCTGGAAGCCTACGCGAAGGGGTGGGAGCGCTGCTGGCGCATGATCCGGGTTGCCCGTACCTTCGGCCGCAGAGGCGTGATCGCCGTTCCCGATCTGGGACCGTTGCCGATGCTGATCGGCGCGGCCGACTCCACCGACGTGCGCAACTTTATCGACGGCGCGATCGGCCGGGTGGTCGCCCATGATCGAAAGAACGGCACGACCTACCTGGAAACCCTGGCTGCCTATATTCGTTCCGGTTGCCGCAGTCAGCCCTGCGCCGATGCGATCGGTCTGCACGTGACAACGCTGCGCTACCGCCTCGCGCGGATCGCGGACCTGTTCGGCATCGTGGTTGAAACACCGGAGCAACGTTTCGCGATCGAACTTGCGCTGCAACTGCATAGCCTGATCGAGAACAGCGTACCGTCCGCGAGTCCACTGGAGTCGATGCCTCGAATGCGAGGCTAATTAATTGCGTTTGTCCTCCGATCCAGCGGAAGAAACCTTTTTTTGCATGGCTTAACTTCTACCTCAACGCAATGACGTTTCGAGGTGAAGGACATGCAAGCCGAAGTTACAGACAAACCGATCGCCATCGATCCCGTGGCCTTGCGCCGGGCCTTCGGCACGTTCGTCACGGGCGTGACCGTGGTGACCACGCGCGACGCAGAAGGCCGCCCGCGTGGCATGACCGCGAACTCGTTCACCTCGGTGTCGCTCGATCCACCGCTGCTGCTGGTCTGTGTCGGCAAGGGCGCGTCCAGCTTCCCCGTTTTTCAGGCAACCGATCACTTCGCGGTCAATCTGCTGCGCGAGGCGCAGACCGACGTCTCCAATCTGTTCGCCTCCAAGTCGGCGGATAAGTTCGCAGCCGTCAGTCACGATCGCATTCATACCGGCGCACCGGTGCTGACGGATTGTCTGACCTGGTTCGACTGCACGGTCCATGACCGGGTCGACGCCGGCGATCATACGATTCTGATCGGCAAGGTTCAGGCGTTCGGCACCAGTCCGTCGGCACCGCTGGGCTTCTGTCGCGGCAGCTATGCGCAGGTCAAGAATCCGCTGCCGCCTGGCTGGCTTTCATCACACGACATGATCGTGGGCTACCTCGTCGAGGCGGAAGGCACGCTGTTGCTGGTTCGCGATGGCAAGCATGGCTGGACGCTGCCGAGCGCGCCACGCCGCCTCGCCAACGGCCGGCTGCCGGTGGCCGGCGGCGGCGATCTGGCATTGCTGCCGGACGACACCTTTCTCTACTCGGTCTTCGACGTCGACGGCAGCGATTCGGGTTACCTGATCTACCGGGCAAGACTTGCCCAGCCGCGTGCGGCCTGCGATCTCCCTGAGCAATTCAGTTTCTTCCCTCTCGATCAGCTCCCCTACGACGAAATTCCGACCCCGGAAATTCGCGGGATGCTGCGCCGCTACGTGAGCGAAAGTGCGGGCGGCCGATTCGGTATTTACATGGATTCGCACGACGGCGGCCGTATCGCGATGGTCGGTGCGGCGCAGCCGCGAATCCCGCATCAGCAACCTTGATCCTCGAAGGACATGATGAAAACGACAGTTGAAAACTTGCAGGGCTCGCGTCTGGACCTGTTCATCGACGGACGCTTCGTGCGCCCGCACAGCGGCCAGTATGTGCCGAGCTACGACCCGACCACGGCCGAACCCTGGTATCAGTTTGCCCAGGCGGACGCCGAGGACGTCGATGCCGCCGTGAGTTCGGCGCAGGCCGCGCTTAAGAATCCGGCCTGGCGGCGCATGACGCAGACGGATCGCGGCAAGCTGGTGCGCCGCCTCGCCGACCTCGTGCTTGCGAATGCCGAGGAACTGGCGCTGATCGAATGCCGCGACAACGGCAAGCTGATCAAGGAAATGCGCGCGCAGATGCGCGCCATTCCGGATTCCTATCTGTATTTCGCCGGGATGGCCGACAAGCTCCAGGGTGACACGATTCCGGTCAACAAGCTCGATACGCTGAATTTCAACTTGCGTGAACCGATCGGCGTGGTGGGCATGATCATTCCGTGGAATTCGCCGCTCATGATGCTGACGGGCACGCTGGCGCCGTGTCTCGCCATCGGCAACACGATTGTCGTCAAGCCCTCCGAGCACGCAACGGCCTCGACCCTCGCGCTCGCCGAACTGGCGATCGAAGCCGGCATTCCGCCGGGTGTCTTCAACGTGGTCACGGGCGACGGCGTGACAACCGGCGACGCGCTCACGCGGCATCCGGGCATTGCCAAGTTCGTCTTCACCGGCAGCACGGTGACCGGCCGCAAGATTGCCGGCAATGCCGCGGAAAATCTGGTTCCGTGCCAGATGGAACTGGGCGGCAAGTCGCCTCACGTCGTGTTTTCGGATGTCGATGTTGAGCGCGCGGTGAACGGCGTGGTGTCGGGTGTGTTCGCGGCGGCCGGGCAGACCTGCGTGGCGGGTTCGCGCTGTTTCGTCGAAGCGCCGGTGTACGAACGCTTTGTCGAGGCGCTGGTGGAGCGCACGCGGCGCATCAAGGTCGGCCATCCGATGACCGAGGACACCGACATCGGACCGCTCGCGCTTGCCGCGCAGCTCGACAAAGTGCAGGGCTACGTCGCTTCCGGCGTGCACGAGGGCGCGAAGATCGCGATCGGCGGGCGCAAGCCGCGCGACTCGGCGCTGGAACGTGGCTGGTATTTCGAGCCGACCGTGATGACGCAGGCGCGCAACGACATGCGCTTCATGCAGGAAGAGATTTTCGGTCCGGTTGTCGGCGTGGTGCCGTTCAGCACTGAAGAAGAATTGATCGGGCTCGCCAACGACACCGAATACGGTCTCGCGTCGGGCATCTGGACGCAGAACATCGACCGCGCATTGCGCTTTGCGCGCGACGTGGAAGCGGGCACCGTCTGGATCAACACCTATCGCTCGGCTGCGTACATGTCCGCGAACGGCGGCACCAAAAACAGCGGCTATGGCCGTCGTGGCGGCTTCGAAGTGATGCGCGAATTCTCGCGTCTGAAGAATGTTGTGATCGACTACTCGGGCGCGATGCAAGACCCATTCGTGATTCGTCTGCGCTAAGCGGCAACAACTTTTTCGCGCGACCGGAAAACAGATCAGGAGGTTTCAAATGAAATTTGCCGTTTCGCTCAGCATGGAGCGCTTCTCGCCGACCGATTCGATGGCCGACGAGATGGCCAATATGCTCACGTTGGTCCGCATGGCCGACGAGGGCGGTTTCGAAACGCTATGGACAGCCGAGCATCACACGATCGAGTGCACGGTGTCGCCTAACCCGTTCACCGTGCTGGCGTGGCTCGCCCAGCATACGGAGCGCATCAGGCTCGGCACGGCGACGCTGGTCGCGCCGTACTGGTCGCCGATCCGGCTCGCGGGTGAGGCCGCCATGTGCGATCACCTGAGCGGCGGGCGCCTCGAGTTCGGCATCGCGCGCGGCGCCTATCAGTACGAGTTCGACCGGATGGCGGGCGGTATTCCTCAGCAGGAAGGCGTCGCCTATATGAAGGAGCTCGTGCCGGCCGTGCAGAAGCTATGGGCGGGCGATTACGCTCATGATGGGCACTACTGGAAATTCCCGCTGGCGACCTCGGTGCCGAAACCTTTGCAGCAGCCGCATCCCCCGATCTGGGTCGCCACTCGCGATCCGGGCAGCTTCGACTGGGCCGTGGGCATCGGCGCGAACATTCTGTCCACGCCGCTGTCGGCGCCGCCGTCGGAGGTGGCCGTGCTCGGCGAGAAGTTCCGCAAGGCGGTGGCCGATCATCCCGAGCGGCCGCGCCCGAGATTCATGATGCAGCGGCGCACCTGCGTCTACGACCGGGCCGAGGACTGGGAGGTTGCCGTGCGGCACAGTGTCGACTATGGCCGTACCTTCGAGAATCTGATGCAGAACATTGGCACCGTCACGAATGGGTTCCCCGAAGCCGTGCCTTACGAAATCGTAGCGAACCGCGCCAACTACGATCCGGCTGCGCTGCGCGACAATCTGATGTTCGGCACTCCGGACGAAGTGATCAGGAAGCTGCAGATTTATGAAGATCAGGGCGTCGACCAGTTCTGCCTCGGTCTGTCGTTCAACCTGCCGTTCGAGTTTCAGCTCAGAACCTTGCGTCTGTTCATCGACGAGGTGATGCCGCACTTCGCTGCCCGCGAGCGTAGCCGGGAACTCGAGTCGAACCGCGCGACCCAGGGGTGACCCGCGATGAAAGCGACAGTGTCTACCGCGACTCAAACGGGCGGCGACCACACGCTCTGCGTGCGCGGCGTCGAGCTGAACTATCGCCTTCAGGGAGAGGGGCCGCGGGCGCTGATCTGTATTCATGGTGTCGGCTCCTATCTTGAAGCGTGGGACGGCGTGGCCGCGCGGCTCGGCGACGCGTTCCGCGTGCTGAGCTTCGACCTGCGCGGTCATGGCCGGTCGTCGCGGGTAAAGGGGCGCTATGAGATCGACGACTTCGTCGGCGACGTGCTGGCGCTTGCCGATCACGCCGGCTTCGAGCAGTTCGACCTCGCCGGCTTTTCGCTCGGCGGGCTGGTCGCGCAGCGGCTCGCGCTCACGCATCCACAGCGTCTGCGCAAGCTCGTGCTGCTGGCGACGGTTGCCGGCCGCACGCCGGAGGAGCGCGAACGGGTCGCGGCGCGGCTCGCGGCGCTCGAGTCCGGCGACCGCGGCTCGCACTACGATGCGTCGCTGTCGCGCTGGCTCACCGAAGAATTCCAGCAGCGCAATCCTGAGCTAGTCGCTCAACTGCGTCAGCGCAACGCCGACAACGATCCCGACTGCTACGCCGCTGCTTACCGCGTGCTGGCACAAACGGACTTCGGCGGTTTGATCGACCGGATAGCCGTGCCGACGCTGATTGCGACCGGTGAAGACGATCAGGGCTCGAACCCGCGCATGGCGAACTTCATGCACCAGTGCATTCGTCAGTCGCAACTGGCGATCCTGCCGGGTCTGCGCCATTCGATTCTGATCGAGGCGCCCGACGTGGTGGCTGCGCTGATGCGCCGCTTTTTGAGCGACGACGGCAAGGAGGTGCGGCCATGATTGTCGAAGAGCGTATCTATCGCATCAGGAACGGCAGGATGGGCAAATATCTGCAGCTCGTACGGGACGAAGGCCTCGCGATTCAGCAGCCGATTCTGGGCTATCTGATCGGCTATTTCACGACCGAGTTTGGTACGCTGAGCCAGGTGACGCATCTGTGGGGCTACGCCGATTACGAGGACCGTGCGCGGCGCCGCCGGCAACTGGCGAACGACGATAGATGGCAGGCCTTCTTGCCGAAGCTGTCGGAGAACATCGAGCAGGCTGAAAACAGGATTCTGGTGCCGACCGACTTTTCGCCGTTGCGGCTGCCGTCCGGTTTCTCCCACCAACACGAGGAGACGAGACTATGACTGAGCGCTTGAAGATCGAGCACCTGTACAAGGTGTTCACGGATAAACCTGCACAGGCGCTGGCGATGCTGCAGGCCGGCAAAACCAAGTCCGAGGTGCAGCAGGAACTGGGGCACGTCGTCGGTCTCGACGATGTTTCGCTGAGCGTGCCCTCCGGTGCGATGTACATGATCATGGGCCTGTCGGGTTCGGGCAAGTCGACGCTTGCGCGCTGTATCAACCGGCTTAACGAACCGAGCGCCGGCAGGATCCTGCTGGACGACCAGGATATCTGCACACTCGACGAAGCCGGTTTGCGCGACGTGCGGCGCAACCGGATTTCGATGGTGTTCCAGCATTTCGCTTTGCTGCCGAACCGGCGGGTGATCGAAAACGTCGAGTTCGGCCTCAAGCTGCGCGGCATGCCGGCGCAGCAACGGCGCAGGCGTGCCGAGGAAGTGCTGAACGTTGTCGGTCTTGCGCGCTGGGCGTATCACCTGCCGCATGAACTCAGCGGCGGGATGCGCCAACGCGTCGGCCTCGCGCGCGCGCTCGCCACCGATGCCGACATCCTCATCATGGACGAAGCGTTCAGCGCGCTCGACCCGCTGATCCGCACCGAGATGCAGGACGAGCTGCTGCGGCTGCAACGCACGCTCAACAAGACCATTCTGTTCATCACGCATGACTTCCAGGAGGCGCTCAAGCTCGGCACGCGCATCGCGATCATGTCGGAAGGACGGCTGGTTCGCGAGGGTACGCCCCAATCGATCGTGCTCGAACCCGGCAGTGATTACGTCGCCGCTTTCACTCGCGAAGTCGACCGCGCGCGGCTGTTCGATGCGGGCTCGGTGATGACCTCGCTCGTGACGGTGCTGAGCGGGCCGGGCGGGGTCCTCAAAGGCGATGCCTCGGGGCGGCCGGGACTGGGCTTCGTGCTCGACGCGGACGAGCGGATTCTTGGCACCGTGACGGCCTCCGAGATCGAGCAGGCGCGCGGCAGCGGTTTGCTGCCCCGGCCGGATACCCGCTTCACCTGTGTGCGCGCCGATACCCGGCTCGTCGACGTGGCAGGCTGCTGCAACACCGACGAACCGATCGGTGTGATAGACGATGCCGGCCGCCTGATCGGCCGTCTGGAAGCGGGGCAGATTCTTGCCCGTATCGGCGCCCAGGGCGCTGTGGGAGCACGCCATGTTTAAAGCCGACGACCTTGCGGTTTTGCCGATCGCCCAGTGGATTCAGGAAGGCGTGCAATGGATCGCGCTCCATTTGCGCCCCACCTTTCTCGCGATCAAGTGGCCGATCGAGAAGCTTCTGACGTTCAATGGCGACGTGCTGCACGCGATCCCGTTTCCCGTCATGGTGCTCTTGACGTTCGTGCTGGCGTGGCGTCTGACGAGCCTCGGCGTCGCCGTGTTCAGTGCGGCGGGGCTGGTCGCGATCGCCGTGCTCGGCGTCTGGGGCGATGCGATGACCACACTCTCGCTGATCGCCACGGCGATCGTGTTCTGCGCCGTGCTCGGCATTCCTATCGGTATCTGCTGTGCACGCAGTGAACGGGTCTGGCGGATTGTGCGGCCGATTCTCGACATCATGCAGACGACACCGACCTTCGTCTATCTCGTGCCGGTCGTGATGCTGTTCGGCGTCGGCACCGTGCCGGGGGAAGTCGCGGTCGTGATCACCGCGATGCCGCCGCTGATCCGCTTCACCAACCTCGGGATCAGGATGGTCGAGCATGAGATCGTCGAAGCGGGGCTCGCGTTCGGCGCGAACCGGCGCCAGCTGTTGTGGGAGGTTCAGTTGCCGCTCGCGATTCCAACCATTCTCGGCGGCCTGAACCAGACGGTGCTCACCGCGATGGTGATGTCGGTGGTGATCGCGATGATCGGCGCGGAAGGACTGGGTCTGGTCGTGCTTCAGGGGCTCGGGCGTCTCGACGTCGGGCAGGCGGCAGTGGGTGGCATCGCGATTGTTCTGCTGGCAATGATGCTCGATCGCATCACCCAGAAGCTCGCCCAACCGCGGGCCGGCAATCGCAGCCCGCTGCTGTCGACCGTTATGCGTCTGTTCATCGGCAACCGCAGCGCTGCCGCCGAGACGGCGGCACATCATCCCCACGACGCGGAAAAAGCACTGTGATGCAAAGCGCGCGGACGCGATGGCGCCCGGCGCACTGGCAGATCGCCTGGCCGCGAGTGCGGCCGAGGTCGAACACACACTCGAATTTTCATAAGAGATAAGGATAGGAGACGTTCATGAGGACAATGACCAGAACATTCGCAGTGGCGGCACTCGCCGTGCTCGCTTCGATGAGCGTGACGGCATCGGCGCAGACGCTGCCCGGCAAGGGCAAGACGGTGCACTACGCGCAGAGCGACAGCCTGGGCGCGAATTATGTCGAGGTGCAGATCGTCACGAAAGCGATCAAGGCGCTCGGCTATGACGTGACGATGACCACGATGAGCACGCCCTTGTTCTTCCAGGCCATCGGACAAGGCGACGCCGATCTTGGGACCGATGCGAACTTCCCGCAGAGCGACCCGTATTTCCGCGCGGTTCAGAAACAGGCGGAGCTGATCGGCAACGGCATGATTGTCGGGGGCGGCATCAACGGCTATCTGATCGACAGGAAGACGGCGCTCGCCTACAACATCACGAGCCTCGAACAACTGAAGGACCCCAAGATTGCCGCGTTGTTCGGCGACGACGGCAAGGCTCAACTGGTCAGTTGCGACCCGGGCTGGAGCTGCGGCGACGTGGTGGAGTACCAGCTCGATAAATTCGGTCTCAGACAGACCGTGCATCCGGTGCGGGGTAAGTACGAGGCCTTGATGGCGGACGCGGTGACGCGTGTGAAGGACGGCAAACCGGCGTTGTTCTACGCATGGAGTCCGTCGTGGATGACGAATGTGCTGGTGCCGGGGAAAGACGTCGTGTGGCTGCCCACGCCCGCCGATGCGCTGCCGCCTAATGTGCCGAACCGCGGTTCCGCGCTCGTGAACGGCGTCGAAGGCTGTGCCGGCGGCGCTAATCCGTGCCGGATGGCAATGGCTTCGTGGAACTACGGTTCCGTGACGAATCGCAGCTTCATCGCCGCGAATCCTTCGGTCAAGACACTGGTCGAGCAGATCAAATTTCCGGGCGCGACGTGGTCGGGCTGGGAGCTTGCGATCAGCAAGAACGGCGGCTCGCAGGCGCAGATCGCGAAGCTCGCGGACGACTGGGTCGCGGCGAACAAGTCACAGTTCGATCAATGGGTTGCGACGGCGAGCAAAGCGCAATAAAGCCTGTCGACGCGAAACGGCGGCCCCTTCGTTTGGGAGAGCGAATCGCCGCCGCGCTGCAACGCAAGCATGGGACCGGCTGCATGTGCAGGCGGAATGAACGGGGTGATCGCGCGGCGCAACGGCAACCAGACGATCGAACGATCACGGGAGAGGAAAATTGATGCGATCCTTGGTAAGAAAACTGCTTGTGACAGCTGTCGTCACGCTGGCTTCGGTTGGTACGGCGGCCTTCGCGCAGACGCTGCCCGGCAAGGGCAAGACGGTTCACTATGCACAGGGTGACAGCCTCGGCGGGAACTACGTCGCTGTGCAACTCGTGCTGAAAGCGATCAGGGCGCTCGGTTACGACGTGACGCTGAGCACCATGAACACAACGTTGTTCTTCCAGGCCGCGGCGCAGGGCGACGTCGACCTCGCGACCGACGTGAACTTTCCGCAGCGCGAACCCGGATTTCGTGCGGTCGAGAAGCAGGCGGTTATCGTCGGCAGCGGCATGATCATGGGCGGCGGCATTAACGGCTATCTGATCGACAAGAAAACGGCGCAGGCCTACAACATCACCAGCCTCGATCAACTGAAGGACCCGAAGATCGCCGGGCTGTTCGGCTCGGACGGCAAGGCGGAACTGATCAGTTGCGATCCGGGCTGGAGCTGCGGCGACGTGGTGGACTATCAGCTGGATAAATTCGGTCTCAAGCAAACGGTGCGCGCGGTGCGCGGCAAGTATGAGGCGTTGATGGTGGATGCGGTGACGCGTGTGAAGAACGGCAAGCCGGCGTTGTTCTATGCGTGGAGTCCGTCCTGGGTGACGAATGCGTTGGTGCCGGGCAAAGACGTCGTCTGGTTGCCCACGCCCGCGGATGCGCTGCCGCCCAACGTGCCGAACAAGGGCAGTGCACTTGTGAGCGGCGTGGACGGTTGTGCGGGTGGGGCCAATCCGTGCCGGATGGCGATGGCATCCTGGAACTGGGGCGCCGTCGCGAACCGCCAGTTCATCGCCGCCAATCCTGCTATCAAGGTGTTGATCGAGCAGATCAAATTTCCGGTCCCGACCTGGTCGCGCTGGGAATACGCGATCAGTAAGAACGGCGGCTCGCAGGCGCAGATCATGAAGCTCGCGGACGAATGGCTGGCGGCCAACAAAGCGCAATTCGATCAATGGGTCGCCACGGCGAGCAAAGTGCAATAAGGCTGAGGAACACTGTTCGTGAAGGAATATTGAATGCGGGCTTCCACGATTTGTCCCACGGTGGACTTCGACGCCGACGGAGAACAGCACGGTTTTCTCAAACTGCCATATTCCCGTGACGATTCCGCATGGGGCGCGGTGATGATCCCGATCACCGTGCTCAAGCGCGGCGACGGACCGACGGTGCTTCTGACAGGCGGCAATCACGGCGATGAATATGAAGGACCGATCGCGCTGTCCAAGCTCGCTTCCACCCTTCAGGCAGGCGACATCACCGGCCGCGTGATCGTGGTTCCATTCATGAATTTCCCGGCCTTTCAGGCGGGCACGCGAACTTCTCCGATCGATGCGGGCAATCTGAACCGCAGTTTTCCGGGCAAGCCCGATGGCACCGTGACGGAACGTATCGCCGATTATTTTCAGCGGCATCTGCTGCCGCTTGCCGACTATGTGCTGGATATTCATGCGGGCGGCCGCACGCTGGATTTCGTCCCGTTCGCGGCGGTCCACGAATTGAGTGACGCGCAACAGCAGACACGCTGCGAAGCGGCGATGCGCGCCTTCGGCGCCCCCTATTCGATGCGTATGCTCGAACAGGACAGCGTCGGCATGTTCGACAGCGCCGTGGAGGAAGCGGGCAAGGTGTTCGTATCGACCGAATTGGGCGGGGGCGGATCGGCGACGGCCGCGAGCGTCGCGGTCGCGGAGCGCGGCATATACGGTCTGCTCGCGCATGCTGGCGTACTCGAGCGTGACACGCTCGGTGGCGACGAAACCGGACGCACTACCACGCTGCTGGATATGCCGGACAGCACGTGCTACATCACGAGCGAACACGCTGGTCTGCTCGAAATGTGGCGTGATTTAGGCGATGTCGTGCAGGAAGGCGAGTTGCTTGCGCGTGTGCACGACGCGACGCGCACCGGTGCGGCGGCGATCGAATACCGCGCACGCCGTGGCGGGCTGCTCGCGGCGCGCCATTTTCCGGGGCGCGTGCAGATTGGCGACACGGTGGCTGTCGTCGCCGATATCGTCGAGCGCAATGTTCCGGTGGTGATCTAAGTTGATCAAACTCGACCGCTACGACATCGCGATCCTGAGCATCCTTGCGCGAGATGGACGCATTACCAAGTCGCGGCTCGCCGAAGAAGTCAATCTGTCGATTTCTCCCGCCTGGGAGCGGGTGCGCAAACTCGAGGAAAGCGGCGTCATCAGAGGGTACCGTGCGGAACTCGACTGGACCGGCGTGATGGCGGCCAGCCGCATTGTCGTGGAAGTTACGTTGGCCAGACATACGGCGCACGACATGCGGCGTTTTGAGGAACGGGTGCAGGCGGCGCCCGAAGTAGTGCAGTGCTATGCGACAGGCGGCGGCGTGGACTATGTGCTGCATGTGCTTACGCGCGATATCGATCACTACCAGCGTTTCATCGACGCGTTGCTGATAGATGAGTTGGGTATCGAGCGCTACTTCACCTACATCGTTACCAAGGTCGTGAAGAATTTGCCGGACGGCGTTCCCGGGTGGGTTCAAAAAGCTTCTGACGATGTGCCTTGAATCGCACCTGTTCAGGTGTTGCCCAGATCGTCGCGAATCGCCGTATCGCGACTGAGCCCTTCGAACGCCTCGCTGACCGCATCGATTGCCGCATCGTCAATGTGCCGATGAACGACGAGACGCACCGCGTACGGACCGCTCGCGCGGATCGCGATGCCTTGATCTGCGAGCCGCCGCACATAGTCCTCCGCCTGCCCGCCCGGTATCCCCAGCCGAAGAATATTGGTTTGCGGCGGATGCGGGTCGGTCTCCACTCCCACGCTATTCTGCAGGCGCTCCCAAAGCAGCAGCGTACGCCGGTGATCTTCCACGAGCCTCGCGGGCATTGTTCGTAGTGCGACCAAACCGGCGGCGGCCATAATTCCCGCTTGTCTCAGTCCGCCACCAAGGGTTCGTCGAAAGGTTCGCGCGCGCCCGATGAATTCGCGAGAGCCGAGCAATATCGAACCCATCGGAGCGCTGAGCCCCTTTGATAGGCAAAACGTGACGCTGTCGCCATGCTGCGCAATATTGCTTACATCGGTCTCCAGAGCGACGGCCGCGTTGAATAGACGTGCTCCGTCAAGATGGACCGCAGCGCCTCGCTCATGCGCCATGCCGGCGATCTGCGCCAGATAGTCGAGCCCCTGCACGCATCCCCCAGCGGCATTGTGGCTTGTCTCAATCGCCACCATCGCAGTCGGCTCCCCGTAGCGCGAGTACCCGCCGCGGACGGTATCGCGCAGCATGTCGAGATCCATTTCCCCGCGATGTGACGGAATCGTGCGGCAGAACAGGCCTGCGAGGCGCGAGACACCTCCGCCTTCGGAGTTGGCCATATGGGCCTGCTGATCGAGCACGGCCTCACCGCCGCGATGTGCGTGGACGAGCGTGGCAATGGCATTGCCCATCGTGCCGCTGCATACGAAGAGCGCTTCCTCTTTACCCAGCAAGCTTGCTGCTTCCTGTTCCAGCGTGTGGACAGTGGGGTCGCCTTCCAGCGTATCGTCGCCGAGCGACGCGTTGCGCATCGCGTCCCACATCGCTTCAGTGGGATGTGTCACCGTATCGCTGCGCAGATCGATCATGCAAGTCCCCTGGGTGTGGCGGTTCCGCTCTCCGGTGCGTCTGGCTCGGCCGTACGCTCGGTGGCGGGGTGTTCATACGCGACATGGGCCAGCTTCATCACTAACTTGACGGCTACTGTGTTGCTATAGACGTTGATCGCAGTGCGACCCATGTCGAGAAACGCATCGACGCCGGCGATGATCGCGAGGGCTTCGACCGGAACCCCGATCGTGCTCAGCACCATCGCGACCGCCACGAGGCCGCCCGACGGTACATTCGCACTGCCCTTGCTCGCGAGCGTGGTGACGATCACGATGGACAGCAGCGTGTGCCAGTCGAGTGGAATCCGGTACGCATCCGCCAGAAAACCGACTGCGAGCGCAAAGTACATGATCGAACCGTCGCGATTGAACGCGTAGCCGAGCGGCAGCACCACCGATGCGACGGCTTTCGGCACGCCCATTTTGACGAGCTTTTCCATATGCACCGGCAGACTCGCTTCCGACGAGCGGGTCGCAAACGCCAGCAGTACGGGCTCGCTGATCTGGCGGCTCACTTGCAGCGGACTCTCGCCGATCACCTTCAGGACGATAGCGAAAAGCACGAGAAGCACCGCCAGGCCGAGGTACATCACACCCACCAGCTTGACGAGCGAAAGCAGCGTCGCGAGTCCCTGGGTGGCGAACAGCCACGAGATGATCGCGAAAATAGCGATCGGCGAGAGCGAAATGATCCAGTGAGTCACCTTGAAGACGGCGCCCATCAGCGCGTCGAGTACATCGATCAACGGCTTTGCGCGATTGCCCAGCGAGGCGAGCGCGAGTCCGAGAAGCACGGCGAAAAACAGCACCGGCAAAAGATTGCCGCCGGACATCGCGACCACGATGTTGCTCGGAATCATGTCGAGAAAGAACTTCGTCCAGTCCACGCTGGTCGCGATCACCTTGCCGGGTTTAGCCGCTGCGGCAAGGTTAGCGCCGAGGCCAGGATGAAACAGCGCGTTGAGCGCCAGACCGATAAAAATAGAGAGCACCGTCGCCACAAAGAAGTAGCCCAGGCTGATCGCCGATACCCGTCCGAGCGAGCGCGCCTGATTGCCCATCTGATAGATGCCGAGCGTAATCGCTGTGAATACGAGCGGCACGACGATCATCTTGATCGCCTGCACGAACGCCGTTCCGATCGGCTCGAGCGCCGCAGCGAAATGCGGAAACAGAAACCCGACAACACACCCCAGCACAAGCCCGAGGAGCATCTGGACAGGCAAAGGGATTTTTCGACGACCGTGCTGCGATTGCATGGTGATTCTCCCGGAACAGCGTGACGGCAGGTGTTAAGTGAGTGCGAGAGGGGTTACGCCCGCTCTTCGCCCAGGTGTGCAAGGAACTTCAGGCGAATCTGCATTGCCCGCTCAAGGTGCCCATAGACGAGCCGGCGCGCCTGCTCGCCATCGCCGGCCTGGATGGCCGCGCAAATCTCAAGGTGTTCGAGCACGGCCTCTTTTGTCCGCTCGACGCTATAGCGTTCGACGCGCCGCAGCGCGAGCCCGCTTTGAGCACGCAAGTTCTGGTAGGTTTGCCGCAGGCGTTGATTGTCGGCACATTCGAACATGGCATCGTGGAATGTCCATCCGACTGTTTGCGCCTCATCAACGTCGAGTGCCTCTCCTGCCGCCACGCCCGCTGCAAGCGCCTGCAGCCGCGCGGCCGCGTCATCGAGCGAAGCGCATGAGCCATGACGGGCTGCGAGGAACGCTGCCATTCCCTCCAGCGCGATTCGCATTTCATGAATTTCGCGCAGGTCGCTTACCGACATCTCTCGCACGAACGTGCCGCGCATCGGCACGATTTCGAGCAAGCCGTCGCGCGCAAGCCATTTAACCGCCTCGCGAATCGGCGTGCGGCCGACCTGAAGCCGTTCTGCGAGGCTGCGTTCGGAAAGCGCTTCGCCGGGGCGAAGCGAGCCATCGACGATCAATGCGCGCAGGCGGTCATACGGCTCGTCGGATTCACTGGTTTGTGTCTGGTTCATAGCTGGTATACCAGCATGGCAAAAACCGTCCTGCAAGGATTTTTTTAATCTTTTTCAGTTTCTGTGACGGATGGTGCCGCTCAGGGATGACACAGCGGTGCCGACGGCCCACGGGCCGAAACAGCGCGAATCTACGGGACAGGGTCAGAATTTGACGGTGGCGTCCTGAGTCGTCAGCACCAGAAGAACTTCGGTCACGTCAGGCAGCGGGGTGACGTACGCGTGAGGCGTGGAACTGTCGAAGAGGGCGCTTTCTCCGCAGGAAAGCGTAACCGGTTCCTTGTCCTTCACGTGCAATTCAAGGACACCCTTGAGCACGTAGCAAAACTCCGTTCCTTCATGACCCGCGAGTCCGCCTGCATCGCCAAGGTCGGTGGCATACACGCGCAGAAGCAGGCTAACAATTCCACTGGCGTTTCTTTGATGCAGGACGGAGTAGCCGTACGGTATGTCGGCGAGGCGGGTAGTAGCGGTGCTGTCGAGGCGGGAAATACTGATTGCCGAAGGCGCCCGGGGCGATGTGGTGAGGATGTCCTGCCATTTGAAACCCAGACCTTCGACGATCTTGTACAGCATGCCGAAGGTGGGCGACATCTTGTTGGTTTCGATGCGCGACAGCGTTGCCTCCGGGACGCCGGTCATACGGCTCGCGTCGGTAAGCGAGAACTCCCGGGATTTTCTGAGTTGTCTCAGGCGCCGGCCGAGTTCTTCGGCGGGAATGCGCGCAGCAGATCTCTTTTTCGACGGCGCCGGGAGGGCCGAGAGAATGGACGCCGTGCGTGATTTCTGGGTCATGAATAGTCCTGAGAGCATGTCTTTGGCAGATGGCGGCGCGACGGTTGTGCAACGGCAGTTGCCTCGGCACCGATCCTGTTTTTACATATATGTACAGAAAAATATCATTTAAAACATAAGCTTGCAAGAAAAATGGCAAATTTCGTTTGCTGAGCTATCGCAAATTGTTTAAAGTGGTTTGCGGGGTTGAGTTGATTCGCGTGCCAGTTGGCAGGTCACGCTTGATGTACGGCTTCGCCACCCTCGTGCATAGCGAGGCGAAGCCCAATTGTTCGTGCCGATGTGAGTTCGGCACGGTCGGCGCACGACCCTGTTTTTACATATATGTAAATTTTAGGAGTGAAAATCGTGGATACAAAAGTGACTTCACAAGGGCGTTATCAGAAGGAAGGTTGGGTGCAATGGCCGGGCGAGCCGGAACTGAGCTTTCAATTCGCGCGCACGCTTGGTGGTGCACAGGAAGGCGCTAGCCTCATCAGCGAGTGTTTCTTTGCCGCCTCGCGCATGACTCCGGGCGACACTGAGAGCTGGTATCGCGAATGGCAGGCTCTGGCACAAACCAGTGAGCGGCGCGCAATTGATGCGTTCGAACGGGCCTGTTTCCGGACCGCCAGCAGCAACTGGCTGCGTGCGGCCAATTACTATCGTTCGTCCGAGTTCTATCTCGGGCACGACGATCTCAGGCGTTTGGATACATTCAACAGCGTCGAGCGTTGCTCGCATCGCTATCTCGCTGGCCTGACGCCGGCAGGGGAGGTCGTGAAAGTCCCGTACGAAAACGGTGCGCATCTCGATGCCTATTTCATTCCGTGCGCCGGGAAAGAGGTACGTTCGCCAGTCGTGATCGCGTTTGGCGGCCTTGACGAGTACAAGGATGAACTGCTGCATGAAATGCCGAAGCATGCACTGACGCGTGGCATGTCTTTGCTACTGGTGGATTTGCCGGGGCAGGGCGCCACGTTACGCCGGCAGAAGATCGTCAACCGCCCCGATACGGAGGTGCCGGTAGGCGCCTGTGTCGATTACCTGCTGACACGCGCCGACGTCGATCCGAGGAAAATCGGTTTGTATGGCGCAAGCGTCGGCGGGGTCTATGCCGCGCGTGCGGCTTCGTTTGAAAAGCGTATTGTCGCGGCGGTTTCCGACTCCGTTATGTTCGACATGTCCTCATTGTTCGCTGGCTGGCTCAATGCACCTGACAAGCTGATCTGGGGACATCTGAAATGGGTGTTCGGCTGCGCCACGCCGGAAGACGTGGTGGAAAAGGCCAGAGTGTTCAGCCTCGAGGGCGTCATCGACAAGATCACCGTGCCCTATCTGGTGCTGCAGGGCACGGAGGATTGGCTCGGTCTGAAGACGGCGACCGACACCTACGACTATGCAAAGGCGCACGGCGTGAAAGCGGAGCTCAAACTGTTCGACCCGGATGAGACAGGGGCCGCGCATTGCCAGGTCGACAATCCGACCTTGGGTCAGGAATTTATCTGCGACTGGCTCGCGACTCAATTGGGCGTCGATCAGGGCGCAGTGCGATCGCGCGTGCAGGCTTTGGCTTGAAGTGAGTTGACGCCGGCGCGCCTGATATTGCGTGCCGGCGCTGACAGAAAGGCCGCAGACGTTCGAGGAAACCGAACAGGAGTCGCGTGAGTAATCATCGCTGTTCACTCGCCACGAATTGAGCAAGAATAACGGCTGTTCGTTCACATTCTGCGAGTGCATTTTTGCCACTCGCCGCGCGATCGGCGGAACTGCCACACGTTCAGTTCACCGTAGCTTGCTGACTCATTATTCTCTGCGGAAATTCAATGAACCAAAGATCTCCCCGTATTGCCGTTGTAGGGGCAGGCGTCATCGGTTTGTCGGTGGCACGTTCGCTTGCTTTGCTCGGTGCGCAAGTGTCGCTCTTCGAGCGCTCGCATCTGGGTTCGGGTACAAGCAGTACGACCTTCGCGTGGATTAACTCGAACGGAAAGAATCCTGAAAGTTACCACGCGCTTAACTGCGCAGGCATGGCGGAACACGTCACGCTGCAAGATGGCAGCCCCACTGAAGCCCGCTGGCTGGATGTGTGCGGCACCTTTGAATGGGCGGTCAGTCCGGTTCAACAGGAGCGGCTTGGCGCTCGCGTGCAATCGCTGAGATCGTTGGGTTACCCAGTGCAAGACGTTTCGCGCGCCGCCTTGCAGCAACGCATCCCTGAATTGCGCATCGATCCGCGTAGCGGGGATATCTGGCATTTTCCCACGGAGGCGTTGGTCTCTCCGTCGGTATTGATGGCGCGCCTTTGGTCGGAGGCACGAAGCCATGGCGCGGTTTTGCGCGAGCATATCGGCGTGGTCGATGTCGCGGAAACGCCGGACGGCATAACGCTGCAGCTATCGACTAACGAGCGCTGGGAGGGCGACTATTGTGTCCTCGCGACTGGACGCTGGACGCCCGAACTTATCTCGAGCCTGGGCGTGTCGTTGGCCATGATTGATGCCAACCGGCCCGACAAGCGTGCATGCGGTTTCCTTGCTTCCACCACGGCGCAATTCATTCAACTACGCGCCAACATTATTAGCCCGGATATGAACGTGCGTCCCGACGGCGGTGGGCGCTTGCTGCTGCAAGCCCCCGACCTGGACGATCGGGCAGACCCCGCGTATCAGGCCGCGGTGGACGGATTCATTGGTCAGGAGATGCTGACGCGTTTGCGTCGTCTATTTTGCAACACTGACTATGCGCGGATCGAGCGGCTCGCGGTCGGTCAGCGTTCGCGTCCTGCCGATGGGCTCCCCGCCGTGGGTTTCGTAACGAAACAGCAACGCGCGTACGTTGTCGCCACGCATAGTGGCATGACACTTGGCCCTTTGCTCGGACGGCTGGTTGCGGAGGAGTTGATACATCAACGCAGAGACGGCTTGCTCAACGACTATTCACCCGACCGCCTCATCAACCGTGATTCCAGGGATTTCTCGCCAATCTCGACCATCCACTATCCGGCGGAGCAGTAGTCGGAATAGGTGTATGAAGAGGAGAAACGTGTCTGCCTAACGATTAGGTGGACACGTGAACACGATCGATGGCGCGATTGCTCAGGATACGGAAGCGTTCGACACGCGTGCAAAAAACTAGGAGTAAAAGCGCAGTGGGCGGAACTCCTGCAATTGGGCAGTCTCAACCCCGTCGAGAACCTCAATCGACAGTAACTGCCCTATCGCCGGTGCCGACGTCATACCGCTGTGCATTGCCGCTACGTGTACATTTTTGTACTTTCTGCCACGCCCCATGATCGGATACTCGTCCCTTGGCATGACTCGATATCCCAGCGTCATATAGTCGAGCTCAATGCCCCGGGTGCTCGGGAGAACCTTCGTTACGTACTCCAGCAGTTTGGCTCCGAGTTCTGGCGTCGGCGTAAGCGACCCGGTGTCACCAAAATTTGAGCCTGTTACGATCCGGCCGTCCGGATTCTGTTTGATATCGGCACCTGAGGGCATCAGCACCTGATTAACCAGCGGCGGCATGGGTTTGCTATGAGCCAGAATCCCCCTCGATGTCCGCAACGGTACGGGAATCTCCGCTTGTGCGCCCAGACGGGTGCAGTCGTTACCGGCCGCGATCACAATATGATCCGCCGGGAAATTGCCCCGATCCGTTGTCACGCCCGTCGCTTTTGCATCCTTGAAGTTCAGGTTGGACACGTTCGCTTTCACCAGCTTGACGCCCGCTTTCACGCCGGCCTCAACCAGTGCGAGCGTCGCTGCGACCGGATCCAGCGTGCCGTCAATCGTCGAATGCCAACCGGCGCCGAAGTCTCCCGGTACGACCCCGGGCACCAACTTCAACAGATCGTCGCGAGTGATGTTCTCAATGGGATACCCCCACGGTTGGTGAACGGCTGTCGTGTAGTTGAGGTTGTCGATCTGCTTCTGATCGGGGCCGCACCAGGCGATTCCGCCACCCCATTGAATCTGCAGAGACGGTCCGATCTCCAGCTGCAAGCGGCGCCATCCAAGGATTCCCTCGTAGTTCAGCGCATAGTAAGAAAGCGGCGTCTTGTTGTTGGCGTTGATCCAGGCGAATGAATTGCGCGTTGTACCGGACGCCGGCGCTTCTTTCTCCAGCAGCGTGACATCGGCGCCACGTTTGGCGAGATGGTACGCAATCGATGCGCCCATGACGCCGCTGCCAATGACGATGACTTTGTCATCGGTTCGAGCGGCCATGCTGATCGTAGGCAGCGCGCCTACGAGAGGGGCTGCCAGAAAAGGGAAAAACTCTCTGCGGTTCATATGTCGTCTCCTCTTCGCTTTTTGAAGTGATAGCTGTGCTAACGGCTCTTCAAACATTGCGTGCCTCACACGCAATAAAGCTTAAGGCTTCCTTGACGCGAACCCAGTCTGTCCAAAATTAACTCTATAACTCCCGGTTATGCATTTTCCTGATTGCAAGCGCTAACGGCTTCTTGCCGTACGCCCACTCGCCGGGCGGCGACTACGCTTGCGAGTGGCGAGTTCGTCCCTCTCCTGTTCCGCAACGTTTAGCGCCAGTTTGAGCGCCTTCTGGTCACGATCGAGCTGCATTCTCATGTGCCGCATGAACTGCCGCGCGGTTTCCGTGAGTGGCGTACCCGGGCGAAACACGAGTACGCCCGAGAACATGGCTTCGACATCAATCGGCTTCACGACGAGCCCCCGCTGCGCGAAGTCCAGCGTCACGATCGGATGCGCGATGCCTATACCGACTCCGGCGAGCGCCAGCTCGCATACCGTATGTGAATAAGGCGTTTCGACGACAGGCTTGAGGCGTATTTCACGTGCTGTGAGCTGTGTTTCCAGGCGAAGTCTGGTGCTGTCTTCAGGATTCAGCGCAATGAAGGGAAAGGCAGGCAGGTCCGCGACAGCGATGAAGGGGCGCGCGGCCAGCGGGTGATGCCGGTTCATCACCGCCACCCCCGGCATACGCACGAATTCCGAGTGCTCCAGGCCGGCCATCGACATTTCGTCTGACATCAGACCGAAATCCACCTGGCCCGCCGAGACTTTCTCGTGCACTTCGCGTGAGCTCATTACCTGTAGCGATATCTGCACGTTTCTGGACGGGGCATCGAACGCTGCGATGACGCGGGGCAGAAAACCGGTGCCCAGGGCCGGCAGACAGGCGATCGCCATTCGCCCCAATCCGTAGGATCGCAAACTACGGATTCGATGTTCGATGACCTCGAATCCGCGGAAGTACTGATCGACCTCACGCATCAGGGCAACGGCTTCCTGGGTGGGAACGAGCCGGCTGCGTACCCGCTCGAACAGCGCGAAGTCCGCCATGGTTTCCAGGCGTCTGATGGACTGGCTCACAGCCGGTTGCGAAATGCCGAGCAGCGCGGCCGCTTTGCTCGTGCTTCCCGCCGTCATAACTGCCCGAAATACCTCGATATCGCGAATTCTCATAACGTGGACTTATTGACCTAATTATTTCCGATGTTGATGGAATCCAGGGCGAAAGTAAACTGTGCTCATCGATTCATCACCAGGCAACCAACGAGAGCATGATGACAAGTACTACCCAGAAAATGCCGCAGCCGTTTCGCAGCCTCTCGCCCGCCGTCGTGCGGGCATCCACCGTCGTATTCGATTCCCTCGCCGAATTTACGCGCCGCAAGGAGCGGCAACCGGACGGTTACAGCTATGGCATCACGGGCACTCCGACGGCCCGCCAACTGGAACATCGCATCGCGGAACTCGAAGGAGGAGCACATTGCGTGGTGACACCCTCCGGACAGTCCGCGTTGATGACGACCGTCATGGGTTTCGTGCGCGGCGGCGATCACCTGCTCGTATCGGCTGCCTGCTACGGTGCGCTAAAGACGTTCGCGCATAATTGGCTGGCGCATTTCAACGTCGAGGTCGAGTTGTATCCGCCGGCAATCGGGGCAGAGATCGAGAAGCGCATCAAGTCCAATACGCGCATGATCTGCCTGGAGTCGCCGGGCACGGTGACGATGGAGATGCCGGACATTCCGGCGATTGTCGAAGTCGCGAAACGTCATGGCGTAATGACGATGATGGACAACACCTGGGGAAGTCCGCTCGCCTTCAAGCCGCTCGAGCACGGTGTGGACTTCAGCATCGAGGCGGCAACGAAATTTTTCGGCGGGCATTCGGATCTGCTGGTGGGCTGTATCAGCATGAACGACGCGGGTTACTACGCGACCGTGCGCGAGACGCAGAGCATTCTCGGCCAGCAGACGAGCCCCGACGATTGCTTCCTCGTGATGCGCGGTCTGGAGACCCTGAAAGTCCGTTTCGCCGCCCAGAGTGCCGCGACGCTGCAGATCGCGAGGGAGCTGGAACGCCACCCGGAAGTAAGCAAGGTGCTGTTCCCGGCACTACCGTCCGACGCGGGCCACGCGATCTGGAAACGGGACTTTTCGAGCAGCGGCTGTCTCTTCTCACTGATTCTTCAGCCAGCACGCGAGGTCGCATTCAACGCCTTCTTCGACGCGCTCCAACATTTCGCTATTGGCGCGAGCTGGGGAGGCGTGCATAGCCTCGCTGCTTACTATCCGGCGCCGTTGCAGGCCGAACGCGCGTTTCCGCTTACCGACCAGCCCATCGTACGTCTTTCGATCGGACTGGAGGATCCCGCGATGCTGCTTGCGGACCTGAACGCCGGTCTCGATGCATTCAAACGAACCCGTGCGACTGCCACGTAATATTTTTTCGCTTAACTTACCTGAATTAGCGAGTACAAGATGAAAACAATCAATGGATGGGGACGCGCTTTCACGCTAGTGAGTTTCGTGGCGCTTTGCGCGGCAATCAGCTCACCCGCAACGGTGCAAGCGGCGGACCTGCTTGCACAGGCGAAGGCAAACGGCACGCTGCGCATCGCCAATACGCAGAGCAGTCCGCCATGGAGCATGCTTGACGAGAACAACAAGCCGGTTGGCTATGACGTCGCGATTGCAAAGGAAGTCGGCAAGCGCATTGGCGTGCCGAATGTCGTATTCGTCGCTGATTCGTTCAAGAACTTCGTGGAAGGGTTGAAGACCGGTAAGTACGATCTCGTGATGAACGATCTCACGCCCACGCCGGAACGTGAGCGGCAGGTGGATTTCGGTGACCCGTACGGCGTGGAGGATTTCCGCATTTTCGTCTCTGCCGGCAACACGGATATCAAGGGCAAGGACACGCTTAAAGGCAAGCGAGTAGGCGTGGCTACCGGCTCCAGCAATGAAACATGGGCATTGGCACACCTTAAGGATTCCGATATTCGTTCATACGACAACGGGGGACTTGTCTTCAACGATCTCGGTAGCGGGCGCATCGACGCGGTGATCATTTCTCACTTCGGCGGCATGAAATACGCCAACGTCAACCACTTGCCCGTGAAGGAAGTGGGCGAACCCTTGATCTATCAGCTTTCGGCGCCGGCTATGGAAAAAGGCCAGCCGGCCCTGCGTGCGGCTGTCAACAAGGCGGTCGCGGAAATGATGGCTGACGGAACGATTCAGGCCATCGCGAAGAAGTGGGTGGGGCGCGATTACGATATGGTCGGCACGATCGCCAAAGCCAAGGCACAGAAGGAGTAGTCATGATCGAACTTTTCATCCGCTCGCTGCCGCTGTTGAAGAGCGCGGTGCTGATGACACTCTTCCTCGGGTTATCGTCGTTCGTGCTGGGTTCGACGCTGGGCTTGCTCGTCGCGCTGGCCCGCATCTCGAGTATCGGTGTACTGCGCGTGTTCGCATTCGCGTACGTATCCATCTTTCGCGGCACGCCGCTGCTCGTGCAGATCCTGCTTATTTATTTCGGATTGCCGCGTTACGGTTTGACGCTTGACCCGGTTCCTGCCGCGCTCCTCGCGCTGACGCTGTTTTCGGCCGCGTACCTGAGCGAGAACTTTCGTTCCGGCATCAATGCGGTGGACCGGGGGCAGTGGGAAGCCGCGATGTCGCTGGGTATGAGTTACTGGAAGGCCATGTCGCGGGTCATCCTCCCTCAGGGTCTACGCATCGCAATTCCGCCCGTTGGCAGCCGCATGATTGCACTGATCAAAGACACGTCCCTGGCCTCGACCATTACGGTGGTAGAACTGACCCGCGTGGCCGACCAGGTGGGCGCATCCACCTTCCGCTACATGGAAATGTTCCTGATGGTCGGTCTCATCTACTGGGGCATCAACCAGATTCTCACGATAGTCCAGACGGTCCTCGAGAATCGCTTGTCGAGGCGTTTTGTATGAATACGGATATCAGTACGATTGAAGTCCGAAGTCTGTCAAAGACTTTCGGCGATAACCCGGTGTTGCGCGGCGTCGATTTCAGCGTATCGAAAGGCGAAGTTGTCGTTGTGATGGGGCCGTCCGGATCGGGCAAGACCACGCTGCTGCGCTCACTGAATTTCCTCGAGATGCCGGATGCCGGCACGGTGACGGTGTGCGGCATCGATGTCGAATGTAATGGCTCGTCGAAACCGTCGCGCGTGCAACAGAAGAAGATACGCGCGATCCGGCAGCGCACGGCAATGGTGTTTCAGTCCTTCAATCTCTTTCCGCACAGGACGGCACTGGAAAACGTGATGGAAGGTCCGGTCAGCGTCAAGGGCGTCCCCCGCGCTCAGGCGTCGGAACGCGCAATGCGTCTGCTGACTCAGGTTGGCCTGGCCGCGAAAGCCAATGAGTACCCTGCGCGGCTGTCTGGCGGCCAGAAGCAGCGCGTGGCGATCGCGCGGGCGCTTGCGATGGATCCGGAGGTCATATTCTTCGACGAACCCACCTCCGCTCTCGATCCGGCGCTGCGAGAGGATGTCCTGACGGTCATGCGCGACGTCGCCAGACAGGGCATGACCATGCTGATCGTCACGCACGAAGTGCGGTTTGCACGAGACGTTGCGGATCGGGTGGTTTTCATGGACGGCGGCGTGGTTGCCGAGGACACGACACCGCAAGCCTTCTTTGGTGAGGGGAGCAGTGCGCGCGTCAGGCAGTTCCTCCATCTGATCGAGACCTGAGCCCTGCGTCTTGAGCCCTGAGAACGCCGTGACACATCGTCCCGGCGTTCTCATTACTGCAACCGGTCGCTCCAGTACCGCTTCGCGGCAGCTATCGCGGTGCGCATCCGGGTTCACTCAAAATCAAGACATCGGTTCATCTGCGGACAAATCGGCTGACTGGACAAAATTGATACTGGCGGCACCAAAGCAAAATCATCCGGGTCCCCCATGTCATCCAGTCCTCGTTCCCGACGGCCCTATGTGTTCGTTTCGGCCTTCCTCGGCACCGCCATCGAGCAATACGATTTCCTGCTATACGGCACCGCGTCGGCACTCGTTTTCAACAGGATTTTCTTCCCCAACCTAGATCCGCTTGCCGGCACGATCGCCGCACTTGGCACGTATGCGGCAGGGTACTTTGCGCGTGGTGCAGGTGCGCTGATCTGCGGACACTTCGGGGATCGCATCGGGCGCAAGACGTTGTTGTTGACCACGCTGCTGGTGATGGGCATCGCGTCCACGCTGGTGGGCTGTTTGCCGACCTACGCGTCGATCGGGATCTGGGCGCCCATCCTGCTGACGTCGCTGCGCGTGTTGCAGGGTTTTGCCATCGGTGGCGAGCAAAGCGGGGCGATCGTGCTGGGCGTCGAGAGCGCGCCGGTGCATCGGCGCGGGCTGTATGGGAGCTGGAGCAATTCGGGGAGCTATGGGGGCGCGCTATTGTCGACCGGGGCGCTGCTGTTGACGTCGCGCTTGCCGGAGCAGGACTTTCTCAGCTGGGGCTGGCGTCTTCCCTTTCTGTTCAGCGCGGTGCTGGTCGTGATTGGTCTGGTAGGGCGCGCGAGATTGCCGGAGACGCGTGAATTCACGCAGTTGAAGGCGACTGCATCCGTCGCCCGATTTCCGTTACGTGATCTGTTACGCGATCACCGCCGCCAGGTCGTAATCGTGTTTATGGCGAGGCTAGGGGAGATCACGTGGTCCGTGTTTGTTCTGCTGTTCTCCGTCGCTTACGTGACCGTGCAACTCAAGGTGCCGCGGTCCGTGGTTCTCACCGCCATCATGGCGGGCGCCGCAAGCGCGGTGTTCACTGTGCCGTTGCTCGCGGCGTTGTCTGATCGGATCGGACGCAAACCCCTCTATCTTCTTGGACTCCTTACGTGCGCGGTTTATGTGTGGCCATATTTTCATATGCTCGATACACGTAATCCGGTGATCATCACGCTTGCTATCGTGATTGCGCTTGGTATCGTGCATCCATTGATGTATGGACCGCAAGGTGGCTTCTTCGCTGACATGTTCGATGTGCGAGTGCGCTTCTCCGGTGTATCCATCGGTGCTATCGGCGCGGTGGTCGGCGGCGGGATCAATCCTGTGATCTGTTCATCGCTGCTGGCACATCGCGGCGGCGATCCATTCAGTGTCGCGCTCTACATCACGATCAGCGCATTGATTGCCGCATGTTTTGTTGCACTCGCTCCGCGCGGATCGAGGGAGCGCAACGCGTCGCATGCAGCCGTTCTCGCGGGCAATCTCGCGGGCAATGAAACGCCCGCACAAGGGAATCATCCGTAGAGATTCGCAACCCGTCATTGCCGATAGACATTTCCTGGAGATGCAGATGGTCGAAAAGAACAACGAAACCCTGGTTTCGCAGATGGATGAAAAACTGGAGCAGGGCAGGTGGGACAGCCGGCAGAAAATCGCACTCGCGTGCCGCATGCTCGCGCATGAAGGGCACTCGGAGACGCTTGCGGGTCAGATTAGCGTGCGGCAAGAAGACGGCACATTCCTGACTACACCCATGGCCATTGGCTTCGATGAGATTACACGGAGCAATGTGATTCGTATCGACGATTCCATGCAGGTTGTCGAGGGCAACGGCATGGCGAATCCCGCGATCCGTTTTCATCTCTGGATCTATCGGCGGCGTCCGGAAGTGAAGTGCATTATTCATACTCATCCGCCCTACATCAATGCGCTTTCCATGACCGGCACGCCGCTGGAAGTCGCGCACATGGACGCAACGCCTTTCTTCGACGACTGTGCGTTCCTGCGCGAATGGCCAGGCTTGCCCATTGGCGATGACGAAGGGGAAATCATCTCGGGCGCATTGGGAGCCAAACGCACGATCCTGCTCGCGAATCACGGATTTCTGGCGGCGACACGGTCGCTTGAGGAATCCGCGTATCTGTCCGTGCTGATCGAACGGGCCGCGCGCAGTCAGATCCTTGCGCAATCGGTGGGCGAGATCCAACGCATCGACGCTGAACGTGCCGCCGAGTCGCATGATTTTCTGTTGTTGCCGAGTATCGTCAACGCGAGCTTTGCGTTGTTCGGCCGTCGTGTGATCAAGCGGGAGCCGGAGGTGCTGTTCTGAGCGTATTGCAAGGAAGAGCGCTCCGGTGCGTCACCATGAGGTTTGCAACACGATGGTTATCGGCGCCGGTTTCCGGCGACCGAATCAGGTCCGCGCGGATTCCGCCGCCTGGACGGCGCTCCGCACGCCCCCCAGCTTGCGGAACTCACGTGGCGACAGGCCGTAACGGGTGTGAAAACGCCGGCTGAAATGGGCGGCGTCCTTGAACCCGTTGCGCCAGCCGATCTGCTCGATGGACAGCGCAGCACACATTGGATTGAGCAGATCGCTGCGACAGCACTCGAGGCGATGCTGCAGGACAAACGTCCGGTACGGCGTACCGGTGGATTCGAACATTCTATGGATGTAACGCCGCGATACGCCCAAGGCTGTTGCGCACGCCGTGACGTCGAGTTCGGGGTCGCGGATGTTGGCCATCAGGTAGGCGCTCAGGTGCGACCAGCGCAATGCATTGCATGACGCCGGGACCCGTGCACTGGTGCGAGCGTGCTGATCCGCGGCGTTCAGATAAGCAGCGCACAACAGGGACACGAACGCTTGCTCGGCGGCCGTTACCGCGTCGGCACTCATGTGCGGGAATTCCGGCAACACAGTATCGATGAAATGGTGGATCAATCGAACAGGAGCGGACTGCGCATCCGCACAATGCGGCTCGAATGAAGCATGCCGCGAGATGGCATGGCCGAAGAACCGCGTGAGCGGCAGACGGATCATGACGAGCGTGGTGGTTTCCTCGAGCCTCGCATGCGACGGTAGCCGGGCGCGCCGGTACGTGATGTCTCCCGCCCGAAAGTTTAGCGTCTTGCCCTTCTGACTGATCGAACCGCTGCCGGACAGGGCAACCAGCACGATCACGTCGTCGTCCGGGAACGCCGCGGCGTGCCGGGCGTCGTGCCGCACTTCCTGGTGCCCCAGCCGTACCGTTGCGAGCACCCCGCCGCCGGTCAGCCGGCAGGCACGCACCTGGCCGGCTTCATCGGTATCCGGAAACAGCAGATCGCCCGGCATCACGATATCGTCGAGCGAGCGCTTCCATTCTTGCGGTCCCACAGGGTGGATGTCCCTGAATGTCGGTGCGTACGGCAGATCCAGATTTGAAACCGAATGCATGGCACTCTCCTTGAACTGGCTCTGGCCGCAATGAGACGAGGATAATTTTTGGCGAACCGTTCGTCTTGTCTGCAAGTGAACTCATGACTTGCCCCTTCACGAACTGCGGGACCTATCCTCGTTGCGGACCTCCGGCCTCTCGGTCGTCTCGCTTACCGGCTAGTGTCTGTTCCCTTTGAAGCGAAGGGGACCGCTCGGTCAAGCGGGCGTTGTCATTATCCGGCGCGCCCGCAGCCGCGAACAGCCGCCGATATTCGGCGGGCGTTGTTTGCTTTGCGCTCCTGAACTGTCGGTTGAAATTGGCGAGGTTCGCGAAGCCGGAGCGAGCGGCGATGACGGCGACGGGCAGAGACGTGTCTGTCAACATCCGGCATGCGTGTCCGATACGAACCCGGGCGATATACCGGCCCACGCTCTCACCAATATGCTGCACGAAGTAACGTGTGAGCGTGCGCTCTGACAGGCTGGCGACCGCACAGAGTTCTGACAGTCGCAGAGGTTCGGCAAAGCGCGCATCGATCATTGAAAGAACCCGGTTGATCCGTTCAGGTTCGTGGCCGGATGGTCCGGCGTCTGGATGATTGAACGCGCTCGGTGAGGCGAGCGGTCGGCCGGGCGCATCGGCAAGCGTGCACAAGGTATCGAGGGCTGCGCCAAGGCGCTCGCGTGCGTCGTTCGAGAGTAGTTGCGCGAGGCGCTTGCGCATCGATTCGCCTGCGGGCGGTTCGAAGGCTAGCCCACACGCGGCCCTGCGGAGCAGCTTGCGCAGCGGTTCGTATTCGGGGCAGCAATCCGCCATACGCCGCGCCCAGCCGCCGTCGAACCAGATAACGATGGCGACCTGCGGCGAGGATGAATCGATCGAACGATTCGACGCCCAGGTGTGGGGAAGATCCGGCGGCACGAGCACGAGATCCTCCGCCTCGTAGTCGTTGACAGCGTCGCCGATGTAGCGCTTGCCATGACTGTTCATCGTCAGCGTCAGCTCGTACTCGGGATGGTGATGCCATTCGAACGGAATACGCGCGAGCCGCCGATGGTAAACCCGGAGCGAACAGTCCCGACCGAACTCGACGTGCTCGTAGGCTGGTTTCATGGCCGAAAACGCAAATTGATTGTCTGAATAGTATCACCGGAGATCGCCTTCACATCATATGCTCAGCGCTATCAATTCGATGTGGAGACAGTCATGGCGTTGAGAATCGACGATTTGCCAGGTGCGATCCGGCAAGCGAAAAGAGAGCTGCGCGCGGCGTTGCCGAACTACCGGGAGGTCTTCGCGGAACTCGATGAATCGATCGGTGCCGAGGCGCAGCGAATCGCCGCGCAACGCGATCGTGGAGAGAACGTCATTCCCGAGATTCAGTTTTCCGATATCGCCGGGAAACGCGTCACCGCGGATCAGATCGCGCTCGTCAAGGCGCGCGGGGCATGCGTGATTCGTCAGGTTTTCCCCCGCGCGCTGGTGCAGAGCTGGGACGAGGATATTGCCGGCTATGTCGAGCGCAATAATCTCGACAAACACCTGGAAAATCGCGCTGAAGACAAATACTTCGGACAACTGGCTTCCAGCAAGCCGCAAATCTATGGCGTGTACTGGTCGAAACCACAAGTGCTGGCCCGTGAGTCGGAATCGCTGACCGAAGCACGTGTATTCCTGAACCGGTTATGGCGCAACGAGAGCGAGGGGCGCGTGCACTTCGATCCGGAACGCGTGCCGGCGTATGCCGATCGTCTGCGTCGCAGGCCACCGGGTTCAGCGTCGCTCGGCTTGTCGGCGCATTGCGACGGCGGCTCAGTGGAGCGCTGGATCGAAAGCAATTTCCGCAAGGTGTACCGCCATGTATTTGCCGGAAACTGGCGTGACTATGATCCATTCGACGCAGCTTTTCGCCCTGACGTAGAGGAGATCGCGTCGCCCGCCGTCTGCTCGATGTTCCGCACTTTCCAGGGCTGGACTGCCTTGACGCCGCAAGGCCCGGGCGACGGCACGCTGCAGCTCGTACCCATTGCCAATTCCATGGCGTACATACTGCTGCGCGCGCTTCAGGACGATGTCGCCGAAGACGATCTATGCGGTGCAATGCCCGGGCGGGCGCTGTCGATCAAGCCGGAATTTCATGCGCCGTTGTTCGAAGCGCTGTCGTCGATTCCGAAAATGGAAGCGGGCGACACCGTGTTCTGGCACAGCGACGTCATCCACGCGGTCGAAGACGAGCATAAGGGCACGGGTTACAGCAATGTGATGTACATCGCCTCCGCGCCCGCGTGCGCCAAAAACGATGCTTATCTGAAGCGCCAGTTGCCGAGCTTCATCAAGGGTGAAAGCCCACCTGATTTCCCGACCGATCATTTCGAAGTGGATTTCACCGGACGCGCGACGGCTGACGACCTGACACCGCTCGGCAAGGCGCAACTCGGGTTCGACCTGTAGATCGAAAAAGCGGCTGGCTGAAGTTGCGCGAGGGAGGCGCCGCGAACGCGGTGATCCCCGAGCGCGTGCGCAAGTCGCACGAGCGAGTCGCGGATCAGCGCACGGGCGGCGCGGCGGCCAGCAAGCTGCGCAGGAACACCATGATCATGTGCCCAATGGGCACCTCGGACAGCATCGAGCGCTGCAGTGCGAGACCTTGTGAGAGTCCCATGAAGGCCGCGGCCAATACGGTTGGCGATTCTGGCGGCACTCTTCCCAGTTTGGCGAAGATCTGCCCGATGCAATAGGCGAGGCCATCACGGTGCGCGTCCAGCAAGGCCTGTGAGGCCGTTGCGAAAACCGGGTTGCGACGCCCCTGAAGCTTGAATTCAACGCCCAGCACCGACCACTCTGGCTCGGCATCGAGTGTCTGCGCCCAGATCTCCAACGCGCTCAAGATACCGTCCGCCGATGCGGATGGGTCGCTCAGCGTCTGGGCAATATCGCTCATTTGTGCCCTTGAGCGCTCCCGCATCAATTCCACAAACAGATCTTCCTTGCTCGCGAAATTCGAATAGAAAGCACCCTGCGTATAACCCGCCTCGGCCGCAATATCCCTGAGAGAAGTGGCGCCGAACCCTCTTTCGACAAACAGCCGCTTCGCCGCCGCAAGCAAATGCGCCCGGGTCTGCAATCGACTTTCTTCGCGGCTTAGCCGCGGGGGTTTGGCCGCCGTATTCATGGCCGGAAGGATATCAGTTGATATTTAAAATTCAACTGGATATTATTACGATTGCATTTCATATATCACTTGATATGCGGGAGTATGAGCGCGGGCTGTCCCTCTGAGCGTCTTACGAAACAGGATGAGGGCGCGCCTGCGAAGTCAATGCGGAAGCCAACCGCTAAGACCGGGAGCGAGATGCAACAACCTGGTCATGTACTACGGAAAGAGAACATGAGCAGCAGGGTAAAGATGTTGAAGCAGCAACTCGCGCAACTCGATGAGCGGCTACTGGTCGCGTGGCAGCAGGAGCAGCAAGCTGCCATTGAACACGTCCGGCAGGTCATGAACTTCTTCAACCTTGTGCCTAACCAGTTGCGCGTCGACCGGCGAGGCACATACAACACCAAACCGATTGAGATGAAGTATCAGGACCCGATTACCGGTGCGACCTGGAGCGGCCGTGGACGTGCGCCGTCCTGGATCCGGAACCGGAGCTACGACGATTTTCTGGTCAAGCAGCCCGAGGATGTCGGATCGGATCAGGGGCGTTGACAGTTCAGGCTGGTCAACCCATTTCAACCGCCGTGCTTCGTCGCTTCCTCGGCAGCGAAGCGCGCCCGCCAAAGCGCTCCACCATGAAGTCCACGAAGGTGCGAATCTTCGGCGGCGGCTTGCGGTCCGCGACCGTCAGCACATGCATCGGCCGTGCGTGCGGAACATAGTCGGGCAACACCGGCACTAGCCGGCCGGCGCGCAGGTCGTCGTCGAGCAGGATCTCGGGCTGCATGATGATGCCGAGCCCGCTGAGCGCAGCCATTCGCAGTGCTTCGCCATTGTTCGCGGTGAGGCTCAGCGACACCGGCACGACCACTTCGCCTGCGGGTCCCTGCAGCCGCCAGTTGCGTCCTGCTACCGGATGCGCGAAGCCGAGGCAACTGTGTTGCGCGAGGTCGTTGGGCGCCATGGGCACACCATGCCGTTCGAGATAGCCAGGCGCGGCGCACACCACCGACCGGTACGGCCGCAACGCACGCGCGATCAGCGACGAGTTCGCGAGCTCGCCGATCCGCACCGCCACGTCGAACCCTTCATCGACGAAATCGATGCTGCGGTCGCTGACCACGAGATCGATCGCGACGTCGGGATGCGCCGCACGGTAGTCGAAGCAGGCCGGCGCAAGCGCATGGACACCGAACGAAACGGGCGTGAGCACGCGCAGCCGGCCGCGTGCTTCCCCCTGCAGTTCGGCGCCGATTGACTCGGCATCGGCCACGTCGGCGAGAATGCGCCGGCATCGCTCGTAGTAGTGCTGACCGAGTTCGGTGAGACTCTGCCGGCGCGTGGTGCGGTTCAGCAGCCGGCCGCCAAGCAGCGTTTCGAGTGCCCGGATGTGATGCCCGACCATGGTTCCCGTCAGCCGGAACTCCTGCGCGGCGGCCGCGAAACTGCCTCGCTCCACGACCCGCACGAAGATCGTCATGCTTTCCAGTCTGTCCAATTGCGAAGCGTCCTTTGGTTATGTTCGAAGCGCAGCCGTCTTTTTTCGCCACCTCAGCGCGGCAACAATCTCGATACGGATGTGGAACTGTCCACGTACGACATCGCAGATTATTGAGGGAGATGCATGATGCTATCGCAACCGACACTTCGCGAACGCGGCGCCGCGCTGCTCGAACAACTTCACGGGTCCGGCTCCGCACAGGCTCTCAAGGCCGATATGGAAGGGCTGTGCCCGGACTTCCTCGAGATGTCCATCGAGTGGGCACTGGGTGGCGTCATGGCGCGCCCGGGGCTCGACCTGATCACCCGCGAACTCGTTGTCATCGCATCGTGCGTGACGCTTGGCCATCCCGTCACCCAGTTGCGCGCGCACGTGTATGCCGCACTCGCGGCGGGCGCGACCCGCGAGCAGATCGTCGAGTCGATTCTGCAGTTGATGTTCTATGCGGGTGGCGCGTCGGTGCGCAATGCGCTTGTGCATTGCCGCGATCTGCTGGTTGTTCAAACCGGTTCAGTGACCTGAGTCCGCCGTGGATGGCACGGCCGAATCGCTTTCCAGTGTCTCCACCAGCGCGTCGCGCATCAACGCGACGGGCCGCACCAGACGGCCTGGCAGCATGCCATGCACGAGCCAGACGTTCAGCACGTTGTTGAAGTCGGTCACCTCGATGGGCTGCAGTGACTCGCGGTAGGAACTGCGCTCCAGCATTTCCGGCACCGCGAGCCCGATGCCCATGCCCCGGGCCACCAGCGAAAGCTGTAACTCCGACCCAAACGCCTCCACTGCAACGTTGAACTGCAAACCGGCTGCCGACATCGCGCGACTCAGCGCCGAACGCATCCCGCACCCGTCCTGGTTCAACACCCACGGATGACGCGAGAGCGCGACGAGTGTCGTCGGTTCGCCGGTCAAGCCGAGCGAACGCGGCGCCACAACGACGGCCCGCTTGTCGCCGAGCAGCGTGGCCGTCATCGTCTCGGGCAGCGGAATGCCGGTGGGCATCAGCACGACGGCCGCATCCACGGCGCCGCGCTCGACGTTCTGCAGCAGACCCGGCGACCAGCCCGCCGTCACGCGCAGCGTCAGCTTGGGAAAGGCGCTGCGCAAACGGTCGACGGGCCGTGCGAGCGCGAGTTCGGATAGAAACGGCGGGACGCCGATTCTCAACTCACCGGTCGATTCGCTGTCGGGCGACGCGACGGCCATCAGGTCGTCGACAGCGCGCAACACGGTGCGTGCGAGGCCGTAGACCTCGTTGCCCGCCGCGGTCGGTTTGAGCGGTTTGCTCTGCCGGTCCAGCAGTTCGGCGCCGAGCATCGTTTCCAGGTTTTGCACGCGGCGCGTGAGTCCGGGTTGCGTGAGAAACAGCTTCTCCGCCGCCCGCACCATCGATCCGCTTTCCACCACCGCCACAAAGGCCTGCAGGTCACGCGTATTCATAACAAACTCGCATAAACATTATCGAGATATTTCAATTGTCGCATAACATCGTCATCCGTACGATGAGCCGGAGTTAAATCAACCGGAGTGGAACGATGAATCAACCCGCCGATACATCCGCGCGGCCCCTGCCTGCCTTACGTTCCTCGCCCGCACCTGCGGCGGCGCCTGGCGCCGTCCTGACCACGCAGCTCACCTTGTTCTTCGCCGCCGCGGTTGGGGTGATCGTCGTCAACCTCTCGGCGGCGCAGCCATTGACGGGCCCCGTCAGCCGCGCGCTGAATCTGCCGCCCGAACTTGCCGGACTGATCGCCATGCTGCCGCAGTTGGGATACGCGGCCGGCCTGCTTCTGCTCGTGCCCTTGTGCGATCTGTTCGAGAACCGCAAGCTCATTTTCCGGACGCTGATGTGCTGTGCCGTCTTCCTCGGCGTCGCGGCGTTCGCACGGTCGGGCTGGCTATTTCTCGTCTCGGTATCGCTTGCCGGCGCGACGTCGAGCGTGATCCAGATGCTCGTGCCAATGGCGGCCTCGATGGCGCCGGAACACCGGCGCGGCAGGGCGGTCGGTAACGTGATGAGCGGGCTGATGGTGGGGATTCTGTTGTCGCGCCCGCTCGCCAGCGTGATCGCCGGCTCGTTCGGCTGGCGCGCGTTCTTCGGCATCGAGGCATGCGCCGATGCGTTGCTTGCGGTGGTGCTGTATACGCAGTTGCCCATCCACCGGCCGCTTGCGACGGCGCGTTATCCGGCGTTGCTGCGCTCGCTGTGGACGCTGTTGCGCACGGAACCCGTCCTGCAACGCCGCGCCACGCTGGCGGCGCTCGGGCTTGGCGCATTCAGCGCGTTCTGGACCGCCATTGCCTTGCTGCTGGCGCAGCCGCCGTTCTCGCTCGGCATGCACGGCATCGCCGCGTTTGCGTTGGCCGGCGCGAGCGGGGCGATTGTCACGCCGCTCGCCGGTTATCTCGGCGATCGCGGTGCGCAGCGCGCGACACAACTGATCGCGCATCTGTCGATGATCGCAGCCGTGCTCGTCATGGGGGCGGCTGGTGCGGGTTGGGGCGGATTCCCGATAACGGCGCACCCGGGTCTCGCGCTCGCGCTGCTGGTTGTCGGCGCGGCGACGCTCGACGCGGGCCTCATCACCGATCAAACGCTCGGACGGCGCGCGATCAATCTCATCAACCCGGCGGCGCGCGGCCGGTTGAATGCGCTCTTCGTAGGCATTTTCTTTGTCGGCGGCGCGATCGGCGCCTTGCTGTCGGGGGCGGCGTGGGCCTGGGCCGGGTGGAGCGGCGTTTGCTCAGTTGTACTGGCCTTCACGATTGCCGCACTGCTATGCGGGTTCTTTGACCGGAGCAGGAGCTCCGGTCTTTCACGCTGAAGCGGGGTTCCACGGAGGCCGCTTGCAACAGACTGCCGGGTCAATGAGGACTGTCCTGTTGGGCATAGGTCGATTCCCAGCCGCCGCCGAGCACCTTGCATAGCGTGATGAGGTTGGCGGCCGCCTCGGCGTTGCTTTGCTCGAGCTTGCTCTGCGCGTCGAGCAACTGCTTCTGCACGTTGAGCACCTCCAGGAAATCGACTGCGCCGGCCTTGTACCGTTGCCGCGCAATCGTTAGTGCGCGCTGGTTAAGGCCGACCACCGCCGTCAGCCGATCGCGCCGGCGCTGTTCTGCGTCATAGACGATGAGGGCATCGTCCACTTCCCGCCACGCCTGAAGCACGGTACGTTGGTAGACGATCGCCGCCTCCTGCTGTTGTGCTTCGCGCAGATGGAGTGTGCCCTTGAGGCGGCCACCTTCGAATATCGGCAGCGTGATCGACGGTCCCACGACAAACTGGCCGGACGCCCAGTCGGCGAGATTCGAGAGCTGAAGGCTCTGGAACCCCGCGCTGCCATTCAGCGATATGCGTGGATAGAAGTCCGCCTTCGCCATGCCGATCGTCGCCGTGGCCGCGTGCAGCTGGGCCTCTGCTTTTCTGATGTCGGGTCTGCGCTCCACCAGTTCCGACGGAACGCCGATGGGTACCTGTGCGGGCAGCGCCGGCACGTCATGCGGCTCGCCGAGTGTTTGCCGCAGCGCGCCCGGTTCCATGGCGAGGAGTACGCCAATCGCATTGATCGTGGTTTCGCAACGCGATTCGAGCGTCGGAATCAGGCTTTCGATCGATTCCGCCTGCGCCATGGCGTTGGCCACGTCCAGATCCGTGGTGACGCCTTCGCGCACGCGGGTTTGCGTGAGCGTCGTGGCATCGTGGGCAATGTCGAGGTTCTGTTTCGCTATCCGCAGCAGCGCCTGCGTGTCGCGCAGCTGGATATAGTCGCGGGCAAGTTCGGCGCGCGCGGACAATAGAACCGCATTGCGATCCTCGTATGACGCGGCGGACAACGCCGTTGCGGCCTCGACACCGCGTCGCCCCCGGCCCCAGATGTCGAGTTCCCACGATGCATCGAAACCGAACTGGTAAAGGTCGTAAGCGGGCGAGCCCTTGGCGCCCGGCAGCGGCGCCACGCCAAGCGGCGCGCTACCCGAGGCCGATTGTGTCTGGCTTCCTGCCGGCGTGACGCCGAGCAACGACAGGATGCCGTTCGGACTGCCGCGTTCGCGGTCATACGATGCGGCGCCGTTCAGCGTCGGAAGATCTTCCGCACCGGCAATCCGTTGCTCCGCCCGGCTTTGCCGCAAACGCGCCGACGCTGCCGCCACGTCGAGGTTCGCATCGGCCAGTTGTGCTTCCAGTGCGTTCAGGGTGGGATCGTTGAAGAGCGTCCACCATTGCGGACTGAAATCGGCTTCGACTGCTTTGCTGGGTGCTTGCGCAGACTGCGTGCGGTCGAACACGTCGGGCGTGGTTGTCTGCGGCGGCTCGAAGTTCGGGCCGACCGTGCAGCCCGCCATCGCGAGGCAGGCCAGAACATAGAGCGCCAGCTCGCGCAGAGAGAATTCGCTCGGGTTCATTTTTTGTCGGCTCCCTCTATACGCGTATCGGCTCGCTTGCCGACGGCGACCTTTGTTTCGACAGAAAGTCCAACGCTCAATGCAGACGTGGCCTGCTGTCCGCGGTCGATGGTGATCTTGACCGGCACGCGCTGGACGACTTTCGTGAAGTTGCCGGTTGCGTTATCCGGCGCGATAGGTGCGAAGCTCAAGCCGGTAGCGGGCGCGAGACTGTCGACGTGTCCTCGAATCGTTTCACCTGAAAGGCTGTCGACTTTGATACGCACGGCGTCGCCTGGCCGCATTCTGGCGAGCTGGTTTTCCTGAAAGTTGGCGACGACATAGGCCTGCGACAGCGGGACGATCGCGAGCAGCGGCGCACCGGGTGTAACGAACGCGCCGACCCGTGCCGAACGCCTTCCAACCTTGCCGTCGATAGGCGCGCGAATCTCCGTATAGGACAGATTGAGCTTCGCCTGCTCAAGAGCGGCCCCGGCGTGGGCCAACGCCCCCGCAGCCTTGTCGCGCTGGGTAAGCAGAACGGCGAGGTTTTGTTCGGTCGCCACGAGAACGGCCTGGTTGCGGGACTGTTGCGCGACCTGTTCCGCCAGCGCGCTCGTCGCGTGCTGCTGCTCCTGCGCCGTTCCCGCGCCGGCCTCCGAGAGATTCTGGTAGCGCAAGGCGTTTGCCCGCGCAAACTGGAGCGTTGCTTCGTCTGAGCGAAGCGTGGCGCGTGCCTGATCGACAAGCGCGGGCTGCCGCGCGATCTCGGCGTCGTAGTTCGCGACCGATGCGGTTGCTGCCGCCACGTCTGCCTGCGCGCTCATCAAGGCGGCGCGGAAGTCGCGGTCATCGATACGCATCAGCAGTTGGCCGGCTTTTACCTGCTGGTTGTCTTCCACCAGTACCTCTGCCAGTTGACCGGCGACACGCGGCGCGACCAATGTGAAATCAGCCGTCACGTAGGCATCGTTTGTGGTCTCGCTGGCCGAGTCGGCAAACAGTCGCATGCCGGCCCAGATGGCGACGCCGAGCAGCAGCACGCACACGGCGAGACGAATGGTTTTGGGAGGAAGTCGAGTGGCGGATGACATGGATATCGTCGCTTAGCGGGAAGAAGAGGGCGTGGTGCTCCAGGGCGGATAAATGCGCACGGGCAACACCGGAATGACGAACAGAAAGGCGATGGCGATACCGGCCATCACGCGATAGAGATCCGCCGAAGTCAGTACGACGGCCTGCTCGTGGATCCGATGGGCGAGTTCGCCGAGACCATGAACTGCGTCGATGCTTTGGCCGGTAATCAACGCGTTGTTGCCCAGGTGGTCAACGAGCATGCTCGAATGAAAATGCTCGCGCGTCGTGCCTAATCCCTCGATGAGACCGGTGGCCGCGGCGCCCGTGAACGTTTTGAGTGTGTTGAACATGGCCGAAGCAAACGGGCCTTCCGTTGGCGGCAAACCTGTCGTGACACCCATCAGGATGCCCATGATCACCATCGGTTGCGCGACGATCTGTAGTGACTGAAGCCAGTAAAAGTTCTCGCGAATCCACTCGGCCGTCATGAAGCTCCCCATCAGGCAGGAGCTGGCCATGAGGCAAAGTCCAACGGCCATGACCCAGCGATGGTCGACCTGCCGAAGGTTAAGGACAGCGGCAGTCAACGGAAGCGCAATCAACAGGGGAATGGCAACCAGCAAAGACAGCGGCGCGGTTTGCAGCGGCCGGTAGCCGTGAATCTGCGCAAGATATTGGCCGGGTATGGCGGCGACGCCAACCAGCAGCACAACTGCGCCGACCAGTGTCAGAAGCCCGTGCGTGAAGTTCCTGCGGGCGAGCAGTTGCAGTTTGAAAAACGGCAGAGGATGAAACCACTCGTTGATGAGGAAGGCCGCCAGCAACAGCGCTCCGCCACCAAACATCGTGGAGATGAACGTGGAATTCAGCCAGTCGAGGCGATCGCCCTGCAGAAGACCTATGACGAGCATGGCTATCGCGGGGTAGCCCAGTATGAATCCGCTCCAGTTGAATGAACGGAACCGCTCGAGCTTAACCGGATCTTCCGGGAGTCCTTTATAGATGGCCGCGCAGCTTATCAGACCAAGCGGAACGATTTGCCAGAAGGCCATTTGCCAGCCGGCGTATTCCGTCCATAAGGCCGCGAGAGGCGTGCCGAGCGCCGGGCCGAAGGTCGCGGTCAGTGCGTAACCTGCGAGTCCATAGAGCTTGACCTTCGGCGGAAGATAGCGCAGCGCCACGATGATCAGCATGGGGGGCAAACATCCGCCGGCCATGCCTTGCAACGCGCGTAACACATATAGCGCGAGCAGGTTCGGCGCAAAGGGGCACAGGACTCCCAGGAACATCACGGCCAGCACCGCGCCGATCGTAAATCGCTTCAACGTGAACGTCACGCCGAACCACGGAGCGAAGACCATCGTGGCGACATTGGCCGCTTCGAAGAAAGTGGTCAGCCAGGTTCCATCGTCACGACTAATGGAGAGCGCGCCGCGAATATCGGTGAGTGCCGCCGCCGTGACCTGTTCGTTCAGGATGGCCAGCAGCGACGCCAGCAACATTCCGATCAGGCCGATAGCGAGGAGAAGCGGTAATTTCGCTTCTTCTGTTCCGGTTGTCTGCAGGGTGGCGGTGTTCATGACAGTGTGGCGACTCGTATTTAATGGGGTATTCCATCGGCTTGCTTGATTCTAGGAGGCGGCCTGGTTTTCCAGAAGCTGATACAGGTCGCGTATCAGGCCATTCAGTGGTGAAATCTGGCCAAGGCCACGGTTGCTGCCAGTGGCAACGTGGCCGCCTTCAAATGAGTGCCCGTGATTCGCATGCCGAAATAAATATCGGTGAGATGGAGTGGCGCACGCAACGCTTCGAGCCTGTAACGCGGGTCCCGGTCAATCTGTCCGCGGGACGCCGACGTCGCGTGACGACCGCTTTACGCCTTCGGCTGGACCTCGGCAAAGTACTGAGGCGCCTCGCGGCGATCGAACATTCCATACTCCCGGACAATACGGATGTGCCGCAGGCGTACGCCTTTGGGCAGTGCCGTATTGCGCTCGAAGGCTTCGGCGGCATCCAGATCGGCCCACGTTGCCACGGCGATGACGTCGCCGGGCGTCATCAACGCGTCGAATGCGTCCCACGCAAGGAGACTGGTGGCGCCGGTATCGAGTCCGAGTGATTGTGCGACTGCATCCGCACCCGCCTGCTTGACCCAGTCTGGTGCGTGTTTCGCGTCGAGCAGCGTGACGGCTTTGCCCGCGCCCGTTTCGGTCTCGTCGAGACGTTGTTCGATCAAGGTCTGCCCGGAAGGCACGCACGTATCGGCGACAACCTGGCCGATACGCAGGCGATAGTCGGCAAACACACGATCACGCGCGGCTTGCTGCACCTTGTGATGGTTTGTCGTCACTCGCCAGCGTATTAGCGATTTCTCGTCGCGCCAGCTCGATAGCGAGAGCAGCCAGCCCTCGCGTGTCAGACTCGCGTAGCGAGTGTTGTCGACGAAGCCATCGATCGTTTCGAGCTCGGGGCGAAGCATTTTCGCCATGCCGAGATAGGCATCGAATTGTTCGGTTTTCGGATTGACTTCAAGCATTGCAGAGAACATGGATTGCCTCGTCTGGTTGAGGATGCCTAATGAGGAGAATTGACACGCCGCCGCAGCGATGCGGATGATCAAGTGGCGCGCGTCAGGTCCTTGCATGGCGCGATCAGTCGATTCACTACCCTGTGACTGGCGCGCGATGGCTTAGACGATTGTCGGAGATGGGACGAGGTTCTTGAAGTACCGGTAGGCCTCGTATTGGGCCATTCAATGCCGGAATTTTGCCAGGTTCCTCACGGAAAACCGTGGCGATGCGCCGACCCGGAAAGCGGGCGCGCGGACGGGAAAGTAAAAACGCGTGAGCGGGTCTACCGTGCTAGCTCTTCAGACCGCGTCAGCGGCCGCGACTGCAAGACGAAGCTCACGGTAGGCAATCACGAGTGCGTCGAGACTGAATGACCGGTTCAGGCCGCTGGGATTGGGCAATACCCATGCGCGGGCGCCGCCGAATAGTGCCGGTTGCCGGCCCCAGTCAATCTCGCGCTTGCCCGACATTGCGCTGAGCGCCATCTTTCCGAGGAAGGCAACGCATTGCGGTGCGTATCGCTCAATCTTCTGCTCGAACTCCGCCGCGGCCGCTTTGAACTCCCATGGCGATAGCTCGTCCGCTCGTGCAGTCGGGCGCGAGACCGCGGTTGTCAGGCCACAACCATATTGCAGGAGTGTGCGGTCGTCTTCGGGAGCAATCTGTTCGGGCGTGAAACCCGCCAGATGAACGGTCCGCCAGAACCGGTTGCCCCGGCCGGCAAAATGGTGGCCGCTCGAGGCAGCAAGCACGCCCGGGTTGATGCCGCAAAACACCACCGGCAAACCCGGTTCAAGGATATCGGGAAGACTTTGAAGTGAACCGGAGCGCGTCACGGGTGGTGTCAGCCTTGTCATGAAATGCATGTGAGCCATGGAGTGGGAGCAACAGACTACCCCGACCATAACCGCTTTTTCCACGTGAGGCGTCAGAGAAGCAGCCGCACTGTCCGGGCAAACCGGAAAGTTGTCTCACACTTCCATCTCCTCCAGTTCCATCTCCTCGACCTGCTCGTCGAAACCGCCGGAAGGCCACTGCTTGCCCGTTTCACCACGGAAGCGTTGGCGATACTGTCTCGGCGTTACGTTGAGCCGCCGGAAGAAAATCGACCGCATATGCGTGGCGCTGTGAAAACCGCAATTGAACGCCACGGTCTTGAGCGGCGCATCCGTTTCTTCGAGCAGCTTTCTCGCAGTGTCAACGCGAACCTGTTCGACAAACGCGGAGGGCGTCACCTTCGCATACTTTGCGAATAGCCGCGAGAACGTGCGCCGGCTGACTGAAACGGCACGCGCAAGCTGTTCGATCGATAGCGTATCGGTTATGTGCTCGGTCACGTAACGCAGCACCTTGCCGACAATCGGGTCCTGGTCCTTCCGTACGCCGAGGTAAGGGCTGTACTGGGACTGGCCGCCGTCTCGCTGGATGTACACGACCAGACGTTTCGCAACCCGCACCGCAAGCTCGTGCCCCCAGTCTTCCGCCACGAGGGATAGACACAGATCGATGCCTGCCGTCACGCCCGCGGAAGTAAAGAGGCGTCCGTCACGGATAAAAATCCGGTCGGGCTGCACACGCGCCTCGGGAAATTCGTCGGCGAGGCGGCCGGCATCTGCCCAGTGGGTCGTCACTTCCTTACCGTCGAGCAACCCGGCGTGCGCGAGCACGAATGCGCCGTTGCACACCGAGCCAAACCGTGCTGTGCCGCGCGCCTGGTCTTGCAGCCACTTCAGGAACGCGCTGCGTGGCCGGGCATCGGGCAACTGCGGGCCGCCTGCCACCAATAGCAGATCGAATGGCGTGTCGAAGTCCGTATATGCATGGGGAACCGAGAGTTGCATCCCGTTCGAGCAGGACACGGCGCCGGCCTCGTACCCGATGAGAGAGACCTGATATCGCTGATGCTCCGGCAGGAACGTGTTTGCTTCGGCGAATACATCCAGAGGGCCGGCAACGTCCAGTGCCTGCACACCATCGAACATGACAATGGCGACTCTCATACCGTGCTCCTTGTTGATTCCCTGAAGTGAGTTGATCGACCCCCCGTTCGCGCGTGCGCGGCGCCGGTGTGCCTTCAATGGGCTCAACCATAGAAGCGAAGCGCGGCCGGATAAAGGCACGGCGCCGATCATCACTTGTTACACGAGGTGCAGGTATGAAATCCAGGAACACGGGCATGGCCGGCTGCGCATTCGTGGCCCCAATCTGATTGCGCTTGCGGACCCAGGCTGATCGCGCGCTGCATAATCGTGCCGGTAGCGGTTTGGACGTGCAACCGACATTGAGAAGCCTGCGCTAAAAATATGGACCGAATCGACGCAATGAAGGTGTTCGTGGCCACGCTGGACGAAGGCAGCCTGGCTGGCGCCGGGCGCCGGCTCGGCCGATCCCCGGCCGCGGTGAGCCGCGCCATCGCCTTCCTCGAGGAGCACACCGGAACGGCGCTGCTGCACCGGACAACCCGGACGATCAGACTGAGTACGGCGGGCGAACGCTATGCGTCGGCGTGCCGCCGCATCCTGACCGACCTCGAGGAAGCCGATCTGCTGGTGGCGGACGAGCGCTCGGCGCCGCGGGGTCTGCTGACCGTCACCGCACCTGTTGCCGCGGGTGAGGACGTGCTGCGGCCCATACTCGACGATTTCATCGACCAGCATCCCGCGGTTCCGATACGCCTGCAGCTGCTCGACCGTCCCGTCAGCCTGATCGACGAAGGAATCGACGTGGCGCTGCGCATCGCGCATCTGGCGGACTCGACGCTGATCGCGATACCGGTCGGCGAAGTCCGCCGTGTTGTCGCCGCTGCGCCGCAATACCTGGCCACCCATCCCGCCATCAACGAACCGGCCGATCTCGCGCATCATCAAATCGTTGCGATGACGCATTTCGGCCTGGACTCGTGGAGCTTTCCGCCCTCCGGCCGTTCGACGATTCCTCAGGTCGTGCAGTTGGCCCCGCGTTTTATCGTCAACACGATCCGGGCGGCGATCGCTTCGACCGTTGCCGGTCACGGCGTTACCCGGATGTTTTCGTATCACATCGCCGAACAGGTCAGGAACGGGTCGCTAAAGATCGTGCTGCGCGATAGCGAGCATTCACCTCTGCCCGTGCACCTCCTGACGCCGCACGGCCGCCTGTCGGTCCCCAAGGTGCGTGCTTTCGTGGACTTCGCGGCACCGCGTCTGCGCGAGCATTTCGAGCAGCTTCAACGGTTTACCGAGGCGGATTGAATCTCACGGCGGAAGAATGTCTTCCGTGCGGCGGCGATTCACCCGGAATTCGGTTTAATCTAGACTGACTCACGTTATCGGCAGGGTACCCAGCGGGTGGGTGCCTGTCTTCGGGAGGCAGTTATGGAACAGGCAGTCGCTCATTCCCCTTCAAATCCTTTCCAGGGGGCCCCGCGCGGTTATACCGAGCGCAACGAGACCTACTGGCGACGCAATCTCGCCGTGTGCGTGATCGGGTCGTTCACGACGCTCGTCAGCCTGAGCATGCTGCTGCCGTTCCTGCCCTTGTACGTGCGGCAACTCGGTGTCGAATCCCAGTCGGCGGTCATCCAATGGTCCGGGGTGGCGTTCGGCGCGACGTTTCTTGGAACCGCCGTGACCGCGCCGCTCTGGGGGCGTCTTGCCGATCGTTACGGCCGCAAGCCGATGCTCATTCGCGCGGCAGTGGGCATGGCGATCGTGATGTCGCTGATCGGCCTCGCCCATAACGTCTATGAACTGGTCGCGCTGCGTTTGATTGCGGGGCTCGTTGGCGGTTACGCGTCGGCCTCCACGGTCATGGTCGGCACGCAGGCGCCTCGTGAGCGGGCAGGCTGGGCGCTGGGCATTCTGTCGACCGGCGCGCTCGCGGGCAACCTGATCGGGCCTTTGGTCGGGGGACTGTTGCCGGGATGGATCGGAATCCGCGGCACGTTTTTCGCCGGTGGCGCGATGATCGCCGTTGCCGCACTGCTGACCATCTTCGTTGTGAAGGAAGACTTTCATCCGGCCACTGACGCGAGGGGACGCGGCATCAATCCGACTGGCGCGCCGGTTCGCCGCATGGATTACGTGGTCGTGGCAACGATCCTGGTGACGGCGATGATGGTGCTGCTCGCCAACATGTCGATCGAGCCGATCATCACCGTCTACATCGGGAGCCTGAATGTTCAGGCGGATCATCTCGCGCGCATCGCGGGCGTGGTGATGGCCTGTTCCGCGTTGGGCAGCGTCCTGACGGCGGCCCGGCTTGGCGCGCTTGCTGACCGCATCGGCAGCTGGAATGTCATCATCGGTTGTCTGGTCGTCACCGGTCTGGTGATGGTGCCGCAAGCCTTCGTCACCGAGTGGTGGCAACTCGCCGGATTACGCGTCTTGATGGGTATGTCGCTCGCCGGTCTGCTGCCTGCTATCGCCAAGCTCGCGAGACAATCGGTCGATGAGAGCCGCACTGGGCAAATGCTCGGCTATCTGCAATCGGCCCAGTTCAGCGGCCAGGTGATCGGCCCCGTGATCGGCGGCCAGATCGGCGTGCTGTTTGGACTGCACTCGGTGTTTTTCGTCACCGGCGCACTGCTGGTGATCTGTGCCGGACTCGCTCAATGGGCGCGCCTGCGCTAACCGGCCCCGCGGCCCCGCGGCCTGCGGGCCGAACCGGACGGCGGCGGCCACGCACAACGCGTGGCCGCATCGTCGCGATCAGACTGACGCACTACGACCCCAGTCTTTCCATCAGGAAGTCGACGAAGCTGCGCACGCGCGACGATAGATGCCGCGCATGCGGATAGATCAGGACGAAGGGGCGTGAACAACCGCCATAAGGGATGAGCAATTCCTTGAGCGTGCCTTCGGCAAGATCTTTTTCGACGATGAAGCGATAGGTCTGAAAGAGGCCCGCCCCATGGCGGGCGAGGGTGACTCCGGAAAGCACGTCGCCCGATGTCCCGTAGCCGCCGTGCGTCATCACTTCCATCTCCTGGCGTTCCTGATTGAACTCCCACAGGAGATTGCGGCCGGTACTTGGCCGCGCGTACTGGATGCAATCGTGATTGACCAGATCGTCCGGAGTTTCCAGTTTGGCGGCGCCGCGCAGATAAGCGGGCGAGGCGACCACCACCAGTTCCGCATCCTCGATCTTGCGCGCGATCAGACCGGAGTCGCTCGGTGCGCGTCCGCGAATGGCCAGGTCGAAGCCTTCTTCCGCGAAGTCGATATTACGGTTGCTGAGGTGCGCTTCGACCGTGACGCCGGGATAGCGCGCACGAAAGTCCGCCAGCAGGGGAAGAACGCGATAGTGACCATACGGTGTGGGCATGCTGACGCGCAACACGCCGCTCGGCGCGGTTTGCTGCCCGGTTGCTTCACGCTCGGCGTCGGTAAGCAGGCTGAGCGCCTGCCGGCATTGTTCGAAGTATCGCTTGCCCGCATCCGTTAGCCGGATCTGTCTCGTTGTGCGCACAAACAGACGCACGTTCAGCCGCGATTCCAGACGCGCGACTGAACGGCTGACGGCAGCCGGCGTCACGCTTGCGGCGGTTGCGGCAAGCGTAAAACTCTCGAGTTCGGCCGCGAGACAGAACAGTTCGATACTGCCCAGAAGGACATCCTCAAATTGACGCTGCATAGACTCTCGACGACCTTCGGTAGCGCGCTTTCCTGATCGGGCAGAACGGCGCCCGGTATGCCCGAAAAGTTAACGCAACGGGCGGCGCGATCGCCTTCGGTGCGAAACAGGGGACCGTACAGAGTATCAGGATATAGCGCGAAGGTCATCGAAGAAGGACGTGCCATGCTCAAGCTGACACGTCCTGATGTTCAGGCCGGCTTGAGGGCTCGCTGCTTGCGATACGCCTCGACCGGCAAACCACCCCAGCCCCAGTTCTCGGTATCCACTTCCTCGATCACGACGAAGGTCGATTCGAGCGGCTTGTTTAGCACGTCGAACAGCACCTGGCTGACGCCTGCAATGAGTTGTGCTTTTTCGTCGGCAGTGACGGAATCGTTGCCGGGTTTGGATCCCTCGCGGGTAACCTGAATCGTGACGATAGGCATGTCGCCCTCCGTGATCGTCGGTTGACTTGAAGGGCGCCGGTTTGCGGCGCCCGGGAGATCAGTGAAGCGTCATTAGTGGCCGGCGCTCTGGCCGCCGTCCACGTGCAGGATTTCGCCGGTCACGAACGGCGCGCCATCCAGATACAGGACAGCGCCCACGACATCGCTCATTTCGCCCATATGACCAATCGGATGCAAGGCACCGAGCGCCGCATGGGTATCCTCCGTGTGCATCGGCGACTTGATGATACCCGGCGAGACGGCGTTGGCGCGGATGCCCTTTTTCGCATATTCGATCGCAAGCGACTTGGTGGCCGCGTTCAGACCGCCCTTGGTGAGCGACGCCAGCACCGACGGCACGCCCTCGATGGCATGGTCGGTCAAACTGGTCGTGATGGTGACCACGTGACCGCTGCCATTCTTTTCCATCTCGGCGACAGCCAGTTGCGTGATGTGGAAGAAACCGGAGACGTTCACGCCGATGGCGGCTGCGTAGTCTTCCGCGGTGTAGCGGGTGAAGGGCTTGGCGAGGAAGATGCCGGCGTTGTTGACCAGCGTGTCGATGCGGCCAAAGCGGGCCACGCCTTCGGAAATCACACGACGCGCGGTTTCCGGATCGGCAATATCGCCTGCGACGGTCACGATATCAGGGGCGTCCGACGGGCGGATCGAGCGTGCGGTTGCGACAACGCGGTAGTCGAGCTTGCGGAATGCGCTGACCAGTTCGGCGCCAATGCCTTGCGATGCGCCGGTAACGACAACGACTTTTTGTGACTTGCTCATGATTGAACTCCTGATGAGATGCCTGGGATTGGATGCTGATCGGGCCACTGGCTCCGATGGGTTCCAAATGTAGGCGCATTGGCGCCGAGTTCGAATACCCGCCATGGACAAACAGTCGTGCTTGCCAGGAACAAATGCGTGTTGCGGCGGCCGCCGCGCATTGCGATCTGCTTGCGGCAGCCAACTTCGAGAATTCAGAACGTGAGCGGGCGGTTCAACGCTTGCCCCTGCCGTAGCCGCGAAACGGCCCGGTGCGGCCTGACGCGGCCTTGCTGCTTTGGGATATCTGACTCTGCGCAACGCAGTCAGATCACGTTGATTCACGCATATCGAAAGCGTGATTTGTTGGTTTGCCGCATTCAACGCCGCTGATAGCATCGATTCGCAGTTTCAGACATTCTTTGAAACCGGCGAATCCGGCCAGCTGTGCGACGCGAAGTGAAGTGAAGCACGTCCGTGGCATGCATGTGCCGCCGGAGCGCCTGGCACCCCCGGCAAGGCAAGACTTCATTCATGACTGAGGCAAACAACATCACGGCAGCCGCGTTGCCGATTCTCGATCTCGCGCAATTCGATCAGGGCGACGCCGAAGCGCGCGCCGTCTTTCTGGCGAAGCTGCGCCACGCCGCACGCGATATCGGTTTTTTCTATTTGCGCGGCCATGGCGTCGACGCGGCGCTGATCGACTCGGTACAGGCGTTGTCGCGGCGTTTCTTTCTGTTACCCGAAGCGGAAAAGCGCGCACTCGACATGGTGCGCTCCGCGCAGTTTCGCGGCTATACGCGAGCCGGCGGTGAACTGACGCGCGGCCAGCCCGATTGGCGCGAGCAGTTCGATATCGGCGCCGAGCGGCCGCCGATTGCGCAGGGTGAAGGCGTGCCGGTATGGACCCGTCTGCAAGGCCCGAATCAATGGCCGGCCACGTTGCCCGAACTGAAACCCGTGCTGCTGCGCTGGCAAGCCGAACTGACGCGCGTGGCAATCCGTTTGCTGGGCGCTTTCGCGGTGGCGGTCGAGCAACCTGAAGACGCATTCGAGCCCGTCTACGGCGATACGCCGAACCAGCACATCAAGATCATTCGCTATCCGGGGCGCGAAGCGGCGAGGAGCGATCAGGGTGTCGGCGCGCACAAGGATTCGAGCTTTCTGAGCTTTCTGCTGCAGGACCGGCAAGCCGGCCTGCAAGTCGCCACCGACGACGGCCAATGGATCGACGCCGTGCCGCTGCCAGGCACCTTCGTCGTGAATATTGGCGAACTGCTGGAGCTGGCCACCGATGGTTATTTGCGCGCCACCGTGCACCGCGTGGTGAGTCCGCCGGTCGGCAGCGAGCGCCTGTCGATCGCGTTCTTTCTCGGCGCGCGGCTCGACGCGACGGTGCCGCTGTTGAGTTTGCCGCCGGCCTTGGCGGGCGAGGCGCGCGGCCCGGCGAGCGACCCCGACAATCCGCTGTTTCACGACGTCGGCCCGAATTATCTGAAGGGGCGCTTGCGCTCGCATCCGGATGTCGCGCGGCGTCACTACCAGGACGTGCTCGACGCACAGCCTGCCTGAGCCCAGGCGAACCGGTTCTTTTCGGTGTCTTTACGCGCGGCCGCCGGCTGCGCGTCGTTCAACCTTTCTTGCGCCAGGACTTCCATGCTCCGTTCCGCGATGATCCGTCTTGTCCGCAGCGCGGCTTTTGCCGTGTTGCCCATCACCTTTGCCGCCCATGTGAGCGCAGCCGATGCGCCGCCGTTGCGGGTGGCCGCCGACGCTGTGCCGCATGCCGAAATCCTGGCCTATGTGCAAAAACTTGCCCCCGATCTGAAGCTGAACGTGATCGAGGTGGCGAACGGCGTCAATCCGAACGAGCTGCTCGCGCACGGCGACGTCGATGCGAACTATTTCCAGCACGTGCCGTATCTGCATTCGCAGGAGCAGGCGCTCGGCAAGAAGTTCGCGGTGGCGGCGACCGTGCATATCGAGCCGCTCGGCGTCTATTCGCACAAGCACAAGAGCTTCACCCAGGTGCCGGACGGCGGCTCGGTGGCTGTGCCGAACAACGTGACGAACCTGAGCCGCGCGCTCTTTCTGCTGCAGGCACAAGGCCTGATCAAACTGAAGCCGGGTATCTCCGGCAGCGAGGCGAGTCTCGCGACACCGCGCGATATCGTTTCCAATCCGAAGCATCTGAAGATCATCGAGATCGAGTCGCCGCAACTGCCGCGCTCGCTCGACGACGTCGATCTCGCCGTGATCAACGGCAACTACGCGCTGGAAGCGGGGCTCGTACCGGCCAAAGACGCGCTCGGCCTGGAAAAGGTGGACGGCAATCCGTACGCGAACGTGGTCGTCACCACGCCGCAACTGGCGAACGATCCGCGGATCAAGCGACTCGCGGCCGTGCTCAGCTCGCCGCAAGTCGCGAAGTTTATCCTCGACCACTATCGCGGCTCGGTGATTCCGGTGCATGCGGCCGGGAGCGGTGCGTGATCCGCGTCGAGGATCTGCGCAAGGTCTACCGCTCGGGCAGCGGCGAGTTCACCGCGCTTGACGGCGTCTCGCTGGAGATCGCCGACGGTTCGATCTTCGGCATTGTCGGGCGCAGCGGCGCGGGCAAGAGCACGCTGATTCGCTGCCTGAATCTGCTGGAACGCCCCACCTCGGGACAGGTCTGGGTGGACGGCGAAGAGCTGACGGCGCTGCCCGCCGCAGCACTGCGGCGGCAGCGGCAACGCATCGGCATGATCTTCCAGCATTTTCATCTGCTGCATGCGCGCAATGTCGCCGACAACGTCGCGGTGCCGCTGGAGATCGTCGGCATGAAGCGCGCCGAACGTGCGCGGCGGGTCGCCGAACTGCTCGAACTGGTCGGACTCGCCGACAAGGCGCATGCATTTCCTTCGCAGTTGTCCGGCGGTCAGAAGCAGCGCGTCGGGATCGCGCGAGCGCTGGCGGCGCAGCCGTCCTGCCTGCTGTGCGATGAAGCGACCAGCGCGCTCGATTCGGAAACCACCCAGCAGATCCTCGCGTTGTTGCGTGACGTGAACGAGCGTCTTGGCGTGACGATCGTGCTGATCACGCATGAACTCGATGTCGTCAAGTCGATCTGCGATTCCGCCGCCTTGCTGGAAGCCGGCAAGGTGGTCGAAGCCGGGCCGCTGGCGGCTTTGCTCGGCAATCCCGCATCGCGCCTCGGCAGGTCGCTGTTGCCGGCGTGTGCAGGGCTGTCGCAGGGCCATGACGCGATTGCCGAGCTGACCTTCACCGATACCGTCGAAGCGTCGCCCGTACTCAGCAGGCTGGCCCACGAGCATTCGATCGGCGTGACGCTGCTGGGCGGCGGTGTCGAAGCCATCGGCGGGCAGCGTGTCGGCCGTCTGCGGGTCGGTTTTCAGGCGCCGGAAGGCGGCCTCGATTTCGGCGGCGTACTGGCGTTTCTGAACGACCGCGGGGTGAGGGCGGAGCGCGTATGAATCTTGATGCATGGACCGACATCGTGCCGCTGGTGCTCAATGGCACGGCGCAAACGCTCTATATGGTCGCGCTCGCGGCGCTCGTTACCCTCGTGATTGGCTTGCCGCTCGGCGTGTTGCTGTTCGTCACGCGCAGCCATGGCGCGTTAGATGCTCCGCGCCTCGGGGCGGTGCTCGGCGCGATCGTCAACGTCGGCCGGTCGGTGCCGTTCGTGGTGCTGCTGATCGCGCTGATTCCGCTGACGCGCGCCATTGTCGGCACGACGCTGGGCAGTTCGGCGGCGGTTGTGCCGCTGTCGATCGGCGCGATCCCGTTCTTTGCGCGTGTCGTCGAGGCGGCGCTGGACGAGATCGACCGTGGCCGCGTCGAGGCGGTCATTGCAATGGGCGGCACCGCGCGCCACGTGATCCAGAAAGTGCTGCTGCCCGAGGCGTTTCCGTCGCTGCTGGCGGGCCTGACGCTGACCGTGGTGATGCTGATCGGCTTTTCGTCGATGGCGGGTGTGGTTGGCGGCGGCGGACTCGGCGACCTGGCGATCCGCTACGGGTATCAACGCTTCAACAATCAGGTCATGGCCGCCACGGTGGTGGTGCTGATCGTGTTGGTGCAGGCAGTGCAGATGACGGGTGACCGGCTGGTGCGCTCGCTTGCCCACCGGCGCTGACACATTGGTGAGCCGCTCGCGTGCAAGCCCGATTGCCGCACGGGTAAACACATCTTCCAGACAGAACTTCTGTCTTGATATAAAAGGAGGTTTCCTACGACAACGCGAACCTTGAGTCTGCCTCCCTGGACGGGCGGGAGGCCGCTACCGGAGTCCTGCGTCCATGCTGCAGAATCTATATTCGCCGTACCTCGACTACGACACGTTGAGTAACGATCTGATGATTCCGCCCGGTGATGTTTCCGTACCGGATTTTCCGTGCGCAGCGATTCAGCAGATCGGCAGCGGTCATCACTATCGGGTCGAGTACGCGAACGCTTATGCCGATGGGTGGACCGAGTTTCATGCGCAATCGCCGGCCTGCTGGATGGCCTCTGTCGACGTCAACTTTGCACGCGTGGTCCGCAGGCGCACCAGCGGGCGCAATACCTTGCGCATCCGTTTAGGCCGCCGCGGCATGGGGTCTTACACCGTCGCCGGCCGGCAAATGAACCTCGAGGGTCCTTCGCTCACCATGGTGGCCGAGCCTGACGGTATGCCGCCGGGCGAGGTGGTCGAGCAGGGGCGTCACGAGGTGACGAACATCTACGTGCACCTGAATTCCCTGCGCGCGCTCTATGCCGGCGCGGAGGCGCACCTGCCCACTCCCATGCGGCACTTCGTCGAGGGCACGCTGCGCGAAAGTTTTATTCATTCGGCGCCCATTCCGCCGGATCTGCTGGAGTGCCTGAGAGACGTCTCCCATTGCTCGCTCGACGGACGCAGCCGCTCGATTTATCTCCATGCCAGAAGCCTGGAGATCGTTGCTCGCGCAATCGAATCCTTGCATGGTTTCGCCAGTAACGCAGACGACGATTCGCTCCGTGGCGATGTAAGCCGGATGACGCGGCGCGCGGTGTGCAAGGCGCAGGTCATCCTGCAGGAGCACTTCATTTCGCCGCCGCCGCTCGATACGTTGTCGCGCCAGGTCGGCCTGAGCCGCAGCAGCCTGTGTGCCGGATTCCGCGCGCTGCTCGGCAAGAGCGTCTACGAGTACACGCATGAACTGCGCATGCAGCACGCACTGCGCTTGCTGAGCGAGCCGGGTGTGCCGGTCACGGACGTGGCCTACGCGGTCGGCTATAACCACCCCAGCAGCTTTTCCGTGGCGATCCAGAAACGCTTTGGCGTGTCGCCGCGGGCGCTGCGTTCGCGCGGCGCAGCCGGCAAGTTGCCGACGGCCGGCTGAGACCGGTCGTTCAGTTGGCGCGGGCAGCGGTGTGCAGCATGCGGCTCACCACCTGCGCGACGAACTCCGGAGATTCGTAGGGGAAATTATGCCCGGCGCCGGGCGGCGCAAAGACGTGTTCCGAACGGGACGAGGTGGCCAGGTAGCGCCTGCGGACCGCGGTGACCATTTCCATGTATCGTTCGAACCCCGCTTCGTCCAGCCCCGTGCTCCTGCGCAGCTTGAGTGCGGCGGCCTGATCCGCCGGCCGCATTTCGGAGGCGTCCGGCGGTGTGACCACAAAGACCGGCAACGCACCCAGTTCGCCGTCGTGGACCACCGCGTCGAAGCCCGCCCGCGCGCAACCCTCGATGCTCAGTTCAGACAGGATCGAAGCGGAACTGAAACCCGGGCGCGAGCTCAATTCGATTTTCTTGAAACCCATCGAAGTGGCTTCGCCCAGGTGCCGCTTTATCAGATCGAGCGTCTGCCTGACGTCGGACCTGAGGCGCCCGAGTACCTCGAAGGCGTCGGTGTGCAAACCGAACAGGTGCAGCATGCCGTTGAGATTGCCGAGCGTCGTCATGATAGTCGGGCGGATCTGCGGCGGCGCGTAATTGAAGAAGTCGAAATGCGTCGCGTCCAGCAGCACCAGGCCGCACGCCAGTTCGGGACGCCGGCGGGCGATGTTGGCCACCAGCAGGCCGCCGAACGAATGGCCGACGAGGACGTACGGGCCCGTCTCACCCGAGTGCTGCAGCGCCGAAATCACTTCTTCCGCTTCTTGCGCGGTACTGCGCGGAAACGGGCCGGCATCGCTCCAGCCGGTCCCGGCCCGATCGATCAGGATCGAGCGGGTCTGTTCACGCAGCGCCTGGTGCAAGTGGTGCAACGCCAGGCCGCCCGCGTGAGCGCCGGGTATCCAGACGACCGTGGGGAGTGTCGTGGCCTTGCCTTCGGCGAGCACGTGCAGACGGTAGCCGCCAATGTCGATCAGCTTGCCGGGCGGCGGGCAGGCGGCGCGAACCCGGGCCATGTAGGCCAGGTGATAGAGCGAGCCGATCGCCAGCACGATACCCGCGCCCAGCAACCCATAGCCGCAACGCTGCCAGCCGGCATGAAGGCAGGCGCCGCCCGCAAGCCCGATCACGAGCGCAATGGGCAGGCCTGCCCAGTCACGGCTTAGGAACGACGGGATCAATTTCCGCATTTAAACTCCTCTGTTCTATAGGGTGATCCGGGCGATGAAGTGCATGAACGGCTGTAGCAATGAGCCGTCTCATCGACCCGCCATCGGTTTGAGAACATAGCGGTTCCGCTGGCATTGTGCTTTTGCGCGCAGCCGGGAGACTATCGCGGATTTCCGGAGTCAGGCGCTCGGCCTTGCCCGCGAGGGGCAACGGTGGACGCATGCGAAAGCGCTTTGGCCGCAGGCAAAAGGATCGTTTCGCAAACGCCATTACATTGACAGGATGCCGCCGGGACGTACCGCCGGCACCGCGGACGGCGACGTCCTGTCTCTACCCAAGGAAAATGGCTATGCAAATCCTGAAGGACCGGCTTGACGAAATGCTCGAGAAAGCGGTGGAGGGCGCTGCCGTGGCGGGCTATGTCGCCGGAGTTCACCACCAGGGTCAACAGATCGAACTGGCGCGCGGCATTGCGAACCTGAACACCGGCGCGCCGATGACCGTCGATACGCGCTTCCAGATCGGCTCGGTGACCAAGGTGCTGACCACCCATCTGTTGCTGCGCTATGTCGAGGCCGGCAAGATCAGCCTCGATGATCGGGTGGTCGCGCATCTGCCGGAGTTCCGGCTGTGCGAGTCCGGCGCAGCGGAGCGTCTGAGCGTGCGGCAGCTTCTCAATCACACCAATGGCATCGACGCGGATAGCTTCAGCCCGATGGCCGAATACGGGCCCGGCGCGACGAGAGACTATGTGGCGCGTTTGTCCGGCTTCGGAACGCTGTTTGCACCCGGGGATGCGATTCACTACTCGAACGCCGGTTTCGTGGTCGCCGCGCGGCTGATCGAAGTGTTGTCGGGCAAGCATTTCAACAAGGCGCTCGAAGAAGAACTGTTTCAACCCTGCGGGATGCTTCAGTCGTGCACCTCGGTCGAGCAGGCGGTTCTGCATCATCACGCGGTGGGCGCGTTTGCTCATGCCGCGAGCGGCAAGCTGCAAACCAGCCATTCGTTCATGCTGCCGGCTTCGCTGGCCGGAGCCGGTTCCACGCCGATTTCCACCGTTAAGGACTTGCTCGCGTACGGACGCGCGCATCTTGCCGGCGGCCGCTCGATCGGGGGCCAACGGGTCTTGTCGTCCGAGCTGATCGCCGCCATGCAGACGGTGACCTTCGACATGAAGACGCCGAACGTTCCGCCGATCGGCCTGGGCTGGTGGAAGGTGCCGGTCAGCGGCGTGACCGTGTTCTGGCACGGCGGCACGACGCTCGGCACGACCAGCAGCTTCGCGGTTTGCCCGGAGCTCGATCTGGTTGTGGTGAGCGCAGGCACGGGGCCGGGCGCGAATGCCTTGCACGATCGGGTATTGCTGACGGTTCTGGCGCATCTGGGCCACGAGGCCGTCAGCCCGTTTGTCCGCACGCCCTTGAGCGATCTCCCGTCCCGCTACGCAGGCACCTATCGCCACTTCCCCCTGTGCCTGCAGGTCGACGCGCAGGACGACCGGCTCTCGGCGCGAGCCTTCTGGGCGCACATGGACGAGGAGTTTCATCGGACCATGGTCTGGCCGAGCACCGGGGAAGCGTTCGACAAGACCGACACCCGGTTCGCTTTCGACGGCGGTTCGACGTTCGTCCTCGATCTGGTCCCTGTCGCCGATGGCCTGTTCGCGCCGGCCGGCGCGAATGACGCGCAGTTATGCGGTATCAGCGGCCGGCTGGGGCTGATTTCCTTTTGCGGGAACGGCAGCCGTCCTCATGCCGTGCAGACGCGGTTGCGCTATATGCGCGGTTCGGCTTGACGCGACGGGCAATGCCTCGCTGCCTGGTGCCTGCGGGCAGTCCGCCGGGTAAGCGGTGGACATAAGCGGCCAACATAAGCGGCCAACATAAGCGGCCAACATAAGCGGCCAACATAAGCGGGCGAGCCCGGCGGCCAGGCTAACCGTCAGGCGACTTCAAACCATCTATCTTCTATGGCAAAAACACTATTTCGTCATGCTAACGTATTCGACGGTTGGTCGAGCACGTTGCTCAATGATTGCGACGTGCTGGTCGTCGACGATTCGATTCAGGAAGTCTCGGCGTCTCCGTTGACTGTCTCAGGCGACACCGACGTGATCGATTGCACCGGCCGGGTGCTGATGCCGGGTTTGATCGATGCGCATGTTCATGTCTATGGCGCGGGTCTCGACATCGCCAGATTGGTCAAGCGGCCGGGCACCTACCTGGCGCACCATGCGGCGAATTTCCTGCGCGGCTGTCTGGACCGTGGCTTCACCACGCTGCGCGACGTGGGCGGTGGCGACGTCGGGCTCGCCACGGCCTTGCAGGAAGGGCTGCTGAAAGGGCCTCGGCTGTTTTACGGCGGGCGCGTGATCAGTCAAACCGGCGGTCACGGCGACATGCGGCCGGGCGATCACGATCTGAATGCGGCCGACGCCATGTGCGGCTGCGCGTGCCACATGGACGCGCTCGCGGTGATTGTCGACGGCGTCGACGCGATGCGCAAGGCGGTTCGCGAAGAGCTCAGGCGCGGCGCTTCGCACATCAAGATCATGGCCTCCGGTGGTGTGGTGTCTCCCACCGATCCGCTCGAGTATTGCCAGTACGCGGATGACGAAGTCCGCGCCGCGGTGGACGAGGCTGTTCGCGTGGGCAAATACGTCGCTGCGCATTGTCACCCGACGGCTGCGATTCGCCGTTGCGTCGAACTCGGCGTGCGCTCGATCGAGCACGCCACGATGATCGACGAGGCAACCGCCGCACTCGTGGCCGAGCGCGGCGCATTCGTGGTGCCGACCATGGCGGTCCAGTACGCATTGCACGAGCGGGGCAAGCGGCTGGGTTTTCCCGAGGCTAATTTCGCCAAGCTGGAGCGGGTTATCGCGGCGGCGATGACGGGGCTGCAGATCATGCATCGGGCGGGCGTCAAGATGGGCTTCGGCACCGATCTGATGGGCAGCATGAACGAGCTCCAATCGAGCGAGTTCGCGCTGCGCGCCCAGGTGCTGCCGGCGCTCGAGATTCTCCGTTCGGCCTGCGCCGTGAACGCGCAGTTGCTCAACCAGGAGGGCCGCCTCGGCTGCATCCGCGCCGGCGCCCACGCCGACCTGCTGGTGGTGGACGGCAATCCATTGGCGGATATCTCCGTGCTGGCCCAGGGCGGTGAGCGCCTGCCGGTCATCATGCACGCGGGACGTTTTCATAAGCGCGCGCTGTAGCCGCACGCTATCCACATTCGACTTTTAAACGATCAGGAACGACCATGCGTATCTTTGTTGCGGCGCTCGTGCACGAGACCAACAGCTTCTCGCCGATCCCGACCAGCCGGTATTCGTTCGAGGGGAGTTCGTTGTACCGTCCGGCGAACGGCATACCCGACGAGAAGGCCAAAGACCTTCTCGCCTATGGCACTTTCGTGCGCGAAGCACAAGCGCGCGGTCACGAAGTCAGCGCGTCGCTTTTTGCGTTCGCCGAACCTGGTGCGCCGTGCTCACAGGCCGGCTACGAGAGCTTGCGCGACGAAATTCTCGCCGGCCTGTCAGCGGCGCAGCCCGTTGACATAGTGCTCTATCTGCTGCATGGCGCGCAGATTGCTCAGGGGTACGACGATTGCGAAGGCGATCTGCTGGCGAAGACCCGCGCGATCGTCGGCCCTGAGGTGGTGATCGGCGTCGAACTCGATTTGCATGCCAACGTCACCTCGGCGATGACGGAGAACTGCGACATCCTGCTGGCCTGCCGGCACTATCCCCATGTCGATTTCGAAGAACGCGCGGTCGACCTGATCAACCTTGCCGAGCGCGCGGTGCGCAAGGAAATCAGACCGGTGATGCATTTCGAGCGCATCCCGATGCTCGGCATGTTCTATACGACAGAGCCCCGCATGGCCGAGGTCAACCAGGACGCCATGGACCGCGAGGGGCGCGATGGCATCCTGACGGTGTCGCTGATTCATGGTTTTCCATGGTCCGATATTGCCGATACCTGCGCCGGCGTGCTGATCGTGAGCGACGGCGCGCCCGAAGCGGCGCGCTTGCATGCGCGGGAACTGGCCCAGCGCTTTGCCGCCGTGCGCGACGAGACGTTTGCGCTGCGGCAGCCGCTGAACAGCATTCTCGACCAGATCGAGGCTGCACCGCAGGAAACAGCCGGACGCCCTGTTGTGATCGCCGACGTGGCCGACAATCCCGGTGGCGGCGCAGGCTCGGATTCGACGTTTATCCTTGAAGGCCTGCTTGAACGGGGCTTGCGCAACGTCGCCCTCGGCATGATCTGGGATCCGATCGCCGCGACCTTTGCCCGCGATGCGGGCGTTGGCGCGACGGTGAGCCTGCGGCTGGGCGGCAAGACCAGTCCGCGCGCGGGGCAGCCGCTCGATGTCGTGGCAAAAGTCGTAGCCGTGGCCGATGGTTTGTCGCAGCATGCCGACCAGATCAAATTCCCCGGGGCGACGCTCGGGCTCACGGTATTGCTGGATATCGACGGCATTCTGGTGGTGGTGAATTCGACCCGGCAGCAGACCTACAGCACGAGTTGCTTCACCGATCTCGGCGTTGACCTGAAGCAGTGCGACATCGTGGTGGTGAAGTCGAGCCAGCATTTCCTCGCACTATTCGGACCGTTGGCCCGGGCGGTGTACTACTGCGAAACGCCGGGTTCGTTGAACCTCGATTTCAAACCACAGGACTACGCAAAGTTGACGCGGCCAATGTGGCCGTTCGACGAGACCGCCCTGTAGCAGCGTCCAGCCGTGTCTAGCCGCGCAGCGGGATTCCGATCCACCTGGCGGCAATCCGCTTCGAGGACGATCCAGCATAAGTGAGCCGAGCATGAAAAATCGTCAGGGGACGAATCGCCCAGCCGGGACCGGCGCAGCCGTCCAGCCGCCATCCATGTCGCGGGCGTGGTTTGCGCTGGTTATTCTCGCGCTGATTGCCATCCTCGGCATTACCGACCGGCAAATGCTGACGCTGGCTGTCGAGCCCTTGAAGCGGGACTTCCAGTTAAGCGACACCGGGCTCGGCGTGATCGTGGGATTCGGTCCGATTCTTTTCAGCGCGGTGGCGTCACCTCTGCTCGGATGGCTGGCGGACCGCTTCGACCGCCGCTGGCTGCTGGTGATATGCATCCTGGTGTGGAGCGGCGGCACGGCGATGTGCGGTCTGGTCACGCAAGGCTGGATGCTGTTTCTCTGCACGCTGACACTTGCAGTAGGCGAAGCCGGATTGGGCCCGGTCGTCTATAGCCTGCTTCCGGATCTGTTTCCGCCGCGGCTTCGCACGGCGGCGAACACGATCTTTTTTGCGGTTGCGCTGTTCGGTGCGGGGCTCGGCATTGCCGGCGCCGGCGCCATCTTCAGTCTGGCTGCGCCGCTCGCGCACACGTTGTCGATTGAGCCATGGCGGCTGGCGTTTTTTATTGTCGCGGTTCCTGGCCCCGTCATCGCCGGACTGTTCGCGCTGGTTGGCCATCCGCCTCGCGGCGGCGCCACGGCGCAGGCCGCGCAGGCGCCGCCGGAAACGCTGGCCCAGTTCTGGCGGCGTTCCGGGACCATGCTGACCTGCCTGCTGGTGGGCTACGCTTTGTCGGCTTTCTACGTGGGCGGGATTCTCGGCTGGGCGCCGGTTTCGCTGATTCGCGATTTCCACGTGGATCTGGCGAAGTCCGGGCTCTATAGCGGCATTGCGGTCGGCGGCGGCTCGGCGATCGGCCTATTGGCGAGTGCGCTTGGCGCGCGGTTCCTGCGGGCGCGATATGGGCAGATGCTGCCCGTGGTGATCGGGCGCTGGATGGCGCTGCTCGCGGCGATACTGCTTCTGTGCCTGTCGCTTGTCACGACGTCGGCGATGTTGCTGGCCGGCATGATCGGCATCATCGCGGCGTATATCGCCGGGGCCGCGCTAACGCCTACGCTGCTGCAGGATATCGCTCCGCCGCATTTGCGCGGGCGAGTCATCGGGACCTCATCCCTGATCACGTATTTCTTCCAGGCGGTGTCCGTTCCCGCGGTGGGTGCGATTTCCGACGCGCTGCATGGGTCGGCCTACGCCCTGATCAAGGGGATTGCCTGGCTCGGCATTCCCGCCGCGTTGGCCAGCGTGATTCTGCTTAGCCTCGTTTTGCGCGCCTTCCGGACCCGGCCCGAGCTGGGTTGCGAAACACGCGCGCAGGCGCTTTAGCGCGCCATCCCGGCGGCGATCTGCACGCCGCTGTCTGCTGCGCTTTTGCCGGAGATTGCGCTCCGGTATTTGCGCTTTCTCCGGCAATGCGATGCGTTTGTCTGTCGCGATCCCCTTGTAAATACACGTCAAACGAGGCCCGCGGCCTGAGCCGCGGCGTGCCTGCGCACCGTTTGCCAGGGCCGCAAAAGATCCAGAGACGGTGGCCAATGTTTTTCGGCGATCCGCAAAAGCGCCGCGCAATTTGGATGCTTACCTTGGTGTCAGTTGAGCGGGCGCTTGCGAAGGAGCAGTTGGTCGGCAGTCCGGCTATCGCGTCGTCCGGGAGATGAATAAGCACATTCACATTTTTCGACCGGAAGGGAAGGGGACATACAGATGGGAAGCAAGAGGGGCCGTGCCATACCGGGACCGATTTTTCTTGGACGCACGCTGGTTGCCGTCTCGGTCATGAAATTGTTCCTCACGACAGCGGAGGTGGCGGCGCAGACGGCGCCTTCCGCGCCAGGAACCGACACACAGACCGTATCGCCCGCGGCGAGCGCCGCGCAAGCACCAGCCGCGGCGAGTTCACCCGCCGCGGCTGCGGGCAAGGGTAACGGGTCCAACGCCGTCACGCTCAATTCGGTTGAGGTGACCGCTAACCGGCGTCGTGAACCGGCACGCGAGGTGCCGATGAAAGTCGACACCTTGTCCAGCGAGAGTCTGCAGAAGTCAGGGGCCACCAATCTGAGCGACTACCTGTCCTCAGAGCCCGGCGTCGGTTTCAACAGCGGCGGCGGACCGGGTCAGGGCACGATCTCGATGCGCGGCGTGACGGCGGGCACCGATGTCGGGCCGACCGTGGGCGTGTATGTGGACGACACGCCTTTGGGTTCGAACACGGTGTCGGGTGGCGGCGCGGCACTCGCGTTCGACATGGGGCTGCTCGATCTGAATCACATCGAGATCCTGTTCGGGCCACAAGGCACCTTGTACGGCGCGGGCGCGATGGGTGGGCTGCTGAAATACGTCACCAATCAGCCCGATACGGAGAACTTCTCCGGACAGGTGGGAACGACTTTCTCGTCGACGTGGCACGGCGGGCTCAACAACACGACCAATGCGGTACTGAATCTGCCGCTGAAGTCCGATGTGGCCGCGGTACGGATATCCGCGTTCAATACCCACAGCGCGGGCTTTATCGATGCGGTGGGCGCGGATGCGGGAAGCCGCATCAACGAAAACGATACGACCGGCATGCGCGCGTCGGTACTCCTGACGCCCACTCGCAAGCTCACATTCCGCTTTACCGCTACCGTGCAGAACATCAATAGCGACGGCCAGAATTTTGTGGACTACGGAATGAATGGGCAGCCGGTGTTTGGCGCGCTGACAAAGAACCTCGATTCGCCCGAGCCGTATCACCAAAGCAATCAGTTCTATACCGCCAACGCCGAATACGATTTTGGATGGGCGCGCTTTAACTCGATCTCGGCGTACCAGTCGCTCCGGACTGCCTCCACGCTCGATTTCACGCCGTTCTACGGTCCCATTCTCGCGGCCGACGGGTTCAATGTCAGCGCGGTATCGGCTTCCTCCAACGTCGGCACCAACAAGGTGACCCAGGAGTTCCGGTTGACCTCGCCGGGCAACCAGACGCTGGAATGGGTTGCAGGCCTGTATTACGACCATGAACACAGCGACACCATGCAGGTGTACCGGGCAACGGGCGTTGGCGGCGCACCGTCCTACGAGATGGAGACGGCCGGTTATGCGGGAAGCTACGAGGAGGTAGCCGCATACGGAGACCTGACCTACAACCTGAACTCGCGCATTGCGTTGACCGCGGGGATGCGGATTGCTCACAACAGCCAGGACTTTCGTCAGGACACGGGTGGCTTGCTGGTGCCGGTTCCTTTCTCCGCGCCGGGATCGTCGGCCGACACGAGCAAGACGTACATGTTCACGGCCAGCTACAAGCTGACGCCAAAGAGCAATGTGTATGCGCGCATTGCGAGCGGCTATCGGCCCGGCGGCCCCAACAGCATGGCGGTCAGTGCGGTGACAGGGCAGCTGATCGCAGGCAATCCGACCTACCAGCCCGATACCTTGTGGAACTACGAAATCGGCTATAAGGCCGATCTGCTGGACAACCGCCTGTCGGTGGCGCTTTCCGCGTACGACATCGAATGGCGCAACATTCAGCAGTACGGCGCAGTCGACGGCATCGCCCAACTCATCAACGCGGGCGACGCCCGCATCAAGGGCATGGAGCTGTCAGGCGCATTTCGTCCGACACCGGCCTGGTCGTTCACGGCGTCACTGTCCGCGATCGACGCCTATCTGACCGAAGGCACCCCGAGCGTCGGTTCGAAGGCCGGCGATCTGTTGCCGAACACGGCGAAGTTTTCCGCGGCGCTGGCCGCGACCCGGCGCTTCCAGATCGGCCCTTATCCGGCCTCCGCAACGGTGAGCGAACGCTTCGTGGGCGAACGCCATTCGAGCTTCGCCGGCGCGACAGGCGCACCGGACTTCATTCTGCCGGCCTATGCCGTGACGGATTTGCAGTTCGGCGTGGACCTGAAGTACGCGAGCCTGTCGCTGTTCGTCAGGAACCTGTTCAATCGCGATGGTCTGCTGTCCGCCAATACGGCGTACGTACCGTTGGGCGGAACCGTCTGGGCATCCGTCATCCAGCCGCGCACGATCGGTGTGCAACTGAGCGCGCCGTTCTAACGCCTGAGCCGATTCGAGGGGAATACGTATGCCTGGCCATCTGGCATCGCAACGAAGAATGGCGGGACAGCCGCGCCAGTTTGGGCAGCCGCAGGGCAGCCCCGTGCGCCGCTTTGGCGGTATCGCGGTCGTGCTGCTGTTGCACGTGGTGTTGATCTACGCGCTGCTCAACGGTCTTGCCACCCGGGTGGTGGAGGTCATTCAGCATCCGATCGAGGCCCGGATCATCGTCCCGGTGAAACCGCCGCCACCGCCCCCGCCGCTGCCGGTCGTCAAGTTGACGCCGCCGAAGGTTGCACCGCCGCCGCGGCCGTTCGTGCCGCCACCGGAAGTGCCGGTGCAGGCGGCGCCGCAGCAAACCATCGCGCACCAGCCGGCGCCGGTGGTGTCGGCGCCTGTCGTGCAGGCGCCGCCCGCTCCGGTGGCGGTGAAGGCGCCAAGCCATGAGGTGGGGGTGGTGTGCCCGAACTCCGATCAGGTGCGCGCTTCACTGCGCTATCCACGCGAGGCGCTGGAAAACAACATCACCGGCAACGTCCTGATCGAGTTCGTTGTCGATGCGCAAGGCCACATTTCGGATGAGCGGGTCGTGCAGTCGGCCGACCCCATTCTGGATCGCGCCGCGCTTAACGCGGTCAGGCGGTTTAGTTGCATTTCGCAGGAGCAGGCTGTTCGTGTGCAGGTTCCGTTCTCGTTCAATCTGAATTGACCGGGCCGTCAGACGGAAGCCGCAGTCGTGGATTTGAGCAGGGACTTTGATCGTTCAATGGAGTAGACATGAAGAAGCGTTCTATTGCCGCACTCGCGGCCAGCATGATGATGACCGCCGCCGCGGTGAGCACGCTCGGCGTTCCGCTCGCCGCGCATGCGCAGGCCAGCGCCGCCGTGGCGAGCGCGGCATTATCGGCGTCGGGGGCGGCGTCGGCTGCGGCTAAGGCCACGCCGCAAACGGCGGCGCCGGCCGTCGATCATCCGGTTCCGCCGCCGGCGCCGGCCACCTCGGCCACCGTTGCTAATCCATACGGTCTGGGCGCGCTGTGGGCGGGTGGCGATTTCGTTGCGCGCTTCGTGCTGATTCTGCTGGTGGTGATGTCGATGGGCAGCTGGTACATCATGGTCACCAAGTTCTTCGAGCAATTGCGCGCCAACCGCCGCGCGAAACGCGCCGACGAGCAGTTGTGGAGCGCGCCGTCGCTTGTGGAGGGCACACAGCAACTGGAGGCAACGTCGCCGTTCCGCTTCATTGCCGAAACGGCGATCGAGGCGGGCGAGCACCACGACGAAGCGCTGCTCGAAGCGGTCGACCGCAATACGTGGATCGACGTGTCGGTCGAGCGCGCGATCACCAGCGTGTCGAACCGCTTGCAGGACGGCCTTGCGTTCCTGGGAACCGTTGGCTCGACCGCACCGTTCGTCGGCCTGTTCGGCACGGTATGGGGCATCTATCACGCGCTGACGGCAATCGGCGTGGCCGGCCAGGCGTCCATCGACAAGGTGGCCGGGCCGGTGGGCGAGGCGCTGATCATGACGGCCATCGGCCTCGCGGTCGCGGTCCCGGCCGTGCTCGGCTACAACTTCCTCGTGCGTCGCAACAAGGCGGTGATGGAGCGTGTCCGGGCCTTTGGCGCGCAGTTGCATGTGGTGGTGCTGGCCGGCGGCAAGCGGCCGGCGCGCAACGGTGTGCGCGTTGCATCACTGGTCGACTGAGCGGAGCGGGCAATGGCGATGAACGTGAGGCAAGGCGAAGATGACGACGAAGTCATCTCCAGTATCAATACCACGCCGCTCGTCGACGTGATGCTGGTGTTGCTGATCATCTTTCTGATCACCATTCCGGTGGTGACGCACACCGTGCCGCTGGATTTGCCGAAGGAAACGGTGCAGCCCTTGCAGGCCCAGCCGAAGAGCATCGAGATCGCGGTCAATCGTAACGGCGACTTCTTCTGGGACGAGAGTCTGGTAGACGGACCGGCGCTGCTGGCGCGTTTGAAGGCCGCGTCGGTCCAGACGCCGCAACCGGAAGTGCATGTGCGCGGCGATCAGAGCACGCGTTACGAGTTCATCGGGCGTGTGATCGCTGCCTGCGAGCGGGCCGGTATCGACAAGGTTTCATTCATCACTGAGCCGCCGGCGCGCGGCGGCTAGCCGGGAGGAGCAGATCATGGGAATGAACGTATCGTCGGGCGGTGCCGGCGGCGAGCCGGATGTGATGGTCGACATCAATACCACGCCGTTGATCGACGTGATGCTGGTGTTGCTGATCATGCTGATTATTACTATTCCGATCCAGATGCACTCGGTCAAAATGAACCTGCCGGTCGGCAATCCGCCACCGCAGATCACGCAGCCGGAAGTGGTGCAGATCGATATCGGCGCCGATGGCGTGACGACATGGAACGGCGCGGCCGTGCCGGACAAAGCCGCGCTCGAAGCCAGGCTCGCTCAGGTGGCGGCCGAGCCGCTCCAGGCCGAAATCCATCTGCGCCCGGACCGGCGCACGCCATACCGGGACGTTGCCGCCGTGATGGCTTCGGCGCAGCGGGTGGGCGCAACGAAGATCGGGCTGATCGGCAACGAGCAGTACATGCAGTAGATATGCGGTAGAGAGCCGGTCTGCGGCTTGCTGATGCCGCGTGTCGTCGCAGCGAACTCGCTGGGGCGTTCGGCACTCGCACGATAGAACGATCGTTTGCGCTCACAAAAGCGGGAAGCCGGCAGGCAGGAGTCCGATTGGATTGGCCGGCATCCGCCGCGCGCAAACGTCTATGCCGCGGTTTGTTCAGAATCGGAAGGACGCTCGGACGTCCATCTATCTTCATCCAGCAACAGCTTGAAGAGCCGATCCCGTTGCCGGTCTGAAATGGGCGAAAGGCCGAGAAGGGTGGTGTACGCCAAACCTCGCGCGGCAATCAGGCGTAAGAGCGCCATGTCCGGATCGTCGGCCTCGCTGCGTATCTTGCGTGTCTGCGCCGCGTCTTCGTCGCGGATTTCGCTGAGCAGCGTCGGGTCTTCCACGAGAGTGGCCAGAATCGCTCTGGCCACGGAGTGCGGCTGATTGATCGATTCCCGAACCACCGCGATCTGACACGAAAGCGTGGGTTCACGCAGAGAATCGCCCTTGGTCGCCAGGAAATTGTTCGCGAACGACCTGTAGTGATCTTGCTGATAGGCGAGCAGCGCCTTGAGGATATCGGCCTTCGTGCGGAATTGATGGAGTAGCCCGCCTTTGCTGATCCCGCTTTCGCGAGACAGCGCGTCGAAGGTAAGCCCACCTGGACCATCTCTCGTCAGGATTACGAATGCCGCCTTGATAGCGGTGTTTCGGGATCGCTCCGAACGGGTAGGATTGTCCATGTCTTCCTGTGAGATGTGAGGGCCATCGTCCGAACCGTGCTTCGGACAACATCCGTGCGAGAAGCCGCCAGATTGGCAAAGCAGGTGCCGCCCATGCGTGGCCTGCCATTCTAACAAGGGTTCGCCGGCCTTCACCTTTGGGCCAACCCCGGCTGGTCGATGGGCCGCTGCCCTTTGGTGTCGCGATGGACTCCGGTGACGTTGCGCAGCCGTGACGGGATTACGACTGCTTGCGTGGCTTTCCTTTAGCCGTGGTTGGCGTGGCGGCCTGCCCCTCGTCACGTTCGCGGCTCCATTGCTCGAGCAGTATCCGCGTCTGGTCGCTTATGGTCGACTTGAGCTGTTCGATCTTCTCTGCATCGATGCTTTTCCAGCCGAGCATCGACAGCGTGGAGCTTTGGGCGACGTGAAAAATCACCATTTGCCCATGCAGGCTGAAGTTGCGGATCAGCGTGACCGGATCGTCGGCGGCCCGCCCGGAAATTCGCGCCACGAGCGCTGCGGTTGCATTGGAGAGCGGATGGCGGATTCGCTTGGCCAGAATCTGTGTCGCACTTTCGGGTTCCTGGCCGGCCTGCTCGCGGGCGAAGAAAAGCCGCCGGCCGCGATTATTCCCCTTCGCGAAGACGCCGTCCGCCACGGTGCCCTGAATGCGGATGTAGGCATCGATCAGCGCCGCGGTGCCGGCGTTTTCACGTAACGCTTCCTGCGCATCCGCGATGGCCGGCCCGAAGGTCTTCCATGCGTCGTCGGCGAGCGCTTCGACACACGCGCGATACACCCCTTCCTTATTCTCGAAGTAATACTGCAGCGCGGGCGCGTTGACGCCCGCGTGGGCTGCGATATCGCGCGTCGACGCGCCATCGAAGCCGTGTTCGCCAAACAGTTCGATCGCCGCCTCGATGATCCGCTGACGCGTCTCGTCGCCGCGCGCATAGCCGCCTTCCGGCGAACGGCGCAGCTTCTTTGCGGTGTTCATGCATTGCTCTCCGCGTTTCTTTCCATTGCGCCCCGCAGGACGTTCCCTTGGGGGACACCCGAAGCAAATCCTGTGGGGAGATGTCTTCCGAAATATATCACTTGACACAATTGTACCGAGTGGAATAATTTTGCCAGCTGGAAACAATTGGACTACATGAGATGTCAACGACCGCAGGCTCTCCCTCCCGCCCGCTTCCTGCCGAAGACCCGCCGGCATCCACCGCCAGGCGCCCCAGCCGGCGCACGGTGCTGCTCGCGCTCGGCGTCGTCGCGCTGATTGTCGCGGCGGTCTGGCTCGGCCGCTGGTGGACAGTTGGGCGCTTTATCGAAAGCACAGACGACGCCTATCTGCGGGCCGACAGTGTGACGGTCGCGCCCAAGATCGCGGGCTACGTGACGGAAGTTTACGTCGCCGACAATCAGGTCGTGAAACCCGGCGACCCGCTCGTCCATCTCGACGCCCGCCAGTACCAGGTCGCGCTCGACCAGGCGCGCGCCACGATCGACGCGCGCAAGGCCGACATCGAACGCGCCCAGGCGGACATCAAGCAGCAGCAGTCCAATATCGCGCAGGCTCAGGCGCAGCAGCAGGTGGCACAGGTGAACGCGCACCATGCGAGCGACGAAGTGCGGCGCTACGCACCGCTCGTCGCAACCGGCGCCGAAACGAGCGAACGGCTGGCGGAATTGACCAGCAGCCGCGACCAGGCCAATGCCACGCTCACGGCGAACGCCGCCGCGGTCGAAGCAGCGCGCTCGCAGATCGGTTCGGCCACCGCGCAACTCGCGCAGGCACGCGCACAACTCGAAGCGGCTGAGGCAAGCGCCCAGCAATCGCAACTCGATCTCGACAACACCGTGGTGCGCAGTGTCCTCGGCGGCAAGGTCGGCGATCGTACGGTGCGGGTCGGTCAGTACGTGCAACCCGGCACGCGGATGCTGACGGTCGTGCCGGTGCAGAGCACCTATCTGCTGGCCAATTTCAAGGAAACGCAGGTGGGCCGGATGCGTGTCGGCCAGCCGGTGGAAATGCACGTCGACGCGTTGCCAGGTCATACGCTGCACGGCGTGATCGACAGTTTCTCGCCCGGCACGGGCTCGCAATTCGCGCTGCTGCCGCCGGAAAATGCCACCGGCAACTTCACGAAGATCGTGCAACGGGTGCCCGTGCGGATTCGCATCGACACGGGTGTGGAAACGCGTAGCGTGCTCTTGCCGGGGCTGTCGGTCACCGTGGATGTCGACACGCGTTCCGCGCGCGATCGTGACGCGCGCATCGACGCCGAGAACCATCGTGGCTGAGCCGGCCGCCGCAACGCCCGCCGCCGGAACGCCGGCCGCCGTCGCGTCAGCCGCCGTCGCGTCAGCCGCGCCGCATGCCGAGGAGCGTGCCAGCGTCGGCGACTGGATCGCCGTGGCCGCGGGTGCGCTCGGCGCCTTGATGGCGACGCTCGACATCTCGATCACGAACTCCGCGCTGCCGCAGATCCAGGGCGAAATCGGCGCCACCGGTACCGAAGGCACCTGGATTTCGACCGGCTATCTGATGTCGGAAATCGTGATGATTCCGCTCGCGGCGTGGCTCACGCGCGTGTTCGGTCTGCGCAATTTCCTGCTGACGAATTCAGCGCTGTTCATCGCGTTCTCCATGATGTGCGGCTGGTCGCACACGTTGCCCATGATGATTGCCGGGCGTATCGGGCAGGGCTTCACGGGCGGCGCGCTGATTCCAACGGCGCAGACCATCATCCGCACGCGCCTGCCGCTATCCCAGTTGCCGGTCGGCATGACCATGTTCGGCCTGATCGTATTGCTCGGGCCCTTGCTTGGACCGGTTGTCGGTGGCTGGCTCGCGGAGAACATCAGCTGGAGCTGGTGCTTCTTCATGAATCTGCCGATCTGCCTCGCGCTGATGACCTTGCTGATTGTCGGTCTGCCATCAGACCGGCCCCACTGGGAGGCGTTTCTCAAAGCGGACTGGCTCGGCATCGTCGGCCTCGCGATCGGTCTCAGTTCGCTGACGGTGGTGCTCGAGGAAGGCCAGCGCGAGCGCTGGTTCGAATCGTCGATGATCGTCGCGCTCACCTGCGTGTCGGTCTTCGGCATGCTCCTGATCGCCGCCTCGCAACTGACCGCGAAGAAACCGATCGTGCGTCTGAGCCTGATGCGCAATCCAAATTACGCGAGCGTGATTGTGATTGTGTCCGCGGTTGGCGCGGCGCTCTATGGGGTGTCGTATCTGGTGCCGCAATTCCTCGGCGTGGTTGCCGGCTACAACGCGGAACAGTCCGGCGCGATCATGCTGCTGTCCGGGCTGCCCGCTTTCATGATCATGCCGATCCTGCCGCGGCTGCTCGGCAAAGTCGACTTCCGCGTGCTGGTGATCACCGGGCTGGTGTTGTACGCAATCAGTTGCATGATCGACATCGAACTGACGGCGCAAAGTGTCGGGCACGATTTCGTCTGGTCGCAACTGATACGCGGCACCGCCCAGATGCTCGCCATGATGCCGCTCAATCAGGCGTCGATGGCGGCCGTGCCGCGCGAGGATTCCGGCGACGCCGCCGGTCTGTACAACATGGCGCGCAACCTCGGCGGATCGATCGGTCTTGCAATCATCGGTACCGTGATCGACCGGCGCACCACGTTTCACACCGCGATGATCCGTGAGTCCGTCAGCGCAAATTCGCTGATCGGCCAGGAGAGCCTGGCGGGGAGCGCGGCGAACTGGTTCGCTCACACCGGGGACATGGCGTACTCGCAGATGCGCGCGCTGGGGCAACTCGGGGTGCAGATCCAGCAGCAGGCCGTCGTAATGACCTATTCGGAAACCTTCTATCTGCTCGGCATCGCGATGCTTGCCTGTATCCCGCTTGCGCTGCTTCTGAAAACGCCGCGCCGGAATGCGCCGCCGCCTTCGTCCGCCGGTCACTAATGCCTTCTTATTCCGTCATGATGTTCACCCGTTCCTCGTGTTTCACACTGGCCGCCGCCGCGCTTCTGTCGGCTCTATCGGGTTGCACGGTCGGCCCGGATTATCACGGCGCGCCCCTGGTTGCGCAGGACGCCCGCAGCAGCGAGGCCTTCGTGCGTTCGCCGGCCTCCGGTATCGCCGCTACGCCTGCGCCGAACCAGTGGTGGCTCGCATTCAACGACCCGCAACTGAACGATCTGATTGCCGCCGCCCTTGCGCACAGTCCCGATGTGCATATCGCGCAGGCGCGGCTGCGGGAATCGCGGTCGCAATTGCAGGTGCAACGAGCGGGCGAGTTGCCGAAGGTGTCGGGGGCTGCCGCCGCGTTGCGCATGCGCGAGCCTGATCTGAGCTCGCTCAGCTCGGGAAACTCGTCGGGCAGCAGTGCATCGTCCGCGGGGCGCGGTCCGTTGCAGCTCTACACCGCGGGATTTGACGCGACGTGGGAGATCGACCTGTTCGGCGGCACGCGGCGCGCTATCGAAGCGGCGTCAGCGGATGCGCAGGCTGTCGACGCCGATCTCGCGGACACCCAGGTGTCGCTCGCGGCTGAGGTGGCGCAGACCTACATCGATCTGCGCGACCAGCAGACGCGGCTTGAGCTCGCGCGGCATCAGGCGGAGACCGAACAGAAAATGTTGACGCTTACGCAGCAGCGCCGGGAGCGCGGCACGGCGGCGGACGTCGATGTTGAACGCCTGACCACGCAGGTCGAGAACACGCGCGCAACCTTGATTCCGCTCGACGCGCAACTGACCGATTCGCTCGACCGTCTCGCCGTGCTGACCGGTCGTGAACCCGGCGCGCTGGACGGCCAGCTCGCCGCCACGCGGCCGCTGCCGGCGTTGCCCGAGACGGTTGCAATCGGCGATCCGTCCGTGATGTTGCAGCAGCGCCCCGACATTCGCGCAGCGGAGAGGCGGCTCGCGTCGAGCAATGCGCAGATCGGCGAACACGTTGCGGATTTTTTCCCGAAGGTGACGCTGCTCGGCAGTCTCAGCTTCAGCGCGGCCGATCCGGGCCATCTCTTGCGCAAGAACAACTTCAGTTGGCTCGGCGTGCCGTATCTGCAATGGGACGCGTTCGATTTCGGGCGCACGCTGGGCAGCGTGCACGCGGCCGAGGCATCGCGTGACGAGGCCGAGGCCCGCTATACGAAGGCCGTGCTCGGCGCGCTGCAGGACGCGAATTCATCGCTCTCGCGCTATGGGCATCAGCGCGAGCATGTTGTCACGTTGCAAAAGGTGGAGGCATCCGCAAGCCACTCGGCCACGCTGATGCGGCAGCGCTATTCCGCGGGCGTCGCCACCTTGATCGATCTGCTCGATACGCAGCGTCAGGAATTCACCGCGCAGCAGAATGTCGTTGCGGGACAGGCGGAATTGCTCAAAAACTTTGTGTCACTGCAGAAAAGCCTCGGCTTAGGCTGGCAGGCGCAGCAAGCTTAGTGCGCCTGCCGTCGAGGGATCAGAATGTTTCCCAGTCCGCTGTCGCCGTGTCGGCTGCGAGCGCGGGGGCTTTGTCGGCCATGGCGGCCGGCGCAGGCTTCGGTCTCGTGGGTTCGACGCGACGCGCAGCGGCAATCGTGGACGCAGGCAAGCGCGGCTTGCTTTGCGCAATCGCCATGCGTGCCGTGGATTGCGCCGTATCGGCGAGCTTGAACACGGAAACGGCGTCCTTCAGCCGGTTTGCCTGCTCTTCAAGCGACTGCGCCGCCGCTGCTGCCTCTTCAACCAGGGCCGCATTCTGCTGGGTCACTTCGTCCATCTGGCCCACGGCCTGATTCACCTGCTCGATGCCGCGGCTCTGCTCTTCAGACGCGGCAGCAATCTCACCGACGATGTCGGAGACCTGCTTGATGGCCTGCTTGACCTGTCCCATGGTGGCGCTGACTTCCGTCGCCTGCTTTGCACCGTCGTGAATCATGGTGACCGACGAGCTGATGAGTTCCTTGATTTCCTTGGCAGCGGCAGCAGAGCGCTGCGCCAGACTGCGCACCTCGCTTGCCACCACGGCAAAGCCGCGCCCCTGTTCGCCTGCGCGTGCGGCTTCGACGGCTGCGTTCAGCGCCAGGATGTTGGTCTGGAAAGCAATGCTTTCAATGACGCTGGTGATTTCGGAAATCTTGCTTGAACTGCTGCTGATCTGGCCGATGGTGCCGACCATAACCTGAACCGAGTCGTTGCCTGAATCGGCCATGTTCGTGGCGTTGGTTGCGAGAGCGTTCGCCTGGCGGGCATTGTCGGCGTTCTGTTTCACCGTTTCGGTCAGCTGCGTCATGCTGGCCGCGGTTTCTTCAAGCGATGCCGCCTGTTCCTCGGTGCGGGCGGACAGGTCCAGGTTGCCGCTGGCGATTTCACGCGAGGCGACCGTGACGGAATCGGTGGACGTCTTGATGCCGCGAACCGTATCGGCAAGCTTGCCGTCCATCCTGCCCAGTGCTTCGAGAAGCTGACCGAACTCACCGCGCGAATCAACGACGACGCGATTTTCAAGCTGACCGTCTGCGATATGGTTCGCTAAATCAACGGCCTTGCTGAGCGGTTGCGAGATCGCGCGCAGCAGGTAAGCCGACATGCCCACTGCAACCACGATGCCGGCGACGAGCAGGACGATACTGACCCAGAAGGTTGTCCTGAACGTCGAGTCACTGTCGACAACAAACTGCTGGGCCTGAGTCAGGTTGAGTGCCGCGTCTTCATTGAGCGCCGCGGCCAGCGTGTCCCCGGTCGTACCTATCTTGTCGATGAGCGGAGTGGCCGCATCGTAGTTACCGGAACTGAACGTCAGCACCGCCTGGTCGCTTGTCGCGAGTAACTCTTGCAGGGCGTTCTTGATCCTGTCCGCGATTTCGCGTTCCTTATCGCTGGAAATTCCGCTTGGATAGTAGTGGTTCCATGCTTTGTTGAGGCTTGCTTCGTCACTGCGGATTTTCTCAATCGCCTCGCTCGTCTTTTCCTGGTCGCGATACACCTGAATTCGTCTCAACTGAAGGCGAATATCTGAACTGGCCTGGCGTACGTCCGACAAATCGGCAATCGGCACCGTGTTGCCGTTATATCCATCGGCCACGTTCGCATTGAGGGAGGAGAGCTTCAGTATTCCAAACAGGCCGATTGCGCCCATGAGTATCACGCACACGCCAAACGCGAGAATGATCTTGAACCTGATTGTTTGTAAGAAATTATCCATCTCGCGCCTGTTGAAAAGTAGTGCCGGGGTGGGCTCGGTGAAGCCCGGAAGGAGAGTGCCGATATCGCTGGCGACGTATGCGTATACGGCAAGGCGCTTTTATTTCTTCAGTAAAACCGTGTGCGGATTTCCTGATGACGGGGTAGGGATGTGGCCGGGGTATAAATGAAAGGAAATCGGGGATTGGATGTAAGGACAGGGTGGGGGAGAGGTGAGTAGACGAGCTCCCCGCACCAGTGCGCTCACGGCTGTCGAGGTGTCTGCGGAGCGAAGCCGGAAGAAACGGTATTCGAGGCATTCAGTATGCCGTCCGGTCCGAACTCGAAGCTGATCGTGGCGGTAGGCGCGGCGTCGCTACCGCCCACGACTGGATTCATGTTCGAAAGAAATATCGCCGAGAGCGGCCGTGCCGCGGTGGACGCATACACCAGGAAAGTCGATCCATTTGGCAGGGTGGACGCCGACGATGGCGTGCCCAGTCTGGCAAGCACCTGCTGCTTCGTCGTCACGCCGGGCCTGAAGTCCGATACATCCTCGGGTTTGATCTGCGCCACCGTCGTGGTGCAGCCGACCAGAAAGCACACGTAAACGATCGACAGGGTCATCGTGGTCCGCAAGCGGCTCATGCCATCTCTCCTTCATCAAGTACCGGCGTTTGTTTGATGCCAATCGAAGGACTGGCGAGCGCGCGAGCCGTCGTCACACTCGACGCGTGCCCGCAGCATAACCGGGCGGCCGGTCATTTTCACCCATCCGGAATGGATGCGATCATAACAGGCCACGCGGACGGTTTTATGTCCGGGCAGGTATCGGGGCGATGAAACGAAAGTGGCCATACCACGGAGAGCAGGCTGATTCGCATATTCGCCGCGCTCGGCCGTTCGCATCAACGGGTGCTTGAGACGATAGTAAATATCGGGCGAATTGATAAGCACATCGACATTTCGGCCGCTGTCGCACGCGCTCATCCTGACACCATAATCGGCTGCGGAAGACGCATCGAAGGAGCTGCATTCGTGCGCGCTGACTTGACACCTGCGCGAGCTTGGCCTTTGATGAATGGACAGCCAGCGTTGGGCTGACAGAACAGGCAGGGAGCCAGCCGTGACCTTCACCCGCCATACCATGATGTGGGAAACCGCCGTCGACGCACTCGAGCGCGCCGAGCGCATGCATCGGCAGTTCTTCCGTTTAGCGGGTCAGCATGCGCGGACGCCGGTATGGGAACCGCCCATCGAGGTGTTCGAGCAGGACGGCCGGCTGGCGATCGTGGTCGCGCTGCCCGGCGTGCCGCCCGATACCTTGAGCCTGGACCTCGAAGGCGCAATGCTGATCATTGCGGCCGAGAGAACCATGCCCCGGGCTTTCGCGGGGGGCGTGATCCATTGCCTGGAAATCCCCTATGGCCGCTTCGAGCGCCACATCCGGCTCCCGGCAGGACACTATCGCCTGGCACGGCGCGATTTCGAACACGGTTGTCTGTTGCTGGACTTCGAGAGGCTGGATTGAACCCGGCAAGCCCTGGCGGATCGAGGAGCGAAGATGAGCACGGACAGTGACAGCGTGGCCCCCGAGTCCAACCCGTTGAGCCCGGACGCGGCGCCTGTGCCCGCACTCCCCAAGGACAGCCTGATCCTGCTGCCGGTCCGCAATGCCGTGCTGTTTCCAGGCATGGTGTTGCCGCTCATGGCGGGGCGCGGGCAGACCAAGGAGGACGTGCAGGCCGCCATGAAACGCCAGCAGCCCTTGGGTATCGTGCTGCAACGCGATCCGCAGGCGCAGGACCCCCCGTTCGACGGCCTCAACACAATCGGCACGGTAGCAAACGTGCTGCGCTATATCACCAGTCCGGAGGACGGCGCGCATCACCTGATATGCCAGGGCGTGGAGCGCTTCCGCCTGATCGCACCGGTGGCCGGCCTCGGCTTCAGGGCCGCCAGGGTGGAATTGTTGCCCGACGCCACGCTCAGTGATTCCGCCATCGACGCGCGCACGCTGGTCCTGAGGCAACGCGCGGGGGAAATGATCGGGCTGCTGCCCAATGCGGGGGGCGAGCTCGTGCGGGCGCTGGATGCGATCGAGTCGCCCGGGTTGCTCGCCGACACCGTGGCCGGCTTGCTCGACATCCCGCCGGAGCTCAAGCAGGAGATCCTCGAGACGCTCGATCTCTGCAAACGGCTGGACAAAGTGCTGGACGCCGTCGCGGGACGGATCGAAGTCTTGCGCCTGTCACAGGAAATCGGCGAGCAGACACGCGGCCGGATCGATCAGCGTCAACGCGAGATGATGTTGCGCGAGCAACTCAGAACCATCCAGCAGGAACTCGGCGAGAACGCCGAAAACCGCGAAGAGGCCCGCAAGCTGGCCGAAGCGATTGACGCCGCGCATATGCCGCCGGATGTCGAAGCTCATGCCCGCAAGGAGCTTGGCCGGCTGGAGCGGATGCCGGAGGCATCGTCCGAATACTCGATCAGCGTGAGCTACCTCGAATGGCTGACCGAACTGCCGTGGGCGCTTGCGCCGGAGGCGCCGATCGACATCGCCCGGGCGAGACAGATTCTCGATGACGCGCACTTTGGCCTGGAGAAGGTCAAGCGCCGCATCCTCGAATACCTTGGTGTCAGAAAGCTCAATCCGCACGGCAAGGCGCCCATTCTTTGCTTTCTCGGCCCGCCCGGTGTGGGTAAGACCTCACTGGGTCAGAGCATTGCCCAGGCACTCGCGCGGCCGTTCGTACGCGTGAGTCTCGGCGGCGTGCATGACGAGTCGGAAATCCGCGGCCATCGGCGCACGTATATCGGCGCGATGCCCGGCAATATCGTGCAGGCGATCCGCAAAGCAGGGGCGCGCAACTGCGTCATGCTGCTGGACGAACTCGACAAGCTCGGCCATGGCGTGCATGGCGACCCAGGCGCGGCGATGCTCGAGGTCCTCGATCCCGAGCAGAACGCCACCTTCCGGGACAACTACCTGGGGGTGCCGTTCGACCTCTCCGCCGTGGTGTTCGTTGCCACTGCCAACCAGCTCGAAGGTATTCCCGGGCCCTTGAGGGACCGCCTCGAGATTCTTGATTTACCCGGATATACCGAGGCCGAAAAGTTTCAGATCGCCCGGCGCTTTCTGGTGCCGCGCGAGTTGGAAGCGTGCGGGCTGAGTCCCGCACAATGCGAGCTGAGCGACGAGGCGCTGCGCGCCATCATCCGCGACTACACACGCGAAGCAGGTGTGCGTGCCCTGGAGCGGCAGATCGGCTCGGTCTTCCGCTCTGTTGCGTTGCGTGTTGCCGAGGACCCGGCCACGCATGAACGGATCGAGCCTGATCGCCTGATGCCGATATTGGGGCATCACCGCTTCGAGCGCGAGATGGCGATGCGCACCAGTTTGCCGGGCGTAGTGACCGGCCTCGCGTGGACACCCGTTGGCGGTGAACTGCTTTTTATCGAGGCCAGCAGCACGCCTGGCGGGGGCCGGCTGGTACTGACCGGCCAGTTGGGCGACGTCATGAAGGAAAGCGCCCAGGCCGCGCTGACCTTGGTCAAGTCGCAATGCGAGGCGCTGCATATCGACTGCACGGGTTTCGACAAACGCGACATTCATGTCCACGTGCCGGCCGGCGCGGTCCCGAAAGACGGCCCCAGTGCCGGGGTGGCCATCTTCAGTGCGATCGCTTCGCTGTTGATGGGGCAAGCCGTGCGCAGCGACTGCGCGGTGACGGGCGAGATCAGTCTGCGTGGCGTTGTTCTGCCGGTGGGCGGCATCAAGGAAAAGGTGCTGGCCGCGTTGCGCGCCGGTATCGGTACGGTATTGCTGCCGGCGCGCAACGCCCCCGACCTCGAGGACATTCCCGCGGATGCACGAAGCCAGTTGCGCTTCGTACTGCTGGAAACCGTGAGCGACGCACTGCACGAGTTGACCGGGCACAAGGCAACGAAACTGCCTGGCACCGTGGACTGACGAGCAGCTGCGGCTGGGCTCGCCGATTCCTGCAAGAGGTCTACCTGATCGGCTCGGCGCTATCGCCGGAGCGTCACAGTGTGTATTGATTTGCGATCAAAACGCCTTTGTATGCTTACACGAATCGTGGCACGATGGTTTTTTGACTTGATGTGATTCTGGGCGATCCGTAGCAGTACGTGAATATCGCTTATGCGCCGAAAATATCTATGCAACGCAGGTGTTTTGTATTGGCCGCACTAGGTGCGGCAGGCGTGACGCTTCGCGCGCATGCAACTCCCGCAGACCGGTTCGATATCGTTTACCCACATTACCAGCCCGAAGACCGGGCACGTGCGGCGTTTCCGCTGGCGGTGCTCGACCTCGCCATGAAATCGGCCGGCGCCGAATATGTGGCGCGGCAGGCCGACGTCCTGATGGAACGGGGACGTGCGCTGGCAGAACTGGCCGGCCGCGGCAATGCCATCAATCTCCTTTGGACCAGTACGGACGCAGCGGCTGAACAAGGCTTGCCGGTGGTACGGATTCCGATCAATCGTGGACTGATCGGCCACCGGGTATTTGTCATACGAAAAGATCGCCAGGCGGATTTCGACCGGGTGCAGAGCCTGGCCGACCTGAAATCCCTGACGGGTGGCCAGGGGCTTGGCTGGGTCGATACCAGGATCATGAGAGCCGCGAACCTGAACATCAACACGGTTCCGTATGAAACGGTGTTCGACATGATCCAGGGCGGCCGGCTCGATTATTTTCCGCGCGGCGTGGTCGAGGCTTTCGCGGAACTCGACGAGCCGCGGCACAGGGGGCGGGACCTGGTCGTTGAAAAGCGCCTGCTTCTGAAATACCGCTCGGACTTTATCTTCTATGTCTCCGCGGAACATGAAAGCCTGGCCCGGACCATTAATAGCGGGCTGGTAAAAGCGTATCTCGACGGATCGTATATGAGGCTCTTCAACTCTCACTCCTACATTCAGGACGCGCTGGCCCGCGCCGATCTCGCGAATCGCAAGGTGTTCGTTCTCGACAATCCGTATCTTTCCGAAGGGGATCGCCAGATTCCGGACAAGTACTGGATGGGCTAAGACGCGGGCGTGTCCGTTCGGCGTCTTTGCTGTCGCGCTGGCTGGCTTGTCGAGACTGGCCGGCCATCGGGGGGATGCGCCGTCATTCAGGATTTCCTGACAATATATTCAGCAGACCGGAAGTGCATTTTTCCGGGCTTCCTGACTGCGTAGCGCAGCACGTCTACCTACGATGATTTGTCGTCGTCTCTATCAACGGGCTCGTGATGAGCAGTCATTCGGAAAACCACGAACACGTGTTTGAACGCCTGAACAGCGCGTGTCAGCGCCTGTTCGAGACGTGGTGCGAAAGCAGAAGTGTCGTCCCGCTCGGCTACCTGTTGCACAGCTGGCCATTGCCGGACAACGGGCATGCGTCGGTGAAGCGGTTGGCGGACGGAATGCGCGAACTGGGCAGATCGGATCCCGACGCGCTCAACGGCCGCATCTGGCCGATCCTCTGCGAGCTGGTTTCGTGCATCGATGAGATTGTGCTGTATCCCCGGATCTATTTGCAAAAGGCGGTAGCCGATGCGCCGCCCCTGGTGCGGGTCCTGTACGGGGTATAAACGCGCTTCTTCAGATGGGGCAGGGCGCATTTTATTCCGTGTGAGCGCCGGTAAGATCCAGGCAAACCCGGGCAAACCCGGGCAAACCCGGAGAAAACCCGGAAAAAGCGGGAACCCGCCAACAATCAACTGGCCAGGCAGGCGCAAACGGTGAATCGCCCCCTGCCGGCGCGGCGGCCTACGTGTCAGCATTTCGCTGCGGCAACGAGTGCAGAATAGACCAAACTAGAACCGTAGCACTCGCGGGGATGTATGAAGCACAACTTGCTCGACACATGGTGGAGTTTGATTAACCGCTTGCGGGGCAGCCTTGTGTTGCGGCTGCTCGTGACGGTGTTGCTCGTCAACTGCGTCGTCACTGTGTTGCTGACCGGGTTGCAGCTTTACCGCGATTACCACCGCGGGATCGAGCAGATTGAAAGCCGCCTGGCGGACATCGATCGCAGCAATCGCGACAGTATCGCGGAAGCCCTCTGGCGATTGGACCATGCTCAGCTGCAACTGGAGCTGAACGGCATTTTGCGTCTTGCCGACATCCGCGCCGCGGAAATTCGCGAGGCGGGGGGCAAGGCGCAATCCGCCTACGTAAGCGCCGGTCAGCGCTCGGGCGGTCCGGTCGTCTCCCGCACGTTTCCGCTTGTCTACAAGGTACAGGGCAAAGAACGGCAGATCGGCGAGCTCTACGTCGAGGCGACACTGCTCGATCTGTACGACGAGCTGAAGCGGACCGCCGCGATGATTCTGGTCACGCAGGCCGCCAGCACCTTCCTCGTCTCGCTGTTCATCGTCTATATCCTGTCCCGTCTCGTGATGCGGCACGTCGCTGCCATTGCGCGCACGGTGGAACGTTACGATTTCCGTGAAACGCCGCGGCCGTTCACGCTCCAGCGCCGCAAGCCGCGCGAGCCCGACGCGCTCGACCGCGTGGCGGCCGCATTCAATGCGATGAGCGCGCGCTTGTACTACGCGTATCGCGACGAGCGGGACGCGGCGGCTGAACGCGAAGCCCGCAATCTGGCCGAAGCAGCCAACCGTGCCAAAGGCGAGTTCCTCGCGAATATGAGTCATGAGCTGCGCACGCCGCTGAACGGTATTCTCGGCTATGCGCAGATCCTGGCGCGCGATGTCATGCTGAGCGAGCGGCAGCGCGAGCGCGTCGAGGCGATCCGCAGAAGCGGCGAACATCTGCTGACATTGATCGAAGACACGCTCGATTTCGCCAGAATCGAGGCGGGCAAGTTGCGGGTCGAAATTTGCGACGTGCGTCTGGCGGGGTTTGTCGATGTGATCCGGGAAATCATCAGCGTGAAAGCCGAGCAAAAGCGTCTTGGCTTCGTCTGCGAAATCACCGCGGATGCGCCCGCCGGCGTGCGTGCCGACGAGCGGCGCTTGCGCCAGGTGGTGCTCAATCTGCTTGCAAACGCGGTGAAGTTCACCGATTCTGGTTGCGTCGGCTTGCATATTTCGAAGTCCGCATCGAATCACGTCCGCTTCGAAGTGCGCGACACCGGGATCGGCATCGGGCCCGATCAGCTGAATGCGATTTTCGAGCCCTTCGAGCAATTGGGCGCCGCCGACCGGCGGGCCGGCGGCGCCGGCCTCGGTCTGGCCATCAGCCGGCAGTTTGTGGGGGCGATGGGCGGCCAGATCGAGGTCGAAAGCCGCCTTGGGCAGGGCAGCATCTTCTGGTTCGAATTGCCGGCGGCGGACGTGCTGCCGGTGCCGGGCACGGACACGCCCGCCGCGCCGCGGCCGGATACGTTGCTGGGTTATGAGGGGCCGCGCAGGAAGGTGCTGGTGATCGACGACGTCGAGATCAATCGCGCGATTGCAGTGGATCTACTGGGCCGTCTCGGCTTTGCCACGGTCGAAGCGGAAAACGGTCGCGAGGGGTTCGAGAAAGCGCAGCACGAACACCCCGCACTCATTCTCACCGACATTGTCATGCCCGAAATGAACGGACTCGAGTTGACGCGCAGGCTGCGCCGCCTCCCGGCGTTCGCCCAGGTCCCGATCATTGCCATGTCCGCCAGTCCGTCCGGAACCAACCGGGCGATGAGCATGGACGCGGGTGTGAACGCGTTCCTCTCCAAACCGCTCGATCTCGACGCGTTGCTGACCCAGATCGCCACGTTGCTCGGCGTGACGTGGACGCATGCGGCGCCGCCAACACCCGCGCGCCCCGGCGTGCCCGAGATCAGTCTGGCAGCGGTGCCTCGGCAACAGATGGAAGAACTGCATCATCTTGCCCGCCTTGGCGACATGCACGAAATCATTGTCTGGGCCGAGAGAATGACGGCGCGCGACCCGCGTTATCACGCGTTCACGGCGCCGCTGCGCGCACTTGCCCGGGACTATCAGTCGAAAGCCATCCTTCAGTTGGTCGAACGATATCTGAATATCGAGTCCAAGCCATGAGCGATCCTAACGTAGACGCCGGCGAGCGGCCGACGATCCTCATCGCGGACGATACGCCCGCGAATTTCGGTGTGGTTGTCGATAGCCTGACCGAGCGCGGGTTTCGGGTACTCGTTGCACTCGATGGCGAAGAGGCGCTCGAACGCGCGCTGTTTTCGCAACCCGACCTGATCCTGCTCGACGTGAAGATGCCGGGTATCGATGGCTTCGAGACCTGCCGGCGGCTCAAGGCGAATGAACGCACGCGCGATATCGCGGTGATCTTCATGACCTCGTTGACGGGCGGCGACGACATGGTCGAGGGTTTCTCGGCCGGCGGTGTCGACTATGTGGCGAAGCCCGTCCGTGTCAATGAAATGATGGCGCGGATCGAGACTCATCTCGCGCTGCGCGTGATGCACCGGCGGCTCGTCTCGCAGAACCGCCAGCTACTGAAAGAAGTGACCGTGCGCCAGCAGGCCGAGACCGAATTGTCGCTCGCGCGCGATGTCCTCGAACAGCAGGTCGAGCAGCGCACGCGGCAACTGGCGGAGTCGAACGCGAGGCTATCCGCCCAGGTCGACGAGCGCCGCCGGGCGGAAGCGAAACTGCAGGCAAGCGAAGCGCGCTTTCGCACGATTGTCGAAACCAGTCCTATCCCGCTGTGCATTACCTCGATGCCTGAAGGCGTCATTCTGTACGCGAATGAACCGCTGCGCGAACTGTTCGGCCTCGATGCGCGCGGGGGGATGCTGACCAACATCGTCGATCTCTATGTGGATGCCCAAGATCGCGACCGGTTGGTGTCGCATCTGCGCAATGAGGGCAGCTTCAATAACAGCGAAGTCCACATGCAGCGAGCGGACGGCTCGGCGTTCTGGGCCATGGCGACCGCGCGCGTGGCGACATTCGACGATGCGCCGGCGATCTACGTTGGCCTGAGCGACATCACGGCGCGCAAGCGCATCGAGCAGGAGTTGTTCGAATCGCGCAATCAGTTGCGCGAATTGTCCGCGTACATGGAGGCGATTCGCGAGGAAGAGCGCAAGCGTATCGCGATGGAAATTCACGACGAACTGGGCCAACTGCTGACCGCCTTGAGAATGGACGTTTCGCTGCTGAAAATGCGTCTCGACCACGATTCCGATGCGATGCGCAAAGCCGACGATATGCGTGAACTCGTCGAGAAAACGATCTGGATGGTTCGCAATGTCGCGAACCATTTGCGGCCGGTGGCGCTGAACTTCGGGGTCGTTTCCGCGCTGGAGTGGCTGGTTGAGGATTTTGTCCGCCGCAACGGCGTTGCGTGCCAGTTGCATATCAACGGCGGCGAGCCGGTGTTGCCGGAGGCCTGCGCTACCGCCGTGTTTCGCATTGTTCAGGCATCGCTCACCAACGTTGGGCGCCATGCGAATGCGGCGCGGGTCGACGTGACGCTGACCAGCACCGCGGCAACGCTCGACCTCCACGTGAGCGACGACGGCTGTGGTTTCGACCCGGTTGTGGCGCGTACCGGTTATTCGTACGGTCTTCTCGGCATGCAGGAGCGTGCCCGCCTGATCGGTGGGGTGATGACAATCGACAGCGCGCCAGGCATGGGCACCGCCATTTCCATTCACATTCCGCTAACGGGCTGGGACAAAAAATGATAAACGTTTTGATTGCTGACGACCACGCTGTCGTGCGTGGAGGCCTGAAACAGATTATCGCCACGACAACGGACATCGTCGTCGCGGCCGAGGCCGCGCAGGGTTCGGAAGTGCTCGAGCGGCTGCGGGCGAGAGGCTTCGATCTGGTGCTGCTGGACATGACGATGCCGGGCATCAGCGGCGTCGATCTGATCCGGCGTGTACGTGCCGAGCAGCCCGCGTTGCCGATACTCGTGCTGAGTATCCATAACGAGGCGCAGGTCGTTTCGCGCGCGCTGCGAGCCGGTGCAACGGGCTATGTGACGAAGGACAGCGATCCCGACGTGCTGCTCGCGGCGATTCGCAAGCTGGCCGCAGGCGGACGCTTTATCGATCCGAAGCTGGTCGATGCGATGGTCTTCGAGACGCATTCCGGCGATGCGCCGCCGCACGAGGTACTGTCCGACCGTGAATTCCAGGTGCTGCGAATGCTGGCTGCCGGTCAGGCCATCAATGAGATTGCCGAATCGTGCTCACTCAGTGCCAAGACCATCAGCACTCACAAGATGCGTCTCATGCAGAAGCTCGGCCTCAACAACAACGCCGAACTGATCCGCTATGCAATCAGACACGGTCTGGTCACGGAGTAAGGCGCGCCGTTAAGGAAATCCTGAACCTGGAACCAGTGTTTCCCGAATGCACAATCCATCGCTGCTGACGGAAAAACATTTCCCGTTACCTCACGATTGACACACGGGAACGAGTAGTGCGAGGGGCGGAAGTGATGGTGACGAAAAACTCGCTGCGCGGCTTGCGCGAAAAATTGCAGGCGACCGCGGGCGCGATGCCCGCCCGTCTACTCGCGCTGCATGGTTCGCAGGATGGTCTGACCTGCCGGGTTTGCATCGAAATCAGGCGGCCCGACGGTCCGATCGTGTTGTTCTTTTACCGGCACGGCGACGGTACCTGGCACGTATTTCCGCCCGTGGACAACCTGGGCAGGATGGGCTTTGAGCGGCTCGTGGCGTAATCGACGGGTCCGGACAAGGGAGAAACGTGAATGAATGCCGAACACTCAAGGGAATTGTCGAGACACGAGACGGAATTGCGTGTGTGGATGAGCGAATGGTACGACCACGCGTTCTCGATCGGCTTCATTCAGCCGCCTTTCATACTCGACGACATGACCGCCTTCAGGCTGGAAGGCTATTTCAACGTGGGACTGACACCCGCGGAGGGTGTCAGCGCGGTGTTCGGCAGGGTTCATTGACCCGGCCGGCTCACTGAGGCGTCTGCTGCGGCAGCGGGAAAGCACGGTTTGCCTGCATGCGTCACGCATGGCACGATGAAACACCGTTCAGGCGTGCGCCTGTGCGGAGATGCGCCTATCCGGGCGCACCATCCCGTGTCGAGAAGCCGCTCCATTCATGCACCGCAGGCGTTTTGTACTGGCTGGGCTGGCCGCCGCGGGCGTGACGCTTGGCACGTCTGCGGCGCCGGCCGAGCCCTTCAGCATTGTCTATCCACGCATCCGTCCCGGCGGGGATGTGCATGCTGCGTTTGCACTCGCCGTCCTCGATCTGGCGATGAAAACGGCGCGGGCCCCCTATACGGCGCTGCAGACCGACATCGTCATGGAGCGTGGCCGTGCGCTAGCGGAACTGGCGAACGGCAGCAATACCATCAATCTGCACTGGACAAGCATGGAGGCGAGATCTGAACGCGGCCTGAACGTGGTGCGTATTCCGATCCATCGCGGGTTGATCGGCTATCGGGTATTCATCATACGAAAAGACCGGCAACGGGATTTCGATAGAGTCGAGCGTTTTTCGGATCTGAAAGCATTCACGTGCTGTCAGGGGCTTGGATGGATCGATACCGACATCCTGAGGACGACAGGTCTGAATGTTCAGACCTCGACTTACGAGTCGCTGTTCGAAATGACCCAGAGCGGGCGAGTCGACTATTTTCCAAGAGGCGTGATCGAAGCGTTCGCCGAACTGGAGGCTCGCCGGCGCCTCGATCCTGATCTGGTGGTCGAGGACCGGCTGATGCTGAAGTACCGGTCCGATTTCATTTTCTACGTCGCGACCGGCCACCAGGCGCTCGCGCAGACGATTGAGAAGGGCCTCGTGCAGGCGTATCGCGAGGGTTCCTACATGAAACTATTCAATTCGCACCCCTATATTCAGGATGCGCTGGCGCTCGCAAAACCCGGGTTGCGGAAGACTTTTCAACTCGACAATCCCTACCTCTCCGAAGCGGACCGCAAAATTCCTGACGAGTACTGGATGCTCTGAGACGAGCAGCGCGGACGTGCACTTAACGGCACTTAAAGACCGCTACGCGCTGCTTACCCGGAGCGGAGTTTTCGCTGCCAGATATCGTTCTCGATTTCGGCGTCGTCGCTGTTGCTGCCGAGTGCGTCGTCGATCCAGCGCCGCGCCCATTCGAATGCGTACTGCTGCGCCGCCTCGCTGTTCCTGAAGCTCGGGCCGATCAGCCCGGAACGGGCAATCCGCCGGGCGTCCCGCACGATCTCGGCCCATCCGCGGAACCGGTCGTTGGCCACCGGGTCGGCGGCAAGGTAGACGACGTAGCCGCGCGGGTCGAGTTCGCATCTGCCATTGGACGCCAGGCCCATCCATGGCGAGACAGTCCGATGGATGTAGCGAGGGCGCTCGACCGGCTCGCGGGTTGGGGCGTGTGCAGGCTTGGCAGGCGAAGCATTCGGGAGTTGCCGTGCAATCTGGGTGAACGTATCCATCGTAAGACGTGGCCGCCGTGCGCTTTGCGGTGTCTGCCACGCTGCCTGGTCTTTCCAGAACACCTGCCGAAGACCCTCGTCCCTGGATTGACGCTCAATGACTCGTGGCGCGGTGTAGCGGACTTCCAGCAGCCCATCCGGGCCGCAGCGAAAACTGCGTCCGGCGTTGGAGAGGAACTGATGCATTTGCGCGAGGGCGCCGGTCGAACGCCATTTCTCAAGGCTCCGCCGGCACGTCGGCACTGAGGGGAAGGTGCCCGGCAAGCGCGACCACGGCTCTCCGGTGGTGAGGATCCACAGCACGGCGTTGGCCACCAGCCGAGCCCGCACTCGGGGCCGGCCACGCTGCCCATGAGCGATGACCGTATCCGTCAGGATGGGCGCCAACTGCCGCCACTCTTCGTCGCTGATTTCATTGAACTGCACGCTGTCTTCCCCCTACTCGTTGCATTGCGCGGGCCGGGTTTCTCCGGTTGCGCTACGCGTTGCTCGTTGCACACGCCGACAGGGACGACAGCGACGACAGGGCGAGCAGATCCTCGACGCAATCCGACAGCTCGCAGATTTCCTCAAACGAGGCGCCCCTGTCGTCGTACACATGGTGCCGTCTGAGATCGCGCAGCGCCATGGCGAGACGCCGGAGGGCGTCGGGGTCGCTATTCGTCAGCGGCCAGCCGCTTAGCAGATACCTCAACGGCACGACGCTTCTGCTTTCGCACCACACGTCGAAAAAGCTCAGACACATCGCGTTGATATGCTCAACGGAATTTTCGCGCTCGGACAAGTAAGGGAACATGACAGCACCCGGGCAGATGACGGTAGACGATGCATGCATCGTATGCGGTCAATTGTTCCGGGGCTGTCGGGACATCGAGAAAAAACGGACGGTTGATGCTGAACTTTGGGTCAGGAAATCCTTATGGATTGCAGGGGTCAGATCCATGACGATTTCGGCACTCATCTTAGTGATTCATGCTTGCCGATCATCAGGGCCGCGGAAACATTCGCCATCGCACCTCGCGGGCGTTTTCCTGTACAACCGGCTCAAGTTGCCGGCATTCAACGTGAATGCCGTGCGCGGGCGCTTCGCGCACGAACTCCGCATGAGCTCATCAATCAGCTCCCGCTCAACCCTCACTCACCATGGCAGCGAGTACGTCTTCGTATTGGTAAAGCTCTTCATGGCTTCCTGCACGCCTTCCTTGTAACCGAGCCCCGAGTCCTTCACGCCGCCGAACGGTGTGAGTTCGAGCCGGTAGCCGGGCACTTCGCGCACATTCACGCTACCCACTTCGAGTTCGGTAATGAAGCGCGTAATGTAGTCGAGGCGGTTCGTGCAGACCGACGAAGATAACGCGTAGTCCGTGCAGTTCGACATGCGGATCGCTTCGTCGATATTGGCAAAGCGCATGATCGGCGACACGGGGCCGAAGGTCTCGTACTTCACGAGCGGCATGTCGGGCGTGACCCGGTCGAGCACCGTCGGCGAGTAAAGCGCGCCCTCGCGGACATTGCCCGCAAGCAGACGGGCGCCGCGCGACAAGGCGTCGTTGACCTGGCGTTCGAAGAATTGCGCGGCGGCCTCGTCGATCACCGTTCCCATGTCGACAGAGCCATCCGCCGGATTGCCGTACTTCCACGCGAGGGTTTTCTCCACGACCAGATCCGTGAAGCGCTCGGCAACCGATTCGTGCACCAGCATGCGTTTGATCGCCGTGCAACGCTGGCCCGAATTCTTGTAAGAGCCGGACACGGCGAGCGAACTGGCTTCGTCGAGATCGGCATCTTCCATCACGATGATCGGGTCGTTGCCGCCCAGTTCGAGCACGGCGCGCCGGTAGCCCATGCGCGAGGCGATGGATTTGCCGATCGAAACACCGCCGGTGAAAGTGATGAGATCGATGGCGGGGTTCGTGATCAGCTCGTCGGCAATCACGCTCGGGTCGCCCGTCAGCACCTGGAGCATCTGCACGGGCAGGCCCGCCTCATAAAGAATGTCGGCGAGCAGATAGCATGACAGAGGCACCTTCTCCGACGGCTTCACGACAATGCGATTGTTCGTTGCAATCGACGGAACGATTTTGTGCGCAACCTGATTCATCGGATGATTGAACGGCGTAATCGCGGAGATCACGCCCAGCAGCGGATCCCGTTGCGTATAGACGCGGCGTTTCTTTCCGTGAGGCGTGAGATCGCACGAGAAAATCTGACCATCGTCTTTCAGCACTTCGCCGGCGCCGAACACCAGCACGTCCGCCACGCGGCCGGCTTCATAGATCGAATCCTTCTTGCACAAACCGGCTTCCGCCGTGATGAGGGAGGCGATTTCCTCGGTGCGTGCGCGCACTGCATCGGCCGCGCGGCGCAGGATCGCGGCGCGTTCATAGCGGGTCAGCGAAGGACGATAGGCGCGCGCGAATTCGAACGCGCGGCGCACGTCTTCAAGCGTCGCTTTCGGCACGGTGCCGACGAGGCTGCCGTCGTAAGGGTTACGTACTTCGATCACTTCGTCGCGAAAGATTTTTTCGCCGCCAATGCGCAGCGCTTCATGACGAATCTGCCATTGAGCCTTCAGTTCAGCAACAGCGTTCATGTCTGATCCCCGGTCATTGAAGATGGTTGAGTGCGATGTCGATGATGTCGAAATTGCGCAGCCGCGCCCGCTCGCCGACGGATTTCGCAACCGGCTGATTGAACAGCAGCGGCACGATCTGTTCGGCGAGGCCGCCATGCGAGCGCAGCGGCACGTCGAGGCCGGACAGATCGTGCTTGATGCGCCGCGTGCCGAGCACCACGTCGCGCGTCGAGATCACGATGAGGTCGCCCATGCGCGCGGGCGGCAGTTCGAAGCGCGCGCATCCTTCGGCACCCGTCAGCACCAGTTCGATACCGGGCTCGGCGGCGAGCCGGCGGCGCATCGCTTCGAGATCGGCTGAGGCGGGAAGGTAGACCGTCGCGAACGAACCGAGCGCCCCGTGGTGCACCACGTAGGGATCCGTGATCGGCAGGATCACGCGGGCAGCGTCTTCGCCGAGCCACTCGTCGAAACGCTCCTGCAGATAGATCACGTTGGGCTCGCCGTCTTCGTTGTGCTTCGCGTTCATGCCGTGATCGGCGGTGAGCGCGACGATCGCCCCCAACTCGTCGAGCCGCTGCAGATAGCCGTCCATCATCTGATAGAACGCGTTGGCGCCGGGTGTGCCCGGGGCGCATTTGTGCTGCACGTAGTCGGTGGTCGACAGGTACATCAGGTCGATCTCGCGGGTTTCGAGCAAGCGCACGCCGGCCGCGAACACGAACTCCGACAGGTCCGCGCTATACACGCTCGGCACCGGCTTGCCGACCAGTTCGAGCAGATTGTCGATGCCGTTTTCATCGAGCGTGGCTTCGTCGGCTTTCTCCGCTGAGAAGCAGACACCCTTCAGGCCTTTGCCGAGCAGGCGGCGCAGTTTGTCTTTCGCGGTGACCACCGCGACGCTCGCACCCCGTTCGGCGAAACCGGCGAGCACGGTCGGGGCGACCAGGTACTTCGGATCGTTCATCAGCACCTCGGTGCCGCTGTCGCGATCGAAAAAGTAGTTGCCGCTGATGCCATGCACCGACGGCGGCACGCCTGTCACGATCGACAGGTTGTTCGGGTTCGTGAAGCTCGGCACCACGCAGTCGCCCTTGAGCGACGTGCCGGGACGCAGCAGCTTGCCAATAAAGGGCGCGACCCCGGCGGCTGCCGCCAGCTCCAGATATTCATAGGCGCAGCCGTCCACGCAGACCACGACGACAGGTCTGCGCATCCAGTTGTAGCTGCGGCCGTTCACTTCAATGGAAACCGGTGTTTCGCTCATGACATGTCCTCTTGGGTAGGGTAAGCCGGGTAATGGCGATGTGGCGTTGTGTGGCAAAGTGAGGCAATACTTGACATTAAAATTGATGCTTTGTAGATTGTCAACAACAGACAACAAATTCAAAGAGTCGAACGCAGTCATCAGCAGGGTTGATTAATAGGGTTGCAACACATCGTCGTCCCGTAGCACCGGTCGTTTTCGTCGCTGGCCGCGACGCCACTTTCTCAAGGGGTCTGGAAATGAAGGAAAAGTCGGGGTTTAAAAGTTGCAGAGGTCGTCTGAATCTGGCGCTGCGCTGTCTGGTCGCTGCCACTGTCACGCTCGGCGCAGTCCAGTTCGCATACGCAAAAACGCAGTTGCTCGTCTACACGGCGCTCGAAGACGAAGCGATGAAGCCCTATAAGGACGCGTTCGAAAAGGCCAATCCGGATATCGAAATTCGCTGGGTGCGCGATTCGACGGGCGCGGTCACGGCCAAACTGCTTGCCGAAAAGAACAATCCGCGCGCCGACGTGGTGCTCGGGCTCGCGGCATCCAGCCTGACGCTGCTCGATCTGCAAGGCATGCTGATGCCCTACGCGCCGAAGGGCTTCGACAGTCTGACGCGCAAGTACAGCGACGCGAACACGCCGCCGCACTGGGTCGGCATGGACGTGTGGGGCGCGACGGTCTGCTACAACCGCGTCGAAGCGGAGAAGCGCCATCTGCCTAAGCCGACCTCATGGGAAGACCTCACCAAGCCGGTCTACAAAGGCATGATCGTGATGCCGAGTCCGGTGTCGTCCGGCACCGGCTATCTGGACGTGACCTCCTGGCTGCAAACCTTTGGCAAAGACAAGGGCTGGCAGTACATGGACGCGCTGGACAAGAACGTCGCGCAATACGTGCATTCAGGCTCGAAGCCTTGCACGCTGGCGGGCACCGGCGAATTTCCGATCGGTATCTCGTTCGAATTCCGCGGCCATGAATTGCAGGCGCAAGGTGCGCCCATCGACCTGATCTTCCCGAAAGAGGGGCTCGGCTGGGACATGGAAGCGACCGGCATCATGAAGACCACCAAACAGCCGGAGGCGGCCAAAAAACTCGCGGACTTCATGGCGAGCAAGGAGGCCAATGAAATCACCGCGCAATGGTGGGCGATCGTTGCGTACCCGGGCGTCGCGAAGAAACTCTCGGGCATTCCCGACAACTATTCAGAACTGCTCGTGAAGAACGATTTCACCTGGTCCGCAAAAAACCGCGACGCAATTCTCGACGACTGGCAAAAGCGCTACGGCAACAAGGAGCAAAAGTAAGACCCGGTTCGGCCGGGTCTTGACGAGCGCCGGGGCCCGCGCAGCGCGGCCCCTAACGATGCGACGACGCAGCGGCAGCGCGTTGCGCCATGCAGGCAGGAAAGAAGCGGAGGAGCAGATGACAGCGTATTTGAGCGTGCAGCAGGTTTATAAGCGGTTCAACGACACGCCGGTTCTGGAGGACATCAATCTTGGCGTGAAGAAGGGCGAAATGCTCTGTTTTCTCGGACCGTCAGGATGCGGCAAGACCACCTTGCTGCGTATCATTGCCGGGCTGGAAACACAGAGCGCCGGCCAGATCATGCAGGACGGCCGCGATATTTCGCGCCTGCCGCCGCAGCTTCGCGATTACGGCATCGTCTTTCAGTCGTACGCACTGTTTCCCAATCTGACCATCTTCGACAACGTGGCCTACGGTCTCGTGAATCGCAGGATGAAGCGCGCGGCGATTGCCGACCGTGTGAATGAACTGCTCGCCCTGGTTGGTTTGCCGGATGCGCAGCGCAAGCATCCGAACCAGCTATCGGGCGGTCAGCAGCAGCGTATCGCGCTGGCGCGCGCATTGGCCACTTCACCGGGCCTGCTCCTGCTGGATGAACCGCTCTCTGCTCTCGATGCGCGTGTGCGCGTGCGGCTGCGCCAGGAGATCCGCCAGTTGCAGCAGCGCCTTGGCGTGACCACGATCATGGTGACACACGACCAGGAAGAAGCGCTTTCGATGGCCGACCGGATCGTGGTGATGAATCAAGGCGTGATCGAGCAGATCGGCACGCCGCATGAAATTTACCGTGAGCCGGCCTCGCCGTTCGTTGCCGATTTCATCGGCAAGGTCAATCTGATTCCGGCTGAAGTCGCACACGACGGCAGTCTCAGGGCGGGCGCCATCGCGCTGCGCTACGGATGTGGATCGGAGCGTGCGTTTCCCGGTTCCAAAGTGTCGGCGTTCGTGCGCCCCGAAGACATTCATCTCAGTGCGCCGGGCAGCGAGGCGGACAACCTCCTGCCCGCTTCGGTCGAGAAACTGGAATTCCTCGGCGCATTCTGCCGGGTCAGTTTCAAGGTGGACGGGCTTGGTGAGCAGGAAGTCGTCGCCGACCTGTCGTTTCATGACATGCACCGCAACCGTTTGCAGCCGGGGTCGCGCTTCAATCTGGCGATCAATCGCGAACACGTATGCGTCTTCTCCGCCGCGAAGGAGCGACTTCAATGAGCGCCGTTCTGATCGAGCGCCGCAGCGGCGAGGAGGCTCACGCCGAGGTGCGCCAGAAGAGCCATTGGCATGACCGGATCGCGCAGTTGGCTCTCCTGTTGATGTCCGCGTTTCTCGGCGTGTTTCTGCTGTTGCCGCTGGCATTGGTTATCGGTAAATGCTTCGTCGATGCAGATGGCCATTTCGTCAGCCTTACCAATTTCACCGGCTATCTGGTGGATTCCGGTGTGTGGACGTCGACCCTGCATTCGGTCACGGTTGCCTGCCTCGTGACGGCGATCGTGATTCCGATGGCATTTACGTTTGCGTACGCACTGACCCGCTCGTGCATGCCGATGAAGAATGCCGTGCGCACGGTCGCGCTCTTGCCGCTGCTTGCGCCGACGCTGTTGTCCGCGGTGTCGTTCATTTACTGGTTCGGTAACTCGGGCATCCTCAAGCCACTGCTTCACGGTCATTCGATCTACGGACTGCCTGGCATTGTGTGCAGTCTGGTCTACGCCGCGTTTCCGCATGTGCTGATGATTCTTGTCACCGCGCTATCGCTGTCCGACGGGCGCTTGTACGAAGCGGCCGACGCGATGGGCACCCGCCGCGCGCGCAAATTCTTCACCATCACGTTGCCGGGCGCGAAGTATGGACTGATCAGCGCGACGATGGTGTCGTTCACGATCTGCATCAACGACTTCGGCGTGCCGGTCGTGATCGGTGGACCTTATTCGGTGCTCTCGACCGACATCTACAAACTCATCATCGGTTTGCAGGACTTCAACCGCAGCGCGGTAGTCAGCTTGCTGCTGCTCTGTCCCGCACTGGTTGCGTTCGCCGTCGATTTCTTCATTCGCCGCAAACAGCAATCGCAACTCGGTGCACGCTCGACGCCTTACCAGCCGAAGCCTTCGCGTGGCTTCGACATGGCCATGCTCGGCTACTGCGGACTGGTCTGCATGCTGCTGCTGGCGGTGGTCGGCATTTCGGTGTTCGCCTCGTTCGTGAAGTTCTGGCCGTATCAGATGAGCCTCGGCTTGCAGCACTACAAGATGGGTCTGATCGGCGCGGGGATTTTCGATGCCTACAAGAACAGCCTGAAAATGGCCGCGTGCGTGGCGATCGGCGGTACGGTCATCGTGTTCGGCGGTGCGTATCTGGTGGAGAAGACACGCGGGCCGCGCTGGTTGCGCGGTTTCATCAATCTGTGCGCGATCCTGCCGATGGGCGTGCCGGGTCTCGTGCTCGGCATCAGCTACATCTTTCTGTTCAACTCGCCCGCCAATCCGTTGAACGGTCTTTACGGCACGCTCGCGCTGCTTGCGATCGTCACGGTAGTGCACTACTACTCGTCGAGCCACTTGACCGCGGTCACCGCGCTCCGGCAGATCGACAACGAATTCGAAGCGGTCTCGGCTTCGTTGAAAGTGCCTTTCTACAAGACGTTTTTGCGCGTCACCGTACCTGTGTGCCTGCCGTCGATCCTGCAGATCGCACGTTATCTGTTCGTCAACGGTATGACGACGGTGTCGGCGGTCGCGTTTCTCTATTCACCCGACACGCAACCGGCTTCCGTCGCAATTCTTAATCTCGACGACGCCGGGCAGATCGGACCCGCCGCGGCAATGGCCACGCTGGTCCTCGTGACGGCCGCCTTCGCCTGCGTGCTGTTTGCCTGCGTGTCGCATGGCGTATTGCGCAGAACCCAGGCATGGCGCACCACGCGCCGTGGCTGAAAACCATCTTCATCAAGATCGATAAGGAGCTACTGTGAATTTGCCCGCCCAGCCCATTCTGCTCACGCCCGGCCCGCTCACGACCTCAGAACGCACGCGTCAGGCGATGCTGCGCGACTGGGGATCGTGGGACGGCGACTTCAATCAGATCACCGCCCGTATTCGTCAGCAGACGCTGCGCATCGTGCATGGCGAAGACACGCACGAATGCGTGCCGCTGCAGGGTAGCGGCACGTTCTCGGTGGAAGCGGCAATCGGCACGCTCGTGCCACGCGATGGACATGTGCTGATCCCGAACAACGGCGCATATTGCCAGCGTATTGCGAAGATCTGCCGGGCAATCGGCCGCCGGCACCAGACCCTCGACTACCCCGAAGACACGCAAGTGAAGGCGGCGGACGTCGATCGCGCGCTGGCTGCCGATCCGGGCATCACGCACGTGGCGCTTGTGCATTGCGAAACCGGCGCCGGCGTGCTCAATCCGCTGCATGAGATTGCCGTGGTTGTCGCGAAGCACGGGCGCCGCCTGATCATCGACGCAATGAGTTCGTTCGGCGCCATCGACATCGACGCGCGCGAAACGCCATTCGACGCCGTCGTGGCGGCCTCGGGGAAGTGTCTGGAAGGGGTGCCGGGCATGGGCTTCGTGATCATTCGCCGGAGCACGCTGGAGCAATGCGAAGGCAACAGCCCATCGCTTGCGATGGATCTGTACGATCAGTGGGCCTACATGAATCGCACCACGCAGTGGCGCTTTACGCCGCCGACTCACGTGGTCGCGGCACTCGATCAGGCGATCGCGCAATACGTGGAAGAGGGCGGTCTCGAAGCGCGCGGCGCACGCTATGCGGGCAATTGCCGGGCGTTGATCGAAGGCATGGCCGCGCTCGGTTTTCGCACCTTTCTCGACCCGGCGATTCAGGCGCCGATCATCGTCACGTTCCATGCGCCTGACGACCCCAACTACGACTTCAAGACTTTCTATACCGAAGTGAAAAAGCGCGGCTACATCCTGTATCCGGGCAAGCTGACCCAGGTGGAAACATTTCGTGTCGGCTGTATCGGGCACTTTGGCGAATCAGGCATCCCCGGCGCGGTCGCCGCGATCGCCGATACGTTGAAGGCGATGGGGATCAAGCGGGTATCGGCGCAAGCGCTGGCCTAGGCTGGCCTGAATTGGCCTGACCCTGTCCACGTGCGAAGGCTTCTTCCCTGGGAGCGGGAGGAAGTCCTTCTTTTTCCGCACGTGGCGTTAAACCGTTGTATCAATGTGAGCAATTCATGCGTCCGTTCTGGATTGAACAAGCACTCTTCGCCGATGGTTCATTGGCGCCCGCACTGCAAGGCGCGACCACAGCCGATGTCTGCATCGTCGGTGGCGGTTTCACCGGTTTGTGGACCGCCATCCAGGCGAAGCAGAAGAAACCCGATCTCGACATCGTGATCATCGAGAGCGACCTGTGCGGCGCGGGTGCAAGCGGGCGCAACGGCGGCTGCCTGCTGACGTGGTCGACGAAATTCTTCACGCTGCGGCGTCTGTTTGGCGAGGCCGAAGCAATCCGCCTCGTGAAAGCATCCGAAGCCGCGGTCGGGCAGATTCGCGACTTCTGCGTCGAGCATGCTGTCGATGCCGAACTCCGACTCGACGGCACGCTCTATACCGCGACCTCGCGCGCGCAGATCGGGCTGCTCGATCCGGTGATCGCCGCACTGAGCGAGCACGGCATCAATTCGTATCAGCATCTCGCGCCGGACGAGGTGGCGAGCCGATCGGGGTCGGCTCGCAACCTCGGCGGCGTGTATTCGCCGGTTGCGGCAACGGTGCATCCCGGCAAGCTCGTGCGCGGATTGCGGCGTGTCGCGATCGAAATGGGCATCCGTATTTACGAACGCACACCAATGCTCGATTTCACCTCCGGCGAGCGCGTGACCGTACGCACACCGGCCGGCAGTGTGAGTGCGCCCAAGCTCGTGCTCGCGATCAACGCGTGGATGGCGAGCCGCTTCCGGCAGTTCGAACGCACGCTTGCGGTTGTCTCCAGCGACATGATCGTCACCGAAAAATGCCCGGAATTGCTGCAGCAAATCGGTCTGAAGGATGGCGTGTCGGTGCTCGACTCGCGAATTTTCGTTTACTACTATCGCAGTACCGCGGACGGCCGGTTGATGCTCGGCAAGGGCGGCAATACGTTTGCCTGGCGCGGCCGGATCGCGCCGGTATTCGATCAGCGTTCGCCGTACGAAGCCGATCTGACGCGCAGTCTGCACGATTTCTTTCCGGCCTTGCGCGACGTGCCGGTGACGGCAAGCTGGAACGGTCCGTCGGATCGCTCGGTCACGGGTTTTCCATTTTTCGGCCGGCTCGACGACGCGCCGAACGTGCTCTATGGATTCGGCTATTCCGGTAACGGTGTGGGGCCGACCTATATGGGCGGCCAGATTCTGTCTTCGCTGTTGCTCGATCTGGACAACGAATGGACGCGCAGTCCGTTGACGAATGGACCGTTGGGTTATTTCCCGCCCGAACCGATCCGCTTCGTGGGCTCGATTACCGTGCGCGACGCGATCCGGCGCAAGGAGCGCGCGGAAGACGAAGACCGGCAGCCTTGGCTGGTCGACCGCTTGCTCAGCAAGCTTGCGAATGCCGCGGGGAAGTCGGATAAGGCTTAAACGAAGGCGGCCCCGCAGCGCTGAGCGCGGGGCCGTGTGTGCAACTATCGGGCTTTGCCTCAGTTGCCGCCGGTATTCGCGGCAGACGCTGCCCAGTGCTCGTGAGCGCGGCGCATTCTCGCGAGGCCATGCGCGACGTGTTCGCGCACGAGCGTGACGGCGCTCTGCGCATCGCCTTTGGCGAGTGCGTTGACGATTTTTTCGTGTTCCGCGACCGAGGTCGCCAGCGCGCTCTTTTCCGATTCGATTGCGGCCTGACGCAGCAATCCGAGCTGACGAACGAGATGCCGGTAGGTTTCGATCAGATGCTGGTTGCCGACGCCTGTCACCATCGCGTCGTGCAGCTGCACGTTCAATGCCGTGTAGCGCGTGAGGTCGTGATCCTTCTTCGCGGCTTTCATCGACGTGATGATGCCTTTGAGCGTTGCGAGCGTTTCAGGCGTCATACGGTCGGCGAGTGCGCGGGCGACGGATTCGTCCAGCATGGCGCGGACTTCATAAATTTCTTCGGCCTCGCGCAGCGACAGCGCGCGCACCGTGACCCCGCGGTTTTTCTCCGTTTTCAGCAGACCGGCTTGTTCCAGGGCGCGGAACGCCTCGCGCAGTGGTCCGCGAGAGACATTCAATCGCGTGGAGACTTCGACTTCGTTCAACTTCTCTCCCGGAGCGAATTCCCCCGAGACGATGCTGCGTTCGAGCATTTCCTGCACTAGCGTCGCAAGGGAATGCCGTTGCAGCAGTTCGATGGCGCTAGACGTGGTTGACGTGGTCATGATCGGCGGTTAGAACAAGGGATGGGATAACTGAGGCTCAGCTTCTTTGACCATAGCGTGGCAGCTTGTCTATTGTCAACAATCGTCAATACCGGAGGAATCCATGTCTGCTCCCCTGTCCGCTCTTCCCGCCGATAACGGCATCGTCACCGTACCCACGCAACGCACGGTCGAACAGGCGGCCGACGCGCTTGCCTCGCTGATCGAAGCGAAGCAGATCATCCTGTTTGCCCGCATCGATTTCGCGGCGGATGCGCAGCGTGCGGGGCTTGCGATGCCACCGTCGCAACTGCTGGTGTTCGGTAATCCGCGGGCGGGGACGCCGCTGATGCAGGCCGTGCCACGCGCGGCGCTCGATTTGCCGCTCAAGGTGCTGGTGTGGCAGGACAATGACGGGCTGGTGTGGCTCTCGTATAACGCAACGAGCTATCTGCAGGCGCGGCATGGCGCGCCTGCAGAGTTGATGAAACCTATCGACGGCATCGGCGCGCTCGTGCAAGCCGCCGCAGCCGGCTGAGCGTACGCGTCACTCGGCGCCGCGAAGGATGCGCAGGTCGCGCTCGGCGCCGTCGCTCAAGGCTTCAAGCGCCTTCTTGTAAGCGTCGCTTTCATAGGCGGCCACGGCCTCTTCGTAGCTCGGAAACTCGATCACGACAGTCCGTTCCTTCAAGCCTTGCTCACGCACTTCCTCGGCCGCGCTGCGCACGACAAATTTGCCGTTGGCGGCGGCCACTGCGGGTGCTGCCAGCTGCGCGTACGCGGCCAGCTTCGACGGGTCCTTGATCGCGCGGTAGGCGGTCACCCAATATCCCTTGCTCATCTGAATCTCCTTGTTTGCGGCGTGAAAGTCGTAGTCGCGTTGCAAAGCAACGACGCGGGAATTATGTCACTTCGAGAACGCCCGCACGCGAGCGCCGCGCCTGCCTGGCCAGTTTGCTTCCCCGTCGTACCGCCCCTCTTGCCCCTCATCGCAATTTTGATCGATTCAATCGTTTCCGTAATTGAATCGAAAAAAATGCTTGCAAATGATTGGTTCGATCATTATATTGACCGAATCGGTCGTTTGTATTGAGCGAAACGCTCACGCCAGCAGGTCCCGACCGTTTGCAAATGGCCGAAGCGCCATGGCCTGCCATCAAGAAAAATCACGGAGACACCATTGAAAAAGCGTTCTTTCCAGGTTCTGGCCACATTGGGCGTGCTCGGCGCGGCAACGACCGGCGCGCACGCGCAAAGCAGCGTTACTCTGTATGGATTGATCGACACCTCGCTCGTCTATTCGAACAGCCAGAAAGGTCACTCGAATTTCCAGATGTCGAGTGGCACGCTGGCTGGCAGCCGGTGGGGCTTGCGTGGTCAGGAAGATCTGGGCGGCGGCCTGAGCGCGCTGTTCGTCCTTGAGAATGGTTTCAGCAGCACGGCCGGCACGCTGGGTCAGAACGGCCGTGAGTTCGGGCGTGCCGCGTATGTGGGTTTGAGCGGCGGTTTCGGCAAGGTGACCGCGGGGCGGCAGAACGACACCTCCGCGGATTTTCTCGGCGCGCTGACGGCGGCGAATCAGTGGGCGGGCGGTCTTGGTGCACATCCGGGTAATACGGACAACCTCTACGTGAACGAGCGGATCAGCAATAGCGTGAAGTTCACCAGCAACGACTATGCGGGCTTTCGCTTTAGCGGCCTGTTCAGCTTCGGCGGCACGGCGGGCGACTTCTCGAACAATCGCGTCTGGGGGCTCGGTGCGACCTACGCGAACGGTCCGTTCGTGGTCGCGGCCTCGTACGTGAACGCAAGCACGCCGAACACCGGACTGTTCGACGGTACCGCCGGCGCGGCGGCGATCTCCCCGAACAACACGCCGATCTATTCCGGCTACGCGTCCGCGCGGACGCTTCAGATCGCGGCGGTGGGCGGCGCCTACACCTTCGGCGCGGCCACGTTCGGGCTGATCTATTCGAATTCGAAGTTCAAGGATCTGGGCTCGGGCGCGGCTGCCGCGCCGATCGCGCGTTTTGTCGGCGATACCGCGACCTTCGACAACCTCGAAGCCAACTTTCGCTATCAGCTGACGCCGGCCACGCTGCTCGGCGTGGCGTACAACTACACCCGCACGCACGGCGCCGGCGACGCGCACTACAACCAGGTGAACGCCGGCGCCGATTACTTCCTGTCGAAGCGCACCGACGTGTATCTCACCGCCGGCTGGCAGGCGGCGAGCGGTATCGATTCGACGGGGCACGCGGCAACGGCGGCATTGTGGCCGATCACGGCTTCGAGCACGTCGCACCAGCTCGTTGCGGCGCTTGGCTTGCGTCACAAGTTCTGAATGCTTCGGGCAATTTGATCAAACAGGAAGGCTCAGGGGCAAACCTCGAGTCTTCCTTCGTGGAAGTGGAGTCAAGCATGACAGTCTTGTTCAAAGGGATCATTCCCGCGCTCATCACGCCGATGACGGCGTCGGAAGAGGTCGATGAAGCGGGTTTGCGCGCACTGATCGAACGTCTGATCGAGGCTGGGGTGCATGCGCTGTTCGTGCTCGGCACCAACGGCGAATTCATCGCACTGAACGAAGCGGAGAAGCTGCGCATCGCGAAGATCGCGGTCGACCAGGCGCGCTCGCGAGTGCCGGTGATTGCCGGCACCGGCGCGTACGCCACGCGCGACGTGATCGATCTGAACAGCAGGATGCTCGACGTGGGCGTGGATGCGGTGTCCGTGATCACGCCGTATTTCAACGGCGCGACGCAGCAGGAACTGTTCACGCACTATGAGCGGATCGCGCAGGCCACCACGCTGCCGGTCATGCTCTACACGATTCCCGCGAAGGCCGGCGTCACGCTGACGGTCGACACGGTGCGCCGCCTCGCTGAGATTCCCAACATTCGCGGTATCAAGGACAGCGGTGGCGATTTTGACCGTCTGCTGCAATTGATCAATCTGCGCCGCGACGACTTCGCGGTGTTCACCGGCACCGACTCGATGATTCTGTGGACCCTGATCGCCGGCGGCGACGGTGCGGTGGCCGCGACCACGAACGCGGTGCCGGGTGTCGTCACGTCGATCTGGAAGCACTTTCAGGCCGGCGATATCGCGGCCGCGCGCAAGGCCCAGGAGTCGCTGCGCGCGCTGCGCGACGCCTTCGCGCTCGGCACGATGCCAGTGGTACTGAAGACCGCGGCGGAAATGCTCGGCATGCCGGCGGGTCCGGCGCGCTCGCCCGCGCAGCCGCTCGATGCCAAGGCGCGCGCGCGTCTTGAACAGGCGCTCGCGGTGTACCGCGACGCGCCACGTTAAGACGCGTCGAAGCACATTGCTGTGCATCGGCCTCGCCACTTTATCGTCAACCACGTACCGTCATGACCACGACCTATCACTTCCAGACCGTCAGGCACATCGTGCACGGCGCCCACAGCCTTGATCTGCTGGCCGACAAACTCGCCTTGCTGGACACGCCGGTCAAACGCATCGCCTTGATTACCCAGCCCGCGATGGAGGCGCTCGGCGTGATCGATCGCGTGACGGCCGCGCTTGCCGAAAAAGACGTCGAAGTACTGATCGTGCGCGACGTCGAACCCGAGCCGACCATCGGCAACGTGGAAAGCGTGTTCAGCGAGCAGATCGAGCCGTTCGCGCCGCACGCGATCCTGTCGATCGGCGGCGGCAGCGTGCTCGACGCGGCCAAACTGTTTGCCGTGCGCCTGACCAATGAGCAGCCGTTGCGCGAATGGCTCGGCATCGATCTGATCAAAAAGCCGGGGGTGCCTTTGATCCTCGTGCCGACCACCGCCGGCACCGGCTCGGAAGTGACGCCCAATGCGATCGTTACGTTGCCGGACGAGGCGCTGAAGGTCGGTATTGTGAGCCGTCATCTGTTGCCGCAGCTTGTCATTCTCGACGCTGCCCTGACGCTGCAATTGCCGAAAGCGATCACCGCGGCGACCGGCATGGATGCGTTCGTGCATTCGCTCGAATCGTATATTTCGACCAAGGCGAATCCGATCAGCGACATGTTCGCGATGGAATCGATGCGGCTGATCGGCGCGAACATCATCGAAGCGTACGAGCACGGCGAATCGATCAAGGCGCGCGAAGCGATGATGCTCGGCTCGATGTACGGCGGCCTCGCGTTGACGGCAGCCGGCACGGCCGCGGTGCATGCGCTCGCGTATCCGCTTGGCGGCATGTTCAACATCACGCACGGGGTGGCGAACGCGATGCTGTTGCCGCATGTGATGGCCTTCAATATGGATGCCTGCGCGGGCCGTCTCGCGGACGTCGCGCGAGCGTTATCGCTCTGCGCGCACGACGATAGTGAAGAGGCCGCCGCGCGCAAGCTGATCGCGCGCATCGACGAATGGACGGCTGCTGTCGATATTCCGCAGGATCTGCGCAAGTTCGGCGTCAGCGAAAACGATCTCGACGCGCTCGCGGTGGCGGCGGCGAAAGTCAAACGGCTGCTCGGCAACAACCCGAAGCCGCTGTCGCTCGACGACATGAAAGCGATCTATCGCCGCCTGCTGCCATGAGCCTTGCACGCGAACGCCGCTTGCGGCTCCTGATCATCGGCGACGACCTGTCGGGCACAGCCGACTGCGCCGTGACGGGCGCACGCCTCGGCTTGCGCAGCGTCGTGACACTGGATGAACAGGTATCCTCAGCGTCCGGGATGCGCGAAGCGAACAACGAAGCCGACATGATCGACGTGCTCGCCGTCGATGCTGATTCGCGCCGGCTCGATGCGGCGTCGGCGGCACGCCGTCATGTGGAGGTGTGGCGCGCACTCGGCCACGCACAGACTAAGCTCTACAAGAAAGTCGATTCGACGCTGCGCGGCAACTTTGCCGCGGAAGTGGCGGCACTGGTGCCGCTCGCCGGCATGGCGATCGTGGCGCCCGCGTTCCCGGCCGCCGGCCGCACGACACGCGACGCACGCCAATGGCTGAACGGCGTGGCGGTGGAAGAAACCGAAGTGTGGCGTAACGAAGGATTCGGCGGTGAGGCCAATCTTCTGGCGATGCTCGAGCAATACGGCGTGCGCGCGGTTGCACTGACGTTGACCGAGGTTCGCGCAGACCACGCCGTGCTGACGGAGCGGTTCGACAGCTTGCGCGAGGCGGGTATTCAGGCCGTGGTGTGCGACAGCGAAACAGAAGACGACCTGCGGCGGGTCGCCCACGCGTCCGCAGCCTTGCACGGCGTGTTCTGGGTGGGTTCAGCAGGGCTCGCGGCCGATCTGATGAGCGCGTTGAGTTTGACCGACACGACGGCGCCCGCTGCTGCGCCGATTGCACCGATCGCACCCATTGCACCGGCGCATCACACAGCGAATCAGCCGGTACTGACCGTGGTCGGCAGCATGTCGAGCGTGTCGCATGCCCAGATCGAGCGGTTGAAAGCAGAAGCGGGCAGCGCGCTGGTCCCGTTCGAAGTCGACACGACGACACTGCTTGCCGAGCCGCTTACGCAAGCGCATGCGAATCTTGCCCGCAAGGTAAGCGCAGCGCTGCAACAGGGGCGGCACGTTGTCGTCTCGCTGAGTCAGTCCGATCGCAGCAGCGTCGCCGACGGCCTGCGGTTTTGCCAGCGTCTTGCAGCGCTGCTCGCCCCGGCATTGCCATTTGCCGGCAGCGTGATCGCCACGGGCGGCGAGACCGCGCGCGCGTTGCTGTCCGCTGCCGGCATCGGCCAGCTGCGGATCGTCGAAGAAATCGAAAGCGGTGTGCCGCTGCTGCACGCGGATCACAACGGGCGCCGCCTGTGCGTCGTCACCAAGGCGGGTGGTTTCGGCCATCCCGGCACGCTTCATCTTGCCTGGCGGAAACTCGCCGGCGTTCAACGCATTGCCCGGCCTCCCGAGGCCACCCTCAAAGGACTCCCCACAATGACCTATCGTCCAGTTATCGGCATCACCATGGGCGATGCTGCCGGCGTCGGCCCGGAAATCGTCATGAAGGCGCTGGCGCATGCCTCCGTCTACGAACAGTGCCGTCCGCTCGTGATCGGCGACGCCGCGCGTTTGCGCGATGCGGGCACGCGCGCGGGCCTCGCGCTCGAAGTGCGCTCGATCGGCAGTCCCGCGGACGCCGGCTTCGAATGCGGCGTGGTCGATTGCATCGATCTCGGCCTGATTCCCGCGGATCTGCCGTACGGCAAGCTCTCGGCGATCGCGGGCGATGCGGCGTATCAGTACATTGCGCGCACCGTCAAACTGACTTCGGCCGGCGAACTGGATGCGATCTGCACGGCGCCGCTGAACAAGGAAGCACTGCACGCCGGCGGCCACATTTTCCCCGGGCATACGGAGATGCTCGCGCATCTGACCGGCATCGACGAAGTGTCGATGATGCTCGTCGCGCCGAAGTTGCGCGTGATTCACGTCACGACCCACATCGGCCTGCTCGATGCGATTCGCCGGATCGAACCGGGCCTCGTGCAACGGACCATCGAGCGCGCGCATGAAACGCTGGTGCGCGCCGGTATCGAGAATCCGCGCATCGGCGTCTGTGGGATCAACCCGCATGCGGGCGAGAACGGGCTGTTCGGCTACGGCGAGGAAGAGGAAAAGATCATTCCGGCGGTGCAGGTGCTGCAGGCACGCGGCTGGGATGTGGAAGGCCCGTTGCCCGCCGATACGCTGTTCTTCCGCGCCGGCCGCGGCGATTTCGACGTGGTGGTCGCGATGTATCACGACCAGGGCCACGGCCCGGTCAAGGTGATGGGCCTCGAGGCCGGCGTCAACGTGACCGTCGGTCTGCCGGTGATTCGTACCTCGGTCGATCACGGTACGGCGTTCGACATTGCCGGCAAGGGTATCGCCGACGAGGGCAGCATGCTCGAGGCGCTGAAGCAGGCACTCGATCTCGCGACGCGGCACTCCGAACTGGAAGCCTGAGAGCGGGCCGCAAGCCGGCAACATCATGCCGCTCGTGCGGCGAAAACAGATTCTCGGCCGTCGAGAAGGCGGGGACACGCCCGGCGGCCGGATTTTTCGATGCGAAGACGTCGTCAAAATACATTGGAGACACCATGGCAACTTTTAGCTACTGGGACACAGCGATCATCATCGGGATGGTCGTGCTCTACATTCTTCTGACCAGCTGGTTCAGCGTCAAACTGCGCAGCCGCAACTCCGAACAGTTCATGGTGGCGTCGCGCTCGATGCCGGCCGTGGTCGTCGCGGTATTGCTGATGTCGGAATTCATCGGCGCGAAATCGACGGTCGGCACCTCGCAGGAAGCGTTCAGCGCGGGGATCGCGGCGTCGTGGTCGGTGATCGCCGCTTCGATCGGTTTTCTGTTCTTTGGCCTCTTCATGGCCAAACGTCTCTACAGTTCGGGCGAGTTCACGATCTCCGGCTTCATTGCAATGAAGTACGGCAAACGCGCCAAGCTGGTCGTCTCGGCGATCATGATCTATGCGCTGTTCCTCGTGAACGTGGGCAACTATGTGAGCGGCGCTGCGGCGATTTCGACGGTGATGCGCATCAATCTGCCGACCGCCGCGGTGATCACGGCGATCGTGAGTACGGTGTACTTCGCGTGGGGCGGCTTGAAGAGCGTCGCATACCTGACTATCGTGCATAGCGCGGTCAAGTTGATCGGCATCGCGATTCTGGTGGTCGTGGCGTGGCAAATGACCGGCGGCATCCAGCCGATGATGGCGCAGATGCCCGAGCATTACTTCACCTGGAACGGCTCGCTCAGCAACGGTACGATCGGCGCGTGGATCATCGGCACGGCGGGCGCGATCTTCTCGACGCAGTTCATCATTCAGGCGATATCCGCGACCCGTTCACCCGCGGCGGCGCGCAATGCCTCGCTGCTGGCCGCGGCATTGTGCGTGCCGATCTCGATCGCGCTGGGTTTCCTCGGCGTGGCCGCCAAGTTTCTGTTTCCCAACATCAAGAGCCTCTATGCGCTGCCGGTGTTTCTGCAGCACATGAATCCGCTGCTGGCCGGCGTCGTGACGACCTCGCTCGTCGCGTCGATTTTCGTCAGCGTGTGCACCGTGGCGCTTGCCATCGCCTCGCTGGTGGTGAAGGATTTCTATGTGCCGCGCTACAACCCGGCGCCCGATGTCGAACTGCGCATGACGCGCTGGATTTCGCTCGTGGTCGGACTCGTGCCGCTCGTATTCGTGCTGTTCGTGCCGCAGATCCTGGCGCTGTCGTTCTTCACGCGGGCGTTGCGGTTGACGGTCTCCGTGGTGGCCCTGATCGGCATCTATCTGCCTTTCTTCAACAGCAGCCGTGGGGCGATGGCCGCGCTGATCATCGCGACGATCTCGACCACGGTGTGGTATCTGCTCGGCAATCCGTTCGGTATCGACAACATGTATGTGTCGCTGGTGACGCCGGCTGTCGTTATCGTGCTGGAAAAATTGCTGTTTCCCTCGGATTCCAAGCCGGCCGGCGCGAGCGGCGAACGGCTCCAGCATCGTGAATCACATTGAAGTGACGTATTCAGGAGAACTCCGGATGACTTCCATCCTCACAGAAGCCCCCACTCCGGCGGCATGGGACGGCCATGTGCGCGTGGCCTACGCCGATGCGCAGCGCCACGACGCCTGGTTGCCGTCCCCGTGCGTGCAGAACCACGCGGCCAACCTGCATGCGCTGCCCAATGGCGACCTGCTGTGTGTCTGGTTTGGCGGCACGCAGGAGGGGATTCCCGACGTGTCGATCTACATGTCGCGCTTGCGTGCGGGTGCCGGCGTCTGGTCCGAGCCCGAGAAGCTCTCGAACGACCCGACACGCTCCGAGCAGAACCCCGTGCTGTTTACCGCGCCCGATGGCCGTTTGTGGCTCACCTATACCGCGCAGTTGTCCGGCCATCAGAACACGGCGATCGTGCGGCGGCGCATCTCGTCCGACGGCGGCATAACCTGGGGGCCGATCGAGACGTTGTTCGATCGTGCGGGCACCTTCGTGCGTCAACCGATCGTCGTCCTGCCGGACGGCGCATGGTTGTGCCCGGTGTTCCTGTGCCGCACCGAACCCGGTGAACGCTGGGTTGGCAACAACGACATCAGCGCCGTGCTGATTTCCGAAGACGAAGGGCGCTCGTGGCGCGAGCATGAGGTGCCCGACAGCGTGGGTTGCGTGCATATGAACGTGCAGGTACTCGCCGACGGCTCCCTGCTCGCACTGTTTCGCAGCCGCTGGGCGGATTTTATCTACGCGAGCCGCTCCAACGATGGCCGCACGTGGAGCGCGCCGCAAGCAACCACGTTACCGAACAACAACTCGTCGATCCAGTTCGTGCCGCTGAAGAACGGCCATCTCGCACTGGTGTTCAACGAGAGCGACGCGTCGCATAGCACCGGGCGGCGCGCCTCACTGTACGACGATATCGAAGATTCGGAAGACAGCGGCGCGTTGCGCGATCAAGGCGCATCGGCGCACGGCAGCGCATTCTGGGGCGCGCCGCGCAGCCCGATGTCACTGGCTGTTTCCGAAGACGGCGGCCACACCTGGCCGCGCCGGCGCAATCTGGAAATCGGCGACGGCTACTGCATGACGAACAACTCGGCCGAGCAGCGCAACCGCGAGTATTCGTACCCGTCGATCGTGCAATCGGCCGACGGCGCATTGCATATTGCTTTCACGTACTTCCGTCAACGGATCAAATACGTGAGCGTCGACGAAAGCTGGGTGCGCGGCTCATGCCGTAAGTGAAACGGCAGGGATGGATGAGCCGGTTTTGAGCGGACCGGCAAGGGACACGGCGTACGAATGGAAATTCGCTACACTAGGCACACTTTTTCGCGCGCTTATGGCGCGCTGTCGCTTAACCGGTTCCTCCGATCCAAGATCATGAAAGTTGCGAAACGCCGCGAGGCGATGCTTCACGCTGTGCTGGGCGGGATGACAGATGTCGGTACCTTGTGCGAGCACTTCGGCATGTCCGAGGCGACCGTACGGCGCGATTTGCGCGCGCTCGCGGAGGACCGGCAGATTCTGCGCACCTACGGCGGCGCGGCGGCGGTGAGCGCGCACGAGCCGGAAGCTTCGCTCGACGAGCGCAGCGAGAGCTTTCGCGAGCAGAAAGATGCGATCGCGCGCGCGGCGCTCGCGCATGTCCAGCAAGACGACACGTTGTTTCTCGATGGCGGGACCACCACCGCGGCGCTTGCACGGCAATTGATCGGGCATCTCTCGATTCATGTCGTGACGAACAATCTGCTGGTGGTCGGCGCGCTCGCGGCCAGCAAGGTGCGGGTGACCTTGATTGGCGGCGATATCCGCTCGTCGAGCATGAGTACGCTCGGGCCGCTGGCGCAGCTTGCGCTGAGCCGCCTGAGTTTCGACAAGGCGTTTCTCGGTGCCGACGGTGTGACGGCAACACGTGGCTTGTGTGAGGCGACGGCCGAGCAGGCGTATCTGAAGGAATGTGTGATCCGCCAGGCAGCGAGCGTGTTCGTGCTGGTTACCGCCGACAAGCTCGGCCGCGCCAGCCAGCAGCATTGGACGCCGCTCGAGCGCGACTGGACGTTGATTACCGATGACGCGGCTGAGCCGCAGGAACTGGCCTTGTTCGATGAGCGAGGCGAGGTGACGGTGGAGACCGTGGCGGCCCGCTAAGCGTTCGCGACGCCTCTCCGTGACCGATTTTCGAGGGGAAGCGGAGTGACAGCGAAGTCTGTTGAACAGAAGCACGCCGTGGTCACGGGTGCGTCGTCGGGAATCGGCGAGGCGATCGTCCAGCGCCTGCTGGCGCAAGGGTGGCGCGTAACGGGCCTGTGCCGGACACCGGCGAAGCACGACGTCGAGCACCTGAAGATTATCCCCGTCGACGTGACGGATTTTGCCGCGCTGGTGCCTGTTGTCGATGCCATCGGCGCCTGCGATGCGTTCGTGCATGCAGCCGGCTTCATGCGCACGGCGCCGTTAGGCGAACTGGCCGCCGAAGACGGTGCGGCGATGTGGCGGATTCATGTCGACGCGGCTGCATTTCTCGTCAATGCGCTGTTGCCGAACCTGTCCACAGGTGGCCGTATTGTGCTGATCGGCAGCCGGACGGCAAATGGCGCTCCTACCCGCAGCCAATATGCCGCGACCAAGGCGGCACTGGTCGGCATGGCCCGATCCTGGGCCGCCGAACTCGCGCCGCGCGGCATCACCGTCAATGTGGTGGCGCCAGGCGCCACCGATACGCCGCTGCTCAGCCATCCCGCGCGAGCCGGTACGCCGCCTAAATTGCCGCCGATCGGCCGCTTCGTCAAACCGTCGGAAGTGGCCGCGTTGACCGCCTTCCTGCTCGGTGCCGATGCGGGTGCGATTACCGGGCAGCAGATCGTGATGTGCGGGGGCGCGTCGCTCTAGGCCGGCGTGATTCGATCAATGGCGCTTTTGCCGGCCGGATTCGCATCGCGTCTGATCGTCCTCTGCCGGGCGGCCCTAACTGGCTAGCACTGCCGTGGTTTCCTCCGCGCGTATCCCCTTGCGATAACGCCCAAGCCCCACGATACCAACCAGCGACACGGCCGAAAGCAGCGTGAAGAACATCGCCAGCGGCAGCCACTCGCCCTTGTAGTTCTGCGCGAGCATCGTCCCGATCAACGGCGTCGTTCCACCGGCGATTGTCGCGCACAGTTGATAGGCGATCGAAATGCCGGAGTAGCGGACCTGCGTTGGAAATGCCGGCGTCATGAAACCGGCGATGACGGCGTAGGTGGCGGACAGCACCACCACCGCGAGCGAGATGCCTGCCACGATCGCGACGGGGCTTTGCGTCTTGACGAGCAGGAACATCGGGTAGGGCGTGAACATGGACACGAGGGCCGCCCAGGTCAGAAAGCGGGTCTCGCCAACGCGTTGCGCCAGCAGTGCCGAAATCGGCTGCGACGCCAACTGGATCAGGGTGACCACAAACAGGCAATCGAGAATGAATGATTTCGACATGCCGAGATAACCTGTGACATACGAAATCATGAACGTGTTGGTGAAGAAGAATCCGGCGGAGCCGATTGTCGTAGCCATCGCCGCCATGACGATCGGGTACCAGGCGGTACGCAGCACTTCCTTGACGGGCGACTTCAGCACCTCGCGATTCTTGCGAAGCAGCTCGAACTCGGGCGACTCCTTGACGCCGAGACGGATCGCCATGCCGATCAACAGCAGCACGAAGCTGGCCAGAAACGGCAGGCGCCAGCCCCAGGCCACGAAGCTGTCGTGATCGAGCGAGGTAACGAGCCTGAACGACACAAGCGAAAGAATCAGGCCGACCGGGCTGCCCATCTGCGGCAGCGACGCGAAGAACGTTTTACGGCCGGCCGGCGCATGCTCGCTCGCCATCAGCACCGCGCCGCCCCATTCGCCGCCCACGGCAATACCTTGCAGAATCCGCAGCAGCACCAGCAGAACCGGCGCCCAGATGCCAATGCTGCTATAGCCGGGCAACAGACCGATGCCGGTGGTGGCGATCCCCATCAGGAACATGGTCAGCAGCAGCATCTTCTTGCGACCGAGCTTGTCGCCGAGATGCCCGAAGACCGCGCCGCTCAACGGGCGCGCCACGAAGCCGACAAAGAACGTGCCGAACGAGGCCATCGTACTGAGGAAGTGATTGCTGCTGGGGAAGAACACCTCGCCGAGCACGAGCGCGGCGGCCGTCGCATAGGTGTAGTAGTCGTAGTACTCGACGGCCGTGCCGATAAAAGCCGCGGTGGCGGCGCGTACGGGCTGGTGCGTCTGTTCAGAATGGGACATGGAGAATCCTGTTGATGGACGGCAGCGTGGGTTTGATTAGCGTTTTTATCGGTCGCCGAAATGCGCCTGCCAAATTCGGATTTTTAATCTTCACTATCAGGATGGCTAATGTTTGCGGGATCGTTTGCCTGCGCGTTTGCCAAGGCTATGCGTTGCGGCTGTCGTCAAAGGCGCGCAGCAGCGCATCGCGCGCGATCAATCGTTGCGCGTTATTGCGTTCCGGGTAGTCGATCCATGCCGATCCGTCGGTGGCGGACGGATTCGCCTGCTGTGCCGCGTGCGCGGCGATGAGGTCATGCGCAGCCCGCACGTCTTCCTTGGTCGGCGTCAGCGCACGGTGAATCGCCGGCACGTGCTCCGCAAACACGACGCTTTTCGAGGTAAATCCGAGTTGCGTGGAGAGGTCCATGTCACGTTCCAGCACCTGCGCCGCCCGATACGTACACGGAAGATCGATCGGCACACAGCCGGCGGCAACGCACTCGACCAGAAAGCGGCTACGTGCGTAGAGCAGTTCGTTGCCGCCAGGCGTGCGGCGCGCGCCGAGATTCGCCGCCAGGTCTTCGACCGCGAGCATGCAGCACTTTATGCGTGCTCCCACGTGAAGCAGCGCGCCCAGATTGACCAGACCCTGTGCGGATTCGATAACTGGAACCACCTCCGTCGAGCCCGCCGGAATGCCCAGCTTGCGCTCGATGACGGCGAGCGCATCGTCGAGCGCGGCCAGTTGGGCCGTGCCTTGCGCGTGCGGCAGAAAAATTGCCCGTGGGTGGCCGGGCATGACGCCTTCGAGATCGGCATGGCCGTCGTGCTCCAGGGTGTTGATCCGTACCGAGCCGAACGTGCCGGCCGCCGCCGCGTCGCGCAATAGCGTGACAATGCGCTCGCGTGCCTGCGGCCGGTCTTGCGGCGAGGTCATCTCTTCCAGGTCGGCGACCACGGCGTCGGCGCCGCTGCGCAGAGCTGCGGCGTGGGCCATGGGATTGTTGCCGGGCACGAAGAGCCATGTGCGCCGCACACCTGGCGCACGCACCGTTTGATGGGGGTTCATGCGGCTTGCCCCGCGCGCGCCAGCATCGCGTGAAGCAGCACGTCCGTGCCACGCCTGACGTCTTCCGGCAACGCATCTTCGGCTTCGTTATGGCTCAGACCGTCGACGCAGGGAATAAAAATCATCGCCGTCGGACAATGTTTGGCGAGATGGATCGCGTCGTGTCCGGCGCCACTGATGATGCGTTGATGCGGATAGTCCAGCGCTTCCACCGCGTGGCTGACCGCGGCAATGCACAGCGGGTCGAACGGCGTGGCCGGGCTGACCCAATGCTGTGTTATCTCGACCGTCTGGCGGCGGCGTTTTGCAATCGTCTCGAAGCGCTCGCGCAGCGCGGTTTCCATGTTGCCGATCAGCGTATCGTCCGGATGGCGCAGGTCCACCGTGAACGTCAGGTCCGCGGCGATGGTATTGCGCGACGCATTGCGTATGTGCAGCTCACCAATGGTGGCGAGACCTTGCGGGAAAAACTCCGCTGCGATGCGCTCCAGTTCCGCGGCCATTTCCGCGCTCGCGAACAGCGCGTCGCGGCGGTACTGCATCGGCGTCGTGCCCGCATGCGCTGCCTGGCCACGCACGCGCACGTCGAGCCAGCGAATCGCCTGGCCGCCTGTCACGACGCCGATCGGCACGCCGCTTTCCTCGAGAACGGGACCCTGTTCAATGTGCGCCTCGAAGTACGCGTCGAAGACAATGCCGGGCACGGCGCGCGTGCCGGCATAGCCGGTGGTTTGCAGAGCATCTTCGACCGAGGTGCCGTCGGCATCGCGCGTGCTCAACGCCTGGGCGAGCGGCATGACGCCGGTGAAGGCTGCCGATCCGAGCATGGCCGGCGTGAAGCGCGCGCCTTCCTCATTGGTCCACACGACGATCTCGATGGGCTTGTCGGTTTCAATGTTCGCGTCGTTCAAGGTGCGTACGACTTCGAGCGCGGCGAGCACGCCGTAGACCCCGTCGAAGCGGCCGCCCTCGGGCTGGGTGTCAAGGTGACTTCCGCTCGCAACGGGCGCTGCGCCGTTCCGTTTGCCGGCGCGCCGCGCGAAAAGATTGCCCACCTGATCGACGGACAACGTGAGCCCGGCCTCGATGCACCACTGCGAAAAAAGCGCCCGGCCTGCCGCGTCCTGCGCGCTCAGTGCGAGGCGCCGCACGCCGCCTGCGGGGGTGGCGCCGACGGCGGCCATGTTCATCAGGCTCGTCCAGAGCCGCTCACCATTGATTTTTAGCATCACATACTCCTGAAGCCGCGGCGCAATCGCCGCGTCGGGTTCGTCGTGATGCCTTTATCGGTAATCAAAAATGATAAGTCTAATTTCTAATTCTAATCCTCAGTATAATTTTCGTGGATGATGTAAACAGTGAGGCTCATCGTGAGCAAAGACCGCCCGGACACCTACCTGAACGACCGCCTTGACTGGAATCTGCTGCGCACTTTTCTCGCCATTGCGAAAGAGGGCAGCGTGAGTCGCGCGGCGGCCAGGCTGCATCTGACACAGCCCGCCGTGAGCCAGGCGCTGCGGCGTCTGGAGGAGCAGTTGGGACTGCGCCTCGTGGACCGTCACGGTCCGCGTATCGAGGTCACGCAGGCCGGTATCGAAGTGAAACAGATTGCTGAGGACGTGTACGGCACGATCTCGCGCCTGTCGCTTGCCGAAGTGGATCGCGATCACGATATCTCCGGCATGGTGCGCGTGAGTACCGTCAGCGGCATTGATTTTCCGGCCTACGATACGTTTCTTGCCGAGTTTCACCGCACCTATCCGCGCATCGAACTCGAAAGTCAGGAGATGCGCAGCGCCGATGTGGTGAACAGTCTGCAGCAAAAATCCGCGACGCTTGGGCTGACGCCGCGGCGCGCGTTACCCAAACGAGTCGACAGCCGCGTGTTTCTGCGGCAACGGTATGCGCTTTTCTGCGGACGCCATCATCCGCTCTTTGGACGCAGCGACATCCGGGTTGCCGACCTGGCGGGCGAAAAGTTCGTCTCCTTCACTGGCGACAAGGTGGGTGACCACATGTCCCCGCTCACGTTTTTTCGTGACGAGATGGGCTTCACGGGGCGCGTGGTCGGCTCATCGTCGAGCATGACCGAGGTGCGGCGTTTCATCTTCGCGGGCTTCGGTATCGGTTGCCTGCCGGAACACGTGGTGCGCGACGACATTGCTCAAGGCCGCCTTCAGCGGCTGCCGCCGGATGACGGCGTGGCCGACCTCGATATCTATATGCTGTGGTCACAGGACCGCAAGCTGAGCGCTGCTGAAGCCGCGTTTATCGATGCGCTGAATGTGTTCATCGACGGCCAGGCGGAAGGCGCTGAACGTTAGCGCGCCGCCCGGTAGTTGTGGTCAATAAGCGCGCTCAGTAACCACGCGTGACGTCCACTACATTCTGCAGTGGCTCGCCGCGGATCAGCCTGCGTGCGTTGTGCGCCACTTGCGTGCCGATCGTCGCCGAGCTGGCAACCGACGCCATGTGGGGCGTCACGATCAGATTCGGAGCCCGCCACAGCGGATCTTCGCGTGGTAGCGGTTCGGTCGGAAACACATCGACGATCGCGCCGCCGATCTGTCCGCTTGTGAGCGCAGCGATCAGATCCGCGGGCACCAGGTGCTCGCCGCGGCCAACGTGAATCAGTTTCGCGCCCGGGCGCAAGTGTTCGAAGGTGTTCGCGTTGAGAATTCCGCGGGTTTCGTGCGTGAGCGGCAGGAGGCACACGAGGATGTCGGTGCCCTGGAGAAATGGTTTGAGCTGCTCGGGGCCGGCGAAAGTAGTCACGCCCGGCAGTTCACGGGGCTTGCGCGCCCAGCCGCGCACCGCGAAGCCGAAGCGCTGCAAATCCGTCGCGACGCGGCTGCCGATTTCCCCCAGTCCCATGATGCCCACGGCGCATTCGGACGCATCGCGCTGATCGTGGCGGAACCAGCGGTCAAGACGCTGATTGGCGAGCACGCGGTCGAGTTGACGATGAAAGTGCAGCACCCCCCACGTAACGAATTCGCCCATTCCACGTGCATGTTGTGGATCGACGACGCGGCACAGCGGCACGGCGGGCAGGGCAGGATCGGACAGAATGTTGTCGACACCCGCGGCGATGCTATGCACGAGCCGCAGTTTCGGCAGCGCCGCCAGTGCGCCGGCCGGTGGGTTCCAGCACACGGCGATTTCCGCGTCGCCCGCGGATTGCTCGCCGTGCATCACGACCTCGAGGTCAGGAGCGGCACGCTGAATCGGCTGCACCAGATGTGACATGTCGTAGTCACGGCTCATCAGAACGAGTTTGGTCATTGCATCGAATCGGAAAGCGGGCCTAGTTGCGGTAGTCGGATTGCGGATCGTCGATCAGTCGTAGCGCCGCGCGCCACGCCAGTTCCGCAATTTCCGCGGAGTCTTCGCGGGCGAACTGGCTCGCGGTCAGCTCGCACACTTCTCGCGGCGGAATGCGCAGCGCGCTGCCGCCGGCCAGCGCCTGGATTTGCGCCTGACAGGCCCGTTCGAGGAAATAGATTTCGTGGAAGGCTTCAGCGGCCGTGGTGCCTGCCGCGAGCAGCCCGTGATTGCGCAGAATCATCGCCTTGCATGAACCGAGGTCGCGCACCAGACGCTCGCGCTCGCCGAGTTCGAGCGCGATGCCTTCGTAATCGTGATAGGCGAGCTTGCCGTAAAACTTCAGCGCATGCTGGCTGATCGGCAGCAACCCCTGCTCCTGGGCCGATACCGCCGTGCCGGCGGCCGTATGCGTGTGGATCACGAAATGCAGATCGTCGCGTGCCGCGTGAATGGCGGAATGAATCGTGAACCCGGCGGCGTTCACGCGAAATAGCGCGGGCTCGCTGTGCGCCCGTTCATCGATGACATTGCCGAGATGATCGATCTTCACGAGGTCCGACGCGCGCATCTCGTGGAACAGCACGCCATAGCGGTTGATCAGAAATGCCGGCGGCTCGCCCGGCGCGCCGGGCAGGCGTGCCGTGATGTGCGTGTCGATCATGTCGGTCATGCGGAAGTGAGCGGCCAGCCGGTAGAGCGCCGCCAGTTCCTCCCGTACCTGCTGTTCGTCGCCCAGCGGCGCCGGTTTTTCGCTTATGCGATCGGGTGTTGGCGTGGATTGCATTTCAGAAGTCTCCCTGGTTCTCGCTTGCTGTAGCTGTAACTGTAGTGCGCGTAGTGTTCGTTAGTGAGTCAGTATCCGTCAATTTCATTGTTTTAATGCTGATCATTAGCGGCGCGAATAGTTGACGGCGTAACGCATTGCAGAACCTCGTGAACCGGTTCTTTGGCATTGAGCCGGGCCAGGATGGCGGGCTCCGCGCGATCGGATGCGAGCGCCAGATCGATCACGGCAGTGAGGGCCGGCGCTTGCGCGAACAGCACGCCGTTGTCGTCGGCCAGCACGATGTCGCCTGGTCTCACCACGATCCCGCCGCACATCACCGGCTCGTTGAACAGACTCGACTCCGTATCGCGTTTCTTGGTCGTCAGCAAAGACGTGCCGCGCGCGAACACCGGCAGCCCCGTGCTGCGTAGTTCGATGAGATCGGTCACCACGCCGTCGACGATAACGCCGCTCGCGCCGGCGTTGAGCGCGGCGCATGCCGTGACCGCTCCGACCGGCGCATGCGCGTGGTTGCCGTTCATGTCGATCACCAGCACGTCGCCGGGCTTGAGTTGCGACAGCGCGTGGTTCACGGGAATGGCGTCGGGCGACAGCAGTTTGAGCGTTACCGCGCGCCCGATCACCTTCACGTTGGGGACCATCGCGCGAATGAGATGGTCCGCGAAGCCGTTCTCCAGAAAGTGCCCGAGCGTCGGGAAACTGACGGCCTCAAGACCGCGCAGTAAGGACGATTCTGCCGTGGCGGGCATAAGTGAAATGTTTTCCGTTTCCATATCAGGCCTTCACGAAAGGCTCGCGGTGGCGGCATGGGCGCGCGCCGTGGATGAGATATCGCGGCGCAGCGTTTCCGCGAGCAGCACGAGCGCGAGCACGGACACAGCGGCCGAGCCCATCATGTACCACGCCACCGACGAACCGCGGCCCGTCGCGGACAACAGCGCGGTGGTGACAATCGGCGTGGCCGCACTGCCGAGCAGCCCGGACAGCATATAGCTCACCGAGAGGCCGGAGTAGCGAACCTCGGTGCCGAACAACTCCGCGAGGAAGGTTGCGATGGGGCCGTAGTTCGCGGCGAAAGCGGTTATCATCAGCAGATAACCGAGCAGTGCGAACGAAAACTCGCGCGTATCCAGCAGCCAGAAAAGCGGAAAAGCAAGCAGGGCTTCCGCGACGATGCCGCCGATAATCACCGGCTTGCGGCCCACGATATCGGACAGCTTGCCGAAGGCCGGCAGCAACACGATGCAGAGCGCGCAGGCAATCAAGGCAATGGAGAGCATGGCGTTGCGCGAGAAGCCCAGCGTCTGCGTGCCATAGGTCAGCCCGAAGGCGACGATCAGATTGAACGAGGTACCGGTCGACATGGTCGCGATGCCGCCGAGCAGAACCTGCTTCCAGTAGCGCGTGAGTACCTCGGCGATCGGCAATTTGACTTGTGCGTCGGCTTCCTTGACCTTGCGAAACGACGGCGTTTCCGATGTATTCAACCGGATATACAGCCCAACGCCTACGAGCAGGGCGCTCGCCAGGAACGGAATGCGCCAGCCCCAGGAGAGCAGTGCCTCGTTTGACAGCATGGCATTGCTGACCAGAAACGCCAGATTGGCGATCAGGGTGCCGGCGGGCACGCCGATCTGCACCCACGATCCATACAGTCCGCGCTTGTTGGCGGGCGCATGTTCCACCGCCATCAGCACGGCGCCGCCCCACTCGCCGCCGAGCGCGAGCCCCTGGATGACGCGCAAGGTGAGCAGCAGAATGGGCGCCCAGATTCCGATCGACGCGTAGTTCGGCAGCAGGCCAATCGAGAATGTCGCGATGCCCATAATGATGAGCGAGACCAGCAGCATGGCCTTGCGCCCCAGGCGGTCGCCGAAATGGCCGAACAGCGCGGCGCCCACAATGCGCGCGAGATAGGCGGAGGCGAAGGTGCCGAATGCAAGCAAGGTGCCGACCAGCGGCACAAAGCCGGGAAAGAACACCTTGTTGAAAACGAGTGCCGAGGCGGTGGCGAAAACGAACAGGTCATACCATTCGACAGTCGTGCCGATCACGCTCGCTACCGCGATACTGTTCATGTTGGCTGGGGTGCCTGGGGTTCCGTCTGATGGCGGCGGCATGTCCGCGTGGCGCTGGGACGTCATGGCTTTCTCCTTGAGGCATGGCGGTTTCAGTGGATGAACGCAGCCATTGCGCGCATGGCCTGGTGCCTTTATCGGAAGCCAAAAACAATAAGTAAAAGTCTGTTTTCTAATCCTTTGTATTAATGTCGCGAATGATCGAAGGCGGGTCCGGCTGGTCGCGACGTCCTGTGCATAAAACAGTACCTTGCATTAAACAATACTGGGTGCTAGAGTTCGTCCATCTTTTGGCGGATCAGTGTGTTCCGCACCAGTGCATAGCAAGGTACCGTGCTATGCACATTAATGTAATGGATCTGAATGAAAACGCAGCTCAAGAAGGGAACCCTCGACATGTGCGTGTTGGCTGTCCTCGCCGGCGGCGACAGCTACGCCTACGAGCTCGTCTCGACGCTTTCGGAAACCATGGAGATCAGCGAGGGCACGATCTACCCGCTGATGCGCCGCTTGCAGGCCGAGGCGTGGGTGTCGACCTATTTCGTGGAATCCAGCTCGGGGCCGCCACGCAAGTACTACTCGCTGACGGCGGCGGGTCGCAACAGCCTGGCGGAAATGCAAAGCGAATGGCGCAGTTTTGTCGATGAAGTCAATGGCGTGCTGGCCTTGTCCGGTACGTCCTCAGGAACAGGGGAAAAGCAATGACGCAGGACGCATTCATCCAGCAATTGCGCCACGAACTGCGGAGTCTGCCGAAGCAGGTAGTCGACGAAATCGTCGCCGACTATCGCGAGTACTTCGGCGACGCGCTCGCAGCGGGGCGCAGTGAAGCAGAAGTGGTTGCCGCGCTCGGCGACCCGGTCAAGCTTGCACGCGAACTGAAAGCGCAGGCAACGTTCCGCCAGTGGGAGACGCGGCGCTCGTTCGGCAACCTGATGCGGGTGATCGTGTCGATTGCGGGGCTCGGTCTGTTGCAATTGCTTCTCCTGATTCCATTCATGTTCTACCTGCTGATACTGACGTTCTGCTATGCGATCTCGGGTGCGCTCACGGTTGCCGGGCTTGTAACGGTGGTCGCGCTAGGCAGTCACCATCTGTTCGGGTGGCCGCCGTTCCATTCGGTGCCGTTCACCTTTGAGAGCAGTGACGTGAGAACGGATCAGCAGGCGAGCGGCAGCGGCAACAGCAGCGCGCCGAACAACAACAGTGATGCGGATCACTCGCCCACGCAGGGTGACGTCGGCCTCGCAATCGCCAACATGAAAGCATTCCAGGTGGACGGCGACCGTTTCCTGCTGCGGCCGGATGCGGCCACACGGATTTCCATCGTGACCCTTGCCGGCCCAATCGATATCAAGAATGAGGGCGGCAACCTCAAGATCGATTCCGTCGGCGGCGCGCGCGATCTGTTCAAAGTCGACCCGGACGGCACATGGTCTATCGCATCCGCCGATATCGTCGCGCTCGATCTCAGGGATCACGAAGGAGATAAAGTTTCCGTCGCTCGCATTGGAGCCGGTGCGAAGTCGATGGCATGGGATATCAGGAACCACGGCGAACACGTGTCCTTCGTACAGGGGACGGACGGCAGCGGCAAAAGCCTGGTGGTTCGCCGCGGATCGGAATCGGTCGTGATCGATCGCGACCACGTTGCGATCCGGAACGGTTCGCAGAGCACCGTTGTTGTCGGATCGCATGGCTCGGGCATCGGCGCGATGATCTACGGGTTCGCGATGCTGGTTGCCGGCATCGTCGGCTTGTGGCTGTGTTTGTGGTTGACGCGCGTTACATGGCGTGGCCTCGTCCGCTACGTCCGGCGGCAACTCGATCTGATTACCGCCCGGCTCGACGAAGGGCACTCTGCCTGAACCGCAGTGTGGATTGACTGACGTTTCGATCTTCTTTCGGTGCTCATTCGATAAACAGGAAGCGGCCATGAACCTGCACTATTCAGGCGGTACTGCAGTCCCCACGCACTCACAACGTGCGCCCGGGCTGCGCTATCCAGACAGCCGTGTGGCGAGCTTACGGAGCGCGGCCGGCTGGCTCGCGCAAGGGTTCCGGATCGCGCGCACGAATCCGGTGCTGTGGTTCGGGGCGATTCTTGGTTGTGCCGATTTTGCGACGTTGTTCGAACTGGTGCCGCCGTTGCGGTTGCTCGCGGTGCTCGTCGGGCCGATCCTTGCCGCGGGTCTGGTGCTGATGCAGGAGCGCTCGAGCAATGCGCGCCCGTGGGCGATTCGCGAGACGCTCGAGGCCGTCAACGTGCATCGCAATGCGTTGATCGCGATCGGGGTATGCGGCGCTGCCGTTGTTTGCGCGGGGCAACTGATTTCGTTCGCGGTGTTCCATGTATCCATGAGGGCATCCGTGATGCCCAATGGCCTGCATGATCTGACGATCGTCTACGGCGCGCACAACGGATCGGGCAATGCGCTTGAGCCGCTATTCGATTTTCTCGGCTATGCGCTCGCGGCTTCGCTGGTCTGGTTTGCGCCGACTCTGGTGGTGCTGAACAACATTTCACCGCTGAACGCGATGGCAGCAAGTTTGCGTGCCGTCGTGCGCAACTGGCGCATTGCGCTCCTGTACGCAATCGTAATCGCGGGGGCGCTCGCGGGAACTGCCTTGCTGGCCAACCCGGCGGCTATGCTCGTGCGCGGATTGGTGGTGATGCCGCTGGTCAGCGCGTTGATCGTTCTGTCGAGGTATGGCGCTTATCGCGGCATATTCGGGCAACCGTAAGCGATGGCCTCGCGTCGGGCTGAAAAAGATAGCAGTCCGTTCGAGATAAAGATATCGCAATTGAATCATTCTCACGGCACGTCCTGATCGCTACGCTAGCAGACATATTGCATGCGAGGGCATATGGCTGCTTCTGTTTTCACGTCGTTTTCCACGCGGCGACGCGCGCTGAAACTGCTCGGCGCAGTACCGGCGCTGGCCGCAACCGGCGCATTTCATGCGCGCAACGTGCAGGCTGCGGATCTGGCATCCACGACGATCGTGCTCGGCGATCAAGCCGGCGGCACCCGGGCGCTGGCGGAAGCGGCGAAGGTGCTCGACGGTACGCCGTACGCATTTCGCTGGGCCAACTTCCAGGGCGCGGCACCCCTCTTCGAAGCGCAACGCGCGGGCGCCGTCGATCTTGCTCCGGCGGGCGACTTGCCGGTGCTTGCCGCAGCGGTGGGTGACCCGAGCCTGAAGATCGTCGCGACACGTGTGGGCTCGGGTGCGCAACTCGGCATTCTGGTTGCGCGCGATTCGCCGATTCGCACGGTGGCGGATCTGAAGGGGCGCGACGTGTTCGTGTCGTCCGCACGCGGCAGTATTTCGCAGTTCCAGTTGTATGGCGCACTCGCCGAAGCCGGACTTTCGAAAGACGATGTCAAGGTCCGCTTCATCCTGCCCGTCGATGCGTTTGCCGCTTTCGCGTCCGGTTCGATCGACGTGTGGGCGACCTTCGATCCGTACTACGGCATTGCGATTCAACGCGGCGCGCGCATTTTGCGCGACGGGTCCGGCATCAATAGTGGGCTCGGTTTCATCACGGCGTCGGGCGCCGCGCTTGCGGATGCGCGCAAACGTGCGGCCATCGCGGACGTTCTGCTCCGGCTGCAACGCGCGGGCGATTGGGCGCTTGCAAATCCCGATGCCTACGCGCAGATCTACGCGACATTGACGCGTTCACCGCTAGACGCCGCGAAGCAAATCACCCAGCGCGCGTCATTGAAGCAGCACTTCGTGACCGACGCGGATATCGCCGCACTTCAGAAAGTTGCCGATAGCGCGGATCGCGACGCGATCCTGCCGCGCCGCATCGACGTCCGCTCGATTGCGGAGACCCACATCGCGCGGGGCTGAAACGCGCACGCAGACAGAGCCTAGCCGGCCATATGCACCTGGAGCATGGCCGGCAGGCTGGCGCTGAGTTCCGACATGCCGAGCAGCAGCAAGGCGCCGCAAAGCAATAGAAGCAGCGGATTGATTCGGGTGCTGAGCAGCGTCGCGACAGAAACGACGGCAATCGCTTTGGCCGGAAGTCCGCCGTCGAGCGATTTCAGCAGAACCCACCCGGCGGCGAGGATCATGCCGGAGGCCACGGGGCGCAGTCCACGCTCGAGTGCCAATTGCCACGCCGCGCCCTGATAGCGTGCCCAGATGTGGGTCACGCCGTAAATCAGGAAGCCGGTCGGAGCGAGTAACGCCAGCGTGGCGACCACCGCACCCCAGAACCCGGCAATCTGCCACCCGATCAAGGTAGCCAGCAGCGAGCCCGGGCCAGGCGCCATGCGCGAAATCGCGAAGTCGACACCGAACTGTGCATGTGTCATCCATCCATGCACGTCGACAACCTGCCGTTGGATATCGGCGATGATGGCCTGGCCGCCGCCTATTGTTACCAGCGACAGGGGCGCAAAAACTGCGGCAAGCTGCAGAAGAACGCGATTCGACATGGTTAGGCTTTGCGGAGTTTGAGGTATTCAAGCAGCACGCTCAAGCCGCCTGCGCCGATTACGACCCACACCAGCGGCAGGCGCAATATGCCGACCGCGACGAAGGTGCCCGCGAGAAAGAGCAGAGGAATGAGTCTGCGTGGCACCCGGAGCGCTGTTGTCACGCCCATCGACAACGAGAGCCCAGTGGCCGCGGCGGCCGCGCCCGCGAGCAGGATGTGAGCGAGGGGGAAGTGCAGCAACTGCTCGAAAACCGTGCCGAGAATAATAATCAGAATGGCGGGCGGAACGATGATGCCCGTGACTGCCAGCAGCGCGCCGCGCCAGCCGAGCAGCCGGTGGCCGATCCAGATCGCCATGTTCTTGACGTTGATGCCCGGCAGTGCCTGCGAAATAGCCAAACCGTTCAAAAAGTCTTCTTCGCTGATCCAGTCGCGATCCTGGACGAATTCGCGCAGCAGCCAGCCGCTCAGGCCTCCGCCGAAACTGGTGAGCCCGATACGGCTGAATATAAGGAAAAGCCCGGTGAGGGTAGGTGGTCGACTCGTGTTGGCAATTTGTTGGGACATCGAATCTTCCAGTCAGATTGACGGTTGACGGGTGAAGTGGATGTTTTGGTAAGGCATGCCCGTTCCCGTATGCCTTGAAAAATTATATCAACGGCTAGTCTCTCTCGACGGCATCCTGGCGGCGAATCAATGCGCGACGCAGAAGGCCTTCGATATCGTCACGCGGATGGCGGCGGATCGGCTGGAGTGAGTGTCTGCCGGCCGTGGTTCAGCCCCGATTGTCCTGTTGCGCCGGTTAGACCCCTGGTCAGACCCCGGCTTTCCCCCACCTCGCACAGAGCATTTTTGACCAAGACGGCCTCCCGCGAGACTGCGTATGCTAGGCGTAATCAGTCATTTCATTTCATGCGGGGACTTCAAGGTGGCGCACTATCTTTGCCATGAGCAGCCGGACCTACTCGAGTTCGACACGAGCGTAATCGCATCCCGGCCCGGCGCAGTCGTGCTGGGCCGTTCGGCCTTGCACCCGGGCGGCGGCGGCCAGGTGTCGGACGCGGCGACGCTGACGCACGGGCAGGGCGTCGTTCGCATTACCGGCGTCGCGCCGGAAGGCGGCATGCTGTGGCATCTGCTCGATGAGCCGCTCGAACTGAGCGGCGACGTGCACGTGGCGGTCGATGCCGCCCGGCGTGCCACCGTCGCCCAGCTTCATACCGCCACGCATATTCTCAATGCGCTTGTCTACCAGCGCTTCGCCGGTGCGCTCGTGACCGGTGCGCAGATCAATGCCGACGGCACCGCCCGCATGGACTTCGACCTGCCCGACGCGGACAACGACGCGCTGCGCCTGCTCGAAGAACCCGCCAACGAGGTGATTCGCAGCGCCATGGACGTGCGGACCTACTACGTCAGCGCAACGGAGGCGAAGTCGACGCAGGGCCTGATCCGCAGCCTCTCGGTGGCGCCGCCGCCTACCTCCGATGGCTCGGTGCGGATCGTCGAGATCGGCGACCTGGACCGGCAGGCTTGCGGTGGCACGCACCTGACCAATACGGCGCAATCAAGGCCGATCCGGATCGTGAAGATCGAGAACAAGGGCCGCCGCAATCGCCGGGTCAGAATAGAATTGACTTAACAGGCATCCCGGAGAGCGGAGAGCGACCCATGGACACAGCGGATAAAGGCGAACCAGAGGTGGTGTGCTGGCGAGACGGCGCGCTCGACGGCGCCTGTCTCGCGATCGCCCGCTACGGCGATCACAAATTCGACCGGCATCTGCACGACGAGCTCGTTATCGTCATGACGCAAACCGGTGCGGGTCAATGTCATACGCGCACTGGCACCGACGTCGCCGGGCCCGGCAGCGTGCTGGTTTTCGGGCCGGGTGAGTATCACAGCGGCGAAGTGTGGGAGGGCCGCGAATGGAACTATCGCGCCATCTATCTGGACATGGAAGGCCTGGGGGCACTGGGCGCGGTGTTTTCGCCCGACTCGCGCGACGACACACCGCTTCTGATTCCGCCGGGGCTCTATCAGGACGCACACCTTGCCGGTCTGCTGACCAAGGCGCATGCGAGTCTCGACGAACACGGCTCGGTCCCGATGATGGAGCGGCAGGCGAACTGGTGGGCCGCGATGGGGATGCTGGTCGGACGCTATGGGCAGTCGCGGCACGAACTCGGCGAGGTACGCCGCGAAGCCCGCAAGATGGCGCAAGTGCGTGAGTATGTCGCCGCCAACTATGAGCGCGATATCCCGGTAGACGAACTGGCTGAGCTGGTGGGGCTTAGCCGCTATTACCTCACGCGTGCCTTTTGCAAGGAGTTCGGACTGCCGCCCCACGCTTATGCGACGCAGGTGCGGCTGCTCGCGGCCAAACGCATGCTCGCCACGGGGCATAGCGCGGCGACGGCTGCCGCGGCCGTGGGGTTTTACGATCAGAGCCATCTCAACCGGCTTTTCAAGCGTGCCTATGGAATTACGCCGGGGACGTATGCGGCGCTGAAGCCGGGGCATTAGGGCGGCGCGTTACCGGCACACTGCGTTCTCAATGTTTCAGTGTTTAAGTGTGGCTCAGCAGGCGGAACCCGGGTGTCGGGTACACCATCGGGTAAGCTCTGATATGAAAAAACACCTCCGTAACTATCCTCGTTTAATCCCCATTCGTCAGATAGTCTGGGGATTTAAATCTAGACTTCCGCTTAAAGCCTGATTCCTGATCACTGCCTTCAGGTGGGTGTCATTTGGGCGTCAATTATTTGAAAGTAATTTAAGGCGAGATATTGGCGGATTTTTACTTGCTAATTCGATAGCTATGGGGATGCCATGATATACGAAAAATGCAGGCTAAAATGGGGTGTCAGGCCGATCCTTGCCATACTGATTGGCACAGGCTGTCTCAGTGGCTGCAGCATCGACCCGCTAACTAAAGTTCCGCAGGTCCTGCCGACGGAGGCAGGTGCGAAAACCTGCACGCCACCTTCATTCAGCATAATGGGAATCCCGGCCGGATCCGAGCAGAGACATGCGCTCAATGCATTGCCGGAAATTCAGGCGCTGAGCGTCGCACAGGTTCAATCAATTTCTTCAGCGCATCTGAATGCGCTAAAGGCCAATGTTCAAACTACGCAAGCCAACCTTGCCAATCTTGATGCCGTTCTACCTGAGTCGCTTAAGAAAAACAAGGTCGTGCATAACGTTGCGAATTTAATGGTCTACCAGTCCCTGGTCACAACCGATGGGTTTGTTACCCAGACCCCTCCGCTTGATGCGCAAGTGGGGAAACCTCTATCGCCGGAGCTTCGGGAGTCGCCCGCCTACCTCGTTCAGACCGACGTAGTGCAGGCGCATGCCCTTATAGCTGACGCGTTGAATAAAACGAAACCGGAGAGATTAACGACCGGCAGCCTGACCGGTAGTAGTGACTTCAAGGACTTTCTTGATGCGCTGGTTTCTCCAAATGGGACAGGACAGCAGCGCGTAGTGGAATACGAGTCGTACTACTACAACGGGAATTTCGTTGACAGGTTTGGTACGAAATTGCAGAAGCCAACTTTGTCATTAACAGTATCCGACCAGGAAATGAGCGGGGCGCTCACTGCGTTTCTCGAAGCAATAGCCGATGATATTTTCAGTGCGACACCGGTATGGGTCGGCACAACCTATTCATTCAAAAATAATAAAACGGTTCCGGTCAGCGCTGCCGTCATGGCGGCGGGTCTTCAGGATGCGATTGCCAGCAGCGCTCCCGCCGGAATTACGGTTGGAAGTGTAAACGGCACGAGTTTCACACTGACGTCGGCCAAGGCGGGTACTGGATTTATCAGCGCCGCGGTTATTGGGAAAAATGTCGGCAATGGCACAATTGCCGACATGATAACGACACCAAATGACGACGGCGGCACCGGGAATAAAAAGGCAGCTCAAGTCGATACGATAACACTGGGGTTACCCGGGGCCGGCCTTACGCCTTTTAACCCTGGCGACTCGGTTTTCGAAATCGTGTCAGGGAATGCCTATTATCCGGGGGGCACCGCGAATGAACCCAGTTTTGCCGTGTACGCTGCCAGCAATCATGTAGCCGGCGGTGGGCAGGCACTGCTGGTGCCGTATGGCTGCGGCATGACCAAATTGAAGGCTGACGCTCTGGGTTATCTGTCCGGCAAAGCGGCAACGTGGGCCGCAGGCGAGTCTGGGCTCATACTAGGTTCGGCAGGTGGCGCGAACATTGGCTTGCCTATCGTTCTGGGAAAACTTTCGATTGGCGACAACAAGACGCTACAAACACTGGTTCAGACAATCCTGTCCTTTGCTGCCCGGCGGGCGACGTTCGAAGCCGCCATCCCGGTTCTCTGGAAGATCGATCAACCGGCGAACTCGACGATCACCGATCTTATCGATAACCTGGTGTTCAAGTCGCCATCGCAATGACCCGAACCCCCGCGGTGTGCAATCCCGCGGGAACGGCCAGGCGCATCACTCAGGAAGCGCGACGTCTTCGATCAGCGCCGAGCGTACAGCGCGAACCCTGCGATCGACGAAGTAACCGCCGCCCTCCGTGTAGCGCAGATAAAGCCGGCTGCACAACGTGCACTGCCAGACCGCACAGCGGTTATACGGGAAGTAGCGCGGCGCGATGGGTGCATCGGCCGACCAGTAATTCGTTTTGCCCGGCAGATATTCGCTGAACGTGGGTTCCGGATCGTCCTCCGGCGCGAGTGTGCCGATTTCCCTGAACTGCGTTTCGTCGAGCGAAAGCGGTTGCGATTGCCAGCCGTCCAGCGGTGTTCTGGTACACGCGCAGGGTGCGGTCGCGCCCTGCTCAGCACGTTGGGCGAGTTCGAGAAGCGTTGCAGCGTTCAGATATTCCGCCATGAATTTCGTCTGGGTTGCGGGTGGGTTGCAAGTGGGTTGCAAGTGGGTTGCAAGTGGGTTGCAAGTGGGTTGTCCCCGCATCATGCCTGCTCCGGCGCCGCACGTGAAGTCAGTTGTTCATCATGCGGTCGCGCTGTGGCACGACCCATGAGCGGTCGAAAGATCCATTGGCGATCGACGCCAACGCCGCCGTTTCTTTCGCATGCTGCCGCCGTGCGCCTTCGATCACCGCTTCCACGTCGGCGGGCGAGATCGCGAGCAAACCGTCTTCATCGCCCACGATGATATCGCCAGGATGAACCACCATCCCGCCGACCGTAACCGGCACGTTAATCTCACCCGGGCCGTTCTTGTAGGGTCCGCGATGCGTTACGCCACGCGCGTACACGGGGAAATCGCGCTGACGCAGCGCGCCGACATCGCGAATCGCGCCATCTATCACGAGGCCTTGGACGCCCAGGCTTTCGGCGAAGCTGGCCATGATCTCGCCCATTAGCGCCTGGGTCAGTTCGCCGGCGCCGTCGATTACCAGCACATCGCCCGGGCGGCAAAAATCGAACGCGCGATGGATCGCGAGGTTGTCGCCGGGACGGGTGTGGACCGTGACCGCGGTGCCGGCCATCGGCCGGGGTTGGTGATACGGCCGCAAGCCGACCATGCCGCTCGCACGCGCCATGTTGTCGCTGAGCAGCGAAACTGCCAGTTCACGCAATGCGTCGAGCGTTGCCGGATTGGCCTGCGGCGCGGATTCATACTCGCGCCAGCCGATGGGATTCGTTACGGAATTCATGCTGTTGCCCCTTGTATGCCGAATTGCTGCTCGAGTTGATGAGACAGCCGCGCGTACACCGCGCGAGCGTTGTCTTCGTAGATACGTTGACGATCCGCGGCACTGAGCCATTCGATTGCGTCGATATAGCGCCGCGTGTCGTCGTAGTAGTGGCCGGTTTCCGGATCGATACCCTGAACCGCGCCGATGGTTTCCGATGCGAACAGAATGTTCTCGACCGGAATGACTTTGGCGAGCAGTTCGGCACCGGGCTGGTGGTACACGCAGGTATCGAAGAACACGTTCTTCATCAGATACTCGCTGAGCAGCGGCCGCTTCATGTCCTGCGCGAGCCCGCGATAGCGACCCCAGTGATAAGGCACGGCGCCCCCGCCGTGCGGAATGATGAAACGCAGCGTTGGGAAATCGGCGAACAGATCGCCCTGCAGCAACTGCATGAACGCAGACGTGTCGCCGTTGATGTAATGCGCGCCCGTCGCATGAAAATTCGGATTACACGACGACGACACGTGAATCATCGCGGGTACGTCGAGGTCCACCATCGCTTCATAGAGCGGATACCACGAGCGATCCGTCAGCGGCAGCCCCGACCAGTGTCCGCCGGACGGGTCGGGATTCAGATTGCAGCCGACGAAACCCAGCTCCTCCACGCAACGCCGCAACTCGGCGATGCAATTGGCCGGGGCCACGCCCGGTGCCTGCGGCAACTGGCACACTCCGAGGAAGTTGCGCGGAAACAGCGAAACCACGCGATGAATCAGGTTGTTGGATTCGCTCGACCAGACCGCGTTCGCTTCGGCCGTGGCGAGGTGGTGCCCCATGCCGGCGGCGCGCGGCGAAAAGATCGTGAGGTCGGTGCCGCGTTCGCGCTGGATGCGAATCTGGCCGCTTTCGATGCTCTGGCGAATTTCGTCGTCGGTAATCACGGGACGCGGTGGCGGCGAGCCGCCGTCTTTCAGCGCGGCGATCTGCTGTGCGCGCCAGGCCTCGTGCTGCGGCGGCGAGGTGGTGTAGTGACCGTGGCAATCGATAATCATGATGTGAAAAACCCGTTGGGTGTCCTTGTGAATGCTTACCTCAGGCGCGCGGAGCGGGGTCGCCGGCCGCGAGCGAGGCGGTTTCATCTTCTGCCGGCGTGACGCGCATCACGAGGGCAATGATTGTCGCGACCACCAGAAACGCAGCGATGGTCAGCAAGGCCAGCTTGAAGTTGCCGGTCGCATTGCGTACCAGCCCGATGCTCCAGGGACCGACCAGACCACCGAACTGCGCGATGGTGTTGATCAGCGCAATCGTCGCGGCGCCCGCGGCCCCGGTTCTGAACGACGACGCGAGACTCCAGAACAGCGGGTTGCCCGCATAGATGAACAAGCCGGTGAGGCACAGCAGCGCGTAGGCGATCACGGGATTCGGCGCGTACGCACTGCCGGCAATCGCGAGCGCGCTCATGCCGTACACGAAGGCGAGGTGCTTCTTGCGGTCGCCGGTGCGGTCGGAGCTGCGGCTGATCAGGAAGGTGCCCAGCACGCCGAGCAACGGCGGCGCAGCGGACAGAAAGCCGACCTCGATGTTGTTCAGATGACCGAGACTCTTGACGATCTGCGGCAACCACAGAAACAGACCATAAATGCCGACCAGCGCGCAGCCGAACAGACACGCGAGACTCCATACGCGAATGTCACTCGCCACACGCAGCAGCGGAAAATGCGTGTTGCCGCCGACGGTCTCGCGTTCGGCGTCGAGCGTCGATTCGAGCCAGCGTTTTTCGTCGTCGGAGAGCCAGGTGGCGTCGGCCGGACGTTCGGTCATGATGCGCAGCGTCAGCAGGCCGAGCGCGATTGCCGGGAGGCCTTCGAGGATGAACATCCATTGCCATCCCTGCAAACCGAGAACGCCGTTGGCGTAGGTCATCAACGTCGTCGAGATCGGACCGCCCAGCACCGCCGAAAACGACCCGGCGATGATGTAGCCGCCCACCGCGCGTGCCCGGTAACGCTGCGGAAACCATTTGGTCAGATAGACCGCCACGCCCGGCAAGAAACCTGCTTCCATCACACCCAGCAGGAAGCGCAGGACGTAGAAGCTCGAATCGTTGAAGACAAAGGCGGTGGCTGCCGCGACCGCGCCCCACGTCAGCAGAATGCGCGCGATCCAGCGGCGCGCGCCGACCCGATGCAGCAACAGGTTGCTCGGCACCTCAAGCAGCATGTAGCCGAAAAAGAAAATGCTGCCCGCGAAGCCGAATACGGCCGGACTGAAACCGAGCTGCTTGTTCATGTCCAGCGCGGCAAAGCCGATATTGATCCGGTCCAGATAGTTGAAGAACATCATCGCGAAGAGCAGGGGCATTAATCGCCCGTACACTTTGCGCATGGTTGCGGTTTCGTCGAATGAGGTCATGCTGTCTCCTACCGTGCTGCGACGGCGGGCGCCGTGGCTGCGTTCTTATGGCCGGCCGGATCGAACGCCGGCCGTGTCCCGTTGGCCGCGCGTTGGACGGCGGACTGCAGAGGCCGTTGCTCGCGCTTGCATGGGCGGATGCGCTCATGAGCGGGCGGCGGCTGAAGCAGGAACCTCATGATAAGAACGCTTGGAGCGCGAGTCCAAGATTGCTTGCTTATGCTTGTATAGGTTTTTGCTTATAGTGCGGCGTCAGCAAGCGGCGCGGGGAGGCAGGTGAGAAAAGCACGCAGATGGGGCGACGCGTCATCGGTGCGAAACGTGGCCGCGAGCGTCGATCGGTACGACGAACCGGGTCCCGAGAGGTGGCGGAACACGACGTCGGTGCGTCCGTGCCGCGCAACCGATTCGCCGATGAAGGTGACGCCCAGACCCGCTGCCACGAGTGCGATCGCGGTCTGAATTTCATAGGCCTGGTGAGCGACGACCGGGGTCACGCCCGCATCGCGATAGAGCGTCTGCACCGAGCGTTTGAACTGCGCGTTCTGATGCTTCGGATACAGAATCAATGGCGTGTCGGCGAGCTCGGCAATCCGCACCGTCTTGTGCGCGGCAAGCGGATGACCCGGTTCGAGCGCGACCATGACGCGTTCGCGCAGCAGCGGATAGGAGGTGCAGCCATCCACCGCCAACGGCTGCCGCCCGATGCCGATGTGAATGCGCATGTCGCGCAACGCGTCGGTTTGTTCTTCGGTCAGCAACTCGAAGAGCTTGAGTTCGACCTCTGGGAATGCGTTGTGAAACGCCTTGAGCGCGGGCGGCAGGATGCTGTACATCGACGAGCGCGTGAAACCGATGCTGAGCCAGCCGCGCCGGCCGACACCGATTTCCTGCGTCGCGAGAGTCGCCTGTTCCAGCGAGCCCAGTATCTGACGCGCCTCCGTGCAGAGATAGTGACCAGCTTCGGTCAGACTCAGCGGGCGTCGCGCCCGATCGACCAGTTGCGTGCCGAGCCGTTCTTCAAGCGAGCGGATCTGCTGGCTCAGCGCCGGCTGTGCGATATGCAGCCGTTCGGCGGCGCGGCTGAAATTGAGCTCTTCCGCCAGAATCACAAAGCACTGCAAAGCCCGAAGATTCATACAGGTCTCGTCCCGGTGTCGGCCGGCGGCCGATGGAATAGGGTGTAAATCACATCGAGGAGCCATGCGATGCCCGGGTCCGCCGAGAATTGCGAGTGCGAATGGACCTGAATCTCGATAGGCGGCAGGGAAAACGGCAGCGGCAGAATGCGAAACGCCTTGTTGCGGTTAAAGCGCTGCGCAATGCTCCTCGGGAAAATGACGGCAAGATCGGTATGCTGAACGATCTCGGGCGCCACCACGAAATGCGGCAGGCGCAGGACGATATCACGGCGCAGATTCAGTTCTTCCAGCCATTGCTCCACCATTCTGTGCCCGGTTGCATTGGTGCTGGCGTAGACGTAGCGCAAGCCCGCGAGGTCTTCCTTGGTCGGTTTCTGTTTGCGTAGCGGGTGGCCCGCCCGCACCACGCAGACATGTTCGTCGACGAAGAGGGTTTTGCTCACGCAACCCGGATCGAGTCCCGGCACGTAGCCGAGTGCCAGATCGATCTTGCCGCTGCGCATGGCCGCGCTGACCGAGTCGACCGGGAAGTTCGCGATCTCGATGCGGATGCCGCGCGCGTTCTGTTCGAGCATGGTGAGCAGCGGCGGCAAAAAATAGAACTCCGACATGTCCGACATGGAAACGTGAAAGACACGTTGTGCGGTGGCGGGGTCGAATTTCGCGAGCTGCTGCACCGCCACGTTGATGATCCCGAACGCCTGCGTGAGGGGCGCGTGCAAGCGCAAGGCGGCGTCGGTGGGCACCATGCCGGTGGGTGTCCGGACGAACAGCGGGTCGTCGAACAGCACGCGCAGTCGGCGCAGTGCATGGCTGACCGCTGGTTGCGTGAGATTGAGTCGCTCGCCCGCGGCGGTCAGGCTGCGCAGATCGGAAATGGCCAGAAATACGCGCAGCAAGTTCAAATCCGTAATGCCGGGATGCGACTTTGTCATGACGTTCCGAGCGCGGCGAAGAGGGGCATTTATGTCGGCTTCAGATTACCGTAAATGCTGCGCATAGGGAAATGCGGGGTGGGTCCGCTGTATGGCGGAAAGGCGTTGAAATCCTGCCTCATGTGGGTGCGGACCGGCGACGCCAATGCCGCGGCGAGCGCTTCGGCATTGTCGAAGACGACCTTGTTACGCTGCATGGCGGTGGCGCGCGCAATTGCCAGACCGGAGCGGAAATCGAGCCGCGTGTAGATTTCCAGCTCGCGAATCCCGGGCAGTTGCGCCATCAGCGGGGGATGATGAGTGAGGTAGTGCGTTAGCCACGTATTGAAGTCTTCCGCTTCGCCTTCGTAGCTGACGAGGTAGGTGCAGCGCTCGGCACGCGGGTTGGCGTCGCCGGGATTTGGCGTGGCGAATGGCCTGACTGCCATGGCTTGCTGCGCGAACGTGAGGTCGAGTTCGGTCGCGTTTGTCAGGCGATCCACGATTCCGTGTATCGCGCCGGTGGTTTGAAGCGCTGTTTCGAGTAAGCCGAGATCGTCGAAATACCATTGCAACGCGCAGCGCGGGCCCGACGTGTGGGTCTTCAACTGAGGATCGGCATCCGGCGACTCCGCGGGCAGGTGGATCACGAAACGCGTCAACCCCTGTATTTCCCGCGATGCCGCTTCGAGCCACGACGTGTCGATAGGCGGTTGCGTTTTGCCCGTGCCGTCGCAGTTGGCGAGAAGAAAGAAGCAGACTTCCACGCTTACCTCGCCGTATGCGCGTGAGCGCGCGGCGTTACCGCTGCCGGGCGCGCCAGGCGATGAAACTGCCGCCCGAAGTAAATCAGCCCGTCGCCGTCGGATCGCAGCGCGATGTGCCGGATCTGCACGAACATTACGGAGTGCGAGCCGACCGTCTTGATGTCGACGATTTCGCCTTCCAGACTGGCAATCGCATCCGCGAGAACGGGCACTGAAGTCTGTCCGCTCGCCCACGCGTGACGTTCGAACCGCTGGTCCATCGAGGCCGTTGTCATGCCGGCAAAATCACGCGCGAGGTCCTGGTACTCGGCGGCGAGCACATTGATGCACACGTTGCGGTTGCGATGAAGGATGTCGTGAGCGTAGCTGGCCTGATTGATACAAACGAGCATGGTCGGCGGCGTGTCAGTGACCGAACACACGGCGCTCGCGGTAATGCCGCAGCGGCCGCCTGGGCCGTCCGTGGTGATGACGTTGACGGCGGCCGGCAGGCACGCCATGGCGTCGCGGAAACGTTTTTGAGTGTCTTCGATCGTCACGTTGTCTGCCTCGTGGTGGTGGCGTGCGGGTTGCAGCAGGGGCCTCAGGCCTCAGGGATAAGGCGTGACCGGCGGCACGCCTGCGAACAGCGCGCCCGATGCATCGTAAGTCCCTTCGCCAAGAAACGCGTGCTGGGTCACGACAATCGAATCTCGCACCAGACGCTGCAACCGGTTCTCGCGATAGATCGCCGCGATCCCCGCCATCTGGTAAGCCTGCATCACGACCTCGGCGCAGACCTGCGCGGCGTGTGTCGCGCTAAGACGCAGCAGGTTGGCCTGTTCCTGCGTGACGAGGTCGCCGGCGATGATCGTGTGCCATGCGGTTTCAGCGGATTCGTAGAAGAACGCGCGGGCGCTGCGCCAGTTGGCCTCGGCTTTCGCCAGACCTGAGCGGTAGTAAGCGCGGTCCGCGAGACGCGGCGCGCCGGTGGTGGTTCTGGTCGAGCCGGACATGCCGGTCAGCAGATCGAGCGCCGCGCGCGCGAGGCCGATATTGACGGCGGCATGCACTTGCGCCTGATAGGCGACGGCAGGATAACGGTAGAGCGGTTCATCGATCAGCGGCTTGCCGCCGCGTACGAACGTCCATTGTGCGTCGACGAATTTGTCGTGCAGCCGCAAGTCGTGGCTGCCGGTGCCCTGCATGCCGACGACGTTCCAGCTTTCGACAATCTCCACCTCATGAGCGGGAAATACGGCGGTGAACGGCTTGCCGGCGTCCGCACCGCCCGAACTGGCAGGCGTGCCGCCGATCCCCACACCGATCCAGTCGGCACCTTTGCAGCCGCTGGCAAAGTGCCATCGGCCGCTGACCGTGAAACCGCCGGACACCCTGGTGGCCGGCTGCAGCGGATAGAGGCCGCCCGAGAAGACCTGGTCCGGGCCGCTGGCGTAAATAAGCTGCTGCGTTTCGACCGGCAGTGACGCGAGATACGTATTCGCGGAGCCGAACGCCGCGACCCAGGCGGTCGAGCCGTCGGCAATCGCAATGCGCTCCAGGATGCGCAGGAATTGCGACGGCGGCAATGCGTCGCCGCCGAAGCGCTGCGGCGTGCTCGCGCGGAAAATCCCCGCACGCTTCATCTTGGCAACCATGTCGCGCGGAACATGCGACACCTGATCGAATTCGTCACGGCGGCGCTCGATCTCGACGATCAACGCGTCGAGCGGAATGGGGCCTGCGTACTCAGGATAAGGATCCGCGTGATCGATCGCGCGAGGTTCGTAGGCGTACGTCGAAAGACTGTTGCTTTGAAGGCTTTGCATGATGACAGCGCTGGGAAATGAATGAGGGGTTGAGGACGCGACGTCGACTGCGCGTCAGGTGTGGTCCTGCTCTTTGCGGTGCGCCTGAAGCCGCAGCGCTTTGGGGAAGGTTTCGGGTGCGAGACACGTCGCAAGCACGGTAATCAGGCCGAGTACGACGAGGTAGATGGCGACGGGCGCGGCGCTGCGGTAATGGGCGAGCAAGGCGGTCGCGATCATTGGCGAGAGTCCGCCGCCGAGTACCGAGGAGATTTCGCGGCCGATGCCCAGACCCGAGAAGCGCAGATGGACCGGCAGCAGTTCGCTGATGAAGGCGGGTTGTGCGCCCTCGAGAATGCCGAGCGTGATGCTGTTGGCGAGCACGAGTGCCGTGATGACTTTCCACAGCACGCCGGAACCGAGCAACGTGAAGTACGGATACGCGACCAGCACCATCGCGATTGCGCCGGCGAGATAGACGGGCTTGCGGCCGATTTTGTCGGTGAGTCGTCCCATCAGCAGCGAAACGGGGATCATCAGCAGCATCGACACGGTCAAGCCACCGAGCACCCAGCTTGATTTGATGCCGACGAACTGGCTATAGGCGATCGAGAACGCGAAGAAGATGTAGGACGCGGCGCCTTCGCCGAAGCGCAGGCCGAATACGGTCAGCACTTCGCGGGGACATTGACGCAGCACCTCGACGATCGGCATGCGGCTGTCGCGGCGCGTGGCCTTCACTTCGGCGAACTCCGCGCTTTCGTCGACAGAGCGGCGCATCCATAGACCCAGCGCCACCAGCACGGCGCTGCAGAGGAATGGCACACGCCAGCCCCAGCTGTGGAAATCCGCGGGCGACAGCGTTTGCGCGAACAGGAATGCAGCGGTCGAGAGCACGAAGCCGAAAGCCGCGCCGCATGGACTCCATGCCGCCAGACCGCCGCGTTTCGAGGCAGGCGCGCTTTCGTGAATCAGCAGGATGCTGCCGCTCCATTCACCGCCTGCTGCGAGGCCCTGCAGGATACGCAGCAGCACGAGCAGGACGGGCGCCGCGATGCCGATTTGCTGGTAGGTCGGCAGAAGACCCATGCAGACGGTGGCGGTGCCCATTACCAGCAGCGTCAGCATCATGACGGTCTTGCGCCCGTAACGGTCGCCGATATGGCCGCACAGCACGCCGCCAATGGGCCGCGCGATGAAGCCCACCGTAAAGCCGCCGAACGCTGCGATCGTGCCCGTCAGCGGATCGCTGCCGACCGGAAAGAACAGCTTGCCGAACACCAGTGCGGCGGCGGTTCCATAGAGAAAGAAGTCATACCATTCGAGGATCTGGCCGAGCACGGCGGTCGTCACCGCGCGACGAACCTTGCTGGTGGGCAGAGCAGTAGGCAGGGGAGAGAGAGCGGCGGTCGCGTCGGCGTTCATGGCATGGGGAAGGTCACGATGTTGAGGGGTCCGCGTCCTGGTCATGCTGATCGACTGGAGCGGCGCTACGAATCCGGCAGGCATGGCCGAACCATAGGGCCGCGAGAAAACCCGGTCAAATTAGGGACAAAAATGAGCGTCATGAATGGGATGCATGACGAAGGAGCGAACGGCGGCGTACTGGGGGTGGTCATCACACTCCCGCACCGCGGTTTCATCCTGGGGACAACTGATGGAGATTGACGTGCGGCTCACCGGCTTCGATGCGCCGGCGTTCGGCTGCTACGGGACTTTGATCGACTGGAGGAGGGAGATGGGGGAGATCGACTGCCGCCTTACCAGCAGGGCCGATCTCGTGACGCGATATCAGAAGCCTGTCAATCCAGACCGCCCTGGCACATGTATTTGATCGACATGTAATCGTCGAGCCCGTACTTCGAACCTTCGCGGCCGTAACCCGATTCCTTCACACCGCCGAATGGCGCGGCTTCGCTTGACACGGCGCCTTCGTTGATGCCGATCACACCCGCTTCGAGCTGAGCCGCGACGCGATGAATGCGCCGCACGTCCTGCGTGTAGAAGTACGCAGCGAGGCCGAACGGCGTGTCGTTCGCGAGGCGGATCGCTTCGGCTTCGTCGTCAAAGCGGAACAGCGGTGCGACCGGGCCAAAGGTTTCTTCGCAGCACACGAGCATGTTGTCCTGCGCATCGGCCAGCACGGTCGGCGCATAGTAATTCGGGCCGAGTTCGGTCAGGCGCTTGCCGCCTGTCAGCACTGTCGCGCCGTGTTTAACGGCGTCTTCGACATGGCGGGCGATCTTGTCGATCGCGCGTTCGTTGATCATCGGACCGATCTGCGCTTCTGGATCGGTTGCGGGTGCAACCTTCAGCGCGGCAACACGGTTCGCGAGCAGATCGGCGAAACGCGCGTACACGCCGGATTGCACATAAACCCGGTTCGGGCACACGCAGGTCTGGCCGCCGTTGCGGAATTTGGCGGCCATCAGACCGGTGACAGCGGCGTCGAGATCGGCGTCGTCGAATACGATGAAGGGCGCGTTGCCGCCTAATTCCAGCGACAGTTTTTTCAGCGTGCCCGCCGATTCGCGCGCAAGATGCTTGCCGACGGGCGTGGAGCCCGTGAAGGTGATCTTGCGCACACGCGCGTCGGCGAGCCAATCGGCGACCGCCGCAATGCCCTGTTCACGCGAAGCCGACAGCATGTTCAGCACACCGTCCGGCAAGCCTGCCTCCTGGGCGAGCGCTGCCAGCGCGAGCGCGGTGAGCGGGGTGTCTTCCGCGGGTTTGGCCACGACCGTGCAACCGGCGGCGAGCGCGGGCGCGATCTTGCGCGCGATCATGGCCAGCGGGAAGTTCCACGGCGTGATCGCCGCGATCACGCCGACCGGTTCCTTCACCGCGCTCATGCGTTTGCCGCGCTGTTGCTGCGGGATCAGATCGCCGTAAATGCGCGTTGCCTCGTCGGCGAACCAGGCGACGTACGAGGCACCGTAGGCGACTTCGCCCCGGCTTTCCGCGAGCGGTTTGCCTTGCTCCGTCGACATCAGTCTCGCGAGGTCTTCCGTATTGGCGACGATCAATGCGTGCCAGCGGCGCAGAATCTCGGCGCGTTCGCGCGGCAACTTATCGCGCCATGCGGGGAAAGCGCGGGCTGCGGCGTCCGTGGCGGCGCGCGCGTCCAGGGCGCCACTGTTCGCGACTTCGACGATCAATGCGCCGGTGGCCGGGTTGGTGACGGGAAAGCGGGCGCTGTCGGCGGCGTCGATCCACTTGCCGTCGATCAGGTTTTGCGGGCGAATCAGGTCATGGCGAGTCAAGGCGAGAGACATTGGGCTTGCTCCTTTGGGGTGCCTCTCTATGAGGCGAAGTCGGGTCGCCGATGCGGCGGCGTGGCGGCACACATACGGCCGATTCAGGTCGATTCCGGTCGACGGGTAGATTGATGCTACGCGTACGCCGCAGTCGATGAAATCATCCCGTGGGGGCATAGACGGTACGGCACGCGTTTTTTTCAGGCTGCTACAGCATTTTCTGCTGTGGCAGCGGTGGCGCAGGTCAATTCGTCTGTGCGCCCGGCACGAGATAGCAGATCTGTTGGGCTTGAGTGCGCGGGCGCGGTTGGCGCGCCGCGTCAGCTTATGCGCCGCGGCCCCGTCGAGGCCCGCACGATGAGTTGCGGCAGCGGCGCAAGCACCATCGGCGGTTGCTGGTCAGGCGTCTGGATCAAACGGATCAGACTCTCGATCGACAACTCCGCGACCGCCGCCGTCTGGATCGCCACGGTGGTCAGCGCGGGATGCACCTGATGCGCCAGCTGAATATCAGTAATGCCGATCACCGACACGTCGTTCGGCACCGACCGGCCAAGCGTGATCAACGCCTGGGCCGCGCCGATCGCGAGCAGATCGTTGGTCGCGAAAATCGCGGTGAGGTGTGGGCGATTCGCCATCAACTGCATGCACGCCGCGTAGCCGGCGTCGATCGAGTCGCGGATCTGCAGCACCGCGGCAGCGTCTGTTTCGATCCCTGCCTCGTGCACCACCGCGCGAAATCCGTTGGAGCGTGCATCCTGCAAGCCGCCGCACCCATCGCCGATCAGAAGACCGATCTCGCGATGACCCAGTTCGAGCAGATGCCGCGCGGCCAGCGCGCCCGCATGGCCAAAATCCACGGCGATGCAGGGCAGCGCGGGCGGCGCCTCAGGGTGTTCCCACATCGCCAGCAAGATCGGCGCGCTGTGCGTGGCCGACGCACACAATTCGTTGAACTTGATGTCCGTGTTCATCACGAGCACGCCGTCCGCGAGTGTGCCGGCGATCTGGTTCAGATACGCACGGCCGACCTCCGCATCATCGTCAGTATTGCAAACCATCAGGAAGTATCCCGCTTTGCGCGCCGCCCGCTCGGCGGCCAGCACGAACTCGGGGTAGAACGGGTTTGAGATGTTCGACAACATTAAGGCCAAGGTCGACGAGTGGCCCTCCGCCAGCGCGCGCGCGTTCAGATTGGGGCGGTAGCCGAGCTCGGCGATCGCCTTGAGCACGCGTTCGGCTGTCTCCGGGCGGACCTTCTCACGGTTGCGCAGCACGTTGGAAACGGTGGCGGCAGTGACGTGTGCACGTTTTGCTACTTCGGAAAGGGTGACCATGTTCTGTTTATCCCATATTCAGGGAATGCAATTCAAATGTTGCAAGCGACTGGCGACGTTGATAAGTTTCTGCAAAACACAGCGCCCTACGTGAGATCGGAGTAAGGCGCCGAAACGCAAACTCTAATCGACAGGAGACACCTACCATGAGTTTTTTCCCCGAGATCGAATTTAAGCGATTAAATGCCTGCTGCACAAGAGCCGGCCGTTTATTTTTCCTGGAAATTTAAGCGGTTAAATCAAGGGGGCGGCAGCATGGCTACGATTCGTCTTACGAATGTGCAGAAGTCGTACGGTGACCATTCGCCGGTGATCCGGCGCGTGAATCTCGAGATCGCGCAGCATGAGTTCTGCGTGTTTCTTGGGCCTTCGGGTTGCGGCAAGTCGACCTTGCTGAGAATGATCGCCGGCCTCGAAGACCTGAGCGAAGGCGAGTTGCATATCGGCGGGCGCCTCGTGAACGACGTGCCCGCTGCCGCGCGCGGCGTCGCGATGGTGTTCCAGAGCTACGCGCTGTTTCCGCACATGACCGTGTTCGACAACATGGCGTTCGGCCTGAAACTCGCGAAACAACCCAAGGACGTCATCGAGCGGAAGGTGCGTGAAGCCGCGCGCATTCTGCAACTGGACACCTTTCTGGATCGTTATCCGAAAGCGCTCTCGGGCGGACAGCGGCAGCGTGTTGCGATTGGCCGGGCGATCGTGCGCGAACCTGGCGTGTTCCTGTTCGACGAGCCGCTGTCGAATCTCGACGCCGCCTTGCGCGGCCAGACGCGTGTCGAAATCGCCCGTCTGCACCAACGCTTCGCGAACGCGAGCGTGGTCTATGTGACCCACGATCAGGTCGAAGCGATGACGTTGGCCGACAGAATCGTGCTGCTGCATGCAGGCGCGGACGCGGAGCGCTTCGGCAGCATTGCGCAGACCGGCGCGCCGCTCGAGTTGTATCACCATCCGAAGTCGCGCTTTGTGGCGGGCTTCATCGGTTCGCCGCGCATGAACTTCATCGACGCCTTGGTCGATTCGATCGAAGCGGGCAAGGTGGCGGTCACGCTGACGAAAAGCGGCGAGCGGCTGATCGCGCATGTCGATGGTGAGCGTCTTCAGCGCGGCCAGACCGTCACGCTCGGCGTGCGCCCGGAACATCTGCGGCTCGCCGGCGACGCGCAATCCATTCAGTGCGTCACGGCGCTATCGGAACGGCTCGGCGAGCACAGCTACATTCACGCGGATCACGCGGGCGGCACGCTGATCGCCAAGGCCGCGGGCGATACGCCGATTGGTTCGGGCGAGCGCATCTGCATCCATGTGCCGCCTTCCGCGTGTCATCTGTTCGATGCCGAAGGCGTTGCATTGCGACGCAGCACGTTCGAACCCGAGCGCGTTGCCGCCTGACCGGAAACCCCTATTCCGCCACAGAGCGGGTACATCGTCTGGCAGCGGCTCGCTGTCAGCCAACAAGGTAGTCAAGGAGACATAAGATGATTTCTCTTCGCCTTCGCCGTCTGGCATACGCGTCGATTGCAGCCGCTCTGGTTGCCGGCACACTCTGCGCCACCGCGGCCGATGCGGCCACGCTGACCGTCAACGTATCGGCGCGCGGCAATCAGCGCTCTACATGGCAGGACGCGTTCGACAAGTTCAGACAAGCCAATCCCGACGTCGACCTCAAGGTGACCTACGTCAGCGAGGAAGCGTACAAGGTGCAGATGGGCGGCTGGCTCGCCACCGATCCGCCTGATGTCGTGTCATGGCATGACGGCGAGCGCATGGCGTATTACGCGCAACGCAACCTGCTGGAAGACCTGTCGTCGGACTGGAGCAAGAACGGCTGGTCGCAGCAGTATGCGTCGGTGAAGGACGCCTCGACGTATAAGGGCAAGCAGTACGCCGCGCCGCTCGGTTACGACGCGTACGGTTTCTTCTACCGCAAGGACCTGTTCGAGAAGGCCGGCATCAAAGGCGAACCGAAAACGTGGGATGAATTTCTCGACGCCTGCAGAAAACTCAAGGCAAGCGGCGTTGCACCGATCGCCGTTGCCGCGCGCGATAGCTGGACGCTTGCCGCGTGGTTCGACTATCTGGACTTGCGCATCAACGGCAACGCATTCCATCAGCAGTTGATGGCCGGCGAGATTCCCTACACCGATGCACGCGTTAAAAAGGTCTACACCGCGTGGAAAACGCTGATCGACGATCACTACTTCATCGACAACGCGCTCTCCTACGACCTCGATGCGATTGCACCGTTTCTCGTGAACGGCAAGGCCTCGATGATGCTGATGGGCACGTTCTTCTCGGCGAGCATTCCGGCATCGGTCAAACCGCAGACCGGTTTCTTCCGTTTCCCTGTGATCGACGCGAACGTGCCGATGGCCGAAGACGGTCCGGTCAACGTGCTGCTGATTCCAGCGAAGGCGAAGAACAAGGCCGATGCCCGCAGACTGCTGGCCTTCATGGAACAGCCGCAGATCAACGCCGATCTCGCGAAGGGTTGGGGGACGTTGCCGTCCAACAGTCAGGCGGCGGAACCGGAAGATGACATCTCGAAGGTCGGCTTCCAGACCCTTGCCAACACGAAGGGCGGCATCGCCCAGTTCTACGATCGCGACATGCAGAAGGAAATGGCCGACGAAGGTATGAAGGCGATGCAGCAGTTCTACAACGATCCGTCGCAACTCGACGCCATGCTGGTCCGCCTCGAAGCGACCCGCAAGCGTATCTACAAGAAGTAAGCCACGGAGCGCCAGCGGAGCAGCAACCGCTGGCGCTCGCTCTCGATCTCCTTCGATTTTCGACCGGGCCCGATCATGTCTCATTCCACAGCGCGCCGCCTACCCGCGGCGCGGCGCCGGCACGTCTCTACGACGCGCCGTCATCAGCATCGCGCGGCGCTTTTCTTCCTGTTGCCGGGATGTGCGTTGTTTTGCCTGTGCGTGATCTATCCGATCATCAGCAGTATTTCGCTCAGCTTTTACAACTGGGACGGCATGACGCCGAAGACGTTCGCAGGCTTCGATAATTACATCGAACTGTTCCATGCGGACACCTTCTATACGGCGCTTCAGAACAACCTGATCTGGCTCGCGCTGTTTCTGCTGGCGCCGCCGCTCGGGTTGCTGTTCGCGCTCTATCTGAACCAGCATATCCGTGGCATGCGGGTCGTGAAGTCGCTGTTTTTCGCGCCATTCGTGCTCTCGGGCGTGGTGGTGGGCCTCGTGTTCAGCTGGTTCTACGACCCCGCGTTCGGCTTGCTGCGCCTGATTGTGGGCCATGGCATTCCTGTGCTCGGCGATCCGCATACCGTCACCTTCGGCATCATCTTCGCGGCGCTCTGGCCGCAGACGCCGTTCTGCATGGTGCTCTACCTGACCGGGCTGACCGGCATCAATCCGGAGGTGGTCGAGGCGGCGCGCATGGAGGGTGCGAAAGGCGTGCGCCTGCTATGGCACGTGATTCTCCCGCAACTGCGGCCCGCCACGTTCATGGCCGTCGTGCTCACTGTGATCGGTGCGCTGCGCAGTTTCGACCTGATCGCGGTGATGAGCGGTGGCGGCCCGTTCGATAGCTCTACCGTGCTCGCCTATTACATGTACGACCAGGCGATCAAGTACTACCGCGAAGGCTATTCCGCGGCGATTGCCGTCGTGCTGTTCGCCATCATGCTCGTCTACATCGTGTTCCATCTGCGCCGCATGCTGCGCGAAGAACACTGATTTCCAGGAGTCACGTGTCATGTATCCGCTTCCCGTCGAACGCTGGAAACCGCTCAATCGCGCGTTGTACAAAGTCTCGTTGCCGCTCGCGCTGCTGATCTGGCTGCTGCCGATGCTGGCCGTGCTCGTCACGTCGATTCGCTCGTCGGACGAGTTGTCGCAAGGCGACTATTGGGGCTGGCCCAGGCATTTCGCGCTGATCGAAAACTACGGCACGGCGCTCACGCAAACGCCGATGCTGCACTACTTCGCCAATAGTGTACTGATCACGGTGCCGTCGGTGATCGGCGCGATCGTGCTGGCCTCGATGGCGGGGTTTGCGCTCGCGACCTACCGCTTCCCGGGCAATACCGCCGTGCTGTTCGCGTTCGTGGCGGGCAATTTCGTACCGATCCAGATTCTGATGATCCCGGTGCGCGACATGGCGTTGAAAGTGGGGCTCTTCAATAGCGTGTGGGCGCTGGTGATCTTTCATGTGTCGTTTCAGACCGGGTTTTGCACGCTATTTCTGCGCAACTTCATCAAGCAGTTGCCGTTCGAGATGATCGAGGCGGCGCGCGTGGAAGGGGCCGGCGAATGGACGATCTATTGGCGCATCGTGCTGCCGCTGATCCGGCCCGCGCTCGCCGCGCTCGGCATTCTCGTCTTCACGTTTGTCTGGAACGACTACTTCTGGGCGCTGTGCCTCACGCAAGGCGACGAGGCCGCGCCGATTACCGTGGGCGTGGCCGCGCTCAAAGGCCAATGGACGACGGCATGGAATCTCGTTGCCGCCGGTTCGGTACTCGCCGCGTTGCCCTCCGTGCTGATGTTCTTCCTGATGCAGAAGCATTTCGTCGCCGGCCTGACTTTTGGTGCAAGCAAGGGCTGATCGGACTGTCCGTTTGCGGTCATTTATTAAAGAGACTTTCTCATGCAACTTGGTGTTTGCTATTACCCGGAACAATGGCCGCGTTCGATGTGGGCCGACGACGCAAAACGTATGGTGGATCTCGGCATCACGCATGTGCGGATCGCCGAATTCGCGTGGAGCCGCATGGAGCCGCGCGCCGGCGAGTTCGAGTGGGCATGGCTCGACGAAGCCGTTGCAACGCTGGCTGCTGCGGGGTTGAAGCTCGTGCTGGGTACGCCCACCGCGTCGCCGCCGAAGTGGCTGATCGACGCGTACCCGGACGTGTTGCCGGTGCGTGCGGACGGCGTGCGCTGGAATTTCGGCTCGCGTCGCCACTACGATATTTCCAGCGAAACATATCGGCGCGAGTGCGTGCGCATCGTCGCGGCAATGGCGAAGCGTTATGGCCGGCATCCGTCTGTCGTTGCGTGGCAGACCGATAACGAACTTGGCTGCCACGAGACCGTGCCGAGCTATTCGCGCACTGCACTGACGCGTTTTCAGACGTGGCTAAAGCATCGTTACGAGCGTGTCGAAGCGTTGAACGATGCGTGGGGTAACGTGTTCTGGAGCATGGAGTACTCCTCGTTCGAGGCGATCGGGTTGCCTATGCTCACGCCCACCGACGCCAATCCGATTCATCTGCTCGATTTCCGCCGCTTCATGTCGGACGAGGTGGCGAGCTTCCATCGCGAGCAGATCGACGTGCTGCGTGAGCATGCGCCCGAGGTGGATCTGCTGCATAACTTCATGGGTTTTTTCACGACCTTCGATCATTACCGCTTTGCCGAAGACCGCGCGCTCGACGTGGCTGCGTGGGACAGCTATCCGATTGCGCGCACCGAGTCGATCGCGTTGCCTGATGAGCAGAAAGCACGTTACGCACGCACCGCGCACCCGGACGTCTCCGCGTTCGATCATGACCGTTATCGTGCGATCGGCGCCGGCCGCTTCTGGGTGATGGAGCAACAGGCCGGACCGGTCAATTGGGCGCCATGGAATCCGGTGCCGGCGAAGGGCATGGTCAGGCTGTGGGCTTACGAGGCGTTCGCGCATGGCGCGGAGCTGGTGTCGTATTTCCGCTGGCGCCAGTGTCCGTATGCGCAGGAACAGATGCATTCCGGCCTCAATCTGCCGAATAACGAATTGTCGCCGGGCGGCCTCGAAGTGCAACAGGCGGCGCGTGAGATTGCTGCGTCCGCGGCGCTCTCCGGACTCGGCGCGCCGGCGCGCGCGGCCACCGCGATCGTGTTCGACTACGAGACGCAGTGGATGTTCGAGATTCAGCGTCACGGCAAGACCTTCGACTATCAGACGCTGGTGTTCGACTACTACGAGGCGCTGCGTGAGCTTGGCCTCGACGTGGATATCGTATCGAGCAAGGCTGATTTGTCGGCGTATCGTCTGGTAGTGGTGCCGAGCATCGCGGTGATCGACGACGCATTGGTCGATCAGATTGAAAGGAGTTCAGCGCAATGGGTGTTTGGTCCGAGGAGCGGCTCGAAGACTACAACGTTTGCCATTCCATCGAGCTTGCCGCCAGGCGCATTGCAACGCGTTTTGCCGATGCAGGTGCTCGAAGTCGAGACGCTACGCCCGACGCTGACGCCGGCGCTTTCGATCGGCGACACGCAAGGCGTCGCGCTGCATTGGCGCGAGCACGTGCGCGCCAATGGCGAGACGACCGTCGACGCGCAATTCGACGACACGTGGCCGGCGATTCTCACCCACGGTAGGGTCCGCTACGTGGCGGGGTGGTTGTCGCATGCACTGCATCGCGCGGTTGTGCAGCAGGCCGCGAAGGATGCGGGCATCGGGACACAACGGCTGCCTGACGGTTTGCGCCTTCGCCGGCGTGACGATCTGACCTTCGCATTCAACTTCGGCCCTGAGCTGGTGCGGGCGCCCGCACCGGTCAACGCGACGTTCGTGCTGGGACAGTCGCAGTTGAAGACCGGTGAGGTCTGTGCGTGGAAAAACGCTTAGCCCGTCGCATTTCCACCGGTTTGAGCGGGTAAGTGGCGGGAAGGTGGGATTGTCGAACAGCAGGCACTGCTTACTGTGAGGGTGCCTGCGCTTTGTTCTGTTTCGCGCAGTCGGAAGTGAACGCCATGCTGGCTTGATCGGGCGTCATGCGCGGCGCGCCGGGGCTGTAGATCTTCTCGATGATGCCGAAGACCGCTTGCCGGTCGGCTTCGTTCTTGTAGTACTTTGCCGCTTGATCGAGTGCTTGTGCTTTAGTCTTCTTATGCGCGCGCCACGACGCGACCTGGCCGGCGATATCGCCGATTGCAAAACACTGATCGCTGACTGTTTGCGCAACCGCTTCAACTGCGGGCTGAACGAGGCACAGTGCGAGCACGGCCGATACCACTACGCGTTTCATTACCAGAATCCTGACGTTAAATGGGCGACGGCGCCAAAGCGATGGTGTTGCACCATCGCGGCAACCGAACGAGTCAAATAACGGCGTAGTGTATCGGGAAGTGGGGTGTAACGTTTTTTCACATGCGCCGCCGCTCCCCCCGCTTCCTCTTCAATGCCCGAACGACTCGGCCTTCGCGCCGGTTTCCACCGCCACATGCGGCCGTGCCGCCTGCTTGATCAGCAAGGCCACGCACGAAATCAGACCCGCCACCGCGACCATCGCGAAGATGCCGCCAAACGTGAAATGGCGGCGTGTCAGTTCAGCCACGAGGAACGATCCCGCGATCCCGCCGAAGCGGCCGATCCCCAGCATCCACGCCACACCCGTGCCGCGGCCCTGGGTCGGGTAAAACGCGGCGGCAAGCGCCGGCATCGACGATTGCGCGGTATTCATCAACACGCCGGCCACGAAGACGATGAACACCAGCGCGCCGACATTGCCGACTGCCTGGCCGATAAAGTACACGCTCACGGCGGTCAGCGCGTAGCAGGCCGCGATGATACGGTTCGCGTTGAAGCGGTCCATCAGCACGCCGCACAGCACGGCGCCCACGCCACCGAGCGGGAACAGCGCGGAAATCAGCGTCGCGCGTTGCGGCGTGAGCCCGGCGTCCTTCAGCAGAATCGGCATCCAGTTGATCGACGCGTAGAAGATCACGAGGCCCATGAAATAGGCGATCCACAACATCACCGAGCCGACGATGTACGAACGCGAAAGCACCACGCCCATGCCTTTGCCGCCGGTTTGCGGCGCGGTTTCCGTCATGACGAAGCTGCCGGCCTGCGCCGCTTCGCTCGAAATACGCGCGAGTGCCGCACGGATTCGCTCGACCGGCTGGCTGTTGGCCACCATGTAGCGGACCGATTCCGGCATCTTCAGTACCAGCAGGATCAGCAGCAGCAGCGGGGCGATACCGCCGAGCAGCAGCACGCTGCGCCAGCCGAAGTGCGGAATCATCCACGCAGCGAGAAAACCGCCGAAGGCCGCGCCCAGCGGAAACCCGCAGAACATCAGATTGATCACGGTCGCGCGGCGGCGGTCCGGGCAGTACTCGCCCATCATCGTTACCGCGTTCGGCATGGCCGCGCCGAGGCCGACGCCGGTGATGAAGCGCAGGATCGTCAGGTGTTCGATGCTGTTCGAGAACGCCGAAGCGAAGCAGCTCACGCCGAACAGCAACACCGAGCCGAGCAGCATCGAGCGCCGGCCGAGCCGGTCGGACAGCGGCCCTGAGACGAGCGCGCCGCACGCGAGGCCGAACAGCGCCGCGCTGAGCACCGGCGCGAGCGCCGGCCTTGTGATGCCCCATTCGGCGATCAACGATGGAGCAATGAAGCCGATCGCGGCCGTGTCAAAACCGTCCAGCAGGACGATGACGAAACACATGAAAAAGATGAGCCACTGGAACGGCGAGAAGGGATGGTCGTTGATAAACGTTTGAACGTTCACGGCGGTGCTGCGGCTCATGTTGGTCTCCTGACTGCGGAATGCGCAAAGGCTTGCCGCGACGGCAAGCCTTCTTTTCTTTTACGATCGTACGCCGGATAGAGGCGGTGCACGATGTCTACGCCGGCGGCGAACTGACTGCGCGACGACGACCGCGCTCTGGAAGCCGTCGCCGATGGTTACGGTGGCCGTGATGATGTAGCACGAACCCGCCGCGCCGGGCGTGTTGCCGTTGGTGCGCTGGAACGCCTGCAGCGCGTAGAGGCCGGTGCGTTTCGACAGTGCATGGTACCCGGACAGATTGACTTGCAGATACTGCGCCGTCTGATAGCGGTTGGTCACGGTTGACACGCGCGGCTGCACGCCGTTGTTCGGCACGGTCGAATTCGCATCGCCATATGTTCGTATATAGAACTGTGATTCATGATACGAACTGACGGCACTGTAGCAGTTTGACAAAGAGGGACAACGCGGGATTACCCGACTATGGACTATGGTGCAGATGCACATCCAATCGGGCGGAGCGGTTGGAGAGCCGCAACGGGCAAGCGGCGAGGGGGTAACGGAAACAGCGATGAACAGCGATGAATACGCGACGCAAGGCGCGCAGGGGGAGTGATGGGCGCGGGGCGACGAGCGCCTGGGAGCGGCGCTCGCGGCAGTCCTTCAGGCGCGGCTCAAAAGATCACGTAGACCTTTCGCATGGTTTCCTCGACTTCCCAAAGCCCCTCTGTGTTGGCTTCGAAAAAGAGCGTGTCGCCGCTTTCGAAATGAACGGTCTCTTCGTTATCGGGCGTGAAACGGCCACGCCCCGCGAGGAAATGCATGACCTCGGCCTGTTTGATCGCGCGGCGATACGTGCCGGGCGTGCACTCGAAAATACCGGTGTCGATGGATTCGCTGCCCTTGATGACGCGCTGCACGCCCGACACCTGAAGCGGCGTCGTACCGGGTAGTCCTGCCGTACCCCAGTCTTCGAGATTCTGCAGATTCACGCTTTGCTTGATGCTTTGTACCTTCATTGTCACGTTACCTTTTGAATGTGCGTGAGCCGACTCATCGGCCCTGTGTGTTGGCATTGGCTTCGGCGTTCGGCACGGTTCGTTCGATCTTGCCGAGCCGTACCACCGTGACTCCCGGGCGCAACTGCCGCAGCGACGGCATGACCAGCATGCAATTGTCGTAAGGCGTGAGCACCGCTTCGCCGTTCGACCAGCCGATCACCGCGCCGGCATCCGGAAAGATCTCCAGGCCGGTATAGGGCGCCGCGAAACGGAAATCCATACTGGTCGCCACCACCGGCTGCGTTACGCGGACGATGTGCTGGGCAGCCGGCAGCGGTGCGAGCCAACCGTCCGGCAGATCGGCTTCGTCGATCACGCCGGCCAGCAGCAGGAAGCGCGCGGTCGTGTCGCGCGCCACCGCGACCGCGCTGCGTTCCCAGTGCTGGCCGCATTCGATCAGCAACGCGTTCTTCGCGCTATCCGCCGTGCCGAAGCCTTCGTAATCGCGCATGCGGCGGCCTTCGGGATGGCCTTCGTCACAGATCACCGTGGCGGGCGTGCCGAGACGCACCGCGAGGTCAATCCCTTTCTCCAACGGGCCCGCCACGATCAGCGGCTTGCATTTTTCATGCATCGAATGCAGATCGAGCAGTGCGTCGACCGTGTCGATCACCGGGCGAATTTCTCGGGCGCGGGCCAGTTCGCTCGACGTGCGCGACGTATCGTCGAGCATCGCGGCGGTCCATACGCGATTGAAGTCCTGATCGACGAAACGGGCCGCGTCGGGCCTGGCGGGATCGAAGCGCTGGTAGGCGGCGACGTTCGCAAAGGCGAGCGTGAGGCGTCCACGGCGCGGCCTGAACGCGCGGCGCAGCAGTTCGTCGACGACGATCGCCCCGCACACTTCGTTGCCGTGCGTGAGTGCGTTGATCATCACATGGGGTCCCGGCTCACCCGAGTCGAACGTGTGAACGTAGGCGATGCCCGACGACGATTGTTCGTGAACCGAAATATCGGGAAATTCGACTTCGATGGGATAGGCTTGCGTGCTCATTCGAAACGGTCCTCGCAAAGGGTGGGGGGCAGGCTCAGGCGAGTTTAGCCGCGATAGCCTGGCCGACTTCCGTGGTGTTCGCCTTGCCGCCGAGGTCGCCGGTATGCGGACCCTCGATAAGCGTTGCTTCGATCGCGGCGAGAATCGCGTCGTGCGCTTCGCGTTCCTTGCCGTCGTGATTGCCGAGGAAGTCGAGCATCATCGCGGCCGACCAGATCATGGCAATCGGATTGGCGATGTTCTTGCCGGCGATGTCGGGCGCCGAACCGTGCACCGGTTCGAACAGCGACGGAAACTTGCGGTCCGGATTCAGGTTGGCCGAGGGCGCAAGGCCGATCGTGCCCGTGCAGGCAGGACCGAGATCGGAGAGGATGTCGCCGAACAGATTGGTGGCGACCACCACGTCGAAGCGGTCCGGGTTCAGCACGAAGCGCGCGCAGAGAATGTCGATGTGCTGCTTGTCCCACGCCACATCCGGATACTGCGCGGCGATGCCGGCCGCGCATTTGTCCCACCACGGCATGCTGATCGCAATGCCGTTGCTCTTGGTCGCCACGGTGATCTTCTTGCGTTCGCGCCGTTGCGCGAGATCGAACGCGAACTTCAGCACGCGCTCGCTGCCGTGCCGCGTGAACACGGATTCCTGCAGCACGAACTCACGCTCGGTGCCTTCGAACATCACGCCGCCTACCGACGAATATTCGCCCTCGGTGTTTTCGCGCACGATCCAGAAATCGATGTCGCCCGCCTTGCGGCCCGCGAGTGGCGAGGGCACGCCGGCGAAGAGGCGCGCAGGGCGCAGGTTGATGTACTGGTCGAATTCGCGCCGGAACTTCAGAAGCGAGCCCCACAGCGAGATGTGGTCGGGCACGGTGTCGGGCCAGCCGACCGCACCGAACAGAATCGCGTCGGCGGATTGCAATTGGGCTTTCCAGTCGTCCGGCATCATCTTGCCGTGCCTGGCGTAGTAATCGCAGCTTGCCCACTCGATGTGCTGATATTCCAGTTCGATGCCGAAGCGCTTTTTCACCGTGTCCAGCACGCGAATGGCTTCCGGCATCACTTCGACGCCGATGCCGTCGCCGGGTATGACCGCGATCCGATAGGTTTTCGTCATGTTGGTGCTCCTCCATTGGGACGTTTGATGTTTCGATAGCGGTTATTTTATTCCTGCTGTTTACGCTTAAAATGATTGCTTTAGTTAAGCCACTGTGCACGAATCGTGTACAAACCAGCGACCTATGAATGGCGTCCCTGCAGCCTCGTCACCCGATCTCGGCGATTTACGCGTGTTTTGCGAAGTGGCGCGCAAATCGAGTTTCAGCGCGGCGGCGGAGGCGCTCGCCGTCTCTCCGGCGTACGTCAGCAAACGCATCAACGTGCTCGAGACTACGCTCGGTACGCGTTTATTGCATCGCTCCACCCGGCGGGTGGCGATTACCGAGGCCGGTGAACGCGTCTACACGTGGGCGGAAAAGATTCTCGACGACGTCGACCAGCTGGTCGAAGACGTCTCCACCACACGGCGAATTCCCGGCGGCAAGCTGCGCATTTCCAGCAGTTTCGGCTTTGGCCGCCGTTTTGTGGCGCCCGCGCTGGCCCGGTTCTCCGAGCGCTATCCGCAGTTGAGCGTGCGGCTCGATCTGTTCGACCGTCTCGTCGACGTGGGCGGCGAAGGTTTCGACCTCGATATCCGCATCGGCGACGAGATCGCCCCACATCTGATTGCCAGACGGCTCGCGTCCAACTACCGCGTGCTGTGCGCGTCGCCCGGCTATCTCGCGCGGCACGGCACGCCGCGGCAAGTCGCCGATCTGTCCTCGCACGCGTGCCTCGCGATCAAGGAGCGCGACCATCCCTTTGGTCTGTGGCGCTTGACGGTGCGCGGCGAGGCGGTGTCGATCAAGGTCACGGGACCGTTGTCGACCAATCACGGCGAGGTGGCGGTGCAATGGGCGCTGGCCGGGCGTGGGATCGTGCTGCGTTCGATGTGGGACGTGCGGCCGTTGCTCGACAGCGGCCAGTTGCAGCAGATTCTTCCCGAGGTCACGCAACCCGCGAACCTGTGGGCGGTGTACCCGGCGCGGCTCGCTCAGTCGGCGAAAGTGCGGGTGTGTGTCGACTTTCTGAGCGAGGAATTCGCACAATGGAGCCCGCCGCCTGACGCAACGGCGGCGGGGCCGGCGAGTTGAGTGCGATCGTGGCGAGCGCCCGGTGAGGACTTTATTGAGGCGCCCGGTCCTGTCGGTCAGATTTCCAGACGGTAGCCCACGCCGTACACGGAGGCGATCGGTTCGCTGTCCGGCCGCGCGCCCTGCAGCTTGCGGCGCAGGTTCTTGATGTGGCTGTCGATGGTGCGGTCGGTGACCACCCGGTGGTCCGCGTAGAGATGACTCAGCAGGTAGTCGCGCGAAAAAATACGCCCCGGCGATTTCATCAGCAGCGCAAGAAGCCGTAACTCGAGCGGCGTGAGTTTGAGCTCCTTGCCGTCGAGTAAGGCAAGATGAAATTGCTCGTCGACTTCGAGACCCTGAGGCGCTTGAGGTGCCTGAGGCCCTTGAGACAAGCCGTCCGCGCTCGCAATTGCAGCGGCAGGCGTGGCCCGGCGCAGGATCGCCTTGACGCGCGCCACCACTTCGCGTGGGCTGAACGGTTTGCAGACGTAATCGTCGGCACCGATCTCGAGACCCAGCAGACGGTCGATCTCGTCAATGCGCGCCGTCAGAATGATCACCGGCAAGGCGGAAAACTGCCGTAGCTCGCGGCAGATATCCATGCCGTTGCGCCCGGGCAGCATGAGGTCGAGCAGCATGAGCGCCGGCGGCGTCGAGCGAATGAACGGCATCACCTGATGGCCGTCATCGAGGATCGTGGTCGCGAAACCATCGAGTTGCAAATACGCTTCGAGCACGGCGGCGAGCTTGGGTTCATCCTCGACGATCAGGATGTGCGCGGGACGCCCTTCGGTCATGTTGTCAGTCTCCTTCCGGCGGAAAACGGGCCGTGATCCAGACGCCGCCGAGCGGCGAGGCCTTGGCGCCGATCGTACCGCCATGCGCCGTCACAATCGCGTGGCATAGCGAGAGGCCGAGGCCCGCGCCACCGTTCTGGCGGCTGCGCGATTCGTCCACGCGATAGAAGCGGTCGAACAGATGATCGAGCGCGGCCTCGGGCACACCGGGCAGCGAATCCTCTACGTCGAGTTGCCAACCGCTGGCGCTCTGCGAAAGCGATACGTGCACCTGACCGTCCGGATCGGTATAGCGCAATGAATTTAGCAGCAGGTTCTTCAGCAGTTGTACGAAACGCGCGGGGTCGACCGCGAACGTGGTCTCGGCGATTTCCGGCGTGCAGGTCAGGTCGAGCGCGATGCGTTTCGCCTTGAACGATTCCCGCATGGCCTCGATCGACGCTCGCGCCAGCTCCCCGACATGGGTCGGCGTCTTGCGATAGCTGAGCGCGCCGACGTCGCTCAAAGAAAGCTCGTATAGATCTTCGATGAGCTTGTTGAGCATGTTCACTTCGGTTTGCAGCGAGGTGAGCGAAGCGTGGTTGAACACATGCACACCGTCTTCGATCGCTTCCAGTTCGCCGCGCAGCACGGCGAGCGGCGTGCGCAGCTCGTGTGAAATGTCCGCGATGAAATCGCGCCGCGAGCGCTCGGCTCTTTGCAACGAATCGGCCAATACATTGAAGTCGCCCGCCAGCCGGCCAAGCTCGTCGCGTCTGCCGGCCGGCACCCGGGTCGTATAGTCGCCGCCGGCGAGGCGGTGGGTCGCGTTCATCAGGCGCTTGACCGGCGCGAGAACGATGCGCGCGAGTATCAGCGCGACCAGCGCCGCGAGCACGACGGCAACGCCCGCGATCTGCCAGGTCGAGCGTTTCTGCTGCGCCTGGAATGCGATGTCGGCGGCGTCCGAAAGAGTGTCGGGTCCGTTCACGGCGAGCCAGCCCACAACCTTGCCGCTGTAGACAACCGGTCTCATGGTGCTGCCCGGGGGCGGCGGCTGGCCGGTGCTCGCCACGAGTTCATGACTGGCGTCGTAGAGTGTGACGGGCGGCCCTTCGGGCGGCGTGTCGCGTGCCATACCGTCACGCTGCGCCGAGGCGGTGGGCGGCGGCAACGAGGGTAAAGGCGGCAAGGCGGCGGAAGGCGGCGCCCGGTCAAAACGACTGTCGCCGCCCACGACCCCGCTTGCCGATACACGGTCACGCTCCATGGCGATGTCCGGACCGGAGGGTGGCGCCGCCGGCAGGCGCATACCCCAATGCGGTCCTTCGGAGGGCCCGGAGAGCGGCCCGAGCAGTTGCTGCACGCTGCCGCTTCCCGGAAAGGTTCGCCAGCCGGGCAGCTTGCCCAGTTGCGCCGTGGCGAGTTCTTCGCGCAGGGCGTCGTGCGCGGCGGTGTCCAGCAGCGCGACCCACACGTCGGGATGGTCCCGCAGGAAATTCCAGTTGCCGTGCGCGGCGTATTCGCTCGTGACCTTCGCCATGACCGCTTTGATGCGCCCGGCGTTGCGCTCCCGGACATAGTGCAGGAAACCGTTTTCAAAGCTCACGCGCAGGGCGTAGCCCATCGTCAGGGAAATCGCGAGGCAGGCGACCAATACCGCGAGGAACATCTTCCAGGTGATGCCAAAGCGCATTCTCATCCGCTGCTGCTGCCGCACGCGCGCGAGAAGGGTCCCGAAAGGGCGGCTTGAACGAATCCGGATGGTTTCACTTTGCATGGCTGAATTCTAGATGAATGCCATGTCAATCCACAGTGAGCGGTGAATCTCCACAACTTCTCCATCCTTTCTTCGTTGTATCTGCGTGTTGTCTGAATATGATGGTACGGCACTTTTAAGGTGGCCTGAAAAAGAGGCCATGTCCGGTGGTCGGTTCCGTCAATGGAGCAATCTCATGCAAGTGTCCTCATCTGTGAACCGCGCCGAGCCGCGCGGATTCCAACCTGGCCGCAAGACAATCGCGGCAGCCGCGGCTGCCGGCTCCCACCGCAAGGCTGAAAACGGTGCCGGCGCATCGCGGGTTAAAGACGTCGTGAAGATTCGGGGTTGCCGGGTTTCCGAGCCGCTCATGCAACCGTGGGGCGAGTGCTGCCGGATCGTCGAGTGGATCAACCGGAACGGCGAGTACTCCTGCATTGCCGTGCGAGGCGTCGCGACCGTGGCTGAAATCAGGGAGCGTGTGCGCGATCATCGCAACGGTCAACGTCATACCCTGACGGACGACCCCGGCACGCCTGCGAATCGCGTACGTCTGCGGCGCGGTTGAGCGCGGCTCAGCTGCGTTGTTGGCCGCCTTGCCGAAAGCGGCCCGATGCAGCAGAAAGGGATTGTAATTTAGCCAAAAAACTTCGGTGTCCTACGGCTGTCTGATTGTCAGGGTCAACTTTGAACGTTTTCTTTATGCGCATTCTCATACTCGTTCTGGCTGTGGTATCGATCTGCTGCTTTTCGATCCGCCATGGTTTGCACCAGGAGAGCGTCGACGCTTTCGCCGGCCGCAATGGCAGCGCGGCCGTGGCCAATGCGGATGATCTGGACGGGTGCTCGCCACGTGTCCACTATGCATCGGGGTTCAGGCCCATCGTTCCAGCGGACTTCCACTACGGATTCGGCGGCCTGCTGGCAGTGACCGGCGATCTGTATGCCGATTATTTCGGCGATATCGATCTGGTCGACGTGATCGACGCGGCAATGACCTTGCCGATCATGAAGCTAGCCGTGGCGCAGGGCCGAAAATAGCGCGACATGGCTTGCACTTTCGCGCACCCCGCGCGAGGGTGGCGACTCCGGCGAGGGCACGAACATATAGCCTCGTCCGCGCAAGGTTTGAATGAACCTGGGGGCGGACGGATCGGCTTCTATCACGCTGCGCAAACGGCAGACCGCAACATCCAGACTCGCCTTCTGACTCTCCGCCCTGCCTAGCTGGCTGTTGACCATTGCGCGCGTCAATATCCGCATCGGGTTGCTGGCAAACAGTTTGAGTAACGCAAACTCGCCCGAGCGCAGCGGGATTTCGCAGCCATCTTTTATCAGACGCCGCGTAGCGAAATCGATCTGGTAACTGCCGAACGAAACCTTCTCGCGAATTTCCGGCGCGTCGCAAAGCGAGCGATTGCAGCGCTGCACGGCGCGCTTGATCCGCGCAGTCAACTCGTGCGGATCGACAGGGTCGACGATATAGTCGTCCGCGCCCAATTCGAAAGCAACGACCTTGTCGACGATCTCGCCGGAGCTGCTCTGGATGAACACCGGCATGTCGTAGCCCGCGAGGCGCAATTGCCGGAGCGCCTCGCGCGCTTCGACCATGGGTGCTTCGGCACGCAATAGAATCGCTGACGGACACTCCCGTTCCACCCGGCTGACAAGCTGAGCCGCGCTATACAGCACGGAAAGCGCGATCTCGTTCTTGTGAAGATGAAAGCGCAACTGATCCCGGATCGCCTGATCCGGTTCGACTACGAGAAGGCTGATAGTCATCAATCTGCGTTACCTCCCAAGCGGAATCGACGCTTGCAATCCATGCGACGTTCACGTTCAGCCATTTCAACGATCCGCTGCTCCGGACCGGCATATCGAACCCAGAAGCGAACCGCCGTACGCGATCGCCCTGATGATGAGCGAATCATAGGGATCAATGTCGGAGCAACGATGGTGAAATTGAGGAGACTTTGTGAAAACGGAGCAGGCGGGAGGCTGAGGCGTACTGAATGAGACCGCGAGCCGGTTATGGGCGGCTGGGCTCCCGGCGCGATCAAATGGCGGGTGGGATGCCCGCGGTCCTCATGCAACAACCGCGAGCGTTGTTGCTGGCTAGAACGATGTGCCGATCTGGAACTGGAATACCTGGTACTTGTCGGTGGCGTGTCTGACCACCGGGAAGCCGAGCGACAGCTTGAGCGGACCGATCGGCGAGATCCACTCGAGACCCGCGCCGTAGCTGTACCGCAATCCGTTGGCGCCTGTACTGTTGCCTTCGTTGCCCCAGACGTTGCCTGCGTCCAGGAAGGTGAAGACACGCAGCGTCCGGTCCCAGCCCGTGCCCGGCAGCGGGACCGTCATTTCGACATTGGCTACCACCATGCGCGAGCCGCCGATCGGGTCGCCGGTCGTCTGGTCGGTAGGCCCGAGCGAACCCGCCTCGTAGCCGCGTACCGAGCCGATACCCCCCGCGTAGTAATTCTTGAAGATCGGATACGCTTTTCCGGCGAAACCGTTGCCGTAGCCGCCTTGAAGATTCAGGCCGAGAATGAAGCCGCGCGCGAACGAATAGTAGTACTGCGCCTGAACGTCCGCCTTGTAGTACTGGGTGCCGCCAAGCGGCGTGCCCACCTCGCCATTGGTTTGCAGGAAATAACCGCGGCTCGGTACCAGGACACTGTCGCGATCGTCACGGGCCCAGCCTACGGTGAGCGGCACGTTGTTGACTACGTGGCCGAACTCGGCCACGTAGTCCTTATAGCTTTGCGGCGTGGAGGAATCGATGTCCAGCCGGTTCTGTTCCAGACCGACGCCGAAATAGACGGTATCGGCTTCGGAGAACGGAATGCCGAACTTCAGATCCGCGCCGACCGTGATGATCCGGAAACTCGTGTCGCTAAAGTTGTATAGAGGGTACGTGGTGCGATAGTAGACATCGGTGATCCGTTTGATGCCGTCCACGGTGAAGTAAGGATCGGTTTGCGTCACCGTCAGCGTGCGGTAGGTCTTCGCGGTGTTCACGTTCAATGCGAGGCTGGTGCCCGAGCCAAATACGTTGTCCTGCGATATGCCCGCGGAGAGCACCACTTCGTCCGTCGAGGAGTAACCCGCGCCGAGCGTGATCGCGCCGGTCGGCTTTTCGGTCACCTTGACGTCGACATCGACCTGGTCCGGCGTGCCTTCAACCGGCACCGTGGTCACGTCGACATCGGTGAAGTAGCCGAGACGGTTGACGCGGTCTTTCGACAGCGTGAGGCGGTTCGAGTCGAACCACGAGCTTTCAAGCTGGCGCATTTCGCGGCGGATCACCTCGTCACGGGTGCGCGTATTGCCGGACACGTTGATATGACGCACGTACACGCGGCGGCTCGGGTCCACCTGCAGCGTCACGTCGACCTTGTGGTGTTCCTGATCGATCTGCGGCTGGGCGTTGACGGTGGCGAACGCGTAGCCGTACTCGCCGAGTCTATCCACGATGGCCTTCGTGGTGGCCTGAAGTTTTTCGGCGGAAAAACGCTCGCCAGGTTTGATATTCACCAGTTTCGCCAGCTCCGGCTCGCGGTCGAGCAGATCGCCCGCGAGCTTGATCGACGACACCGTATACGGCTCGCCTTCGTGCAGCGTGACCGTGAGATACATCTCCTTCTTGTCCGGCGTAAGCGAGACCTGGGTCGACTCGATGTTGAATTCCAGATAACCCCGGTTCAGGTAGTAAGAGCGAATGTGCTCCAGGTCACCGGTGAGTTTGTCTTTCGCATACAGGTCGTTTTTCGTGTACCACGAGAACCAGTTCGGCGTGGACATCTGCATTTCGTCGCGTAAGGTGTCCGTGCTGAATACCGTGTTGCCGATGAAGTTGATCTGGCGGATCTTCGCACTCGGACCTTCCGCCACCGAGAACAGAATGGCCACCCGGTTGCGGTCGATCGGCGTGATCGTGGTGGTGACTTCGGCGGCGTAATAGCCGCGCGTCAGGTACTGGCGCTTCAATTCCTGCTCGGCCTTGTCGACCAGCGCTTTGTCGTAATAGCGGCCTTGCGAAAGCCCGACCGAATTGAGCGCCTTGGTCAGGTTCTCCTTGTCGAATTCATGAATGCCGGCGAAGTCGATCGTGCCCACTGCCGGACGTTCCTGAACCTGAACGACGACGGTGCTGCCTTCAGTCGAGATCTTGACGTCGTTGAAGAAACCCGTGGCATAGAGCGCGCGAATGGCGTCGGATGCCTTGTCGTCGCTAAACATGCTGCCTTGCTTGATGGGCAGATAGGCAAACAGGGTGCCGGGTTCGATGCGTTTGAGCCCTTCGATCCGGATGTCCTGCACGATGAACGGTTGTGCCGCGTGAGCCGACCCGGCGGTCAGCGTGATGCCGGCGAGCGAGAGCGCACCCGCGATACGGCTCGTTAAAGCTTGAAGATTCATCTTGGGGTTCTGTCCTGATGCAGCGCGCGAAGCGCAAACAAGAACGCTCGACAGCGAGCGATGCATTCGAAACGACGTTCCGTGGCTCTGGAAAGCGCGAAGTATAGGAGCGTGTTTCCCTGCTATCTGTTACGGAAAACTTTCCGCCCATTAGGGTTGCTAACCTGTGTATCGCGCCGGTTACTCGGGCTGGCGGGGATTGCCGTACAGGCTTGGAAATAATGCGTTACAGATCCGAAGGAAGCGTAGTGCGCGCGTAACCTGACGCGATTCTTGCGCTGCTATCGTCAAATGGTCGGCTTTTGCTACCTGCGTAGCACCATTTGGAGAACGGGTCATGATCGAATTTCTTTCACCAGCGATTCTTGAGGCTGTCTTGCGCGTCAGCTCTTCGCCGATCTTCTCGGCACGTCTGGCAATGGCGTCAAAGCGCATGCTGCGAGACGGGTCCGGCAACACGGTCACGAGCGCGCAGGGGCGGCCCGTGAGCCATGCCGCGTACACACGGGAGGGCGCACGCCGTGTCTGATCCGTCGACCTTCGTGCTGAACTCGATCACCGATATGCAGCTCACCGCGGATGGGCAATATCTGCTGATACACGGCAATCAACCCACCGCGGCGCTGCACCGTTCGGTGCTCAACGACCTGCTGGTGGCGCTCCCCAATGCAATCGAGCACGCCGACCGCGTGATTCATAACAATCAGGAGATGGGTTTCGCGCTGCATTGCCAGGGCTGGGAAGTCGGCAGGTTGCACGGCATGGAAATGGTGGTGATCCGGTTCCGTCTATCCGGCAGCGCGGGGCTTTCGTTTTCCTTGCCCGCAGAACAGATTCCGCATCTGCTGCAGGCGCTGGGCGGTGCCGCGAGAGCGGCGGACGCGGCAGGCGCGGCGAGTCCCCATTCTCACGACGTCACGCTCCAGTAGCGCCGCGCGCACTCAGCGCGGTTCATCCTGCCTCAGGTCAGGGCTTCTGTTCGCCTTGATGCGTCCGTTATCCTTTCCGATCCTTATCTGTTTTGATACTACGCGGTGTATTTCGACGCCTACGCTTAAGGCCTCTCGTTTCGTTCATGCTGGGTGCGGCCGGATGCGTGCCGCTTGCCGGATATGCACAACTGGCCGGGGTGTCCGCGATTCCGGAACCGCTCGACGGCGTCTGGGGCCTGCGGCTCGACCCGCAACTGACGGAACATCCTTTACGGGCGGGCGACAAGCCCGCCACTTCCGCTATCGCCGATTCGATCACTACCACGACCGGCACGGACGTTTCGCTGAAAGGAAACGCGCAATTGCGGCGTTATGCGTCTATCGTCCAAGGCGATGCGCTGCACTACGACGTCGATACCGACAAGGCCGATGCGTATGGGCACGTGCAACTGGTCGACGACGGCAATGTGTTCAATGGCCCGGACGCGCATTTCTACGTCGACGCGAATGAAGGCACCATCAGCGTGCCCAAATACCGCTTTCATCTGACTGGCGGCTGGGGCAGCGCTGAGCGCGCGGATCTGCTCGACAACGAGCGCACAGTCGTTCATCACGGTACGTACAGCACCTGCCAATGCGAGTCGGACCCTGCGTGGTATCTGAAGGCCTCGGAGTTCGACATGGATACCGGCAACGACGAAGGGATCGCACACTACGGCGTGCTGTTTTTCCAGGGTGTGCCGCTGCTGGCGAGTCCGTGGCTATCGTTTCCGTTGTCCGGCGCGCGGCGCAGCGGCTTCCTGCCGCCCACGTTCTCGATCAGTTCGACCAACGGCGTCGACGTCGAGTTGCCGTACTACTTCAACCTCGCGCCGAACTACGATCTCACGCTGACGCCTCGCATCATGTCGAAACGCGGCGAGATGCTGACGGCAGACTATCGCTATCTGCAGCCGAACGATTCGGGGTCGATCTCGGTTGCGTGGCTGCCGCACGATCAGATCACCAACACTGACCGCTATTCGATTGCGGTGAATCAGACCTGGAAGCTCGGTTCGGGCTTCGGTGCATACGTCAATTACAACCGGGTGTCGGACTCGGCGGTGGTCACCGACCTTTCGTCGGGCGTCGCGTTTCCGACGGGCTCCACCACGCTGTATCAGCAGGAAGCGGGTTTGACTTACTCGAACGGGCCGTGGAGTGTGCTGGCTCGCGAGCAGCGTTGGCAGGCTTTCACGAGCGACTCGACCTATAACCGCGAGCCGCAGGTCAATGTCCATTACGCGCGTTATAACGTGGGCGGCTTCGACTTCGGGGCTGAAGCGGATGCGACACGCTTCACGATTTCGACCGCGGATGCGACGCAAGGCAGCCGCTTCGTTTTCAACCCTTACGTGAGCTATCCGATCGAGCGCCCTGGATGGTTCATCACGCCGAAGCTCGCATGGCATTTCGCCGCGTATGACCTGACGACGATCGGATCGGATGCGCCTGCTGGTCAGCCGAAGACCTTCGATATCAACGTGCCGACCTTCAGCCTCGATTCGGGCATGCGCTTCGAACGCAACGTGCGGCTCTTCGGGCAGTCGTACATCCAGACGCTCGAACCGCGGCTGTTCTATGTGTACACGCCTTACCGCAACCAGTCGTTCGCGCCCTTGTTCGATACGGCGACGGCCGATTTCGGGCTGGCGGAACTGTTCATGCCCAACAGCTTCGTCGGCAATGACCGGGTCTCCGATGCCAACCGCGTGACGGCGGCACTGACCACGCGCTTTATCGATCCTGCGAGCGGCGATGAGCGGGCCCGTTTCGTTCTGGCGGAGCAGTACGATTTTCGCGCCCCCCAGGTGACCCTCAATCCCGGCGATCCTATCGGCACCGTGGCGCGCACGAGTGTGATTGGCGGCGCGTCGTATAAGCTGGGTCCGGGTTTTTCGGCGGAACAGGCCGTGGAGTACAGTCAGGCCAACCACTACCTCTCGAATGCGGAGATCGGTTTTGGCTGGTCGCCTGCTTCAAAGCAGGTGTTGAATGTCGCGTATCGCTACACGCGCGCCAACAGCACGCTCGATTATCAGCCGGTCAATCAGTTCATCGTGTCCGAGCAATGGCCGCTCTCGCACAATGTCGTCAGTGTCGCGCGGGTCAATTACGACATGAGCACGCATCGGCTGATCGCAGGCTTGCTGGGGCTTCAGTACGATTCGGACTGCTGGTCGCTTGGCGTGGCGTTCGAGAAATACACCAACGCCACCTCGACCACCTCGCCCAGCACCGGCACGCGTGTGCTGATGCAACTCCAGCTCAAGGGTTTTTCGCAGGTCGATAATGGCTTGCTCAATCAGTTTCGCGCGAACGTGCCGGGTTACACACCGGCGACGACGGGAAGCGAACCGGCTTCCCGCTTCAGCGACTATCCGTAACGGGGGAGTGGCCGGGCGTGCCCGCCCGGCTGCCGCACTAGTTATGGTTCTGCGAGAACAGTGTTTCGAGCGGGTAATGGCTCTTCACGAACGGCGACTTGATGATTACGTAGCTGAAGTACTTCTCGATGCCGATATCGCGCTCAAGCAACCCTTCGACAATGCTCTGATAGTGGCTCACGCTGCGCGTGACGAACTTCAGCAAGTAGTCGTAGCCGCCGCTCGCCAGATGGCACTCGACGATCTCGTCGACGTCCTTGATCGCGTTCACGAACTTGATGAAGTCTTCCCGCCGATGATCGGCGAGCGTGACTTCGGTAAACACGATCTGCACGTCGCCGAGCTTTTCGAGCTGGATCTGTGCACCGTAGCCGATGATGTAGCCGGCCTTCTCCAGACGCTTGACCCGGATCAGGCAAGGACTGGGCGACAGGCCGACCGCGTCGGCAAGCTCGACGTTGGTTATGCGGCCTTTCTTCTGCAACTGTGAAAGTATGCGCAGGTCAATCCGGTCCAGCTTGCAGTCGCTGCTCATCGTAACGTTGTCGCTCCGGCGATGGGTGAAGGGGGCTCGAAGAGTCCTCTACTCTAGCACGCAGTGGCATGAATTTTGACGTTCAGCGCGGCCCGGACATCGGCCTGCGCGAGAACGTCGTCGAGGGTCTTTTCGAGGCGCTCGAACATCAGATCGAACTCGGCTTCCGTGTACGACAGCGCCGGCGCAAAGCCCAGAATATTGTCGCCGAACGCACGGAAGATCAGACGATTTGCATACGCCGCCGTGGCGATCCGCTCGGACAGTTTCAGCGCCGGGTCGAAACCCGCCTTGCTGTCCTTGTCCGAGACCAGTTCGAGTGCGCCGAGCAGGCCGCGATGGCGCGAGTCGCCCACCAGCGGATGCGCGAGCAGCGCGTCGAGGCCGCGGGCGAAACGCGGGCCACGTGCCACACCGTTCGCGAGCAGACCGCCTTCGTGATAGAGGCGCAGCACTTCGAGACCGATGGCCGCGCTTACCGGATGGGCCGAGTACGTATGGCCGTGGCCGACCGCCGCTTCGGCGTCGCCGTCGGCAATGCCCTGGTAGATTTCGTCAGACATCAGTACGGCGCCCATCGGCGCATAGCCGGCGGTCAGGCCTTTCGCCACGGTCATCAGATCCGGTTCGACGTTTTCGCCCTGGCAGGCGAATAGCGGACCCGTACGGCCGAAACCGGTGATGACTTCGTCGGCGACGAACAGGATGCCGAGCTTGCGGCAACTCTCGCGCATCGCTTTCAACCAGCCGACCGGCGGCACGATCACGCCGCCCGATCCCTGAATCGGTTCGCAGAAGAAGGCCGCAACGTTGCCGGCGCCGAGTTCGGCCACCTTCGCTTCCAGCGCCGCTACCGAGGCGGCGATCAATGCGGCGTCGTCGGCGAAATCGTTGCGGTACGCGTACGGTGACGGCAGATGATGCTGGTTCGGCAGCGGCAGATCGAAGTTGCGGTGAAACACGGGCAGGGCGGTGAGCCCCGCTCCCATTGTCGAGGAACCATGGTAGCCGCGTTGCAGCGCGATGATGTGTTTCTTCGCCGGCCGTCCGGTTGCGTTGAAGTAGTGCGTGATGAAACGGATGGCCGAATCGACCGCGTCGGAGCCGCCCAGCGTGAAATACACGTGTTGCAGCGAAGCGGGCGACACCTCCACCAGCTTTTGCGCCAGTTCGATTGCCGGGGCTGAGCCGAAATGGAAATAGCCGGTCGCGTAAGGCAGTTTCTGCATCTGCGCGGTGGCGGCGTCGACAATGCTCTGCTGGCCGTAGCCCACATTCACGCACCACAGACCCGAGAAGGCGTCGAGCAGTTCGTTGCCGTCCGCGTCGCGCAGGAACGCGCCGCGGGCGGACTCGAGGACGGTGACGCCGCGGGCTTCGTGCGCGCGGTAGTTGATAACCGGGTGAATCAGATGCTTGCGGTCGGCTTCAATGAGCGAATGAATCGGCATGATGGGTTCTCGTCGCGGAAAGGGGCTGTTGACCGTTCCATACTACTGACCCACGACGATTGCCTGCTCACCTAAACAAATGTCTGAAAAGCGCACACGACGCGTTTTGATACGCGGCCTCAGCATTTTCTGCTGCGGACGCTGAAAAGCGCCGGCGGGCGGGTATTTCATTCAGCGCCGCGGCGCCGCGTTCAATATCCCTGCGTGCGGTCGATCTGACCGAGCATCGGCAGGCCTTCGCGATGGCGGCGCAGATTCTCGAGCACCACGTCGACGGCGCTTTCGGGCCGCGTGGCGCTGGCGATATGGGGCGTGATGCGCACCCGTGGATGCGTCCACAGCGGATGACCGGCAGGCAGCGGCTCGGGATCGGTGACGTCGAGAATGGCGCTGTGCAACTGGCCGCTGTCCAGTGCGGCCAGCAGATCGGGCTGGTTCAGATGCGGACCGCGCCCGGTTTGAATCAGCGACGCGCCGCGGGGCAGCTTCGCGAACAACCCGGCATCGAGCAGGCCGCGCGTGGCGGGCGTGAGCGGCAAGAGGCAGATCAGAATGTCGGTACGGGCGAGAAATTCATCCAGCGCGCCTTCGCCTGCATAACAATCGACGCCCGCAATCTCGCGCGGCGACCGGCTCCAGCCGGCGCAGGCGAAACCGAATAGCCGCAGCTTTTCCAGCACCGCCGTACCCAGCACGCCGAGCCCCAGTACGCCGACACGGCGCTCGCTGGCCGGCTTGAGCGGCAGTTCGCGCCAGACCTGTTGTTGCTGCTGGAGATCGTAATCGAACAGATCGCGATGAATCGTCAGTACGGCTTGCGTGACGTATTCGACCATCCCCTCAATAATGCCCGGCTCGATCATCCGCACGACCGGCACATGCGCCGGCACGCCTGACAGATCGAACTGGTCGATGCCCGCGCCGACCGAGAAAACGATTTCAAGGTTCGGGAAGGTGAGGGTGGGATCCTGCGGCGGTTGCCAGGCGGCGAGGTAGCGGATCGCGGCCGGATCGCCCAGATCGGGCCAGATGTGGAACGGCAGCTCAGGCGCTTTCTGCGCAAAGAGTTTGGCCCATTGCGCGCCACGCGCCGGGTCGGCTTTATAAAGAAAGGCCATGATGAATTAGCAGATCGCCTGGTTGATGATGCCGTATTGCAGATAGGTGCTTTTTTTGCCTTCACCGATAACATCGGCCGGCGTGGCGTGCCGAACCATCTTGACGACCGTATCCACCCGCGGAATCCCCAACTGCGTCAGCCATTCGGTCAGGCCGCTCTCGCCCGGCGTATCGATGCGTACGAACACGCCTTCATTGAGCGCCAGCCAGTGGCTGATCAATGCCTTGGCGCGGCTCGAATCCTCCGATGCGGGCGCGACCACCGGTCCGATCGCAAAGCCCTTGCCGAAGCGGCGAAACAGCGCGAAGCCGACCAGTTCGCCGTCGCGGTCGAGGGCGATACCATCGGCGGCGTTCAATAGTGCGGGCAGGACTTCGCCACGATCGAGGCCGCTTGCCTGCGAGGCCAGTTCGACCAGCCGCGCGGTATCGCTCGACCCGAGCGGGCGCAGCCGTTCCCCGGGCGGCAGGGAAACCAGCGGCGGCTGGAACGCTGCGCCCTGATGCTGGTCGAGCGTGCCGAGCGCGCGAAAGCCGAGTTTTTCGTACAAAGGCTGTCCCGCCGGCGTGGCGTGCAAAAACGTGATCCGGCCGCCGAGTTCTTCCAGCACCAGTTCCATCAGTTTTCTGCCAATGCCGCGCCCCTGGTTTGCCGGAGAGACGATCACCATGCCGAGCGAGGCCCGGTCGGCGCCGTATTTCCAGCACAACGCCGTGCCGATCATGCCGCTCGCGTCTTCCGCGACGAAACCTACGCCCAGAAGCGTCACGAATCGCCAGTCGTCCGCGCGATGCGGCCATTTGAGCTCGACGGTCAACGCGTGCGCGGCGGCGATGTCGTCCTGGGTGAAAGGTCGATAGGTAATCGAATCGGTATTCGAATCGGACACGCCGTGCTCCCTGAATGGCTGAAGGCTTACGCCGCCACTGTGTCATCCGCCGCGCGGTGTGACTAGGACGATCTTTTTATCCGGAGCGCTCGCCGGGGCCGCAGCGCGAATCGATGCAAAACGCTCAGTCTGGACGCTCATTACAGGCGCGTTCTGCTGCGCGGGGATTTTTGTCGGCGACATATGCCGCGCGTGCGGCTCTACGATTTTGTCATGGCGGCGGCGTGATTCTGACGCACCGTGGACGCACCGCCCGGGACCCACAGCCAGTCACACAGGAAACTTTTCTCATGGACAGCTTCAATCCGGACGACGTCGCGATTCGCAGCGGACATTTTATCGGCGGTGAATATGTAGAGGGGGACGGCCGCGACGGCGGGCGTCACATCGAGGTGGCGCGCCCTTCGGACGGCGTGACCTACGCCTCACTGCCGCTCGCCGACGCCGGGATGGTGGATCGCGCGGTGGAGAACGCGTGGCAGGCCTTCAGAACGAGCGGCTGGGCGCGCATGGCGCCGCGTGAGCGCGCCAAAATTCTGCGCCGTTTCGCCGAGCTCGTCGAAGCCGATGCGTCGTTCCTGGGCCGGCTGGAAGCGCTCGGTTCGACCCGTCCGATTGCTCAGGCTGTCGGTTGGGACGTGCCGTTCACCGCCGAAGGCATCCGCTTCTACGCCGAATTCGCCGACAAGCTGGGCGGCGACGTGGCGGCAACCGACCATGACCACCTCGGCATGACGATCGCCGAGCCGTATGGCGTGATCGCCGCCATCGCGCCGTGGAACTTCCCGCTGGTGATGGCTTCGTGGAAGATCGCACCGGCTCTCGCGGCGGGCAACGCGGTGGTGCTGAAGCCTTCGGAGATGACGCCGTTCTCGGCGTTGCGGCTCGCCGAACTGGCCGTGCAGGCCGGCGTGCCGGCAGGCATCTTCAACGTGGTGCAAGGGGACGGCCGTGTCACCGGAGACGAACTGGTGCGCCATCCCAAGATCAGCAAGGTCACCTTCACCGGTTCCACGCGTACCGGCGCCGCCATCATGGCGGCCTGCGCCCATAGCGGCACCAAGCCGGTCACGCTCGAACTCGGCGGCAAGAGTCCGCAGATCGTGTTCGCCGACGCCCCGCGTCTGGACGACGTGGCGCGGCGGATCGCGGGCGCCATTACCGGCAATGCCGGCCAGGTGTGCGTGGCGGGCTCGCGCCTGCTGGTCGAGCGAAGTCTCGCGGAGCCGTTGGCCGAGCGCATCGGCAAGATTTTCGCCGAGTTGAAACCCGGCGCCACATGGGCCGCCGGCACCACCTTGTCGCCGATCATCTCCGCGCCCCAGGCGGCGCGCATCGAAGGGATCGTCGGACGCACGCTGGAGGCGGGCGCGACGCTGCGCTACGGCGGCACGCGGGCTGACGGCGAGGCGGCTGCATTGACTGGCGCGTTCTACACGCCGACGCTGCTCACGGACGTCACCGCCGACTCCGAAGCCGTGCGCGAAGAAGTATTCGGCCCGGTGCTGACGCTGCAAACCTTCGACACCGAGGAGGAAGCGCTTTCGCTCGCCCAGCATCCCGAGTACGGGCTCGCCGCCGGCGTGCACACGGCCGATCTCGGCCGGGCGCTGCGCTTCGTGCGCGGGCTCGAGGCGGGGACGGTCTGGGTCAACCGCTATGGCCGTACCTCCGACTTCATGATCCCCACGGGCGGCTACAAGCGCTCCGGCATCGGCAAGGACCTCGGCCGCCAGGCCTACGAGGCAAACCTGCGTTTCAAGAGCGTGCTGATCGACCTGCGAGCCTGAGTGGACGGGGCTTCCAGCCCGGCCACCGCAGACTGTGCTGCGCGACGGCATCAAAACGCATGGTTTGTGTCACCGGCAGCGCATGAATCAGGAACATCTGTGTTTTTGCACTGATTAAATCTTTAACAGGGATTCACTTTTGCCGACAGGCGTTAGGGCAAAGCACCTGCTCCTGTCCCATGCAACACAGTTACCTTGCTTTCGCCACTGAGCTCGCTTTCGAGTTCACCACCACGATAGGACTGCACCATGATCGAATTCGAACCGAAATACATCACCTTCGACTGCTACGGAACGCTTACGAAGTTCCGCATGGCCGACATGACCCGCGAAATGTTCGGTCACCTGCTCAACGCTGAGGATCTGGAAAAGCTCGTGGCGTTCTACGCGGGCTATCGCCGCGACGAAGTGCTGGGTGCATGGAAGCCGTATCGCGACGTGGTGGTCAACGCGTTGCGCCGTGCCTGCAAGCGCATGAACGTGGCGTTCGACGAACAGGAAGCCGAGAAGGTCTATCTGGCCGTGCCGACCTGGGGTCCGCACCCGGACGTGCCGGAAGGTCTCTCGCGTCTGGCGAAAAAGTACAAGCTGGTGATTCTGTCGAACGCGTCGAATAACCAGATCCAGAGCAACGTGGACAAGCTCGGCGCGCCGTTTCACGCGGTCTTCACGGCCGAGCAGGCACAGTCGTACAAGCCGCGCATGCAGGGCTTTGAGTACATGTTCGACCAGCTGAACTGCAATCCGGAAGACGTGCTGCACGTGTCGTCGAGCCTGCGCTACGACCTGATGACCGCACACGACCTGGGCATCAAGCACAAGGCCTTCGTCAAGCGCGGCCACGAACCGTCCACGCCGTACTACCAGTACTACGAAGTCAACGACATTCCGCATCTGGCCGCGGAACTCGGCCTGTAAGCACCGTTTGCGCATGCGCCGCCTCGCTCATTGCCCATCTCAAGGACAGACCGGATGAAGCTCGATTCCTATTGGCTCGACACCGCGCCGCCGCTTCTTTCGGCGTGTGAGGGTCCGGTGGAGGGCCAGGCCGATGTCGTCGTGATCGGCGGCGGCTTCACCGGGCTGTCGGCGGCGCAGGCGTTGGGCAAGCGCGGCGCTTCGGTGACGGTGCTCGACGCGGGGCGCATCGGCGGCGGCGCGTCCGGGCGCAACGGCGGGCAGGTGAATACGGGCGTTGCGCAGGACTTCGTCGCACTGGTTGCGCAACTGGGTGTGGAGCGGGCCAGCGCCTGTTACCGGGCGTTTTCGGATGCGGTCGATACGGTCGAGCGTCTGATTCGCGAGGAAAACATCGATTGCAATTACAGCGCGACCGGCAAGCTGAAGCTGGCGTCGAAACCGCATCACCTGGCGCACCTGGAAAAGACGGCGGAGTTGATCCGGCGCGAAGTCGATACGGATATCGAATTAATCGGACGTGAACGGATTCGCAGCGAAGTGCAGTCGGACAGTTTTTACGGCGGACTGCTGCAACGGCACGGCGGCCAGATGCATATGGGCAAGTTCACGGTCGGACTCGCCGATGCCGCGGTTCGTCGCGGCGCGAAGCTGTATGAAAACGCGGCGGTCACCGCGATCGCGAAAGACGGCGCCGGGTTCAAGGTCACCAGCGCGCGCGGCGAAGTGCGCGCGAAGCAGGTGCTGATCGCGACCGGCCCGTCGCGGCATGGTCCATTCGGCTGGTATAGGCGGCGGCTTGCGCCGGTAGGTTCGTTCATCGTCGTGACGCAAGCGCTGTCGCCGGAACTGCTGGCGCAGGTGTTTCCGAACCGGCGCGCTTACACCACCACGCGCCTGATGCACAACTATTTCCGCGTGACGCCGGATTCGCGCCTGCTGTTCGGCGGACGGGCGCGCTTTACGGCGTCCGAACGGCCTTCGGACGCGAAGAGCGGAAGGATTCTGCAACAGGGGCTGGTCGCGATGTTCCCGATGCTGGCGAAAGCACGTATCGACTATTGCTGGGGCGGTCTCGTGGATATGACCGCCGACCGTCTGCCGCATGCCGGGCAGCACGACGGCATCTATTTTTCGCTGGGCTACAGCGGGCACGGCACGCAGATGTCGACGCATATGGGCCAGGTGATGGCCGACGTAATGGACGGCCACGAAGAGCGCAATCCGTGGCGCGAGTCCGAATGGCCCGCGATTCCGGGCCACACGGGCAAACCCTGGTTCCTGCCGCTGGTAGGGACGTACTACCGCATCAAAGACATTTTCTATTGATTCTTCATTGTTGTACTTGCCATTAAAACCACGCAGCTACCCCTGTCACCCTCGCGGAGAAGTTCGATGAATAAGGAAACCTCACAATATGACGCTCTCCAACTCGGCGCCGAGCTGGAGCGGTTGACGTCAAAAGGCGCATCGCGCCGCGGCGTGCTGCGCGCGATGGCCGCGGCCGGGATGATGTCGGTGACGGGCGCGGGTCTTCTGACTGCGAGCGGCGCGGCATTGGCGCAAGCGAAGCCGAAGCAGGGTGGCAAGATCCGTGTGGCGACGCAATCCGCTTCGGCCGCCGATACGCTCGACCCCGCAAAGGGCGCGCTCGGCACGGATTACGTTCGCGGCTTCATGTTCTATAACTGTCTGACCGAACTCGATTCGCATCTCGGCGCGAAGATGGCGCTCGCCACCTCGCTGGATACGAAGGATGCGACGGTGTGGGTGGCCAAGCTGCGCACGGGCGTGCAGTTCCACGACGGCAAGCCGTTCACGCCGGCCGACGTCGTGTATTCGATCATGCGCCATAAGGACCCGGCGACGGCGTCGAAAGCGAAGACGCTGGCCGATCAGATCAAGGAAGTGAAGGCGACGGGCCCGAACGAAGTGACGATCACGCTGGAAGGTCCGAACGCCGATCTGCCGGTCATTCTCGCCACCTCGCATTTCCAGATCATCAAGGACGGCACCAAAGACTTCAAAACGGCGGTCGGCACCGGCCCGTTCAAGGTCAAGGAATTCTCGCCGGGCGTGCGTACAGTCGGTGTGAAGAATCCGAATTACTGGAAGCCGGGCCTGCCGCACCTCGACGAAGTCGAATTGATCGGGATTGGCGACGAATCGGCGCGGGTGAACGCGCTGCTCTCGGGCGACGTGCAACTGATCAACTCGGTGAGCCCGCGTTCGACGGCCCAGATCAAGGGCGCCGGCGGTTTCGGCGTGCTGGAAACAAAGACCGGCGAGTACACCGACCTGATTGTTCGCGACGACGGCGGCATTACCGGCAACGACGATTTTCGGCGAGGCATGATGTACCTGCAGGATCGCGAGCAGATGCGCCGGGCGATCTTTCAGGGCTACGGAACGATCGGCAACGATCAGCCTATCGATCCGACCAACAAGTACTACCTGGCCGGTTTGCCGCAGCGCGCCTTCGATCCGGACAAGGCGAAGTTCCACTTCCAGAAGGCCAAGGTCGGCAGCGCGCCGATCCAGATCTTTGCCTCGCCCGCAGCGGAGGGCTCGGTTGAAATGGCGATGTTCCTTCAGCAGGTGGCGCCGCAAGCCGGTTTGAATCTTCAGGTGTCGCGCGTGCCGGCCGACGGTTACTGGTCGAACCACTGGATGAAGCATCCGCTGGGTTTCGGCAATATCAACGCGCGTCCGAGCGCCGACGTGATCTTCACCCAGTTCTTCAAGTCGGACGCACCGTGGAACGAGGCGAACTGGAAGAGTGCGAAGTTCGACCAGATGCTGGTTGCGGCGCGTGGCGAGCCGGACGACGCGAAGCGTAAGAAGATTTATGGCGACATGCAGGTGCTGGTGCATGAAACGGGCGGTGTCGGCATTCCGCTGTTCCAGAGTTCGCTCGATGCCTATACCTCGAAGCTCAAGGGACTGGGCTCGATTCCGCTGGCCGGTCTGATGGGCTTCATGTTTGCGGAAAACGTCTGGCTGGAAGCCTAACGCAGCTGCGCCCCACTCGCAGCAAGCGGTTACATCCGGCAACACCGGCAATACGCACACCGCTGTCCCGCGGTGTGCGGCTTTAACGGCAACTACGTTGCATGTAGGAGGCGACCTTCGATGAAAGCACACGCGCAACGACTCATTGCCGCGCGCCTTGGCCTCGCGCTGCTCACGCTGCTGCTGGTCTCGGCGGTCGTGTTCGCCATTACCGGACTGCTTCCCGGCGATGCCGCCCAGCAGGCGCTCGGCCAGGCCGCGACCCCGGAAGCCGTCGCGGCCTTGCGGCATCAATTCGGTCTCGACCAGCCGGCGCTGCAACGCTACTTCGAGTGGCTCATTCATATTGTCAGCGGTAACTTCGGCACCTCGCTGTCGAACAATCTGCCGGTCAGCGAGTTGATTGCCACGCGCCTGCCGAATTCGCTGGTGCTGGCCGGTTTGACGGCGCTGGTTTCGGTGCCGCTCGCTCTCGTAATCGGCATTTCGTCGGCGATGTTTCGCGGCTCGCTGCTCGACCGCACGCTTAACGTGCTGACGCTCTCGACGGTGGCCGTGCCCGAGTTTCTGATTGCCACCGTCGCCGTGCTGATCTTCGCCGTCAAGCTGCGCTGGCTGCCCGCGCTGTCCTATCTCTCGGAGGTCCATTCGTTCGGCGCGCTGTTGCGCATCTACGCGATGCCGGTGATGACGCTGTGTTGCGTGATCGTCGCGCAGATGGCGCGCATGACGCGCGCCGCGGTGCTCGATCAGCTCAATTCGTCGTACGTGGAAATGGCGATCCTCAAGGGCGCATCGCCCGCCCGCGTGGTGCTGCGGCACGTGTTGCCCAACACCATCGGGCCGATTGCCAACGCGGTGGCCTTGAGCCTTTCGTATCTGTTCGGCGGCGTGGTGATCGTGGAATCGATCTTCAACTATCCCGGCCTCGCGAGCCTGATGGTGGATGCCGTCACCAACCGCGACATGCCCCTCGTGCAGGGCTGCGTGATGGTGTTCTGCGCGGCGTATCTCGCGCTGGTGCTGATCGCCGACCTGTGTCAAATCGTATCCAATCCGAGGCTGCGTCGATGATGAGCCAACCTACCAATCCCCATGTTCCCCATGCGAGTACCGAACTGTACGACCTGGGTCCCGATGAGCCCGCTATCGAGCCGCCAGTCGTTGAAGCGGCAGCGCTCAGGCAGGGCATGCTGAAACGGCTGGTGCACCGCTTCTCCGTGCTCGGCCTGATCGGCCTCGTGCTGGTGGTGTTCTGGCTGATCGTCGCCTTCATCGGGCCGCTGGTCGCGCCGTACAAAGGCGGCGCGCTGACCTCGACGGAGATTTTCGGCAGCTATAGCACGGCGTATCCGCTCGGCACCGACTATCTCGGCCGCGACATGTTGAGCCGGATTCTCTACGGCGCGCGCTACACCGTCGGCCTTGCGCTGGCCGCCGCGGTGCTCGCCAGTGTGATCGGCACGTTCTTCGGTTTGCTCGCCGCGGTGTCCGGTCGCTGGGTCGATGAAATTTTGAGCCGCCTGTTCGACGCGCTGATTTCGATTCCGAGCAAGGTGCTCGCGCTCGTTGTGATCGCCGCGTTCGGCTCGTCGATCACGATGCTGACAACGGTGGCCGCGCTGGCCTATATCCCCGGCGCATTCCGCATTTCGCGCTCGCTCGCGGTGAACCTGATGGGCCTTGAATACGTTCAGGTGGCGAAGGCGCGCGGCGAGGGCATTTTCTATATCGCGCGTGTGGAGGTGCTGCCGAACATGATTTATCCGATGCTCACCGATTTCGGCTTGCGCTTCGTGTTCATCGTGCTGCTGCTGAGCGGGCTGAGTTTCCTCGGCCTTGGCGTGCAGCCGCCGAATGCCGACTGGGGGTCGCTGGTGCGCGAGAACATCGGCGGTTTGTCGGAGGGCGCGCCGGCTGTGTTGATGCCGGCGGTCGCGATTGCGACGCTGACCATCGGTATGAATCTGCTGATCGACAACCTGCGGCGTCGTGGCCGTAGCCATGGAGGTGCGTGATGACTGATCGGGCTGATCGGGCTGAGCGGGACATGATTGAGGTAAAGGGTCTGCGGGTTGTCGCGGGCGCGGCGCCGGGACCGGTGACCGAGATCGTCAAGGGTGTCAGTTTTTCGGTGAAGAAGGGCGAGGTGCTGGCGCTGATCGGCGAGTCCGGTTCGGGCAAGACGACGATTGCGTTGTCGCTGCTCGGCTATGCGCGGGCGGGGTGTTCGATCAGCAGCGGTTCGGTGCGCGTGGGCGAAGTGGACGTCCTGTCGCTCGATGCCAAAGGCCGTCGCGGATTGCGGGCGCGGACCGTGGCGTATGTCGCGCAGAGTGCCTCGGCGGGTTTCAATCCGTCGCGCACGATCATGGATCAGGTGACCGAACCGGCGTTGCTGCATCGCGTGATGTCGGCCGAGGCGGCGCGCAAGAAAGCGGTCGAACTGTTCCGCGCGCTTGCGTTGCCCGCGCCGGAGACAATCGGCGAGCGTTATCCGCACCAGGTGTCGGGCGGGCAGTTGCAGCGCTTGATGGCCGCCATGGCGTTGATCACCGATCCGGCCGTCGTCGTGTTCGACGAGCCGACCACCGCGCTCGATGTCACGACGCAGATCGAGGTGCTCGCGGCCTTCAAGAAAGTGATTCGTGAGCTCGGCACGACCGCCGTGTACGTGTCGCACGATCTGGCCGTGGTTGCGCAGATGGCGGATCGCATCGTTGTGCTGAATGGCGGCGCGGTGAAGGAGAACGGCGCGGTCGCGCAGGTGCTCGATGCGCCCGTGGATGCTTACACGCGTCAACTGCTCGCGGCTACGCGACGCCCGGAAGTGGAGCTGGTGACGCCGCAGGTCGGCAAACACATTCCGCCGCTGCTCGAAATTCGCGGACTCGCGGCCGGTTACGGACGCGTCGACCGTTTCGGCGCACCCGCCGTGCGTGTGCTCGACGACGTGAGCCTCTCGATCCCGCGTGGCAGCACGCTCGGCGTGATCGGCGAATCCGGCTCCGGCAAGACGACGCTCGCGCGCGTGGTGGCCGGTCTGGTCGACCGTGCGCGCGGTGAAGTGTTTTTCAACGGCACGCTGTTGCCGGCGCAACTGTCGCGCCGTACGCCTGAGCAGTACCGGCAGATCCAGATCGTGTTCCAGAACGCCGACACCGCGCTGAATCCGAGCCACTCGATCGCCGATATCCTGGGTCGTCCGCTTGCGTTCTATCACCATCTGCGGGGTGCGGCTGCGCAAAAACGCATGCTGGAATTGCTCGATCTGGTGAAGCTGCCCGCCTCGATTGCCACGCGTACGCCCGCTGGACTTTCCGGTGGCCAGAAGCAGCGCGTGAATCTGGCGCGCGCGCTGGCCGCCGACCCCGCGCTGATCCTCTGCGACGAAGTCACCTCCGCGCTCGATACGGTGGTCGGCGCGGCGATCCTCGACCTGCTCGCTGAATTGCGCCGCGAGCTCGGCGTGTCGTACATGTTCATCAGCCACGATATCTCGACCGTGCGCGCGGTTTGCGACGAAGTCATCGTGCTGTACGCGGGGCAGCGCGTGGAAGCCGGGCAACGCGATGTGCTCGCGGCGCCGCCCTATCACCCGTACACCGGTTTGCTGGTCGATTCGGTGCCCGCCCTGAAACCCGGCTGGCTCGACGCGCGCCGCGCGGTGGGTTGTGCGGCGCTGCCGCCAATGGGCGAGAGCGCCAATGTTGCCGAGTTGTGCTCGTTCCGTGCACGCTGCCCGGTCCGCATCGACGGGATGTGCAATGTCACGCCGCCGTCGTTGAAGAAACTGCCGTCGGGTGCGGAGATTCTTTGCCATCATCCGGCGGCTGAACTGAACCGCTTGCAGACCGCGGAGGCGACCCCGGCATGAGTGGACGATTTGTGCGGCTTGCGGAGACGGGCCGCAAGACCTTTCCGATTACCGTGGACGGCGTTGTGCGTGAAGCCGCCGAGGGCGACACCTTGATGGTCGCCTTGCTGACCGGCGCGAGCACGTTGCGCGATTCGGAATTCGGCGACGGCCGCCGCGCCGGTTTCTGTTTGATGGGCGCCTGCCAGGACTGCTGGGTGTGGACCGCGCAAGGCGAACGTATGCGGGCGTGCAGCACACCTGCGGCGCCTGGCATGTCGATCGTGACGAAGCTGGCTGAAGCCGGGGAGGGCATATGGCCCCGCGTGTAGTGATCATCGGCGCCGGGCCGGCGGGCGTGCGCGCCGCGCAGACGTTGGTCGAAGCGGGGCTGCGGCCGACGGTCATCGACGAAGGCCGGCGTGACGGCGGGCAGATTTATCGGCGGCAACCGGAAGGGTTTTCGCGCAGCTACGAGACGCTGTACGGCACTGAAGCGGAACGCGCCGCTTCGCTGCATCAGAGCTTCGATGTACTGAAGGGCAAGATCGAGTATCTGCCGGAGACGCTGGTGTGGAATATCTCGCCGAACGCAGTGCACCTGGCGAGCGGCACGCGCTACCAGACGCTGCCGTTCGATTCCCTGATTGTTTGCAGCGGGGCGACGGACCGGCTGATGCCGGTCAAGGGCTGGCATCAGGCCGGCACGTATAGCCTCGGCGGCGCGCAGGTGGCGCTGAAATCGCAGGGCTGCGCGATCGGCTCGCGCATCGTGATGATGGGCAGCGGTCCGCTGCTGTATCTCGTGGCCGCGCAATACATCAAGGCGGGCGCGCAGGTGGCGGCCGTGCTCGACACGTCGACCTTCATGCAACGATTGACTGCGTTGCCGCGTCTGCTGGCGATTCCTGCCGCCCTCAGGAAGGGAATGGCACTGACGCGCGTGCTGACGAAGGCTCGCGTGCCGGTTCATCGCGGCGTGCTGCCGGTGGAAATCAAAGGCTCGCCGCAAGACGGTGTGAGCGGAGTGGTGGTTGCGTTGCCTGGCGGCAAGCAACTTGAATTCGCGTGTGACGCTGTCGCGCTCGGGTATCACCTGCGCCCGGAGACACAGCTTGCCGACCTCGCGGGGTGCCGCTTCGTGTTCGACGACAACGCGCGGCAGTGGCTGCCGCAAATCGACGAGGACGGCCGTAGCAGCGTCAAGGGTGTCTATCTGGCGGGCGATGGCGCGAGAGTGCGCGGCGCGGATGCGGCCGAACGCTCGGGCCGCCTCGCGGCAATGGCCGCGTTGCGCGATCACGGCATGCAGGTCGAAGGCGTCGAGTCGTTGCGCGCCGAACTCGCGCGTTTTACACGCTTTGCAGCCGGCCTGCGGGAAGCCTTCCCCTGGCCCGCAAAATTCGCTGCCTCCTTGCCGGATGAGACGATCATCTGCCGCTGTGAAGCCATTACAGCCGGCGAACTGCGTCGCGTCGTGCACGCGGCCGGCGCGCAGGAGGCCAATCGCGCGAAGGCCTTTTCGCGTGTTGGCATGGGGCGTTGTCAAGGGCGTTACTGCGGCCACGCCGGCGCGGAAATCATCGCGGCGACGGCTTCGGTGCCATTGTCATCGGTGGGGCGGCTGCGCGGGCAGGCGCCCGTCAAACCGCTGCCAGTCGCGCTCACCGAGGAGGTGGGCGAATGAGCACGACGACAACCAATGAGGCCGATGTCATTGTGATCGGTGGCGGCATCATGGGCACGACGACCGCCTTCTTTCTGCGTCAGCGTAAGCGTTCGGTGATTCTGCTCGAGCGCGGACTCACCGGGCAGCAGGCGAGCGGCGTGAACTTCGGCGGCATTCGCCGGCAGGGCCGCGCGCTGCCGCAACTCGCGATGTCGAACCGCGCGCTGCGTACGTGGCAACGCTCGAAGGACCTGCTCGGCGAGGACATCGAGTTTCTGGCCTCGGGCCATACGCGCGTGTGCTATCACCAGAAAGACGTGGAGAATTTCGATCAATACGCGATCGATGCCCGCGCTTACGGTCTCGATCTCACCGTGCTGCACGGCGACGCCGTGTTCGAACGTTTTCCGTTTCTCGGGCGCGAGGTGCTGGCGGCTTCGATTTCGCCGCTCGACGGTCACGCCAATCCGCGTCTCGCCGCGCCCGCGTTTGGCCGTGCGGCCGCGCGGCTCGGCGCTCAGGTGATCGAGAACACCGAGATTGTGCGCGTCGAAAAGGACGGTGAGCGGTTTCGTGTGGAGAGCGCGCGCGGCGACGTGTATCGGGCGGCGCAACTCGTGATTTGCGCGGGCGCGTGGGCGAGCCGTCTCACCGAACAGTTCGGCGAACCTGTTCCGCTCGTCGCGAGTGGACCGCAGATGGCCGTGACCGAACCGGTGCCGTATGTGTTCAAGTCGTCGATGGGGGTGTTCACCTCGATCAAGGAAGAAAGTATCTATTTCCGCCAGATTCCGCGCGGCAACATCATTGTCGGCGGAGGGCCAGGCGGCCCCGCGGATGCCGTGACGTGCCGCGCTTCGGTCGTGCCGCGCAATACCGTGCGGCAAGTCGCGCAGCTGCGGCGGCTCGTGCCCGCGCTGGCGCCGCTGCATGTGATCCGCGTGTGGAGCGGCGTGGAAAGCTATCTGCCCGACGGCGAACCGGTGATCGGGCCGAGCAGCAAAGTCGACGGTCTGTACTATGCGTTCGGTTTCTGCGGCTCGGGTTTCCAGATCGGTCCGGGTGTCGGCGAGACGCTGGCCGAACTCGTCGATACGGGCAGCACGCCTATTCCGCTCGAGGTGTTTTCCGTCACCCGGTTCGTGGGGCAGGCCGCGCTCCGCCCGAGCATCGCCACGTCATGAAACAGTCCATCAGCCTCAATGCCGCCCGGACGTTTATCGAAGACCATTTCGACGAACCGGTGACGCTCGCGCAACTCGCGGCGCTGTCCGCGCTCAGCGTGTCGCGCTTCGCGACGGTATTTCGTCAGCAGTACGGTTCATCGCCGTATCGCTATCTATGCGGGCTGCGGATTCAGCGGGCACAGACCTTGTTGCTCGAGGGCATGCCGGGATCGGTGGTGGCGACCGAGGTGGGATTTTTCGATCAGAGCCATTTCGGCCGGCATTTCAAACGATGCTGCGGAATGACGCCCAGCATGTTCATCGCGCGTGCCCGCGCAAGCGCGGCGAAGAGCACGGCGAAGAATGTAGCGAAGCAGGGCAGCGTGGCGCAGGCTACGATGCCGCGTTCAGCTTCCGCCATAACGTCGTCTTGCTGATACCGAGCGCCTGGCAGACCGCATCGCGATCGCCGTCGCAGGCGGCGAGCGCGGCGCGGATTTCATCTGCTTCCACGTGACGGCTGCGTTCGCGTAAGGTCAGCGCCGCTTTCTTCGAGCTTGCGCGAGGCGGCTCGAAGATTTCGGGTGCGACGGTGCGCAGTATCTCGCGCGTCAAGACGGGTTCTGCTGCGCCGGTCGTGTTCGTGGCCTTATCCGCACTGGTATCCGCGTCGGCCAGTTCCACCGCAATCCGTTCGATCACGTTCTGCAGTTCACGCACGTTGCCTGGCCACGTATAACGTTCGAATGGTTCGCTGAGGCCAACGAGGATGCGCCGCGCGGCAGCCGCATCGGGCAGCCGGGCCGCCAGCCTCGGCTCGCGTGAAGCAGCCTGCAGCAGCAACTCGATTGCGAGCGGCAACAGATCGCCTTGCCGCTCGCGCAGCGGCGGCAGCGCGATGCTCAGAATGTTGAGCCGGTAGTACAGGTCCGCGCGAAAACTGCCCGTTTCGATACCTTCGGTCAATGCACGATGCGTCGCCGCGACCACGCGGATGTCCACGCGCGTCGGCTCAGTCGAACCGAGCCGCACGACTTCGCGCTCCTGCAGCACGCGTAGCAGACGACTCTGCAACGACAGCGGCATCTCGGCGATTTCGTCGAGAAACAGCGTGCCGCGGTGCGCCACTTCGATCAGCCCCGCCTTGCCGCCTTTGCGCGCGCCGGTGAACGCGCCTTCTTCGTAACCGAACAACTCGCTCTCGAGCAAGGCCTCGGGAAACGCGCCGCAATTGATGGCGACGAAGGCGAAGTCGCGCCGGGCGCTGAGCTGATGCATGCTTTGCGCGACCATCTCCTTGCCGGTGCCGCTTTCGCCGAGAATCAGCACGGTGGCGTCCGATTTGGCGTAGCGCTGCACGAGCGCGCGGACCCGTTCGATTGAAGCGGATGCGCCGACGATATCGCCAAGCTGATAGCGCGCGCTGAACTGCTGCACGCGCTGCCGCGAGCGCAAGGTGCGGTCGAGCCGCTCGACCGCGCGTGATTCCTGAAACGTCAGTACGGTGCCGGGTGCCGAGTTGCTGCTCGCGAGCGGCCCGCGATGCACGACATAGCTCGCGCCCCGCACCGTGCAGAACGCGTCGCCTTCCGAGTCCGGCAGGCTGCCGGCGAGATCGGGCGCGATCTCGAGCAGCGCGCGGCCCACGGCCTTTGCGGCGTCGATGCCGAGCACGCCGGCAAGGCGCTGGTTCATGGCTTCGATGCGCCCTTGCGCATCGAGCGCCACCACGCCGTCGCGCAAATGCTGCAGCAGATTGTCGAGCCGCTGACGGCGAACTGTTTCGCGGCGGGTGGCCTGGGCAACTTCGAGTGCGGTGTCGAACGCGGCGCGTACCGATGCGCGTGAGTACAGAAACACCGCGCTCATGCCGGCATTCGCCGCGAGATCGGCGATAAGCCCTGGGCCGACCACGGCGTCGATACCGCGATCGCGCAGATCGAGAACGACACTCTCCGCGTCCTGCGCCGATTGATAGGACGCAAATGTCACGTCGATGTCGTACGCGGTGATGAAGCGCCGCACTTCGTCAGGCGTGTCGCCGTGCGTGACGAGCGCGACCTTCGCGCCGTCGCGCCGTGCTCGCGCGAGCGCGTGCATGACGTCGAAACCCGTCGGGCCGATCAGCACGACCGGTACGCTGACGCGTGTTTTCAAATACGCCCCGTTGGAGCCGCCCGCAATTACGACGTCCGGACGCCCGGCGCCGACCGTGTCGATTTCATGCACGGCGTCTTCAAAACCATGCGCGACGATGCGCAGATCGGCGCGTTCGACGTATTCGCCGGCAATGTCGAAAAACAGATCGCGCAGGCGGCTGATACTCACGGCCCAGATGCGGGGGCGCTGCGCGGGATCGAAGGGCGGTGTGCTCACGGCGTGCGGCGCAGTGTTGGCGGAGGGGATAGAGGATCACAAGTGCGTCTATTATGCACCCGTCATTTTCGATTTTGAAACTATCGATTTCACTTGTGAAATCTGAGGGTGCGATGCCCAGGCGACGATTTTTTGTTAAATCAGGCACTTAGCGATCGCCGCGGCGCATGGCCCATTCTTTGCGTTATTGGTTTCCGTTTTCACCGGTCATCGCATTGAAACCCCGTAAGACAAGCTCGGCGCGCTAATTGCCGCACGAACGCCACCCCCGCAGTTGGAGACAAAATGATGAGTGAAGCCGATAACAGCACGCCGAACGCAGGCGCCTTCAAACCGAAGAAATCCGTCGCCCTGTCCGGCGTGACGGCGGGCAACACGGCGCTGTGCACGGTCGGCAAGACTGGCAACGATCTGCACTACCGCGGCTACGACATTCTGGACATCGCCGGCGCCTGCGAATTCGAAGAGATCGCCTATCTGCTGGTCCACGAAAAGCTGCCGACCCAGGCCGAACTGAGCGCCTACAAGACGAAGCTCAAGGCGCTGCGCGGCCTGCCCGCGAACGTCAAGGCCGCGCTGGAATGGATCCCGGCCGCCGCGCACCCGATGGACGTGATGCGCACCGGCGTCTCGGTGCTCGGCACCGTGCTGCCGGAGAAGGACGATCACAACCTGGCGGGCGCGCGCGATATCGCCGACAAGCTGATGGCCTCGCTCGGCTCGATGCTGCTGTACTGGTACCACTACTCGCACAACGGCAAGCGCATCGAAGTCGAAACCGACGACGACTCGATCGGCGGCCACTTCCTGCACCTGCTGCACGGCGTGGAGCCGTCGAAGGCGTGGGTCGACGCGATGCACGTGTCGCTGAACCTGTACGCCGAACATGAATTCAACGCCTCGACGTTCACTGGCCGCGTGATCGCGGGCACGGGCTCGGACATTTACTCGGCGATCACCGGCGCGATCGGCGCGCTGCGCGGCCCGAAGCACGGCGGCGCCAACGAAGTCGCGTTCGAAATCCAGTCGCGCTACCAGACGCCTGACGAAGCCGAAGCGGACATCCGCAGGCGCGTGGAAAACAAGGAAGTGGTGATCGGTTTCGGTCACCCGGTGTACACGATCTCCGACCCGCGCAACAAGGTCATCAAGGAAGTCGCGAAGAAGCTCTCGAAGGAAGCGGGCAACCTGAAGCTGTTCAGCATCGCCGAGCGGCTGGAAACCGTGATGGCGGACGCGAAGAAGATGTTCCCGAATCTCGACTGGTTCAGCGCGGTGTCGTATCACATGATGGGCGTGCCGACGGCGATGTTCACGCCGCTGTTCGTGATCGCCCGTACAGCGGGCTGGAGCGCGCACATCATCGAGCAACGGATCGACAACAAGATCATCCGGCCGAGCGCGAATTACAC
>NZ_MCAS01000008.1 GCF_003610895.1 Paraburkholderia fungorum
AACAGCGTCGCGCCATGGCGTTGCGACAGAGCGCGCAACGCCTCACCCTGGGCCGCATCCAGACGCCGCACCACCCGCCCGCCCTCGGCGCTGCGCAGCCCCGTGCGCTTGCGCGTCACCGGCAGCTCCAGCACCGGATGCTCGTCGCCCAGACGCGTGCGCCAGTAGTCGAGTTGCGCATCCAGACGTGCCGCGTCGAGCCATTCGCGCTGCCACACCGCGTAATCGCCGTACTGCACCGGCAGCGGTGCGAGCGGCAACGCATCCATCTGCATGCCGTCGCTGGACGCCTGGTACAGCGTGGCGAACTCCCGCGTCAGCACCCCGATCGACCACGCGTCCGACACGATGTGATGCATCGCGAAGTGCAGCACGTGCTCGTCCGGCGCGACGCGCACCAGCGACACCCGCAGCAGCGCCCCATGCTCCAGATCGAATGGCCGGCGCGACAGCTGTGCCAGCAGCGACTTCAGTCTCGCGTCCACATCCGTGTCTGTGACCACATCCGATGTCGATGCCAGATCGTATTCCGCCCATTCATACGGCGTGCTATCGATCACCTGCCATGGCGTGCCGTCAACGTCCTCGAAGCGGCTTCGTAGCGACTCGTGACGCGCCGCGAGATGATCGAGAGCCCGTTGCGCGGAACCGATATCGAGTCGTCCGTCGAAACGGACCGCCGATACCATGTTGTAGCTCGCACTATCCGGCTCCAGGCGCCACAGGAACCACAACCGCTCCTGCGCGTAAGACAGCGGAAAACGTTCGCCGCGCGGCGCAAGCGGCACGATCGGCAGACGGCTCGCGGGGATGCCCCGCTCAGCGAGACGCGCGCGAAATACCTCGCGCTTCGGCGCCGGCAATCCGGCATAAGCCTTCGATATCGCCAGCATTTCGTCGGCCATTCCGTTCATCGTCTCGCTCATCTTTGCCCTCGTGGACCGGCTTCACAAGCCGATCTGATATCCGTGCCGAACCGCTATCGAAGCCGTTCGGCAGTGTGTTTTCCGCAGCCGCTCTTCAGGTAGCGCGCGCCACGCGCTCAACGTGTCGGTTCGACCGGCTGCCGGCGCTGTACTTCATCAGTTGTGTCATCCACGTCTGCTGCGTCCGCAGAGGGCTGCTGGAGCGTGCGCGGCACGCTCACGCCGGCGTGCTGGACCACGGCCTGACCATGCTTCGTTTGCGTCGTCGCATGACCCGCTGGAACAGACGGCGAGTCGGTTTTCGCATCGGCCTTACTTTCCGCCTTTGCCTGCGCCGCATTGCGCGCGCGGCGGCTCAGGAACGGACAGGCGTCCACCGCCGCAACATCGAGATCGTCGAGGAAGTACTGTTTCCATTCGAGATTGCCCGCGTCGCCGTAAAAGCCGAGATCCGGATGCGGCGGCACATCGTCCCAACGACGCAGACGCTCGCGCACCTGATTGCGCGCCTGACGCCCGATCACTTTGTTCGTGATGGTGTCGACGAACACTGCGCGCGGCTGGAACAGCAGCACCATGCCGGGACCGAGATTGCGGCTGTGGCGCTGGGCAAACGACGGACACGCGCACACCACGAACATCTGGATGCCGCCGAACGAAAACTCCCACTCCTCCTGCGACGGATCGGGCTGCTGGTCCGCCTCCGGGTCCGGGTCCTGATCGTGCAGAAACTGCAGGGTGTCCCAGAACAGATCGTGATACTCGTCGTGCGACAAAGGCTCGGCATCCGGCTCGAAGAAGATCGCGATGTTGTTGCGCCGGTACTCGGCACGCGCCGCGAGCGCCGCGAAGGTCGCCATCGTCGCGGGCAGCGTGCTGGTGTCCTTCTCGTTGACGAACGCGTAGAACATCTCGCCGCGCCGCTCGGCAATCGTGCCGAAGAAACACGGATACTCCGGGTGCATCACCTGGTCGCGCAAGGTCGCATACGACTTCGGCAACCACGCGGGCACATCGGTGAGCCCGAGCTGCGCGCCGAGAATCGTGCGCGAGCGCCAGTCGCTCACGCCGCGTGCTGCCGGGTCCTGCTGTTGGTCATCGAGCTCAGCGGGCATGGCCCTCTCCAATGAAGACTCAGACATGGTGTTTTGCATGTGGCGTAGTGCCGTTGTGCTGCCGTTATGCATCAGGCTGTGCGCGTCTCACGCCCGGTCCGCTGAGCAGCTCAACGCGCTTGCGTACGGAAATCGCGCGCAAACAGGGGCCCTCCGGCGTGCGCGAACGCATCCGTCGAGGGTCTCGGGTAAAACGAAAAATGCGATTTTTGCGGTGCCGGCTTGCCAATCCGCGCGGCACGCTATCGCATCAGGTCATAAGCTCAACTCATGACGTCACGGCTGTTGCAGCGGCCGTCTCTGTGGGAACTTTTGCAGCGGGCGCCGTGCCTGCGTTGGCCGGCACCGGGCGCGTATCGGGCGGCAATTCGGCGATCCATTCGTCGGGGATGATCGGCTGGTGATAGGTGCACTCGGCGGACGTCACGGTCGAGCCGTGCAGACGGCCATCGGGAATCAGCACCATGTCGCCGCGCGTCATTTGCAACTGCATGCCTACGTTGCCCCAGAAAATCATGTCGCCGCTTTCGATGACGACCAACCGGTGGTCGTTATGCACATGCGTCGTCGAACACATTTCGCGCGGCTCGACGAAGGTTTCGCGATCGATATCGGGCCGTTCGGCGTTGATACGCTGATCGATGCCCTTGGCAAAGCGCACATACTGGTCGATCGACGACAGCCAGCGCAGCTGTTCGCCGAGGTCCCAACGCGCGCGACTCGCGAGCTTGACGGCCGCGCCCCAGCCCTGACCAAAGCGATACCGCCCCTGCGTGCCGTAACGTGCTTCGAGCCGGGCGAGCGCGGCGTCGAAACGGGCAACGAGCGAGGCAAGCGGATCGGCGGCCGGGTTAATGTTTTCACTCCGGTTTGCATTCCGGTTCACATCCGGGTCCACACCTGCATGCGCCGCGCCGCGCGGCGACGGCGCAACCAGATGCGGACAGGCTTCGGCCAGCGCCATCGAAAACGCGAGCGCTTCGGCTTCGGCGGCGAAGGCGGCGCCCAGCAGCGCGAACGCGCGGTCCGGCCGCGAGCCGAAGGCGTACAGCAGGTTCACTTTCGCGAGGCTGGTCGGCAGGTAGAACTGCCAGTACGAATGTTCCCGACGCGTGAGGCCGGTAAATCCAGCGACGCGCGCGAGTAACGCGTCATTGGCGGCGCCATCGAGAATCGGACGGTGCGCGCTATCGATCGCGTCGAAATAGCCCGACGCCGCTGCGCGCCCAACCGCGACACGGCGCGAAGGCGCGAGGCTCCAGCGCTGGATCATCACGAAACGCAGCCCCTCGGGCAGATAGTCGTTGCGCATCAGCGTGCCGAATGCATCGCGCCAGAACGCGCTTTCCGCGTCGATGAATTCGTGCAGACTCGCCCGGTACGCCCGTGCGTCATGCTGCGGCGACGCTTCATCGCCGACGAACGTGAACGCATAGTTCTCGAGAAACGGCCGGATGCGCGCGCCGAGCACCTGATTGCGCTCGCTGTAATAGCCGTCGAAGCGCGCGAATTCGTCAGCGTCCGCGCTGCGCGGCAGTCGTGCGATGCCGGCTTCGTTGAGCGTCAGCAGCAATCGTTGTGATGCGAGCGACGGCAGACGGCTCACTGTTTCGGCCCGGATCGGCTTCTTGAACAGCAGGAAATCGAGGTCTTCAGGGCGCAACGGACGGCGGTAGAAATCGTCGTCCAGTTCGAGCTCCTCGACCGCCGCGCTGCGAAAACCATCGTGCGCGGCAAATTCACGGATCAAGGGAAGCATCTCTTCCCGACGATCGAGGTACGGCGAAAAATCAAAAAGCAGAGTTTGCTTGTCCACGCAGAATCTCCATGAAACGCACGTTGATTGTGTATCGATGACGCGGCTTCGTCAGGCGGCCGCTACGCGCCGTGCCGGCGTGCCGCGCTGCACGTGCGCTCCGGTCGCGCGGCACAGGCTCTCGCTCACGAGCTCAATCACCGCATCGCGGTGCGTGTTGATAAAAAAGTGATCCGCGTCGAGCGACGTCAACTGAAACTCGCCAGTCGTTTCCCGCGACCACGCGGACACGCTCTGCGGGTCGTCGTCGAGAATCGGATCGGCGGCGCCCGTGAACGCATGCACGGGACACTGAAGCGGCACGCGCGAGCGGTATTCGTATGAGCCGCACAGATGAAAATCGGCCCGCAGAAACGGCAGCACAAGCTCCATGAACTCGCGGTTCCTGAGCAGTTCTTCAGGCATGCCGTTGAGCGAACGCACTTCGTCAATGAACACTTCATCAGGACAACTCAACCAGTGCAGCTCCCGCTCCCGCCGCGACGGGGCCGTGCACGCCGACGCACCGAACCACACGGGCGAAACGCCATGGCGGGCCCTGATCGCATGGGCGAGTTCGATTCCGATAAGCGCGCCCATGCTATGGCCAAAGATCGCAAACGGCTCGTTCAGATGAGGCCGCATGTCTTCGACAAGCAACGTCAGCAGTTCAGGCCACAGGTGTATCGGCTGCATGTTGCGGCGCACGCCGCGGCCCGGTATATGCAGCGGCACCAGCCTGATCCAGGCCGGCAAACGTGAGGACCACTCACGGTAAATCGCGGCGTTACCGCCTGCATAAGGCAGACAGAACAGCGTCACGGTGCTGCTGGAGCCAACGGGCCGGGTCATACCGACGATCCTTAATGCGCGTGCGGCTGCACAGCTTCCGGCGCCGCGCCACTGCCATCCATTGCCCGGCGCAAGCTGGCCGGCCGCATGTCGGTCCAGTGCTCCTCGATGTAAGCGAGGCATTCAGCCTTCTTGCCCTGCTTGCCCACCGCCCGCCAGCCGCCCGGTATCTGCTTGTAGCCCGGCCAGATCGAATACTGTTCCTCTGCGTTGATCACTACCTCGAATTCAGCATTCTCATCATCCCAACTCATCGCAGCCCCCTGTCATTTCCGGCATGTCACACGCTGTCCGTCCACTATTCGACAGCGTCCTATACATTGCGCAACAAAACTCATTTCATTTCGTAAATGAGAACCATTCGCAAACGCCCGTGAAAGTTAGGCTGTGCGAGCCCTCTTGTCAAGATTTTTGACGAACTTTCGTATTGACCCATCTGCCGCCACAACCGCGACTCAACACCGCCGAAGAAACGACATGACCTCGTCTCTCCCCTTTTTTTGTCATTGCACATCAAGTCGCTTGTTGCGTAATGAGAATCGTTTATACTTCGCGGCGATATTTAGCCACTCCGGGCCACAGCGTGTTCAAGGTCCTTCGCGGTAACCATGTGGACGCATAGTAGAAAGCCTGCGTGACGAACTCGTTACCGGGTTTTCATTGAAAACCGAGCATCACGTCAACGCTCCGTGCTCATGCGCGGGCCGTTGACTGCTCCTGCCGAACCGTTCAATGAGACGAATATCCAGACGACATACACGAGCCGGCATTGTTGTGATTCTCATCTTGCTGATCGCACTGGGCGTCTGGGCATTTTTCCTTCGGGCCGTCGAACACGTCGATACCATCAGCATTGGCCGGGGCGATATCGAGTCCAGCGTCACAGCGCTCGGCACGCTGCAGCCACACAGCTATGTCGATATCGGCGCGCAGGCGTCGGGCGAAATCCGCCGCATCCATGTGCAGCCGGGCGACAAGGTCCACAAAGGACAGTTACTGGTCGAGGTCGATCCGAGCATCCAGCAGGCAAAGGTCGATGTCGACCAGTCCACGCTCGCGAGTCTGCGTGCGCAACTGGTCGGCGCCCAGGCCCAACGCGAACTCGCGCAGCAGCAGTACGACCGGCAACGGCGCATGGCATCCGAGGGTTCGACACGCGACGAAGACTTGCAGAGCGCATACGCCGCGCTGATGTCGGCTCGCGCCACGATCGATAACCTGCGGGCCCAGATCGATGGCGCGCAGTCGAACCTCAAAGGCGACGATGCGCAGCTCGGCTATACGCGTATCTATGCGCCGATGAGCGGTACCGTCGTCACGCTCGATGCACGCGAGGGGCAGACACTCAACGCAACCTATCAGACACCCACCATACTGCGGATCGCCGACCTGTCCACCATGACGGTGTGGACTCAGGTTTCCGAAGCCGACATCTTGCGGGTCAAGCCCGGCATGCCGGTCTATTTCACGACGCTGGGTTCGAGTGAACGCCGTTGGAACGGGACGGTCCGACAGATCCTGCCCGCGCCGCCGAACCAGGCCACGTCGTCCAATGGCGGCCAGCAAGGCAATCCGTCGGCGGCCACCCAGTCCGCGGGCAAGGTGGTGCTGTACACGGTGCTTTTCGACATTGCCAATGGCGACGCGCAACTCATGCCTCAGATGAGCGCTCAGGTCTTCTTCGTCGCGGCGAAAGCCCAGAACGTGATCATCGCGCCACTTGCCGCGATGGCGCCGACGGCTGGACAGCCAGGCGCATACACGGCTCGGATAGCGCTGGATGGCCATGTGGTGACCCGCGAGGTGCGGATCGGCGTGCATGACCGTCTGAGCGGCGAAGTCCTGGCAGGACTGAAGGCCGGCGACCAGTTGGTCACCGGCGTGCGCCGGACGCGGGCCATCGACGGGAGATTCCAGTGGTAGCGGCTGGCGGCGCGACAGCAGCAGGATCGGGTCCATCTCCGCTGATCGAGCTGCGGGACATCCGCAAGTCTTACGGTGGCAAGACCGAAGGTCCTGACGGCAAGCCCTTGCCGGCAGTCGACGTGCTGCGCGGCGTCAGCCTGTCCATCGCGGCGGGAGAGTTTGTCGCGATCGTCGGCGCTTCGGGCTCGGGTAAGTCGACGCTGATGCACATTCTCGGATGCCTCGACCGGCCGAGCGCCGGGCACTATCTGTTCGCCGGGCAGGACATCGCGGGTTTCAATGCCGATGAACTGGCCTGGCTGCGTCGCGAGGCATTCGGATTCGTCTTCCAGGGCTATCACCTGATCGCCACGGAATCGGCACGGGAAAATGTCGAGGTGCCCGCGATCTATTCCGGCGTGCCGGTCGCCGAGCGCGAAAAGCGCGCTGCGGCTCTGCTCACGCGCCTGGGTCTCGGCGACCGGCTCGGCCATCGCCCCAGCCAGCTTTCCGGCGGACAGCAGCAGCGCGTTTCGATCAGCCGCGCGCTGATGAACGGCGGCCACATCCTGCTGGCCGACGAGCCGACGGGTGCACTGGATTCTCGCAGCGGCGCCGAGGTCATGCTTTTGCTGGAAGAACTCGCCGAAGCCGGGCACACCGTCATCCTGATCACGCACGACCGCGAGGTCGCCGCGCGCGCGCATCGCACCATCGAGATCCGCGACGGCCAGATCATCGCCGACTCCACCGGCGGCCCGGTGTCGAGCGGGCGGGCTTCGCTGGATGCAAGCACATTTCTCGCCTCGATGGCTGACGCAGCCGCGCACACGGCATCGTTCATGGCCGACACGCATGAAGCGCTGCGCGCGGCATGGCGGGTTCTGTGGATCAACCGTTTCCGTACCCTGTTGACCCTGCTCGGCATCATCATCGGCGTGGCGTCGGTGATCGTCATGCTGGCCATCGGCGCCGGCACGGAACACCAGGTGATCGAGAAAATGGCCAGCTTCGGAACCAACCGGATGTACGTGATACCGGGCGGCGACAATCCTCGCGGACCGGGCGGCACCCTCTCCGAAGCCGACGCCGATCTCGTGCGCCAGATGCCCAACGTCAGCGCCTCGATGCCCTTTCTCCAGGGCAACGTCACCGTACGCTACAGCAACGTCGACGTGCAGGTGCCGGTATGGGCCGTGACGGAAGACGCCTCGCGCGTGCTGAACTGGAAGACCAGCCGCGGCATCTTCTTCACCGGCACGGATGAACACGATCTCGCCACCGTGATTCTGCTTGGCAAGCGCGTACGCGAAAAGCTCTTCGGCAGCACGGATTCCGTCGGCCACTATGTACTCGTCAACAACGTCCCCTTTCAGGTCATCGGCGAGCTCGAAGAAAAAGGGGCGACCTCCGGCGACTCCGACGACGACAACGTGGTCCTCATGCCATTTTCGACCGGTGGCCGCCGGATACTCGGCACGACGAACCTCTCCTGGATTTCAGTCCTTGTCGACAGGCTCGATCTTGCGGATCAGACTGCACAGCAAATCACCGATACGCTCGAAGGCAGTCACCATATCCGCGATTTTCAGGTATTCAATCGTGCCGCCTCGGTGAAAGCACAGACCGAAACGCAGAACACGCTAACCCTGATGCTCGGCATGATCGCGGCCATTTCACTGCTCGTGGGCGGCATCGGGGTGATGAACATCATGCTCATGACGGTCAGGGAGCGCACCCGCGAGATCGGCATCCGGATTGCGACCGGCGCACGCCAGCGCGACATTCTCCGGCAGTTCCTGACCGAAGCGACGCTGGTTTCCGGCATCGGGGGCGTTCTTGGCGTGGTCTTCGGCCTGCTGGTCGGCGCAAGCCTGATGGCCGCGCGTGTGCCCGCCATCTTCTCGGTGCGCGCCATTCTCGGCGCTTTCACCTGCGCGCTGCTGACCGGGCTGGTATTCGGCTTCATGCCGGCCCGCAAGGCCGCGCGCCTCGATCCTGTGATCGCACTGGCAAGCGAGTGACGCGATGAAACACTGGGTAATCGGCTTTACCGTTTTCGGATTGTACGGATGCGCGAGTCACGCGCCCGTCGACAGCGGCATCACCCCGCCCGCCACATGGCAGTATTCACCGGTTGCCGCGACACAGACCGGGCCAGCCCGGACAGACTGGTGGACCGGATTTGGCAATAGCGAACTAAACAGCCTTGTCAGGCAGGCGGACGCGAACAGCTTCGACATTGCGGCCTCGATCGCGCGCGTCGAGCAGGCCCAGGCCAGTGCGCGGATCGCCGGCGCCGCGTTGCTGCCCACCGTGTCGGGCTTTGCCGATGCAAGCAGGCAAGGCGGACTGCTCGTCAGCGACACCGAGTTGGCCGGCACGGCCTTCGACGTGGGTCTCGCCGCCAGCTACGAACTCGACTTCTGGGGGCGCAACCGTGCGCTTCGCGATGCGGCGCTCGCCAAACTTCGCGCCTCCGCGTTCGACCGCGACACCGTCGCACTCACCGTGAACGCGGACGTCGCCAACACCTGGTTGCAGACCGTAGCATTGCGCGAACGATATGGCATCGCCCGGGAAAATCTGAGGATTGCACAGCAGATTCTCGCCACCGTGGAATCGCAATTCAGAGCGGGGGCGGCAACGCCAATCGATCTCGCCCAGCAGCGTGCCCTGGTCGCCGCGCAGCGCCGTAGCGCCGCCCTGCTCGGCCAGCAGGCAAACGACAGCCAGGCGACGCTCGCCGTGCTGCTCGGCATTCCGGTTTCAAGCCTGCAGCTTTCGACGACGGCACTGGACGAATTGCGCATCCCCGGCATAGATGCGGGAGTACCTTCATCGCTGCTGGTCCAGCGTCCCGATCTCGCGCGCGCCGAAGCGCAGCTTCAGGCAGCCAGTGCGAACGTCACGGCCGCGCGTGCCGCCATGCTGCCGGGCGTCACCTTGACGGGTTCAGTCGGGTTCGGTAACGACCGTATTCGTACGCTGTTCGACAACTCCCTGTATAGCATCGCGGCTGGATTGACAGCGCCGATCTTCAGCGGCGGATCACTCGCAGCGGGCCGCGATCTCGCCGTCGCGCAGAAAGAAGAACTGCTCGCCAATTACCGGCAGGCGATCATCGCCGCGTTCGGCGACGTCGAGCGCGCTCTCAATGCGATCCAGGGGGTCGACGCGCAACGCGCAGCACAAGACGAGGAACTCGAGGAGGCGCGGCGCGCTCTTGAACTGGCGCAGAGCCGATATCGGGCCGGCGCCGAAACCTTGCTCGCCGTACTCGCCGCGCAGCAGACGCGATATCGTGCCGAGGATGAGAACATTCAGTTGCGGCTGGCGCGTTTGCAGGGCGCGGTGGCGCTGTTCCGGGCGTTGGGTGGGGGCTGGCGGGAGGATGAGGTGCGTGCCGGAACCCGGAGCCGATCGTAGCGGGTGATTGCGGGTGTCGGCGATTGCCAGGAGCACTTGCTGGCACCGGCCGCCGCACACAGAATCACGCGCCGCGCGAGCCTACTCCATGCCTTCAACTGCGCCCCGCCGCTGCCGGGCCTTCTGCGCGCACGGGAAGTTTTACGCCTTGCGGTAAAATCGGGTTTTGATTCAAGCCGTCTCGCCGCCCCATGTCTTCAGCTCAAACCCCCAGTCCCCGCCGCGTATCCGTCGCGCCGATGATGGACTGGACCGATCGTCACTGCCGCTCGCTGCATCGCGTGATATCACGCCATACGTGGCTCTACACCGAAATGGTCACCACCGGCGCTTTGCTGCACGGCGACGTGCCACGCCATCTGGCGTTTACGCCCGAAGAAGCGCCGGTCGCCTTGCAGCTCGGCGGCAGTGAGCCTGCCGACCTCGCGCGTTCAGCCAGGTTGGGTGAACAATGGGGCTATGACGAGATCAATCTGAACTGCGGCTGCCCGTCCGAGCGCGTGCAGCGCGGTGCGTTCGGCGCTTGCCTGATGAACGAGCCGCAACTCGTCGCCGATTGCGTGAAGGCAATGCGCGATGCCGTTTCAATACCGGTGACGGTCAAGCACCGGATCGGTGTCGATGCGGTCGAGGAATATGGTTTCGTGCGTGACTTCGTCGGCACGATCGCGGACGCCGGTTGCAATGTGTTCGTCGTGCATGCGCGCAATGCGATTCTCAAGGGCTTGAGCCCGAAAGAAAACCGCGAAATTCCACCGCTCAAATACGACTACGCGTATCAGTTGAAGCGCGACTTCCCGCATCTGGAGATCATCATCAACGGCGGCATCAAGACGCTTGATGAAGTGGAGACGCATCTTCAGCACGTCGACGGTGTGATGCTCGGGCGCGAGGCCTATCACAACCCTTATGTGCTGGCCGATGTCGATGCACGCTTCTATGGCGCGACGGATGCGCCACTCACACGCGAACAGGTCGAGGCGAAGCTGATCGAATACTGCGCGGCTGAAATGGCGCGCGGCACGTACCTGGGTGCGATCACGCGTCATGCGCTTGGCCTCTATCGCGGCGAAGCCGGTGCACGTGGATGGCGTCGCGTGTTGTCCGATAGCAAACGTCTGGCGGCGCGCGATCTGAGCATCTTCGACGAGGCAAGACAGCATCTGCGTGAGCCCGTCGAAATTTTTGAATAAAGGACTAGGCAAACCGGATTCTTGTTCGTATAATCTCGTTTCTTCATCGACGAGCCAAGTTTCTCAGCAATGAGTTGCTTAGCAAGTCAAGCAGATGTCAGTGGTGGCTGTAGCTCAGTTGGTAGAGTCCAGGATTGTGATTCCTGTTGTCGTGGGTTCGAGCCCCATCAGCCACCCCAAAGAATTCAAGCAGTAAAAGTTTGATCAAACGGCGTTGTGAGAGATCACAACGCCGTTTTTGTTTTTGCATCGCGGTTCATCAGGATCAGGGAGCACGCGCAGTCGCGTCGATTCATCAAGAAAAAACCCCGCGAAGCGAGGTTTGCAATTGGAAAGCAGCAAAGGGATCAAACCAGCCGCACTTCCAGGCGCCTGCCAAGAACAGCAAACGCGGACTCGACCATCTCGATCTTCGATGAATGACGGAAATTCAAAAGACGATCGACCTGTACCTGATTGACCTTCAATCGGCGCGCCAACTCCGCCTTACGCACGTTCTGCAGCAGCATTTCGTTTGCGAGCAAAACCTTCGAAGTTACGAGCGCAGGAAGCGTTACAACGCGCTGGCCGCGCTTTGCCTTAGACGGCAATGGGATGAACCGTTTCTCCGAAAAGTAGATCTCAAGTGCAGCCTCCAGTGCGTCGAGGGCTTGCACGGATGCATCATCTTCGTTCTCGCCAACGGTGATCGCTTCAGGCACGTCCGCAAACGTGACGAGGAACGTGCCATTGGAATCCGGCGTTAGCTCGATGGGGTACGACAACATTACGGTTCTCCAGTGTGACTGCTTCAGGAAAAACACAAAGCCCGCGAGTATCAGGAGAGGCCCTCTCGACCTCTCCTGCTCATTCATTTGATACCAAGCTGCCTCTTGATCGCCGCGACGAGATGGGTGCCCATTTCTTTGGCGCCGTGATCCGGAAAGATGGTTGTCTTGCCGTTGAGCGTAACCCGGTAGTGACTTGAACCGCTCCTGTGCTTTTCGAATGTCGCACCTTGTTTCCTCAGCCACTTCCTAAACTCGCTGTACTTCATGTTCCTCCTCTTGTTGAGCAAGACGAGGAAAATTACAACATAAATGTTGTACCAAAAAAACTAAAAACGCAACATTTAAGTTGTATGCAACGAGATGTAGATGGACCTGAACGGAAATTGCCGCGAGGCAATAGGCGCAGCACCAGTGGGCGCGGCGCCCCAAGAGATCGTTGGTGCAAGTCAGTGCACGTGCAGGGCGGGTTGCCGGCTCCTGCAGCGTCGAGCCGAACCAGGGCGACATCAGAACCCCACCAATAACCGCCCCGCCAACCCGGTCTTCAGCCACAAAAACCGCTTGGCTCGCGGGGTCGGACCACCGCAGAAGCCTGTCGCATATACCTCTGACGGATTATTTCAGTGGCGAGAATAGTAATTTCAGATTATCGGTACAAATTTTCAATAGTAGGGGTATACACTGCCTTCCATCGACGTTGCAGACACACCCCTACCGGCCCCTGCGACGCCTTCCTGAAATGAAATCGAAACTTATCGGAGTCACACCATGAAGACCAAGCTCATCGCCGCCCTGCTGGTTGCTGTTTCTGCCTCGATCGCCGCCCCCGCATTCGCTAGCGGCTACGGCCCGGCACCGTTCTATCGTCCGTCAGTCGGCGCGCCGGCTTCGCAACAAGGCCAAAGCGCACAAACGGTCGCAGCGGAACGCGCTAACGCCGAATCGAACTCATACGGTGGCGTGAACACGGTGTCGTCGCAATCGGGTACGCGTGCACCGGCTTCGTCGGGCCCGCAATCGGTTTTCTTCGGCCACTAATCTGTCGCTGTTGAAGGCAGCCGTTCACAAGACGGCCGCCAAACTGGGCGCCGCGCATGCAGCAATGCATGCCGGCGCCCAGTTTCGTTTACATGGCGACGGCGGCCGCGCCGTCGGGATCGAGCCCCGGCCCCTGCTTCGTCACGCCTCGCCCGGCTCCTCTTCCGGCGACTCGCAAAACCGGATCCGGTTACCGAACGGATCGACCGTCTCCAGCACTTTCCCCCACGGCACCTCTTCAACGCCCGGTTTCCCGTACTTGTAATCTTTGTGCTGAAGTTCGGCATGCAACGCGTCAATGCCCTGCATTGGCACGAAAATCGTCGAGCCCGGCGTCGCGTCGCCATGATGCTCGCTCAAGTGCAAAATCAGGTCGGAGCGGCGCACCTGCGCATAGAGCGGAAAATTGGCCTCGAAGCGGTGTTCCCAGTCGATGGTGAAGCCGAGAAAGTCCACGTAAAACTCTCTCGCCTTCTCTTCGGAGAAAATGCGGATGATTGGAATAGCGCGCGCCAGGTGCATAGCGATCCCCAACAAGTCGGTGTGAAACCGTCAGCTTAATGGAATGGGTTTGCCAGTTCCGGTGCCTACGGTTATCCGGTGAGACCGGCGTCGATCGTTTCGCGCGCCGCCTTGAAGCCCGCCTGCGCCGCGGCATGCTCCGTGGACCATACGGTGTCGATGTGGACAAGCCGCCAGTCGATCACCACCGCGTCATTGCGCAACACCCGAAAATGCGTCTTCACGCCCGTCAGCACCTGCTCGACCGCGACTTCGATGTCGTAGTCCTGATAGCGCTCCTGATAGTCGCCCATGTCGAGGCCCTTCGGCTCCATGATCGCCTCCTTGAGGGGTTCGGTGTTCGGGGTGAAATTCCGCGCGGCCATGCCTCTGCCCCGGGCCGTCGCTACGGCTCGTCAATATGGACTGGCAAGCCCTGCATCCGACGACTAGTCGCAATCGCCAGAAAGGTACTGCCGCCCGCTAACGGTAATCTCGACTTCGCCGCTGCCCACTTCGGCGGCAAGCCCGTTTGCCAGCAATTCCGCCGCGACGGACTGCGCAAACTTCGGCACGGGCTGTCCGACGCCGACATCGTTCAGGCGCCGCAAAGCTTCAACCGCTTCAGGGCTTAATGACTTCGACATGGCCGTCTCCGTCGTGACGCTGAATTTATCCTAGCAAGTTTCGCGGCCGGACGCAGGGACGTATCGAGGCTTGGGCGTTGTGTGGCCCAGGAAGGGTCGCCCGCGCGGCCAACGCGACATAGCGTTGACGCGCACGAGGATGTGAGGATGCAAGCGGCGGCGAAAGGCATAACCGCTGCAGCGGGACTTACAAACGCGCGATCGACACCTCTGTCGACTTCACCAGCGCGACCACTTCCGAGCCGACCTTCAGGTCGAGTTCGTCGACCGAACGCGTGGTGATCACCGAGGTGACGATGCCGAACGGCGTGTCCACATCGACCTCGGACACCACCGGTCCGCGGATGATTTCCTTGACCTTGCCTTTGAACTGATTACGTACGTTGATTGCGGAAATGGTCATATCGAGTGACTCCAGAAAAGCGATTGAAAACGGTCAGTCAAGGGATGTCAGACGGCCCAGCGGACGTCTGTCGGCCGCGTGAGGCGGCCCTCGTCACGTGTGTCGTAAGCGCGATGGGACAGCGCGTCGTCGTTCGGCGCCGTCTTCAGTACGCGTTGCAACACATGTTCTTCCAGCGCGGCGAAACCGGCCGATGCACGCGCCCGCGGGCGCGCCAGCGGTACCGGCTGATCGAGTGCGATGCGCCCTTCTTCGATCAGCAGAATCCGGTCGCCCAGCGCGACGGCTTCATGCACGTCGTGCGTCACCAGCAGCGCGGTAAATTGATGTTCGCGCCACAGCCGTTCGATCAGCGCATGCATTTCGATACGCGTGAGCGCGTCGAGCGCGCCAAGCGGTTCGTCGAGAAGCAGCAATTGCGGCCGATGCACCAGCGCGCGCGCCAGCGCCACACGCTGGCGCTGACCGCCGGAGAGCTGCGCGGGCCAGTCGTTGGCACGCTCGAGCAAGCCGACTTCGGCCAGCACGGCGCGTGCATCCTCACGCGCACTGCGGCCAAGGCCGAGCATCACGTTTTGCAGCACGCTCTTCCAGGGCAAGAGCCGCGCGTCCTGAAACATGATGCGAGTGTCGAGCGGCCGGCCGTCTTCGGTACGCTTTTCGAGCACGCCCGAGGTGGCCTTTTCCAGACCCGCGACGAGGCGCAGCAAGGTCGATTTCCCGCAGCCGCTGCGGCCGACGATGGCAACAAAGCTGCCGCGCTCGATCGACAGGTCAAAATCGGACAACACCTTGCGCTCGCCGTACTGCTTGCCGACGCCGCGCAATTCGACTGAATAGTCGGCGGATCGGCGCGCGTCGTTGCGTACCGATGCCCCCGCCGCCGAGGGCACGACACCCACGCGCTGGTCGCGCCGGCGATCGTGCGGCGGCTCGGCCCGATCGAAGCCGGCGGCTTCGTCCGCGTCGTGATCGACGGTGCGCGGCTGCGCCAGTTCGGCTTCGAGATCGCTGCCCGCGATGCCGCCGAACGACGCCGACAATGTGGTTGCGCTCATACTTTCGCTCCTCGTTGATAGGCCGGATGCCAACGCAGCGATACGCGCTCGAGACTCTTGGCCAGCACGTCGGCGAGTTTGCCGAGCCCCGCATAGAGCAGGATGCCGACCACCACCACATCGGTTTGCAGGAATTCGCGCGCGTTCATCGTCATGTAGCCGATGCCGGACTGCGCGGAAATGGTTTCGGCAACGATCAACGTCACCCACATCAGCCCGAACGCGAAACGCACGCCGACCAGAATCGACGGCAACGCGCCGGGCAGAATCACGTGCCGGTAAAGCGCAAAACCCTTCACGCCGTAGCTGCGCGCCATTTCGATCAGATTGGCGTCCACCGAGCGGATGCCGTGGAACGTGTTCACGTAGATCGGGAAAAACACGCCCAACGCGACGAGAAACACCTTGGCCTCTTCCTCGATACCGAACCACAGGATCACGAGCGGGATCATCGCCAGCGCGGGAATATTGCGGACCATCTGCACGGTCGAATCGAGCGCGATTTCGACGGGTTTGAACAACCCCGTTGCGAGGCCGAGCAGGAGCCCGATGCCGCCGCCGATCGCGAAGCCCGACACCGCGCGCCACGTGCTGACCTTCACGTCGGCCCACATTTCGCCGGACTGGATCAGCGACCACGCAGCCTTCACGACCGCGAGCGGCTCGGGCAGCACGCGCGTCGAAAGAATGCCGCTGCGCGCCGCGAATTCCCATGCCAGCAGAATCGCCAGCGGCGCGAGCCACGGCGCAAGATGCGCACCGATACGGCGCAAGACGGCAAGACTCGCGCCTGAATGCGCGCGGGCCTTGACGTCGGTACCCGCGCCTGCACTCACGTCCGCATTCGTGCCTGCATTGATCTCGACGCGGGCGCCGGGTTGAGTCCCGGTTTGAACCCCTTGTCCCGCGCTCACAGTAGATTGAGCCATGCTGATTTCCTCACTGCTTGACCGTTAGCCATGCTTGCCGAACCGAGCGGCGCGCTCAGCTCGAACTCGCCGCTTTCGGCAGATAGTTGTTGCCGACGATCTCGCCGAACGGCCCCGACAGCGGACCGCCCGCGGTCTTGATTTGACGGCCCGGCAGCAACGGGAACACCAGTTCGGCGAAACGGTAAGACTCTTCGAGATGCGGGTAGCCGGACAGAATGAAGGTGTCGATGCCGAGCGCCGCGTATTCGTTCATCAGCTCCGCCACCTGTTCAGGATTGCCGACCAGCGCCGTACCCGCGCCGCCGCGCACCAGCCCCACGCCCGCCCACAGATGCGGATATACCTCGAGCTCGGCGCGGCCGCCGCGCTTGCCGCCGTGCAATGCGGCCATGCGGCGCTGTCCTTCGGAATCCATCTTCGAAAACGAAGCCTGGGCACGGGAAATGGTTTCGTCGTCGAGCTTGCTGATCAGCTTGTCCGCGGCGGCCCATGCTTCTTCCTCGGTTTCGCGCACGATGACGTGCAGGCGAATGCCGAACTTGATCGTGCGGCCGCGCGCTTCGGCACGGGCGCGAATGTCGGTGATCTTCTTCGCCACGGCTGCGGGCGGCTCGCCCCACGTCAGATACGTGTCGATGTGATCGCCCGCGATGTCGTGCGCAGCCGCCGACGACCCGCCGAACCACAGCGGCGGATGCGGGTTCTGCACCGGCGGATAGAGCGCCTTGCCGCCCTTCGAGGTCAGATGCTTGCCCTCGAAATCGATCGCGTCGTTGGTATGCGCGGCGCTCAGCAGCTTGCGCCAGATATGCAGGAACTCGTCGGTGATTTCATAGCGCGTGTCGTGATCGACGAACACGCCGTCCCCTTCCAGTTCAGCTGAATCGCCGCCGGTCACGACGTTGATCAGCAGACGTCCATTCGAGAGCCGGTCGAAGGTCGCCGCCATGCGCGCGGCCAGACCCGGCGACGAAATACCCGGACGGATCGCCACCAGAAACTTCAGACGTTTGGTGGCGGCAATCAGGCTCGACGCGACGACCCATGCGTCTTCGCACGAGCGGCCGGTCGGCAGCAGCACGCCCTCGTAGCCGAGCGTATCGGCGGCGACGGCGATCTGCTGGAAGTAGTCGTAATCGGCTGCGCGTGCGCCTTGGGACGTACCGAGATAGCGGCTGTCGCCGTGAGTCGGAATGAACCAGAACACATTCATTTGCTGCTCCTGCTTGTTCGAAACTGGATTGAAGGAAGACCTGTACAACGACGATGGACGTTGCGTCGGGCGAAAGCGCACGCCGCTGGTCGCACACCACTAGCCGCGCGCCGCTGGTCGCGCACCGCTAGCCGCGCGCATCCATCCAGCACGGAAACCGGAGATGCAGGTGCAAGAAAAGACGGAAATACGGCGGTGAGGCGCGGATCAGTTCCGACAGCACAGCCACGAGCGCGCGTGCGTCATGGGGCAATTGAAGATCGGCATCAGGCAGGACATCGCGACGGCTTCCCTCGACCAAACGTGCGCGTGATGCGCTCGATTAAACAGGCGACGGCGGCAAACGCCGTCTGTATGGAGAAACAGTCTATGGATCGGGACCCGGCTTTTGAACGATTTTTTTTAGCTTAGGTTTTCCACTTTCGTGATTAGCCCGACGCTAAAGCATACGGATGTTGCAGCTTACCCACGCTGGAAGCGGGTTGCCCCTCTATATAATGGCGCCACGTTTCCAATAATCCGATGCAGGCCGCGTGAACCACGCCGCCTGAGCTCTCGCGGTGCAATGCATGCAAAAACTCATCCTGCCGTTCGTCGCCGGCTTTCTGGCTTCCCTGTTCTTTCATGAATCGACCCTGGCGCTGCTGCACGCGGCCGGGCTGATCGACGCAAGCGGTTTTTCGACCGCGCCGTTTTTGCCGCTCGGGCTGCCCGAGTTCATCGCGAATGCAATCTGGAGCGCGTTCTGGGCGGTGCTGATGGCGTGGCTGTTGCGCGTCGCGCCCGAGCGGCGCGCGCCATGGGTGCCCGCCTTCGTATTCGGCGGCATTGCGTTGACGGCGGCGAGCGTGTTCGTGGTGGATCCGCTGCGCGGCATCTGGCCGAGCGGCAACATGCTGCCGCGTCTCGCGGTGGGTTTCGCGGCGAACGCGATGTGGGGCTGGGGCGCGCTGGTGTTCATGCGCGCGTTCATGGCGAGCGAAGACGAGGACTGAGCACCTTCCGTCTTGCTCGCGAAGTCATGCCGGTGTGGCAGCCTGGTGCTTCGGCATGACTTGCGCAGCGGCATGGCTTGCGCTGCGGTTATCGCAACGGCCCGGTCTCGCTCAGGACCGCAAATCGCGCAACGGGTGTTCGTTTGCCGGCCACGGGCTTTGGAACATCTTCGCCACATCGGCGGCGCTCACGTCTTCAATGCGCGCAAAACGCCAGCGCGGCGCGTTGTCCTTGTCGATGATGCGCGCGCGAATCCCTTCGATCGTATCGCCCTCTCCAAAGCTCGTGCGCGTCAGATCGAGATCGCCGCGCAATACATCCGCCATCGAACCTTCGGCACGCGTCACCACTTCCAGCGAGACGGCCATCGACAAGGGCGAACGTTCACGCAACACACCAATCGTCTGCTCGGCCCACTCCGCGGCCTCGCCACCCTGCTCGCATTCCTGCTGCAGCGAAGCGAGAATCTGCGCCACCTCGGGCAAGGCGAAATGCCGGTCGATCAATGCACGTGTGCTCGCGAGCGGCGCGGCATCGGGTTGCGGCACGACCTGATACGCAGCGGTCTCACGCTCGATACACGCCACCACGTCTGCGCCACGCTCGAACAGTTCGGTGCGCAGCGTGTCGACTAGCGCGGGCAACGCCGCGTCGTCGATATAGGCGTCGGCAAGGCCTGCGTAGAGCGCATCGGCGGCGCCGATGGTCTCGCCAGTGACCGCCAGATAACGGCCGAGCGCGCCCGGCGTGCGCGCCAGGAACCAGCTTGCGCCGACATCGGGAAAGAGGCCGATGCGAGTCTCGGGCATCGCCATCTTCGTCGAGTTCGTCACCACCCGCAGGCCGCCGGTACGATGTGCGCCCTGCGAAATCCCCATGCCGCCGCCCATCACGACGCCGTTCATCAACGCGATGTACGGCTTCGGGTAGGTGAAGATCGCGTGATTGAGCCGGTATTCCTCGGTGAAAAACGTATCGCGCGCGTCCTGCTCGCCGCGCTGCGCCGATTCGTATAGAAAGCGGATATCGCCGCCCGCACAAAACGCGCGCGGATGCCCGCTGCGCACCACCACGGCCAGCACGTCGGGATTTTCGCGCCACTGGTCGAGCGCCGCGTGCATCGCGCGAATCATGCCGGTAGACAGCGCGTTGAGCGCCTTAGGCCTTTCCAGTTCGATGAAACCGATGCGGTTGGCTACGTAAGTCGCGACTTCGTCGCTGATGGCGGGCGAGGCGGAAATGGACATGGAGAGCTAGGCGCGATGGCGCAAAATGAATCGGAACTGAACGTTATCACGCACTCGCGGCTTTGCGCCTGGTGGCGGGTTGAGTCTGCGCGCTGCCGGTCTCGCTACCGGTCTCGCTGACTGCCGCCGCGGCCGGCGATTCAGGCGACGCTTCAGCAGACTTCTTCTTCCGCGCCCGGGATCCACTCGCAGCGCCTTGCGGCTGACCGGCGTCCTGCGCCCCAAGCCAGGCATCGAGCGCGATGCCCACCACGGTATCCAGCGGCGCGGTCGGGAACACGGGACATGTCAGGTTCAGCGCGACGATGCCATGCAGAGTCGCCCAGAAGGCCTCCGCCCACACGCCCACCTCCATCGATGCGGGCAAGCGCCCCGATGCTTTCAACTCTTCGATCGCGGAAATCATGACGTACAGGGCGGCGGCGTCCGGATCATCTGTTTTTTCCGGCTCGGCACCCGCGCCAGCCGCATTGCCGGGCGCGGCAGAAGCCATCACTGACGTTCCTGCCGCTGCGTTCTCCACGGTTTCGCCCGCCGCCTCACCCGCCAACAGAGCGGCCGCGCCGCCCAGCGCCGCGCCCGTGTAGCTCGGGTCTTCCATGAAGATCAGACGGTAGGTCTCCGGATGCGCGACACCGAATGCCACATAAGCACGCCCGAGCGCTTTCAGGCGCGCGGTGGGATCGGCAATCTGCGCAAGCGGCACGAACGTTTCCAGCAACTGCGCATAGCCTTCCGCGCACAACGCCCGGGCGATCTCATCGCGACTTGCGAAGTGAAGGTACAGCGTGGCGGGCGAATACTCGATGGCGTCCGCAATCTTGCGCATTGACAGCGCGGCAAAGCCTTCGCGCATCACGATACGCCGCGCTGCATCGAGGATGCGTTCGCGCAGCGCCTGCTTCTGACGGTTTTTTCGTTCGGCTATTCCCATGACGAACATTTTCCGGTTGACAAACTGAAAAGTCAAATTAAACTGAACACTGTTTACTGAACACCGTTCATTAAATTCTCACCAATCAATCGAGATCATCAGGCGCGATATGGCGCCACCATCAGGAGTCGTCATGCAAGCCATAGGAAAAGTGGGTTTATTCGGTGCCGCGGGTGCGGCAGGTCAAATCATCGCGACCGCGCTGAGCGCCGCGGGCCGCGACTACCGGGTGGTCGGCCGCTCGCGCGCGCCGCTCGAAGCGGCTTTCGGTCACGATCCGCATGCGGAAATCGTCACGTGGAATCCAGACGATCCGGCTTCGATCAGCGCCGCGGCCTCCGGTTTGCAGACCGTGATCTATCTGGTGGGCGTGCCTTACGATCAGTTCGCAGCGCATCCGCCGCTCATGGAAAAAACGCTCGCCGGCGTGACGGCGGCGGGCGTCGAGCGCTTCATTCTGATCGGCACCGTCTATCCGTACGGCCGCGCCCGCAGCATTCCGATTAGCGAAGATCATCCGCGTGAGCCCCATACGTTCAAAGGCAGGATGCGGCTCGAACAGGAAAAACTGGTGCTGGCGGCACACGGACGCGCCAGCGGGTCGACGCAACTGTCGACGCTGGTGCTGCGCCTGCCGGATTTCTACGGCCCCGGCATCGAACGCAGTCTGATCAATGGGGTATTCGACGCAGCGGCACAAGACAAGCGCGCGCAGATGATCGGACCGGTGGACGTGCCGCACGAATTCATCTACCTGCCGGATATCGGACCCGTGGTCGAGAAGCTCACACGCACACCCGACGCATACGGCCGCTGGTGGCATCTGGCCGGCGCGGGCACGATCACGCAGCGTGAAGTGGCGAGACAGGCCTATGCGCTGGCAGGCCGCGAGCCAAAACTGATGGTCGCCGGCAAGACGATGCTGCGCATGCTCGGTCTATTCAATCCGCTGATGCGTGAACTGGTGGAGATGAATTACCTGATGACCGAACCGGTTGTGCTGGACGACTCCGCATTGACGAAGCTGATCGGCCCGATCGCAAAAACGTCCTACGAGGAAGGGATCCGCCGCTCGTTCGACGCCGCGCGCGCAGCAGCATCGGCGAATGCGGACACGCACCGGGATCGCGCGAAGACAGCCTGACTGTGGGCGGGTGTCGCGAACCGGGCTTCATAAACCAGGTTTCATAAATCAGGTTTAACAGCCCCGGTTTAACAGCCCAGGTTTAACAGCCCAGGTTTAACAGCCGCGAAAAACTGAAGCCCGCTATCCATGCGGCAGCGAACGGGCCGGATCAGCCCGCCACATTGCCTGGCGGGAAATGGCCGCTCTTAAGCAGCACGGGCGTGCCATTGCTGATCTGCAAATGTTCGCGCGCAACCGCCTCGATACGTGGACGCCCGGCATCGAATGCGCGCATCCAGCCTTCGAGATCCTCTGAGTAGGCACCGAAGTGATCTTCGAGCGCCTCGACCGAGATCGCGCACGGCACCGATTCGCCGTCCACGAGCGCGGGAAACACAACCGTCAGATTGGAGTCGCGGTAAGCAGGCGCATCCGCGGGAAACTGAATTTCCATGGTCGCCTCATCAGAAGTATCCGGCAGAAAAGGGACGACGGCGAGAACCGTGCGCGCCCCCGGAGATGCCCGATATGGTACTCGCGCGGCTGGATCGCGGTCCAGCACCCGTCGCTCTTTTGTCTGATGTCACGCGCGTCGAACAGTTCAGTTCCGCATGCGAATCGATACGCGGATTGCACTTGTGCCGCCTGCCTCTGTCGAACCGGTTCAACGGCACCACCCATGCCGACGCAGCGGCACCATTTCGAGTTCAACGAGCGCAATATGGGAAAATATTTTCTACAGAACCACGAACTGCCCGAGCCGGATGCGGCAACCCGATGGTTTGCTTACGCCGAAAGCCACGGCATCGACATTCCGAAAGCCATTAGCATCTGGGAAGACGCGGCAACCGAGAATGGCACGGAAAGCCGCCGGCTGGTTGGCGCGGCGGGCATTACGATCGAAACGCCCTAGCCCTGTTTACGGGCACACTTCCGGTGTGACTGGCGAATCTCGATACCTATTTGAAAGGAAACCTCACGATGCATTTCATGACGCAACTGCGCCGCTCCGGCCGCTTCCGAACGGGCAGCGCCGCGTTTGTTCTGGTCCGCAAGGCGTCGCTGTTCGCCGCCCTGCCCGCGGCCGTACTGTTAGCTGCAGGTCTGAGCGGCTGTGCATCGTCGAACACCACCTCGCTGATCAATCTGCCGAATGGTCAGACCGGCTTTGCGGTGAACTGCAGCGGTGCGGACGCCGCTTCCAGCTGGGCCTCCTGCTACGTGCAAGCCGGCAAGGCGTGCGGCGCGACCGGCTACGACATCGTGTCGAAAGACAACGACGAAGGCGGCGCGGCAGGCGGCAGCATCACGAACGTCGTCTCGGCTAATGTGAAAAACCGTTCGATGATCGTGCGCTGCAAGTAACGCTCAGTGCGAATGCCCGGTGCGCGTGATCAGTGCGCCTGCATCTTCGAAAAGATGTTCAACACAGCAACCCCGGCAATGATCAACCCGAGCCCGATGATAGCCGGCACATCAGGCACTTGCCGGTACAACACGACCGCGACCAGCGTAATCAGCACGATGCCCGCGCCAGACCACACCGCGTAGACGATGCCCACCGGAATACTCTTCAGCGTGAGCGACAGGCAATAGAACGCGATGCCGTAGCCGATCACCACGACCGCTGACGGCAGCAACCGCGAGAAACCTTCCGAGGCCCGCATGGCGGAGGTCGCGATGACTTCGGCGACGATCGCGATGGCGAGCAGTGCATAAGGAGGCATCCGCATCGCCTCAGGCCTTTGCAAGCGCGAGCTTGCTGTAGTCGTGGCCGAGGTGGGCGCACAGCGCTTCCACCACCAGTTCGTGATCCGCGCGCTGCGGCAAGCCCGATACCGTGATCGAGCCGATCACCCCGGCGCCCGCTACCGTCAATGGAAACGCGCCGCCATGCGACGCATACTCCGTAGCCGCCAACGCGTGCTTGTCGGCGAGCGTGCTGCCGGCCTGTTGCATCTTCAAACCAATCGCGTACGAACTGCGCCGAAAATGCGCGACTGTGTTGCCCTTGCGACGCGCCCAGTCGACATTGTCCGGCGTCGCGCCGTCGAGCAGGCTGAAGAACAGCGGCTGACCGAACGTGCGCACGTCGATGGCGGCAGCGATGCCGCGTGCCTTGGCGAGCTCGCGCAGAAACGCGCCGATCTGCCATGCGCGGTCGGCATCGAATTGCGGGAACACCAGTGCGTGTTCCTGAGCGGCAATCACCTGTAGATCGTGAGCGATATCCATGGCGTTCAGAGCAAGGTAAGAGATGAAGTGCGGGCCGTGCGTGGTACATGCATCCCACGTCCCGGCGCCGCGCAGAGAACCTGGATTCTAGCGCAGCGCCTTGCGAAGGCCTTCTGGTATGCGACACGAGCAATGCGCGCGGCGACGTTGGTGCGTAGGGTATCGCGCGATGTGGCGTGTATTGAAGCCGGTTCTTAAATAGCTATTGCGCGGGTAGCTGCTTTGTTCTATAATCTTTTCTTCGACGGACGCGGGGTGGAGCAGTCTGGCAGCTCGTCGGGCTCATAACCCGAAGGTCGTAGGTTCAAATCCTACCCCCGCAACCAAGCAGCATTTAAGTGGTTCGAAACGTCGAAACAACATCAAAGGCTTGCCCATCCGGCAGGCCTTTTTTGTTTTCTCCCCGCATTTTCTCTCGTGGTCGGCCTCGAGCTTATACGCGCTCTGTCGCCGAATCGCACACGTCTTCCGAAGCCCCTGTCCATCAGCGGAAAAGCATGCAAATCGCTACCTAAGCGCTGCCTAAGCGAGACCGCGTTCAGTCCCACAACGTCCACAACAAGCCTCTCGCCATGCCCGCCTGCGATCATTGATCCGGAGTCCAAACAGATCCGCACGCCACCCCAATGCTCGCAGCGAGCATATGCGTCAGCTATGTGCCCGACCCGCAAAAAATCCCCGCCCCGAACCGGCCCGCTCACTCGGCCATGCCCCGCTCCCGGCAAAGCGCGCCCCGGTGATAAACTCCCATCACTCTTTCTCGTCCCCTTCCTATGAAATTCTGTTCTGTCTGCGGCCACGGCGTCAGCCTGAGCATTCCGCCGGGTGACAACCGCGAGCGCTTCGTATGCGGCAGTTGCGGCACGGTGCATTATCAGAATCCGCGCAACGTGGTCGGCACCGTTCCGGTCTGGGACGACAAAGTGCTGCTGTGCCGTCGCGCGATCGAACCGCGCTACGGCTACTGGACGCTGCCGGCAGGTTTCATGGAAATGGGTGAAACCACCGCCGAAGCCGCTTCGCGCGAAACGCTGGAAGAAGCCGGGGCGCGCGTCGAGGTGCAGAACCTGTTTTCGCTCCTGAACGTGCCGCACGTGCATCAGGTGCATCTGTTCTACATGGCGCGCCTGCTCGACCTCGACATCGAAGCCGGGGAAGAAAGCCTCGAAGTGAAACTCTTCGAGGAACACGAGATTCCGTGGGACGAGATCGCCTTCCCGACCGTCGGTCAGACCTTGCGCTTCTTTTTCGCCGACCGTGCCGCCGGCAGCTTCGGCCTGCATACGGGCGATATCTTCCGCTCGCTGCGCGAAGGTTGAGCGGCACGCATGGTTCCCTGGCTCGGACCTGACGATCCGTTTCCGTCCGTCGAGCGGGCGCTCGGCGCGGCCAGCGGCGCGCCCGGCCTGCTTGCCGCCAGCGGCGATCTGCTGCCGTCGCGGCTGATCGACGCCTATCGGCGCGGCATCTTCCCGTGGTACTCGGACGGCCAGCCGGTCTTGTGGTGGAGCCCCGATCCGCGCATGATCCTGCGCCCTGCCGAATTCAAGGTATCGCCGTCGCTGCGCAAGACGCTCAAACGCGTGCTGCGCGAGGACGCATGGGAAATCCGCGTCGATCATGATTTCGCCGCCGTGATGCGCGCCTGCGCGCAGGCGCCGCGGCGTGGCCAGCGCGGCACCTGGATCACCGCCGACGTGGTCGAGGCCTATTCGTCGCTGCATCGGGTGGGCGATGCGCACAGCATCGAAACCTGGTTCGAAGGCACGCGCGTAGGCGGTTTGTATGGGGTGTCTTTCGGCCGGATGTTCTTCGGCGAATCGATGTTCGCGGAGGTCACCGACGCGTCGAAAATGGCGCTGGCCGCGCTCGTTGGACACTTGCGCCGTCACGAAATAGAAATGATAGACTGCCAGCAGAACACGTCGCATCTGGCGTCGCTTGGCGGCCGCGAGATAGCGCGCAAAGCGTTCATTGCGCATGTTCGCGCGTCTGTCGATGCCCCGCCGATTCCCTGGCGCTTCGACAAGACCGTCTTGCGCGATGTCGTCGCGCCGGCGGCGTAGGAAGAATCAGGCCGAATCCGGATCCGTCGCCTACCGAGCCGCGGGTCACGAGCCGCGGGTTGAAAACCGCAAGGCGCCGGGTTTGCAATACCAGAGACGCTTCGAGAGCTGCCAACGTGACTCATCCCAACGAGCTGCCTCTTTCGCCGCTTTCCGCGCTGCAATTTTATGCAACGGCGCCCTATCCCTGCAGTTATCTGGATGGGCGCATCGCGCGCTCGCAAGTCGCCACCCCCAGCCACCTGATCAACTCCGACGTCTATACCGACCTCGTCAAAGCGGGCTTTCGCCGCTCGGGTGTGTTCACCTACCGCCCGTACTGCGACGGCTGCCGCGCCTGCGTGCCGGTGCGCGTGCCGGTCGATCGTTTCGTGGCGAACCGTACACAGCGCCGGGTCTGGAAAAAACACGGCGAACTGGTCGCAACAGTAGCACCGCTGCATTACGACGAAGAGCATTACGCGCTCTACATGCGCTATCAGTCGGCCCGGCATGCCGGCGGCGGCATGGATCGCGACAGTCGCGATCAATACGAGCAATTCCTGCTGCAGAGCCGGATCAACTCCCGGCTGGTCGAATTTCGCGAGCCGCTGCCGGATCACCCGGAAGCACCGGGCATCCTGCGCATGATCAGCATGATCGACATCCTCGGCGACGGGCTCTCGTCGGTCTACACGTTCTTCGAACCGGGCCTGCCGCACACCAGCTTCGGCACCTACAACATCTACTGGCAGATCGAACAGGCGAAGAGCCTCAAGCTGCCCTACGTGTACCTGGGCTACTGGATTCGCGAAAGCCCGAAAATGGCGTACAAGGCGAATTTCCGGCCGCTCGAAGGCTTGATCGACGGTGCATGGAGAGTGCTGGATCCTGCCAGCATGGATTTGCCGCCGGTCGATCTGGCCATTCAGGGCAGGCGCGGGCCGCTGCGACCCTAGCCATGGCGGGGCGCCAGGCGGCCAACCCCGCGCGCTCGGCCCTATTGGTCTCATTAATGCCTTAAAGCCGGTAAAATGGCGGGTTCCCATTTTCCGGCCACCCGGCTCCGTCCCGTGTTCAGTTCCCTCTACCCGCTCGTACGCGCCCAACTCTTTCGCATGGACGCGGAAGACGCTCACCACCTGACCTTGCGCATTCTTGGCGCCGCCGGCCGCACCGGCCTTGCCGGCGCGCTCGCGCCACACGTGCCGGATGCGCCGCGCACCGTCATGGGGCTGACGTTCAGGAACCCGGTCGGGCTCGCCGCGGGGCTCGACAAGGACGGCGCGTGCATCGACGGCCTGGCGGCGCTCGGCTTCGGCTTCATTGAAGTGGGCACGGTCACGCCGCGCGCGCAGCCGGGCAATCCGCGCCCGCGCATGTTCCGCCTGCCGCAAGCGAATGCCGTCATCAACCGGATGGGCTTCAACAACGCGGGTGTCGACCAGTTCGTCAAGAACGTGCAGGCCGCGCGCTATCGCGGCACGCTCGGGCTGAACATCGGCAAGAACGCCGACACGCCGATCGAGCGCGCCGCTGAAGACTATCTGTACTGCCTCGAACGCGTGTATCCGTTCGCGAGCTACGTGACGGTCAACATCTCGTCGCCGAATACGAAGAATCTGCGCCAGTTGCAAGGCGCGGGCGAACTCGACGCGCTGCTCGCCGCCCTGAAAGATAAGCAGCAGCGTCTGGCCGACATGCACGGCAAGCTGGTGCCGCTCGCCTTGAAGATCGCCCCGGACCTCGACGACGAACAGATCAAATCGATCGCCGATACGCTATTGCGCCACAAATTCGAAGGCGTGATCGCCACCAACACCACGCTGTCGCGCACTGCCGTGACCGGCATGCAATACGGCGACGAAGCCGGCGGCCTGTCCGGCAAACCGGTGTTCGACGCGTCCAACGAAGTGATTCGCAAGCTGCGCGCCGAAGTCGGCGACACCGTGCCGATCATCGGCGTGGGCGGAATTTTCTCGGGCGAGGATGCGCGCGCGAAGCTGGCCGCGGGTGCTTCGCTGGTGCAGCTCTATACAGGTTTCATCTACCGCGGACCGGCGCTGGTGGCCGAATGCGCCCAGGCGCTGCGCCAGGGCTAATTACTTGCCTGGGCCACGCGCGGTTTGCACGAGCCCGCCGCCCCGGCTGCACGCCGGGGTCGCGCACCGACTCCGCGTTCGCCTCACCCCAATCCGCCTCCGTAATATAGACATAAACAAACGGTATTTAAGTTTCGATAGTCCGTTTTGTTATGCTTTTGTCTGTTAAAACATCAGACGTACAAAAAGGAACACGATGAAATTCGGCTTGCTGAAAAAGATCCTCGTCGCCGGCCTGATCGGCGCGTCGTTCACGGCTGTCACTGCCCATGCGGACGACCTGCTCGACCAGGTCAAGCAACGCGGCACGCTGCGCATCGGTCTGGAAGGCACCTTCCCGCCGTTCAATTCGAAAGCGCCGTCGGGTGAACTGGTCGGCTATGACGTGGATATCGCCAAGGCGGTCGCCGCGAAGCTCGGCGTGAAGCCGGAATTCGTCACGACCGAGTGGAGCGGCATCATCGCCGGTCTGCAGGCGGGCAAGTTCGACGTGATCGTCAACCAGGTCGGCATCACGGACGCACGCAAACAGGTGCTCGACTTCTCGCCGGCTTACACCTACTCGGCCGCGCAACTGATCCAGCGTAAGGACGACACGCGCCAGTTCAAATCGCTCGACGATCTGAAGGGCAAGAAACTCGGCGTCGGTCTGGGCACGAACTACATGGACATGGCGAAGTCGGTGCCCGGCGTCGACGTGAAGACGTATCCGGGCGCGCCTGAATACCTGCGCGATCTGGCCGCCGGCCGTCTGGACGCGGCGCTGAACGATCGTCTGATGCTCGCGTATCTGATGAAGAACTCGCAACTGCCGCTGCGCACGGGCGCGACGGTCGGCACCGGCAATCCGTCGGGCATTCCGTTCAAAAAGGGCAATCCGAAGTTCGCCAAGGCGATCGACGACGCGATGGCCCAACTCGAAACGGACGGCACGTTCTCGAAGATCTCGGACAAATGGTTCGGCATCGACGTCAGCAAGCCGATCAAGTAACACACGCCAGATGAAACGAAGGGCGGCATCGTCGACGATGCCGCCCTTCGTTTCTTTGCGCGCCAACCCAGGCAACCGCTCATGTCCACCACTTCCCTGCTCGTTCAATCGCTTCCTGTGCTGGCACAGGGCGCCGTCCTGACGGTCAAGTTCGCGGTTCTGTCGATGATCTTCGGCCTGCTCGCCGGCGCCGTACTCGCGGTCATGGGCATCAGCCACAACCGCGTGCTGAACTGGATCGCGCGCGTGTACGTCAGCCTGTTCCGCGGCACGCCGTTGCTGGTGCAGATCTTCGTGATCTACTACGGCTTGCCGAGTCTCGGCATTTCGCTCGACCCCACGCCGGCGGGCGTGATCGCGCTGTCGGCGAACGTGGCGGCCTATCTGTCGGAGAGTATGCGCGGGGCGATTCTCGGCATTCCCAGCGGCCAGTGGCTGGCCGCCTATAGTCTTGGACTCTCGCGACGCCAGACGCTGCGCTACGTGATCGCACCGCAGGCCTTGCGCATTGCCGTCCCGAGTCTGTCGAACAGCCTGATCAGCCTCATCAAGGATACGTCGCTGGTGTCGGTGATTACCGTGACCGAACTGCTGCGCAGCGCGCAGGAGATTATCGCGTCGACCTATCAGCCGCTGCCGCTGTACCTCGCGGCAGCCGCGGTCTACTGGGTGCTGTGCCAGGTGCTCGAATGGGTGCAGCACTGGTACGAGCGGCGCCTCGCGCTGCCGTCACGCCATTGAAGCGCAACTTCGGCGCCACTGAAGGCGCCGGCCTACGCGCTGGCCACTAGCGGCTGGCGCTGAGCGACGCCGCATCCAGCGGCGCGCCGAAACGCTCGAAGCGCGGTTTGTAGTAGTGATCCGGGTCGAGCGAAAACGCGACGTGACGCGTACGGCCCATCAATTCCTTGCGCGGAAAGAAGCCGAAGTAACGCGAGTCGGCACTGTTGTCGCGATTGTCGCCGAGCATCAGATACTCGTCCGGCGGCACGATCACCGGACCGAACGAGCTACGCGGACTCGGCGCCTCGGGCGCCAGCCGCACCGTATGCACCACGCCGTCGAAGCGTTCGGTCAGATAGTCGCCTGGGGAAGCCGCATCGCCCGGCAGGGGTTTCAGTTTCAGCGGCCGATAATCCGCGCGCATGCCGTTCACGTACAGCACGTTGTCACGCATGGCAACGCTGTCGCCCGGCAAGCCGATCAGCCGCTTGACGATCAGCTCGTGCGCCGCCGACGAATCGATCGTAACGATGTCGCCGCGCTGCGGATCGTGCAGACGCGCGATCGTGATATGCGTGAGCGGCACGCGCAGGTCATAAGCCATCTTGTCGACGAAAATCCGGTCGCCTTCGCGAATGGTCGGCAGCATCGAACCACTCGGCACGACGTTCCAGTCGGCTACGGCGCTGCGGAACAGCACCATCAGGAACAGAAAGGCGACAAGGCTCTTGTTGTCGCGCCACAGTTTTCCAAGCATGCGCATCGCAGGCGGCTCCGGTGGAAGGTGATCGAAAGCGGCAGGCACGCCGACCCTTTTTATCCGAGTCCGCGCACCGCTGCAAATCGTACCACCGCCGCCGTAAACAACGCGGCGCCGCGCCCTTACTCTCCCGCGAACTTGAGCCCCAACGCCGCGCGTGCGGCATCGGCCATTTCGATCATCTGCAGCGACTTGCCGTGCGGCATCACGGGGCTCTCCAGCTGACCCGCCCGGATCAGCTCGCAAAAATGCGCGGTCTCGTAGTTCAGGCCACCGCCCTCGAACGGTTCGTCGAGCTCGATCACGCGGGCGTCGGCGTAGCGGATCGTCGCGCGCGCCGGATTCCACCATGGCTCATGAATCGTGACATGGCCGCCTTTGGCCATCAGCAACGCGTCGCCCTTGCCGTGCAGGTCTAGCCCGCAAAACAGCTGGGCGATACCGCGTTCATGCTGACTGTTCAGGCTTGCGAACGTATCGACGCCGGTCGCGCCGAGCCGCCCGAGCGTCTGCACCTCACGCGGCGCACCGAGCCAGTCGACCGCGAGAAACATCTCGTAGACGCCGATGTCGAGCAGCGCGCCGCCCGCATGCTCGAACGACATCGACGGGTGATCGTCCGGTACGCCCGGTACCGAACAGCCGGCGCGCACGAGCCCCACTTCGCCGATCGGATCGACCTCCAGATGCGCGCGCAAGGCTCTGTAGAGCGGATAGAACGGCGGCTTCATGGCTTCCATGAAAAGCCGTTGTTCGGTGCGCGCGACCTCGAGTACACGCTCGAGTTGCGGCTTGTTGATGGTGGCGGGTTTTTCGCACAGCACGTGCAGACCGGCTTGCAGCGCGGCAATCGCATAGTCGGCGTGACTGTCCTGCACGGTGGCGATATAGAGCGCGTCGATACCGCTCGCGATCAGTGCGTCGAAACTCGCGCACACTTCGCCGCCGAATTCCTCGGCGAAAGCCAGTGCGGGTTCGGCGCGGCGCGACCACAGCGCGGTCAGTGTCGCGCGTGGCACATAGTTCAGTCCTTGAGCAAAGCGACGGGCAATGCGGCCCGTCCCAACGATCCCCCAGCGGATCATGCCGCCCGACGAGGGTTCCTGCATTGCGATAGTCATCGTTCCTTGAAGTCCGTGCGGTTCAGAGCAGGCGCTATTGTGACGCAAGCCGCGCGTGCATGCGCGAGGATGCGGGAGCACCGCTCATGAAGCCAGACCTCGGCGGAAAGACGATCCGGGGCGCGACTGTAACAGCCACGCGCGGTCACACTCGACCGCACTCGATCAAACGCAGCTACGCTCAGCCGCGCTCCGGCGGTTCCGAAGCGACCTTGCTGCCGAGTTCTTCCGTGGCGTAGTCGATCATTGCAAGCGACGCGCTTTCCGCTTCCTTCGGATCGTGCCGTTCGATCGCTTCGAGCACGCGTTGATGCGTGCTCACGGCCCGCTCCCATAACCCGTCCTTCTGATTGACGATCGGGTTGACGGTCGAGAGCGCGCCGCGAATGATCGCGGCCATCTGTTTGAAGAACTGATTACCGCTCGCCACCATGATGCGCGCGTGGAAAAGTTCATCGGCGGCATGGTAGCTGGCCTCGCCCGGCTGGATCACGCGAAACGCTTCGAACGCCTCACGAATCGCCGCGATGTCGGCGGCACTGCCGCGCGCGGCTGCCTGCGCCGAGGCGCGCGGTTCGATCAGGAGACGAAACTCGATCACGTCGCGCAGAAACAGCGGATCGGGCTTGGCGCGAAAACGCCAGTTCACGACGTCCTCGTCGATCATGCGCCAATCGCTCATCGGCCGGATGCGCGTGCCGATCTTCGGCCGCACGTCCAGCATGTCGCGCGCGAGCAGCATCGACAGCGCCTCGCGCATGACGGTGCGGCTGACGTCGAACTCCTTCGACAGCACATCCTGCGGTGGCAGGATGGCGCCGTACTTCTCCTCGACAATACCGGTCACAAGTCCGTCCATGACCTTGCTGACCAGCGATCGATCCTTGTTTGCCTGTTCCATGACCCTCTCTCCCCGAAGCGGTGTTTGCCCCCGCGTAGCCTGTTGATCAACCGGCCCTGGTGTGTCGTTTTATCGGTGGGTAGTTGTTCTTTTACGATACGTTGCTAGCATCAAAACGGTTGCGCCAGTTGGGAAACGTCCTGAGAGGGTTATCCCTCTGAAGAATTGTTTCTTCTATGTAACGCCGCATATCTTGACGGGCTATAAGCTTGCGTCTCAAGCGTGCCTGCGTCGCAAAATTTGCATAGTGCGAAGACGCACGTAGCGGATCGAATTGTCTGATCCTCACTTTCTGAGCAATGCCTCACGCGCGAAAAATCCGGCCCGGCGATCGGGCACTTCACAGGTCGAGCATCGTTGAGCGCTGAATGTAACAACCGAGAGCGAATTGAAAGGAAACGCGCCGCACACCCTGCACGCGCCGCCGCGGCACACGCAAGCCGTGAGCGATGCCGTGGCCGGGACCCCGAGCGGCAATACGGGCGCGCGCTCAAAGCGACCTCGCCATCGATGCATAGCGCCCGCCAAAGAAGATTAGCGGCGCATGTTCGTCGAGTGAGAACACCTGCACTTCGCCGACAAAGAGCGTGTGGTCGCCGCACGGATGCCGGTCCACCACACGTGCCGCGAACCGGGCCGCGGCATGTTCGAGAAGCACTACGTCCGGCAAGCCGTCCACCGGTGCGAAGCGCGGCGCGAAACGGCTCTGCGGTTCGCCGGAGAAGTGCCGGCTATGGCGCTCCTGCGCGTCGGACAACACGCTCACGCCGAACATCGCGCTCGTCATCAGACGCTCGTGCATGCGCGCGCGGTGCCCGACCGAGACGACGATCAACGGCGGCCTGAGCGAACCGGACATGAAGGCATTCGCGGTCATGGCGTGCATGCTGTCGCCGCTGCCGGTCGAAATCACCACGACGCCGGTGGCAAAGCGCCCCAGCGCATGACGGAAACGGCGTTCGTCGAAGCTCGATACGTTCGGGTCCGCCGGGTCCGCACTGCTCGCATTCGCGCAGGCCGTATCCGGACACGGCTGTGCGCATTCGTCAGGAATCCGGCATATATCGAGGTCTGCCGCAGGACCCGGCGATCGTCCGGATCGTGGCCCCCCGCGTCCAACGGGCGTGGCAGACGCGTTGAGCATTCGCGCCATTACAGCAGCTCGAACGTGTTGACGAACGCCGCGCCGTCGCGCTCGCGGCGCCGCGTTCCGAAGAGCGACTGGTTGCCGCGCAACTGGCGCGTCAGCCCGATGAACGGCACGCCGTGTTCGAGGTACGGCCCTTCGGTCTTGCGAAAGCCGAACTGCTCGTAGAAGCCGCGCAGCCCGACTGGCGCGCTCACGCGCGCGGCGTGTCCCGGCCAACGTTCGGCGATCGCCTGCAGCACCCGTTCGAGCAACAGTTCGGCGGTACCGTCGCCGCGCCGCAGCGGGCTCGTCAGCACCTTGTCGATGGTGATTTCCGGATCTTCGGCGTCGCCGGGTTGCAGGCGCGCATAGGCCAGGATCGGCATGGGCCGTCCCATATCCTCGACCGCGAAGACGTGCAGCGCGTTCTCGTCGCGGCCATCGGCGTCAAGACAGACATGCGATTGCTCGACCACGAAGACCGCACTGCGCGCCCGCAAGATCAGATACAACTCGCGAGCCGACAGCTGTTCGAAATCCAGCGTTTTCCAATTCATCACATTCCCCAGCGGTAAATACGTTCAGCGAGGACGGCATCGCGCGCCGCCCTCGACGGCCTGACTCGACACGCCGGCCTGTCGTCATGGCTACACGGTACGTCCGCGAAACATGTGTTTCCGTGCGGCATCGCACTGACGCTGGGCTTTGCCAATCCTTAAATACGAAGCGTCGGGACAAGGTCTAGCAGGAAGCCGCCAAAACCGCTTCAGCGCACCGCACAAGCGCGGCAAAGATGCATGCCGATCCCTCACCCGACATTGCGCAATGACGCCACGCGCTGCGATAAACGCTCAAGACGACGACAGCCGTTCGTCTCACGTCATCGACATTCGAAAGACTGCTCACCTACAAGGGGACACCCCATATGAAAACAGCACTGCGCCGCATCCTTTCCGAATCAGCCCGCCTCGACGTCTCGCCGGATACCCTGGCCGACGACGCCGACCTCTATGCAGCAGGCCTGTCCTCGCTCGCGACAGTGCATCTGATGCTGGCTATCGAAGATGAATTCGGCATTGAAATTCCGGACCGCATGCTGACGCGCCGATTGTTTTCAAGCATCGATTCGATGGCTGCGGCGATCACCGAGCTGCAACAGGCGAAGGCGGCGGCATGAATGCGCCACTGCCGGACACGCCCGCGGCGGCGGCCCCGCTCGCAGATCCCGCCGCGCCGCAACCCGCCGGCGCGGGCGTCGTGCTGAGCGCGGTGGAAACCGAACCCGGCTGGCGCGCTGCGGCGCAGCGCTGCGCCGCCGTCGCCGCGCAGTTCGCCGATTCGGTGGACCGCGAAGCACGCTTTCCCCACGAAGCCTTCGACGCGCTCAAGCGCGAACGTTTGTTGTCGGCCATGGTGCCCGCCACGTTTGGCGGCGCGGGGCTCTCGCTCGCGGACGTCGGCGCGATCTGCGAAACGCTCGCGCAGGGCTGCGCCTCCACGGCGATGGTGTATGCGATGCACCAGATCCAGGTGGCCTGCATCGAGGCGCACGGCAGCGAATCGGCATGGCAGCGGCACCTGCTCACACAACTGGTCGACCATCAATGGCTGCTGGCTTCCGCGACGTCTGAAGAAACCATTGGCGGCAACATGCGCACCAGCGCCTGCTCGGTCGAGATCGAAGGAGAACCCGGCCAGCAGTGCTTTCGCATCGAAAAGCTCGCGCCGACGATTTCCTACGGCGCCCACGCCGACGGCATTCTGGTCACCGCGCGGCGCACCGCCGAATCGGCTGCGGCCGACCAGGTGCTGATCGTCGCGTTACGCGAACAAACGCAGCTGGAAAAACGCGGCGGCTGGGATTCCATGGGCATGCGCGGCACTTGCAGCGAGGGCTTCCGGCTCGTCGCCACGGGTCTCGCCGAGCAGATCCTGCCCACCCCTTTCGCCGATATCGCCGACCAGACCATGCTGCCGGTCTCGCACACGCTGTGGGCCTCCGTCTGGACTGGCGTGGCCAGCGACGCGGTGAATCGCGCGAAAGCCTTCTTCCGCGCGCAGGCCCGCTCGAAACCCGGCGCGATTCCGCCAGCCGGCCTGCGTCTTGCCGAGGCCGTCGGCCTGCTGCAAATGATGCAGGCGCGCCTGTCGGTCGCGTTCGATGCGGCGCGCGCCGCCCACCACGCGCGGCATGGCGGCTGCCAGGCTGACGCGCCGCTCTCGGCGATGCTCGGCTTCGCCTCCGACATGAATACGCTGAAGACCAGCATCTCGACCACCGCGCTGCAGGTGGTCCAGGAAGTGCTGATGATCTGCGGCATGGCGGGCTACAAGAACGGCACGGAATACAGCGTGGGGCGCCATTTACGCGACCTCTACTCCGCACCGCTAATGATCAACAACGACCGTATCGCGCAGAACACGGCGAGCCTGTTGCTCGCGCAGCGTCCTGCCGCCCCGGGGAGAGCCTGACATGAACACGATGACCGACACCGCGGCGCTGGCGGTTCAGACGGCCGCCGCCGCTCAGCAACCCGCGGCACCGGCTTTCCGCGACGAGCTGCTCGCCGCCGGCCTCCTGATCGATACCGGCGAGAACGGCCTGTACGGCCGCAGCCAGATTTTCGAAGATGTGGTGGAGCGTCTGAACGTGGCGATCACCCATCTCGGCGCGGACCAGCAACCGGAGGTGCTGCGTTTTCCGCCCGCCATGCGCCGCACCGATTTCGAAGACAGCGAGTATCTGAAGAGCTTTCCGAACCTCGCGGGTACGATCCATTCGTTCTGCGGCAACGACATGGGCCACCAGCGCCTGTTGCGCGCGCTCGACCAGGCCATGAGCGAGCGCGACGACGAACGCAGCGAGGAATGGATGGCACAGCAGCAACCGACCCGCGTGGTGCTCACGCCGGCCGCCTGCTATCCGATCTATCCGGTGATGGCGCGGCGCGGCCCGTTGCCCGCCGACGGCCGCACTATCGACGTGCTGTCGTATTGCTTCCGCCACGAACCATCGCTCGATCCCGGCCGCATGCAGATGTTCCGGCAGCGCGAATACGTGCGCCTCGGCAACGCCGAACAGGTGATGGCGTTCCGTCAGATGTGGATCGAACGCGGCTCGCTGCTGATCGAACTGCTGCAACTGCCGGTGGACGTGGATCTCGCCAACGACCCGTTCTTCGGCCGCGGCGGCAAGATCGTCGCCGATAGCCAGCGTGCTCAGGCACTCAAATTCGAACTGCTGATTCCGGTGGCCGACCCGCGCGGCAAAACGGCTTGCCTCTCGTTCAACTATCACATGGACCACTTCGGCGCGATCTGGAAGATCGCCTGCGAGGACGGCGCGGTGGCGCACACCGGTTGCGTCGGCTTCGGCATGGAGCGCATCACGCTCGCCCTGTTGCGTCACCACGGTCTCGACGTCAATGCGTGGCCGGACGACGTGCGTGCGCTGCTGTGGGGGGACACCGCGGCGCATATCGCCGAGGGCATGCGGGCCACTCGGCCGGCTTGCCCAGCGGCGGCGCAAAGCGCGGAGGATCGCGCATGAATCCATCCCCGATCCCCACGCCCAAGGACGGGCAAGCGCCCTTCCCCTTGTCCGGCCGCCTCGATCTGCCGGCTCAGGGCGGCACGGCCGCGCCCGCCGCGCCGCTGCGCCAGCACGCGCCGCACGCGTTGCATCAAGGCGAGCGTGTGTGGCAGGAGACCAACTGCTACGTCGACCTGTGGATCGAATTGCTGCACGGCTTCGGGCTCGATCCGCGCGCGGCGTTCGGCTTTACCGTGACCCAGGACTTCGAAGGCGATCAGTTCACGTTCTTCAAGTTCCCGCTCGAAGACCTCGAGCGGCTCTATGGCACCCAGGTGCAGGAACTGGCGATCTACGATTCGCTCGAAGCCCGTGTGCTCGCGCAGACGTTGCGCGGTCACACCGTGCTGGTGGAAGTGGACGGCTATTACCTGCCGAATACGCGGGCCACGTCATATCGGCGCGAGCATCCGAAAACCACGATCGGGATCGACTTCATCGATCCCGCGGCGCGGCGCCTCGGCTATTTCCACAACACCGGCTATCACCTGCTCGACAGCGAAGACTACGACGGCGTGTTTCGCAAGCTGCCTCAATTCGCGCAGCAGCCCGATCTGCTGTTTCCGTATGTTGAATTCGCCAAGCAGGTTCGGCCGGCGCTGGAAGGCACCGCACTCGTCGAAGCATCCGCGGAATTGCTATGCGCGCATCTGGCGCGGCGGCCGCTGAGCAATCCGATCTCGCAGTGGCGCGAGGCGTTTCCGGCGCATCTCGACATGCTGCTCGAACGCGGCGAGGCGTTCTTCCATCCGTACTCGTTCAACCTGATGCGGCAGCTTGGCGCGAACTTCGAATTTCTCTCGAAGTATTTGAGCTGGCTTTCCGCGCAGGGCTTCGACCTGCCGGCGTCGATCCCGGCGGCGGCGCAAAGTATCGCGTCGGAGTCGATGGTGATGCAGTTCCGGCTCGTGCGGGCCATCGCGCGTGGGCGCCGCGATTCGTGTGAAGACTGCTTCGACGTGCTTGAAAGCGCCTACGAAAAGACGCTGCCCCCGCTTGCCGCGCTCGTACTGTGACGCGTTCGGACCTCTGGCCACAACCACTCGACGCAGGCTGGCAGTGCGTCAGCACACCAGCCGGCGCCTGTGCTTCACCCGCTGACTTACCCACGCAGGGCTGGCTCGCCGCGCAAGTACCCGGCACGGTGGCGAGCACGCACCGCGCCGCTGGCCTGCTGGACATCGCCGATCCCCCACCGTTCGCCTTCGACGATCACTGGTACCGGCTCACACTGACCGGCACGGGCAAGCGCCGCTTGCGTCTTCACGGCCTCGCCACGCTCGCCGAAGTCTGGCTCGACGGCATCAGGCGCCTCGATTCCGACTCGATGTTCGTCGCGCACGATCTCGACATCGAACTGCACGGCAGCGCGACACTCGCGTTGTGCTTTCGCTCGCTGACGCCGGCGCTGGCAGCCAAACGCTCACGCACGCGCTGGCGGCCGCGGCTCGTCACGCCGTCCACCTTGCGCAACGTGCGCACCACCCTGCTCGGCCATATGCCCGGATGGTGTCCATCGGTGCAGGCAGTCGGCCCGTGGCGTCCAATTGAAATACTGAGCGATGCTGAGCACGCCTTCGACACACTCGATCTGGCGAGCCGCATCGAAGGCGACGATGGCATTGTTTCGCTCACGTTACGTTTCGTGCATCCGCATGATGCCGACGCGTGTGCCGCCTCGTTGAATTGCGGTGACTGTGTTTCGTCTTTGCAATGGAGCGATGCATATACACTGACCGGCAGCGTGCGTGTCGCGCGTGCCGAACGCTGGTGGCCCCACACGCATGGCGAGCCCACTTTATATCCTCTGACATTGCAGCTTGATGACGAGCGCGCGCCATCTCACGCAATATCCCGCTCGATATCCCACTCATTGGGATCGATCGGCTTTCGCAGCATCGAAGTCGAGCGCGGCGCGGACGGCACCGGTTTCGCCCTGCGCGTAAATGGCACGCCAGTGTTCTGCCGCGGCGCCTGCTGGACCAGCGCGGATCTCGTCACACTGAGCGGCACCGAAGCGCAACTGCGTCATGCCTTCGCGCTCGCGCGCGATGCCGGCATGAACATGCTGCGGGTCGGCGGCACGATGGTGTACGAGTCCGATCGCTTCTACGCGTTAGCCGACGAGTATGGGTTGTTGATCTGGCAAGACTTCGCGCTGGCGAATTTTGACTACCCGAACGATGCCGACTTCAGCGCTTCCATTGAACGCGAAGCGACGCAATTCCTGACCCGCACGCGGCGCTTCGCGTCGCTCGCGGTGCTGTGCGGCGGCAGCGAAGTCGACCAGCAGGCGGCCATGTTCGGCCTGCCTGATTCGATGCGCGCGCAACCACTCTTTACCGCGCTGCTCCCCGCCGTCGCGGCGCGCGAGCGTTCGGACGTACCGTATGTGAGCAACTCGCCCTCAGGCGGCGCGTGGCCGTTTTCGACTAATGAGGGCATCACGCATTACTACGGCGTGGGCGCCTATCAACGCCCGCTCGACGACGCGCGCCGCGCGCAGGTCCGTTTCGCCGCCGAATGCCTCGCTTTCGCCAACGTGCCGGACGACGCCACCTTGCACGACGCGCTGGGCACGATCCATTCGCACGATCCGCGCTGGAAGGCCGGCGTACCGCGCGACCCCGGCGCCGGCTGGGACTTCGACGACGTTCGCGACCACTATCTTCAGACGCTTTATGGCGTCGAGCCGGCGCGGTTGCGTTACGAAGACCCCGAACGCTACCTGGATCTATCGCGTGCGGTGGTCGCCGAGCTGATGAGCGACGTGTTCGCCGAATGGCGGCGTGCCGGCTCGACATGCGGCGGCGCGCTGGTCTGGCAGCTTCAGGATCTGCGTCCCGGCGCAGGCTGGGGCGTGATCGACGCCACAGGACGGCCCAAAAGCGCCCTGCACGGGCTTGCGCGCACGCTGCAACCCATCCAGCTGGTCATAACCGACGAAGGCCTCAACGGGCTCGATATTCATTTGCTGAACGAGCGTGCGGAGCCGTTGCACGCGCAACTGGATCTGGTCTGCCTGCGCGACGGCAGCGTCAAGGTGGCATCGGCCAGCCGCGTTGTCGAACTGGCGCCGCACAGCGCACAGCGGATCAGCGCGGCGCAATGCCTTGGCCAGTTCTTCGATTTCACGCACGCCTACCGCTTCGGCCCGCGCGCCCACGACGTAACGATTGCGACGCTGCGCGATCCGGCGAGCGGCCGGATCGTTTCAGAAGCGATTCATCTGCCGGAACGGCGCGCGGACGTGCGTCACGATCTCGGCCTCACGGTGCGCCCCGAGCGCACTGCCGATGGCTGGCAACTGGTCATCGAAGCGCAGCGCTTTGCGCGCTTCGTTCATATCATTGACACGCGTTATCGCGCCGCACACGACTGGTTTCATCTGCCGCCGAACCGTACGCACACCGTGCCGCTCCTCCTTGCCGAAAGATTCGTTGCACGCGCATCTAACGCAACGTTTAAAGCAGACGCAACATGCGAGGCACCTGCAGGCGAAGTCCGCGCGATCAATGCGATATCCGCCACCTTCTACGGTTGAATGTCGTTCCCGTACTAACTATTGCCTCGCGAAGCGCGTAAAACCTCGCGCTGCGCGAACTTAACTGTCTGGTCCGCGCAAACACCAGGGGTTTATCTACGATTTTCCGCTCTCAGGAAAGACACTTCGCACTACTCCGCACGCAGCGTATAGAACACATCTGAATCAATTCCGGCACACCTCGGACGGCCCCCGACAACGCGCCTACGAAGGCTATTTCATCTCCGGGACATCTGCGGCAAAGCGATGCTCATCAGGCGCTAACCCAATCCGATCAAGGACTTGGCTCGAATAAAAATCCCCTTCGACCAGGCCGTGCCTTAAACAGGCGTTGTGCAGAATTGAAACAAAAACCCGCGTTTGGCTTCGCGCGCCGCTAAGGCTTGGTTCGCTGCGCCGCACCAGCACTGGTTTTCCCTACAGTTGGCACACTCCTCGCTAAAGGAGATGCGCAACACCGCGTCACCGCAACGTGATTCACAACAAAGGCGGCGGCGCATCAGGCCAATACGGGGCCGTTCCTGTTCATCTCGTCGCTGCTCGCCAGGCAGCAGGTAGTCAATTCAGGGATGCAGGCATCGGATCAAAGACACGAAACCACGCAACGCGTGGCTTCAGCGAGGACCGATCATGTTGACACTTCAATCAGATCTGCACGGTAACCATTTGCTCGGCGCGTTGCCGTCCCACGAATGGCAAGCGCTTGCCCCTCATCTCGAACTGGTTCATCTGCGTACCGAACAACTGCTGTGCGATTCGGGTCAGCGCATCCATCACGTCTATTTCCCGACCACCGCAATCATCTCGATGCTCTCGACGATGGAAGACGGCAGCTCGGTCGAAATCGCCGCGGTCGGCCGCGAAGGCATGACCGGCGTGCCGGTGCTCACGGGCGGCGAAACCATGCCGAACCGTGTGCAGGTGCAATGCGCCGGCTTCGCTTACCGGATGAGCGCACAGGCGCTCAAGCAGCAATTCGCACGCTCCGATTTCCTGCGCCGCCTGATGCTGCTGTACATGCACGCCCTGCTCACCCAGGTCGCGCAGACCGCTGCCTGCAATCGCCACCACGCATTGAACAAGCAACTGTGCCGCTGGTTGCTGATCGAAGTGGATCGCGTGGCATCGAACGACCTGACGGTCACCCAGCAACTGATCGCCGACATGCTCGGCGTGCGCCGCGAAGGCATCACCGAAGCGGCCGGCAAGTTGCACGACGAAGGTCTGATTCACCACAGCCGCGGCCATATCAAGGTACTCGACCGCAAGGGTCTCGAAGCGCGCGCCTGCGAATGCTACGGCCTCGTCAAGCGCGAATTCGACCGCCTGCTGCCACGCCTTCGCCAGGCTGAAACCGTCGAGTAAGCAGCCCCCCAAGGCTGCATGGTCCGCTCACAGGATAGATCACTATGTTCAGGAATACTGCGCGATGTCTCGACGCACTCTTCGTGATTGCGGGCGGGTTAATCGCTCATTGGATGCGTTTTTCGACGCCGATTGCATTGTCTGACACCGAGCGTCTCCTGATCGCCTTTAACTGTGTGCTCGTGCTGCTGATGTTTCCCGGCTTCGGCGTCTACGAACCGTGGCGCGGCAAGGCGCTGCCTTCCATGCTGCTAAGAGTCGCCGCCGCGTGGCTGGTGGTGGTCGCCACCGCCCTCGTGCTGGCGTTCACCTTGCACCGCATGGATGCGGTTTCGCGGCTGTGGTTCGGCTACTCGACGCTGATCTCCGGTGCGCTGATCATCGTCACCAAGTGCCTCGCGCATGGGGCGTTGCGCAGCGTGCGCCGGCGCGGCATGAACTTCCGCACGGTCGCGATCGTCGGCGCGCCCGGTTTCTCGCGTACGTTGCTGGCGCATCTCGACCATGCGCCGCAAGCCGGCTTCAAGCCGGTCTGCGTCTTCGACACCAGCGACGCCGGCGACGCCGGCAACACCGGCGTTCAGGCGGCCAGCACGCATGGCGCGCGCGTGAATCGCCTGCCGGTGCTGACGGATCTGAACGCGTTCGCCGCCAAGGTGCGCGACGAGCGCGTGAACGAGGTGTGGCTTGCTTTACCGCTTTCCGAAGAACATACGATCTATCGTTTCACGCGCATTTTCAGGCATGACTTCGTGAATCTGCGCTTCATTCCCGATGTACGCAGCCTCTCGCTTTTCAATCACACGCTGGTCGATGTCGTCGGTTTACCCACACTCAATCTGAGCACAACACCCGTCCCGTCGCCGCAGATGTGGCCCAAGCTGATCTTCGACCGCCTGTTCGCGGCGGCCGCGCTGCTCGCGCTCGCGCCCGTGTTCGTCGTACTCGCGATCGGCATCAAGCTGAGCTCGCCGGGGCCGGTGTTCTTCCGGCAGATCCGCAAGGGCGTGGACGGCGAGCCGTTCGCGATCTACAAGTTCCGCTCGATGACAGTGCACCACGAAGCCCACGGCCAGCTCACGCAGGCCGCGCGCAACGACACCCGCGTGACGAAGCTCGGCGGCTTCATGCGCCGCACCAGCCTCGACGAATTGCCGCAATTTCTGAACGTGCTGCTCGGTCAGATGTCGGTGGTCGGTCCACGTCCTCATGCGGTCGAACACGACGATCTTTACAAGGATCAGGTGTACGGCTACATGAACCGCTACCGGATCAAGCCGGGCATCACCGGCTGGGCCCAGGTGAACGGCTATCGCGGCGCCACCACCAAGGTGGAAAAGATGGAGGCGCGCGTCAAGTTCGACCTCTTCTACATCCATAACTGGTCGTTCTGGTTCGACATGAAGATTGTGTTCATCACGATCTTCAAGGGCTTTGTCGGACGCAACGCCTTCTGAGCGTGCCGCAGCGGGAACGGCGCGTGAAAGTCTCCGTGATCGTGCCGACGTACCGGCGCACCGCCGACCTCGCCCGCTGCCTCGCGGCGCTTGACGCACAGGAGCGCCGCGCCGACGAAGTGATCGTAATCGTGCGCCATGACGATTACGCAACGCTCGACTGGCTGCGCACCTGCGAAGTGAACCGGCCCGACCCGCGCCGCTGGATCATGCTCGTGCACAAGCCGGGCGTGGTCGCGGCGTACAACCTCGGTATCGACAGCGCCGACGGCGACGTGCTCTGCTTCACCGGCGACGATGCCGCGCCTCATCCCGACTGGATCGAACGGATCGCCCGCGTGTTCGACAACGATCCGGCACTCGGCGGGCTGGGCGGACGCGATATCGCGCATGATCACAATGCCATGGCCCAGGGGCGGAAATTGCCGGTGGGTCTCGTGCGCTGGTATGGCCGGGCCATCGGCAATCACCATATCGGCTACGGCGCGGCACGCAAAGTCCAGGTGCTCAAGGGCGTCAACATGGCGTTTCGCCGTGACGCGATCGGCACGCTGCGTTTTGACACGCGCTTACGCGGCACCGGCGCGCAGGTTCACTGCGAGATGGCCTTCAGTCTGGAAATAGAACGGCGCGGCTGGACCCTGATCTACGACCCCGCGTTGCTGGTAGAGCACTTCCCGACCCGGCGCAGCGACGAAGACCCGCGCCTCGCCTTTAACGACGCCGCGTTCTATAACGCGTCATTCAATCTCCGGCTCATCATGTGCGAATACCTGACGCCGCCCGGCCGTTGGGCATTCGTCGTGTACTCGACGCTGATCGGCGATCGTACGGACCCAGGGTTCCTGCGCGCCTTGTCGCTGGCATTCGGGCGCGGCGGCATGGTGCTCGCGCTTCGCAAATGGCGAGTCGGTTTGCGCGCGATGCGCGGGGCGTGGCGAGAGGCGGCGCGATAGGTACGATGAGCGCGACGAGCACGCGAGGCGCGCTCACCCCGCTCAGCATCAGGCAAGCGCCGCGCTTATAGAAACGCGCTGACGTCGGTATGAAAGCGCAGCGCCAGCGCTTTCGCCACCTTTTTGCTAATGGCGCGCCGGCCGGCAAGAATATCGCTCACCACAGTAGGCGACGCGATACCGATCAGATCCTTTTGCTTGAGCCCGTGCGTCTCCAGCAGATGCCGCAGCACCTCACGCGGTTCTGCTTTCGGAATCGTCACGTTGCTCGCTTCCCAGCTTTCGATCAGGTCGCCGACGATCGCAAACAGATCGGCCAGCGGATCCTCCTCGTTGCCGTTCAGGTGATCGGAAAGCGCATTGGCGAGCCGCACCATCTTCTGGTAATCCTGCTCGTTTCGAATGGGTGTGATCGGCAACTGGGTTTGGAATGCAGCCCAGGTTTGAGCGATGTCGGGAAAGGTTCCCGGAAAGCGATCGGCATTCATGAGTTTAAATTCTTCCTCGTCCAAAGGTCGTATTGCGCGTGCGTCAGCACATGACGAACGAACAACGACTGCCTGTTGTAGTGAATCGCCGCGATGATCCGAAACCGGTTGCCGCCCACTTTGAAAACGGTGTACTGCGGCGGCACGTAGTCCACACCCGCGAACGTCTGCTTCAGGTCGTTATAGCCATACGCGAGACATGCCCGCGCCAGTGCGTACCACGTCAACAGTGCACTGCGCGCCTCCGGATGTCTCTTTATAAAGTCCAGCAACATCTTCTTTGAAATGACCCGCATCGAATTTCCTCGCATGGTTTCGCGCACCGAACATGCACGCTCTACCTGCGAAGCTAATGAGACGGGACCGGCACCGATAATCGGCCGGACGGCATAGGCCGAACAGCCGGATACGACGTACTGCGATACGACAAGGGTATTTTATTCGCATATTGCGAAGTTCTCAATATGCGAATAAACAGACAGTTTGCCCAGTTTCGTGGCCCACTCCCTGGCTCACTTCCTGGCCGCGATTCATGACCTTCCCCGAACTCACGCGCGCTGTGCCGCCGCTGCGCTCGAGTCGCTTTCGCCGGCGTCCCCAACTGCACCCTGACAAGTGTCAATCAGGTCACGCGATATCCCCGGTTGCCAGATCGCGCTCGATCCGCTCCCCTGCCACCCGCGACCGCCCGCCAGGCGCCGCGATCGTGCGCGTCACTTCGGCCATGAAGGCACGCCGGAAAACCGCCGCGGAAAACCGTTCGGCGTTCGCACGGCATGCCGCCGGCGTAATCCGCTCACGGTGCCGCTCAAAGCGGTTGATCGCGCCGAGCATCGACACAACCGTCTGGCATGCGAAATACACACCGGTAGGACGTGGGTCGCCAAGCGGCACCACCGTTTCAAGCGCCTCACCTTTGCCGAATGCAATGACCGGCGTTCCACACGCCTGCGCATCGAGTGCGGCAGTGCCGAAATCTTCTTCGGCGGCGAGTATGAAGGCGTGTGCGCGTTGCAGATGATCCTTGAGAACCTCGAACGGCTGATCGCCAAGGATCGTCACGTTCGGCCCGGCCTTGGCGCGGATCGCCGCCATCTGCGGCCCGTCGCCGATCACGATCAGCTTGCGGTGCGGCGTTGCGGTGAAGGTTTCTACGATCAGATCAATGCGCTTGTCAGGCGTCATTCGCGAGGCGGTCAGATAGAAATCGGCCTTCTGCAGGCACGGTTCGAACCTGTGCACGTCGACGGGAGGCGGAATCACCGCCGCATCGCGCCGGCAAGTTTTCATCACGTGCCGCGCGACGAAACCCGAACTCGCAATCAGACGATCCACACTATTCGCCGAATGCGAATCCCGGCTGCGCAGATAGTGAAGCCATGCACGCGCGATCCATGACGCCGGTCCGCGCGTCAGATTCGCATCGCGCAGGTACTCATGTTGCAAATCCCACACGTGGCGCATCGGCGAATGCACGTAGCTCACGTGTATCTGGGCGGGGCCGGCCAGCACGCTTCTCGCAGCTTCAGCGGAACTCGTGATGACGAGGTCGTAACCGGAAAGATCGAACTGTCTGATGAAACCCGGAAGCAACGGTAAATACGCGCGATAGCGGCGCCGCGCAAACGGCAGGTTCTGGATGAATGACGTCGTGACGGATTTGCCGTTCAAAAACCGGCGGTCTTCGAGAAAATCGACGAGACTGAAGAGATCGGCATCGGGAAAACACGCGATCATCTGTTCGAGCACCCTCCCGGCACCGCCGGGCGCGACGAGCCAGTCGTGCACGATCGCCACTCTCATGATTTCCCCACCTATAGATAAACGCCCCACGGCCATACCGACGAGTGTATGTGCCACATCATCGACCGTGCGTGCGTATGCCCACATTCGACGCGCGACAGTCGACGAATACCGAAGGCTCGCCATTCGCCTCTTGCGAATTGGAGGGGTTGGGGGTGCTGCGGGAGGGAGATGAAGGGCGAGCCCGCTGCTGCAGGCTCGCATAAAGTACAGAACAGGCTATAAAGCGGGCTACAAAAGCGCGGTAATCAGTTCTTGCTGTAGTCGATCGTCTCGACGCCCGTATCCGTGCCGAGCATGCACAGATTCGCGCCGCGGCCCGCGAACAGGCCCACCGTCACCACGCCCGGCCATGCGTTGATGTGCATTTCCAGCGTGCGCGGGTCGCTGATGCGCAGACCCTTGACGTCGATGATCTCGTTGCCGTTGTCGGTAATGAACGGCACACCTTCCCGCGTCACGCGCACCACCGGCACACCGCCGAGCGCCGTCACGCGGCGGCCGATCGCGGTACGCGCCATCGGCACGACTTCGATCGGCAGCGGGAAGTTGCCGAGCGTGTCGACCAGCTTGCTCGCGTCGGCTATGCAAACGAACACGTCCGACACCGAAGCGACGATTTTCTCGCGCGTCAGCGCGCCGCCGCCGCCCTTGATCATCGCGCCGCTGTGGTCGATTTCATCGGCACCGTCCACATACACCGGCAGCGAATCGATTTCGTTGAGGTCGAGCACCTTGAAACCGTGCGATTGCAGACGCGCGGTGGTGGCGAGCGAGCTCGACACCGCCCCGCGGTAGCGGGTCTTGCTGGCAGCCAGCGCGTCGATGAAGCAGTTCGCGGTGGAGCCGGTGCCGACGCCAATCACGGTGCCTTCCGGCACGTTGGCGTTCACATAGTCGGCGGCGGCCTGGCCGACCAGTTGCTTGAGTTCGTCTTGAGTCATGGGAAATGCTGGCGAGCGTAAAAAACGACAAGTTTACCGGAGTCGCGGGAGAGCGCTGGTTTTCGCTTACTTCCGCTTATTTCTTCACCGAGCGCTGCCGCACGGCTTCGAACAGGCACACGCCGCTTGCCACGGAAACGTTCAGGCTTTCGACCGGAAAGGCCCGTCCACGCTGACGCGCAGCCGGTTCTGCACGCTGCCATCGGAGTGTTCAAACGCAATTTTGGACACTTTTTGGACACTGAGACGGCAACTTTCAGCAAAAGCAGGAACAAATCGGGCACGGTTTCGTGGCAGGCGAAAGTCAGGCGCAAGGGGTTTCTCCTGCGCTCAAACACTTTCCCGACCAAGGCACTGGCGCAGGAATGGGCACGTGAGGTCGAAGCGGACATGGATACAGCCCGCCATCCGGTTAATAACAACGCCGAACACACGACGCTGGACGACATTCTAATCCGCTACCGGAATGAAGTGGTCCCGACGCATCGCGGGGCGAAGCACGAGCTACAACGCGTCAGCCAGCTTCTGCGCGAACCTATGAGCCAATGCACCTTGGCTGAACTGACGCCCGGCATTATCGCCTACTGGCGCGACGACCGGCTGCGCACCGTATCACCCGGCAGTGTGTTGCGCGAAATGACTATCCTGCGGCGCACAATCAAACGAGCCCGCAACGAGTGGGGAATTGATCTGCGCGAGTGCCCACTGTCCCGCGTCGCCAAGCCGAAGGACCGGCCGCACCGCGAGCGGCGCGTCAGCTCTGCCGAGGAAGCGCTGCTCTATGAAGGGTGCAGGAAAGCCCGCAATCCGTACCTGCAGCCCGCCATCGAGTTCGCGTTACAGACTGCTATGCGGCAGGGTGAAATCGTGTCGCTTGAATGGCGCAACGTTGATCTAGACCGCCGCACAGCCCGCCTTCCGATCACAAAGAACGGGCGCTCCCGCACAGTCCCGCTCTCGACTCGCGCCATTGAAATCCTGCTTTCACTCCCCGGCGGTCCTGACCAAATCCGACCTACTCCGCGAGTGACCGAAGAATACTTCGGTCAGCTCAAGGATAAGATCAATTGTGAGGGGCCATACTCCGCTAATGCCGCTGGCCGCACGACGTACTGACCACCATTCGCCAGCCCTCCATAACCAGCCATATTCACAACGCGGTGGCGACTCCGGTCAATCTACAAACCATCCATCTTGTGCAGCAACCGTTCCAACTGCGCGTGCTCGTTGTCCAGAAATCCCCGATGCTTGAACCTCAACCGCTGCCCACAAACCTGCGGGATAGTCCCCTGGAGCCGATAACACTCGTTCTATTACAAAGTCAGGGAAGGCCTTCCTGCGACGAGGCGGCACTGCAATGAGACTGCCGTCTGCGGTCGCCGCATAAGTTTCTCGAATTATGTCTAGGGCAGTCTCCCAAGGTAAATCGCCCGTCAATGCACAGTTAAGCGCCCACCTTTGTCGAAACTGAAGGACTTGCTGTATCGGTTCTTGACTCGACACAAGATGTCGAAGAAAGATGTCCTTTGCGAAAACAATCCCAGAGCCGGTCGCCACCAACCAAGCTTGTCTTGCGGACACAATGCTCTTCTCGAAAGGCACCTGTCTATCTGAACCGTTATGCATTACAGCGGCTCCCACCAAATCCAGCAGCCGAAGTGTCTGCGCATCAGTCAGCCCATCCAAGCTAGCCCACGTTTCTTCGTGCAGATCAAGCACGACAACGGTCGGCGCGAAAGCTCTGAACACCATGTGGAACAGTTCCAAATCACTGTTGGATCGAACCAATCTGAGTTGCCCCTTCCAATAGTCGACCTTCTTCGCCTGGGCTCTCGCGAAGCGAATTCTTTGAGACAAAGTATGTTGTCTATCGAACAGGTCGCAAGCCTTGTTTCGGCCGACTTTCGGAACATGGCTTAACCCGACTGCGGCAAGGACGATAGCTACTCGTTCGCCCCAAGCTTGACGCATTGTTTCGACCGCCAACTCCAACCCATTGATACTGGCCAAAGGCGCTGAGGTATCAGGCTGAATTGAGTTTGCGATCAACTCGCTAACCTCTCGCATCGTCGCGGAGAAAGCTAAGCGACGCCCTGAATCGCCCATTGTCGAGGTACCACGAGCTTCACGAAATCGACGAACTCCCTCTAGCAGTTGTTCCGCAATGTACTTACCCTTCGCGTAGACCCACAAGTTGTGGAACGCCAAAAACTGAGGAACAAGATAGAAGGCGTCAGAGTAGTTTATATAAGGAGGATTAATCGAATCCAAAATCGCATCCAAGCATCTTTGCTCCCTGCCCGGAGTTGACAATATTACGTCGTATCTCTGGGTTGCGACTATGTCACGCCAGTCGGCATCGCTGCATGCGTCGGGTTGCAACATCTGCTCAATCAGTTCGACTGGGGCTGCATCCAGCAGCGAGAAACTACGGCCCAAAACTGCCCATCGTATTGCAGGTCGATCCGTGAATAGTACGGCCGAATCAAGCCAGAGCGACTTCAATCTCTCGCGGCTGCAAGAAATCGAAAGGAACGCGATTGTGAGGCTGAGTACGTCCGACTTCGTGTCCTCGCGGCATACTAGCGAAAACGCAGAGTTCGAGACGATGTTTCCACCGCATGTATCGGGAATGCGGACCAACGATCCATCGGAATGACCGAAAACATCCGGCAGCAGCTTGCAGAAATTCTCGGGCAATGCAACGAATCTGGCGAGATCATCAACCGCCTTCGGCACTTGTGAGAAAACCCAATCCGACATTAGCATGGCCGTGAGGGTGATTGGATAACGCGTATCCTTGAGTCGCGCATCCTTCGCCAGCTCTTTGACCCGCTCGGCCAAATCCAGCAGTTCGCCCTTGCTGAAGCAACCGCAAAAAAACCTAACTACGTTCAGCCAATACGAATTTCGGGCAATAGCGTCGAAGCGATCCGGCTTTGTCCCTGGTCGCTCTCGCCCCGGCGGCGAGTAGGGTGCAGTGTTGTACAAATACCGAGCTGCGAAGTATTCGCGAAGTGGTTGTACTTCGAATTCGAAGGTCCCTTCGATCCGAGCGACGATCATAAATACTCGTTCAACTGTCGCGCCAAAGACCTCTTCCAACACTTCAATACCGTGTTGTTCTCTCTCCAAGTATTCTCGCAGGAGAGAATGGAGTGCGGTTGCCGAAATACGTCCGGCGGATTCCTGTTTATCCGTTTCCGCGTTTGAATGCAGCGTCCAGGCGAGGTAACCGTGGATGTTGCGTAGAAGGTCAGCATACTTGCGAACCGTTAGACTTTTCGATGCCTCACGGCTAAAGAAGAGGTCAACGTAATAATCGTAGAGAGTTGTACGTTTATCAGGCAGCGCGGCGCCTCGGGTATGGATGAGACTAAGCAAAATCGTTAGCTGCATCGGATTCCGCGCCAAATCCCGAAGATGTGGCTCCTCCAACCTCTCGTCCAGTATCTTCCGGAATTCTGCCTGCTCTCGCTTGTCCAGGTTTCGGGATGTCATCCACTTCTGAGCGTAAGTGTCTATCTGCTCCTTTTGCACCGAGCCCAGCTTCAAAGTTGGAAATCGCGTCACATCGAAGCCGGGGGAATTTGCGAACGCAGACGGTCGCGAAGTTACAATGATCCTAACCGCTGAGCAGGTCTCTTTCAGACGGTTTGTCGCTTTTGTGACCGCCGAGACAACCTCACCCCGTCGCTTTATTTCGGCGACCTCGTCAAGCCCGTCGAGCACGATCAACAACGGCGCTACTGCGGCGACTTCGAGAAGGTCATCCACGGAGAAAGCATGACCACCGCTCCGAGTCTCCACAAGATGTGCAAGAAAATTCTCAAGCGTCGGATGGCTTGGCACCGCCGACGCCGGATTAGACTGGGCAGACGGGCTCCCCCCCCCGATCCACGCGGCGAAGTCTCGCAAGTCCACCTTGAACGGCAGGCACAGCGGAGCCGTCTGATGTGCACGAGGGAGCGCGTTCAAATCCCCCGCCTTCTTTAACCAACGGATTCGATGTACTTGACAAAGATATTGTGCAAGCGTCGACTTTCCTTGCCCGGGTGCGCCCTCGACGACGATCTGACCAAGCGCGGAGGAATGGAACGTACGTAACAGCAGCGTGGCCGTGCCAACTGATGCGTCCCGAGCCGAACTCAACTCAAAATTCTTTGAATCAATGCGCGATACGGTCAGTGGAAGGGACGGGTCAACGAAGAGATCACTCAGAGATTCAAGTGTCGATCTAATCCTAACGTCAAACGGAAGATCGACAAAGAGATCGAGCAATTTGTTCTGCAACTCGACTTGTTTAAATTTAACATCTGTATCTTCCTCATACTGGTCCGCGAGGAATGCAGTGATTGCGGTTAGACGCCGTTGTTGGTTAGCTCCCAGTTGCGTTTCAAGCAATAGTCGCAAAAAATCTGTGCCAGTCAAGACTTGCGGATAGCGGAGCTTAATGTCCCAACATCCGTCCAGCCGCCTATTTATGTCGTCCCGCCACCAGCATGTGACTGGCAGCCCGATCAGGATCGAGAGTTCATTCTGCAGTTTGTCAATAGACCCAACATCGAGATGACTAGTCCCTTGGACATTAGTTATAAAGATATATCTTGTGGCGCCCCGCTCAATTAGCTCTTTGACCTTTTGAACTTCGCCCTTCGCTGACTCAAGAACCCAGTCGCGGGCATTTCCCCCCTCCTTCGGGTTCCTCGCAAACTTTACCTGGAAAACGCCGAACTCGACCTTCTCTTTATCCTCGCTACTTTGCAAAAGGACGGCATCCCGACCTCCGTCAGGTTGCCCGACAGGAAAGCATTTAAGGTCCGGGTATGCATGAAGTAACAGTACTTGGCAAAGTTGTTGAAACCCCTCTGGCCCTAAATTCTCAAGTGCGTGATCCATCTCGTCCCCGTGCGAAACGCGTTTTTCTCGGTTAATGACTGAAACAGTTGATTTAGTTCTTAATAATCTACAAACGAAAGGCGACGCGGCCTTGGACAGACATCTCCTAGCGCGCTGGTCCGAACGCGATAGAAGGTGAATCCAATAAATTGAATCACCGTCTGTCTAGAATTCTAGCGATTCGCAACGCAATACGTTCGGATTAAGCCTGCAAAACCGTGGCCGTGCCGATTGCTAACGCAGCAAAACTCGGCTTGCTGCGCGTATTGTTGCCAATATCCATCTTCGACATACACATTGCGATAGTTGCCGAATCGCTGGTCAATTGGTGGACACTCCGATAGCACTTGGCATCCGAAGTGTTTGATTCAGATGAACGTAAGCGGTTGATTTATCGGTGCTATTTCTTCACCGAGCGCTGCCGCACGGCTTCGAACAGGCACACGCCGCTTGCCACGGAAACGTTCAGGCTTTCGACCGTGCCCGCCATCGGAATCTGCATGACCACGTCGCACGTATCGCGCGTGAGGCGGCGCATGCCCTCGCCTTCGGCACCCATCACCAGTGCAACCGGACCGTCGAGTTCGGTCTCGTAGAGGCTCTTGGTGGCTTCGCCGGCGGTACCCACCACCCACACGCCCGCATCCTTCAACTCACGCAGCGCGCGTGCCAGATTCGTGACGGTGATGTACGGCACGGTATCGGCGGCGCCGCTTGCCACCTTCGCCGCGGTCGCATTCAAACCCACCGCGCGGTCACGCGGCGCGATCACCGCATGCGCACCGGCCGCATCCGCCACGCGCAGGCAAGCGCCGAGATTGTGCGGATCGGTCACGCCGTCCAGCACCAGAATCAACGGTGACCCGTTAATGCCGTCGAGCAGTTCGGCCAGGTTCTGCGCGAGCGGCATGTCGCCCGCGCGCGCGACCACGCCCTGATGGCGCTCGGTATGCGCAAGACCCCACAGACGCGTTTCGTCGGCGGCGATCAGGCGCACGCCGGCTTCTTTCGCCGCATGCAGGAATTCGGTCATGCGACGGTCTTTGCGCGTGGCGTCGTAGTAAACCTCTTCGACCGACGACGCGTCGTGCCGCATACGCGCGGTCACTGCGTGGAAACCGTATAGAACCTTGAGACGTGACATGACTGACAAACCTTTGATTGAGCGCGCCTTGAGACGCGCGCTGCTGTGATGAATACGAGCCTGCTTACTGTGTTGCCGGCGTATCTGCTGCGATACCTGACTTGATTGCGATGAAACGAAGACCGCGCGCACCCGGTACGTCTGAACGTACCCGATGCGCGCGGTTCAAGCCGTCATGCGACTTCAGCGCTTCTTGCGGGCCTGCGGTTTCGATGCCGGCTTGGCCGCGGCGCCGCCATGCTTTTTCGCCGCGCCGCGCGCCGCGCGTGCTTCCTTGACGGCAGCGGTTTGCGCCGGTGCAGCCTTCTTGCGCCGGCCACCTGCGCCGGCACCCGCACCGCCTGCTCCGCCGTCTACCGGCGGCAACGAGCGCACGCGAGCACCGCCGCTTTCACCGGAAGCCTTGTCGGCAAGCGCCGGACGGCCCGTTGGCGGTTTGATCGGCGTGTCGCGCACAAGGCGGAAGTCGATCTTGCGCGCATCGAGGTCGACACGGCTCACCTGCACCCGCACGCGGTCCGACAGGCGATAGCGAATACCGGTGCGCTCGCCGCGCAATTCGTTCTTGATCTCGTCGTACTGGAAGTAGTCCGAGCCCAGCTCCGTCACGTGCACGAGGCCTTCGATAAAGAGCGAGTCGAGCTGCACGAAAATGCCGAACGACGTCACGCCGTTGACCATGCCGCCGTACTCCTCACCGAGCTTGTCGCGCATGAAGTAGCACTTGAGCCAGGCTTCGACGTCACGCGACGCTTCGTCCGCGCGACGTTCGTTGGCCGAGCAATGCAAACCGAGTTCTTCCCAGATCGCCACGTTGTTCGCACGCTGGCGGCCGCGTTTTTCGTCGTCGGCCTGCTGCATCGCGCGGGCGCGCGGCGAGAGCGCCGTATTCAGCTCGACGCCCTGCGGCGGCTCCGGCTGATACTTGCGGCCCTGCAAAATCGCGTAGATCGCGCGGTGCGTGAGCAGGTCGGGATAGCGGCGAATCGGGCTCGTGAAGTGCGCATACGCCTCGTACGCGAGACCGAAGTGGCCGATGTTGTCCGGACTGTAGACCGCCTGTTGCATCGAGCGCAGCAGCATGGTCTGCAACATCTGCGCGTCCGGACGCTCGCGAATCTGCGCCATCAGCGCGGCGTAGTCGCTGGCGTGCGGTTTGTCGCCGCCGGCGAGCGTGAGGCCCATGCCGCGCAGGAAGGTGCGCAGATTTTCGAGCTTCTCGGCGGTCGGCCCGGCATGCACGCGGAACAGGCCCGGGTGCTTGTTGCGCTTGAGGAAGTCGGCCGCGCAGACGTTCGCGGCTAGCATGCATTCCTCGATCAGCTTGTGTGCGTCGTTGCGGGTGCGCGGAATGATCTGTTCGATCTTGCCCTGCGCATTGCAGACGATGTACGTTTCAGTCGTATCGAAGTCGATCGCGCCGCGCTTCTGGCGTGCGGCGAACAGCGACTTGTAGACGCCATACAGATTCTGCAGTTGCGGCAGCAAAGCGGCACGGCGCGCGGCTTCCGGACCCTTGGTGTTCTTGAGTACCGCGGCCACTTCCGTGTAGGTCAGGCGCGCGGCCGAGTTGATCACGCCCGGATAGAACTGGTAGGCCTTCACTTCGCCACGCGTGGTGACGATCATGTCGCACACCAGCACGCAACGGTCGACGTGCGGATTGAGCGAGCACAGTCCGTTCGACAGCTTTTCCGGCAGCATGGGAATCACGCGGCGCGGGAAGTACACCGAGGTGCTGCGCTCGAGCGCGTCGGCGTCGAGCCCGCTCTTCGGATGCACATAGTGCGAAACGTCCGCGATCGCGACGATCAGGCGGAAGCCTTCGCCGCGGCCGACCTGAACCGGTTCGCAATAGACCGCGTCGTCGAAGTCGCGGGCGTCTTCACCGTCGATCGTGACGAGCGGCACGTCACGCAGATCGATGCGATGACGCGCGTCGGCCGGGCGCACTTCGTCAGGCAGTTTGGCGGCTTCGTCTAGCGCGGCCTGGCTGAACTCGTGCGGCACACCGTACTTGCGCACCGCAATTTCGATTTCCATGCCGGGGTCGTCGATATCGCCGAGCACTTCCACCACGCGGCCGAGCGGCTGCGAATGACGGCTCGGGAAATCGGTGAGTTCGACCACCACCACCTGGCCGACCTTGGCCTTCTTGGTGTTCTGCGCGATCAGGATGTCGTGACCGATGCGCTTGTCTTCAGGCGCGACGATCAGCGCGCCGTTTTCGTTGAGCAGCCGCCCGATCACCCGCTTGTTGGCGCGATCCGTGACTTCGACGATATGCCCTTCCGGCCTGCCGCGGCGGTCGTAGCCGACGATGCGCGCCAGCACCCGGTCGTTATGCATGACCTTCTGCATCTCGCCGGTGGGCAGGAACAGGTCGTCCTGGCCGTCGTCGCGAATGAGAAAGCCGTAGCCGTCGCGATGCCCCTGTACGCGACCCGCGACAAAATTCGACGGATGGGTCAGCTGATAGAGATTGCGCTGATCGAGCCGGATCTGGCCGTCGCGCTCCATGGCGCCCAGGCGCTTGAAGAATCCTTCGCGCTCCTGGCGCTTGATCGACAGGGCTTCAGCGATGTCGTTCGCGGCCAGCGGCGCTTCACTCGTGCGCAGGACGCCCAGGATTTCTTCGCGGCTCGGGATCGGATACGGGAATTTGCTCAAGGGCTTATCGATGATTTTTTCTCGTTGCATGGACGTCGGTCGGCGATGTGGCTCGGCTTAAGAAGCGTTTGGGTTGCGCTTAAGTTGCACTTGCGATTGCACTGAAATGGCTGCTCGGGTCCGGCTCGTTCAAATCTGAGTCCGACGGGCGTGTGCACCGTGCCAACGAACTACTGCGAGGCATTCTAACACCCGTCTCGCGCGCCACGCGGCCCGTCAGTAATCGCTGCGAGCCGCATGCAGACTCGCTGCGGCGATGTTTAAGCGACTTTTGAGAAACGCTTGACAGCCTCGAATCTGTCGCTATAATGGCGTTCTTTGCTGTTCATCACCTGCCCAGGTGGCGAAATTGGTAGACGCACTAGGTTCAGGTCCTAGCGGTGGCAACACTGTGGAGGTTCGAGTCCTCTCTTGGGCACCAGATTCAAAAGTAAAGCCGCCTGATGTTTCGCATCGGCGGCTTTACTTTTCGTGTGAGGCTACGTGATCCGGTTCTGGTTTTTCGAGCGGATGACGTAGTTAGCAGGACGGTTGGGTCGGCGTGAGTCGGCTGTCGTCGAGCAGTGGAGTTTTGCTCTGCTGCGCGGCACAACCGGGCGGTTGATGAAGCGATAGTTTGTTTGCATGTAGGGATTGACACGCTGCATCATCACGCTAAAATATCGGTCTAGCTTGAAGACGTGCCCAGGTGGCGGAATTGGTAGACGCACTAGGTTCAGGTCCTAGCGGTGGCAACACCGTGGAGGTTCGAGTCCTCTCCTGGGCACCAATAGTTGTTCCGGCGTAGTTTCAACATATGCCGATGTAGTTCGAGAAACCCCGTAAGATTAATTGTCTTACGGGGTTTTTTGTTTGTGCGGCGGTTTTTCGCTCCGCTGTGACGTCGGCGATTTTTGCGTCGGCCAGATTCAGGGGCAAGGCCATGCGCAGACGCGTTGAGTTGGCGTTGGCGTTCCGCGCTGCCAAAGCATGTGCCCGCTCCTACCTTCTCACGAATGGAAACGGGCTCGCCCTGAGGGTTCGGCCGAGCGATACCAGGACCTGGGTCCTCCACTACCGACAACCGAGCACGGGCCAGGAGAACCTCCTAAGCCTCGGCCTCTACCCCGATATCACACCCGTCGATACGCAAGTCGGCCACTACCGCGCGCAATCTCGCACACGAAGGCATCGATCCGGAATCAATCTCACACAATACGAATGACCTTCCCCGGATTCATGACGTTGCCGGGATCGAAAGCCCGCTTGATCGCGCGCATCATTTCGATGTCAATTGCAGGTTTGAATCTTTCGAGTTCCTCGACATGCATCATGCCGATGCCATGCTCCGCGCTGATACTGCCCCCCAGGTCGATGCTCACCTGATGAACGACCAAGTTGGCTTCCGCCGCGGCGCGCTCCCTGGTGAACTCGGTCGCATAAAATTTCCGATCGAGAATAACGACGACGTGAATATTTCCATCGCCGATATGTCCGCAGTGGACAACTCGACATGCCGGGATATGTTCTTCCAGACGTTGTGTGACTGTATCGATAAATTCCGGCAGTCGCGAAATCGGAACCGAGGTGTCATTGGCAACCGAAAAGCCGGCGTGAATATTGGATTCGGAAACGGTGTGCCGTAACTCCCAGATTCGTTGAGCTTTGGCGTCGTTGTTGGCAATCACGGCGTCGAGCACCCATTCTTTTTCCATTGCTTCGCCTAGCACCAATTCCAGGTACTGCTCCGAATCAAAGTCGGACTTGCTATCGCCGAGTTCGATCATGACAAACCAGGGTGCCTCTAGTGGCATCGGACACTGCCGGTTCGCGGGATGCTGGAGAACAACCTCCAGTTGTCCCCGTGACATCAACTCAAAGCTTTCCACACAATTTCCAACCCTCTCGTGGAACAGGCTCAGAAGTTGGACCGCCGCCCGAACGTCCGGCAAGGACACCATCGCGGTGCCCGACCTCCTGATTCTTGGAACGAGCTTCAGCGTCGCCGCGGTCACAATACCTAATGTTCCTTCCGCGCCGATGAAAATCTGTTTGAGATCGTATCCGGAGTTGTCTTTCCTGAGCGTTTTAAGGCCGTTCCATACCCGACCATCAGGAAGTACGACCTCAAGACCTAAAACAAGATCGCGCATATTTCCGTAACGCAAGACCCCTGTGCCTCCCGCGTTGGTCGAGATCAAGCCCCCGACTTCGCAACTGCCAGCGGAGCCTAACAGCAGCGGAAATTGCCTGCCCTTCTCCTCGGCTGCCTCACGCAGATTGCTGAGGATGCAGCCCGCCTCCGCAGTCAGCGAGTTATTGACGACGTCGACTTCCCGAATCTGGTCCATTCGCGACATGTTGACGATGATGGATGCCCCGTCGCCCAGACCGACTGCACCACCCGTCAAGCCAGTATTGCCACCTTGAGGCACCACGGCAATACCCTGTTCGTTGCACAGTCTTACCGTCTCGCTCACGTGCGAGATTTCTTTCGGGAAAACAACCGCGACGGCATTGCCGCGATAACGACCGCGCCAGTCGGTCAAATACGTGGACATGTCCTCGGTGTCGGACAACACCCGCATATCTCCGATGTTGACCAGCTTGAGCAATACTTCGGTATGCAAATTTTTCATCTCTAACTCACTCACAGCTTGACGACAGGCGTTTGATGTCGGCTTATAACCGACGAGATTGACCGCGTTCGGTGGTCTGAAACGCGGCGCAAGGCAACGGTTCAGCGCATGTAGCCATGTCGCTCGTTGTCATCCAGTCTCCTGGATCCGCCCGCGCAAACGTTGGATTTGGCGATTCGCATCGCCGCGTCGAAGTCCTCATGCGTGGCGACGTGACGATGATCGACGCTAACCAGCCAACCGCTCCCGCTTTGACACCAGCGTATTCTTCGCTCGTCGAGCAATACCGAAAACCAGCGCCAGAGTGCGGCATCCTCCACGTTTGCATCACGTTGCGCCACATACCGCGCAGCGAGCATTCGTTCGGCAAAATCAGGCGTGAGTGTCTCCAGCACGTGTTTCCTGGTCTTCATGGTTCCGGTAGCCGTCTCTACAACAAGAACTTCTGCGGCAAGAACGGGCGCAAGTTGGTCCGCTTATTCGTCAGTTGAGCCTTCGCGCGTTCAAATTCCCAGCGCCCGGCTGCCAGCCTGGCGGATAGGCGAACGGATAGTTCGCTTCGATTGCGCAAGCGAGTCGCAACGCGACGTCCTCCCGAAATGCCGGCGACGTGACGTGAATGCCAATAGGAAGGCCCGTTGACGACACGCCAGAGGGAACGCTGATAGCGGGACACCAGGGGACCCAGTTAAAAACGGACGTCATGTCCAGGCCTCGTTTGCGCCCATCTTCCGTCGCCGCGTGATAAGCCGCGTCGTCTTCTTCGACCCCTACCGCCGGCCGGGTCATCGTAGGGCTGATCATCGCGTCGTAGGTTGCGAACACGTCCACCAGTACGGACCACTGACGTTTGCGAATGACGTCGAGTCGTTTGATCGAGACCGCGTCGTATGAGCGCCCCTTTGCCACGACTTCAACGAGCCGCGGATCCGCCGCCGCGCCGAGCCGGTCCAGATGCTCTCCATAGAACGCCGACAGATACACATGCCAATGACGCACCCAACCGTCTGCGATTGATCGGTCCCAGCCTAGTTCGACAGGTGTAACGATGGCCCCCGCTCGCGTCAACTTCTCCGCGACCTGTTCGCAGCGGTCCACGACTTCCCGCTCCACCTCAAAGAAACCAAGGTCCATGCTCAGCGCAATGCGCATGCCCTCGACGCCCGCTTCGATGTCCAGTCGCGGCAGCGCTGGAACGTACGACGAAGGATCGCGGTCGGTTGGACCGCACACATGAGGGAGCGCCGCCGCAAGATCGGCAACCGTGCGGGTCAGCAGACCATGGTGCTGAATATCGTCAATCATGGATGGCTGATCTTCGATCGGAATTCTCCCGAAGGCAGGCTTCAATCCCACGATGCCCGTGCAGGACGCGGGAATTCGAACCGAGCCCCCCATGTCCGTTCCCTCCGCAATGGCGACACAGCCCGTCGAGACCGCCACCGCGGACCCGCCCGAGGAGCCACCCGGCGTTTTATCCGGATTCCACGGATTGCGTGTGACACCATGCAACGCGCTATCGCAAAAGCTGCTGGATGCGAATTCCGACAACGTAGTCTTGCCGACAATGATCGCATCACACTGCCTGAACCGTTCCACAACGACCGCATCCTCGAGCGAGACCTCGCGTTCGAAAGCGAATGATCCGAACCGGTTTCCTAGTTGCCGAACGGGCGTGCAATCCTTGATCGCGACCGGCACACCGGCCAACGGTCCAAGCAATTCGCCACGGGCTCTACGCCGATCAAGTTCCGCTGCGCTACGACGTGCGCCGTGAAAATCGATCTCGGCAAAACAATTGAGACTTTGCTGCACCTGAACCGAGCGCGCCAAAGACGCCTCCACGACCTCGGCCGCTGTTACTGTTCCACGCCGGACCGCGTCGGCGAGTTCCCTGACCGACGACCAGGGTCCAAATTCCACACTCATTGGTTTTCCTTCAACGCATCAGGCTAAACAGTCGACATCTACAAAAAATCGCTTGAAGAAACGTTTCTTCATTGAAGTCTGGCTTAGCATCGCCATTCTGTCAAGGTACTGCGAACGCACTTTCCCTTGTTGCGCGTGTCGGCAGAGGAATCGAGGCAGACCAGCAGAATCGATCAGCTACAATGACTTGCAGCCGGCTTGCCAGCGATAGCTCTTAACCGTTTCCCGGCGGGGGCAAAAACGATCCGCACGCCGCAGCCGTGCGGCGGTGAAGCGCAGTGCGCCTCGGATAGCCGTCCCATTACCGATACGAAAAAAACTGATGAAGCGATCGACACGCGCCACGATCAAAGACGTTGCAACCGCCGCCGGCGTCACGCCGACGACGGTGTCGGATGCCCTTTCGGGTAAAGGAAGGCTTTCCGCTGAGACCCGGGCCCGGGTGCGGGAAGTTGCGAACCAGCTCGGTTACCGGCCCAATGCACTCGCCAGAGGTCTTCGCGGCAGCGGCCTTGGCCTGCTCGGGCTGGTGATTTCACCTGCTCCATCCGCTACGTTGTCCACCGCCTGGTACTGGTCGACGATCGCCAACAAGGCGACTGAAACAGCATTAGCCGCGGGCTACGCATTGGTCCTGCTGCCCTACAACGCGGACGCCCTTTCCACCATGCCGATCCCACTGGACGGCGCGATCGTGGTCGACCCGGTCGCGCGGGACCCGGTATTGAAGTGCCTTCGGGAAAGCGGCACCTTCGTGATTACCGTGGGCCGCGATATCGAGAATGGTCAGGAGCCCTGGGTCGATGACGACAATACGCGCGGCACCCGGCAAATGCTTGCGCGCACGGTGCGTCCCGGTAGCGCCTTGGCCATGCTGGCGTTCGATACCGCCAAGAGTTACTCGAATGACATGCGCGTTGGCGCGGAACAGTGGGCGGACGATACCGAGTCGGCGTTTTTTCTGCAGCTATGCGGCGGCATTGATGAAAAGTCGATCGACGAGGCGCTCGACTCCGTCACGAGTCGTAACGCCGACGCGATCCTTACCCAGAGCGACAAACTGGCCATTGCCGTGCTATCCCGACTACAAGCGCGCGGCCTCAAGGTTCCCGGCGATATTCTTTTGCTCTGTGCATCCGACAGCCCCGACCTTGCCCACACGAAGCCGTCCATTACCGCTACCCACCAGCACCCCGAGCAAGTCGGCGTGCTCGCCGCTTCCACCCTGATCGACAGCATCAAGGGGGCTCAACCACCCGCGCAACAACTGATCGTCACCGATATCATCATCAGACGCTCAGCGCCGGCGTTGCGCGGCTGAGCCCGCAGCCGCGATAGACCGTCAGGCGAGCCAGGGCCTCGGTGCGACGCCGTCCGTCAGAATATCGACACGGTCTTCCCGGACGTGAATCACGTGCTCGAAACCAGCGCCTCGACCGTCTCCCTCGCCGAGGAAACATTCGATTGCCAGGACCATGTCGGGCACGATGATTTCATGTGCCGACTCGGTGATGAACGGGCTTTCGCATTCCAGTCCGAGTGAATGTCCGAAGAACGGGACCATGGCGGAGAACGCCGAGCCGCCGCCTCCCCGGCGTTCCATGCACCGTACGCCCGCCGCGTACAGATCCGACAGCTTACGCCCCGGCTCGACGGTTTCGATCACGGTCTCGACGAGTTGGACCGCGTCTTCGAGCAATTTGCGCTGTGGATCCGTCGGCTTTTTCCCGACGACGATGGATCGGGTCAGGTCGCAGTAGTAGCCGTGGGCGGCAGGCCCCCAGAGGTCCACGTGAAGCAGATCGCCCGCTTCGATCCGGCGCGTGGAATCCCATGTCGGCAATGCCTGCCGGTGACGATACCGGTGCGCCCACGGCCCGCTTGAGATTGCGACATCGTAGGCCCACCCGCCGCTCGCGGCAAACCAGCGAAGTCCCTCGCCGGCAACCTCGCCTTCCGTGCGGCCGGGTTGCGCGGCGTCGAGTACAACCTGCATCCACTCGCAACCGATCCTCGACGCGTCCTTCAGCAGTTCGATTTCGTGCGGGCTTTTCACGAGGCGCAGCGCCGTCAGAATGAAATCGGCTGGCACCAGCGACGTCGTGCCGCCCAGTTCCTGCGACATGCAAACGGCGGCGCTATGAAGCAACCCAGTCTGGCCTGCCAGACCGATTTTGCGACCGCCTAATCCGGATTCGAGCGCGACGCGCGCGGTATCGCGATCGACGTAAGTCGACATCCGGATGTCGCTCACGCCGACGATGGATGGATCGATGTCGTACGCGTCGGTAACGAGAACCGGATCCCGCCCAGGCACCAGCACCAGGGCGGCATGTCCCCTGCCGCGATGCGCGTCGCTGTCGGGAATATGACTCACCGTCGATATGTGGTTGGTGAGATAGAGCAGATCCGCGCAGCCATCGACGTTGGTGGCGCCTCGCCCCCAGACGATAAGACCATCGAAGCCGGCGCGCAGCGCCGATTCGAGAGCGCGAGTTTGCCGCTCATGCAATTCCGCGTCGCTAGGGCGCGGCAGCGACGTGGGGCGGGGTTGAACACACTGCATATAAAACTCCTTGAATAACGACCTGGCGTGCGACCGGACCAGGCGACGCCGCGCGGAGCGGTGCCGCCAAACGTCCTGCCGCTGAACGTCCATCTGGTCGACTAGTGGGATTTGTTCGAAGCAGCCGCGACGCGGAGTTTCTTCCCATGAAAAATCTGCGTTGCAACGACGCCTATGACGACCAGCGTCATTTCGATCGTCGCGACTGCCGCAACCGTCGGATCGATCGTGTCGGTCATGCTTCGATATAACTGCACAGGCAGGGTCAGAAACGATGGTGATTGCAGGAACAGCGCCACCACGAGTTCGTCGAACGAACCCAGAAATGCCAGCAACGTGCCGCTCAGGATGGCGGGTCTGATCAATGGGAATGTCACCTGCCGAAACGTTGCCACAGGGCCGGCTCCCAGACTGGCGGACGCCAGTTCCAGTCTTTGATCGAATACCTGCAATGCCGCCGTTACGGGAACGACGACAAATGGCAAACACAGCACTGTGTGCGCAAATGCGTATCCCCACCACGTTCCGGTGAAGTGCCATCGAAGGAACACAAGGTAGATGCCTAAGCCGACAACCACGATCGGTACTATTTGCGGCGCAAGCACGAGCAATCTCACCAGTCCGACAAAACGGGATCGACTCCGAACGATGCCGAACGACGCCAACGTGCCGAAGATCGCGCATTGAATACCGGTCAGACAGGCGACCAGCAGACTGTTCAGGATCGGTTCGATCCATTGATCTTCGGCGAGTGATCGGTAGCGGTCGAAGGTCCATGCCCGTGGCGGAAAAGCGAAACTGTCCTGCGCGCTAAAACTGATCGGAACGATGGTGACCAGAGGAAGAATCAGCCATGCTGCGATCAGTACGCAGACGACGCCCTGCCCCCAGCGCCAGAGCTGGTTTCTGGTACCGCCGAATTCGGTCTCGCTCATGCCGTGCCTCCATATAGGCGGCTGCGGCGGTTGACCCGGGCCATCAACGCGACCATCGCGAGCGCCGCGACGGACAGCACCAGTGCCATCGCGCCGGCACGTCCAAACGCTGCCGTTCGTTCAAACTGCGAATAAATGACTTGAGCCATGAGCGATTGCTGGGGCGATCCTAAAACAGCGGGTGTGATATAGAAACCGAGTGCCAGCACAAAAACCAGCATTGCCCCGGCGATCAGTCCCGGCAGCGCCAACGGAACATAGATCTGGACAAAGGCTTTCGATGGCGGCGCGCCCAGACTTTCGGCCGCCAGCAACAGTCTGCGATCGATTGCCTGCAGCACGGAGTACAGCGGCAGCACCATGTAGGGAAAAAGGACGTGCACCATGCCCATCAGAACCGCTGTCAGCGTGCCCAGAAATCTGATGCGGCCGATTCCCAGCCACGCAAGGACCGTATTCATAGGACCGGTGGACTGCAGCAACACCACCCATGAAAAATTGCGCAGCAGGATCCCGAGAAACATCGAGACGAGAACCGCGCCCAACATCCAGGTGCGAACTCGCGGGGTCACGATCGTCATGACGTACGCGTAGGGAAATGCGATCAACGCGGACAGGCAGGTGCTGACGGCAGCTACTATGAATGTCCGGACCAGGATAGTCATGTTGGCCGCGTTGCCGAGAAACCAGGTCAGATTGTCCAGTCCGGCGCGCTGAGGCGCATCGAACTGGGAGAACGTTTTCAGGAGCAGCATGCCCGTCGGGTAAACGAACAGGACGACGAGAAATGCGAGGACAGGAATAGCGACCGCCCACCACACATCGCCTCCCGTTCCGCCTTTTCTGGCAGGCAGGCCGATGGGCCCATTCGCTGAAGTTGGAGCTTGCATGGAATCTACCTCGACGGATCTACTTGGAAAACGTTTCGACCCATCGCTGCTGCGCGGTCGCTTCGTTGACAGCCCACCACTTCGGATCCTGAATCAGAAGTTGATTCGAATAGGTATCGGGGTAAAAGGCACGAGCCTGCTCGCTGAGTTGCGGAGCGGGTCCCTTCGTGCCCACGCCATAAGGGAAGCGTTCCGCTAAAGCGACTTGCGTCGCGTGCCGTGCCACGTATTGAAGAAACGCCGTTGCCGCCTCCATATTTTTTGCGCCGACCGGAATGGCGAGATCGTCGTACAAAGTGACGGCATCCTTGAAAACGACCTTGATATCGGGGTTGGCTTTTGCAGCGTTCAATGCCCGCCCGTTGGGAAGCACGGCCAATGACAATTCACCGCTGGCCAGTGCGTCCTGAACCAGCGCAAACGAACCTTTGAAGTCGACCGATGACTTGATGTCACTGATTTTTTTCAAGGCTCGATCAATGTCGACCGGATAAAGCTTTTGTCTAGGCACGCCGTCGGCAATCAGGGCCGCCTCGACCAAGCCGCTATTCACGTTGTTGACTGCGCCACGCCGGCCCGGAAACTTCTTGACGTCGAAAAAGTCGGCCACGCTCGACGGTGGCGTCGAAAAAGCCTTCGAGTTATAGGCCAGTACATAGGAAAACTTGACCACGGGCACGCCACATTTATTCGAGTCCAACGTCGGGTCGATTTGGGATCGATCGATATTGAGTGGCACAAATACCGTGCCGCACGCTTCGTTGACCGTCGACGATTCGATTTCCACGACGTCGACACCGACGTTTCTAGCCTGCTGTTGAAGTTGAAGCCGCGCGAGATCGGGTGAATCCGTCTGGCTGATTTTCACGCCGGTTGCCGTCGCGAATGGTTTCAGCCACGCATAGTCTTCATTCTTCTGGAGATCACCGCCAAAGCCCGCAAAAATCAGCGACGCGCCTTTCAGATCGGGCAAGCTGCCGCTCGCCGTGGCCGCGAGGGCCGTGGGCGACACTGCGGCAAACAACATTGCCACGGATACCGAAAGTGCCAATACATTGCCGGTTTTAGCAGCGCGGCCACGACGATCGTTGTTCATATCTGTTTTCCGTAAATTGAATGTTCAGAAACTAACTGCGACGTTTATCGGAAAGGTGCATCGCCCGTCTTCCGATGAAGGCATCCCGGTGCTTCAGGAAGGCGACGCGGGCACGATGCGCGTAAACTCCGGCGAGAACGCAATGGTGATTTCCGGCCCAGCCGGCATGACCGCATCGGGCTGGCACACCACCTGCGCGACGCCGCCGGCATCCAGATCCGCGACTATCTTGCGCATCGATCCGAGATAGACGACGTCCCGGATTCGCGCGGGTACATGGTTCCAGCCCTCGACACGATCGCCTCTTGCCAGTGCCTTGCTTCGCTCCGGGCGAACGACCACCGCCGCGCGCCCCTGCCGCGGCGTGGCCGCGATTCGACGACCAGCGATACGCCAATCCGGGCCGCTTACCTCGGCACGATCAGAGTCACCCGCGCCGACCTCCCCGACCCAGCAATTCGAGTCGCCGAGAAACTGCGCCACGAATTGCGATTCGGGTTCGTCGTAGAGCTGCGTGGCTGTGCCGATCTGATGTATTTTTCCGCCGTTGAAGACAGCGATACGGTCCGACATCACCAGCGCTTCTTCCTGATCGTGCGTGACGAACACAATCGTGACGCCCAGTTCCTTATGCATGCGCTTGATTTCGAGCTGCACGGATTCCCGCAATTTTTTGTCGAGTGCGCCCAGGGGCTCATCCATCAACAACAGGTTGGGATGAAATACCGTTGCTCTCGCAACGGCCACGCGTTGCTGTTGTCCGCCTGAGAGCTGACTCGGCAGGCGATCCGCGTACGACTGAAGCGAGACCGAGCGCAGTGCGTCGTGTACCCGTTTCTCGATCTCCGCCCGCTGAATCCCCCTTTGCTTCAAGGGGTAGGCAATGTTCTGCGCGACAGTGAGATGCGGGAACAACGCATAGTGCTGAAACACGACGCCGACATTGCGCTTGTGGGCGGCCAAATCACTGACCACTTTTCCGTCGATCAGAATGCGTCCGGAAGTTGGCTTGAGAAAACCCGCCAGCAGGTTCAGCGCGGTTGTCTTGCCTGAGCCGCTTGGTCCGAGCAAAGTCAGGAATTCGCCAGGATTGATTTTCAGATCGAGATTTTCGATTGCGGGCGCCGCGCTGCCGAATCGTTTGGAAACCCGTTCAAATTCGACGCTTGCGGGTCCCGTTCGACGCAGACCCGGATTCGATCTGTCGCCGCTGCCGAGCCCGAAAACGCCGCCCAATCGTCCGCCGCCGATCGCTGCCTCCCGGGCACTTCCGTCGTTATCCACAGTGGCGATCGCCTCACGCACCGCAGATAGCGACCCGTCGACACGCGGCTGGGTATGAGTTGTCTTCACGTAGTCCTTTCCTTTAACGCTTCCAGATCACGAACTCGGGCTAACCCGATATCGAGAAATTTATTCGAGAAGTAACGTTTCTTCAATGAGGGTACACCCTATTGCCACAAAAAAACGGTGTCAATTCGTGTCGTTGCGGCGGGTGTGAAAGCACACGAATTTCCAGACAATATCTAAGAAAAATGCATGATTATGGCCAAATTTTTCGCTTTCCGTCACTGCACGAGACCTCCTCTGTTCGTACGAATACTTAATGTTGACGAGATCACTTGGGTAGATCCGCACTTGACAGTGCGTTTATGAAACTCGATTATGCAGAAACGTTTCTTCTCTAAGTATTTTTCTATCCAGACGTTGGAGATCACATGTCACAAGCGCTATCGGACTCGTTGCGCAGTCCCCTTGCCCAAGTCAACACCGGTCCGCGAGGCCATAGCCTGCTACCTGGCGGCATCGGCAAGACGATGCTTGCCGTCGGACCATGGTCGCCCACCGCCGTGCGCGGCGAAGGCTGGCGGCTATGGGACGACACCGGCCGGGAGCTGATCGACCTGCACGGCACGTTCACCGTCAACGTTCATGGCAATGCCCATCCAGTCATCGTTTCGGCCGTGCAGGAAGCGGCTGCCGCGGGCATGGCCTTCGGGCTGCCAAACCGTCACGAGATCGAACATGCGAGACGCCTGGTGAACCGGCTCACAGGTCTCGACCAGGTGCGCTATACCAACTCGGGAACCGAGGCTGTGCAACTAGCCGTTCGCCTTGCACGTGCTCAAACGGGCCGCTCCCGCGTAATCGTCGTGAACGGCTCCTATCACGGCTGGGGAGAGTCGCTGCTGCCGACGATGGGTCCGCGGGTTGCGCGCGGTATTCCGTCGGGAATGTGGGATCAAACGGAGGTCGTCGGCTTCAACGACGCGGCGGCGCTCGAAAAAATGGTGAACAGCGGTCCCGGGCAATTCGCCGCGATCGTGCTAGACCTTCTACCCAACCGGATCGGCATGGTGCCGCCGGGCGACGCCTTCCTGGAGACGGCCATGCGGCTCGCACGCCGTCACGGTATCGCCCTCGTGGTCGACGAGGTCATCAGCTTCCGGCTGGGCTACGGCGGCCTGGTCGGCGCGCGCTCGCTCGACGCCGATCTGGTCTGTCTGGGCAAGCTCATCGGCGGCGGACTGCCCGTCGGAGCCCTGGTCGGCAAGGTCCATTGGATGGCTGGGCTGGACACGCTCAGTGGTCAATCGCTCGAGCACGGCGGGACCTTCGCGGCCAATCCCGTGTCGATGGCCGCCGGCGTTGCGGCGCTCGATCTGCTGGGCGCACCGGCACTGGCTCACATCGATGCGCTCGGCCAGCGCTTTCGCGACCAGCTTGTCGAGCCGCTTGCCCGGCACGGTTGGCAGCCTCGCGGGCAAGGTTCGCTTTGCCGGATATTCCCGGCTCACGCGCGCGACAACGCCGCGATCCTCGACGTTCAGCGCCGGCTTTGGTGGGCGCTGTATGAGCGTGGCGTGCTCATCGCTCGACACGGTGTGGTGGCCATCAGCACGGTCATGAACAGCGATGTCATCGATCGCGCGGCGTCAGCGGTTGTCGATGCGATGGACCAACTGTCATGAGCACACCGCTTCACGCCAGCACGGTTCGGACAAGGATGCCGCAGCCATGCCGGTAATCACCTGCCTCGACGATCTCAGGTTGCTCGCCAAACGTCGCGTGCCGCGGATGTTTTACGACTATGCCGACAGCGGCTCGTGGACCGAGACGACCTATCGGGCCAACGAGTCCGACTTTGCGCGGATTCTCTTCCGGCAGCGCGTGATGGGTAATCTGGCGAATCGCAGTACCGCGGTTGTCATGGCGGGGCAACCCGCAGCCATGCCGGTCGCCATCGCGCCGGTTGGCCTGACAGGCATGCTGCACGCCGACGGCGAGATCCACGCCGCTCGCGCAGCCGAAAAATTCGGCATCCCGTTCACGTTGTCGACGATGAGTATCTGTTCGATCGAGGACGTTGCCGCCAACACCAATGCGCCCTTCTGGTTCCAGCTCTACATGATGCGAGATCGCGACGCGATGGTCAGGATGATCGATCGGTGCAAAGCGGCGAAGTGTTCGGCCCTGATGGTGACGGTGGACATCCAGGTCCCGGGTCAGCGGCACAAGGATCTGAAGAACGGCATGACCGTCCCCCCCAGACCGACTCTTGCCAATCTGATCAATCTCGCGTCCAGACTGCGATGGTGTTCAGGCATGGTGCGAACGAAGCGCCGCACGTTCGGCAACCTCGTAGGGCACGTGCAATCGGTCAGCAATATCCATTCGCTCTCTGCGTGGTCCAGCGAGCAATTCGATCCACGGCTCTGTTGGGATGACATCAGCTGGATTCGCCGTCAATGGGACGGCAAGCTGATCGTCAAGGGCATCATGGATGCGGAAGACGCGGCGCAGGCCGTCACGCATGGCTCCGACGTCGTCGTGGTCAGTAATCACGGCGGACGGGTTCTGGATCACGCGCCGTCGTCCATTCGAGCGTTGCCCGCCATCGTCGATGCGATCGGGCACAAAAGCGAAGTCTGGATGGATGGTGGCATTCGCACCGGCCAGGACGTACTCAAGGCGTGGGCGCTCGGCGCGCGCGGCACGCTGATCGGCCGCGCCATGGTGTACGGCCTGGGTGCCATGGGTGAAGCCGGCGTCAGTAAGGCATTGCAGATTTTGCACAAGGAATTGGACGTGACGATGGCCCATTGCGGGCACACCGACATCGCGAAGGTCAATCGTTCCATCCTTATTCCGGATACCTTTTAAATCGCAATAACGAGAGCAAACATGAAGATCGACTATCTCACTCTTCCGGGACTGGCTGCCCCGGTGGGTTTTTCCCACGTCACCGTCTCAGGTCCGGGACGTCTCGTTCACGTTTCGGGTCAGGTTTCCAAAGATGCGACGGGCCGCCTGATTGGTGCAGGTGATCTCGCGCTACAGACCGACCAGGTCTATGCCAATCTTTTCGCCGCGCTTGAGGCGGCAGGCGCCGGTCCCGCCGATGTCGTCAAGGTGGTGACTTATGTCGTGGATCTCAGCGCCGAGAAAGCCGCTCTTGTGCGCACCGTGCGCAATCGCTTTCTCGGCAGCGGCCCTTATCCCGCCAGCACGCTGGTCGGCGTCAGTTCGCTGGTAACACCGGAGTTGCTGATCGAAATCGACGCAATGGCTGCGATCGATTGAACGAGCAGACAGGACCGAGCACCCCTGTGCACTTCGACTCCCTGTGTGTCGGCCAGCGGTGCAAACAATCCAGTTTTTTTAGGGAATACGATGAAACTATCCTCGGTCAGGATTGAAGGCCGACTCACCTGGGGGATCGTTCGCGGCAACGAGTTCCTCGACGTGGGTCAGGTGATGATTCACCAGTTTGCCGACCTGAAAGCGGCTATCGCGGCAAATCTGGATGGCGTGGCGCAAGTGTCGGCGCAGGCGCCGTCATATGCTTTGACCTCAGTCGAGTGGTTACCGGTCATCCCCAATCCTCAAAAGATCCTCTGCGTGGGTCTGAACTATGAAATGCATCGTAAGGAAACCGGTCGATCCGACGTGGAGCACCCAACGATATTTGTGCGTTTTGCCAGCAGCCAGACGGCGCATCTTGCACCAATGATCAAGCCGAAGGTGTCGGCCGAATTCGATTACGAGGGTGAGCTTGCGCTTGTGATTGGGAAAGCAGGCCGTTATATCGAACGCGACGAGGCCTTGGCACACGTTGCGGGATACGCCTGTTACAACGATGGAAGCGTTCGCGACTTTCAGCGGCACACGCATCAGTACACGCCCGGCAAGAATTTTCCTGGTACCGGCGCGTTCGGGCCGTGGATGATGACCCCCGATGAACTGGGCAAACTATCGAAACTCACCATCGAAACACGTTTGAACGGGGCAGTCGTGCAGTCGGCATGCTTCGATCAGATGATCTTCGATATTCCCCGGCAGATCGAGTACTGCTCGCAATTCACTTGCCTCGAACCGGGCGACGTAATCCTGACCGGAACGCCCGGTGGCATAGGCGCCAGGAGAAACCCACCACTCTGGCTGCACGCGGGTGATGTCGTCGAAGTGGAGGTCGAGCGACTTGGAGTCTTGACAAACCGAATCGAAGAAGAAGCTTGACCGGTTGATGATCATGCAGTTTTCAGTTCTTCATATTAATAAGCATTCCAAATGATAATTTTCAATTTCCAGAAGGAGAACAATCGTTCATAGAAGTGTTGACGAAAAAACATCGAACGGCCACCAACGCATCGAACAAGACTTGCGCCCGAATTTTGACAAGGGCGACGGCTTACCTATTTCATCGACAGAGGAGTATCTAACGTGAAGAATCACCTTCGATCTGGACTCGCAATCGGAGCAATTACCTTTGCGCCGCTCGCATTGGCGCAAAGCTCCGTGACGCTGTATGGAATCATCGACAATTCGATCCAATATACCCACAATACCGGCGGTGCTAACAATCAGATCAAGCTGCAATCGGGGCAACTTTCCGTTAGTCAGTGGGGAATCCGGGGAACGGAAGATCTCGGCGGTGGCCTGAAGGCGGTATTCAACCTGCAGGATGGTTTCAACGTCAATACGGGGAGCATGTCGGGCAGTTTGCTCTTCGGTCGCAAGGCATACGTTGGCATCGCGAGCGACACGCTCGGTACGATTACGCTCGGACGCCAGTTCGATGTTCTGGACGACCTTGTCATCTCGGTACAAGGCAACAATTATCTGGAGTATTTCACCGCACCCGGCGACGTCGATCTGGCCGACTCGTCAATTCACGTGAGCAACGCGGTCAAATGGACAAGCCCCGTATGGTCGGGACTTCAGGTGGCAGCGATGTATTCGTTGGGCGGTGTGGCGGGAGCAACGGGCTCCGGTTCGACCTATAGCGTTGCGGCAAACTACAACCATGGGCCGCTGACGATGGCAGCGGGGTTCTATCATGAAGACAACGGCAACGCGACTTATTCGTCACGCGGCACGACCAGCGCCGACAGCATTTTCTTTTCGCCCGTCAACGCGGCGTACGCCACGGCGAAGAGCTTCAACATAGCGCGGGCAGGCGCCAGTTACGTCGTGGGCCCGGTTACTTTGGGCGGCTACTATAGTTACTCGGAGTATCTGGCAGACGCCAGTTCAAAATTCACGTCCAGCGAGCGCTATAACAACGGATCGGTGTATGCGTTGTGGCAAGTCTCCCCAGCTACGCAGCTCGAGGTGGGTTACGATTTCCTGAAGTCGCACGGAGATTCGTCGGCCACCTATCATCAGGTCACTATCGCCGCGGACTACGCGCTCAGCAAGCGAACGGATCTCTACGCGTCGGCGAGTTATGAACACGCGTCGGGCAGCAACGGTGCGGGCCCGGCTCAAGCGGTGATCGCCGACGCGTATGTGGACGGAGGAACCAGCACGCAAGAACTGGTAATGGTTGGAATCCGACACCGGTTTTAATCGTTCCTGCTCCACATCAATCTGAGACTGCTCCATCCCGCAACCGGTTTCAAGCGGGATGGAACAGTCTCTTCTTCTATTCACGCAGGCTCGCACACACCATTGCAAGCACGTTCTTTATGTCGGACGTCCAGTTGAGAATGACGATCCTGATTGACTGACGACATGCCGTTCTTCATCGAGCAGGCTGACATCGTATCCGTCCGTCGAAAACTTACCGTTTTCGCGCCTGAACTGACTCATGAAGTCTGGCCAGAGCGTAGTGAGCTTGCCGCTCGTTGGATGCAAATACCAACTGCTGCACCCACCCTCCACCCAGACAGATCCGTTTGCCCTCTCGTAGATACTCTGGACGTAACGCTCCTGAGTTTCGGCTTGCGGTTCAAGCATCGCGCGCTTGTTCAATGCGAATCCCACCGCCTCCTCGATGTAGCGAACCTGCGTTTCAACCATGTAAATGATCGAACCGGCGCCCAAACCGGTATTCGGCCCAAGCATGACAAAGAGATTGGGAAAGCCTGCCACGGTCGTGCAGGCAAACGCTTGCCCGCCGCCATGCCATGCATCCGCAAGCGGAAGCTGGTTCTTGCCAAAAATCCTTTGGGCAATCGGCAGGTCGGCGGCTTCAAACCCCGTCGCCACAACCAGCAGGTCCAGATCGACGCGCCGGCCGTCCCGAAGAACGACGCCCGACGGCTCTACTCTCACGATGCCCGCCGTTTCCAGCGAAACGTGATCTTGCGTCAACGCGGGATAGTAGTCGTTGGAAATCAGGATCCGCTTGCAGCCTATCGCATAGTCCGGCGTCAATTTCTTCTTGAGTTCGGGATTCAGTATTTGCGCGTCAAGATGCTGGCGAGCCGTTCGCGTTATCTGATCGATGAAGGCTGGAACACGGCGCCGCTGAGGAAATCGACTCTCATTTCCCCAGAAAAGTTCATCGCGCAACGCTTGAGCTGAGTCCGGGAAACGCGCAAACATGCCGCGTTCGGCTTTCGTGTATTCATAGTCCTGACGAGGAATGATGTAAGGCGCTGAGCGCTGGAAAACAGTGAGATGCTGAACCGTTTTTTCCAGTTCCGGAACGATCTGAATCGCGGATGCTCCCGTGCCGATAACACCCACGCGTTTTCCCGCGTAGTCATATGAGTGCTTCCACCGAGCAGAATGAAACAATTCGCCTTCGAAACCTTCCAACCCCTCGATACTCGGAAATGACGGATCGGACAGATGTCCCGCAGCCGAAATCAGCGCTGACGCGTAATAGACGGTCGTATTTGTCTCGATCTTCCACAATTTCCGCGCCTCGATCCAGTCGGCACGCAAGACCTCCTCGCCAAACCGTATGTATGGCAGGAGATTCTCTTCCTTCGCCGTCGCACGAAGGTATTCGAGAATTTCCGGCTGCTGGGCGTAAACGCGCGTCCATTTCGGATTCGGACGGAATGAATACGAGTACAGGTGCGACTGGATATCGCATGCCGCGCCGGGGTACGTATTGTCGCGCCAGGTCCCGCCCACGTCGTGCGCGCGTTCCAGCACGACAAAATTGACGCCTTGCTTGCGTTGCAAAGCCGTCGCCATTCCCAACCCGGAAAATCCGCTTCCGATAATTACTACGTCGACAGAAACAGCCGAGTCTTTGAAGTCTGTTGCTTGGTTCATCGTGGTTCCCTGCAATTCAGGCGTGGTTATTGAGCAAGATGGTCCCGGGCAATTCCGCCTCGGGGTCTTTGACAAACGTGTCGATCATGGTGAACAACTCGGACGGACGCTCGACAACAACACCGTGTCCCGCATCGATTTGCGCAAAGCGGCTGTTTTCGATCGCGCCAAACAGCAATCGTGAATGCCTAAGCGGAACCATCTGATCGAACGTACATCCCACAATCAGCGTGGGCGAGCTGATTTTCTCGACCTGTTCGGTGATGTCTACTGTCCGGTTGAAACGCATCTTCGCCGCTCGATCCGGACCGTTTCGAATGCTCCCGATCATGGCGTCAATTTCGGCTGACGTTTTCGAATTGATGAATTGCTGACTGAATTGACTCAGAAACGAAAATGTCGCCAACGAGGCATGCTGGGCCTCATGGAGATCACGCCACACATCGTTACGCAGAAGTTGATGGCGATCCGTTTTCAGCCATCCAGCGACGAGCGTTAGAGACGCCACCGTGGACGGGCGCATTGCCGCGATCTGCGCCGCAATCACCGCGCCAAACGAATACCCCACGATATGTACGGGCCGATTGAATGAAGTCGCTTCAATGACCGCGTTGGCCTGTTCGATATATCCGCCATTCGTGTCGTCTTCCATGTCGACGAAATCGAATGCAACCACCCGGTGGCGCATGGCGAGCATCGGGAACAACGCCCAGAAGTTGAGCGCAGCCGAGCCGCCGGTGCCATGCATCAAAACGATCGTATCCGTTTTTTTTCGCGACGGATCGGAATCGTAACAACGTATGGAATGCTTACCAATGTTTATCTGGAATTCGGAAAGAACTGGATGAAGTTGCACGCTAGCCTCTTTTAAAAAATCCTGTAATCGCGAATGGGTTGTCTCCGACCTATTCGCGGTCTCCATGCCCCTGCTACCCATTGCCCGACGCCGTTACCAAGCCGGGCGCGAAAATTGTTCCACCATCAAAAATGATGAGTACACTCAAGATTATCACACTCGAACGTCGTGTCAACAGGCATGTGAATGGCACGCGAGACAGCGTTCGAGTTCCGGCTAGCCTCTGGACGTTCTTATCCGTTCCTCGTACGGACAAACCGGAGGCGTGTGTCAGTGTGGAGGCAGCAAGACGCGTGCGTTCAACGGATAGCGCTACGCACCATGTTTCCGAGCGTGTGCCGCCCGCGGTTCAGAGCTGAACCGCGGATTCATCAGAGCGGTGAAATGAATGACAGGAAGCGGGGATTAACCAGGAGATTTTCTATATTTTTTATCGAACATCCTGATCGATGAAATGCGGTTCGCGACAAGGTCGCAACCGCTCAATGGATCTAAGCGCCCCGCAGCAGCGGTTTCTACTTACAAATCTTCATCGTTTCTGGATCGGCCCCAAGGACGTCGCTCGGGACCGCCCAGGATTTCATCCGACTTGCCTTGCACGATGATGGAGATCAGCTCCAGTACCGTCTTCTTCTGCTCACGCGTCAAACCGGAAAGTAGTTCCTTCCTGGCAGCGTCAGCCAGCGGACGCGCGTCAACCAACACTGCCTCGCCTTCGGACGTCAGTCGAAGCACTTTCTTTCGGCGATCGATCCGGCCCGGTACACGAATCAGCAAGCCTTTTTGCTCCAATCGCCCAGCAACGTCAGTCACGGTGGATTGGTCAAGAAACGCGCGCCGTGCTGTCGAAACCTGATCGATACCTGGCTCCTCATGCACAATGCGGAGAATCGTGAACTGCATGGGCGTGATGCCGAGCGGTTCCAGCTTCTCGAGGAAGAGCATGACGGATATCTGCTGCAAGCGCCTGATCAGAAAGCCCGGATTTTCCTGATCTTTCGTGTTAGTCGCCATACTGGACAGGGGATTGAAATTGAGGGGGCGATTATACATTGGGCTGCCGAAACTCCGCCGCCGCACACCGCCCCGGCAAACAATCACAACCTCCGTAGATCGCGTTGCACCCGCGAACGCGTCGGCCTGCAAAGTTCCCCTGAATTCCTTCAGACGAGCCTGTCTGTGGATATCGACGTGTTAGCGGAGGAGAGCTGACTCCAACAGTGGTCCGCAAAGCCCTGCCCGACCACGGTCTACCGATACTGCACGATCAAAGGCCGCTACGCGGACTCGAAATCACGATGACGATCGAAACATGGGTACTTGCCACCGTCAGTCTGTACGCATGCAGTCGCCAGCCCAATCCGTTTTTCGCCCACTTCGCGCCAGTCAACGGCTATGTACAGTGCGTTATTCGGGACGCTGATTCGAACCGCATATTGATTCGTGGTCTCCTGCATTCGGGCACATCCCCAATACTCTGAGGCGACAATCGCCCCCTCTTGCCACGGCATATCCGACGTCATCGACTGCTCAAGCGATACCGAATCGCTTTCCCGGACGACGTCCATATAGTCGCTCAGCGACGCGACGCGAGTAAAAGGCTATGCAATCGAAGCGCAGCGGGCTTCCGTCCGTTGCCATGCGGGCAGCGTATCAGGGCGACGGAGAGCTCACGTCTACTTGTTCATCCGCTGCCGCTGGCGTTGTTGGTCCGCCAGTATGGATGCCATTTCCTGAAGGGCTTTGGGAACTGAGCCCTGGTAGTTCTGTGCGACGCCCGGTTGGCAGAGATTTTGTCCATTGAGGGCAATACAAGGGTCCGAGTCTCCCTTCTGAATCCACGCCCCTTTAGACCAGGAATTCGCGGCCAAACCGGCTGTGCCGGAACGCATCTGCGCGTCCAGCATTTCATGGTTCAGTGCATCGTATTTCTGTATCCATGCCTGCGCTCTCGCCTGATCCTGCGCGGCCACGATGGCTTGTGCTTCGGGCATCATTCTCGCCATCTGAATGTCCAGATCGACCACTTTCTGAGGCGACGACCCATCCTTCACTGCGGCCCTGTCGTTGTTGATTCTTCTTGCCCAGAGGGGGTCGGAGATATTGTCGGTCGGGTCGGTATCACTCTCATGTACAAAACTGTCCCGGTGCGAATAGACCAGCCCGTTTCGCGCCATATCTTCACAACCTGCCAACATGGTCGCCGCCAGCAGAAAGGCTGAGACTCCAATGAGCCTGCCCGTGTTCTGAGATGTCCGCATTCGAAGCTCTCTCGCCGGATGATCGGTCGCAGTTTGATACATTCCACTCTCCGTAAGGTCCGCGGATTGTTCGACGAACGCCTGCGTGTCATGGCATGCATCGACGCGGTGTTCGCAACCTTCACCAGGGCATGTCAGGCGCCCTGAATCGCACCGGCATCCACAATTCCCGGTTCGCCTCAATACCCCATCACCGCGAGCGCGAAGACAACGCGAATATCCATTCATTTTTAAATATCAAAACATCCTTTTTGCCTCGTCCGTCAAGGAGCCTTGGGACTATGATAAAAGCTGCGGCATCCGTTTTGCAGGAATTTCGTTTTTGTTTCAAAATGAGTGATGATTCCTTTGGCATCCACATTAATTATCATCGTACATTCCATTGTGTCCGTATGCTCCTCATACTGATTTTCGGTAACCAACGTCCCCCCGGGCGCCCCGCCGGCCACCCACTGAGTATTGGTGCCGGTTAACAGGCCATAGCTGTAGTTTTGCCCAAAAGGCCATATGTAGACGCTCGTTCCATCCTCGGCGTGCTTCACCCCACCGGTAGGCTTGCCCCATTTTGCCAAGGCCTCACTAATCGGGCGGCCGGTCCAGCGACTATTGGCGATAGCTTCCTGCACCGAGATCAAATGCCCATCTGCTGCGCAGCCGGACAAAATCAGAAAACTCCCACCCGCAAGGGCAATCGTCAAACCGCGTAAAATAGTATTTCTCTTGAAAACATCAAGAATAAAGAATCTCAATCTGAACATGGCACTCATTGCCTTCCTTCCTCATCAACATATCTTGTGAAATTAATAAGAAGAACACATCAACGTCCGTCACCCTTCACCGCGAGCCCCAAGCCATTCCGGGAGCAGAGGGTTGACGGTCTGCTCGCGTGCCGCAGCGGATAGACCCGTTGTGCTTTTTACCCGCGCAAACTCGACGGCCTCCCGAGGCATACAACCAAATCGCGCACGAAACGCACGGCTAAAATATTTCTCGTCAGTAAATCCATGGCGCCAGGCCACATCTGCAATACGCTCCCTCGGCATATCCGGGTCAGAAAGCACGTCGTACGCCCGCTCCAGACGCTGTTGCTGAACCTGGCGCATGACCCCACCGTGCCCTGCGAACAGTTTGTAGAGTCTCGCCCGCGATACGCCAAGTGCCGCACTGATCACATCCGGCGACAAGTCCGCTCGCATCAGATTCGTCTCGATGAACTGACGCGCACGCCGGATCAACGCAATGTTGATTTCCGATTCCGCCTCGTTCAACGTTTCAGGTGAGCGCATCAGTGCCGCTCTCAATAGATTATTGGTGGCACGGGTCACATACGGAACGGCTTCGACATTCAACTGCTCCATATTGCCCATCAAGGAGAGCAGATGATCTTTCAGAATGGCGCCAATCGCCGGATCAAAGATGTCGCCGTACCGCTTGAGATCGAGCGATTGAAATAGATCCCGCGGAATCACCAAACCAATGGTGTCACCGGTCGTCACCATGCAATCAAACGGCCTGTTCATGTCGAACAGGTAGAGGCCGCCTGCACGTGTACATCCCGTCGAGTGCGCCCACTCGCCGACCGCGCCCCCCGTCAGTTGCAGCACCAGATGGTAGTGATCGATCTGATCATTTCGAATCTTTTTGGTGCTTCGTATCGTCCGGTAAAGAACCTGCTGCTCCGGTTGGAGCCAACGGCGGCCAGCGAGCACGAACGGGCCGAATCGGGTCGCGTGAAATTCAGCATCGAACGGCACCGTCCCATTCTCGGGCCGTTCGTATTCACATGTCGAAATCGCCGCGGCCCACGCATCGAACCGTTGCGCTCCTGGCTCATCGACGGTCGTGAATCGATACATGTCCAGAGGGGAACCGTTAGACATGGCCGACCGCGGCGAACGAGGGACGCAGACGATACGAGCGGATCGATATGATCGCTGCCGGCCTGAATGAAGCTATGTGCATGAAGATTCCTTTCCGCGAAAGCGCACCGCACATACCGGTAGGTTCCTGCATCCACGGCACAGGGTGGCGATCGAACATTTATCAGGCGTGCGGCGCGCCCGCGTGGCCGATCACTGACGCGGCTGGCATTTCCAGTCGTTGTACGTCGGTCTATCGATCGGCGTGAGTCCGGGGATCATGAAGACCGTACACAGGAACCGGCGCCCCTTGCCTGTCGTCGCGTCATAACTGACCTGCTGGCCGCCGAGAGCATTCTTTTGTCCGTACTGGACATTCGCGACCGTGACCTCATCGGACGAAGCCAGCCCCAGTGTCCGGGCCGTAGACGTCTGAACGTCAATCATGTTCATCTGCGTCGTGCCACATGCCGATACCGCCAGACCACAGACTACGGTTGCGATAGCAGTCCTTAATCTATTGCGTTTTCCTCTTTGCATACTTTTCCCTGTCAACTCAAATAGCTCACATTCATGATGTACATGTCGTTGTTACGACCCCGGGGTATAGAAGCTCGCCTGCACTTCGGTGCCGATGTTGTACACATCCAGGATCCACAGGAGTGCCAGGGTGCCGGACGAGCTGCCACCTAGCGCGGGCCAGTCGGTGCCTTGCGGGTGTTGCCCAAACAGGGTCGGCGCACCCCAGGCACCAGCCGAGTAGCGGCTTGCAAGGACATCGGTCGATCCTGGCGTGCCCGAGTCCCGCCAGGCCACCGTCGCATTCCCGGTATCGTCGAGCGCAAGTTGCGGCAAGCGCTGCTGCAACAGGTCCGGATGCAGGGACAACTGCTGCGTCGTTCCCCATTTACCGTTCGTGTCCGATACGTTCGCATACAACGCCGCGTCCGGCCCGTACCACGCCACCAGCGCAACCCCGTCCGGGTTGACGTTCAGCACCGGGTAGTAACCGACATCCGCCATATTCATGAACGGGGCAACCGGCTGCCCGGCCTGCCAGCCGGTAAATAAAACGCGGCAATTCACAAGGCAGGCAGAAAGACGCTCTATTCCCGAGCCACGCATAAGGCGCACACTACTCGACGCCCTCATGGGGCTGAGGACCCGCAAAAATGTTCCGCATAAGTACCTGCGGCATAATAAATTAACACCCCGAGCAGCGAGGTGGATGGGTGTCTACAGTTGGTGGATTTCCGTATTAATGGGATCGATTTAACAAATGCGCAGTTGGTTTTTGTCTATCGATAGAATCATGGCCATGCGGCTCGAATGGATTATTACAAATTGGAAAGCAGCTTCAATTGCTTTCAAGAAAGTAAGCATCTGCCAGTCGTCGTACCGAACCAGTCCGACGGCATCCGTAGAGGGAATTTTTCACGGATCACATGGATGGGGTCGCGCCTCCCAACTTCAGCGTTCAGCGGTCGACGGCAGCCAGCGGAAGGAGGAGTCGCGACCCGGGCGTGAACGCGCGTCCGGAATGGCATGGACCCATAATCCAAGCATGTTAAATTTTGCGAATGCGCTTTGACCGCGGGCTCGCCAGGAAAACCCGCCATACAGGCGCGGCATGTTATTGTGAAAGATCCCCTGCAGATGCTTCATCGGGTAAGCGTCACCGCGCGGCCCCTGGCAGGGTTACGGTTACGAATAAGCTGACTGGCGACTACATACCGCGCCAATACCTCAGCTCGTTCGCCAACGACCTTGAGTTCCTATGAGCAGCGAATCATCGCGTCCGCATGTCGAGCGTTTTGCCACGTCCGATGCTCCGCCTGACGAGCAGTTTGATGCATGGGCGGTTGAAGTGCCATTCTTCAATTTCGCTCCAGACAGACGCGTGCTTGGTGCGTTCGACATGCATTGTCAGCATGTCTCGTTTGGACCGTTCGTCCTTGAAAATCGCGTCTGGAAAGACGGGCCATCTGCGGCAAGCTTCGGTGCCGATCGAACCTCGCGCCACATCCACGCGGATCAGCACGACTACTACTGCTTCAACCTGCAAGTCGGCGGCTCGCTAAGCCTTCGCACCCGATCCGTGTCTCAGATCAAGCAGAACGGCGACCTGTATCTGCTCGACTACGGACGACCGTTCGAATACATCACCACGAGCGGCCACGAGATTTCCCTCGCGGTGCCGCGCGCGCTGCTACCTCCGAAGGTAGAACGGCTGCACGGATGTTCGCTCTCCCAAGGCTCTACCGCCCTGCTACGGGACCATCTGCTTTCGCTTCGCGAAAACCTGCCCAAACTGAGCACGGCCGAGCTTCCCTACATTGCCGATGCAACGACGCAACTGCTTCTGGCTTGCGTGCAGAACACGCCCGACGGACTCCCGGAATCCCATCGTGTCGTCGACGAACTGCTTACCCGACGCGTACGTCACTACATCGACACGCATCTGCTTGAGGCCGACTTGACGCCCGATCGCATTTGCCGGGAAGCGGGGATATCACGAGCAAAGCTGTATCAGCTATTTACGCCTTCCGGAGGCGTCATGCGCGAGATCCACCAACGCCGACTCCATCTGGCTCATCAGGTGCTGTCGAGTGGTCAAGGACGCAGCGAGAAAATCCGGACTATCGCACGACGTTTTGGCTTCACCGACGAGAAATACTTCAGTCGTGCGTTCAGGGCACGGTACGGCTATGCGCCTAGCGAAGCATTTGAACGTACGAAGGAAGAAAAATGATCACGCTGGGATCTACCGAAGATTCGCTTGAAAAAACGTAAGCACCATCTCGTCAAACTGCTTGTGAAAGACTATGCGATCGAAGCCGTTCGCATCGACGCAGAGCCCCGGCTCATTGGGCTTCATTGCCGCAGGACATGGAGCAAGAAAGGCAAAATGCGCGGCGTTGGAAACAATGTGATATTCAGGCCTGTGAGGAAGGGTCCTGGCAAGTGCGTCAGCGTTGCGCGGCAGCACGCCGGCGCCCCCGAACTGGGAAGCCCAAAGCTGGACTGGCGCTTGCACGTTCTTCAGGCTCTCCGTGGTTGGGAATGCATTGAACGGGTCCGCCAGCACAAAGGCTTTGATCCGCGCGTCGTGAGTCAGGTGATCGGTCGGTACCTCTCCACTTCGAGCCTGTTTGCAAATCGGGGCTCTCGGGTCCGGGCACGTAATATCGGCGTGCGGGAAATCCGGGTTACCGCCGGCCAACACCAGCCCCGTGTAGCCACCGCGCGAAAAGCCAAAAAAGCCAATCCGGTGAGGGTCGATTCTGGCCGCGTCGGGGGCGGCGCTCAACATGTAATCGATGAGACGCTTGATGTCGGTCGGTCGCTCGACGAACACAGACATATCGTCGGCGCGGGTCATGTCAGAGAATGTATCGCCGGGATGATTGATTGCCGCCACGACAAAGCCCGCGTCGGCAAGCGTCTCGGCAAGGTCTCGGTGGCCAAGATACGATCCGCCATAGCCGTGTGAAATGACAACGAGGGGAAGCTTTTCGCCAGCGGTCGGACAGTCGCGCCGCCCCTTCAGGACATATGGCCCGATCGGCACCTCCTGGGCGGGCTCTGCACACGGTGTCCACACTATCGCCTTTAACGCCGGACCGCCTGCATCGGACGGAATCTGCGCGAACTTTATTCCCGCGGCGTGTGCGATTGCCGCAGACAAGCACAACAGAACAGCTGATATGAACGTTTTCATGTGGTTTTGAGAGGCAAGTTGTTTGCTTTCAATACGCTGACTGGCGGTATCACGGCGAAACTGCTCAAAAGCTGAATTCGATCAGGTTCCGACTTTATCCTCTTGCACCATGGGCGGGATTTCGGATGATGCGGTCGCTCAGGTGTCCGAATTCCCGCACAATCGAATGGTGTCTGATGGCCGCACTAAGCCTGACGAAAGGCCCGGCTCGACCATTGCAACCGGCGAACCAGTTGCGAGTCTAGCGTCGAGGTCCGGCGTGCAGCCGCCATTCGCCTGGATGCTATCGCAAACGACCATCGAGGCAAACATGACAGTTTCCCCACGGCAGACTGGCTACTGGTTCTTGCTGCCGACCAGCACAGACGCTGGCGCACGATGCTACTCAACGTCCTTTGCGAAGTGATAACAAACGATTTTCAAGCCTTGATTGAGATAGAACTTGTGCGCCGCGTGACGTTGGACTCCCGAATCGAGATGGATCACATTGCACTTCTCTGTGCGAGCAAAATCAGCCAGCCAGCCCATCATTGCAGAACCCTTGCCATTTGATCGCACACTCTCCGGCGTGACAAGGTCCTCGACGTACAGATGCTTACCCATGAACAGGTTGTGGGCGACCCTGAATCCTGCAACACACATTACCGTGTCGTCATCGCTGTCATAGGCTAGTCGGTAGCCTTCGGCCATCATGCTTCTGATCGTGGGGAGGAAACTACTTTGCTCAAGATTTGGGCGTAGCTGACGCAACGGATCGAAGCAGGCATAAATTTCGTCGTCTGTAGTCGCGATGGAGATCATGGGGCTGGAGTTATATATAGAACGAGTCATAGCGTTGGTCCAACGAGATAACCAACGTGATTGTCAACATATTCGAGAGACCACTCCTGGCGGCGATTAGGCCAGTCGCTTGCCTGATCGATACCTTAGTTAAATGTCATTTTATGGCCGACTCCTGGGCCTTGATCAGTCGACAATGAAGAGCTTCGCACCTGTCCTGGTGTACGACTGATGCGGCTCCGCATTGTCGCCAACCTGGTAGCTCATGCCTGCGGTCAAGGCGAACTTCCGCCCATCCTCCAGCGTTGTTTCCAGCTCTCCCTCCAGACAGAAAAGAATATGTCCTTTTTGACACCAATGATCCGCGAGATAGCCCGGGGTATATTCCACCATCCGCACGCGGATCTGGTTCGGCTTCTCACCAAAAAACTGTGTGCGCCAAAAGGCCATGCCCGTTTCCCCCGGGTGCTCTGTTCCTTCGATTTCCGGCCAGTTGGTCGTGCCGAAAGCAAACGTATCCATTTTCATTCTGTCGCTTCCATTACAAGTCGGACCCATACCCGGGTCGATCCGCTGTCGCGATCCGCGGGTTGCGTTCGCATCCGACAGTCTTGAGAGGCTGAAGATTTTTACACACTCGCCGAGTGGATTGTTGGCGATCCATGTCGTCGTCGCGAGTGTCGCGTTGTGGCCGCACTGCGTCTCACGACCGGGCGCGATGATCGTCTCAAGCCTGCGTTTCATGCGAAAGGTGTGAGCCGAACACCTCATGGCCAACACAGCAGCCTTTACGACACTGCCTCAACCGTCATGAGGGCGGCCGCGACCGCATCGCCCATCTCGTTGGTTCCGACCTTGCGCGTGCCGGCTCCCCATATGTCGGCCGTGCGCAGCCCTTGCGCGAGCACGCGCCTGACCGCCGTCTCGATGCGCTCGGCCTCATCAGGCAGGTTCAGCGAATGGCGAAGCATCATTGCCGCAGACAGGATGGTCGCGAGAGGATTCGCGATGTCCTTGCCAGCGATATCTGGCGCCGAACCGTGCGAGGGCTCATACAAACCCTTGCCGTTCGCGTCGAGGGACGCTGAGGGCAACATGCCAATCGACCCGGTCAGCATCGCCGCTTCGTCCGACAGGATATCGCCGAACAGGTTGCCGGTGACGATCACGTCGAACGTCTTCGGCGCGCGCACCAGTTGCATGGCGGCGTTGTCGATGTACATATGCGTGAGCTCGACGTCGGGATATTCGCTGGCCACCTTGATCATCGTGTCGCGCCAGAATTGCGAGGTCTCCAGCACATTGGCCTTGTCGACGCTGCACAGACGCTTGCCGCGCTTTTGCGCGGCGCGAAAGGCGACATGGGCCACGCGAACGATTTCCGGCGCGCTGTAGCGCATAGTGTCAAACCCTTCGTCGTGCCCCTGGAACGGTCCGTCGGGCGCGAAACGCGTGCCGCGCGGCTCGCCGAAATACACGTCACCGGTCAGATCGCGGATGATCAGGATGTCGAGGCCGGCAACGACTTCCGGCTTGAGCGTCGACGCGGCTGACAGTTCCGGATACAGCATCGCCGGGCGCAGGTTGGCGAACAACGCCAGGTGCTTGCGCAGGCCGAGGATGGCCTGTTCCGGTCGCAGCGACCGTTCGAGCCTGTCGTATTGCCAGTCGCCGACGGCGCCGAGGAGAATCGCATCGGCTGATTTTGCCAGCCGCAGCGTGCGCTCGGGCAAGGGATGGCCGTAGATAGCATAGCCAGCACCGCCCACCGGCGCTTCTTCCAACTCGAAGGGACAACCGAGCGCGTTGAGTACCTTGACGGCCTGCGCCGTGATCTCAGGACCGATACCGTCACCGGGTAAAACAGCAATTCTGGGATTCATGCGAGTTGAGTTCATGTCGATTGAGGAATTTCAGAGTAATCGACGTGCCTCCACGGAAAAAGATGAGCATTTATCCCGGTACAGGCAATGCCACGCTGGCCGAATCGCCTCGACCCCGCAGACTTGATCTGCGGGGATCCCCGAACGACCGGTTTTGGCCAATCCCGATCCGACAGCGAACTTCCGCAACAAGCCCACCCCAAGGCTCGCCACGCCAGCGTTCAAGCCCGTACTCGAAGCGATCGCCTCTCATGAACCCAACCGCTCGCCCAGAACACGACAGTACGCTGAACGCACCACGATAGCTGACCAGACGCGCCCACATGCACAGCACCGGATTCCCACGTGTCGGAATTTATCGAATCCACGTCGCATGATCGAAAATCCGCGGCGGTTCGCCTGCCGTAATCATGTGAGTCGACCCGTTCCCGTGCCACATCCTTCATCTGTCGATTTTCATCATCCGGAGGAAGCAGGCCAGCTGCACCGTGCCGTATACCTGTGTCGCTGGGCGCATGCGCATACTCATGCTCAAAAAAATCACTATTCGCGGCGGTCTCGCCGCAACCATCGTCAGCTACACGCTGCTGCTGATTCTGGTAATCGTGGCGGGCATTGCCGGTTTGTACAGCAGCAATACCGCGCTGCGCGAGATGTATCGCGACGACACGGCGTCGCTATTGCACCTGAAAACCAGTTCGGAGCGCTTACTGCTGCTACGTGGCGGCCTCGGCGAGGTGGAACAACTGGTCAGCGCAGGCAAGCCGGCCGGCCAGGAGATCAAGCGGCTGCACGCGCTTCTGGCTGAGAGCAATCGGGAGCTGGACGCGTACCGTGGCCTGCACAAGCTGGACGCTGCGGAGAAGCCGCTACTCGACGCGATGCAGGTAAAGCGCGAACAGCTGCTGAAGCAGGTATTTCAACTCGCCCTGAAACAGCTCGATGAAGACAACTTCGTCGACTTTCTCAGCACCCAGCGCGAAGCATCGGCATCGTTGTTCGCTGACTATCAAGCCGCGCTCACGGCTCTCGAGGAGTATCAGGTCCAGCGTCAGCGGGCGCGGTTCGACGCTGCCGACGCGCACTTTCACATCATGCTATGGACACTCGGTGCAACAGCTATGGTGGCGCTTTGTATTGGCGTGTTTGCCCAGCGAATGCTTGCCGGGGCGATTGTCCGACCGATCAATACGGCAGTCGACTATTTCGGCCGGATTGCCGCCGGCGACCTTACAAGCACGGTCAACGTGCAGCGCGACAACGAAATGGGATATCTGCTCAACGCGCTGAAGGGTATGCAACACAGCCTTGTTCAAACAGTTCAGAAAGTACGCCTCAGTACTCAGGCGATCGTGCATGACGCGCAGGCGATCGCGAGCGGCAATCTGGACCTCTCGGCGCGTACCGAACAACAGGCCGCCTCGCTTCAGCAGGCCGCAGCCAGCATGGAACAGTTGACCGCGACGGTGAGGCAAAACGCCGACAACGCGCACAACGCCAGCGAACTTGCCATCGGCGCGTCCAACATCGCCTCCCGTGGAGGAGAAGTCGTAAGCCAGGTCATCGCAACCATGGATGCGATCTCCGATAGCTCAGGCGAGATCGTCGGCATCGTGAGCGTGATCGAAGGCATCGCGTTTCAAACCAACATTCTGGCACTGAATGCTGCAGTCGAGGCGGCACGCGCGGGTGAACAGGGCCGGGGCTTCGCTGTGGTTGCTGCCGAGGTTCGTAATCTGGCGCAACGCTCGGCGTCAGCGGCAAAGGAAATCAAGCAACTGATCGGCGACTCGACGCTCAAGATCAAGGACGGCAGTGCGCTCGTTGCTCGCGCCGGCACGACCATGGAGGAAGTCGTCCAGGCCGTCAGCCGGGTAACGGCCATCATGGCCGAAATCAGCCTCGCGTCCAGCGAGCAGACGACCGGTATCGAACTGGTCAACAACACCGTCACCCAGATGGAAGAAATGACGCAACAGAATTCGGCAATGGTAGAGGAGGCATCGGCGGCGGCGGCCTCACTTGAGCAGCAGAGCCGGCAACTGGACGAAGCGGTGGCCGTATTCCGTGTGAACGAAGAAATGACTCATCGCGCCATTACCTGACAGAGCTCGACGTGAAAAGCGAAATCCATTCGTTCAATCCGCTGCGTTGACAACTGTCAGGCGCCCCCTTCACTCCCCGCCCTGGCCATAACAAGGATATCGCTGCCTGCCCGCGTCATCGCTACGCTAGCCAGTCCCTACGACGCCAGAATAATGCGCTTCAGTTTTTTCTTCAGGAGCGGAAAATCCTTACCCGCGGTTGCCTTTTCGTTTGTGATCAGCAGATCGATGCGATCCGCAGGGCAATACCCAATTCGGCTGCGCAGTCCTATCTTGCTGTAATCGGCAAGGATAACCACTCGGTCCGCATTGGTGATCATCGCTCTGGATACCTCAGTTTCGGCGTGATCGAAGTTCGACGCGCCATGCTGCGAATCGATGCCGACTGGCGACAATAGCGCGATATCTGCCCGATGCCGCAGTATCTCCGCGACAGTCGTTCCGCCAACGGTCGCTGCGGCCCGGTTTCCGATCGAGCCCCCCAGTAGAATGACCTCGTTCGCCGGCGCACCCTGATCCGGGATGCCTCTCATCTTGAGTGCCACGTCGATCGAATTGGTGATGATAGTCAGGTTGGCCAGCCGGGCCAGCTCTTCGGCAAGCAGCGAGGTCGTCGTGCCCGCATCGATGAAAAGCGTCTGTCCGCTCGCAACAATGCTGGTGGCGGCCTTCGCGATCGCTGTCTTGAACTTGACGTGGGTATGGGCGCGCTCTGCGATCGGAGCCTCGTCGTCTGGCCTTGTGGCGCCGCCGCGCACCCGCCTTAGCTCACCGAGAACTTCCAGATCGAGCAAGTCCCGCCGGACCGTTTCACGGGAGACCTCGAGCTCCGTCATGATGCGTTCGGTAGAGACCCTGTGCAGCGTAGACAGCAGCGCGCGGATTCTCCGGTAGCGATCTTCTTGCCACATACATTTTCCCTGAAATTTGAGTCCAATCGAGCCGTCATTGGCGCATGTTTTTCCGTCCACATCATTGTGGGTTCTGCCGATGGCTTGTCAAGGGCAGTCTGCCGGATGGTTGCATATTTTTGTATAGTTGCGCATTTGTGTTTTTCGTTCTAGTCTTCGTTCAGGAAGATCGCGTGTCCTTCAGCGGCGCCGATCACCACTATCCGATCCCGGGCGCCAAAACAGAGACTGCGTCACTTTTTGACTGATTGACGTCGTTTTTGATAATACCGACACGGTGATTCATATCCTACTTTATTAGCAATCCGAACAAAATAACAACGATCGACTAACCTCAAGGCAATAGAGTTTTTCCGCCTGGTAAATCGACGATTGTCGAGACGTCTTGATTTTTTGCAGCGCCCATTGAACCTGCTTAGGCCGCGCCTGCTGATCGCTTCGGTATTTTTTTCAGCTTGTCTCCGACTTGCCTGCATCGGTGCGCGTGCAGCTATTTCCAGTCAGGAAAGGGAGAGCAAGTGCATAGAAAGACTCAACGTCGCAGCCAGCCAAGGTCGTTATTGCAATGGTGCACCGTCCGTGCATCGCATCGTCGCAGCAGGAGAACGTGGCCACATCCCGGGAACGTGGGCCGCAATCCTGTGACGCATCCCTGATACATCACCCATCCTGTCATTGGAGAGCAGCATGACTTTACATCGCAGGCAACAAACCGTTTTCTCGACGGCTACTCGCGTCCGTTCTGCTGACATGCTGAAGGCGCGGCATACCGTACCTTGCGCGCTGCGCCAGGCATTGGCCGGCTTGCTGGTGTGCGGCCTGCTCGCAGCCTGCGGGGGAAGCGGCGATTCGCCAGGATCTGTGGCAGGCACATCGGCTAGGAATTCACGGACACAGGCGGCCAACCAGAATTCAAGCCCATGGCATTGCGCGCCGAGCTCCTGATACGCGCACGCGCGCTGTTGTTTGTGTTCTGAGCGTTCAACGCTGCGCAGCAACGCCGCGAATGGGTGTTGTCTTCATCCGCGCAGTCCGTTCCCGAAACCGCCAAGGCCCCAGCAATGACCACGAAACCGACTTCCCGGCGCCAGTTCCTGCTTGATACGCTAAAACTCGCAGGCGCTTCTGCAGTCACCTCCCTCCTGCCTGAAGGCATCCTGAGGGCACAATCGATTCCTCCCGCCAGTTCTTCCTACTCGATAAACGACGTCCAGCATATTGTCATCCTGATGCAGGAGAACCGGTCTTTCGATCATTACTTCGGAATGCTTGCCGGTGTTCGTGGATTTGGCGACCCACGCCCTGTCATCCTGCCAAACGGCTATCCAGTCTGGCACCAGAATCCGGCTTCATCTTCTTCCTATGTTTTGCCGTATCACCCGGGTTCAGGTCCTCAAGGCGACACTTACTTTTCCGACCTGGACCACGATTGGACGACTACACATCAGGCGTGGAACGGTGGCCTGTATGACGGCTGGGCGCAGTACAAAACAGCGGCCACCATGGCTCATTTCACTTCGGGCGATATCCCCTACTATTACGCACTTGCTCAGGCATTCACGATCTGTGACAACTACCACTGCTCGCAACTTGGACCGACCAATCCCAACCGGATCTACCTGTGGACCGGCTGCTGCGGGAATCTTGCCGGGTCAAGTCCTCAGACCGGCAACGGTGTTTCGGCATACAACTGGAAAACCTTTCCTGAACTGCTTGCTGCCGCGGGTGTAACCTGGAAGGTCTATCAGGACAAAGGGCAGGGATTGGACACCAACAGCGGCGTGGGTGAATATGAAAGCGGCACGAAAACCGACCTCTGGTGGAACGGCAATTATGGCGACAACGCCCTGCTTAACTTTCCGCAGTATCAGAATCTCGGCGCAAGCAGCCCTCTTTCGCCCGCACTGAATGGAACGCAAATCGCGGCGACTGGAAACGCGAAACCGTATGATCTCGGGCTTTTTTCACAACTTCAGAGTGACGTCGCCAACAACACGCTACCTCAGGTATCGTGGATCGTCGCGCCCTACGCTTATTGCGAGCATCCTTCCTGGGCCGCCAGCGGCGGTGAGTGGTATGTCGATCAGGTCTTGCAGGCACTGACCTCGAATCCGGCAGTCTGGGCCAGCACGGTTCTATTCGTGACCTATGACGAGAATGACGGTTATTTCGATCACGTACCGCCTCCGGTTCCACCCGCCTCCACGAATGGCGTATCGAACGTGAGCACGGTCAATGAGTTCTACAACAACGGCGTGGCTAGCGATGGAACTGCGCCAACGGACGCGCTCAATCCTATCGGCCTTGGGCCCAGGGTGCCGATGATCGTCGTGTCCCCGTGGTCCATAGGAGGCAACGTCAATTCGCAGGTGTTCGACCATACCTCCGTCATCCAGTTTATCGAACGACGGTTCGGCACCAGTACCCAACCCATTACGGAAACGAATATAACGAGCTGGCGCCGGGCGGTGTGTGGCGACCTGACCTCTGCGTTCAATTTCGCAGGGCCGGCCAGTCAGTCGGGATTTACGATCGCGCCAGCAGTCAGCAATATGAATCCAAGCGGCCCGACGGTGCAACTTCCGGGTCCCCCCAGTCCGCAGGCATTGCCCACGCAGGCCGTTGCGACGCAGCCCGCGTGCCAACTCCCGTACGAGTTCTTCGTGGCAGGACGGATCAACAGTCAGGGCACCACGCTCACACTCCAATGCGCCAATACAGGCCAGGCAGGCGTATCGCTTCAATTGCGGAAATACACGGCGCCTGGAACAACTCCGCTCATGCCGCGTGTGTACACCATCGGAGCAAGTGTGGGTGGCGTTGCCGGGACAGTACAGGATGTACTGCCAATCGGGTCGGACGGTAGTTACGATTTTTCGATCTATGGGCCAAATGGTTTTTTGCGCGAATTCCGCGGCAATCTGATTGCGTCGGGAAGCTCGGGGCCTGCTCCCGAAGTGGAAACCTGCTACAACGTCGTGGATGCGAGCATCCAGATCACACTGGATAACTCGCTCGGTACTCAACCTTGCACTTTTGAAGTGACCGACAACGCCTATCAGACGAACAAGCCCGTTGCCGTCACCGTCGGTGCGGGAATGACGCAGGCAATAGTCTGGCCAGGCTGCTATGGCTGGCACGACGCCAGCGTCCGGATCGCGGGAGACGTGAACTACTTCAGGCGTATCGCCGGCTGCGTGCAAGCGCAGACCGGGCCCTGGAAAACAGACCCGGCGATCGGCAATGCGGCGCTGTTCGATCCAGCATTTTCGATTCAGGGGTCCACCTATGCCACGCTACGGTTCGACTACGTCGCACCGCCCTGGAATCACAGCCCAAAGAACTGGATTGGTGTCTATGCAAAGGGAGCGACTCCCGGCTCGGTCAACTCGCTGCAATGGGTGTATGCACCGCGAAACGCCGGTTCGGTACTACTCTCCACATACGGAGGTACGGCCCTGCCTTCGGGTCAGTACGACGTCTGGTATCTCTTTGACGACGGATATACGACGCTTGCGGGACCTGTGTCGCTCACTATCTAGCGTCATGCGGGAACTCACGTTCTCGTAGCCGCGAGGACGATGCCTCAACGCCGATGCGAACCGGTTGAAGCCAACCGGTTCGCCGGCAACGCAGGCTATCTGGTGACGAACCGGTACAGCGCGCGCCCTCGGCAAAAGCGGGATTGCGAGCGAAACCCGCCGGCCGCGAAAATCTCTCACTCCTCATCGTCGAAAGACGCATTGTGAACAGCGGCCACGCGCCCTGCTCTCGTCAACATTCCATCCCTGCCTGAAGCGCTCGACAGCCTGTCGAGCGCCGGCCCATGCTGCGTAACAAGATCATTCATTGCCAGAAAAAACTCCGCATGAACAAGCCAGACACGACACGACTCTGCGCAATTGCGACGTTACCAGGGAGAACACGGATTCTGGTTATAAATTAGGATTCCAGTGTGTTTATTTTTGCAAACTTGTAAATTTGTGGATTAGATAATATGCTGATTTCCGATCACATCTGGTAGTTCGATCCCGGTTCGCGAACATGGGTGTCCATTGCCGCATACCGATCTCTTTCCTATAGGAGTCAGCCTGATGAAACGCGTTATCCAACTTGCGGGGGCATGCTTCGTCTCCCTCTGTCTGCTCGGCACCGCTCACGCGCAGGATCCAGAAACCTGTCGCAGCGTGACACTCGGCGATGTGGGCTGGAGCGACATCGCCGCCACCACGGGTGTCGCAACCGCACTTCTGCAGGGACTCGGCTATCAGCCGACCAAAACGATCGCTTCGCCGCCAATCGTGTTCGCGGGAATCAAGAAAAAGCAGATTGATGCCTTCCTCGGCTATTGGGATCCGAGCATGACGTCGACCGTTGTGCCGTTCGTCCAGGCCGGCGCGATCAAGGTTCTTGAGCGCCCGAATCTGATCGGTGCGAAGTACACGCTAGCCGTGCCCTCCTATGCGGCCGACGCAGGCCTGCGGAGCTTTGCCGACATTGCGAAGTTCAGGGATCAGCTCGACGGCAAGATCTACGGCATAGGCGCAGGCAACAATGGCAATGCGCACATCCAGAAGATGATCGACACCAATCAGTTCGGCCTGGGCGGCTTCAAACTGGTCGAGTCGAGCGAGGCCGCCATGCTGGTGCAGGTCGGGCGGGCGATCAAGGAGCACAAGATGGTGGTGTTTCTCGCATGGGAGCCGCACCCGATGAATGTCGACTACAAGATCACCTATCTGGGTGGCGGTGACGACGTGTTCGGACCCAACTACGGATCGGCCAGGGTCTACACGGTTGTGCCGACCGACTACCTCGAACGGTGCCCAAATGTCGGCAAACTGCTGACCAACCTGCAGTTCACCACCGACATGGAGAACCGCCTGATGGTGCCGATCATGGATCACCAGGACCCCGTCACGGTCGCTCAGGCGTGGCTCAAGGAGAACCCCCAGACGCTCGATCACTGGCTCGCCGGCGTGACGGCATTCAACGGTGGCAGCGGGACAGCAGCGGTCAGGCACTCGCTCGACATGCAGTAGGCACCCTGTCAACGACCGGAGGAATCTCAGTTGACCTACCATCCTGATCTGGCTCTGTTCGATCTCGACCATACCTTGCTGCCGCTCGATAGCGACCAGGAATGGAACCGCTTTCTTGTGAAGCTTGGCGTGGTCGGCGGCGAACAGCATGCACGCGATGTCGACCGCTTCTACGACGCGTATCAGGCGGGCACGCTCGACATGGCGGCCTATCTGAACCACGTGCTCGCACCATTGGCCCGGCACCCGCGCGAACAGCTCGATACGTGGCACGCCCAGTTCATGCGCGAGATCATCTTGCCCGCGCTCCAGCCGGCTGCGCTGGCGCTTGTCCGGCATCACCAGGAAGCGGGCGACCTGTGCTGTCTGGTGACGGCGACCAATGCTTTCGTGACCCAGCCGATCGCGCGCGCGCTCGGTTTTTACCACCTGCTGGCGATCGATCTGGCGACCGACGGCAACCGGCCGGACGGGCACTTCACCGGTGAATGGATCGGCGTGCCGAGCTTTCGGGAAGGCAAGATCACGCGTACCGAAGCATGGCTTGCCTCACTGGGGCGTAGTTTTGCCAACTTCGGACGCAGCTGGTTCTATAGCGATTCGGTCAACGACATTCCGTTGCTGGAACGCGTGAGCAACCCCGTGGCGACCAACCCGGACGACCGGCTCAGACACATCGCCGGGGAAAGGGACTGGCCGATCCTTGAACTGTTCGATCCGACTGGCGGCGCCGGCCAGGTACCCGCCTGAGCGGCAACGCTCGCGCGGAGAACCACGTGATCCCGATCGTTCTTCGTCTTGCCGGTGGCGTCGTGCTGCTGACGTCGGGATTACACAGGCTCGGAGTGACGCCACCGATCGGACGCCAGCTCTGGTTAATCTGAAGTCCTACGCATTAATGCGGATCCTTCAGCCCTGCCATTCCTGCACGAGGGTCTGGACCAGTTGCGCGGCAGGCAACTCGCGCGCGAGCGGCGCACCCTGCCCGGCCCACTGCGCCGCAAATTCGTGATTGCCGAGTTTCGCCGCGGCCGCGTTCAACTGCTTGGCAGCGTCGTAGGCGACGGGGTAAGCCGCGGGCACCGGACTTCCCAAAGACTCACCGAACGAGATGAGGCGATTGGTCATGCCACGCGCGGGCCGGCCGGACAGTACGCTCGTCAAGCGGGTGGCCGCCGCGCGCGCGCTCTTGAGGTTGGCGCGGTAGCCGGCATTGGCCGCCGATTCGGGACATAGAATGAAAGCGGTGCCGAGTTGCGCGGCCGCAGCGCCGAGGTCGAGCGCCGCCCTGATTCCCTCGCCGTCCATAATGCCTCCCGCAGCAATCACAGGGAGCTTCGTTCTCTGCACCAACAACCGGACCAGCACAGCCGTGCTCAACCGCTCATCGATCGCATCCGGGTCGAACATGCCGCGGTGGCCGCCGGCCTCGATCCCTTGCGCCACGATCGCGTCGACGCCGGCCTGCTCGATGAGCGCTGCCTCACGCAGGCTGGTGGCGCTGGCCAACGTCGTGATGCCTGCGTCGCGCAATGCCTTGATGCGGTCCGCGGAGGGCAGACCAAAGTGGAAGCTGACAACCGCGGGACGCTGCTCGATCAGCAGGTCGAACACTGCGTCGTCACGAAGAAACGTCGTGTAGATCTCATTGAGCACGGCCGGCGGCTCAATCCCCGCCTCGGCGAACAGGGGCGCCAGGTAATGCAGCCACGCCGTCTCGCGCGCCGCATCGCGCTCTGCAGGCACATGGCAAAACACATTCACGTTGAACGGTTCACGAGTCAGGCTGCGCGTTTCCTCGATCATTTTGCGCGCCTGGTCAGCCGTGCTCGCACCGATACCTAGCGAACCCAGTCCGCCGGCATTGGAAACCGCGGCCGCCAGTTGCGGCGTGGAGACGCCCGCCATCGGCGCCTGAATGATGGGGAATTCAATGCCAAGTCGTGCAATGAAGGGGTTTAGCGAGCTCATGGCAACTCCTGTTCTGGAACGGGTTGAACGGTGAGGATGACAAAATCTCAATTTGAGAATAAACTCATTCTATCATTTCTTTTTAGAGAACAACATGGATCTGGAATCGCTCAACATCTTCTGCGTCGTGGCAGCGGAATTGAGCATCACACGCGCGGCAAGCCGCCTTGGCAGAGTGCAGTCCAACGTGACCACGCGGATTCAGCAGCTCGAAGCCGATGTGGGCGTGGAGCTTTTTGTGCGCAGCGGCAAGCGGCTCAGCCTCTCGACGGCCGGCGAGCGTTTTCTAGGTTACGCAAAACGGTTGCTGGCGTTGGAAGAAGAGGCCCGGCACGTGGTCACGGGCGGTCTGGACGGCGGCGTCCTGCGCATGGGATGTATGGAAAGTACGGCCGCCAGCCGTTTGCCCACCGTGCTCGCTGCGTACCATGCCCGCTACCCGACCACACGGCTCGAGGTCAGTACAGGACCCTCACGCCAGTTACTGGAACAGGTCCGCATCGGGAGGCTGGACTGCGCATTCCTCGCCTTGCCGTCTGCCGTTGAGGATGACGCCTCACTGGCCGACATGGGTCTCGTCGCCGAAAAAGTATGGCTCGAAGAACTGCTGCTGCTGGCACCCGCGAGCGAAGCGTCCGCTAGCAGCGCCCGGGAAATCCAGACGCGCTCGCTCGCTGCGTTCGCACAGGGGTGCTCTTACCGCGCCATTGCGGAAGCGGTGCTCGGCATTCCTGATTCACCTGGCTGGCAAGTCCAGGAAATGGGCTCGTACCACGCCATGATCGCGTGCGTTGCCGCCGGAGCCTGCGTCACGGTGCTGCCAAAGAGCGTCCTCGAACTGGCCAAGGTTCCCACTGATCTGAAGACGCTGCCGGCCGGGCAAGTGGAAACCTGCCTGCTGTGGCGTTCGGGTTATGACGTTCCGGCCTTCCAGAACCTGCTGAATCAATTGAAGAGGGTTTGAAACATGAGCACCATCGCAGCACGGACCGGCGTCAATTTCCGCCCGGCTATCGACGCGGCCTTGATCATGGCCATCGGCATGGGTTTTGGCCGCTTCGCATTCACCGCCATCTACCCGCACATGGTGGAAGAAGGACTGCTCAGTCTGCACGGCGGCAGCCTGGCGGCGTCCGCGAACTACGCGGGCTATCTGCTCGGCGCCTTGCTGGCGATTCGGGCCCAGGCCCACAGCGCGCACCGTCTGTGTCTCTGGTCGATGGCCGGCACGGCGCTTTGCCTCGCCATTCTGTGCGTCCTCGACTCGACGTGGATGATTGTGGCGGTCCGCGGTATCGCCGGCGTATTCAGTGCGCTCGCGATGGTCGCAGCATCACTCTGGCTCCTCGAACATCGGCGGCAGCTTCACCGGGCTCCCCTGCTCTATGCAGGTGTGGGTATCGGCATTGCGGTGTCCGCCGAACTTCTGGTCGCGGGCGCCCACGCCGGGCTGCACAGCAAAGGGCTTTGGCTGCTGCTCGGCGTAACGAGCCTGATCATCGGGCTGGCTGCCACGCCGGGGCTGGTTGGCCACGGTTCCGCGACGATCGGTTCAGCAAGTGCATCCTCATCCGGCACACAAAAAACGGTCAAACCCTGGCCGCTGGTGGTGATCTATGGCCTCGCGGGCCTCGGGTACATCGTCACGGCCACCTACCTGCCGCTGCTGGTCAGGAGCACCTTGCCCAATGTGGATGCAGCCCACGTCTGGGCGGTGTTCGGGCTGGGCGCCGCACCGTCGTGCTTCCTTTGGCATCGCATTCACGAGCGGCTCGGAACACGCACAGCACTACTGACAAACCTGATCATCCAGGCTGCAGGCGTCGCTCTGCCAACCGTCGCGCAATCCGCGGCCGGGTATCTGCTCAGCGCGCTGCTCGTGGGCGGAACGTTCATGGGCACGGTCACGATTGCCATGCCGGCCGCGCAGCGCGTGGCGAGCAAGGTGCGAGGCAATCTGATGGCGATCATGACGGTGGTCTACGGTATCGGCCAGATCGCCGGGCCGATGGCGGCTAACGCGCTCTATGCGCAAAGCCACACGTTCTCCAGCTCGCTGATAGCCGCCGCTGGCACGCTGATCGTGGCGGCAATCATGAGCGTTCTGTTGCTTTGAGCGTGCCCATAACCCGGCGGCAAAGCATCCGGCTTCCTGCACGATCGCGTAGCCGTGGGCGGCACATTAGACCTGTTTACGCCTGCAGGAGCGCTCACGCTTGCTGACAACGACAGGCCGCTCGCGTTGATCAGCGGCGGTGTCGGCATTGCTCCAACGCCGGCAATGGCCGATCCGGTCATGATCGACGATAGACCCGCTAACCAACCTCGTCGCCATAATCGACCGCCAAACTCCAGGCCGGATCATCGTGCCGCGCCCAGTAGGCTTCGAACAGTGCGCGCGTGACGGGGCCAGGCGTGCCGTCGCCAATCATCGTGTCATTGAGCCGCGCCACCGGCATGATGCCTCCTGCAGTCGACGTGATGAATACCTCGTCTGCATTGCGCAACTGGCTCTCGCTGATCTTGCCCGTGTGTGCGCGCAACCCTGCCGCATCCGCGAGATCGAACACCGTCTGGCGCGTGATGCCGTGCAGAACACCATGGTCTGGCGTGTGCAGCGCCCCGTCACACACAATGAAGACATTGAATCCAGGCCCCTCGGCGACACTCCCGTCCGTACACTTGACGATCACGTTTTCCGCACCGGCGTCGTATCCCTTGAACAACGCGGTCACGAGATCGAGCCAATGGTAATTCTTGATCTGCGGATCGACCGACTCGGGCGGAATTCGGCGCACGTCGTCGATCAGATGCAGATGCAGTCCTTCTTTCAGTTGGCGTGCATTGGCAACCGATCCGAACGGCACCGCAAACGCGACAAACTGGTTGATCGCGTCTCTTGGGTCACGGCTGAAGGTCGGCGATATTCCGCGCGTGCAAAGCATTTCGACGTAAGCGTCACGCAAGCCGGAACGCTTCACGCATTCGACGAGGATATGACTCAACTCATCGTCGCTGAACGGCACGTTCAGCCGCAGCCTCGCCAGTGACCGGCGAAACCGCGCGATATGCAAGTCGAGACGGAAAAACTTTCCTTTCCAGACATGCACCGTGTCGTACGTCGCGTCCGAGTGAAGAATCCCCCAGTCGAGTACGGAGATGCGCGCTTCCGAAATCGGCATGAACTGACCCGCCATATACGCGACACCGGTGGGATAAGTCAGGCCGTCGAGGCGGCCAATGTCTTGCACAGGCATAGGGAGGCTCTCAGAGTGTGTGAGGAAAGTAGTCAACGAGCCGGGCGAACGTAACGATATCCGCTTCGAAGACACTACGGTGTACATACGGATTCGCCCCGATCGCACGGTCGAAAGACAGTTTGCCGTCGAGGTGATCGATCTCGTGCTGTATCAGCTCGGACAGGTCGCGAGGCAGTGAATTCTTAACGTGAACGCAGCCGTCGAACGCCGTGTATTGGATCGATACGGACACGTGGCGCTCGACCATCACGAGCATCTCGGGGAAACACATGCAATCGTCCCAGAGTGTCATGCGTTCTTCACTGCGCCAGACGATCTCGGGGTTCACGATCACCTCCGGCCAGCCGGGAAGCGCGAGGCCGATCATCCGTTTTCCAATACCGATCTGCGGCGCCGCGATCGCGCGCCCGAAGCCATGCTCCTCGCGAAATACCCGGAGCGCTTCGGTCAGCGCGCGCGCCTCTTCCAGCACGACAGGATCGCGAACGTCGTCGACCGGATTCGCGATCTCGCGCAGTGAAGCCGTGCCGACCGCGAGAATACGTGAGCTCATTTCACCACCTCTGCCAGCGCCATCTTGTTGCCTCCCTTGAACGTGGAAATCGTTGCTGCCGGATTCTTCAGATCGCCGTTCGCATCGAATGCGATCTTGCCTGTTACGCCCTCAAAGCTCACCGCATGAAGCGCCTCGACAATCTTCGCCGGGTCGCTCGACTGCGCGAGCATGACGGCATGGTAAATCGCCATCATCGCGTCGTAGGCATACGGGGCGTAGAGTTGCACCGGCTCGCCGTACTTCGCCTTGAAACGCGCCGCGAAGGCCGGCCCGCCTGGCATTGTGGCAAGGCTGCGTCCGCCATCGGCACAGTAGAGATTACCGTCGAGCGCATCGCCGGCAAGCGTCTGGATTTCCTCGGTACACAAGCCGTCACCGCCCATCAACGGCGCGTCGATCTGATACTTCTTCATTTGCTTGAGCATCGGGCCACCTTGGGTGTCCATGCCGCCGAAGAATATCGCATCGGGACGCTTGCCCTTGATCAGCGTAAGCGAAGAACCGAAGTCGAACGCCTTGTCGGTCGTGTATTCGCGCGCGGCAACAGTGACGCCGGCCTTGCCGACGTCGTCGACAAATACGTCGGCGATCCCCTGCCCGTATGCAGTGCGGTCGTCAATCACACCCACGCGGTGTACATGCAGATGTTCGACGGCATATCGCGAAACGACCTCACCGAGGAAGCTATCGTTGGCGAGCATCCGGAAGGTGGTTCGATAGCCGAGGTGAGTAAATTGCGGATTGGTCGCTGAGGGCGTCAGTTCTGCCATATTCGCCGACGCGTAAAGCCGGGCGACGGCAATCGAGGTGCCCGAGTTCTGATGACCGATCACGGCACTCACGTGCTGGTCGACGAAACGTTGAGCGACGGTCGTTGCCGTCCTGGGATCGGCTGCATCATCCTGCGCATTGAGCGTGAATGTGACCGGCTTGCCCGCGATCGTAGGATGTTGTGCGTTGATTTCCTCAATGGCCAGGCGAATGCCCCGTTCGCTATCCTTGCCGTAATGGGCCTGGCCACCCGTGAGGGCGCCTGCAAAGCCGACCACAATCGTGTCGTCGGCATACGTCGACGCGGCGAACGCGGACAGTGTCGCGATCAATAAAAGATGCCTGGTTCGCATGCTCTTCTCCGTATTTGTCAACCGTTGATTGATGCTACGATTCTATGGAGACGCGGCGAAATCCAAAAAAGTGCTAAAGCCGTCAAGCGTCGGTGAATTTCTTTTTTTTGCTTTTAGAGAAATCCAATGACCATGCAAGTCAGCTCGCTGGACAATTTCGATTTGCGGATCCTGGCGATCCTCCAGCGCGACAATCAGATCAGCAATCAGTCGCTGGCTGCGGAGATCGGCCTGAGCCCACCTGCGTGCATGCGGCGGGTCAAGCGGCTACGGGACGAAAAATACATTCTGAAGGACGTGTCAGTGGTCGATCCGAACAAGGTCGGCTTGCCGCTGATGATGCTGGTCATGGTTCAGGTCGAACGGGAGCGGGTCGACCTGCTCGATGAATTCAAGCGCTTCCTCAATTCGCTGCCTGAAGTCATGCAGTGCTACGTCGTGACGGGCCGGGCGGATTTTGTCATCATGATCTCGATGCGCGACGTCGACCACTATGAAGAATTCTCGACGCGGGTGTTCAGACAGAATCCGAACATCCGCCACTTCGAAACGATGGTCGTGATGTCGAAGGTCAAGGTGGGGCTATCGCTGCCGCTCGACATCTGACAGCGGCGAGAGCCTTTCCTCCCCTTCCCCTGACACCTCCCTAGCGCACCACGAATCCCGCGCCGACCTCATCGTTTCGATCGAGCATCCAGCGTGCCGTACCCAGAATGCTGGCCGTCCCCTTCACGGTCGGACGCACGGCGCGCGTGCCGTTCAGATCGACCTCGCCGAGCAGGCAGCCTTCGAAAGTGCCGCTGCCAAGCAAGCCCTCGGAGAGGATCGGCTGATTCAGTTTGAGTTTGCCGCGTGCCTCGAACATCGCCATCATCGCACTGGTGCCGGTGCCGCCCGGCGAACGGTCCAGCTGGCCCGCGCTGAACACGTGGACGTTCTTGTAGAAAGCGCCTTCGATCGTCGGCGAGTGCCAGAACGTGATGAAATTCAGATTGTTGATGTGCGCTTCAGTCGGATGCTGGATGCGCATCTGCTCCTTGATCTGATCACGCACGAGCAGGCCGAGGCGCGACAGTTCGCTGCCGTTCTCGGGCGAGATTCGCAACGCGCAGCCCGACAGATCGACAATGCCGAAATAGTTGCCACCCCAGACGAGATCGGCCTTCAGATCGCCATAGCCCGGCAGATGCACGGGAATGTCCTGCGCGGCGACATAGGCCGGCACGTTCTCGAAGCGCGTCCACAGCACCTCGTCGCCCTCTGACGCCACTTCGGCGACCACCAGCCCCGCCGTCGTTTCGAAACGAATCCGCGTGATGCCATTGTCGCCGCGCGGCACGAGACCCAACGCCACCATCGTCATGGCAACCGCGATTGTGCCGTGACCGCACATATGTGAGTACTCGGTGCCGTCGATATAAATCAGACCCGCGTCGAATTCCTTGCTCGACGGCGGCGTCAGGAATACGCCGAACATATCCTTATGTCCGCGCGGCTCGCGCATCAGCGCCTTGCGCAACCAGTCATAGTTCGTCTCAAGAAAGGCGCGCTTTTCCAGGATCGTCGATCCCGGCGGATAGGGAATGCCGCTGTGCACGATGCAAAGGGGCTCCCCTTCGGTGTGGGTATAGATGACATCGAACGCGTCCTGCTTACGCATGGTTGAAGCTCCTCGTTGAAAAGTGAGTGAGGGTTAGCTGCGGTCGGACAGCATGTCCAGGCCGATCGTCAAATCGAGAATCGTGATCACCACGATCGCCACCACGATGGTCGCGCCCGATACGGCCGCGATCGTCGGGTCGATCGTGTACTGCACGTAGTTGAAAAGCTTGACCGGTATCGTGTTGAGGTCGGCCGTCGTGTTGAAAATCGACAGCTCGACGTTGATCCACGACGAGATGAACGCGAAGATCGATCCCGTCACGATGCCCGAACGGATTCGCGGCAACACGACGAGAAAGAACGTGGTCCACGGATTGGCGCCGAGGTCATACGACGCCTCCTCGAGCGCGCGCTGCTCGGGGGTCATCATCGACATCACCGAGCGCAGCACGAACGGCGAGACGATCACCGTATGGCCGATCAGGAGCGAGGCAAAACTGCGCGTGAGTCCGAAGTAACCGCCGAACTGCAGCAAGGCCGCGCCGAGCACGATGTGCGGTAGCACGAGCGGCGCCATCAGCGCGACCGTCAGCGCGCGCTTGCCCGGAAACGGGTAACGCGCGAAGGCCAGTGCCGCGGGCACGGTAAGAACCAGCGCCGCGGCCGTGGCCGCCAGCGCCAGCAAGGTACTCGTCGAGAACGCCGCGACGTAGCTCGGGTCGGACAGCATCACCTGATACCAGTGCAAGGTGAGGCCGCGCGGCGGAAACGCGAGGAATTGCGACGCCGTCACGGAGCTGCCGAGAATGACCACAAGCGGGAGCACCAGATAGGCGAGCACGACCCAGGAGACAACGCGAATCGACATTCGGGCGATCATCGTGCCCTCCCGCGAATCTCACCAACCCGGCCTGCGAGAGCGACCATGACGAGCGTAAAGACGAGCAGCACGATACTGAGCGCGCCGCCGTAATTGAAATCGAACGTCGCGCTGTACTGCTGGAAGATCAACATCGACAGGACGGTAACGCGGCCGCCCGACAACAACGCCGGCGTCACATAGGCGCTGACCGCGAGCGTGAAAACCATGATCGCCCCGGCCACCACACCGGGTAAGGTCAGCGGCCACGTGACATAGCGGAAGGTCTCGAGCGGACTCGCGCCGAGATCCGCGGACGCCTGCTCGACAGCGGGATCGACTTGTGCAAGCGCATTGCCGACCGCCAGCACGACAAACGGCAGCAGCACATAGACCATGCCGATCAGAATGCCCAGTTCGGTGCCGAGGAAGCGCACCGGACGCTCGATCGCGCCGGTGGCAAGGAGCGTCTGATTGACGAGCCCGTTGCGGCCCAGCAGCACCATCCAGCCGAATGAGCGGACGATATTGCTCGTCAGCATCGGCACCACGAGCAGGATCACGCAGATCCGCCGCCACGGGCCCCAGCGAACCACCCGCACGAGATACCAGGCGAGCGGATAGCCGAGCAGCAGGCACGCCAGCGTGCTCAGGCAGGCAAGACGGAAGGTGACGAGAATGACGCCCCAGTGATACTGGTCGGCCAGCACGCGCACGTAGTTGACGAGCGATACGCCGTGCGTTTGCGGACTGGTGAAGCTGGCCAGCAGCACCACGGCAAGCGGCGCGAGAAAGAACGCCGTGAAAAACACCATCGGCGCAGCCATCATGACCAACGGCGTGACGACGGGGCGATTCATGCCGGCTCCCCAATCAGATGCAGGTCGGACGGATCGAAACCGAAACGCACCGGGCCTCCCGTTCGCGTTGCAGCGGCCGGCAGCCCCATCACGCGGGCCACGACACGCTGGCCGTCGACATTGGCGTGAAGCATCGTGTGACTGCCGACACTCACCACGTCGACCAGCACGCCCGAGACGCAGCACAGTGACGCATCGTCGTGGCCCGCGTTGTCGAGCACACGCAGTTGCTCCGGCCGCAGGACCGCAACGCCCTTCGACGGCGCACCGGCGCGCGCGAGACGGGCGGGCGCGCCCGGCAATGCCAGCGAAATCGCACCACTGGCCGCGGTAAAGTCGATCAGGTTGGCCTCACCGATGAACTCGGTGACAAAGCGCGTGGCAGGCGCGCGATAGATGTCCGTGCCGGTGCCGACCTGTTCGATCCGCCCCGCGTTCATCACGACGATCCGGTCGGCCATCGTCATCGCCTCCTCCTGATCGTGCGTGACGAACACAAACGCAATGCCGAGCTTTGCCTGCAGATGCTTGAGTTCGAGCTGCATGCGTTTGCGCAACTTCATGTCGAGTGCGGACAACGGCTCATCGAGCAGCAGCAGCTTCGGCTGGTTGACCACCGCGCGCGCCAGCGCCACACGCTGCTGCTGGCCGCCCGACATCTCACGCGGATAGCGCTCGGCAAGCGACGCCAGACCGACCAGTTCAAGCGCCGCTCTGGCGCGTTCGCTCGCCTCACGACGCGACGCGCCCTGCCGTCGTGGACCGTAGGCCACGTTCTCGAGCACGGTCATATGCGGGAACAGCGCGTAGTTCTGGAACACCGTGTTCAGCGGACGCCGGTACGGCGGCAAACCGGTGACATCTTCGCCATCGATCACGATACGGCCGCTGTCGGGCGTCAGAAAGCCGGCGATCGAACGCAGCAGCGTGGTCTTGCCGCAGCCGCTCGGTCCGAGCAGCGCGATGAATTCTCCCTGGCGGATGTCCAGGTGAATCCGCTCGAGCGCGGTGTATCCGCCAAAGCGCTTGCACACGGCATCGAGAGTCAAAAGGGCTGGCATCGCTTGCACCTGGTTCATTGCTTGGTGGCTACCTGACGGTTCCACGCAGCCGTGATCTCGCCACGGCGCGCGTTGAGCACGCTCCAGTCGAACAGCTTCAGGCTGTCGACTGAACCGTTGGCGCCCCAGGGCAGCTTGCGCGCCACGTCGGGGGGAAGCTTGACGCCTGCCACGGCCGGCCCGAGATACAGCTTCGTCGCCAAGCACGTCGCCGCCTCCGGCGTCAGGGCGGCGTTGATGAATTTCTCCGCCGCCGCCTTGTTGCGCGAGCCCTTCACGAGATGCAGGCGGGCGTCGGTCGCCCATGCCCCTTCCTTCGGCACGACAAAGCCGATCGGCGCGCCCTTGTCGATCAGGTCCCACGCGCCGACGTTGAAGAACGCGCCAATCGTCGCTTCGCCGCTCTGAAAGGCGTTCGTCGCGGCCCCCGAGCTGTCGTAGAAGAGCGCGGTATCGAGGGCTGCGAGCTTCGCGTAGACGGGATCGAGATGAGCCGGGTCGACGCCCCACACCTGAGCGAGGAACACCACAAACGGGATGCCGGCGGAGTTGGCCGGCGACGGCACCGTTACCGCGCCCGCATAGGCCGGATTCCAGAGGTCCTTCCAGCTCGTCGGCGGTTTGACCGATCGGATGTTGTAGGCCAATCCCAGCGAGTAGTAGCCGGAGCCGACCGCGTAGGTCGTATTGCCGTCGCGATAGACGGCCTTGGCGATCACCTGCCTGAGATTCGGAATTGCCGCGCTGTCGAGGTTGTCGAGCACACCTGCCTGATAGGCCAGTTCGCTGATGCCGCCATCCATCCACGCGACGTCGATGGTGGGTGCCGCTTTCTGCTGCTGCAACTTGGCGAGCGTCGTGGTCGAGGTGCCGAGTTCCGGCGTCACGGTAATCCCGGTTGCCTTCGTGAAAGGCTCGGCCACGCAACTACGAAAAGCGTCGCCCCAGTTGCCGCCGTACATGGCGACCGTCAGCCGTGGCGCCTGCGCGGCGGCGCTTAGTGAAACCATCGTGCAGGCGAGCGCAATGGCCGCCTTGATCGTGTTGCGCGTTCCGTGTCCCATGTCGTCCCCAGGTTTGGCTTGTCGTGACCACACCTGTATCTTGCGCGCCGCATGGCACCGCCAGCTTGCAAGTCACGGCCAATTAATTGAATAATTGCGTCATGCCGAATCCGCCCGACGCCGACGCTGAAACCCCCGCCACGCCTGCCGCTGAGGCCACAAAGGAAACGGGTAAACCCGAGCTTTCGATCGGTTTCATTCTGCTGCACCAATTCACGCTGGCCGCGTTCGCGGGGCTGGTCGACGTACTGCGTCTGGCTGCGGACCATGGCGGACGTAGCCGGCAGATTCATGCGCGCTGGCGTGTCATGAGCATGGACGGTTTGCCGCGCACCTCGAGCGCGGGCGTGACGCTCGCGGTCGGCGGCGGATTGCCGGACGACCCGGCGGAGTTCGACTACATCGCCGTCTGCGGTGGCAACGACTACCCCAATACCTATTTGCCGCCGCTGCTGGCCGACTGGTTGCGGCGGGCGAGCGCAAGCCGCGTGCGCATGCTGGGCATCTGCACCGGCACATTCGCGCTCGCGCAAGCGGGACTGATTGGGTCGCGTGTTGTCTGCGTACACTGGAATGTGCTCGACGCGTTTCGCGCCCGCTTTCCGCAGGCACCCGCCGTCGTCGATCACCTGTTCGTGGATGAAGGAGACCTGATCACCTGCGCGGGTTCGACCGCAGCCATCGATCTCGGTCTATACCTTGTTGCCCGTCATTGCGGCCGGGACAAGGCGCAGCAGGTTGTGCGCCACATGATGCTGCAAGGCATGCGTCCCGCGAAATTGCCGCAGGCGCACTTCTACGCCGACCTCACGCATATCGGCGATATCCGCGTGCGTCAGGCGGCCCATTTCATTGAGCAGCGCATCGACAATCCACCAACACTCGACGTCATCGCGCGTTATGTGGGTGTCGGCAGGCGGCAACTCGAACGTGCGTTTCATGACGCGCTCGGCCTCTCGCCAATGGCATTTCTGCGCTCGCTGCGGCTCGAATACGGCAGTTGGCTGTTGCTCAATAATCCGCGCAGCATCACTCAGATCGCGCTCGATTGCGGCTTCTCCGACGGCGCGCATTTCTCGCGGGATTTCCGCGCGCACTTCGGCGTCTCGCCGCGCGAGTTTCAACGGAAGTCGGCAGAGGAGTTGAAGCCGTCGTAGCCGGGTTGCGCCGGGTGAATACGGAAAAGGCACTTCCTCAGCCAACCGGGCCGATCCGGCGGGCCGCCCAGAAAAAGTGCATTCTGTTCGCCCCGCCGCGCCCAGCATCACGATCACCGCAACCGCGCGGGCAGTGAACCGCCGAAGACCCTCACAGCGTTCCGGGCGGCTCCGTGGGCACACCCGACGCGTCGGCTTGTGCGTCCTCATCCTCGATCTCGGCGCGCGCCTGTTCCCAGTACTCCTCAGGTGTCCCCCTGGGTTCGGTCGCCTTCTCCCACAAATGGTAGGCCCGGGTCCTGATGCGTTCTTCCACCGTCGTGGTTTCCATGTTCATGCTCCTTGTGAGACCAGCAAAAAAGCCCGCTCCCGGGCTTGCGGAATTTGCCGTTTGCAACGGATTGCGCGGCGGCAACCGGGAGCGCAGCAAGCGCTGTTCCTCACCGGCGCAAGCGATATAGATGGGTAGCGATACGCGAATGACTGACTACAATAGGTGGATGCAAGCAGGAATCCGAAAGCGGTCCCGTTCAGACATAGCGTGTCAGTCGTGTGACGTTTCAGTTCCTTCATCGGAGGCATGCCATGACCTGCCCATGCGAAAGAATTGCCGGCGCAATCATCTTTTTGCTGAGCGGGTATGCGTTCGCGGGCGAGCTTGCTATCGATTTGCCCGAAGAGATGACCGTTGCAAGCATCGCGCCGCCGTCGGTGAAGGCCGTTGCGCCCATTCCGGAACCGCAACGCTATGAATTCGAGTACCAGTCGGGCCAGGGAAATCCCTCTTACGCGCAAGTCGATAACTTCTACAGCACGCCGCTAACTCACGACTTCCGGCTGGGCACCGGGACGCTGGCGCCCACGTCTGAAGCGGCGCCGCAACACGCGTCGGATTATCTCGATCTGGGCCCGTCGACCGCGCCGCAACTCTCGATGGTCGATTTGCCGAACGCGACCCTGACGCTCGGTGCGCAACCGCAGCGAAAGCTGTCGCTGGTCGTCAACGACTGGGCCTTTTCTGCAACGGCGCGGGTCGCGGTGCTTCACTCACACAGTACGGGCGCGACGTTTTCCGTGCGGCACGGGTTTTAAACCAACGTTCGCGGCTTTCCGGCGGCACCCTCCCGCACGCCTTGCACGTGCCGCGCAGCGCTACTTCTCGGGTGCCGCCCGGTCTGTCGCGACGATCTGGCGGCCATACTCCACGGCAGCCTCGCGCGCTTGCACGGGCGTTGCATAAGGTCCGATCTGCGGCGCGCCTTCAAACGGAAACAGGATCTTCCGGTCGGACTTTCTGATGACCCTGAGGCCGCCCACGTACCGGCCGTCGCTCGTGCCGTGATAGGTCGCGTAGATCTCGAAGTCGCCGTCGGAAACATCCGCCTTATGCCGCGCCATTTCGAATTCCTTAACTATCCTTACGTTATGCCGATACCGTTTGCGCCAGCACATCTCGCCCCGTCCCACAGCCTCCGCTGGTTTTTTTGATCGACGCAGCGCCGGCAGCCGGCTCGACCAGCCTCTTGTCGAGCGCGCGAAGATCGGCCGGCCCGCAGCTTGCGACGAAGTCGCTGAAGTCACGATTGTCGACGGCTGGGTATCGTTATTGCGCCCGATACCCAGCCGTCTTGCGGATCAAGGCTTGGCCGCAGCGTACTGATCACGCAGGTCGCGCACACGGTCATGGTTTTGCAGCACGCCCTGATACTGGCGCTCGACAATTCCACGCACGTCCGGCGGCAATTCCTTTTCGAGCGCGTCGTGATATCGCTTCTTGGCCACGTCCTCGCCCTTTTCGCATTCAGCCAGGATTTCGTGATCGCTGCGATTCGTGACGGCCGACTTCACATCGACCCAGCCGCGATGCAGGGCGCCGCTTACACTGCCATGCGATTCGGGCTTGCCACCCATGCCTTGAACCGCATCCTGAAGCTCACGCGCGCCGCGCGCGCAGTCTGCTGCCCGCGACTGAAACAGGGTTTTCAGTTGCGCGTCATGCGCATCCTCGGCGGCCTTGAGAAAACCCTTCTCGCCGTCCTTCGACGTTTCGATCAGATCATTCAGCGCGGAAACAACGTTCGTAGTCATTCAATACCTCCAGAGGTGTCGTCGATCAGAAAATCCACCGCCGCAGCTTTTTCGTGCAGCAACAGAACGCCTCAGGTCATTCGCATGCGGCGTGCCTGGCATGTGCCGCCCCGCATGCGGGACGGTCAGAACGCGCTCCGGCAGTCAGGCACCGGCTTTGCTCATAGCGGGAACACCGGCGCATTTGCGCGCCACGCGCCTGAAACTCTTACCCACGACGATGCCTGCCTATGAAAATGTGTGGAGCTGCGCGGACACGCGTGGTCGCAAGCAATACCGCCATCACCCGCGCTGACGCAAAACACGCGTCGTCGGCCAAATACGCCACACGGATATGGATAGTCGGGAATCTTGGTTCTGCCACAACGCAGAAAGGACGACACTGAGCGCTTCCTCTCCGGCGTGGTCTACTGAGATGAGCAAACCCCAGTGGGATTATTCACAGCACACCGCCGCGACGGCCTCGCACGAGGTCTCGCGCCCGGCCCCTGAGCGTTCGCGTCCGTCGCATGGCCGGGTTGTCGCCGTTCTGCTGATCGCCGCGCTATGCGCGTGTTTGGAGCGCGAAGTCGCCGGTCCGTCAGAGGGTGGCATCCTGCCCGCGGTGGCGAAATACTGGCAAGCGGCCAAAGCCGCGATCCCTGCGCCCACACGTTAGCCGAGCCGATACCTCACGCGCATACGTATGGTCGCGATTGCGGGTCGGCCGCTATCACCCCTCGCCGGCTGCTACCGCGGCATTGAACACCAACGAAAGTGTGCCCACGAGAATAAGGCTCATCGCCCAGACTGCGTCCAGATTGAACCAGCTCCGCGACACGAATTTCAGCCCCAGATAGCGGTAGACCAGCCACGCGAGGAGTCCGCCGACCGCGATCATGGCGGTGGCATGGACGCCGGAGACAAGCAGCGCCATGCCCAGATTGGCGTCGATCAGGGCCCGCGCGGCCTGATGTCCCTGATCCATCTCATAGGACCGGCAAAGGCCGAGGTAGACCGGCACGAGCATCAGCCCCGCGCCATGCGCGATGGCCACGGCGAAAGACCAGAGCGCGAGCCGCGACGGTGGAATCCGCGCAAGCACACGCGGATGACGCCGCCAGATCAGAAGCCACGCGCCAAAGGCGATGACCAGCACACTCGCGCCGATCTGGATTTCGCGCTGCCAGGCGAGCAGGATCGCCAGCATGGCGAACGGCACCATCACCACGAACATCGCCAGTACGTGCCCAGCGGCGAGATACAGGAGCGCGGAGAACAGCGCCCGCGCCCGCCTGTCCATCAGCCCGCTCGACACGGCGAGCGGCCAGCCCATCGCCGGGTTGAGCCCGTGATAGAGACCGCTCGCCGCGACGGCCAACCAAAGGCCGGTCTGCGGCCAGACACCGCCAATCAAGTCCCCACCGATGGGTAGCAGAACGAATCGGTCGAGCAATCGCCGCCTTCGAGCCGGATCTGGTGAGCCCGGTATCCGTCGGGAAAGGCGACCCAGTAGTCGTCGGCCAGCGCCAGGCCGCCAGCAGGCTCGGCCCGGGCCATAACCTGTGCCGCGGGTACACCGTCCGGATAGAACTGGTTGTCCCACGTCGAATAGAGGGAGTTGGTCCAGTAGACGCGCTTGCCGTCCCGGCTGATCTCGACCATCTGCGGACCGCCCGCAAAGGTTTGACCGTTCGGGTGAGGCGTGCGCCGTACGATCCCGCCGATGTGGACCGATCCCGCGAGTTTCGGTTTGCGGGGTTCCGTCACGTCGTACTGGCGCATCTCGCCGGTTCCCCAACAGGCGACGTACAGGAATTTGTCGTCGATGGAGAGGTCGATGTCGGTGACGAGCGGCGGCACCGCGCCGAACCCCTGAAGCAACGGCGGCAGCAATTCCGTGGCGGCGGGCTCGGGCGGAATGGTCGCGGTCTTCTCGATGTGGAACTTGCCGTCCTCCCGCCACCAGGTCCAGATCGACCCTTCAAGATTCGTCGTGTCGACCACTACGCCGATAAAGCCGTACTCCCGGCTGGGATCGTGCGCAGGCCGCACTTCGAGCCCCATCTGATGATTGGCGCCGAGATCGATGGTTTGCACGTTGCGCCTCGCCCGCAGATCCCAGAAGTGGATGTGGTGGCCATACCTGTTCGACAGAAGATCTTCAGGGACGAGCCCATTCTCGAACTGCGGCGGCAACGCCCACTCGCTCGACACCATGTAGTCGCGCGGCAGATTCCACCAGAAATCGTAGTGTTTCTCCTGCGGCCCGCGGTCGATCTCCCAGCGGCCGAGCACCTCGAACGTTTCGCAGTCCATGATGAAAATTCCCGGCGGCCCGTCTGTGCCATCTTTCCCGGCGCCACCGAGCGTGCTGACATAGATACCTTCGGGTCCACAATGCACCGTGTGCGGACGCGAGTAGCCGGTCTTGCGGAAAATTTCCTCGGGTTCGATGATCTTGTGGATGCGCGCCTGCGTAGGATGGGGTTTGGTATCGACGATGTAGATGCGCGAGGAGCGCATGCCCGGAATGATCAGATAGCGCCGTTCGAGGAAGGCGTGGCCGGTGAGCGGCGACAGGGACGATGAGCAGGCATTCCATCCGAAGTGATGAAATTCATCCCCCTTGTTCGGCACCGGCACCGTATGAACCACCTGGCTGTAGGTTGGCGATCCGGGCTTCACGTCGATCACCACAAGCGCGTCGGGCTGCGAGAAATCGGGGCTGAGCAGCAAGGTGTAGGCAAAGTCTTCCGCAGGCGCATCCATCGCGAGTTTCGGCGATGCATGGAACGTAGGATCAGGGCGCATTCCCATGATGGGGTCCTCCTGTCGATCTGGTTCGGGGCCGGTAGCGGCGAGCGCAACCGGACGGTTCCCCAACTTTCGCGCGCCTCGTATTTCGTCATACTTAAGCGCGTGTCCACACTCTCATTGTTGCGTGTAACGAATCGTTAATGCTGCACGCCCCAGCGCCGAACGGTCACGCGTTCGAGCGTATCGAACACCAGATGTTCGATCAGCAGGCCGATCACGATCACCGCGGCCAGCCCTGCAAAAACGCGATCCGTGTACAACTCGTTCCGATTCTGAAAGATATACCACCCCAGGCCGCCACTGCCAGAACTCGCGCCGAATACGAGCTCGGCGGCGATCAGCGTGCGCCACGCAAAGGCCCAGCCCACCCGCAAGCCGGCCAGAATCGCCGGCAACGCCGCCGGCACCAGAATCAGCAGCACGTGGCGCATGCCCGTGAGCCCGTAGTTGCGCCCTGTCATGCGCAGCGTCGCCGGCACCGATTGAAATCCTGAGTAGGTATTCAGCGCCAGCGGCCACAGCACCGAATGAACCAGCACGAACAGCAGGCTGCCGGTACCGAGGCCGAACCACAGCAACGCGAGCGGCAGGAGCGCGATGGAAGGCAAGGGGTTGAACATCGCCGTCAGCATCGACAGGACATCACGGCCCAGGCGCGTCGACACGGCGAGCGACGTCAGCGCGAAAGCAAGCACGGCGCCGAGCAGATAACCACGCAGCAGCACGGACATCGACACCGCCGTCTTCTGCAGCAGCTCGCCGGACCACACTCCTTGTATGAACGCGCTAAACGTCGCGCCGAACGTCGGCAGGAGCAGATCGTTGTCGATCGCGCGCGCGGCGATTTCCCATATCACGATCAGCACCAGTGCCACCAGTGTCTTGCGCAACCAGCCTTGTTCGAAGATGCGCTTGCCAAGCGGCAGCGGCGCTTCGAGGGCGAGTTCGCCAAGCGGTTCGAGCGGACGCTCGTACTCTTCGCGAACCGGCGGCAACAGCGTAGCGGGAGAACTCATTGCACGGCCTCCGTCTCATCGAACAGCAGATGATGAATACGCGCGACGCTGCGCTGAAAATCGCTGCGTCCGAAACTATCCTGGGAATACTGATGGCTGTTGAGCTCCGCGCGCACGCGGCCGGGATGCGGCGACAGCAGCAGAATGCGATTGCCGATCACGAGCGCCTCTTCGATCGAATGCGTGACGAACAGCAGCGTGAAGTTCACCTCTTCCCACAGGCGCAGCAATTCCTCCTGCATCTTGCGGCGCGTGAGCGCATCGAGCGCGGCGAAGGGCTCGTCCATCAGCAGCACGCGCGGCTGCATCGCCAGCGCGCGGGCAATCGCAACACGCTGCTTCATGCCACCCGACAACGTATGCGGATAGGCCTTGGCAAACGACGCGAGCCCCACCTTCTCCAGGTAATGCAGCGCACGCTCGTTGGCTTCCACGCGCGACAGCTTTCTCGCTACACGCAGCGGAAAGGCGACGTTTTGCAGAACCGTCTTCCACGGCGGCAACTGGTCGAACTCCTGGAACACGACGATACGATCGGCACCGGGACCTCGCACGGTTTCGCCATCGAGCGCGATACTGCCGGAGCTCGGCTGAATGAATCCGGCCACGGCTTTGAGCAGGGTCGACTTGCCGCAACCGGACGGTCCCAGCAGCACGAAGCGGTCGCCTCCGTAGACATCGAAACTCACGTTATGGGTCGCGCGAACGATCCGGTCACGCGTGCGATATTCGAGGTTGACGTTCTCGACCGCGAGCAACCTTTCGCTGGTCGCCGGCGTGGCCTGTTCAACAGCGTCGTTCGGAAACAGCAAAGTAGGATTGGCCACCATCAGATCACTCCCTGCCGGCCGATTACACCGGTCGATGCGCGGACCGACGAATTACTGGCGAAGCTCGCGAAGAAACTCATGCTCAGCTTCCCGCCGCGGTTGCCGGGTCGTCGAAGAAATAATCCTTCCACGATTTTGGCTCGTTTTTTATCGCGCCGACGCGATACATGAACTGCGCGAGGCCGAGCGTGTTCTGCGGCGCGACCTTGAACTGCACCTGCGGATCCTTGATGACCTTCAGCAGCAGATTGCGGTCGATCTTCGACTGATTCGTGCGGATGTAGATATCGGCGGCGGCGTCGGGATTCGCGGCAATAAAACGTGCGGCATCCGCCAGCGCATCGACGAATGCGCGGTAAGTCTTCGGATTGTTGTCGCGGAATTTTTCCGTCGCGTACAGCACGGTCGCCGAGCTCGGGCCGCCCAGCACGTCGTACGAACTCAGCACGATGTGCGCCTTCGGATTGCCGGCCAGTTCCTGCTCCTGAAATGGCGGATTGCCGAAGTGTCCGGTGATTTCCGTGCCGCCCGCGATGATCGCAGCTGCCGCGTCGGGATGCGGCAGCGCCTGCGTGAACTTGTCGAGACGGTTGTAATCCTTGTCGCCCCAACGCTTCGCCGCCGCGTACTGCAGCACGCGCGATTGCACCGACACGTTGACGGCCGGCACCGCGATGCGGTCTTTCGCCGTGAAGTCGGCGATCGTCCTGACATCGGGATTGTTGCTGACGAGGTAATACGGCAGATTCCCGAGCGACGCCACGCCCTTCACGTTCTGCTTGCCGTGCGTGCGGTCCCAGATCGTCAACAAGGGGCCGACGCCCGCGCCGGCGATATCCACCGCGCCGGAAAGCAGCGCATCGTTGACGGCGGCGCCACCCGAGAGCTTCACCCAGTCGACCTTGATATCGAGCCCCTGCTTACGCCCTTCTTTCTCGACGAACTGCTGGTCACGCGCCACGTTCAGCAGCAAATAGACGATGCCGAACTGTTCGGCAATGCGGATCTGGCCTTCGGCATGCGCGGGCATGGCCGCGCCTAAGCCGGCCGCGCCCATCGCCACGCTCAGCAGCGTGGCAGTCAGACGACGGGAGAAAGACAACCGCGCGGCGGTCGGGCGAAACCTGGCAAGCATTGGAACTCCGGTCAGCATGTGAGTGTGTGGATGTGCGGACATGTAGGCATGTGTGATCGACGCGGACGGCGTTGCCGTCAGAACGGCACGTCGCCTTCAATCGTCGTGCGATACAGTTTGCGGCGCAGGTGATCGGGCGTGCCGGCGGCCAGATGCATCAATGAGCGGTTGTCCCAGAACACCATGTCGTGTTCGGCCCATTGATGCCGGTACAGATGCTCGGGGCGCACGCTATGCGCAAAGATTTCCTCGAGTAATGATTTGCTCTCGTCTTCCGGCAAGCCGATCACACGGGTCGTGAAATGCTCGCTCACGAACAGCGCGCGGCGCCCGGTCTCAGGATGCGTGCGTACGATCGGCTGCACGACCGGCTTCACCTGTGCAATCTGCTCCGCCGACAGATTCGGCCGCCACGGGCTGCGCTTCTGCAATTCCGCGTACTTCGCGAGATAGGTGTGCTCCGCCGAACGCCCCTGCACCGCGCTGCGCAAATGCGCGGGCAGCGTGTCCCACGCGAGATGCATATTGGCGAACAGGGTGTCGCCGCCCTCCGAGGGCAACTCCTGCGCATGCAGCAGCGAGCCGAGGCTCGGCTTCTCCTTGTACGACAGGTCGGAATGCCAGTAGTGGCCGGCGTCGCCGAGACCGATAGGCTGGCCGTTCTCGACGATGTTCGAGACGACCAGCACCTCCGGGTAGTCCGGCAACTGGAATTGGTGCAGGACGTGAATCTGCAATGGGCCAAAGCGGCGGCTGAAGGCAATCTGCTGATCCGGCGTGATGCGTTGATCGCGAAACACCAGCACGTGATGATCCAGATGCGCTCGGTGAATGCGTGCGAAATCGTCCTGAGCTAGCGGCTTGCTGAGATCGAGCCCCAGAACTTCCGCGCCGACAGGACCATCGAAAGCGCGAATTTCGATGGAACGGGCTTGATTGACATGGCCAGCGGCGCTGGCGGCGGTGGATGCAAAGGCAGTCGTCACAGGAAACTCTTCGTCGAATCTGTTCGAAGGACGCCGGCAAAGGCGAAGTCAGACAAATTTACCGGCGCACGTGCACGGCGACAACGAAGCAAATCCGATACGGTTATCTGCTGGAGTGATAAACCCGATGTTTTAACGCGCCGCGGGCGGCGCAGGCGCGTCCGATCATGTTCCGGCAGAGCGAATCAGCGCAACGCCAGCTGCCGTCCGCCGGCCTATCCACCCGAAGCGGTGGTCGAAGCGGTGGTCGTTTCGGCCTGCTTCGTGGCGAAGTTCCAGCGTAGCGCCGTGGCCGTATCGACCGGCGCCGGCAGAAGACCCGCCCGGTAGAAGGTGTCGGCGATCTTCTGCTGCTCGGCAAAATTCTGCGTGTCAACGGCGCGTACCGCATAGCTGCGACGCGCGTTGGCACGCTCGATCGTCGCGGCGTCCAACCCCCAGATCGGCGCGAGCAGCTTCGCCGCCTCGTCAGGATGGGCGCGAACCCATCCCCCCGCCGACTTCAACTGGGCGAACACGGTGCAGATTATCTCGGGGTGCGCCGCGGCAAAGCTGCTGGATGCGAGGTAGTACCGTTGATAGGAAGCGAGTCCTTCGCCGTTGGCGAGGATGCGCACGTCCGGCGCTTTATCGACCGAGGCGACATACGGGTCCCAGGTCACCCATGCATCCACGCTGCCGCGCTCGAAGGCGGCACGTCCATCGGCGGGCGTCAGATAGCTGATCCGTACGTCAGCAGGTGCGAGACCCGCTTTGGCGAGCGCGGCGAGCAGCAGATAGTGGCTGCCTGCCGCCTTGGTCACGGCGATGCGCTGGCCTTTCAGGTCGGCAAGCGTATGCAACGGCCCATCGCGCTTCACGATAATGGCCTGGGCGCCGGGCGACGGCGCCTCCTGCGCCACATACACAAAACGTGCATGAGCGGCCTGAGCGAACACCGGAACCGTATCGGCGACATCGGCGCTCAAGTCGACCGCGTCGGCATTGAGCGCTTCGGTCAGCGGCAAGCCGCTGGCAAATTCGTTCCACGTGACGCTCACGCCTAATGGCGCCAGCGCCTGCTCGAGCGAGCCACGCGCTTTCAGGATGGTGATGAGCGTCGAAGACTTTTGATAGCCAATGCGTAGTTTCACCGGCGCGGGAGCGTTGGCGGAAGTCTGCGCGTGAGCAGCACTCACGGCGAGCAGCGAAGTCAGCGCCGCGCGAGCGAGCCAACGGGAGATGGAAAAGGTCACGGCGCGAAATTCCAGTCTGTCGAGACGATAAGACCGTGATCGTAGCAACGCCGGATCGCACGGATAAGCGAGCGTTTTAACTATGCTTAGCAGCCGGACGCATAACGGCAAAACAGCGTTGGGAATTGAAGTGGATGATCCCCCACGCGATACCCGGCTCCGGGGCTTGCCACGCTATCGCCCAGAATTCGCCGCTCGAACAGCCTTCACCGTGCAGGGCCGATATGCATATGGCGTTTCGTTGTTTGATCAGGCAGTTTGCAATGCTTAAGGTATCGGGTTACCACGACCCTCCCCTCAATAAGCATGTCGACACTGCCGAAGCACGACGCCAAAGTCTCCACGTTCAATTCCACCGCTGACACCCACCGCGGCGCCGAGGCCGATGCCGCTCTGGAGGCGCGTTTCAGCAAGATATTCGAGCGCATTGCAGCAGGTGCTGTCGAACGCGAGCAGAACCGCGAGCTTGCCTACGAAGCGGTTGAATGGTTGCGCGATGCCGGCTTTACCGCGCTGCGCGTGCCGCAACGTTACGGCGGAGGCGGTGTCACGCTCCCGCAGTTTTTCAGGCTGTTGACCCGGCTGGGTGAAGCGGATTCGAATCTCCCGCAGATTCTGCGGCTCAATTTCGGCTTTATCGAAACCCGGCTCGAAAGCAGCGACGAAGCGGCCCGCGAACGCTGGCTCACGCTCGTCGCCAATGGCGTGCTGGTCGGCGCCGCCATTTCCGAGCGTACCGGTTCGACCCACAACTCCGTCACCCTCACACGCGATCCTCACGACAGCGGCCGCTGGCGTCTGAACGGTGAGAAGTACTACAGCACGGGTTCGCTCTACGCCGACTGGATCAATGTGGCCGCGCATGACGGCGAAGACGACGTCAATCTGCTGGTACGCGGCGACGCCTCCGGAGTGGAGCGCATCGATGACTGGGACGGCTTCGGCCAGCGCCTGACGGCAAGCGGGACCACCCGTTTCAATAACGTCGAAGTGACGGACGACCAGATCCTGTTTCGTTACCGCTCATCAGAGCCGCGGCGCAACACGTTGCAGAGCGCGTTCTATCAGACTGTGCACATCGCCACGCTGGCCGGTATCGCGCGCGCCGCGTTACGCGATGCGAGCGCTTTTGCCCGCAGCCATACACGCACCTTCGGCGTACCCGGGCAGTCGAGTCCGCGCGACAATCCGCTGGTGCAGCGCGTGATCGGACGGCTCGCGAGTCTGGCTTACGCGGCGGAAAGTGTGGTCAACACGGTATCGGCCAGTCTGGAGCGGATCTATCAGGCGCGTGCAGCCGGCACCACTACCGACGCCGATTATGTCGCGCTCGACATCGAGGCCTATCAGGCGCAACAGATCGTGATCGGGCAAGTGCTCGAAGCCACCACGCTGCTCTTCGAAGTGGGTGGCGCTTCGGCCACCAGCGAACGGCTGCGGCTCGATCGCCACTGGCGTAACGCTCGCGTGATTGCCTCACATAACCCCGCCATTCAGCGCGAAAAGGCGATTGGTGCATTCCATCTGAACGGTGCGCCACCCAACGAACGCTTCAGCCTTGCCCACGCTTCCAACGAAAACAGATCATCCGCGGCGGCACACGCTCCCTTCGCCGTCAAACGCCTCGACGCCGCGCTCGGCGCGCAGGTCACCGGGCTCGATGCGGCGAACGCACTCGACGCGCAGCAGGTGCTCGCGCTCAAGCAGGGCCTGCTCGACCATCGCATTCTCGTGTTTCGCGGCCAGCAACTGGACGACACCCAATTCCGGCGCCTTGCCTCCTATTTCGGTTCCGTCTACACGCCGCCGCGCAATGCGCCAGTGCTTGGCTCGGACGCATCGGGCATCGTGCCGGATATCGTCGTCGTATCGAATGTGGATGACGGCCTGCTCGGCAACCTGGACTTGCCCGCGCATTCCGATCACCACTGGACGCCCGAACCGTCGTCCGGATCGCTGCTGTATGCGCTCGAAATTCCCGAGGAAGGCGGCGACACAAGCTGGTATGACCTGGTGGCCGCCTATGACGCGCTCGATGAAGCGACGCGCGCCCAGATCGACGACCTGAAGCTGATCACCTACAACCCGTTCCTGCGCCGCCAGTTCCCGCTGGAAAGCGGCTTCCCGCTTTACCGCACGCCGGACATCACGCCGCTCGAACCGTGGACCGTGCATCCGCTGGTGCGCACGCACCCGCAAAGCGGCAAGCGTTTGCTGTACCTGGGCGCGCGCACCGAAGTCGAGATCGTCGGCTACGACCCCGTGGCAGGTGCCGCACTGATCGAGAAGCTGCGTGCGCATCTGAGCTCGCCCCGCTTCTTCTACACGCACCGCTGGCAAGCCGGCGACATCGTCTACTGGGACAACCAGGCCACGCTGCATGCGCGCACGGAGTTCGATCCGTCACTACGGCGCGTGCTCAAGCGCATCAGCCTGTCAGGCAGCCGGCCGTTCTGAAGCAGCGCGCCGCGCGCATGCCGGCAGAAGGTGTGCCGGCATGCGCGGCGACGTTAGAAGTCGCCGGCGCCGGACATGCGCTGATGTATCCAAAGAGAGGCTGCGGCGAAGAATGCGCTACGGCTGAATGTACAGGTCGGCAAAATTGCCACGCAGACCTTCTCCAGTCGGCGCATAGTCCTTCACCTTCTTCGAGACGATGGTGATGTTGGGGTTCGCGCCGAACTCGATTGACGGAATGTCATCGTGGACGATTTGCTGGAACTGGATGAATAGCTGGCGGCGCTTCGCTTCGTCAGTCTCTACCGAAGCCGCTTCGAGCAAACGGTCGACTTCCGGGTTCGAATAGTGAGCCGCGTTGGAGAACGGCAGGCCGATCTTGAAGTTCTTCGACCAGAAAACGCGCTGTACGCCTACCGTCGGATCAAACACGTTGGCGAGCGCTTCGAGCGTGATGTCGAAAGCGCGATCGGTGTAGGCCTTCTTCACGTAGGTCGCGAAGTCGTAGCTCTCGATCTCGGCGTCAATCCCGACACGCGCCAGCGATTGACGCACAAAATCCGCGGCACGAGGGTCCTGGAAGGGATTGAAGAGCAGCCGCAGCTTGAAGCGCGTACCGTCCGCACCGCGCTTCAGGCCGGCTGCGTCCAGCGCGGCATTGGCCTGAGACAGATCATACGGAAAGTAGTGGATGCCGGCATCGTGATACTTCGTATTCGCCGCGCCGATCGCCGCGGCCGAGACCTGGCCGTAGCCGTACCAGACAACCCGGTTCAACGCATTGACGTCGACAGCCTGGGAGATCGCCTTGCGCACCGCCTTGTCCTTGAGGACCGGTGTGTCCAGATTGAAGATCAACTGCTGATGGTTGCTGACATAGGGCCAGTTGGTCGTATCCACATTGAAGTTCGGCAGCGCGCTGAAACGCTTGACGTCCGATAAGGGGATCGCCTGGTCGCCAAGGTTCGCCGCGCCTGATTCGAGCGCCGCTGCCCGGGCTGCGCCATCAGGCAGGAAGCGCACGACGACCTTGTCGACGTATGGCTTGGGTTTGTCCCAGTAGTCTGGATTGCGCTCGAGGAGAATGTAGCTGCCGTGCACGAACGATTTGAAAATGAACGGGCCTGTGCCAACCGGCGCACTGTTGTACGGATTGGTAACGATGTCCGTGCCTTCGTACAGATGCTTCGGGATGATCGGCGATTCGGAGCCCGAAAGCGCGGTCAGCAGAAACGGCGCCGGCTTCGACAGTTCGATGATCGCCGTGTAAGGGTCCGGCGTTCTGACATCGGTCACGTTGGCAAACGTGCTTCGGCCGCGCGGATGAACCTGCTTGAGCGTCAGGATCGAGAAAGCCACGTCAGCGGATGTAAAAGGCTTGCCGTCGTGCCACTTCACACCCTGGCGCAAGGTGAAGCGATACTGAAGTCCGTCCTTGCTGACAGACCATGCGGTGGCCAGCAGCGGTTTCGCATTGAGATCCTTGTCGTAAGTCAGCAAGCCCTCCACCACCTTGGGACCGATCTCCGCGTTACCTCCGGCGGTCGTCGTCAAAGGAATGATCGACGCCGGCTCTGGCGTGACGATCCATGTCAGGGTTCCACCGTGATTGGGCGCCGCGAGAGCGGGCATCGTGCCGGTGCAAATCAGTGTGGCCGCCAGCAATGTGCCGACAACGCTTCCCCGCAGCCTGTTCTGCAAGCTCATAGGTATCCTCTTTATTATAAGAATCAAGGATACTAAGGCGTTTCGAAAGGATCGGAAAACAAGCAAGTGTCATTAGCTTTGCATATTCTGGCGTGATCCATCTGGTCCGCCTGACTCGAATAGCGCTCACGTAGTCGTTGCAAACGTCCCTCGCATGCATCAGGCGAACCCGGCCGGCATCCCGTCCTCGATCAATGCTTCGCCAGCCGCCCTGGCGCCGGAGTCATCCGGGTTAGATGCAGGTTCACCTTTGCTATCACGAATAAGTCATTTGACTTCCCTACTATCGACACCAAGAATGAATCTCGTGTTGCGGCGTATCACGTTCGCGCCATGTTTCCGAAGTCGTCACCAGTGCACGTCTACCAGGGAGTATAGAGATGACCCAGTTTTCTCAGGAACAGTTCACCGCAGCGCAAAAGCACCATGCCGAGACATTCTTCGGCCTGACAGGCAAGGTCTTCGACGGTTTCGAAAAACTGACCACGCTCAATCTGCAGGCCGCGAAGTCGATCATTGCCGAAGCTCAGGATGCGACCGGGAAAGCACTGTCCGGAAAAGACCCGCAGGATCTGCTCGAGCTTCAGAACGCTCTCACGCAGCCGGCTGCCGAAAAGACCCGTGCGTACAGCCGTCACGCCTATGAAATCCTCTCGGCAACACATGCCGAATTCGTCAAGTTTGCCGAAACGCAATTTGCCGAATACAACCAGAACGTGCAAAACCTGGTCGATAGCGTGGCAAAGAACGCACCGGCTGGCTCGGAAGGCGCAGTGGCCCTGTTGAAGTCGACAATCACCGCCGCCTTTACCGCCTACGACACGGCTAACAAGGCAACCCGGCAGGCAGTCGAAATTGCGGAAAGCAATTTCGACGCCGCAACCGCCGCCGCATCGAAAGCGTCCAAAGACTCCGCGGCACAGTCGTCGCGCGCCGCCGCCAAGGCAGCCTGATAAAAACAATACCCGGCGCGCGGGGTGATGCACCCAGGCGCCGGGATCGTCCATTCCACGTCACCGAACGGGCCGGGGCGCTACAGCACTCAAGCAGATTTTGCCCACCGGGTTGAGCGACGGTGTCAGTGTTGCGGCAGCGGGTGTCCACTTCGCCGGGCAAACTTCGCCGGGATGCGACGCCACGTGCTGAGCGACCTGCACCTTGCGCAGCAAGTCCTTCGCATCGCGGCCGATGCCCTTGTCATGCACGTCATACAGTTTGAGAATGGCGTGAGCTGCAACCAGCCGGCTACTGCGGCTCAACCGGCATTCGCTGCATACCGCTTTTCCTCGATCGAACCTGTCTGCAACGGTGGAAGCTCGAGATTCGATCTCAGATCGTCGCCGCGATAATCGGTGTCGATGAGTTCGCGCCGGCGCAGTTCCGGCAGCAACCCGTTCAGCAGCAAGTCCTGCTGGTCCGGTTGACCGAGTCCATGCAGCGAGACGATATCGACCAGCCCCGCGCGATACCGCTCCTCGATTGCATCCGCAAGCTGCTCCGGTGTGCCGGCGACAAACCAGTGACCGGTTTCCTGCGCACGAATGATCAGCTCGCGTAACGTGAGCCCCTGCAACGCATAAGTACGGAAGATCGCGACGCGACCGCGCCGCCGGTTCACGCTGTCGATCGCCGGCAGCAGTGTTTCGGGCAACGGACGGTCGAGCGCCAGCCCGCTCAGGTCGATGCCGCCGCCGAGCATGTCGGCGAGCTTCAGCCTGCCCTGTTCATAGTCAATCCGTTCGTGCTTCTCGCGCAGCCGCCGCGCGACGTCCGCGTCGGATTCGCCAATCACCGAGTGAAACGAGTTCATCACGAACGGCAACCGGTTCGCGCGTCCAAAATCCGCCGCCTGCCGTCGCAATTCGGTCACAAACGCACGCGCGTCGTCGAGTGCAGGCTGCGACGTGTAGACGACTTCCGCGTAACGCGCGCCGAGCGTCACGCCGCTCGCCGACTGCCCGGCCTGAAACAGCACCGGCCGCCTTTGCGGCGGCGGTGGCACGTTGAGCGGCCCCTGCACCTGAAAATGCTCGCCGCGATAGTCGATCGTGCCGAGCTTGCGCGGGTCGACCGATACCGAGCCTGACGCCGTGCGCCGCGAGGCCGCCGGATCGTTCGCGTCGAACAGCGCGTTGACGATCTCGACAAACTCCGTTGCGCGCGCATAGCGGCGCTCCGGATCGGGCAGCGTGCCGTCGCCGAAATTCTCTTCACCGACTGACGACGTAACCGCGTTCCACGCGGCGCGCCCGCCGCTCACGTGATCGAGTGTGCCGATCAACCGCGCGATGTTGTATGGATGGTGGTAGGTCGTCGACACGGTCGCGACGAGCCCGATATGCGAGGTGGCCTGACTCAGCGCGGCAAGCGCGACGATCGGCTCCTGGCTGCCGGTGCCGCCCGCCAATCCGGCCGGCTCCGCCTGCAGCAGATCCGCCGTAAAAAGACCCGTGATCTTTTCCGCCTCCGCGGTACGCGCCAGCGCAGCCGCGCGGCGAATGCCCTTCGCGAAGTCCGCGTCGCCGCTCGCATACAGCACATTGCCTGCGCCGACCAGCGTCTTCAACCGCCTGCGCGCGACGCTCATGCTGCGCTCCCGTCGTTCGAGCGCCACTGCGCCGCAAGCGCCGATATCACGATACGGTCGCCACGACATCCGGGCCGCGGCTCTTTTCTCTCATGCATAAGGATTCCTTGTTGATTCGCCAACCATACCTCAACCCACCCTGCCGTCCGGAACAAATATTTTCGGCTTTCCATATTCTTCTTGATTGTTTGACCGCCCGACAGGTCATGAAAATAATGTCGGATACCGAATCGAATCGCCGATTTCGATTTATCTGTCCCATATTCGATTCCCACGCAATGACATATCAAGCCAGCCAACCCGATCACGCCGCTGCGAAACCGGCGTTCAGGTTGAGTGTTCTCGACAAGAGTCCGATCGCCCATGGCGAAAGTGCGGCCGACGCGCTTGCGCGTAGCGTCGAACTCGCCCGTGCCGCCGAAGCGTGGGGCTATCACCGCTACTGGTTCGCCGAGCACCACAACACGAGCGCGCTCGCCTGCCCGACGCCCGAAATCCTGATCGCTCACGTGCTTGCGCATACGCACCGGATCCGGGTCGGCTCGGGTGGCGTGATGCTGCAGCATTACAGTCCGTACAAGATCGCGGAAAATTTCAATCTGCTCGCCGCGCTCGCACCCGGCCGTGTCGATATGGGCATCGGCAAGGCGCCGGGAGGATTGCCGCTGTCCACGCGCGCGCTGCAAGGCACGGCCGATCCGTCACATCGGCGCGATTTCACGGAACTGGCGTCCGCGTTGAACCAGTACCTGCGCGCGACCGATCTACCGGCAGCCGAGAGTGACAACAATGAAGCCGTGCTGCGCGCGACGCCACTGCCGCCCGCATCGGCAAGCCCGTTCCTGCTGGGTGCGAGCGTAGACAGTGCGACACTCGCGGCGCAGCTTGGCTGGGATTTCGTCTATGCGGCGCACATCAACGCCGCGCCCGCGGACATCGAGCGCGCATTCGAGCGCTACCGGTCCGCTTCCGGCGGACGCGCGCCGCTGCTCGCGATTTCCGTCGTCGTTGCCGGCACGCGTGCCGAAGCCGCCCGTCTCGCCGATGGCTTCCGGCGCTTTCGCGTGCAGGTCGGCAACGCTCAGGCCGTCAACGTCGGCAGCCTCGAACAGGCCCACACATTTGTTCGCCAGTCGGGGGGCGGCGCGCATCGGATCGAAGAACGCGAGACCTATATCGTCCACGGCACGCGCGACGACGCACTGCGCGAACTCGGCGAGTTGCAGCGCCGCTACGGCCCCGCCGAGTTCATTGTCGACACGCCGGTTGTCGAGGCCGCGCCGCGCATCGCGTCGCTCCGCCTGCTCGCCGGCGGCCACGGCGGCACCCATACTGCAACGGATGCACATCCGGCCCGCGCCCATCATTCCCTTGCTGTGACGGAAAAATGACCGACCTCATTCGCATCGCCGGCGAGGACGACGTGCCGGCCCTGTACGACCTGCTTCAGCAAGCCTATGCGCCGCTCGCGCGCGAAGGCGTCCACTTCACGATTACCCGCTCGCCAATCGAGCGGGTTCAGCACACAGTCGCAAGCCACACCACGTTCGTGCTCGAACGCGAGTCGGCGGTGGACGGCAGCAAGGCGCTTGCCGCGACGCTGACGGTCCGTTTTCCGTGGACCCCGGAAGATCGGCATCTGACGCCACATCCGTTCATCCACTGGTTCGCGGTTGCGCCCGATTACAAGCGGCAGGGGGTCGGCAACACGCTGCTCGAACACGTCGAGGAAACCTTCCTGAAGACGCAGGTCAAGGCGCCGGCGGTCTATCTCGCGACAGCCGTCGAGCACCCGTGGCTGAAGCCCTACTACGAACGTCACGGGTACGTGGCGTTTGATCGCTCGACAAACCAGCTCGGCACGCCGCTCGTCTGGTTGCGCAAGATTCTGCTGCCAAAGCTCTATCGGGACACTTCGCCGGCTTAGGGCACACCCGGACACACCTGACCACAACAGTCGCCGGCGTCCATGAAACCGCGCCATGCCGCGTGGACGCTGCGACATCGTTTCTATTCCCCGCTCTTTTCCTGAAGGCATCCGATCCATGACATTTTCGTTTCCGGCGTTGCAGTCTGCCCAGCGGGCATCGCGACGCGCCGCATCGGCCGCCATCCTCCTCGCGCTCGCGTTGCCACACCTCACGTTCGCACAGGGCACACCCGTGTCCGGCGGTACGCTGACCTGGGGCGTCGAATCCGAACCGCACACGCTCAATCCGCAGCTGAACGGCCAGGACAAGGTCGAACTGCTGCTGCGTAACGCATACGAAAGTCTGCTCGCGCAGAAGCCCGATGGCAGCTTCGTGCCGTGGCTCGCCACCGCTTATAAGGTATCCGCCGACGGCAAGACGTACACCTTTACGCTGCGCGACGGCGTCAAGTTCACCGACGGCGCGCCGTTCGACGCACAAGCCGTGGCCCGCAACTTTCTCAACGCGCGCAATCTCACCTACTCGGCCGGCAGCAACCTGTCGCGCCTGATTTCGCATGTCAGCGGTGTGAAAACGCCCGACACGCATACCGTGGAAATCACACTCGACGCGCCGTATGCGCCGTTTCTCACGTTCGCCGGGCGCCTGCCGCTTCTGTCGCCCAACGCGTTCGACCGGCCGGGCCTCAAGTCGGGCGGTCCGGACATCGCCGGTACCGGGCCGTTCATCCTGCGCAAGTACGTAAAAGGCCAGGACATCGAGTTCGTCAAGAATCCTGATTATCGCTGGGCCCCGCCGACGGCCGGTCACCAGGGCCCCGCGTATCTGGACGGCGTCGTCTACCGGTTCCTGCCCGAATCGTCGGTGCGCACCGGCGCGCTGCTGTCCGGGCAGGTCGACGTGATCGAGGGCGTCTCGGGCAACGACGCCGCGCTGATTCGCAAGAATCCCGACCTCACCTATCAGCACGCGCTGAACACCGGCACGCCGTACTCGCTGTTCCTGAACGTCACATACGGCCCGACGCAGGACGTGACCGTGCGCCGCGCGCTGCTCGAAGGGCTCGACGTGACCGGCATCATCCAGTCGATCTACCGCGGCGAACGCACCCGCGCGTGGGGCGTCACGTCGCCGATCGATCCGCTGTACGACAGCAGCGTCGAGCGCACGTACGGCAACAATCCGAAGCTCGCGAACGCGCTGCTCGACGAGGCAGGCTGGAGCGCGCGCGACCCGGCCGGCTACCGGACGAAGCAAGGCGAACGGCTGACGATTACCGTGATCCAGGCGCAGGCGACCGTGCGTGACCAGCGCGACGTGCTGTTGCAGGCGCTGCAGGCGCAGGCCCGGCAGCGGCTCGGCGTGGATCTGAAGATCCAGTACGTCGACGACGGCACGTACGTCGACAACCGCAAGAGCGGCAAGTACGGGGCAATCGCGAACTCGAACACGCCGCCCGACGGGATCGACATCGAAGGCCACTATCTGCCGGTCGATCGTGGCGGCGCGCTCAACTACAGCCGCACGCCGGCGCCCGAACTGAGCCGTTGGCTCGCGGCGGCCGCGCAAACGCAGAACCTCGCGGAACGCAAGAAGCTGTACGGCGAACTGCAGCGCTTCGCGGTCAACCAGCAGGCGTATGCGGTACCGCTATACGAGCCTGAAGATCAGATTGCCGCCGCGAAGGCCGTGCAGGGCATTCGTTTCCGCTCGTTCGCGCAGATGCCCGAGAACCCGTACGACATCTGGCTGAAGAAATAAGCCGTGACACTTCCCGTCATCGAGAACCGAACCCCGGCTGGCCGCCCCACATCGGCAGCCGGACGCTTCGTATGCCACACGCTGGTGGCCGGCGCGCTCGCGGCGGCAACGGCGGCGGGCGCCAGCAGCGCATGCGCCGCGCCGCCATCCGGCGGCACGCTGACATGGGGCGTCGAAACCGAGCCGACGACCTTTAACCCGCAACTGAACGGCCAGGCCAAGGCCGAGCTGATCCTGCGCGCGAGTTTCGAATCGCTGCTTGCGCGCAAGCCTGACGGCAGCTACGTGCCGTGGCTTTCGACCGGCTATCAGGTATCCGCCGACGGCAAGACCTATACCTTCACATTGCGCGACGGCGTGAAGTTCAGCGACGGCACGGCGTTCGACGCGGCCGCCGTGGTCAGGAATTTCGAGCAGGTCCGCGACCCGTCGTACTGTGCGGGATCGAGCATCTGCGGAATCGCAACACGCCTCGCCGAGGCGCGCGCGATCGATCCGCATACGGTCCGGTTGACGCTGCGAGAGCCGTATGCACCGTTCCTGTCGTTCGCGGCCGCGTTGAAGCTGATCTCGCCCACCGCGTATGCGTCGCCGCAGCTGAAATCGGGCGGTCACGACGTCGCGGGCACCGGCCCCTTCATCCTTGCGTCGTACCGTAAGGGGCAGGAAGCCGAATTTGTTCGTAATCCGGATTATCGCTGGGCTGCCGCGACGGCCGGCCATCAGGGTCCCGCCTACCTGGATCGCATCGTCTACCGGTTTCTGCCCGAATCGTCGGTACGGACAGGCGCGCTGCTGTCCGGGCAGGTCGACGTGATCGAGGGCATCTCGGGCAACGATGCCGGCCTGATCGAGAAGCAGCCGAACCTGCGTTACCTCCATGCACTCAACACCGGTTCGCCGTATTCGCTCTATCTGAACGTCACGCAGCCACCAACGAGCGATCAGCTCGTGCGCCGCGCACTCCTGCAGGCACTCGATCTCGACGCGCTCGTCGCCGCGATTTATCGCGGCAAGCGCGCGCGCGCGTGGGGCATCACCTCCCCCGTCGATCCCCTGTATGACCGCGGCATCGAACACCGTTACGGCAACGATCCGGCGCTCGCGAACCGGCTGCTCGACGAGGCCGGCTGGCAAGCGCGCGACAGCGCCGGCTACCGGACGAAGGACGGACACCGGCTGTCGATCGACGTCGTCCAGGCGCTCGCCACCGTGCGCGACCAGCGCGACGTGCTGCTGCAGGGCGTGCAGGCGCAGGCGCGGCAGCGGCTCGGCGTCGAACTGAAGATCCGCTACGTCGATGCCGGCACCTACGTGGACGCGCGCAACAGCGGGCGCTTCGGCGCGATCCCGAATTCGAACACGGACACCGACGGCATCGATACGGAGAACCACTATCTGCCGATCGAGCGCGGCGGCGTGATCAATTACAGCCGCACCGCGGACCCACGCCTCGCCGACTGGCTTCAGGCGGCCGCGCGCACGCGGGACGATGCCGCCCGTGCACGCCTGTACAGCCAGCTCCAGCAGACGGTAATCGTCGACGAAGCCTACGCCGTTCCGCTGTATCAGCCCGAGGACCAGATCGCGGCAAGCACACGGGTACACGGGCTGTCGTTCCGCAGTTTCAAGCAGATGCCGGAAACGCCGTACGACGTGTGGCTCGACCCACACTGACGCCGGCCCGGCATCGCAAGCACGAGGTAATCCGACCATGACGCATCCGACCACCCTTCCCGACCCTGGCGCCGGCACGTCGCCCGCCTTGCTCATCTCGTCGCCCACAGCCACACGCGCGTCGCGCAGGCGATGGTTGCGCTCGCCAGTGGCGACGCGCCTCGTCACCGGTGTGCTGGTGCTGTGGGCGGCCGTGACGCTGTCGTTCGCCGCGGTGCAGCTTGCGCCCGGCGACATCGTCAGCCTGCTGATCGGCGAACAGCTGAGCACGCCCGCGATCCAGGCGGCGATCCGCCAGGAGTGGGGGCTCGACGAGCCGCTCTACCTGCAGTATCTGCACTATCTGTGGCGCGTCCTGCACGGCGATTTCGGCCGCTCCTACATTCTCAACACCGAGGTGGCGCCGCTCGTAATCAGCCAGTTGTGGCCGACGCTGAAGCTGACCGGCGCCGCGCTCGTCGTGACGATCGTATTCGCGGTCGGACTCGCGGTGCTGAGCGCCGGCCGCCGTTGGGGCAGCCGCGCCGCGTCCGGACTCGAACTGCTGCTTGCGTCGACACCCTCGTTCTGGCTCGGGATCATGCTGCTGTTCGTTTTCAGCTTCACGCTGAAGCTGTTCCCCGTGGCCGGCGATCGCGGCTTTGCGTCGATCGTGCTGCCTGCGTTGTCGCTCGGGCTGGCGCAGGGCGCCGTGATCGGCCGTGTGCTGCGCAAAGGCATTGAACGCGCGCTCGACGAGCCGTTCGCGCTGACCGTGCGCTCGTGGGGCGTCGGCGAGCTCGCGCTGCGCGTGCGGCATGCGCTGCGGCACGCGGCGCTGCCGGCCGTCACGCTCGCCGGCTGGCTGGTCGGCGGGCTTCTGAGTGGCGCGGTCATCACGGAGCAGGTGTTCGGCCGGCCGGGTCTCGGCAAGATCACCGTCGACGCCGTGCTCGCGAGAGATATGCCTGTGATTCTCGCCATCGCGATCCTGTCGGCCGCGATCTATGTCGCGCTCAGCACAGCGGTCGACCTGCTCTATCTACTGATTGATCCGCGCCTGCGCGAGCGGCGCTCGCGCCGCTGAACCGGAGATCCGCCATGTCCGTTCCTCTTCAATTGCCCTACCGCGCACACGCGGGCTTGCGCGCGGCCGGCTGGGTGCGCCGCCATCCCGGTCTTGCGCTGGCTGCGGTGTACCTGATCCTCAACGTCGTCGCGGTGTTCGCACCCGAGTGGCTGACTCACTACGATCCGCTCGCGGCGGACCCGGTGTCCGCGCAGCTCGGCAGCAGCGCGGAACACTGGCTCGGCACCGACCAGCTCGGCCGCGACATCTTCGCCCGGGTCGTCTACGGCGCGCGCTACTCGCTGTCGATCAGCGCAGCGGCGATTGCCGTCGCGACGTTCGCCGGCACCCTGTTCGGCCTGATCGCCGGGCTCGCGCGAGGCTGGCTCGACGAGGCGATCACCCGTTTTCTCGATGTCGTGTCGGCCTTCCCGGACCTGCTGCTCGCACTCATGCTGATCTCGTTTACCGGGCCCGGCGCGGTCAACCTGCTGTTCGCGCTCGGCGTCGCCTCGGTGCCGCGGTTCGCGCGGGTCGTGCGCGCGCAGACGTTCGTGGTCGCGGAATCCGGTTACGTCGAACAGGCGAGGACATTCGGCCTCGCGCCGTGGGTACTCGTGTGGCGGCACGTGCTACCGCATGCGATTGCCCAGGTGCCCGTGCTGGCGACGATCGGACTCGGCACCGCGATCATCGGCACGTCCGGGCTCAGCTTCCTCGGCATGGGGCCGCAGCCACCGACCGCTGAATGGGGATTGATGCTCGCCGAGGGCCGCAATTATCTCTACAACGCGTGGTGGATCGCCGTCTGGCCAGGCGTCGCGATCACGCTTGCGGTGGTCGCCGTGAATACGCTAGGTGGCTACTGGCAAGCACGTTTCGAACGTCGGGAGACCGAATGAACGCCACCGCTATTCCAGCTCCCCTCGTCTCTTCCGTGCGTGCGGCAGCCAGCGTGCGCACGCGCGGCGAACCCGTGGTCCGCATCGACAATCTGAGCATCGGCTTTCGCGGCCGGCACGCAACGCAGCCGGTTGTCGGCCCGCTCGACCTGAGCGTGTATGCGGGCGAATGCGTCGCGCTCGTCGGCGAATCGGGTTCCGGCAAATCGGTGACCGCACGCAGCCTGGTGGGCTTGAACGGTGCGAACGCCGAGTGGCAGGCCGAGCGCTTCGAGATCGCCGGCAACGACGCGCGCCGCTATCGTGAGCGCGACTGGCGCGCCATCCGCGGCCGCCAGATCGGCTACGTGCTGCAGGACGCGCTCGTCTCGCTCGATCCGCTGTGGCGGGTTCGCGATCTGGTCGCCGAGGCGCAGCGCGGCGTACCGGCGCGCGAGGTCCGCGAGCGCAGCGCAGCGCTCCTGCGCTCGGTCGGTATCGACGATCCGCAGCGCCGGCTGCCGCAATATCCGCATCAGTTGTCGGGCGGCCTGCGGCAGCGCGTGCTGATCGGCACCGCGATCGCCGGCGGGGCGTCGCTGCTGATCGCCGACGAACCGACCACCGCGCTCGACATGACAGTGCAGCGGCAGATTCTGGCGCTGCTGCGCGCGCGCCGCGACGCGGGCGACGCGCTGCTGCTGATCAGCCACGACCTCGCGGTCGTCGCCGAGCTTGCCGACCGCGTGCTGGTGATGCGCGCGGGCCGCGTGGTCGAACAGGGACCCACGCACCAGGTGCTGAGCGCGCCCTCCCATCCGTACACGCGGCAGTTGCTGGCTGCGATCCCGGGGCCCGCGTCGCGCGGCTTCCGGCTCGCGCCCGACACGCGGCCCACGGACAACCCGCCGGCCGTCGAGCGAATCCCGCTGCCGCAAAAGCGGATCGTCCAGCAGGACTGGGTGCTGTCAGTCGAAGCGGTGACGAAGCGCTACGGCGCGCAGGCCGATGCCCCCGCCGCGGTAGACGAGGTGTCGTTCACTCTCGCCAAAGGCGAGACGCTCGGCATCGTCGGTGAATCCGGTTCGGGCAAGTCGACCGTCGCGCGAATCGTGCTCGGTCTCCTCGCGCCGGACAGCGGACAGGTCACGCTCGACGGCCAACCATGGAGCAGCCTGCCCGAATCCGCGCGCCGGGCTCGCCGCGCCGGACTCCAGCTGATCGCGCAGGACCCCTACAGTTCGTTCGATCCGCGCTACACCGTCGGCCAGATCGTCGGCGAGAGCCTCGATGCCAGCGGCGTGCGAGGCGACGCGCGCCGCCGCCGCGTGCTGCAACTGCTCGACGAAGTGAGGCTCGGCCCCGGTTGTTACGACCGCTACCCGCGCGAACTGTCGGGCGGTCAGCGGCAGCGCGTCGCGATCGCGCGCGCGTTCGCGCCGAATCCGGCGCTGCTCGTCGCCGACGAACCCGTCAGCGCACTCGACGTGTCGATCCAGGCACAGGTGCTCGATCTGCTGGCGGACCTGCAAGCCGAACACGGCACCGCGATGCTGTTCATCTCGCACGATCTCGGTGTGGTCCATCACGTCGCCGACCGGATCATCGTGATGCGGCACGGCCGCGTCGTCGAAACCGGACCCGTCGAGCGCGTGTTCAACGCGCCCACGCATCCGTACACCGCATCGTTGCTCGACGCGCTGCCGAGTCTTCCCGAGCGGGCGCCGCATGCGACACACGCGGCACTCGCGTGACGCCCACCCTCTCTTCCACCTGAGTCCACCATGAGCCAGTCCTCCATCACCGCGTCGCCGCGCCGGATCCATCTCGGCGCGATCATCCAGGGGCCATCGGGCAACATGTCGGCCTGGCGGCACCCGGACGCCGTCGCCGACGCAAGCATCAATGTGCACTTCGTCCAGCAACTCGCGCGCGAGGCCGAAGCCGCGAAGTTCGATCTGCTGTTCGTCGCGGACGGCCTGCACATCAACGCGAAATCCATCCCGCACTTTCTGAACCGTTTTGAGCCGCTGACGCTGCTGTCGGCGCTCGCCTCCATCACCGAGCGGATCGGCCTCGTCGGCACGCTCTCGACGTCATACAGCGATCCGTTCACCGTCGCCCGCCAGTTCTCGAGCCTCGACCATCTGAGCGACGGCCGTGCCGGCTGGAACGTCGTCACGTCGCCGCTCGAGGGGTCCGCGAAGAATTTCTCGCGCGACAAACATCCCGAGCACGCGCTGCGCTATCGGATCGCAGCGGAATTCCTGAGCGTAACAAAGGGACTGTGGGATTCCTGGGAGGACGATGCATTCGTTCGCGACAAGGCGAGCGGCGTGTTCTTCGACCCTGACAAGCTGCACACGCTGAATCACAGCGGCGAGTTCTTCTCGGTCGCGGGACCGCTCAACATCGGCCGCTCGCGGCAGGGGCGGCCGATCCTGTTCCAGGCAGGCGCGTCCGAGGACGGCAAGGCCGTCGCGGCCGAGCATGCGGACGCGATCTACACCCGCCAGGAGACGATTCCGCTCGCGCAGGCGTTCTACGCGGACGTGCAGAAACGGCTTGCCGCGCACGGCCGGGCACCGGACAGTCTGAAAGTGTTCCAGGGAATCAGTGTGATCGTCGCCGATTCGGCCGACGACGCCGAGGCGCGCTACCAGGAAACCGCGCGGCTGGTGACGATCGACAACGCGCTGGATTATCTCGGCCGCTACTTCGATCACCACGACTTCTCGCAGTATCCGCTCGATGCGCCGTTCCCGGACCTCGGCGAACTCGGCAGCAATCAGTTCCGCAGCACCACCGACGCGATCAAGCGCGACGCCTACGAGCGCCGGCTGACGTTGCGCGAAGCCGCGCTCGAAGCGGCAACACCGCGCCCAAGTTTCGCCGGCACAGCCGAGCAGGTCGCCGACGGGCTGCAGGCGTGGGTCGACGCCCGTGCGACCGACGGCTTCATCGTACGCGGCGGCACGCCGACTGCTTTCACCGACTTCGCGACGAAGGTGGTGCCGATCCTGCAGGAGCGCGGCGCCTATCGGCGCGACTACGAAGGCGCGACGCTGCGTGAGCATCTTGGGCTGGACTATCCGGTCAACCAGTTCGCGCGGACAGCCTGAGCGGCAGCGGCGGCCTCGCTCATTTGTAGACGCGCAGGCCGCCCTATAGATCGCGGCTCCGGCCGAACGCAGTGCTTAGTGATCCGATCCGCGTGCGTTCGCGTAGGTGTCGCCTACCATCAGATGGACGATCTCGTCGCCGTTGGTCCCGGCCACGAGACGTTCGCCCGCCACCTCGCCACGCCGCAACACAACCACGCGATCGGCAATCGCAAAGATGTCGTGGAGATTGTGCGAGATCAGAATCACGGACACGCCCTGCACTTTCAGCGCGGCGATCAACTCCATGACTTTGCGTTGTTCGGGTACGCCGAGCGCGGCGGTCGGCTCGTCCATGATCAGCACGCGCGCATTCCAGTAAATCGCGCGGCCGATCGCGATCGCCTGCCGTTGACCGCCCGAGAGCATCTTCACCGGCGCGCCAAGCTTGCGCTCGGGAATCACGATATCGAGCCGCTCGAGCACTTCGCGCGCGACCTTCGCCATGTGCGCCCGGTCGATCACCTGCAGCCCGAACTGGCGGCGTGTCGGCTCGCGCCCGAGAAAGATGTTGCTTCCCACATCGAGGTTGTCGGCGAGCGCGAGATCCTGATAGATCGTCTCGATCCCCTGATTGCGCGCGTCCTGCGGGTCGCGCAACTGCAAGGGTGTGCCGTTGAACAGCAGGTGGCCGGCGTCGGCGTGGTAGACGCCGGAGATGATCTTGATGAGGGTCGACTTGCCCGCGCCGTTGTCGCCCGCGAGCGCCAGCACTTCGCCCGCCATCAGCCGCAGCGAGACACGCCGCAGCGCCTCCACGCCGCCGAAACGGATCGAGATGTCGCGCGCCTCGAGGATCGGCATGCTCATTGCGCGCCTCCGAGACGTTCCTTGTACTGATCGATCAGCACCGACATGATGATGACAATGCCGACCACGATAAATTGCCAGAACGCGTTGACGTCGATGAATACCAGTCCGAATTCGATCACCGCGATGATCAACGCGCCAATCAGCGTGCCGATCACATTGCCGGTGCCGCCGAACAGACTCGCCCCGCCGATCACGACCGCCGCGATCGAGTCGAGCAGCATCGGCTCCCCGGCGTTGGCGGCACCCGCGGCAAAGCGGGCCGTATAGACGATGCCGCCGATCGCGGCAAACGCGGCGGCGATCAGATAGATCACCAGCAGATGGCGTCTGACATTGATCCCCGCGCGCATCGCCGACTGCGGATTGCCGCCGATTGCATAGGTGTACTGGCCGAATCGCGTCTTTGACAACACCCAATGCATGACGATCAGCAACACGGCGGTCAGCACCACTGGCGTCCAGCCGCGGCCGAGCCAGACGAGTCCGGCGTTGTCCACCGCCACGGTCATGCCGCTTCCGGCCGCCAGAAACCCCGCGCCCCGGGCGACACCATACATGCCGAGCGTGCCGATAAAGGCCGGTACGCCGAGCCGCGCGATCAGCACGCCGTTGACGAGCCCTGGAATCGCGCACACCGCGACGGTCAGTGGAATGGAAAACAGCAGAACCCACGGCGAGCCGCTGCCCAATAGCGTAAATTGCGCGACACACACGGCGGCCAGTCCCATGACGAATCCCACCGACAGATCGATACCCGCCGTGATGATCACAAAGGTCTGGCCGATCGCGAGCAGTAGCGGCGCGCTGGCCGCGAGTCCGATCGACTGCAGGTTATAGGCGTTGAAGATAAACGAGCGATGATCCGATATCCGCGCCCAGACTTCGAAAAACACCAGTAACGCAGCGAGGAAAAGCCAGGGCCAGACCTTGCTGACCAGTGCGAGCCTGTCGAGTCGTGAGTTGTCCACCGAGTTGTCCACCGAGTTGTCCATCGAATCGTCCGGGAAATCGGGAGTGGCCTGGAGTGGCGCCCGAGTGCGCGCATCGGCGCGCACGGGGGTTGTCCTCATTCGACAGCGCGTGCCTAGTTGGAATAGATGTACTGCTTCATATCCGGCTGGTCGATGTTGGTCTTATCGAGCACGACAAAGCCCGTGCTCTTGAACGGCGGAATCTTCTTTCCGTGGATCAGATCCGCCGCGAACTTCACGCCGTAATAGCCGATCTCGTCCGGACGCTGCGCGATCGCGATATCCACGAGACCGCTCTTGATCTGCTGATCGATGCCGGGCACGGCGTCGAACACCACGACCTTGACAACGCCCTGCTTGCCGGCCGCTTTGACGCCTTGCGCGGCGCCGCTGCCGGAGAAAGTGTTGGCGCCGAACACGCCGGCAAGGTCGGGGTTGCGCGCGAGCACCGCAGCGACGTGGGATGCGGCGCGGTTCGCATCGTCTTCGTTATATTGCGTTTGCAGCACCTTGATGTTCGGGTGCTTCTTCATTTCATCGAGGAAACCCTCGGCGCGCGCGTCGGTACTGGAGATGCCGGGTTTGTTGTTTTCACAATAGACCGTCCCCTTGTCGCCGATGGCCTTGGCAAGCGCGCGCGCCGCCACGCGGCCGCCTTCCAGGTTGTCCGAAGCAATATAGGAGAGCGGGAAATCCGCGTCGCCCTTGCCGGTTTGATAGTGCCCGTCGCCGATATAGGTATCGACCGTGATGATCTTGATGCCTGCGTCAGCCGCTTCCTTTAGCGGTCCGATCAATTGCTGCTTGTCGACCGGCGAAACCAGCAGGACATCCGGGCGTTTGGCGATGAACGCCTTGAGGATCGGCACCTGCTCGGTGGTATTCCACGCCTTGGGCACCTGGAATAACAACTGGACGTGCTCTTCATTCGCGGCCCGCTCGGCGCCACGATGCATCGTGAAGTAGAAAGGATCGGTAACGCCCGGCAGCAACGCGACGACGGGATGCGCGGCATCCGCGTGCGCCACACCGGTGAAAGAACAGGCAACGAACGTTGCCAGTGCAACCAGATAGTGGGAAACGACGCGCTTCATTTTTGCCTTCCTCCTGTTGAGTCCGACGAACGGCGCTTCACCTGACGCGTTCCGACTTTCCTGAAGTGATGGCGTCTGGCAGTGGGCCAGTATACTGGCGAGCGTTGGTCGCGACCCTGGTGTTTTCCTGCATCGTTTCCGCATATAACTGTGCGTACGCAGGCGGAAAGGCGAGACGACATGACTCATGATCCATCGGCAGGACCACAATTTCGCTGGAGCGATTCGAACGGCGCCCCCTGGATACCGTCGACCCTCGCGAAGGGTGTCGAAGTGAAAAACCTGGGCAAGGCGAACGGCCGCGCAATTCAGCTCGTGCGTTTTTCACCCGGAGCAACGTTTCCCGACCACCTTCACACGGGCCCGGAGTTCATTTATGTGCTTGAGGGCGAAGTGACATGGAACGGCCGGCCGCTAGCGCGCGGATGCGTCGGCGTGGCGGAAGCGGGGACGATCGAACGAGGATTTTGCAGCGTGACCGGGTGCATGTTCCTGCTCATGTACGAGCTCGATCAGCTTTTCGATTCGGTGAGCGCAAGCCCTGCTGGGGGCTCACGCTGAGGATTCCTTGCAACACGCTGGCGGACCCGCGTGAGGTCTTTTCATTGCAGCAAGCGCGAAGCACGCTAGCGCGCTTTGCCCGCCCCACCCCAGTTGAAACCAGAACCGGACTGCAACGCCGGCGCCCACTTCACGCACGCCTGAAAACTCAACGCGGCGCCGCCGACGGCAAACAGAACCGGAATCAGAAAGTCGTGACCCACCCGGGTAAATTCGAACATGAGCACCACGGCGGTTATCGGCATCTGCATCGATGCGGCCAGAAATGCCGTCGCACCGATAACGGCGAACGCGCCCAAAGAAGCCCCCGGCCAGAAAAGACTCCAGGCACCGCCGAGCACGATCGCCAGTAACGCGCCATTCGCGAGCCCCGGCGTCAGCAGACCGCCCTCGGCCCCCGCGCGCAAACTACTCACGGTAATCACCACCTTCAGCACCAGCAACATGGCCGCGAGCGTGATCGTCAGGTTGCCGTCGAACGCCAGTCCCGCCGGCCCTTTGCCATTTCCGAGCAACTGCGGAAAGTGCATCGCCAGCACGCCGACGATCGCGAAGTTCAACAGCGACAACACCGGCAAACGCCAATCCTTCGGCGCCTGAGCCCGCGCGCGCTTCGTCACTTCCGAAAAACCCCATGCTGCGGCACCGAAAAGCGGCCCGCACACCACGGCCCAGACCACCAGCGTTGTACTCACCGTCAGCGCAGGCACCAGATACTGATGCTCGTTGCCAAGACCAAACTGCGCGATCAGTGCCGCCACCGCGGACGTCACCACGGCAGGCACCAACGCCTTCCAGCCGAACGTCCCCAGCAGGACCTCGAGCACGAACACCGCGCCGCCGAGCGGCACGTTGTAGACAGCAGCCAATCCCGCGCCGGCGCCGCATGCGACCATGATCCGGCTCTGCTCGACCGACAGGCCCGCGCGATACGACAACCATCCGGCCAGCACCGAGCCGATCTCGCGCGGCGCGACTTCACGCCCGAGCGGCGAGCCGAGCGCCACGGTCACGATCTGCAGCAACGCATGCACGATCGTGCTCAGAATCGGCATACGCGGATCGTCGGATTTGACGGCCTGGCGGATGCTCACGAGCGGCCGCCCGAAACGGTACAACGCCCACCAGCCGAGTCCCGCCACGAGACCGCATAGCGTCAGGACCAGCAGGCGGCGTTCAGGCGCGGCGCCGGTGACACCTTGCAGAAAACTCTCGCTGCTGATCAGGTGCGTCATGCTGTAGCCGTAGGCAAGGTGCTGAATGCCGTGCAGCAGCAAGGCGAGCAACATACCGCCGAGGCCGGCGCCAATACCGGTCAGCAAGGTGACTACGGCCAATACCGCAAACGGTTTTTGCCCGCGCCGCGCAGGCGCTGAAATGAGTGATTTGAGTGACATGGCGCGTCGGGACCGGCGACATTAATGGGATGGCGATCATCTTATTCCGCGTCGCAACATGAATCCAATTAATTTTTCTGCTCGACTAATGCGCTGTACGCATATGTTGAGCGCATCCGTCTTCCTGGACAAAGACCATGAACGCGCAAAGCAATCAGGATCGCGAGCGCCGGCGGTGCGTATCCGCCGGCATCGGGCCGCCGTTCGTCCTGCTTAGCTCGCCGATACGAAAAACATCGACACAACACACGCGACGCCGACAAACCACACCAGCGAGCGCAACGACGCCAGATTCGCCACGTACAGCAGGCCGTGCAGCACGCGCACAACGACAAAAGTGATCGCCAGCCAGTTGATCCACGGGCTCGCCCCACCTGCCTGCCCAGCCACGACGATCGCCGCGGTGAACATCGCCAAAGCTTCCCATGCGTTCTGATGCGCCGCGTAAGCTCGCGCGCGCCAGCCTTCGAGGCCGGCGAGATACGTGCGCGGCGCGCCGTTGTCGTAGCGCTTGCTGACCTTCGCGAGCATGATCCATGGAAACGGCAGCACCACTACGATGAGCAGGCACAGATGCGGAATTGTCATTCTTCGGTCTCCCTGTATGCGCGGCGTGAATGCCGCGAGCCGCTTTTATACCTGCCGGCATCCGCCGCCGCCAACCTGAATCCCGCGAGGGCCGCCTCTACCAGCGGTCGAAACCGGCAAATCCGATTGAGTGGATTCCCGCTCGCGGCCGCCGGATTTATATTACAAATAACCAACAATGAATCAAACGCAATTAATACAATAATTACGTTTTCCAAACATTCTCCATGCAGCGAGATTCAGCCTGAAATTCGCTCCAGGGATTAATACGGATAAATGCGGGTTCAATCATGCAAGCGTTTAACGCTCGGCGTACACTCGCTCGAAGCCCACAGCACAGGGCACACGGGGCTGCAGAGCCGCCCGTCGTCAAACACGGGTTATTGGAGACTCAGGAGAACAATCAATGAGCTGGACACGGGAACAGAGAAACGTCACGATCGCCGCCTATCTGGGCTGGACTCTCGACGCATTCGATTTCTTTCTAATGGTGTTCGTATTGAAAGATATCGCGGCGGAGTTCAATACGAAAATCCCCACGGTTGCCTTCGGCATTATGCTGACCCTGATTATGCGTCCGGTCGGCGCATTGATTTTCGGGTGGCTCGCCGACAAATACGGCCGCCGTCCCACGCTGATGGTCAATATCGCGTGCTTCTCGCTGCTGGAATTGCTGTCCGGCTTCTCACCCAATCTGACCACCCTGCTCGTGCTGCGCGCCCTGTTCGGCATTGCGATGGGCGGTGAATGGGGCGTGGGCGGCGCACTGACGATGGAAACCGTGCCGCCGAAATCGCGTGGCATCGTCTCGGGTCTGCTGCAAGCCGGCTATCCGAGCGGCTACCTGCTCGCTTCGGTCGTGTTCGGTGTCTTCTATCAATACATTGGCTGGCGCGGCATGTTCTTCGTCGGCGTGCTGCCGGCCTTGCTCGTCCTGTATGTGCGGGCACATGTGCCGGAGTCGCCGGCTTTCAAGACGCTCGAGAAGAAGACGCGTCTGGGTCTCGTCGCTACGCTCAAACAGAACGTCGGGCTGTCGCTCTACGCGATCGTGCTGATGACCGCGTTCAATTTCTTCTCGCACGGGTCGCAGGATCTGTATCCGACTTTCCTGCGCGTGCAGCATGGATTCGACGCGCATACGGTGTCGTTCATCACGATCACGCTGAACATCGGTGCGATCTGCGGCGGTCTGTTCTTCGGCTGGTTCTCGGAGAAGATCGGCCGCAAGCGCGCGATCTTCATCGCCGCCTTGATCGCCTTGCCGGTGTTGCCGCTGTGGGCTTTCTCCACGACGCCTGTGCTGCTCGCGGCCGGCGCCTTCCTGATGCAGATCTCCGTGCAAGGCGCGTGGGGCGTGATTCCGGTGCACCTCAACGAAATCTCGCCCGATGAAATTCGCGCGACGTTCCCGGGTCTCGTGTACCAGCTGGGCAATCTGATCGCGTCGGTCAACGGCCCGCTGCAGGCGAGCGCCGCTGAAGCGCATGGCAACAACTACGCGTTGATCATGGCCGTCGTGATCGGTATCGTGGCCGTGGCGATCGCGGTGCTGATTCCGTTTAGCCGTGAGCGCCGCGGCATCGACATGACGCAGTCCGCGAAACAGGTCGCGGCACAGCTTTAAGCGTTCGAACTAAACAGCTATTTCGCCGGCGCGTTATCAGGCACAATAGCCGCAAAGGCGGGCTCGAACCGCCACTGAGCAAATAAGCACCGCCAACGAGCGGCGCCGCGCAACACAGAACGCAAGGCCAACACAGGTAGCAAGCAATACGAGGCCGTTCCGATTTCGATCGGAACGGCCTTTTTTATTTCCGCGCGGTTTGACGTGCCCGCGCGCATTGGAAAGACGGACCTTCGTCAGGTCTTCTAGAGGAGTTAGTCCACACCGAGCCCTTGATCGCAGTCCTCATCCTTCTTTATCCTGAAAAAAACGACTGTTTCAAATAGTCATTTGAATCGCTTGTTTGCGGGCCGGATGCCCGGCAACTGGGAGACGCAAAATGGCAGTTCGCACAACAGGCCGGCACGCCGGCGACACGAAGTCCCGCATCCTCGACGCCGCCGAAACACTCTTCATCGAATGCGGCTATGAGGCCATGTCCTTGCGCCAGATTACTTCGCGAGCCGAAGTGAATCTCGCGGCGGTCAACTATCACTTCGGCAGCAAGGAATCGCTGATTCATTCGATGCTGTCGCGCCGGCTCGACCGGCTCAACCAGGAGCGGCTCAAGCTGCTCGACCGCTTCGACGACATGCTCGGCGCGCGCCTGACCTGCGAGCACGTGCTCGGCGCCATGTTCATTCCCGCGCTGCGGCTCTCGCGCGATCCGCGCGTCGGCGGCAAGGCGTTTTTGCGCTTGCTGGGGCGCGCCTATACCGATCCGTCGGCGTTCATTCGCGACTTTCTGAATGCGCATTACGAGTCGGTCGCGGTGCGTTTTTTCGATGCCTTCCAGCGTGCGCTGCCGCATCTGCCGCGTGAGGAACTCGGCTGGCGTCTGCACTTCGCGATCGGCGCGCTGTCCGGGGTGCTGGCCGGCACCGATACCGACAGCCTGATTTCCGAGTTCTCGCAGGGCAAGTCGATGAACGATCTGCAACTGATCGCGCGTCTCGCTTCGCTGATGGTGGCCGCGCTGAAAGCGCCCCTGCCCGACGGCTCGCAACTGGCCACCTTCGCCGCGGTATTGGGCGACGCGACCGAAAGCGCTCCCGAAGGCCAGACAGAAGGCGCGAATCCTGCTGCTGGCGTTGCAGGTACGCAACCGGTGTCAGGCGGATCGAGTGAGTCTGGCGGATTCGAAGCGTCGGCGCCGGCGGTCTCGGACGGTGAACGGCGCGGCGGCAACGTCGAGGCGAGTTCGTTTCTGCCCGCGTTGCACGGCACGGCCTGAATCAGGCTGAAGAAATGCGGGCGGCGCCGGGGTGGGCCGTCCGCGTAACGAAGCATGAAGGAATACCGCATATCCGAGCAGCACGTCTAAGTCCCGCACCTAAACAACGTCACGCTGTCGAACTGAAAACACGACACGAAAAACGCAGCAGGGGCGCAACGCGAAAGCGCCTCAAGCACGCGACGTAGCAGCAACACCGCCAGTTGGAAGATCAATAGAACGCGAGCCGTCCGCGACCCGTGGATGCGTTCGCACGCACCATCGAAACAGGAGGAAACGTCATGTCGTGGTTCAACCTGGTACTCGTCATTGCCGCGCTCGCGCTCGTCTACGTTCAGGCGCGCGCCTCATGGTGGCTTGCCTTCATGATCGTCTGGGTGGCGGCCGCGCATGTCAGTGGCGCAGCGGGTCCGGTGGCGACGGCGGTGCTCGCCATCGTGTTCGTGCTCCCCGCGCTCGTCCTCACGCTCAAACCGCTGCGCCGTATGTGGCTCACGAAACCCGTGCTCGACATCTTCCGCAAAATCCTGCCGGAGATGTCGCCGACCGAGCGCGACGCCATCGAAGCCGGCACCGTCTGGTGGGACGCCCAGTTGTTCTCCGGACGCCCGCATTGGGACACGCTGCTCGGCTATGGCCCGGCCACGCTCTCCGCCGAGGAACAGGCGTTTCTCGACGTCGAATGCGAGCACCTGTGCGACCTCGCGAACGACTGGGAAACCACCATGGTGTGGCAGGACCTGTCGCCGCAAACCTGGCAGTACATCAAGGAGCGCGGCTTTCTCGGCATGATCATTCCGAAGCAGTACGGCGGCAAGCAGTTCTCCGCTTACGCGCATTCGCAGGTCATCATGAAGCTCTCCACGCGCTGCTCGGCTGCCGCCGTTTCGGTGATGGTGCCGAACTCGCTCGGCCCCGCCGAGCTACTGATGCACTACGGCACCGAAGAGCAGAAGAACCACTATCTTCCGCGCCTCGCGCGCGGCGACGATATCCCCTGCTTCGCATTGACGAGCCCTTACGCGGGCTCGGATGCCGCCGCGATTCCGGACGTCGGCATCGTCTGCAAGGGCATCTTTGAAGGCCGCGAAACGCTGGGTTTTCGCGTTACGTGGGACAAGCGCTATATCACGCTCGGACCGATCGCCACCGTGCTCGGCCTCGCGTTCCGCGCGCTCGATCCCGATCGTCTGCTCGGTTCGAATGAGGAACCCGGCATCACCTGCGCGCTGATTCCGACCGATCATCCTGGCGTCAACATCGGCCGCCGTCATTGGCCGCTGAACGCGGTGTTCCAGAACGGCCCGAACTCGGGCACAGACGTCTTCATTCCGCTCGACTGGGTGATTGGCGGCCGTGCCCAGGTCGGCAACGGCTGGCGCATGCTGATGGAGTGTCTCGCGGCGGGCCGTGCGATTTCGCTGCCGTCGTCGAATGTGGGGATGGCGAAAATCGCCGTGCGCGGCACCGGCGCCTATGCCGCGATTCGCCGTCAGTTCCGCACCGCCGTCGGCAAGTTCGAGGGCGTGCAGGAAGCGCTCGGCCGCATGGGCGGCAATCTCTACGTGATGGACGCCGCGCGCCGCCTGTCCGCGCATGCGGTGGACCTCGGCGAGAAGCCCTCGGTGATCTCGGCGATCGCGAAGTATCACATCACCGAACGCGCCCGCATGGTCATCAACGACGGCATGGACGTCGCCGCCGGCAAGGGCATCTGCATGGGGCCGTCGAACTTTCTCGCGCGCGCCTATCAGCAGGTGCCGATTGCGATCACCGTGGAAGGCGCGAACATTCTCACGCGTTGCCTGATCATCTTCGGCCAGGGCGCGATCCGCTGTCATCCGTACGTGCTGAAGGAAATGGAGGCCACGCGCGAAACGGATCGCGCCAAGGCGCTGCGCGATTTCGATGCCGCCTTCTTCGGCCACGTCAGTTTCACGCTTTCCAATGTAGTGCGCAGTTTCGTTTATGGCATCACCGGCGGCGCGTTCATCGCCAAACCGCGCACGGCATACGTGCCGTTGTTGCCGTACTACCGCGCGGCGACCCGAATCTCCACCGCGTTCGCGTTGCTCGCCGACGTCTCCATGTTCGTGCTCGGCGGCGACCTGAAACGGCGCGAACGTATCTCGGGGCGTCTGGGCGACGTGCTCTCGCAGCTCTACCTGATCTCCGCGACGCTCAAGCGTTTCGAAGACGAAGGCCGTCAGGAAGAAGATCTGCCGCTGGTGCGCTGGGGTGTCGAAGACTCTCTGTACAAGGCGCAACAGGCGCTCGACGGCGTGCTCGCGAACTATCCGAACCGCTTCGCCGCGGGTCTGGTGCGCGCATTGGCCTTTCCGTTCGGTCTGCCGCACCGCGAACCGTCCGACCAGCTCGGCACCGAGATCGCGGAGCTGATGCAAACGCCGGGCGCGGCGCGCAACCGGCTGGTGTCCGACTCGTACGTGCCGCATCCGGACGTCGATGCGCTCGGCTACGGCGAGCTCGTGTTCGAACTGAACCCGCGCTTCACGCAGATCGACCAGAAACTGCGTGAAGCGGTCAAGCAAGGCCTGCTCGAAGCGATGCCGCAAAGCCTGCCGCAACTGGCCGCATGGACGGAAAACGCCCAGCAGAAAGGCCTGATCGACGCCGACGATCACCGGGTGCTGGACGACTACGCACGGTATGGCGCGCAAGTCGTGCAGGTCGACGACTTCCCGCCCGACTTCGACATGCTCGCCAATTTGCAGAAACGCAAGGACATGCTGGAAAAAGCGCTGGAACTCGCGGCCTGAGTGCCTTAAAAAAACATCCAGGCGGGGCACACGCAGATGCCCCAAACTGGGTGCACACTGACACACGTCCGGCGTCCCCCAGATGGACGTCCTTCGGGCCTGGCCAGCGGAGCAACGAACACAATGAACGACTCTTATCTGAACTTCGTCAATTCGCCTTTCGGCGCGCGCCTCGCGCGCTCGTTGGGCCTACCGAAGCCTGAGGTACTGCGCCGCTATCGCGCGGACCAGCCCGAGTTCGACGGCCTGATCGCGATCGGCGCGGGCCGCGAACCGCATCTGCTCGACGCGCTCGCGACGCTCGTGGCAAGCGTCGGCATGACCAGCGTCGCGCATGAAAGCGCGGGGTTGTGGGTGCCGCTCGCGAATCGGCATGGTCTGATGACGGGCCGTTTCGAGGCGGCCGAACCCGGTTCGCACGGCAAGCTCGCCGCCCTGCTGTTCGATGCGAGCGGCATCGAAGACAGTAGTCAGCTTGAATCGCTGCACGGCTTCTTCCACGATACGTTACGCTCGCTCGGCAAATGTGGCCGCATCATCGTGCTGGGACGGCCGCCGGAAGCCTGCGCAAACCCGCGTCAATGGACCGCGCAGCGCGCGCTCGAAGGCCTCACGCGTTCGCTCGGCAAGGAAGCGCGGCGCGGCATCACCGCGAACCTCGTCTACGTGGAACAAGGCGCCGAGAACGGCATCGAAGCGACGTTGCGATTCTTTCTGTCGCCGCGCTCCGCGTACGTGTCGGGCCAGGTGGTGCGCGTCGGCGTGCCGGCCGGCCTCGGCGCCGGGGCCCTGCCGGCGTTTGACTGGACTCAGCCGCTCGCGGGGCGGCGCGCCGTCGTCACCGGCGCCGCGCGCGGCATCGGCGCATCGATCGCGAGCGTGCTCGCGGCGGAAGGCGCGCACGTGATCGGCATCGACATCCCGTCGGCGCGCGAAGCACTCGATTCGACCATGCGCCAGTTGAACGGCACAGCCCTCGCCTTCGACATCGCCGCGCCCGAAGCGCCCGCGCAAATCGCCGCGGCGCTCGACGAACAGGGCGTGGATATCGTCGTGCACAACGCCGGCATCACCAAGGACAAAACCATCGCGAAGATGACCGACGCCGCCTGGCAAAGCGTAATCGACATCAACCTGTCCGCGCAGGAACGGATCGACGACGCCCTGCTCGCGGCCGGTATCCTGCGCGACGGCGGCCGCATCGTCGCGGTGTCGTCGATCAGCGGCATTGCCGGCAATCTCGGCCAGACCAATTACGCCGCCTCGAAAGCGGGCGTGATCGGCCGGGTGCAAAGCATGGCGCCGCATCTGCGCGCGCGCGGCATCACGATCAACGCGGTCGCGCCCGGTTTCATCGAAACGCAGATGACCGCGAAGATTCCGCTGACCATCCGCGAGGCCGGCCGCCGCATGAATTCGATGAGCCAGGGCGGCCAGCCGGTGGACGTGGCGCAAACCATCGCGTGGTTCGCGCATCCGGGATCGGCCGGCGTGAGCGGCCAGATCGTGCGCGTGTGCGGACAAAGCCTGATTGGAGCGTGAGCATGGCTGAGCCGGGTGATCCGTTCCGGAGCGCTCACGCCGCGAGCGCGGGCCGTCCGAAGACCGTCCTGATCGAGCAGTTGCCCGCGCCGGCCAAGCTGTATGGGCGCGCGTTGGCCGGCATCGTCAAACGCGGGCGCGACACGCACTTGCCGGCGTTGCGCCTCGTGCGCCCCGCGGTGGCGCTCGACCCCGGGTCGATCTGGCGTTATTCGCAGGTCTGCGGCTTCATCCCCGAGCACGGCGTGCCGCTCACGTATCCGCATCTGCTCGCCTTCCCGCTGCATCTGCTGATGCTGACCGACCCGGCATTTCCCTGGCCCGCGCTCGGCCTCGTGCATCTGGCGAACCACGTGCGGCTGCGCCGGCCCCTCACTTACAAGGACATGCTGCGCGTCGAGGTGGAGTTCGGCGCGCTGCTGCGTCATGACAAGGGTCAGGCGTTCGTGCTGCATACACGCATGTACCGCCGCGGCGAAGCGGTGTGGGACGGCGACAGCGTCTATCTGAAACGCGGCGTGCCGGCGAGCGGCAGCCTGCTCGATCCGCTGGAGCCCGGACCCGTTGCGCTGGAACGACTCTCGCGCTGGCAGTTGCCGTCGCAACTGGGCCGCGACTACGCGCGCGTGTCCGGCGACTACAACCCGATTCACCTCACCGCGCTGTCCGCGAAGGTGTTCGGCTTTCCGCGCGCCATAGCACACGGCATGTGGACCCTGGCGCGCGCCGCCGCCGCGCTGCAACCGCCGAAGCCGCTCGCCGAAGCCACGCTGTCCGCCGAATTCAAGTTGCCGATGCTGCTGCCCGGTGAAGCATCGCTGTGGAGCGCATCGCCCTCGCTGATCGAGCGCGACTTCGAGGTGCGTGACATCGCGGGGGAAAAACCGCATTTGCGCGGCCGTATGCAGTGGAAGCTGCTATGAAGCGCTCGCACACAGTGCCACGCACGGGCGGCTTTTCTTCATGGCGTGGAATGGAAACCGCCTGCGAATCGTTGTTCAGCTTACAGCCATATCGACGCAACCAGGCCTTACCGGCCCGTCACACCGATCGTACCGTTCGCACCATCCGCACTATTCGCACCATCCGATAACCAGGGAACGACCCAAAGGAGCCGAGCATGTCCAACCCGCAGCCCGCCGTGCGCCGCGTCGCCATTGTCGGCGGCAACCGGATTCCGTTTGCCCGCTCGAACACCGCTTACGCGACAGCGTCGAATCAGGACATGCTGACCTTCACGCTGCAAGGCCTGATCGACCGCTACAACCTGCACGGCGAGCGTCTGGGCGAAGTCGCGGCCGGCGCGGTCATCAAGCACTCGCGCGATTTCAACCTGACGCGCGAATCGGTGCTGTCCACCACGCTCGCCCGCGAAACACCGGCCTACGACGTGCAGCAGGCCTGCGGCACCGGGCTGGAAGCGGCCATTCTGGTCGCCAACAAGATCGCCCTCGGACAGATCGAAGTGGGGATCGCGGGCGGTGTCGATACGACCTCCGATGCACCGATCGGCGTCAACGAGCGCATGCGCAAGATCCTGCTCGAAGCGAATCGCGGCAGGAGCACCGGCCAACGCGTCGGCGCACTGGCTAAATTGCGGCCAGGCATGTTCTTCAAACCGCTGTTGCCGCGTAACGGCGAGCCGCGCACCGGGCTTTCAATGGGCGAGCATTGCGAACTGATGGCCAAGCGCTGGAACATCTCGCGCGAAGCGCAGGACGTGCTCGCCTACGACAGCCACCGCAAGCTCAGCGAGGCGTATGCACGCGGCTTCCTCAACGATCTGATGACGCCGTACCGTGGCCTTGCGCGCGACAACAATCTGCGTTCCGACCTGACGCTCGAAAAACTCTCCGGCCTGAAGCCGGTATTCGATCGCGACGCCGGCACGCTGACTGCCGGCAATTCGACGCCGTTGACCGATGGCGCCTCGGCCGTACTGCTGGCAAGCGAGGAATGGGCGGCCAGACATGGACTGCCGGTACTCGCGTATCTGAGCTGGTCCGAAACCGCCGCCGTGGACTTCTTCGACAAAAAAGAAGGCCTGCTGATGGCACCCGCTTACGCCGTGCCGCGCATGCTGGCGCGCGCCGGGCTGAGCTTGCAGGACTTCGATCTGTACGAGATTCACGAAGCCTTTGCCGCACAGGTGTTGTGCACGCTCACAGCGTGGCAGGATGACGAATATTGCCGCACGCAGCTCGGTTTGCCCGGGCCGCTCGGCGCGATCGATCGGGCAAAATTGAATGTGAACGGCAGCTCGCTCGCCACCGGTCATCCGTTTGCGGCCACGGGCGGCCGCATCGTTGCCGGACTGGCGAAAATGCTGGCGCAACTCGACAAACCGGCCGGCACCGCACGCGGGCTGATCTCGATCTGCGCGGCAGGCGGCCAGGGCGTGGTGGCGATTCTGGAGCGTTGAGCGTCACGCCTGGCGTTGCATGTGCATCAATGAATGCCTTGTTTCGAAACCTGCTGCAATGACCGCATCGATTGCTGCTTTGATTACCGCATGACTGGCTGCAAAACCAGCACACAAACAGATGAAGCCCCGGCTTCAGGAGACGACCGATGACCCAGCCCACGCAAGCCCAGTTCTCGTCCGCCACCGTATCCGCAGCGCCCGCGAATGCGGCGGACCAGGCGTCCAGTCAGGCGCCAGGTCTCGCGCCGACTCATGCGCCGACTCATGCGCCGAATCACGCGCCCAATACCGACGGCATCTGGTACGAATCGTATCCGGCAGATGTGCCGCATGAGATCGACGTCAACCAGTACGAATCGCTCGTGCAGTTCTTCGACGAATGTATTGCGCAGTTCCGCGAGCGCATCGCGTATGTCAGCGTCGGCGCGAACATGACGTATGGCGAACTCGGCCGCAAGGCGGCTGCGTTCGCTGCCTATCTGCAGGGCATTGGCGTCAAGGCCGGCGAGCGCGTTGCGATCATGCTGCCGAACACGTTTCAGTATCCGGTCTCGTTGTTCGGTGTGCTCAAGGCCGGCGGCGTGGTGGTCAACGTCAATCCGCTCTATACGGTGCGCGAGCTTGCGCACCAGTTGAAGGACAGCGGCGCGCAAACCATCATCGTGTTCGAGAACTTCGCGAAGACCGTTGAAGACGCGTTGCCGGGCACCAAGGTGCAGAACGTGATCGTGACGGGTCTGGGCGACCTGCTCGCCGACGGCCTGAATCTCAAAGGACGCCTGCTCAATTTCATGCTGCGCCACGTGAAGAAGATGGTGCCGCAGTACAACCTGCCGAAAGCCGTGCCGCTGCTCGACGCGCTCGCGATCGGCTACACGCGGCCGCTCACGCCCGTGCACCCCACTCACAACGACATCGCCTTCCTGCAATACACCGGCGGCACCACCGGCGTGGCCAAAGGCGCAATGCTCACGCACAAGAACATCATCGCCAACCTGTTGCAGGCGAAGGCGTGGTCCGAAGGCCAGTTGAGCGGCGAGATCGAAACGGTGCTCACACCGCTGCCGCTTTATCACATCTATTCGCTGACCGTGAATGCGTTGATCTTCATGGGGCTCGGCGGGCGCAACATTCTGATCGCCAATCCGCGCGACATGAAGCGCGTGATGATGATCATCCGTCACGAGAAGTTCACCGGCATGACGGCGGTCAACACGCTCTACAACGCGTTCCTCGACAACGAGGAATTCTGCAAGCGCGACTTCTCGAACCTGAAGCTCGCGATGGCGGGCGGCATGGCCACGCAAAAATCGGTCGCCGACCGCTTCAAGGCGGTCACCGGCAAACCGATCATCGAAGGCTACGGGCTGACCGAGTGCTCGCCGATCGTCTCCATGAATCCGGTGGATCTGACCAATCTGCGCGACTTCGAAGGCTCGATCGGTTTGCCCGCGCCATCCACGCAAGTGCGTTTCAGGAAAGACGACGGTACGTGGGCAAACATCGGCGAAGCGGGTGAATTGTGCGTGAAGGGGCCACAGGTCATGAAAGGCTACTGGAATCGCCCGGAAGAAACCGCCAAGGTGATCGACGACGACTGCTGGCTCGCTACCGGCGACATCGGCGTGATGGATTCACGCGGCTTTATCCGCCTGATCGACCGGAAGAAAGACATGATCCTGGTGTCGGGCTTCAACGTCTATCCGAACGAAGTCGAAGACGTGATCGCGGCGCTTCCGGACGTGCGCGAAGTCGCCGCAATCGGCGTGCCCGATGAGGCGCAAGGCGAACGCGTGAAGGTATTTATCGTCAAGCGCAATCCGTCGCTCACCGCGGAACAGGTGATCGCTCACTGCCGCAAGAACCTCACGGGGTACAAGGTGCCGAAGCTTGTCGAGTTTCGCGACGAGCTGCCGCAAACCAATGTCGGCAAGATTCTGCGCCGCGCGCTGCGCGACGAGGAACTCGCGAAGCAAAAACCTGCCTGACAGGCAAGGCGCCTGATACCACAGGCAGCGCTATCTTTCGGAGAGATTCATGAAGCACAGCATGTCCGCAGATTCGAACCGCTCACCGGCCTTCATGCGTCTCGCCCATTTTGCGCCGGCGGCCACAACATCGGGTGTGTCCCTGACTGCTTCATTACGCGCGCTTTCATCTCGCGGACTGCTGATCGGCGCACTGGTCGTCCTCGTCGCCGGCGTCGCCACATTTGCGCCGCCGGCCTTCGCGCAGAACGACGACACGCCGCCCGCGCTCGACACCGCCAGTGCCGTGAAGGCCCCCACCACGCCGTCCTCGCAGGTCGGCAAGCTCACACTCGATCAGCAGGTCAAGTGGCTGCGCGCCGCGCAACAAAGCGGCGCCATGGAGAAGCTCGACGACGCACAGCTGGTTGCTCTCTTCCAGTCGCTCGACCCGCTTGCGTTGCCGCGTTACATCAAGGAAGGACCGAACGGCTACCCCGCCTACGAGTTCGTCATGTCGCGCTCGGAACGCATTCACGGCCAGTGGCCCGACAAGCCCGATCACATGCTGGTGCGCATCGCCCACGATCCGCTGCGAATCTACGCGAAGTGGCTGCCCGACGGCGCGCACGCCGGCCAGGAAATCATCTACGACGAATCCAAGCGCACCGACGAAATGTATGGCCACCTTGGCGGCATCATGAACGTAATGCCGCTGTGGACCTCGCTCACCGGCGCGCTCGCCCGCGCGCAATCGAACCACCAGGTGCGCGATCTCGGCACCGAGTACATTGCCAGCCAGTACCTTGCCGAAGGCAAGAAGTACATTGAGGCCGGCTTGCCGCGCTCGACCCAGGTGGAAGTGAAAACGATCGACGGCGTGCGCGTGGTGGCCTTCACTTTCGAAACACCGAACGGCCAGCCGCAGTTCTATGCGAAGAAAGAAACGCTCGGACTCGACCTGCGGCATCCTTATTTCCGCACGGTCGAGTCCTATAGCAACGACGGCAAGATCTTCGAGAAGATCGTCTTCGAAAGCATTACGCCGAAAACCTTCGACGATTCGACTTTCGATCCGAACAACAAGGCCTATAAGTTCTAGCGCAAACGGACAAGACGCGGCGTCAGCGCGAAGGCGACATGCGCCACGGGTCTCTCACCCCGTTCGACCCATTCGCTGCTGTGCTCGACCATGTGGCCTGCGCGGGTGGCAAGTTCCCTGAGCACGAAGTAATCGGATGCGCGCGTGAGACCGATCAGCGACGCGCACGATTGCGCCGGCGTTTGCCTGAGACGCGGCGCCAGTGTGGTGTACCAGAGTACGCCGATGTCATCGCCCGTTTCGAAGACGGGCAGCTTCATCTGCGCGACGTAGTTGGCGAATGCCGGGCTGTTCGCGAGGGTGGGATCAATCACGGCGAGCGTATCGGGGCGAGCCGCGGCATGCACAAGCCAGGGCCACGCAGCGCCTGCCGCGCTCGAAAGCCATGCACCGGTCATCATGAATGCGCGTCGGTCCATGGTCTTAGGTATAACCCCGCCGGTCGCGCCACGCCGCCGGCCAGATGCCCTGCTTGCCCGGCGCGAGAATGCCGTTCGGGTCGAGCGCGTCCTTGATCGTTTCCGAGAGCCGCAGCAACGCACCGTCGTTGAAACTGTACTGCGCCGCCGCGAAATCCATATACGCGAGATGCGCGCGATATTCGCCATAGCCCGCGGCGCGTGCATCGCTCATCAACGAACGCAGCAGCGCGCCCGCCTGCTCGACCTGGTTCGCGTCGTCGCGGTCGAAAATCGCCGCGAAGATGTGATGCAGATGACGCACCCCCGCCGTAAAGCCGCCGTAGTAATCGAAGCCGTATTCCGCCGCGCGCGTCTTGACCATCGTGTACTGGCGCAGCGCATCGCGTCCAGTCGCCGGGCACACCGGCGCGAAGTCCACATGGGCGCCCGCGCCGCCGCGCCAGTCGAGCATGCGAAACGCGCTCATCGCCGGGATGCCGGCCATGTTGCGATCGCCACCCGCGGTGGGCTGCGCGTCGCCCGCGTAACGCGCGGCCGACAGTTTCGCCTGCGGCACGCGCGCGAAGGCGCGCTGCACGATCGCATAGTGCGCGTCGATCAGCTCAGGCGTGCCGTATAGCGCGAAATGAAGATTCCAGCGACCCACATTCAGCTTGTCGAGCATCGCCGCCACCGCGGTCTCGGGCATCGCGCCTTTGCCTTCGTACCACTGCTGACGGGCCGACAACCCCGCCGCCCGGCGCAAACCGCCTTCGATCACCGCGTGATTGCGGATCGTTTCATCGAGCCGCAACGGCCGCAGGATATCGACAACCGCCTCGAGATCCGCTTCGTGCCGGAACTGGATTTCGCCGAGCAGATAGGCGGGCGGCGCGGGCATCAGCCAGACGCCGAGCTTCGTGACGATGCCGTAGTTCGATTGCATGAACATCGCGTCGAAGGAAGGCCCGTAGCCCGGTTGATACAACTGCCACGCCGTGCCGATTTCGATCCCGCCCATTCCGGTGCGCAGCACGTCGCCGTTGGCGAGCACCACTTCCATGCCGCACTGCGCCGCCGCATGATCGCCGTACGCGGTATAACCGAAGCCGCGCTCGAGCGTGTTGCCGACCACGCTGCCCCAACCCGCCGCGGGCGGATCGACCCAGAGCCTGTAGCCGTGTTCGCGCAGATGCGCGTAGAGATCGAAGTAGCTGACGCCCGGCTCGACCAGCGCGTAGGCGAGCGTCTCGTTCACCTCGATGATGCGGTTCATGCGCTGCAAATCGAGCACCACCGAACCCGCGAGGCGCGGCGCCGCGCCACCGTACGCGAAGTTGCGCCCGGTCGAGACCGTCCACAACGGAATGCGAAATTGATTGGCAATCCGTAGTACCGCGCGAATCTCGTCGACGGATGCAGGCAGCAGCGCGGCCGACGCCGAGAACGCTTCGCGCTCGCCAGGCGCGAACGGATCGAGATACGCGGCGAGCCCGGCGGCCGAGGTTATCACCTGCGGCTCACCGAGAATGGAGCGCCACGCGGCCAGCGCGCGATCGAACCCGGCGGCGGACACCTTGGGCGGCAGGTTACGCGTCAAGGTGCCTCCCTTGCGGGCACGCAGGCGGGCGACGGCAAGCTAGCGGCGCATGCCGCCACCCATGCCGCCGTGCGACATGCCGCTCCAGACGTGCATCGATGCCCCGCCATGCCAGTTTCCGCGCGCCCCCATTCCATACGATCCGTGTCCATAACGCACATGATCCATGTGATGAAAATGATGGAAGCGGTCGACGAATACGATCGACACACCGGCACCGAAAAACACCGGCGGCCCCCAGTACCATGGATCGTAGTAATACACCGGAGCCGGGCCGAAGGCCAGCGCGCCGGCATCGTCTTCGACGATCTGCCAGCTGCCGTCCGGCTGCAGGCACGCCCGCCCGCCGACTTGCTGGATGACACCGTCGATTTCCGTCTGACCCACGACAAAGCGGCACGTCGAAGTATCGTTCAACGGCGCATTCGTGTCTGTTTGCGCCAGGGCCTGCGCAACGCTCGCGGCGCACAGACAAAGACACGCTACGCTGGAACACAGTTTGACGCCGGATTGATGAAAAGTACGCATGATTTCGCTACCTCGACGCGCCGGCGTTGCGACTCGCAAAAAGCGCGTCGGCACCGTAAAGACCCCGTCGGTTCGCCTCGCACGGGACCGTGCCGTCCCGGCGCACAGGTGAGCGCGGGAGAACAGGGTCCGGCAACGAGTAAACGAAATGCCACGCGGCGCTATTCCGACTTCGCACGCGCGTGCGAAGCGTTTCTGTTACCACGTGTTGCGAGGAGATCGTGTAGATCTTGTCACGGGCGTTTTACGGGGACGAGGCGCCTGCCGCGCTCCTGGGCGCTACTGCCAGGTCTCCGGTTTGCCGCCCAGCGCGCTGCACACCTCGATGGCGATCGAGCGCAGCTTGTCTTCCGCGATCGGCCCGGACAAGGCGTAACCCATGCGGTCGTTGACCCAGTAGAAGGTCCGGCGGTTGCCGTCGCGGAACAGGCGGAAGGCGGTTTCGTCGCGAGAAATACCCGTGATGTACAGCGTAAGCCGCTCGCCGCCACGGTTCTCGTACATGAACTGCGCAGCCGGCCCCGCTTCGCCGGGCAACAAGCGCCCTCCCACCAGCGAGTAACCGTACTCCTGCAACGACGGCACCGACAATGGCCGGTTCAGGCGCTTGGACAGCCAGCTGACCAGATGCTCTTCCTCGTTCGCCGCGACTTCGACGGGATGACGCCGCTCGGGCGTGTACACCGCGTAGGCGATGTCGGCACGCTCGGCAAAGCTCGGCGGCTGGCCGCCCAGCCCGTTCCATGCGCCGCCCGTCAGACGCGGCGCCAGCGGCCCCAAGGCGAGCGCGAGACCCGCGCCGGCCGCAAGCCAGCACGCCGCGAGACCGGCGCGTTGCCACCACGGCGTTGGCCGCCGCACCACGATGAAGGCCGGCTCGCCGGCGCCGCTCTGCTCCGTAGTCTCCTCACGCTCCTCACGCCCCTCACGTCCGTGACGCTCGCGCTTGCCCGGCGACGCCCCGCACAACGCCTGCAGCGCCGCTTTCTGCGCGCGCCACGCGGCCACCCGCGCGGCAGCCTCCGGTTGCCGGGTCAGTTGCGCCTCGATCGCGGCGTGCTCGGCAGGCGGCAACTCGCCGTCTATAAACGCTGACAGCGTTCGCAGATCGGGCCCCTCAGGCAGGCTGGAATCGTGGTCGTTATTCATCACGGATTTCTCACTACTTTCAGCGGCGGGACTTTACGCGCCAACCCCACGGCGCCCCCTTCGAGCGGCCCCTCCGTCATCAGCACGCGCATGTGTTCCCGCGCGCGCGACAGCCGCGACATCACCGTGCCGATCGGCACGCCGAGTGCCTTCGACGCTTCCTGATAAGACAGCTCCTCCACACAAACCAGCAGCAGCACCTCGCGCTGCTCGACCGGCAGGCAATACAGCGCCCGCTGCAGATCACGCAGCACCAGACCGTCGACTTCGCCATGCGGCGCTTCAAGATTGCGCCACGGCGCGCTTTCGTCGTCGACGGCAATCTCGCGACGGCCGCGCAGCTGATCGATGTAGAGATGCCGCAGGATCGTCAGGAGCCACGCCCGCAGGTTGCTGTTCGGACGAAACGCCGCCCAGCGAGCGAGCGCGCGCTCCGCCGTATCCTGCACGAGGTCGTCGGCCCAGGCGCGGTCGCCCGTCAGTGCACGCGCATAGCGGCGCAGCTGCGGGAGCCACGAAATCACTTCGGCTTCGAAATTCACCCGGCGTGGCAACGCTCAGTAGCCGCCGCCACTGCCTGAGTTACCGCTCGTACCCGAAGCGCTATTGTCGGTCGCGGCGGAGGTGCAGCCGCTCGTTGTGAGCGAGCCGAGCGCGAGCGCCAACAGCACGAATGCAGCGGAAAAGAGCCTGGATAGTGTCATGGTGAGTCTCCTGATGAGCGCAAGGCTAGCGCCTGCGAGCCGGGATCCGGTCGGCCGCCTGCGACATGCGGTGCAGCCATGCATGGATTAACGTGAGCGGGCCGCGATTTATTCCACATATGGCAACTGCGGGCCGTTCTTTTTCCGCCATCCCCATCGGGCGCGCTCGAACGTGGCCGAAGAAGGCGCCATTCGTCCGCAGATTCGTAACTCAACGTTACAGTCAATAGTTATCAGATGCTTATGTACGCGCAAGCCGTTATAGTGGACGCAGTTCGGCCGACGAGGCGTTCTGCCCCCACACAGGGTAGAATCGCGGCGAACAACCGTTTTACTAACCTGAATTGTCCATGGCTTCCGCAGAATCGCATCCGCAAAACGATTTCATGAACGCTGCGCGCAAAGAACGAAAGCGCGTCGAGATCTACCTTGTCAACGGCATTCGCCTGACAGGGTGCATCGAGTCGTTCGATCAGTATCTGGTGATGCTGCGCACGCCGGTTGGCCTGCAAGGCATCTACAAGCGCGCGATCTCGACGATCCAGCTCGACACCGGCACACGTCCGGCACCACGAGCCGGGCGGCCTTCGCACGGTGAGCACACCACGCGTGGCCCGCACGGCTCGCGTGAACCGCGCGACCACCGCGAGCCGCGCGAACCGCGTGAGTCGTACGGCGCGCCGGCCTCGGATCGCCCCGCGCCCGATCGCAGCGGCAGCACGTCCGACGGTCCGGTCGTGGTAACGCGCCGCCGGCGTCTGTTCGGCACCGGTGGCGGCGACGGTGGCAACCATGGCGGCGGCAATCATGGTGGCAACGGTGGCGGTAACGAATAAACCGCCGCCGCAGCGGCTTTGCTAGTCCGAGGGATAGCCGAGCCGCTGCAAGATTTTCTCCAGCCGCATTACCTGCAAGTCCGTCAGTTCAAATCCGCATTTGACCGCCAGCACGCGGCGCCGCCAGTACCCGGCGTCCAGCATGCGCAGCGCCGGTTGCCGTGTTGCCCAATCCAGATGTTCCAGTTCGGCTTCCACTACGTGTGACGCGTTGAAGCGCTGCGCGCGCGGAGCGTTTTTTCGGTCCATGTCGTTCGCTGCCTTGGTGTTCGCTGCTTCTGTTTGCTCCCCTCCCGAGCTGGATGTTGCCCGTTCACGGTATGCCGTGTGGTTTCGCCGGCCGGTGCGGCCGGTGGATGCTTTTGTTGTCAGGCGACACTCGGAAAACGACTTGATGCGGGATGGTTTTAACTTTTGTTTTTTTCTGTTGGCTTTTTGTCTGGATTTTCTGTTTGGGTTTCTGGTCTGGGTTTTGGGGCTGAAGGAGAGGCTTGCGGTGTAAGTGTCCAGGCAGTCTGGCCGGTGCTCGCGTCGTGCCGCTTTGCGCTATGCTGGACTTGTCGGCTTTTCTTCTTCTAACGGAGTACGTTATGGCCACGCAGAAACATCAGGTATCTCATCCCAAGGAAACAGCCCAGCCCGCTGAATCCGCAGAAGATCGCCTCGATGAAGCTCTCGAGGAAAGCTTTCCCGCCAGTGATCCGATCGCCGTCGATGTGGGGGAGCCCAAGCGGCGCTCGCCAGTGGAAGGGGAACCCTCCGGGGGGAAGAAGCGGCATTGAAGTTGGGGTTTTGGTTGCCTTGCGGCGTGGGTTGGTTTTTCCTTGCTCTGGCTTCTTTGGCCTTTTCTTGATTTGTTCGTGGTCTATTAGTGTTGCCCCTGTGCGGGGCGGCACTTACTAATGAGATGGTCAGCCTGACCGAAACGGCCCATAGGCTTACGCTTAGTGGGCCGTTTCCTTTTTAAAGGGGGCCATCATGGCAGACGCAAAGTTGATCGGTATCGATCTGGGCAAGCACTTCTTTTTCGTTCACGCACAGGACGCCCGTGGACAGCAACTCTGGCGCAGGAAGTTCACCCGCCATCAGCTCATCACGATGCTGGCCCAGCATCCGCCTTGCACCGTGGCCATGGAGGCGTGTGCCGGCGCCCATTGGCTCGCCCGCAAATTCCAGTCCTTTGGGCACCAGCCACGCTTGATTACCCCGCAGTTCGTCAAACCGTTCGTCAAGGGCAACAAGACCGACTTCGGCGACGCGCACGCCATCTGCGAAACCGCCTCTCGTCCATCCATGCGGTTTGTGGCCATCAAGACGCCCGAGCAGCAAACCCTGCTCGCGCTGCATCGCGTGCGCGAAGCGCTGGTGTCCGAGCGCACCGCCACCAGCAATCAGATTCACGCCTTCCTGCTCGAATTTGGCATCAGCCTGCCAACCGGGGCGCGCACCATTGCCCGCCTGCCGGCCCTGCTCGATGAGCCGGCACACGAGCTGCCACCGCGGCTCATCGCCACGCTGCTACGGCTGCATCGGCGCTATGGCCAGCTCAGCGATGAAATCGCCGACATCGAAAGGGATCTCAAGGCCCAGCTCGCTGAAGACGAGGCTGCACAGCGCCTGCTCACCATCCCGGGCATCGGCCCGATTACCGCCAGCAGGCTGATCGCGGTGGCCGGTGATGCGCACGCCTTCAGGCACGCCCGCGACTTTGCGGCCTCACTCGGGCTGGTGCCGCGACAGCACTCCACTGGCGGACGCGCCACGCTGCTGGGCATCAGCAAGCGCGGCAACGCCCAGTTGCGCAGTCTGCTGGTTCAGGGCGCGCGCGCCGTCATGCAACATATCGAGCGGCGCCATGACGCACTCGGCACATGGGTACGCGGCCTGCTGCAACGCCGTCACTCCAATGTCGTCGCCTGTGCGCTGGCCAATAAAATGGCCAGAATCGTCTGGGCGATTCTGGCCAGAGGCGGCGAGTACCGGGCACAACCCTGTCCCGCCTGATCAAGTACTACCTGCCTGCTACGGCATGCCTGCTTTTGCGACCACTGAGCTGTGATGAAGACCAACGGCACACGGCCCGATCGGAAACCTGACAAAGAATCCAGTCATCAAGACTGCCTTACTTTCTAGGTCAATCGGGTGCGGCTACTCATCAAGGGCCGGGCGTCCAACCACGCCCAACACCGAGCCCGGATACATTTGCGCAAGCCGTTTCATCCTACTCACAAATCGAGGTTGCAGAAACCAGGCTGACCATACATTCTTTGCCGCCGCAAAGAAAGATAAGCAAAGAAAGCGGCTTTACACCGCCAGCTCATAAGCGGGTCCCCCGCGCAGCCACGGTAGTGGTGCATCTGGAATCTGTGCCCCCGCACATTCGGCTTTAGTGACACAGGGCTCATCCGCTCCCACTTCGCACTGCGTGCGTCGCGGATGGGTATGCCAGGGAAACCAAGAGTGGGTCGGTGATTGCCGGTCGACGGCCGCGCTGTGCGGAGATCAGGCGAGTATGCTGAACGGCCGCTGCGCGGCTGCGGTGTTTCGGAAAGGGGAAATTGCAGCTTGGTGGCTGCGGCGCTTCGGAAACGCCGTTTTTACTACTGATAGCTGACCTGCGTTACTAAACGGTTTGTACGTCCTTGGATGCCCAAATACGTCCATGAACGTCCAATGGGTCAGGCGGCGCGTTTGCGCCGCCCTCCCATTTCTGTCTCCCCGCCTCCCGGCTGCCCGCTCAGTGCGTCGGCAGCCCGGTTTCCAGTTGACGTTGCAATTCGCGAACCTGACGTTGCGCGGCGCGCAGCTGGTCTTGCGCGGCAGCCTTCTGCTGCGCCAGCGCCGTTGCCTCGGCACGGGTCTGCGTCTGCTGGTTCGTAACAATCGTCTGCTGCTGATGCGCGACGTCAAGGTCAGCCTGCAAGCGGTTCGCACGGTCCTGCGACAACGCGATCATCCGCTCCGTGAACGCCTTCTGCGCTTCCAGCTGCGTGCGGCGAATCTCGACGTCAGACAACTGCACCGTCTGACGGACAAAATCCTTGTAAATCATGTCGGCACGCGAAGCATCCTGCGTCTTGATGACACGCCAGAAATTCTTCTGCTGGAACAACGCCACGTAGTACGTCATCTCCTTGCCGTAAAACAGCAAGCTCGCGCCGTAACTGCCGTTGTACGTCGTGCGCAATTCGCTCAGATCCGAGCCGCGGATCATCTGCTGCAATTCCGCCACATTGCCCGCAGCAGACTGCTTGGCTTCGTCCGGCGTCAACGCGTTCGTCTGCGCCTGTCCAGCCACTGTATTGGCCGGCAAAGCCGTCGTCGTGCCCGGCTGGGAAACGACGCCAGCGCTCGATCCACTATCCGGCAAAGCCTGCGCATTCACGCCCTGCACGGCCCCCATCGCGATGAATGCGGCCAGGGCAATCTGCCGTAGTTTCGACTTTCGGTCCATGTAAATCCTGCTTGAACAGTTTTTGTTTTAGTACAACCGTCTCATTATTACTCACTTTCGCGGGTTTCGGGCTCTTCGTCGAAAATTTGGTACTTGCGCATCTTCTCCCACAAAACCTTGCGGCTGATACCCAGATAAAGCGCCGTGTCCTGACGGCGCCAACCGTTTGCGTCGAGCGCGGCCAGCACGCGATTGCGCTCGGCCATGTCCCATTTGCTGCGGTCCACCAGCACCTCGGCGGCGCTCTCGGCCGGCACCGGCTGACTGGTGCGGGCAAGCGCGAGCAGCCGCTGCAGGCGCGCCGCGTCCCACGCGCCGATCTGACGCACCGTCACGCCGATCCGCTCGGCCAGATTGCGCAGTTCGCGCACATTGCCGGGGAAGTAAGTGTCGGCTACCGCGTCGGCGAGCCAGTATGGCAGGTCCGGCAAGGCGGCAAGACGGTCGCTGCCGACAACCTGCGCGATGAACGCCTTGAAGATCGCAATCTTGTCGACGGCGCCCCGCTCTTCGAGGGACGGAATCTTCAACTCGATCACGGCAAGCCGATAGTAAAGATCGGCGCGGAAAGTGCCGTCCTTGACCAGTTGCGGCAGATGCTTGTTGGTCGCCGCGACCAGCCGGAAGTCGAGCTTCACCGGCGTGGCCGAACCGATTCGCGTGACCGCGCTGTCTTCGAGCACGCGCAGCAGCTTGACCTGCTGGTAGAGCGGCAAATCGCCGATTTCGTCGAGAAACAGCGTGCCGCCGTCGGACTGCTCGAAGTAACCCTTGTGCGCGACCACCGCGCCCGTAAACGAGCCTTTCGAGTGGCCGAAAAACAGCGATTCGAACAGACCGTCCGGAATCGCGCCGCAGTTCACCGCGACGAACGGACCCTGCCCGTAGCGGGTGTGTTTTTCGTGCAGCAGTTGCGCGATGCGCTCCTTGCCGACGCCGGTTTCGCCGTGCACCAGCACGCTCGTGTCGCAGTCGGCAAACGTATCGACTTCGTGCAGCAGCGCCTGCATGCACTCCGAGTTAGCGATCATCGCATCCGACTCGTGCGTCTTGGCGCTGTGCGCGCGCAGCTGCAGCACGAGCTTCATAACCATGCCGCGCAATTCGGCGCAGGTGAAGTCGAGCGGCAGGATATGCGAATAGTCGGACGGGTAAGTCGCCGGATCATGGTCGCGCGGTGCCGCGCCGACCCACACCACGGGGATGCCGTGCGCGGCCTGCCAGTCGCGCATGAGCAGCGCGCCGCTGTCGATCACCGAAACACTGATGATCGCGAGCGACGGCCGCAGCGCGGTCCGTTCAGGCGAGATCGCGATATCGTCCGCGCGGATCACTTCGACGTCGAAGCTCGCCATGCAGCGCGCGACCCGGTCGACGATGTCGGCCTTGCCCTCCCAGACGTAGATATCGAGTTCCTCGATTTTGGGGTTGGTTCTCATAAGCGCGAAATCAATAAACCAGTTGTGCCTGACCGCAGGCAAGCCCGAGATCGTGGACCGTCGCTACGCCGATCTGGACACCGAGGAGTTGTAAAAGAGGAATAAGCAGTCCGTCCAGCGACTGCAGGACGGGCGTCAGCAATGTCACGAGGCCGCTGACGAGGGGTGCGGCCAAACCGGTGACGTCAATACCCAACAGCCATACGTGGAGTGCTCCAGGGTTTCCTGACGTCCCTGAAAATCCGCTAGCGAGTTGCGTCAGCAGACCGCCTGCCGCTGAGCCGATGCCGTTGGTGTTGGTGCTCTGGTAGTCATCGCTGTCCCCTTGCACGCCGTTAAATTTCAGAACCGTAGGTGAGGCCTGCACAGCAAGATTAAGTCCGCCTCCGGTTGAGCTTTGAACCGAAACATTTACCAGCCCGATCCCAAGCAGCGACACTTGGGTGATCGTCGCCGGCTGGCTACAACTGGTTGGCACGGTCGTGTTGGTCATATTGCTGGCGGCATCGCCACCGATGCATAGGCCCGCGATTCCCGGCGTCGCGGAAATCCAGCTGTAGCTAGTCGCGCGCTGGGTCGAACACTGCGTGGTCTGCAAATAAGCGTTCCCCTGCCCAACTTCGATGTAGATCGGCAAATTCAATGCATTGATGGTCGCGACCAGCGGAATGCTCACGCTGACGAGATTCACGTTCAGGTACAGCCGCACCACGGCGGAATGCGCGCTGGTCCGGTAGCTGCCGTCCGGGTAGGTGCCTGCCTCGCCAACTGCGATGACAGGTGGCTGGATAATCTGAGCCTGTGCTGTGATGCTCGCAATCGGCGCGAGATTAAGCGCCGCACCGAGATTGATGGCCGCCGTCCCATTCGCGATCTCGGCAGCCGCCATCAGCACGTCAAGCGCGTTGACCGTGGCGGTGGCGGCCGCCTGCGGGTCGCCGAGACCAATGGCCAGCAAACCGTTCTGCGACGAAGTATTGCCTATGTTGATTGTCGTCGTGCCCGTCGACGCGCTTGCAATGGTGCCCAGCGCACTTACTACGTTGGCGCTGGCTACGTTGCCCTGACTCAGCACCGTCGCCATCGCCGTCGCAAGTTGTGCGACCGTGACCTGCGCCTTGAGCAGGTCGTTCATCGAGCTCACACCAAGCGCGATCGCCAGATCCAGCAGCTTGATCTGGGCGGTCGCCAGACCCTGGTACGACCCCACGTCCAGATTAAGACTCGTGTTGAGCAAACCGTTCAACAGGCCATTTACCAGCCCACCCGACAGGGCGACTATCGACGTGCTAAGCGAAAAGGACCGGATATTCGTTGCCTGCGCGGTCGCTGTCGCCGTCAGCGTGCGTGTCTGCCCCACCAGAAACAAAAACGATACGGGCTGGCTCGCCACGACCTGCACTGCGTTAAGCGGTACAGCGGTGGGCGACGCCGTGGCAGACACAAAATGAGATTGCGTTGAGGTCGCCGAGGGATCCCATCGGCCGCAAGTTGGCTGGAGGGCGCCACTGCTCGACAGGCCATTCGCCGTCGCATTCAGTTGAGCCGAGTTCATCGCCGCTGTACAGGTACCCGCGCTGCCGATCGTCTGTGCGCCCGCCGCAGCGGAAAGATCCGCGATGCGTTGCAAATCGCGGCGCACATAGTAGAAGTGGCCGATATCGATTGCAGCCATTGTGATGACCGCGATGCTCACCCATACGGCCGCCAGAAATGAAACCGCGCCACGCTGCGAGCGGGGCGACATGGCGGTCGTGCGGCGCTTGCGCATACTGCGCAAGCGCTGGACGGAGGGGTGGGAAGCAATGCGTGAAAACATGTTAATTCTGGGGCAATTGCCCGCTCATGCCGCCACCTTGCCCGCCTCCGCTGCCCTGGTTGATCGCCGACCCGTACATATCGGGGATCTTCGATTTGAACGACGCCATGTAACGCTGGTATGCAAGACCGGCCTCTTCGCCAAGCATCGGCTGTTCCGGAGCAGCTTGACTATTGCTGCGTTGCAGATCGAGCCACGCCGTTGTCGCATGATCGACTTCGCTGCGGGCGACCGGCGGCTCGGAAGCGGTCTGAGCGTGCGCAATCTCCAGCGTGCCGGCCGCCAGCATCACGACCAGCGCGCCACAGGCCAGCCTCGGCATTCCCCTGCTTCTTCCCTGATATTTCATTTGGTCTCTCCTGCCCGTCGGCCTGTTATTGTGCAAACCGCTGCAGCAAACGCGGCGCGGGTTCCATCATTGCCTGAGCACTGGCGACAGGTCCTGGCTGGGTTCCTGGTGAACGCGCCGCTCCCGGTGGCTGTGCGCGTGCTGCCGCAACGACTTTGGCCGCTTCATTGCGAATCGCCGTACGCAAGTCCAGCGAGAATTTCTGCTGGTTCATCAGCGCCTGCGCCCTATCCGCCTCTCCGTCGACGAGCAGATACAGCGCAATATTGCTGGCGATCTTTGGATTGTTCTGGTCAAGCTCCGCTGCTTTCATCAACGGCACCCGGGCACCATTGATATCACCGGCACGCATACGCGCATAACCGAGATCCGAGAGCACTGATGCATCTGTCGGCGCCAGTTGTGCCGCCTGCTGCAATTCATCCACGGCCCGACTGAAATCACCTGAAGCGCCTGCGATCAAGCCCAGACCACGATGCCCGCGCGACGCGAGCGGCGTTTGCAGCAAGCGCGCATACGCGCTCGCGCTTGCCTCAGGTTGATCTGTCATGCGCAACGCGTCGGCGCGCAACAGAATCGTGTCTGGCGTCACCCCATACTGCTTCTCATAAGCGTCGATATGCGCGAGCGAGGCAAAGTACAGCCCTTGCGACTGCATGCGGTCGATCAACCCGAGATACATGCCGGGTGTATCCGGCGCAGGGTCCCGATTGGCCTGCTGGATTAAAGCCTGCCGCTCGGCCTGCGGGCCGACACCATAGCCCATATCCTTTGCGCAAGCGCCAAGCAGCACAAGCACCATGACTGGAACGACGCCCTGCGCCGCCCGTACAAAGCCATTCGATTTCATGTTTAAAGTCATCGCCATGCTCCTATCGATTCATCGCTTTCAGCGCATGCGATACCGACAGAACGCCGGGCCCCGCTGTGACAATCATCAACGCCGGCAGCAAGGTCAAAATCATCACGCCGGTCATCTTCACCGTCATTCGACCGATACGCTCCCGCAACATCGCGCGGCGCGTTTCGCGCAAGCGGTCGCCAAATTGTTTGAGCGGCTCCTGCACCGCCCCCCCGTGACGATCGACTTGAATCAGCAAACGTACCACCGCTTGCAAATCCTCATTTTCGTAACTCGAAGCGAGCCGCTGCAACGACTGCTCGCGGGTACGGCCGGCAGCAAATTGCCGCTGTGCAATCTCCAACTCGCTAGACAACACAGGCAATATTCCGTGGAAGTCATTGACCATCACCTGGAGGCTCTGATCCAGTGACAAGCCGACGCCCTGGAGCAAGCGCAAGAGATCGACCAGCATGGGCAATTCATCGACGACGCCACGGCGCCGCGCCGCCGCGCGTCTGCTCAGGACGATCTTCGGCAGCATGACACCGGCCGCCATCCCGGCGAGCACCAGCATCACGTAGCGCGGCCCATCTATATGACCGCCGAGAATCATGCCGACAAGCAGGGGCAAAACGATTGCGCCGGCGATCCGGGCAATCAGGAAAAGCCCGCGAGAACGCGCATCGACAAAGCCGCATTGCTCCAGCAGGCGGCGATCTTCCTCCGCCACGATGTGTCGGCCAATTGGCGTATCGAGCCAGCGAATGCCGGTATGCGCAAAGCGCTCGAGCATCCCCTTCATGCCACTCGCAGGCACGCCCATATCCTGCCTGGCCGGTGCGGCATTAGCGCCGCGTGCCGCCGCTGCGACGGAGTTTTGCAACGCGCGTTCGTCGAGTGCCTGCGTGAGCGTACGGTCGCTGCGCCGCGCGGCAACGATCCGCGCGATCAAAAGTCCCGCGATCAGGAGCGAAGCCAACGCCGCGAGACCAAGCGCCAGGGCAATCAGATAATTGGGTTGTGCTGTCATGATTTCAGCCGAGCCAATCGGTACAACAAATATGCGCCAAGCAGTTGCAGACCGAATGCGAGATACAGCAACTGGCGCCCGCTCGGATCGAACCACATCGATCCGAAATAGCTCGGATTGGTGAGAATCAGAAACCCCCCAATCCCGACCGGCAACATACCGAGCACCCACGACGACATGCGCGTCTCCGAGGACATCGCCACCAGCTCGCGTTCGGCCTGTTCCAGGTCACGCATGAACGACGCCATCCTGTCTAGCATCACGTCGGCCCGACCGCCATATTTGACGGACAGGCGCAATACCGCTCCCACTAGTTCCAGCTCGCGCGCGCCATACAGCAACGCAACGTGAGAGAGCGCGCGATCGATCTCGACACCGGAGCGCAGCATCCGCGAGACATGATCGAGGCACTCGCGCAGCGGTGCTTCGGTGGTTTGCAATGCGGCCTGGAAGGCCGCTGGCACGCTGTTACCCAGCGTTATCAGGCGAACAATGCCATCAAGAAACGACGGCAACTGCCGGACGATTGTCTGGCGGCGCTTGCTCGCACGCATCGACAGCACGAAGTAGAGAAACACGAGGCATGCGGCTAACGTCACACCGGCTGCCAGCGCGCCTCCCTCCTTTGCCGCGAGGAGGCACAACGCCAATCCGATGCCTGCAACGATCAGCGTAAGGGCGCGGGAATTTCGCAAACCCGCACGATTCATCAGGTTTCCGAATGAATAGCCAACTCGCGCTTTGATGTACCGCCATTGTTCATTCCAGCCTGCCCCGGGCGCTGGAGCCTGTGGCATAAACGAAACAGCAGGCGCCGTACGGCGCGCAGTCGCAGTACGGGACACCTGCACGGTCGGCGCCGGCTGGGCAGCGGCCATCCGGCTGTCGATGAAACGCGCAGTACTCGCCTGGTCTTTGCGTTGCGCACCGCGCTGCAATATCAGCAGCGCGCCTGCTGCGCAGAGCAGCGCAAGCGCAACAAAGACCATGACTGCGCTAGACATTGAAGCCCCCGCCGAAACCGCCACCGCCCGTGTCGAAGCCCGAGCCGCCGAAGCCACCCGTGTTAGTCGAACCGCCGAGCACCTGCCTGAAACGCGCCAGCTTGGGCGAATGCGGATGAATGCCGAGCGAGACCCACTGGTCCAGCTCCTCTCCATCCTGTGTCATCACGGGCTCGTAACGATAGAGTTCCTGAGTCGCGATAATGTTGTCGGAAAGCCCGGTCACTTCGGTAATCGACAAAATCCGCCGGCGCCCATTCGACAGGCGGCCGATCTGCACAATGAAATCGATCGCATTGGCGATCTGGCGGCGCAGGCTCGACTCGGTGCCCTGAAAGCCCGCGAACCCCGCCAGCATTTCCAGCCGGTAGAGACATTCACGCGGCGAGCTGGCGTGCACCGTGCCCATCGAGCCGTCGTGACCGGTGTTCATTGCCTGCAGCATTTCCAGTACTTCCCCGCCACGCACTTCGCCGACGATGATGCGGTCGGGCCGCATCCGCAAGGTATTGCGCAGCAGGTCGCGAATCGTTACGACACCCGCGCCGTCGAATCCACCCGGACGACTTTCGAGCCGCACCACATGCGGATGGTTAAGCGAAAGCTCGGCCGTGTCCTCGATCGTCACGACGCGTTCCGCATCAGGGACGTGAAACGCCAGAGCATTGAGCAACGACGTTTTTCCCGAACTTGTCCCGCCGGATACCAGCACGTTGCAGCGCGCAGCCACCGCGGCTTCGAGCAGCGCGCCAATTTCCGGACTGTAGGTACCGTTGCCGAGCAGATCATCGGGGCGCAGCGGATCTTTACGGAACTTGCGGATCGATACGATCGGCCCGTCGATCGACAGTGGTTCGATCACCACGTTGACGCGGCCGCCATTTGGCAAGCGCGCATCGACCATCGGGTTCGATTCATCAAGACGACGGCCAATCGGCGCAAGAATACGCCGTACGATGCGCAACAAATGTGCGTTGTCGGCAAAGCGCACCTGAATTCTGGTCAGAATGCCGTGGCGCGATACGTACACGTCGTTGTAGCCGTTGATCAGAATGTCTTCAACGGCCGTATCGTTCAGCAGATCCTCAATGGGCCCAAAGCCGGCCAGTTCCTTGGTGAGCGCCTCCGCGATCGCGCGGACCTCGGATTCGTTGATCGGAATTCTGCGCAGCCGGACAAAGCTGTCCATCTCCAGATCGACGAACTGGTTGATCGCATTACGCGACCAGCGGCCGAACTCCGAGCCGAGCTCCTCGATCCGAGTGAGCAGATGTTCGTGCGCCGCGTTCTTGATGTCCTGGAACTGCTGGCTATGCGCGAACGAAGGCGCGTCGTCGGCAAATTCGATTTCTTTTGCCATCGTCTATGACCGCTTGTAAGTGGTTGGAATGAAGCGCTTGAGCGCGCCGAGCGCGGATTTACCGCCTGCTTGCGAGGCCGCGCGCGCTGCGCCGCCGAGCCGTTCGATCAAGGGTTCGAGTGCGCGCACGTATGGATCGCGCGCCGCGACATCGGCCAGCAGATGTCCCTGGTTGACCGCCTGACCGAGCGTGATGCGCCGCTCCGGCAACGTGGCCAGCAACGGAACTTCCAGCCGCTGTGCGATCTGTGCGGCGGCGAGCCCGAGGTCGGCGTCGAACTTGTTGACGATCAGTTGCACGTTCGCCGTGTCCACGCCCTCCTCGCGCAACGCGTCGAGCACGCCGACCGCCGACACGATCGAGGCCACGCCCTGATCGCACAGCAGCCAGGTTTCGTCTGCGGCCTGCACGACGTGGGCGATGAACTCGCTATTGGTGAAGCCGCCGAGATCGACGATCTGCTGGTCGAAGAACGCGCGCAACCGGTTCAGCAAACCGATCGACGACGAGTACGAGACCTCGCGCATATCAGCGAGATTCGGCGGCAACGTGGTCAGCGCGAGACCACTTGAATGATGCGACAGCGCGGTATGCACGAAGGTCTGATCGAAGCGGCGCAGATTGCGCACGGCTTCGACGAAGTTGAATTCGCTACGTGTGTTCAGGAGCAACGAGCCGTCGCCGGCCGGCAAGCCGAGATCGAGCAACGCGGCTTGCCGTCCTTGCGCCACGTCGCGCCGCTGCAACATCACCGAGAGGTTCGCCGCCAGCGTGCTCACGCCCATGCCGATGCGCGCGCCCAGCAACGCGGTGACCTGACCATGGCGGCTGACCGGTTCGACCAGGTTGTCCAGAACCTGACGCGTGATGCGCAGCGCATCTTCCGCCGCTGCGGACACGTCGATGAAATCGCGCACACCGGCGCGCAACGCAGCCAGGGCGCTTTCAGGCTCGGCAAGCGTGCCGAGCGCGACGATCTGCATGCCAGGATAGGCGGTGCGGACCGCGCTCGCTGCGGCACTCGCCGCAGCGGCACGGCCGCCGGAAAAATCGACAAACACCAGCGACGGATTCAGCGCTGCAATGCGCTGCATCAGCATCGACGGATCGAGTGTGGCCGCTTCGACCACACCTGCGCCCACCAGCGTATCGGCGAGCCAATGCACGTGCGCGTCGGCCAGCGACGCGAACACGAAATAGTCGGTGACCGCCCGTTCAGTCAATGAATGCGTTCTCGCGTTCATGTTGGACATCCTTTTGCGGCATCGGCTGAAGTGCCACCGCCTTGTACTGCTCGCTACAACGCGCGACCTGCACTGAAGCGCAGGGCACTTTGGCACAGGGCCAAAACGCGCGACATGCTGAAGGCTCGCGCCTGCTCACTTCGAGAACCCGGGTAAAGCATCCGGGGATGCGAATCCGCCGATCAACGCGCGCCACACCGGACCGTTGCGCTGCTCAGACTGCTCGCCCGGCGTGGACGGCAGCGTTGCACCCTTCGCAATCGGAGACACCAGATGAGGCGTCACGATAATCACGAGTTCCTTATCGTTCTGCTGGTAGTTCAACTGCTTGAAGAACGCGCCAATGACCGGCAAATCCCCTAGCAACGGCACCTTTCCAACGTTCGAGATCGTTTCGCGATCGATCAGGCCGCCAATCACGAAACTCTCGCCATCACCGAGCTCAACTGTCGTGTCGGCGCGCCGGGTGGTGATCGCGGGAACCGACACGCCGCTAATCGTCACGGCGTTCGTGAAATCGAGCTGACTCGCCTCCGGCGCCACTTTCAGCGCGATGCGCTGTGGGCTGAGCACGGTCGGCGTAAGCGTCAGGCCCACGCCATAGGGTTTGTATTCAATCGACGTCGTACCCAGCCCTTGCGGAATCGGCACCGGGATTTCTCCACCGGCGAGAAAACTCGCGCTTTGGCCGGACAACGCCACGAGAGTCGGTTCCGCGAGGACCCGCGCGAGGTTGTTGCTCTCCAGCAGGCTCAGGTTCGCGAACAACCCATGCGTGGCGGAGTTGAAAATCAGGTTGAACGCCGACGAAATCGGCGACGTCATGGTTGTTTGCGGTTGCTGCCCCGCGGTCGCGGAAACCGAGGTCAGCGCCGACGGCGCAAACGAGCCAAACGAAAAACCGTTGTTCTGCTTGAAGAAGTTGAAGCCCACTTCTTTAAGCACCGTGCGGCTGAACTCCACGACCCGCACGTCGACCTGCACCACTGAGCGCGTGGCGACCGTCGACGTGTCGTACGTCGCGACACTTGCGCCCGCGTCGCCGCCAATCCCGCCCGCGTCGCCCCCCTTCCCGCTCGCACCGAGACCGGCGCCACCACCGGTGCCGCTGCCGCTGTCCCCGCGAGTCGCCCGCTGACGCGCTTCGATTTGCGCGGCCACGACTGCTCGCTGGTGCTTCTCCATGGTCTGCGTCGTGCCGGAAATCAACGCAGTGTCGCCGAGTACTTTCACAGCAGGCGTGTCAGGCCCGAGCAGCGTTCGCGAGGCAGCGGTAGTCACGTTGACCGTATAGGAAATCGGCACATCTTTGCCCTGTTCCCACAGCATGATGCTGGTGGTACCGGGTGATTTTCCGATCAACAGCACACCACCCGCCTTGTCGCCTTTTATGATCAGCACATCAGCCACGGTCGGGTCGCCGATCGCGACGCGCCGCAAGGTGTGACCGCTCGCGAGCGTTTGCTGTGAGCCGACAATAATGTCGAGATTTTGCGCGCCGGCGGCAGCATCGCTCACCGACGACACGGCGAGCGATGCTGCGCACAACATCGCCATAGTCCCGTATGTAAAAAAGCGTTCTTTCATTTTGTTTTGGGCGCGTGTGGCCGCCTGCTCCCTGAAACTGCTATCGGGCGACCATTTCGGCGCGCCCACCCCGTATGACTTCGATGGCGCCACTCGTACTCCCTGCAACCCTCGTCAAGGGAGCGGCAATCCGTGGCGCTGCTAGTGTCCGACCAGTCGTGTTTCCTGTTGTGCCCGACAACGCATCAAGCGAAAGGCCGGCGGCCGCCCGGGTCGAATCCTTGAGCGGCTCCCCGCCAGCTTGTGCCGATGTCTTCAGCACTGACGGTAGCGTCGCGAATGCATTTGCATCGACAACGTCCGTGTCGTTTGGATTACGCAACGCGAATACAAGACGACCGGATGTTTCAGCGAGCGTCAGCCGGTCCACATCGGCGACGGGAACGGCAAGCACGGCAGTGCGCACCATTCCGTTCGGGTCGCCCGAGTTGTCGTTGCCGGCCGTGGCATTACCGAAAGCCAGCACGCGTAACTTCGAGATCAGGAGGCGCGCCTGCGTACGCTCGATCTCGGCATTGCCAGCCATGGTTCCGTCGCGTTTCAACGTAAAGAAAACATCGACGAGATTGCCAGGACGCAGCCGGTTGCCGACCGCATTGGATTCGTCGACGCGCACAGCGACCGCCCGCTCACCGGGTGCGATACGCTCGGCGATCCCCGACGACAATTGAGCTTCCAGTACTGGCGCCTGCGCACCGATGTCCGCATTTGGAATACGGCCTACAAGCTGCGCCGGATCGGTGAAGGCGCCGTTCGGATTGATCGGCAACGACTGAACGCGTAATCCGTCGACCGTGATCGGCTGGCCGGCCGGCAGAGCACGCGTTGCTACAACGACCGGAAAACTGGCTTGTGCGACCGACGTCGCCGGCAGGGTAGCCGGCTTGCGCGAAAGCGTTACCGCGAAAATACCGAGTAACAAGGCCAATACGATCAGCAGGCCTGCTGCGATTTTGGTTAGTTTAGGCATGCTGACTCACCGGGTAAGTCGATTGCGCCCGCCGGCTGATGCACTCGGAAGAGTGAAGCCGTCCAGTGCGACGAGGGGCAGGTGCGTAAGTCAAAGTATGTTCACCGGATTGAGTTGCACCGTTGCTGTACCGCTCAGGTTCTGTGGCAGCAAAAGGCCAAGACCCGGCAACGTTGGGATGAGCGGGCTGGCGGCGTAGTTATAGGTCAACGTGACGGCGATACAGGTCATGGTGGCATCGTAGCTACACGTCGCTTGCGCAGTCTGGCAGGTGGCGGTCTGAATCATCTGCGCAACCATGTGAGTGGCCGTGTTGCAAGCGGCCGTGGCACGTAAGCCAAGCGCGCCGGGCACGGTGCTCGCCGATTGATAGTTCAATGCAGCGCGCGCGCCCTCCGCGGTGGCAAGCGTCAGGCTCTGTTGCGCGACGAAGATCATGCTGAACGTCACGATCACGTAAAAAATCGAGAAAAAGAGCGGGAAAACGAGCGCGAATTCGACGGCGGTTGCGCCACGCTGCAAGTCTTTCCGGCACGTGACGAGACGCGCCCCTTTGCGAGAGTTGCGCCGTGTCGAATACATGGTCATCGCGCGCTCCCGGCAACAAGCTGGGTCGTCAACCATACAATCGTCGGCAAGGTCAGACATGCCACGAACGGCGTGGCGCGCTTGCCTGCCAACTCGAATGTCGGCGCTCGACGCTGCAGCAACGATGCGAAACGGGTACGGGTAGTCACCAGCAACCAGACTGCGTGAATGCCGGCCGCCAGACTCGCGACCGCCCACAAACCGAACAACGCATGCATTCCGCACCATGCCCCAAGCACGGCGAACACTTTGACGTCTGCAGCCCCCATTACGCCGATGGCGAAGAAAGGCAGCAATGCGATCAGACCAACCGCGGCGCCGATCGCAGCCTGCGTAATGGAAATGCCGAATGGATTTTGGCGCGCGAATGCGCACGCCAATGCCGTCACCAAACCGGTAACGATTATTGAATTCGAAATGCGCCGGCTACGGCAGTCACACACGGCGACCCACGCTGCCCACGCGACGAACAGGAATAGAGTGACGGACGAGTTCATGTCAGCCTCGACAGGCGAAACAAAACGCATACGGACTACTACCGCAGTCCATATGCTTCCTATCGGGAAGACCCCTGAATAATTAGCAGGTCAGCCGACGCAAACGTCGGCTTTCCTTAACAGGAAAATGCAGGGGCCCTGCAGTCTATTAAGCTGCGGCTGGCAGCAGGGCCGCGATGGCGACGAATGCCGCCTTCAATTGCGTCCCCAGGCCCTGAACTGTCGCTCCAATAACAACGACGATAAGGCCTGCAATCAACCCGTATTCCAGAGCCGTCACAGCCCGGTTATCTCTCAGGAAGCGTTTGGCGAACTTTTTCATTTTTACCCTCGGACTTTCATTTATTTCGTTTGTTTACGTGCTGCTTCGGATGACGGAGTCTTGAGCGCTTCGGACCATTGGTCTCTCATTCCTGGTCCTGCTTGTTGCGCCGCAGAAGCACCGCCTTGCAGCCGGCTTCAATAAAACAGATGTGTATGAGCTGTCTGTTCGATTACGCACCTCCTCGTGTCAATCCTTGATGCTTTCGGGTTTTATAGCCGAACAATCATATTTAAGCAATTGTCCGCTGCCCTTAGCCCTACACCATATGCGTTTTGGTGTCGTACTCAGGTTAACGGCAGTTCGTGCGTTGCAGCACATAGGAATAACCATGAGTTAGATTCGCTGCACTAATTATTTGTTTGAACAGAACGTTTCAAGCGCGCCGGACCCTCTCGTTGCACATGCGTTACCCCGTGTTTCGTAACGGCGCGCGCGGCTCGTTACGTTACGCAGCCCTCGCAAACGTTTAGCGGATTCAATCTCCCCCGCTATATCTGAGTTAGCGGACACTCCATCAATTCCTCGCAAAGCCATATCACATATGGCTTCACGCCCTTCAGTAAAAAAATATCCAGCATTGCTCAGTCGAAATGGCACGGCTCATGCAGAGATAGGCACGCAGCAACACCCAATAACACATGCGATGCGAGGGCGACATGAACATTCAAACGGCCAACACCACAGTACGAACCACCCTGATTGCAGCCAGCGTGGCTGCGATGCTTTCTCTTGGCGCCTGCGGGGGCTCCGGAACCCTAAGTACGGGCACAGGCAGCAACACCAGCGGTAGCGGTTCCGCCGGCGGCGCGCTGTCCACCAGCAGCGGCAGCGGCTCGATGGGCTCGGGCGGTTCCGGCACAAATACCACCGGCAGCAATGGCTCAGGAAGCGGCTCCGGCACGGGTACGGGAACCGGTACGGGCACCGGAACAGGAACGGGCACGACCCCGGTCGCGAATGCACTCGGCACAGTCGTCGGCAACACCGGTGGCGTGGTCAGCGATGCGGGCTCGGTGGTCTCGGGCATCGGCAGCGTGATCGGCTCGCAAACACTGCCCGGCGTCAGCTCGCAAACCACTCAGGCCGCCGGCGGCATCGTGCAGCAAGTCGGCTCGGCAGTCTCGACACTCGGCAGCGGCGTATCGCAAGGACTCGGCCAACTCGGCACCGGCGGCGACGCGGTCGGCACGACAGTGTCGAGCCTCGGCGGCGTGGTCGGTCATGTCGGCGGCGCGGTCACGGATGCAGGCAGCCTCGTAACGAGTCTCGGCAGCGGCCCGCTCGCGCCGCTGGCAGCGGTCACCACGCCGCTCGGCGGTGTCGTCAATACGCTCGGCGGCGCTGTGACCAACGCAGGCAGCACGCTCACCACCGTGCTCTCGACGGGCCCGGTTCAACAAATCACGCAAACGCTCAGCACCGCAATCACACCGATTACGTCGATGGTCGCAGCGACTACGCAGACGGTCGGCAACACCACGGGCCTCGGCGCGCCGCTGAACGGCCTGCTCTCGACCCTCGGCGGCGGTCTGGGCAAAGCCGGCACGCTGATCAGCGCAACCGGCGGCAATCCGATCACGGCAGCGCTCGGTCATACGGTCACGGATACGGGCACCACGGTCGCATCGCTGGGCGGTCTGCTCACCGGCGGCACCAGCGGCAATCCGCTGGCTCCGCTCACCAGCGTACTCGGTGGCTTAACGGGCGGCAGCAGCAGCGGCCCACTCGCTCCAATCACCGGGCTGCTCGGCGGCTTGAGCGGCGGCTCCAGTTCCAGCGGCAGCCCGCTTGCACCGATCACCGGCCTGCTCGGCGGCCTGACCGGCGGCTCCAGCTCCAGCGGCGGCCCGCTCGCTCCGGTTACCGGCTTGCTCAGCGGCGTAACGGGCGGCCTCGGCGGTGCCTCCAGCGGCAGCAGCCCGTTGGCGCCCGTCACCGGCCTGCTCTCGAGCGTCACCAGCGGCTTGAGCAGTGCAACCGGCGGCAGCAGCAGCCCGCTCGCACCGGTTACCGGTTTGCTGACGAGCGTCACCGGCGCACTCGGCGGCGTCACCACCACGGCAGCCGCCACGCCGGCCGCTACGACCAGCACCACTTCGACGACGTCGAGCCCCGGCCTCTCGCTGTCGAGCACCAGCGGCAAGGGATCGTCGGGCAGCAACCCGCTCGCCCCGGTGACATCGCTCCTCGGCGGCCTGCTCGGCGGTCTGGGGAAGAAGTAAGCCATGCGGTCGCAGTCGTCGAAAAAAGCGCAGTCACCAGCATCCGGAGCGCGGCCCGCCAGCCGTGCCCCGGCTCTGCCGGAACCTGGCTGAATTGAGCCGCGCCGCTCAAACACCTGTTGCACCGGCGCACGGAAACAACGCACACGACACCTAGAAGACACTGAGGAGCACACATGTCTACCCAACGTTTTTTTTCTCTCCATGCGGCGTGCGCGACCGTGTCGTCGTTGCGCGCACCGTTGATCGCCGTAACGGCCGCAGGCTTGCTCGCCGCATGTGGCGGCAGTGGCGTCACTGTGCCATCGAGCGCGTCCGGCAGCGGTAGCGCCGGCGGCGGCGGTACGACCAGCGGCGGGCCGCCCGTCTCCACCTCGTCGAGCACCAACGGCCTCGCCACCGCAGCCGCAAAGACCACCAACGATCTCGGCAACGCGATCGCTTCGCAGACCATTCCGGGTCTCAGCCCGCAAGTCACGCAAGGTCTCGGCAACGCGGTGTCGAGCACGAGCAACACCTTGAACTCGCTCGCCAATGCGGTAAGCGGCGGCGTCGGGCAAATCGGTGTGACCGCCAATCCGGTCGGCACCACGGTGGCCGGCCTCGGCTCGGTGGTCAGCTCGACGAGCGGTGTCGTGCAAGGTCTGAGCACCACGGTCGGCGGCCTCGGCACCGGCACGCTCGCGCCGCTGTCGCCGCTCACGACGCCCTTGGCAACCGTGCTGTCCACAACCGCAGGCGCACTGAACGCCGGTGGCGCGACGCTCGGCAATTCGCTGGCCTCCGCGCCGGTGCAACAGATCACCCAGCCGCTCAGCACAGCGATCACGCCGATCGTGCAGACCGCCGGGCTCATCACGCAGACGGTCGGCACGCAGACCGGCCTCGGCGCACCGGTCGGCGGCCTGCTTGCGCAAATCGGCGGCGCGGTGAGCTCGGCCGGCTCGCAAGTCGGCTCGGCCACCAAGAATCCGCTCGGCGCCGATGTCGGCACACTGGTCAGCTCGCTCGGCAACACGGTCACGAATGCCGGCGGCCTCGTCAACCCGAACGGTCCGAATGGCGCGAATCCGATTCCCGGCCTGATTACGAGCCTCGTCGGCAGCACGACCGTGGCCGTCGTCAATGGCCCGCCCGCCAACGGCAGCCCGTTCGGCCCGCTGCAAAACACGCTCGCGAGTCTCGGGCTCGGCAACAATCCGCTCGGCTCGCTGTCGACCCTGCTCGGCGGGACCCCGCTCTCAGGCCTGACCTCGGCACTGAGCGGCACGCCGTTGAGCGCGCTGACTTCGGGAACGGGCGGCTCGCCGCTGGGCTCACTGACGTCGCTGCTGGGCGGCACGCCGTTGAGTTCGTTGACTTCGACATTGGGCGGGTTGGGCGGCACGGGTAGCGCGTCGAATCCGTTGTCGACGTTGACTGGCGCGCTCGCCGGCGTCACCGGCGGCGCATCGGGCGGCAGCGGCGGCCCGCTCGCCCCCGTCACCGCCCTCGTCGGCCAGTTGACCGGCGCGCTCAGCTCGGCGGCCGGCTCGACGAGCAGCTCGGGCAGCTCGAGCAGCACAACGGGTGGTTTGACGACCCTGCTCGGCGGCCTGCTGCCGGTGAGCCATAAGTAGTCCGCATAAGTTGCTGATCGATGCCGCACGCATAAGACGTCCTGAAGGACGCCCCGTTACACAGTGCGCATAGCAATCCGCCTTATCACGTGCTCCGCGCTTGTGCAGATGATGCTCAAGCTCAACGGAGCACGTGACGTAATACATGCAAGCATGGCAGTATGCGTCGAGCCACACATAAGCGATCGCGACCAGCCCGGCCTGGCGGCGCGTCCGCAAGACAAGAACGGCATACGAGGAAAATCCGATGAAACTCGGGTACGGTAGTAAATGGACCCTCCTGCTCGCTGCGCTCGCGGCAAGCGCGATGCAGGTAGAAGCACAAGCGCAGTCACGCCCGGCTGGCCCGACAGTCGGCGGCAACCCGCTCGATTCGCTGCCGCAGATCAAGGCGCCCGACAAGGGCCCGAACGTGACCGTGCAGGTAGCACCGCAGGCCCCGCAACTTCAGGAACTGCTCGCCCGCCATCTGACGCCCTCCAAAATTCAGGTCGAGGGCGTGAAGTCCATTCCGTTCGAGGAAGTCGCGCAACGCTTCACACCGCTCGTCGGCAAGGACACCACGATCGGCGATCTGATTCAGGTCGCCAACGGCGTCACCAAGCTGTATCAGGATCGCGGCTATGCGCTCTCGTTCGCATTCATCCCCGCGCAGACGTTCGACGACGGCGTGGTGCGTGTGACGGTGGTTGAAGGCTATGTCTCCACGGTCAAGGTGACGGGCAAGGCGGGTGCGGTCGAGGACAAGATCCGCGCGATCGCCGAGCACATCGTCGCCGACCGGCCGCTCAAACGCGCGACCTTTGAGCGTTACGTCAACGTGCTGGGCCTGCTGCCCGGCGTGAAGGTCGCGGCCAACGTGCCGCCGCCGCAAAATACCGACGGCGCCACGACACTCGAACTGAATGTGGATCGCAAACCATTCGACGTCAGCACCGGCATCGACTTCAATCACCCTGGCGTGCAGGGCCTGCTGACCGCCACCGAAAACGGCCTGACCGCGCTCGGCGAACAACTGAGCGTGTCGGCGCTGCTGCCGAAGGGCCGTGACAACGTCACCTATCTTGCCGCGCACGCCGCGGTGCCGATCGGCAGCAATGGCCTGGTCGGGAAGATCGACGCGACGCACTATCGCGGCAATCCGGTCGACAACCCCGGCCTGCCCTCTTATATCCAGCGCACGGTCATCAACGACAAGATCGGCGGCTCGCTCGCCTATCCGATCCTGCTGAGCAACAAGCAAAGCGTGATCGGCACGGCCTCCGTCTACGCGTCGCACGACGAGGACAACTACAACAACCAGCAGACCGGCGCGCAGATCGGCTTTCGCTCGCAGGTGCGGGTGTTGCAACTGCAGGCCGACTACACGAACGTGGAAACCGGCCAGGTGCGCCGCGCGAGTGTCACGGTGGCGAAGGCATTCGACATTCTGGGCGCATCGAAATCAGGCGACACGAACGTTCCCGGCACGAACGTGACGAATCCGGCGTCGATTAACTTCGTGCGCACCGGTGCAAGCTTTTCGCAAACCAACGAGTGGCCATTGAAGATCGGCACCGCGGTTTCGTTGATCGGCCAATACAGCGCCGTCTCGCTGCCGACGTCGGAACAGATCTCGTTCGGCGCGCAACGTTTCGCGCAGGGCTATCAGCCGGGCGAGGCATCGGGCGATTCGGGCTGGGCCGCGATGCTCGAAGTCAACCGGGGGTTTACGCCGGGCTTCACGTATCTGCGCACCTTCACACCCTACGTATCGTTCGACATGGCCCGCGTCTATCTGCATGCGGGAACGCCGTCGCCGTCGAGGTTGTCGTCGATTGCATTCGGATTCCGCATTTCGGACGCAAAGTATTACAGCCTGGATTTGTCAGTGGCGAAGGCAATCGGCGACGCACCGGTGGAGAGCACCTCGCGCAGCCCACGCATCAACGCGACGTTCTCGTATCAGTTGAACTGAGGCTCAACCGTGCCGCGTCCTGATTAGAGGGTCCACTATCAAACGGCGCGCGCACTTTCACGTATTCTGCGCTGACGATGTGCGAACCGCGGCGCCCAAGCCGCAAGTCGCAAACCGATGTAGCCGGAGTTGAACCTGAGGGGCAATGCCAGGCACACCACGCACACGAGGCATCTGAGGTTGTCGGTTGACGACTGCCTCAGATGCCCGGAGATGCCCATAACGCCGCGCGACCATGATCGCGCCGTCTTTAATCAAGGAGGAAGACAAAGATGCAATTCACTCAACGCGCGCGCACAATCGCGCTTCGCACAGCCAAACATGCCGCCCTCGCGGGCGTGCTGCTCGTCAGCGCCGTCGCGGCAATGGCGCAAACCGATTCTCCGATCGGCACGTGGCAAACCATCGACGATCACACCGGTCAACCGAAAGCACTCGTGCAAATTACCCAGGACAGCGGCGGCTCGCTGAGCGGCAAGGTGATCAAGGGGCTCAGCGCGAACGATCAGCCGGATCGCCGCTGCACCGAATGTACGGACGCGCGCAAGGATCAGCTGATTCTCGGCATGACGATCATCAACGATATGAAAAAGGACGGCGACGGCTGGGATAACGGCCAGATTCTCGACCCGGAAAACGGCAAAGTCTACAAGTGCAAGATGCACCTGGAAGATGGTGGGAACAAGCTGGTGGTGCGCGGCTACATTGGCGTTTCGCTGCTGGGCCGCTCGCAAACCTGGATTCGTCAGCAATAGTAATAGCGAGCCGGTCAGGCGCCGATGCCTGAGCCGCAGCTGGGATGCAGGAGCGATACGCCATCAGTGCTGCTGCCGCGGCACTGATGGAAGCACAAGAAACGGCCGACGATTTCGATCGTCCGGCCGTTTTTTGTTGGGGTCTCGCCGCCGGGCGCCGTCATGCAGCGTGCTTGAAGGGGGACGTATACGCGAACGGCGAAGACGGTAACGGCTTGACCGCTGCCGGGCCGTACGCCGCAGGTGCTGCAGGCGAAACCTTTTCTGCGCCGGCACTCTTCTGTTCCGCGCTCACATGCTTGCGCATGCGTGCTTCCATCAAGTTGCAGAGTTCTTCGCTCGCCGCGCCGAACAACTGATCCATGACGCGCTTGAGCACGCCGGACTCATACCACGCCTTGAAGCGGCGATGGCAGGTCTGATACGACGGATATTTGCGCGGCATGGCCGACCAGGTCGCGCCGCTGTACATCACCCACAGCACGCCGTTGAGCACCGAGCGAGTGTTGGCAAGCGGCCGGCCACGCAGTTCGGAGCGCGGACGCAGTTCCGGCAGCAACGGTGCAACACGTTGCCATTCTTCGTCATTGATATCACGGTACGGATTCATGGTTACTCCTTTGTCAGAACCATGACAAAGAAGATATCCAGTCGTCCGCGGGCGGAATATAAGACCAATCCGAATCTTGAAAATGCGCCTTCTGACATCGCCTGTTCGGCGAGCGGACCGTGATCTATCGCAAAAGCGGCCGCGCCCGCGCTGCGCGGCGCCTTAAGTCAGCGATGTATCGACGATCCGGCGTGGTGTGTCGAGATACTCTTTCGATTGCATTTCAACGATACGCGACACCGTACGCGTGAATTCGTTGGCCATCGGACCGTCGAGGTACAACTGATCGGGCGGAACCGCCGCCGACATCAGCAGCTTGACCTTGTGGTCGTAGAACACATCGATCAGCCAGGTAAAGCGGCGTGCCTCCGAGGCCATGCGCACCGACATCTGCGGCACGCCGGACAGGATCACCGCGTGAAAACGGCTCGCCAGTTCCAGGTAGTCGTTCTGCGAGCGCGGACCGCCGCACAATGTCGCGAAATCGAACCACACGACGCCGTCAGCGCGCCGCAGTGCCTTCAGCTCACGCTTTTCGATGCGCAGGATGGGGCTCTCATCAGGAACCGCTGCAAGGCGCGAAAACGCGTCGCGCAAGGCTTTGTCCGAAGCCGCACCGAGCGGCGTGTGATACACCTCGACCTGGGCCAGCGTGCGCTTGCGATAGTCAATGCCCGCATCGACATTGATCACGTCGAGCTTCGATTTGATCAGCTCGATGGCCGGCAGCATGCGGTCGCGATGCAGGCCGTCCGGATAGAGCGTGTCCGGATCGTAGTTCGAGGTCATCACGAATTGCACGCCGTTCTCGAACAGCTTGTCGAGCAGACGGTACAGGATCATCGCGTCGGCGATATCCGACACGTGGAATTCGTCGAAACAGATCAGCCGGTAACGCTTGGCGACACGGCGCGCGAGTTCGTCGAGCGGATCGGCCGTGCCCTTCAGGTCTTCCAGTTCGCGATGCACCTCGCGCATGAACTCGTGAAAATGCAACCGCGTTTTGCGCTGCACCGGCACGATCATGTAAAAGCTGTCCATCAGGAAGCTTTTGCCCCGCCCTACGCCGCCCCACATGTACACGCCGCGCGGCAGATCCGGGTGAATGAGCAGTTTCTTGAACGCATTCGAGCGGCGCGATTTGTATTCGGTCCACTCTTCATAGCACCGCTGCAGACGGTCAACCGCCGCGCGCTGCGCCGGGTCTGATTGATAACCCCGCGTCTGCAGTTCTTTTTCGTAGTATTCGGTGACGTTCATTGTGTTGCTGCAAAAAAGAAAGGCGGGAGGGAATGAACCCGCCCGCCTTCGTGGTGATGCCAGAGTACTGTCTGTCAGTCAGGCGTGCGCGTAATTACATGTTCAGCGCGCGCTTGTCGACAGCCAACGCTGCTTCGCGCATGACTTCCGACAGCGACGGGTGCGGATGGCAAATACGGCCGATGTCTTCCGACGCCGCCTTGAATTCCATTGCCACCACGGCTTCCGCGATCAGGTCAGAGGCGTTCGCCGAGATGATGTGCACGCCGAGCAGTTCGTCGGTCTTCGCGTCGGCAATCATCTTGACGAAACCATCCGCCTTGTTGATGCCCAGCGCGCGGCCGTTCGCCATGAACGGGAACTGGCCCGTTTTGATCTCACGGCCTTCGGCCTTCAACTGCTGCTCCGTCTTGCCGACCCACGCGATTTCCGGTTCGGTGTAGATCACCCACGGAACGCAGTTGTAGTCGATATGCGGCTTCTGACCGTCGATGATTTCGGCCACCAGCACGCCTTCGTCTTCAGCCTTGTGCGCGAGCATCGGGCCGCGCACCACGTCTCCGATCGCGTACACGTTCGGCACAGCCGTCGCGCAGTGGTCGTCGACGTCGATGAAGCCGCGCTCGTTCGCCTTCAGGCCGATCGCTTCGAGACCGAGGTTGTCGGTATTCGGCACGCGGCCGATCGACACGATCAGGCGGTCGGCTTCGAGCGTTTGCGCGTTGCCGTCCTTGTCCGTGTAGTTGATCGTGACGCTCTTGTCGGTGGTCTTCACTTCGCCGACCTTCACGCCGACGTGAATGTCCAGACCCTGCTTCTTGAACTGCTTGGCGGCTTCCTTGGCGAGCGCCTGGTCGGCCGCGCCGAGGAATTCCGGCAGCGCTTCGAGCACGGTCACGTCCGCGCCCAGACGGCGCCACACCGAACCGAGTTCCAGACCGATCACGCCCGCGCCGATCACGGCGAGCTTCTTCGGCACGGAATCAAACGTCAGTGCGCCTTCGTTGTCGGCAACGATCTTGTTGTCGACCGGCACATTCGGCAGATGACGCGCCTTCGAACCCGTTGCAATGATGACGTTCTTCGCCGTCACGACTTCGGTCTCGCCTTCGCCGCTCACTTCGATCTGCACGCCGGCGTCCGTCTTGCCGGTGAACTTGCCATGGCCCTTGAGCCACGTGATCTTGTTCTTGCGGAACAGGAATTCGATACCCTTGGTCATCTTCTCGACGATGCCTTCCTTGCGGGCCAGCATCTTCGCGATATCGACCTGCACGTTTTCCACGCTGATACCGTGGTCGGCGAGGTGATGCGACGCGTTTTCAAATTCTTCCGACGACGCGAGCAGCGCCTTCGACGGAATGCAACCCACGTTCAGGCACGTGCCGCCGAGCTTCAGCGCGCCGGCCGGGTTCTTCCATTTTTCGATACATGCAACCGTCTTGCCGAGTTGTGCGGCGCGGATTGCAGCGATATAGCCGCCGGGGCCGGCGCCGATCACGACGACGTCAAATTCTTTGGACATGACAATCCTTTGGATGGCGGAACGACGCGCGGCCACGCTTCGTGGCGCGCCTCGTTCCTGTACTGCGGAATGCGAAAGACGTGATACGTGCTTGCTGCTTTGCTTGCTGCTTATATGGCGCCGGCCTGCTCAATGACAAGCCGGCGCCAGCCAAGCCAGTGCTTACAGGTCGAGCAGCAGGCGCGCCGGGTCTTCCAGCGCATCCTTCATCGCGACCAGCGACAGCACCGCTTCGCGACCGTCGATGATCCGGTGGTCGTACGACAGCGCCAGATAGTTCATCGGGCGGATCACGATCTGGCCGTTCTCGACCACAGCGCGTTCCTTCGTGGCGTGCACGCCCAGAATGGCGGATTGCGGCGGGTTGATAATCGGGGTCGACAGCATCGAACCGAACACACCACCGTTCGAGATCGAGAACGTACCGCCCGTCATTTCTTCGATCGACAGCTTGCCGTCCTTGGCTTTCTGGCCGAATTCCGCAATCTTCTTCTCGATTTCGGCGAGGCTCAGCTGATCTGCGTTACGCAGGATCGGCACCACCAGGCCACGCGGCGAACCGACCGCGATACCGATGTCGAAGTAGCCGTGATAGACGATGTCGTTGCCGTCGATCGACGCGTTCACGAGCGGGAATTTCTTCAGCGCGTGGACCGCCGCCTTCACGAAGAACGACATGAAGCCCAGCTTCACGCCATGTTCCTTTTCGAACTTGTCTTTGTACTTGTTGCGCAGATCCATCACCGGCGCCATGTTCACTTCGTTGAACGTGGTCAGGATGGCGTTGGTTTGCTGCGACTCGAGCAGACGCTCGGCGATACGCGCGCGCAGACGCGACATCGGCACGCGTTGTTCCGGGCGGTCCTTCAGCCATTGCTCGGCCGATGCGGGCGCCTTGACGTCCGGCAGCGACGGCTTCGCAGCCTTCGGTGCGGCAGCCGGTGCAGCCTTGGCAGCCGGAGCCGGTGCGGCTTGGCCCGCGGTCAGCACGTCACCCTTCGTGATGCGGCCGTCGCGGCCCGTGCCGGCGACGTCGCCCGCGCCCAGACCCTTCTCGGCCATCAGCTTGCCGGCAGCCGGCGAAGCAGCGGTGTTCGCACCCGTTGCGGATGCAGCCTGAGCGGCCGGTGCAGCAGCCGGTGCGGCAACAGGAGCCGGCTTCACTTCGGCTTCGACAGCAGCGGCGCCTGCCGTGCCTTCGGTGTCGATCTTGGCGATCACCTGATCCGCCACGACGATGTCGCCGTCGTTCGAGATCACTTGTGCGAGCACGCCGGCCGAGGGTGCCGGCACTTCGAGCACGACCTTGTCGGTCTCGATTTCGATGAGAATTTCGTCTTGTGCAACAGCCTCGCCGGGCTTCTTCTTCCACTGCAGCATGGTGGCTTCCGAGACCGACTCGGACAGCTGGGGAACCTTGACTTCAACAATAGCCATTATGAATATCCTGAATACGTATCGGGTGACGGCGCGCGATCCATAGACCCGCGACGACCGCCTGCGAACCTCGAGTACCGCGAATGAAGCATCAAGTCGCTCACTGAGCGCGGCACGGGAAAGCGCAGCGCGCTTTCCCGGTTCAGCTCGTGTAGTTATTTAGCGATCGACGCGCTCTTCAAGCGGCCGAAAGCGCCTTCGACCAGCGCCTTCTGCTGCTCGTAGTGCTTCGCGTAGTAGCCGACTGCCGGCGAGGCCGAAGCCGGACGTCCGCTGTATGCCAGCTTCTGCCCGTCCTTCATGCCTTCCTTCAGGTGGTGCTCGATGTAGAACCACGGGCCCTGATTCTGCGGCTCGTCCTGCACCCACACCACTTCGGTCGCGTTGTCGTACTTCTTCATTTCCGCTTCGAACTGCTTGTGCGCGAACGGATAGAGCTGTTCGATACGGATGATCGCGACGTCGTTTGCCTTGACTTCACGGCGATGAGCCAGCAGGTCGTAGTACACGCGGCCCGAGCAGGCCACCACGCGCTTGACCTTCTTCGCTTCGATTGCTTCGTCGATTTCGCCGAGGATCGGCTGGAACGCACCCTTCGCCAGTTCGGACAGATCCGACACGGCTTCCTTGTGGCGCAGCAGCGACTTCGGCGTGGCGACGATCAGCGGCTTCCTGAACAGGCGGATCATCTGACGGCGCAACAGGTGGAAAATCTGCGCCGGCGTGGTCGGCTGAACCACTTGCATGTTGTGGTCCGCGCACAGTTGCAGGAAACGCTCGATACGTGCCGACGAGTGTTCCGGACCCTGGCCTTCATAGCCGTGCGGCAGCAGCATCGTGAGACCCGAGACGCGGCCCCACTTCACTTCGCCCGACGAGATGAACTGGTCGATCACGACTTGCGCGCCGTTCACGAAGTCGCCGAACTGCGCTTCCCACGCGACGAACGTATTCGGTTCAGCGGTCGAGTAACCGTATTCGAAGCCCAGCACCGCTTCTTCCGACAGCACCGAGTCGATCACCGTGAACTTCGCCTGACCTTCGGCGATGTTCTGCAGCGGCACGTACGTGCCGTCGTTCCAGCGTTCGCGGTTCTGATCGTGCAGCACCGCGTGGCGGTGCGTGAACGTGCCGCGGCCCGAGTCCTGACCGGTCAGGCGCACTGCATAGCCCGATGCGACCAGCGACGCGAATGCCAGGTGTTCGCCCATGCCCCAGTCGAGCTTCGCTTCACCACGGCCCATCGCGCGACGGTCGTTGATGACGCGCTCGACCAGCGGGTGCACCTTGAAGTTTTCCGGGATCGTGGTGATGCGCTCGGCGAGGCGCTTCAACTCAGCCAGCGGCACGGCCGTATCGGCCGCGTCGGTCCACTTGCGGTTCAGGAACGGCACCCAGTCCACCGCGTACTTGCTCTTGTAGTTCGAGAGCACCGGATCGACGGTGTGATGGCCTTCGTCCATCGCCTTGCGGTAGGCCTTGACGTACTCGTCTGCGTCAGCTGCCGTGATCACGCCTTGCTGCACCAGCTTTTCAGCGTACAGTGCGCGCGTGCCCGGGTGCTTCGCAATCGTCTTGTACATCAGCGGCTGCGTGACAGCCGGCGTGTCCTGCTCGTTGTGACCCAGCTTGCGAAAGCAGACGATGTCGACGACGACGTCCTTGTGGAACTGCATCCGGAAGTCGATAGCCAACTGCGTAGCCAGCACGACCGCTTCAGGATCGTCACCGTTCACGTGCAGCACCGGCGCTTCGATCATCTTGACGACGTCCGAGCAGTACAACGTGGAGCGCGAGTCGCGCGGATCCGACGTCGTGAAACCGATCTGGTTGTTGATGACGATGTGCAGCGTGCCGTGCGTGCCGTAACCACGCGTTTGCGCGAGGTTCAGCGTTTCCATCACGACGCCTTGGCCCGCGAAAGCCGCGTCGCCGTGGATCTGCACCGGCAGCACTTGCAGGCCGCTGTCGTCGCCGCGGCGATCCATACGGGCCTTGGCCGAACCTTCGACCACCGGGTTGACGATTTCGAGGTGCGACGGGTTGAACGCGAGCGACAGGTGAACCGGGCCGCCTTCCGTCGAGACGTCCGACGAGAAACCCTTGTGGTACTTCACGTCGCCGGCCGGCAGGTCGTCGACGTGCTTGCCTTCGAATTCGGCGAACAGGTCAGCCGGCATCTTGCCGAGCGTATTGACCAGCACGTTCAGGCGGCCGCGGTGAGCCATGCCGATGACGATTTCCTGCACGCCGTTGGCGCCGCCATGGCGCACGACTTCGTCCATCGAGGCGATAAAGCTTTCGCCGCCTTCGAGCGAGAAGCGTTTCTGGCCGACGTACTTGGTGTGCAGGAAGCGCTCGAGGCCTTCGGAGGCCGTCAGGCGATTCAGAATGTGTTTCTTCTTTTCGTTGGAGAAGTTCGGCGTCGAACGGATCGACTCGAGCTTCTCTTTCCACCAGCGCTTCTGTTCCGGATCGCTGATGTACATGTACTCGGCGCCGATCGTGCCGCAGTACGTGTCACGCAGCGCCTGGACGATCTCACGCAGCGAAGCACGCTCGAACCCGAAATACAGATTCGTGGCGCTGAACTCCTGGTCCATGTCGGCTTCGGTGAAGTCGTAGAACGCGGGTTCAAGTTCGGGAATAGCGGGACGTTCGCGACGCTTCAGGGGATCGAGATTGGCCCATTGCGAGCCGAGGAAGCGATATGCGCCGATGAGGGACTGCACATAGACTTGCTTGCGGGAGGTAGCGAGATCTTCGCCGCCAGCCGCCGTGCGCGGGATGAAGGCATTCGCCTTGGCCCGTTGCGCAAACGATTCGACGATCGGGCCATGGGCCACGTCGTTGGCATTGCTGCCATCCGATGCAGGGACGTTCTGCAACGCGTCGAAATAGCTGCGCCAGTTCTCGGGCACTGACGCCGGATTATCGAGATACGCTTCGTACATTTCTTCTACGTACGGAGCATTGCCGCCGAACAGATAAGAGTTCGACTGGAATTGCTTCATCATTTTTACGCTCACCTTTCTTCGAGTTTCTCGAGAAATAGCGGGTTACAGAACCTTCCGCGACACGGCCTGACCGTTTAGCGGATTGCGCGAATCAAGTCTTGCTTGGAAGGACCTAAAACTTTGCACCCGGGGAGCATATCACAGAACGGATAGTGCAGATAGCAGACGGATTGCCGCTCAAGCCCGTGGCGACGGGCTTTCGGGGACCTTTCCAAGATACCGAACAGTGTTCTTCGATCATCCTGGAAATGGCCGGTTGCTGGCTGGGTGGGGGCATCCAAGAAAACTTCCCAGACGCCATCGACGCATGACGGCTATGCCTGAGCGCACGCGCTCGCGTCCCGACCGGCCGCGCACACGGCCGTCATATCGTCGTCGTATGTATTTACCACCTCTCCCACCAGACTTTCCACAGACTAAAGGCGCGCAATACGGTTCCGGCATGGGCGCCCGCCAGCGCAGATCGCCGAAGCCGCTGCGGATCGGCGCGCTTATCCGATCTCACGCCCTCCCTCCCCAATGGAACAGCAAATGGAAGTGTCCACCCAATACTTGAGTGCATCCGCGCGAACCATGGCGCAAGACACGCTTGCGGACCAGGTGTCGGCCGCGAACGCGCGGCCCGCTCAGCCAAAGGTTTTTCCCGAAGCCAATGTCGCCAGTCGATTCGCGACGATACCGAATGACAGGTTAGCCACATGGGATCCCGGCTCGCCCGGTTACATCACATCCTATGGTGGCGCACGTTTAGCACACCCCAACGACACACACGTCGAGAAAGAGCACGGTGGCGCCACGGATGCATGCGCAAAATCGGCCTTTCGCGAATGTCGCGGCGGCGAAGCTCTCGAAGCGCACTCGTCTTCATACGTGCAATTCGATCAATTCGACCACAGAGAGACGGCAGGTAAAAACGGACGCGGAACATGCGAGGGCATCATCCGCGAAGCACTGCGTCGCATTGATCGCAATTACGGAGGGGAAACATCAGATTTGCGGTCGGCCGTCATCAACATGAGGGGCGAGATGAACAGCGGCCGCTCAGACCGAACCGGCATTTATGGCCGAATCAAGGCATTTGAGAGCCAGCCGCGCTCCCTGGCACTAAGCAATTACCGCGAGTCCTCGGACGCGGATTTGAATCCACACGGCAGAACGTCGCGCGAGGATGCCATAGACGGCCTGACAGACAGCCTGTCCTTTATGCGCAGCGGCGGTCTCGCCTACATTAGCGTAGGCATTCGACGCGCTGACGCAATGGACTCACAGACCAGCGGCCACGCGCTGCTGTTACAGCACCTTCCCCCGGTGAACGGAAGCACCGGCTCGCCAGATCGATATACGATCTTCGATCCGAATAACGGTGCATTCACTTACGACAGCCTGGACCAGATGCAAAGTTCGCTGCGAGACTACATGAAATCTGCATATACAGAGGACGGCAACATTGCGAGGCCGAACACGGTCCAGCTCTTTACACCACCTAGTTCACGGGAATGGGAGTCACTGCCTGCAACAACAAGCGTGCCTGGCAGGGTCGGCACCAATACGCTCGAGCCTCCAGAAGTGATGCATCACCCGCATACCAGATCCGATTCCTCCCGGGCTAAGACCGACAACCAGGACAGTGACGAGACATCCCCCCGGGAAAAGCGCGGCAGCCTGCTGGGCAAGTGCGTGAACTCGGAATTTCGGGAATGCCGGGGCGGTGAAGCCCTCAAAGAGAGTTCGGCGTCATACGTGGCGTTCGATCAAAACGACCGTAGAGAGACCAGAGGTGATGATGGAAGAGGAACGTGCGAAGGCATCGTTCGCGAAGCGATGCGTCGCATTGACCGAAGTTATAGTGCCCGCGCCGAGATAAATTTGTCGGACGCAGTCGCCTCCATGGAGAACGATATGCGCACCAGCGCCAGAGCAAGAGAGTCTGGCATTTTCAACAATATCGACATATACCAGCACAACCGAAACGTGCTCGCACTACGGATTTACGAGCAGTCCAAAGACCTCAATTTTAATGCAAACGGCCCATCGTCGCGAGAGGATCGCCTAAAGAGCCTCACGGACGGCCTGAACGCGATGTCTCCTGGGGGGGTTGCATTCGTAGGCGTACACATTCAAACCGGTGGCGCGGCGGGCCCGGGCGATAACGGCCATGTGATTCTGATCCAGCGCCGTCATGACGTAACGGCTCCCGACGGAACCCCACCCGCGCATCGCTATATTATCTTCGACCCGAACAACGGTGCGTTCGATTACGACACGCCGGACAATATGAACGCCGCATTGCGAAACTATATGGATACGGCATATACAGAAATTGACGGCACCGTTACGCCGGACCGCGCCATATTCTATACACCGCGCAGATTGGCCCGTGAAAGGCCCACACTGCCTCCACCAACCGTAGTCCCTCCGTCCCTCGAATTGCCCGAGCCCCCGGGATTCATGCAGCCCTATCCGGGGTCTTCTCATACTGAGCTGAAAAAGCGAAGCCCGCCCTCCCCCCAACAGCCCAACAGAGGCAACGGTTATCCAGCCTGATGTCCGCTCTCGCGCCCCACCCGGCAGCACCGCACCAGCGTCATATCTATTCAGCACCTCGCCCGTGAGGTTTTCCACACACTGTGCTGTACGCGATGCGGTTCCGGCAGTGTCGCCCTGAGTTGTGATAACCCGGACCGCTGCGTACCAGCATGCTGTGCGCCTTATATTTTCTTAGGATTCCAAGCGGAGCAGAAAATGGAAGTTTCTACCCAGTACACGTATGCATCTACGCCAGCGATATCCCTTGGACCATTTGCAGAACAATCGTCGTCCGCGAAAGCACCGTCCGTTCAAACAAAGATGTTCCCCGAACACCGCTTCGCAAATCGATCCTCCATTGCGACACCTGACCAGTCAGCCATCACCCATCGCAGCGCAACTGGCAGCTCCCAGACTGGAGCCGGAAAAGTTGACGCGAAGGCTGATCAGACACTCAGTCGCGAGAAGCGCGGCGCCGTCCTAGGCGCGTGCGCAAAGTCGGACTTTCGCGAATGCCGGGGTGGGAGTGCCCTCGAAGGCAATGCGTCATCACACGTGCTATTCGACCAATTCGATCGTAAAGAGACAAGGGGTGACGAGGGGCGGGGAACATGTGAGGGCATCGCTCGCGAAGCAATACGTCGCATTGACCGCGCCTACGGCACAACAACACAAGGCTTGAGCTCCGCAGTCAGCAGCATGGTCACCGATATGGACGGCAAAACAGCCGCTCGAGACGATACCTATGGAAGGATTGAGAGATACCAGCACAACCCGGGCACGCTCGGACTGAGCAACTACCGCCAATCATCGATCTTGAATCTCAACCCGGACGGCACATCGTCGCGTGTAGATCGTATAAACGGGCTTATCGACAGCACATCCGACATACCGTTGGGCGGACTCGCTTACATTCGTGTGGGCATTCAAAGCGCTGACCAGATGGGGCCGGAGACTAGTGGTCATGTACTGCTCGTGCAGCACCTCCCCCGGGACACACAGGGTGACGGCTACGCCTCGCCGGATCGATATCAGGTTTTCGACCCGAACAACGGTGTATTTACGTACGACAGCCTGGATCAAATGCAAACATCCCTGAGAAGCTATATGGATTCAGCATATAACGAAGATGGCGACATCGCCGCGCCTAACATCGTCCTTAACTTTGTGCCCGCCAGTAGCCGCGACTATGGTTCACTGCCTCCGACAACCACCGTTCCCGCCCCGCCCATTAATCAACTTGAGCCTCCAGAGTTACTACAACACTTTGGTCATTTCGCAGCCGGCGGTTCGGGAATGTAATCGCGCCGCAGATAAAATCGAGCCTGTAACCTAACAAAGTGTTGCAACATAGGACACACAACGAAAAAGCCGTTCCGGGCTTGCCCGGAACGGCTTTTTTGTCATACCTGCCGCGCTGATGTCAGGAACCGCGGTTCCTCAACGCGCCGGCATTCGATCAGTCCACTGCGCCCTTACGGCTGGCGCTGCGGCGCTCGTGTTCCTTCAGGTAACGCTTGCGCAGACGAATGGATTGCGGCGTGACTTCGACGAGTTCGTCGTCGTCGATAAATTCAACCGCGTATTCCAGCGACATCTGGATCGGCGGCACGAGGCGCACCGCTTCGTCCGTACCCGACGAACGCACGTTGGTCAGCTGCTTACCCTTGATCGGGTTCACGACCAGGTCGTTGTCACGGCTGTGAATGCCGATGATCATGCCTTCGTACAGCGGCTCGCCCGGCGAAACGAACATGCGGCCGCGATCCTGCAGCTTCCACAGTGCGTACGCCACTGCCGCGCCGTCGTCCTGCGAGATCAGCACGCCATTGCGACGCTCGCCCACCGCGCCTTCCTTGACCGGCTGGTACGAATCGAACGTGTGGCTCATCAGGCCCGTGCCGCGCGTGAGCGTCAGGAATTCCGACTGGAAGCCGATCAGGCCCCGCGCCGAAATACGATACTCGAGACGCGTACGGCCACGGCCGTCCGACGCCATGTCGAGCATTTCGCCCTTACGGCGGCCCAGCTCTTCCATCACGCCGCCCTGGTGGCCGTCTTCCATGTCGACCGTCAGGTTTTCGTACGGCTCGTGCTTCACGCCGTCGACTTCCGTCATCACCACGCGCGGACGCGACACGGCCAGCTCGTAGCCTTCGCGGCGCATGTTTTCGACCAGAATGGTCAGGTGCAGCTCGCCGCGGCCTGCCACTTCGAACGTGGTTTCGTCGCCCGTTTCTTTCACGCGCAGCGCGACGTTGTGGTTCAGTTCCTTCATCAGGCGGTCGCGAATCTGACGGCTCGTGACGAACTTGCCTTCGCGGCCGGCCAGCGGCGACGAATTGACGAGGAAGTTCATCGTCAAGGTCGGTTCGTCGACGGTGATCATCGGCAGCGCTTCCGGTTGCTCCGGCGCGCAGATGGTCACGCCGATACCGATTTCTTCGATACCGTTGATCAGCACGATGTCGCCGGCTTCAGCCGAATCGACCTGCACGCGCTCCAGACCCTTGAACGACAGGACCTGATTGATCTTGCGGTTCAGGATCGCACCGTCGGGACCCGAACGCACGGCGACGGCCATGCCCGGCTTGATCGTGCCGCGCGTGATGCGGCCCACGCCGATACGGCCGACGTACGACGAGTAATCCAGCGACGTGATCTGCAGTTGCAGCGGCGCTGCCGGATCGGCCGGGCGGACCGGCACGTGTTGCAGCACGGCTTCGAACAGCGGACGCATGTCGCCTTCGCGCACGTCCGGCGTCAGGCCGGCATAACCGTTCAGGCCCGATGCGTAGACGATCGGGAAGTCGAGTTGTTCGTCCGTCGCACCCAGCTTGTCGAACAGGTCGAAAGTCTGGTTGATCACCCAGTCGATCCGCGCGCCCGGGCGGTCCACCTTGTTGATCACCACGATCGGCTTCAGACCGAGCGCCAGCGCCTTCTTGGTCACGAAGCGCGTTTGCGGCATCGGACCTTCGACAGCGTCAACCAGCAGCAGCACCGAGTCGACCATCGACAGCACGCGCTCCACTTCGCCGCCAAAGTCGGCGTGGCCCGGGGTATCGACGATGTTGATATGGGTGCCTTCGTACTCGACCGCGCAGTTCTTCGACAGGATCGTGATGCCACGTTCCTTTTCGATGTCGTTCGAGTCCATCACGCGCTCGACAACCTGCTGGTTGTCGCGGAACGTGGCGGTCTGGCGGAGGAGCTGGTCGACGAGCGTGGTCTTGCCGTGGTCGACGTGAGCAATGATGGCGATGTTGCGTAGGGCGCGAGTCATAGGAACCTGGAGACAGTTGAGTGCGCCAGCAGCAGCATTGTGTACGAAGCCAACAAAGCCCAAAGCGCACTTTTGGGAACCCAACATTATAGCACGCCCAAATGAAGCTATCTGGTATTCCCTGATAGCTCCACTCCCTTTCATGCAATGCCGCACAGGAAAAGAACCCATCGCAGAACGGCAATGCCCTACGCAAAACCGCGCGCATTATGCCTTGAGGAGGAAAACTTCCTTGCCTAAGCTGTAATAACGCTTGCCGCGTCAATCAACGGCCATCTATAATCCTGCCTAGTCAACCATTGCATTCGCACGAGAATCATGACGGATCCGTCTTCAACGCCCGACCCAATCGTCAGCGAGTACCAGCTAGGCGAAAGCGTCGGCTACCTGCTCTCACGCGTGAAATCGACCATGTCGAACCTGGTTACGCAGCGCAGCATGGCGGAGTTGGGCATCACCAGTCAGCAAGGCAGCATCCTGTTCATGGTGGCGAGCGGCAAGTGCCTGCTGGCCGCCGAACTGGCGCGTGAATACGGCATAGATGCCAGTGCCGTCACGCGTCTGGTCGATCGTCTGGAGAAACGCGGCTTGCTCACGCGAGTGCGCAGCAACGAAGACCGGCGGGTCGTCCGGCTCGCGCTGACACCGGAAGGCCATGCCATCGCAGCCAGAATGCCAGCCATTTTCAACGGGGTGCTGGACAGCTTGCTGGGTGGTTTCACCCCGGAAGAAGTGGGGTTTCTGAAGAGCATGCTGCGCCGCGTACTCGTTAATTCTGGCGAACAACCGCCGGGGCTAACCCGTGATATAGCAAGCAATTTTGATAGTAAATCGTAAGAAATTGCTTGCAGTGTCCATCATTACATTCCACTCAAAGAGTCGAGCGATGAAATCCCTTTCCCTGTCCGCGCCCGCGCTTTCGAGCCGGGCCGCTGTCGCCGCCGCGGTGACGGCGCTCGCCCTCACGGGGTGCGCGAACTACTTCGGCATGAAGAGCGACAAGCAGATCTCGTCGCCGGCCCAGTATGAGTCCGCGCAGAGTCTGCCCGGCCAGGGCGGCCAATGGCCGTCGCTCGACTGGGCCAACCAGTTCGGCGACCCGCAGTTGCCCAAGCTGATCGCGGAAGCGCTGGAAGGCAGCCCCTCGATCGCGCAGGCGCAGGCACGCCTTGCCAAGGCTTCGTCGTACATCGAAAGCTCGCGCTCGGCGCTGTATCCGAAAGTCAACGGCAGCTATTCGTGGACTCGCGAACTGTTCTCGGGCAACGCGCTCTACCCGCCTCCGTATGGCGGCACCTGGTATAGCGAGAACAATGTGCTGGCGAGCGCCTCGTGGGATCTGGACCTGTGGGGCAAGAACCGCCAGCGTCTCGGTCAGGCGGTATCGCAGGAAAAGGCCGCGCAAGCCGACATGCAGCAGGCGCGCGTGACGCTCGCCGCCTCGGTGGCAAGCACCTATAACCAGCTTGCCCAGCTGTACGCATTCCGCGACATCGCCGCGCGCGAAATCGCCAACCGCCAGGATATCGGCCGCATCACCAACGGCCGCGTCAGCGCCGGCCTCGACACTAACGTCGAACGGCAGACCGCGAACGGCAACATCGCGACCAGCCAGGCGAATTTGACCGACCTCGACGGTCAGATCACCGTCGTGCGCTATCAGTTGGGCGCGCTGCTCGGCAAGGGTCCGGATCGCGGCCTTGAGATCGCCAAGCCGGTTCTGACCGCGGGCAACACGGTCACGCTGCCGGACAACCTGCCGGCCGACCTCGTGGCGCGCCGCGCGGACATCGTCGCCGCGCGCTGGCAGGTCGAAGCCGCGATGCACGACGTGAAGGAAGCAAAGGCCGAATTCTTCCCGGACATCAACCTCGCCGCCGGTGTCGGTTTCGACGCGTTCGGCTGGGGCCGCTTTCTCAAGTCGGGCAGCCGCCAGATGCAATTAGGCCCGGCAATCCACCTGCCGATCTTCGACGCCGGCGCGCTGCGCTCGCAGTTGAAGGGCCGCTACGCGGATTTCGACCTCGATGTGGCGAACTACAACCAGACGCTGATCAATGCGCTTTCGGATGTCGCGACACAAGTGTCGTCGATCCGTTCGATCGACCAGCAATCGGGCGACGCACAGCGCGCGCTCGACGCGTCGACCAAGGCCTATCAGCTGGCGGTGATCCGCTACAAGGCCGGTTTGTCGCCGCAGTTGCAGGTGCTGACCGCAGACCAGAATCGCCTATCCGCCGAACAGACGGTAACGAGTCTGAAGATGCGCCGGCGCGATCAGCAGATCGGCCTCATCAAGGCGCTCGGCGGCGGTTTCGACGCAACGCAGACCGGCCTCGTGGTGCCGACCGATGCCCCGGCATCGGCCGCCGCCGCGACCGCCGCAGCAAACTGAAGCCGGATCGCCGCACACCACACTCGCACGAACATCCGAATAAACGACGACGCTTGAGAGAACCCGGAGCACATCAATGAGCACCCCCCAGCAGCCCGCTGCCCCCGCACAATCGGCGAACAACGGCAAACGCAAGCGCATGATGACGCTGCTCGTCATCGTGATCCTGATCGCCGCGGTCGCCTATGGCCTTTACTACTTCCTCGACGCGCGCTTCCATGAAGACACCGACGACGCGTACGTGAACGGCAACGTCGTCCAGATCACGCCGCAAGTCACCGGCACGGTGATCGCCGTGAACGCGGACGACACGCAAACTGTGAAGGCCGGCGACCCGCTCGTCGTGCTCGATCCGGCCGACGCGCGCGTCGCGCTCGAACAGGCCGAAGCAAATCTCGCGCAGACGGTGCGCCAGGTGCGTGGCCTGTTCGCCGACGACAATCAGTATCAGGCGCAGGTTGCCCAGCGCCAGTCCGATCTGTCGCGTGCCCAGGACGACCTGAAGCGCCGCCTGACGGTCGCGCAAACCGGCGCCGTGTCGCTGGAAGAAATCTCGCACGCCCGCGACGCCGTGAAGAGCGCGCAAGCCGCCGTCGACGCCGCCCAGCAACAACTGGCGTCGAACCGCGCGCTGACCGCCAACACCACAATCGCGAATCACCCGAACGTGCAGGCGGCCGCCGCGAAGGTCCGCGACGCGTACCTGAACAACGCGCGTAACAACCTGCCGGCGCCGGTCACGGGCTACGTGGCGAAGCGCTCGGTGCAGGTCGGCCAGCGCGTCTCGCCGGGCACCCCGCTGATGGCCATCGTGCCGCTGGGCGGCGTGTGGGTCGACGCAAACTTCAAGGAAGTGCAGCTGAAGCACATGCGCATCGGCCAGCCGGTCGAGTTGACGGCCGACGTGTACGGTTCGTCGGTGGTGTACCACGGCAAGGTGGTCGGTTTCTCGGCGGGCACGGGTTCGGCGTTCTCGCTGCTGCCCGCGCAGAACGCAACCGGCAACTGGATCAAGGTGGTGCAACGTCTGCCGGTGCGGATCGCGCTCGACCCGCAGGAACTTGAAAAGCATCCGCTGCGTATCGGCCTGTCGATGCAGGCCGACGTGAGCATCAAGGACGATAACGGCGGCCAGCTCGGTCAGGCGCCGAACACGGTTTATCAAACCAACGTGTTCGACAAGTACGGCGACCAGGCCGACGCTGAAATCGCTCGCATCATTTCGGAAAACGCAGGTCCGAACGGCGGCTCGCAGAAATCGCTTCAAAGCAGCACGGGCAAGCCCGCTGCGAAGCTGATGTAAGCGGCGCGACGATTCATAGAAGGCTCTTTTAATGGCTCAGGCTCAGGCGCAAGTCCCTCATCCGCCGCTCGAGGGCGCGCAACTGGTGATCGGCACCATTGCGGTGTCGCTCGCCGTGTTTATGAACGTGCTCGACACGTCGATTGCAAACGTGTCGATCCCCTCCATTTCGGGCGATCTCGGTGTGTCGTCCGACCAGGGCACATGGGTGATCACGTCGTTCGCGGTGGCAAACGCGATCTCCGTGCCGCTCACCGGCTGGCTCACCGAGCGTATCGGCCAGGTGCGCCTGTTCATGGCGTCGATCATTCTGTTCGTGATCTCGTCGTGGATGTGCGGCCTCGCGCCCACCCTGCCGTTCCTGCTGGCCTCGCGCGTGCTGCAAGGCGCCGTGGCCGGCCCGATGATTCCGCTGTCGCAAACGCTGCTGCTCGCGAGCTATCCACGCGCCAAGGCGCCGATGGCTTTGTCGATGTGGGCGATGACCACGCTGATCGCGCCGGTGGCCGGGCCGATTCTCGGTGGCTGGATCTCGGACAACATCTCGTGGCCGTGGATTTTCTACGTCAACATTCCCGTCGGCGCGATTGCTGCAATAGCCACATGGACGATCTTCCGTAACCGCGATTCGGTCATCAGAAAGGCACCGATCGACGGTGTCGGCCTGGGCCTGCTGATTCTCTGGGTCGGCTCGTTGCAGGTGATGCTCGATAAAGGCAAAGACCTCGACTGGTTCTCGTCGACCACGATTGTCGTGCTGGCGCTGGTCGCGGTGATCGCCCTCGCATTCTTCATTGTCTGGGAATTGACTGCCGAGCATCCGGTGGTGGATCTGTCGCTCTTCAGCCGGCGCAATTTCACGAGCGGCACGATTGCGTTGTCGATCGGCTACGGGCTCTACTTCGGCAATCTGGTGCTGCTGCCGTTGTGGCTGCAAACCGACATCGGCTACACCGCCACCGAAGCAGGTCTCGTGATGGCGCCAGTCGGCCTGTTCGCCGTGCTGCTTTCGCCGATCACCGGCAAGGTGCTGCCACGCACCGATCCACGCTATATCGCAACCTTGTCGTTCCTGGTGTTCGCGCTGTGTTTCTGGATGCGCTCGCGTTATACGACCGGCGTCGATACTTATTCGCTGCTGCTGCCCACCTTGATTCAGGGAATCGGCATGGCCGGGTTCTTCATCCCGCTGGTGTCGATCACGCTGTCGGGCTTGCCTGGCAACCGGATTCCCGCGGCGTCGGGTTTGTCGAATTTCGTACGGATCATGTGCGGCGGTATTGGCACATCGATTTTCCAGACCGCGTGGGATCACCGCACCATCATGCATCACGCGCAACTGGCCGAACAGGCGAGCGCGTACAACCCGGTGTTCGATCAGTCGATCCGGCAGATGGGTGCGGCGGGCTTCAGTCAGCCGCAGGCATATGGGCTGTTCAATACGATGGCGACGCAGCAAGCCGCGCAGTTGGGCGTGAACGATCTGTTCTTTGTATCGGCGGGGATCTTCGTCGCGCTGATCGCACTAATCTGGATGGCGAGGCCGGAACGCGCCGGTGGCGATGCGGGCGCGGCAGCTGCGGCGGCGCACTGAGGGGTTTTAGCCTCTTTCCATAGCCACCCGATGATCGGCATAGGGGACGGCCATGAGGCCGTACCCCTGCCACACCACCCGGCATGCGGGTCCGCACCGGGCGGTTCGGGAAGTTGAGGTTAGGAGAGCCGGGGTACACCCAGCCGGTCGAAGTAAGCGATGCTCAGCACACTCTTGAGCAGCCGGTCACTATTGCGCCACCAGCGACGACTGTTGGCCGCCACCTGTTGTGCCACCGTGAACGGCGCACCCAGCACACGCAGCGCCCGGTAAATCGTCGTGCCACGGCGCCAGTGTTTAAGCTGGATAGCCCGCAGCCGGTGACGCACCCATTTGTCCAATTCCAGCCAGACTCGTGGCGTTTGCGCCAGCCGGAAGTACGCTTTCCAACCCTGCACATAAGACCGTAACCGCTCTACCACTTCCTTCATGCTGCGCCCGCCAGAGCGACGGGTCAGTTCACGGATACGGTGTTTGAACGCCTGCAGCGGTTTGGCCGCCACCTTGCGCTTCACTACACCGCCCCGAGCGACCCACAGGCTGTAGCCCAGAAACTTGCGACCGAACACACTCGCGACCGCACTTTTGGTCTCGTTGACCTTCAGACGCAGTCGACCATACAGGCGTCGCAGCAGCGCCATCACCCGTTCGCCCGCACGACGGCTCCGAACGTAAACATTCGCGTCGTCGGCGTAGCGTGCGAAGCAGTGACCCCGCCGCTCCAGTTCCTTGTCCACCTCGTCGAGCAGTACGTTGGCCAGCAGTGGGGATAGCGGGCCGCCCTGCGGCGTGCCCTGATCCCGCTGCTGGACCACGCCGTCATCCATGATGCCGCTGTTCAGGTACGCACGGATCAGCCGGATTACGCCAGCGTCTCCAATCCGCTTCTGCAAACGGTCGATCAGGATGTCGTGGTTGACCCGGTCGAAGAACTTCTCCAGATCAACGTCCACCACGATTCGCCGGCCTGACTGCACGTACGATTGCGCGGCGAGTACTGCGTCGTGCGCACGCCGTCCGGGCCGGAAGCCGTAGCTGTGCTCGCTGAAGGTAGGGTCCAGAACCGGCTGCAAGACTTGCAGCAACGCCTGCTGGATCAGCCGATCCGTTACCGTCGGGATACCCAGCTCGCGCTCGCCCCCGTCTGGCTTTGGAATCGTCACCCGACGTACCGGACTGGGCCGGTACCTCCCCTTCAGCAACTGCTCTCGGATCACAGGCCACGCCGTCACCAGATGACGCGACGTCTGGTCAATATCCAGACCGTCCACGCCCGCGGCTCCTCCGTTAGCCCGTACCCGTTTGAACGCCTGCTTCAGGTTCTTTCTCGTCAGCGCCGCTTCCAGCAGCGCTGACCCTGTGTTCCCGAGTTCATGCCGCGGGCAGTAGGCTTCGTCGCTCACGGGTACACGCGCGGCTTCACCGCGCCCTACTCCCACTCGCCCCGTTTGCACGGGCATCTGACGCATTACCTGTCGCATCGACATGACGTTGAACACTCCTTCCCGTTCGGCCCTTCGTCACCAGCTTCAGCCTCCCCGGCTTATCCTGTGACTACTATGGCCTCTGCTGACTTCTCGCTCCGGCTCGACACCGTCGCCCTTTCAGGCATGAGGCGAGATCTCCCCAGGTAAGAACGCACTCCTTCACTGCACAGCCGCCGGATCTACGCCACCGCCCCTTGATCACGAGAGCTTTGCGGTTACATGCCCGCTCGCCCTGATCGGTAACGCCTTCTATCCGGTTCTTGTCCATCGGCTCGCAGTTTCGCTCCACGCTTCCTCCCCACGTCGGGTCGCCCTCACGCAGTTGCGCTTCGCTTCGCTCGCTGTGATCAACTTACGGTGGGACTTGCACCCACTGGAGTGCGCCCATGCTGGGCGCACATG
>NZ_MCAS01000009.1 GCF_003610895.1 Paraburkholderia fungorum
GCGGAAACGCTGTCGCTGAGCCTGCCCGCTGTGATCACCACCGATCTGCGCCTGAACGAGCCGCGCTACGTGACGCTGCCGAACATCATGAAGGCGAAGAAGAAGCCGCTGGAAGTCGTCAAGCCGGAAGACCTCGGCGTTGATGTGACGCCGCGCCTGAAGACGCTGAAGGTTGTCGAGCCGCCGAAGCGCTCCGCCGGTGTGAAGGTGCCGGATGTGAAGACGCTGGTCGAGAAGCTGAAGACCGAAGCCAAGGTGCTGTGAGGAGACGGACGAAATGACGAATCTGGTAATTGCTGAACACGACGGTGCATCGATCAAAGCCGCGACGCTGAACACGATCGCAGCGGCACAGAAGATCGGTGGCGACATTCATGTGCTGGTCGCAGGTGAAAACGCACAGGCCGCGGCGGATGCGGCAGCGAAGATTGCGGGCGTGAGCAAGGTGTTGCTGGCCGACGCGCCGCAACTGGCAGCGGGCCTCGCGGAAAACGTCGAAGCGACAGTGCTGAACATCGCGAAGAACTACACGCACATCCTCGCGCCGGCGACTGCCTACGGCAAGAACATCGCGCCGCGTATCGCCGCGAAGCTCGACGTCGCACAGATCAGCGACATCACCGCCGTGGACAGCGCCGACACGTTCGAGCGCCCGATCTACGCCGGCAACGCAATCGCGACGGTGCAATCGGCTGATCCGATCAAGGTCATCACGGTTCGCACGACGGGTTTCGATGCGGTCGCAGCAGAAGGCGGCAGCGCAGCGGTCGAGAAGATCGAAGCAGCCGCCGACAGCGGCCTGTCGCAGTTCGTCAGCCGTGAAGTGACGAAGCTGGACCGTCCGGAACTGACCTCGGCGAAGATCATCGTCTCGGGTGGCCGGGGTCTCGGCAACGGCGAGAACTACACCAAGGTGCTGGAGCCGCTGGCCGACAAGCTGAACGCGGCGCTGGGCGCATCGCGTGCAGCGGTCGATGCGGGCTTCGTGCCGAACGACTATCAGGTCGGCCAGACCGGCAAGATCGTCGCGCCGCAACTGTACGTGGCGGTCGGCATCTCCGGTGCGATCCAGCATCTGGCCGGTATGAAGGACTCGAAGGTGATCGTGGCGATCAACAAGGACCCGGAAGCGCCGATTTTCAGCGTCGCCGATTATGGTCTGGTGGGTGATCTGTTCACGGTCGTGCCGGAACTCGTGAGCGAGCTCGGCTAAGCGCCGTAGCGCCGGTTACAAGGCGTCTGGCAGCACACGAAAGGGCGCAGGACCTATCAAGTCCGGCGCCCTTTTTTTATCGACAGGCAGGAGGAGAACTGAAATGAGCTATACGGCGCCCATCAAGGACATGCTGTTCGTGATGAAAGAACTGGCCGGTCTCGAAGACATCGCGACGCTGCCGGGCTTCGAAGACGCGAACCTCGACACGGCTCAGGCCGTGCTCGACGAATCGGCGAAACTGTGCGGTGAAGTGCTGGCGCCCTTGAACGTGGAAGGCGACCGCAATCCGAGCAGCTGGAAGGACGGCGTGGTTACCGCGACGCCCGGTTTCAAGGATGCGTTCCGCCAGTTCGGCGAAGGCGGCTGGCAAGGCGTGCAACATCCGCTCGACTACGAAGGCCAGGGTCTGCCCAAGCTGATCGCTACAGCGTGTATCGAGATGCTGAACGCGTCGAACCTGTCGTTCGCGCTGTGCCCGCTGCTCACGGATGGCGCCATCGAGGCGCTACTCACGGCGGGCAGCGAAGAGCAGAAACAAACCTACGTACCCAAGCTGATTTCCGGCGAGTGGACCGGCACGATGAATCTGACCGAGCCGCAAGCCGGCTCCGATCTCGCCCTGGTACGCACGCGCGCAGAGCCGCAAGGCGACGGTTCGTTCAAGCTCTTCGGCACCAAGATCTTCATTACGTGGGGCGAGCACGACATGGCGCAGAACATCGCCCATCTCGTGCTGGCGCGCACGCCGAATGCACCGGAAGGCGTCAAGGGCATTTCGCTTTTCATCGTGCCGAAGTTTCTGGTCAACGAAGACGGCTCGCTCGGCGAGCGTAACGACGTCCATTGCGTGTCGATCGAGCACAAGCTCGGCATCAAGGCGAGCCCGACGGCGGTGCTGCAATTCGGCGATCACGGCGGCGCGATCGGCCACCTGATCGGCGAAGAAAATCGCGGCCTCGAGTACATGTTCATCATGATGAACGCGGCGCGTTTCGCGGTGGGCATGCAAGGCGTTGCCGTGTCGGATCGTGCCTATCAAAAGGCTGTGGCGTATGCGAAGGATCGCGTGCAGAGCCGGCCGGTGGATGGCTCCGCGAAACAGTCGGTGGCGATCATTCAGCACCCGGACGTGCGTCGCATGCTCGCCACGATGCGTGGTCTCACCGAGGCGTCGCGCGCGTTGGCGTATGTCGCCGCGGCTCACTGCGATATCGCGCATCGTCACCCCGACGAAGCCAGGCGTGCCGAACATCAGGCGATCTACGAATACCTCGTGCCGATCGTGAAGGGCTGGAGCACGGAACTGTCGATCGACGTGACGAGCCTCGGCGTGCAGGTTCATGGCGGCATGGGTTTCATCGAAGAAACCGGTGCAGCGCAGTACTACCGCGACGCGCGCATTCTGCCGATCTACGAAGGGACGACCGCGATCCAGGCCAACGACCTGATCGGCCGCAAGACTTTGCGTGACGGCGGCAAGGTGGCGAAGGCGCTGCTGGCCGGCGTCGCCGAAACGATCGAGGCGCTCGGTGCGCAACAAGGCGCGGCGTTCGAATCGATGAAGACGTATCTGGCGCAGGGGCATCGTTCGCTCGCCGCGGTGATCGATTTCGTTGTCGCCAACACGAAGAGCGATCCGAACGCGGTGTTCGCCGGCAGTGTGCCGTATCTGAAGCTGGCGGGCATTGTGCTGGGCGGCTGGCAGATGGCGCGCGCGTTGCTCGTGGCGGCTGAAAAGCGCGCCGAGGATCCGTCGTTCTACGGCGCGAAGGTCGCCACCGCGCAGTTCTACGCTGAGCATGTGCTGCCGCTGGCTTCGGCCCTGGAAGCGTCGATTGTCACGGCGAAGGGTGGGGAGAGCGTGCTGGCGCTGTCCGAAGATCAGTTCTGATGCTGCATTGCTGTCGAGCCATGTAGTGAAGGCTCACGCATAAAAAGACAAACGGCGCCCTGTTCGGGGCGCCGTTTGTCTTTGTCAGGCCGGTCTGTCTGTGATGACGAACCGGCGCAACCGCTCGCGAAGCGTTGAAACGTTAATCCAGGTTAATCCTTATGCATAAGCCGGGCGATGTGCGCCGCCGGTCTCGCCGAGATAGCGATGCACCGACAGATCGTCAGCCTTGATTGCCGGTTGCTTGCCCGACATCACGTCGGCCAGCAATTGGCCCGAGCCGCACGACATGGTCCATCCCAGCGTGCCGTGACCCGTGTTCAAAAACAGGTTAGGCACGGGGGTGCGGCCGACGATCGGCGTGCCGTCCGGCGTCATCGGACGCAGGCCGGTCCAGAAGCTGGCCTTCGACGTATCGCCGCCGCCCGGAAACAGATCGTTCACGCACAGTTCCAGCGTTTCGCGGCGCGCCTCGCGCAACGATTTGTCGAAACCGACGATCTCCGCCATGCCGCCGACGCGAATCCGGTCGTCGAAGCGCGTGATCGCGATCTTGTAGGTTTCGTCGAGCACGGTCGAAACCGGTGCGGACGCCTCGTTGACGATCGGCGCGGTGATCGAATAACCCTTGAGCGGGTAGACCGGAATCTTCACGAGGCCGGACAGGAATTTCGTCGAGTACGAACCGAGCGCCACGACGAACGAATCCGCGCGCACCAGTTCATCGCCGCATTGCACGCCCGCGATACGGTCGCCCGCCATGGCGAGTGCGTCGATCGGCGTGTTGTAGCGGAACTTGACACCCAGCTGTTCGGCCAGCGCGGCGAGGCGCGTGGTGAACATCTGGCAATCGCCGGTTTCGTCGCCCGGCAGGCGCAGACCGCCCGTCAGCTTGTGCGAGACAGCGGCGAGCGCCGGTTCGGCTTGCCCGAGTTCGGCCGACGACAGCAATTCATACGGCACGTTGGCTTCCTGCAGCACGGCGATGTCTTTCGCGGCGCCGTCGAACTGTTGTTGCGTGCGGAACACCTGCAGCGTGCCGCCGGTGCGGCCTTCGTACTGGATGCCGGTTTCGGCGCGCAGCGCCTGCAAACAATCGCGGCTGTATTCAGCGAGGCGGACCATGCGGCCCTTGTTCACGGCATAACGCGACGACGTGCAGTTCTGCAGCATCTGCCACATCCATTGCAACTGGAATTGCGTGCCGTCGAGGCGGATCGCCAGCGGCGCATGTTTCTGGAACATCCACTTGACGGCCTTCAGCGGCACGCCTGGTGCGGCCCACGGCGACGCGTAGCCCGGCGAGATCTGGCCGGCATTGGCAAAGCTGGTTTCGAGCGCCGGGCCGGCCTCGCGATCGATCACCGTGACTTCGTGACCGGCACGCGCCAGATAATAAGCACTCGTCACACCGACGACGCCACTGCCCAAAACGACAACTCGCATAGCTGCTCCAGAGAAAGGTCTGAGGGCGCCGCGCTCGTCGATTCGTTGGCATTCATTCGATTGACGAGGTGTAACGCGGATCACCCAGTGTTAACCGCTATACTATTAACAGTCAGGTAGGTTTTGTTATTGTATTTTCAGAATTTTCAGCAAAAACACCATGCGCACACAACGCCAACCGATCCGGGCTCTCGACAAACTCGATCACAAGATCTTGCGGCTCCTGCAGCAGGACGGCCGAATGGCGATGAAAGACCTCGCCGAACAGGTTGGGCTGTCGGTTACGCCGTGTATCGAGCGCGTCAAGCGGATGGAGCGTGATGGCGTGATCACCGGCTATCACGCACGTGTCAACCCGGCTGAGCTGGGCGCCGCGCTGCTGGTGTTCGTCGAGATCACGCTCGATCACAAAAGCGGCAACATGTTCGACCAGTTCCGCCGCGAAGTGCAGAAGATTCCCGAGGTGCTGGAGTGCCACCTCGTGTCAGGCGACTTCGACTATCTGATCAAGGCGCGCATTGGCGAAATGGCCGATTACCGCAAACTGCTGGGCGACATCCTGCTGCAACTGCCCGGCGCGGTGCAGTCGAAGAGCTATGTGGTGATGGAAGAGATCAAGGAAACGCTGACGATCGCGGTTGGCGATTAGGTGACTGCGAAGGTCCGTAGCTGGGCTCGACAAACGGCGTAAACACTGTATATTTATACAGGTGTTTTGCGCCGTTTCCTGTTTTTTGCGTGCTCCAGCCGTGACCGATTCCGACCCCCACTCAGCGAACGAATTCCCAATCGCTCCGCCCACGCCTCGCAAGGGGCGCGGTGCGGTGACGAACATGCAAGGCCGTTACGAAGTCGACCAGCGCGAAGGGGTGGACGACGGCTGGCTGTCGTCGTCAGAGGAAGACGGCGAACCCAAGGTGCTGCGCACGCAGGTTTTCGAAGAGCGGGCCAAGACCATTCTCACGCGCAATGCGTCGCCGGATATTCCGTTCAGCGTATCGCTGAACCCGTATCGGGGCTGCGAGCATGGCTGTATCTATTGCTTCGCTCGGCCCACGCATAGTTATCTGGGGCTCTCGCCCGGTCTCGACTTCGAAAGCCGCATTTACGCGAAGATCAACGCGCCCGAATTGCTCGAACGCGAGTTGTCGAAGAAGTCCTATGTACCCGAGCCGATCGCGCTGGGCGTCATTACCGACGCCTGGCAGCCCGCCGAACGTGATTTGCGGCTTACGCGGCGGGTGATCGAAGTGCTCAGCGAGCGGGGTCATCCATTTGCGGCGATCACCAAATCGTCGCTGATCGAGCGCGATCTCGATCTGCTCGCACCCATGGCGGCGCGCGGGCAGTTCATGGCGGCTATCACCATCACCACGCTCGATGCGGATATCGCGCGCACGCTCGAGCCGCGTGCGGCCACGCCGTCGCGTCGATTGCGCACCATCCGTACGTTGAGCGAGGCGGGTATTCCCGTTGGCGTGAGCATTGCGCCGGTGATTCCGTTCGTCACCGAGCAGGACATGGAGCGCGTGCTGGAAGCTTGTGCCGAGGCCGGCGCAAGCAATGCGAGCTACATCGTGTTGCGCCTGCCGTGGGAAGTCGCGCCGCTATTCAAAGATTGGCTCGCGGCGCATTTCCCCGATCGTGCTGATCGTGTGATGAGCCGCGTGCGCGATATGCGGGGCGGGAAGGACTACGACTCGAACTTCTCCACTCGCATGAAGGGAGAGGGGCTATGGGCAGATTTGCTGAAACAACGCTTCCATCAGGCCGCACGCCGGCTCGGGCTAAACCAGCGCGATCGCGGCATTCTGGATATGTCGCACTTTCGTCGGGCCGAATTGGCGCGTCCTGAGCCGCCGCGCGAGAATCCCCAGTTGAGGCTTTTCTAGCGCGGTGCGCGGCAGATCATTGCGACAGCGCCTTGGCCGCCTGGACCTGACTTTCGAAGTAAGTCTGAAATGAGATTGCGAGGCCCGTCATCAGCAGGAACGCCCCGATCAGCAGGGAAAAGATCACGATGAAAATGACGGTCCAGCCCGAGCGGCTCTTGCGTTGAGTGTGCGCATTGAACTGCGCGTCCCATTTTTCATCCGGGCGCAGGCCATAGACGATCGCTGCCAGAAAAGCGGAGAGCAGCGAAACAGCGCCGAAAAACGCCAGCACCCAACCGGGCATGGAGGCTCGCTCGCTTGCCACCACCAGCAGGGCGCCTGGAATCCCGATTAGCGTGCCGAGCAGATGAGCCCAGCCGTAAATGTCACGCTTGCCGTACAGATAGAAGCGGTGGGCGCCGAGGCTGCCGAAGAAGAATGCCAGCGCAGCGGTAATCGTCTTGGATCTGAAATGCGAGGAAGTCGAAGCAAGGGTGGACATGTAGGCGAGAGCAGAGTGACAGGCGGTCGAAAGGAGCGGCGCGCCGGCGGCGCGGACCGTCGCGCATTCTACGCCACGCCGTGTGGTGGCGCTCACGTGACAGGTGAGCGCGGCTACGGTCAAGGTGCCGAGTAGGTCACGCGGTAGACCGCGCCGGCGTAGTCGTCGCTGATCAGGAGTGAACCGTCAGGCATCGGTTGCACGTCAACCGGGCGGCCCCATACCGTTTCGCCCGGTTGGAGCCAGCCTTCGGCAAAGACTTCCTGGCGTGCGTTGCGGCCGTCAGGGTCGGTGATCACCCGCACGACGCGGTAGCCGACCTTCTTGCTGCGGTTCCACGAGCCGTGTTCGGCGATAAAAATACTGTCCCGATAGGCGGCCGGAAACATCGAACCGGTGTAAAAACGCATGCCGAGCGAGGCCACGTGCGCGCCGAGTTTGACAACCGGCGGCGTGAAGGCGCTGCAGGGGTGGTCCTTGCCGAATTCGGGGTCGGGCGTGTCGCCGCCGTGGCAGTACGGAAAACCGAAATCCATGCCGACGCGCGGCGCGCGGTTGAGCTTGTCGTCCGGTACGTCGTCGCCCATCAGATCGCGGCCGTTGTCGGTGAACCACAGTTCGTGCGTCACCGGATGCCACGCGAAGCCGACCGTGTTGCGAACGCCGCGCGCCACCACTTCATAGTGGCTGCCGTCCGGGTCCATGCGGCCAATCAGGCCGAAGCGGTCGCGGTCTTTCAGGCAGACGTTGCAGGGTGCGCCTTGCGGCACGTATAGCTTGCCATCTGGCCCGAAAGCGATGAATTTCCAGCCGTGATGCGTCTCTGCCGGCAGTTTGTCGGTGACGACAACGGGCTTGGGCGGGTCGTTCAGATGGGCGTCGATCGCGTCGAAGCGTAGAATTTTCGATACCGCGGACACATACAGTGCGACATCCCGCCACGCTACGCCCGCTGGTGTTTCCAGTCCGGAGGCGATCACGTGACGCGCTGTCACGCGTCCGTCGCGCAATTCAAGCGCGTAGATGTGGCCGTCGAGGCTGCCTATATAGAGGACGCCTTTCGGCGAGAGCGCCATGCCCCGTGCGCTGGGTACCGCGTCCGACAGGACTTCGATATGGAAGCCCGGCGGCAGCTTGATGCGCTCGACCGGCAGCGCGGCCAGTGCCGGCAGGGCAGTTGCCGCGAGCAACAACGCTATGCCAGTCCGCAGTGCCCAAACGCGGATGGCTCGCGGCGCGCCGCTGAGCAGCAAAAAATCGGCGATTGGTCGAAAGATGGCGCGTGTGACGAAAAAAAACGCGGGCGGCAGCAGGAGTTTCATGGGCGCTCCGTCAGGGTATTCGGGCGTTTTGGCGCGGTCCAGGCCACCCGCCTGTATGACTGGCGCAACCCGGATACTCAGTTTATCCCCGTAAGTGTTTGTTATGGCGTCGGTTTCCCGCTATAATCGCGTGTTTCAGTCGTTCCGCACCCCGGTTTTCAAGGATTCTAATATGGTCATCATCCGCTTGGCTCGTGGCGGCTCCAAGAAGCGCCCGTTCTACAACATCGTCGCAACCGATTCGCGTAACCGTCGTGACGGCCGCTTCATCGAACGCGTTGGCTTCTACAACCCGGTCGCTACGAAGGGTGAGTCGCTGCGTATCGCTCAAGACCGCCTGACGTACTGGCAAGGCGTTGGCGCACAACTGTCGCCGACCGTCGAGCGTCTCGTGAAAGAAGCGCAAAAGGCGCAGCCGGCTGCTTAATGGTAGCTAGCATGCGTATCGTCGTCGGTTCGGCCGGCGGCTCGCGCAGCTTGCGTGAGCAGTCCGATGCGCGAGTTTTGCTGAAGCAGACGTCGAAGTCGGCAGTGAGGTTCTGTTATGTCTGAGCGTGATTCCGGCGGTCCAGGTCGCGTCAAGGCAAAAGCGGCAGCCCCGCGCGCGAAGACGTCTGATCAGACGCCGTTCGGTGCATTCGTCCGCAAGCCGGTCGAAGGAGCCGAAGGCAAGGCGAAAGCCAAAGTTGCAAACGCCGCTTCCGGCGCCGCAGAAATGCGAGTGGAAACGGTGGAAAGCTGGCCGGCCGATGCGGTCGAGGTCGGTGCAATCGTCGACGCTTACGGCCTCAAAGGCTGGGTCAAGGTAGCCGCGCACGCGGATGCCGGACATGGCGGAGACGCGTTGCTAAGCGCGAAGCGCTGGTGGTTGCTGAAAGGCCACGAGCGCAAGTCGGCGCCGTCATTACAGGCCAAAACGCATAGCGACAGTATCGTTGCCCATCTGGGCGGCGTCTCTGACCGCGATGTGGCGCTGGCATTGCGCGGCACGCGCGTTTATATCAGCCGCAGCGAATTTCCGGCTCTCGGGGCCGACGAATTCTACTGGGTCGACCTGCTCGGCCTGGATGTGGTGAACGTTGCCGGGGTTCACCTCGGTAAGGTTGCAGACATGATCGACAACGGTGCGCATTCGGTGTTGCGCATCGAATATCCGGATACTGACAAAAGCGGTAAGCCGGTCACCGGCGAGCGTTTGATCCCGTTCGTCGGCGTCTTTGTCAAAACGGTGGATCAGGCGGCGAAGCAGATCATCGTCGACTGGGAAGCTGATTACTAAATAACTCGCTGACTGGAGAGAGCGATGCAGTTCGATGTCGTGACGCTCTTTCCTGACATGTTTCGTGCGCTGACCGACTGGGGTATCACCAGCCGTGCGGCGAAGCAGGAGCGCTACGGGTTGCGTACGTGGAATCCACGCGATTTCACTACAGACAACTACCGCACAATCGACGATCGCCCCTACGGCGGCGGCCCCGGCATGGTCATGCTGGCCAAGCCTCTGGAAGACGCGATCGGTGCCGCGAAAGCGGCGCAGGCGGAGCAGGGCATCGGCGCACCGCGCGTCGTGATGATGTCGCCGCAAGGCGCCACGCTCAATCACGATCGTGTCATGCGGTTCGCGGCCGAGCCCGGCCTGATCCTGTTGTGCGGGCGCTATGAAGCGATCGATCAGCGTTTGCTCGACCGTGTTGTCGACGAAGAAGTCAGCCTCGGCGACTTCGTGCTGTCCGGCGGCGAATTGCCTGCAATGGCCTTGATGGATGCTGTGGTGCGTCAGTTGCCCGGCGTGCTGAACGACTCTCAATCGGCGGTGCAGGACAGTTTCGTCGACGTGCTGCTGGATTGTCCGCATTACACGCGTCCGGAGGAGTACGACGGTGTGCGTGTGCCCGATGTGCTGCTCGGCGGCCATCATGCGGAAATCGTGGCATGGCGCCGACGTGAGGCCTTGCGCAACACGTTGAACAAACGGCCCGATCTGATCGTGAAGGCCAGAAAGAACAAGATGTTGAGCCGTGCCGACGAGGCATGGCTTGCGAGTCTCGCGAAGGAAGCGTCGAAGGCGTAAAGCCTCGGTCTTTCGAGCGGACATAGGCGGTGCCGCACATGCGTGTACGGCGCCAGATGTGAACCCATCCTCTATCGGGGCCGTAGCCGAACGCAACAGGTAAAACCAGCGTGAGGCAGGTACGAACGTCGACAAGATGGATTTAGGAGTCAGTGATGAATCTGATTGCAATACTCGAGCAGGAAGAAATCGGCCGCGCCCTCGGCGAGAAGACCATCCCCGAATTCGCCCCCGGCGATACGGTGATCGTCAGCGTGAACGTGGTTGAAGGTACGCGTAAGCGTGTTCAGGCTTACGAAGGCGTCGTGATCGCCAAGCGTAATCGTGGTCTGAATTCGTCGTTCATCGTCCGCAAGATTTCGTCGGGCGAAGGCGTCGAGCGTACGTTCCAGACGTACTCGCCGCTGCTGGCAAGCATCGTCGTGAAGCGTCGTGGCGATGTGCGTCGTGCGAAGCTGTACTACCTGCGCGACCGTTCGGGCAAGTCGGCTCGGATCAAGGAAAAGCTGGTCGCCAAGAAAGACCGCGCTGCTCCGGAAGCGTAAAAGCTGTAAGAAAAAGCACCCCTCGCGGGTGCTTTTTTGTTTGCCAGGTCAAAATAGCGGAATGTCCCCTATCCGCTCATTCCGAGAAACCCGTTGATCCGCCCCGTCTTTGAGCCTGAAACTCTACCTGTCGAAGCGACGGGCGCCGATCTGCCGCCGGTGGTTGCCGCGCGCCTGACGCCTGATGGCCTGCGCGCGCGTTTCGAACAGCGTCTGAGTTGGACGCCTGAGCCGATCATCGAAGCACCCTGGCGCGATCAGCACGTCGATCCGCGCGTTGCCGCCGTGCTGGTGCCGCTGGTCGTGCGCGAGAACGGTCTCACCGTGCTCCTGACCCAACGTGCCGACCATCTGAACGACCACGCCGGCCAGGTGAGCTTTCCCGGTGGCCGCCATGAGCCTTTCGACGCCGACGCGACCGCCACGGCATTGCGTGAGGCGCAGGAAGAAGTCGGTCTCGATCCGTCGCGCGTTGAAATTCTCGGTGCCTTGCCCGACTATCTGACGGGCACAGGGTTTCGCGTGACGCCCGTGATCAGTCTTGTGCATCCGCCCTTCGCGTTGAAAGTGGATGCACTCGAAGTAGCCGATGTGTTTGAAGTGCCGCTGGCTTTTCTGATGGACCCCGCGCATCACGAAGAGCGCGTGTTTCGTTACGAAGGCGGCGAGCGGCGCTTTTTCGCCATGCCTTATCCGCGGGCGGCGTCGGTGGATGCTGGGGATCGCGAGGTACAAATGGGCGGCCATTATTTCATCTGGGGCGCGACAGCGGCGATGCTGCGCAACTTCTATCGCTTTCTCGCGGCATAGGCCGCGGCGACCTGTGCAGTTGTTGAGTGTTTGTCAACGTCTGCGCTCAGTCGCATCCGACCCTGTGCTATCGTTATAAAACAATCGTAAAACTCGAAAAGCACGGCGCATCGCATGACTTTTTTCTCCGTATTGCTGGCTCTGATCATTGAACAGGTACGCGCACTGTCGCCGAACAATCCGGTGTCCGCGCTGCTTCAATACCATGCGGAGTCGGCGGCGCACGGATTCGATGCCGGCAAACCCAAGCACGGCCTGCTCGCGTGGCTCGTGGTGGTGGTGCCGTGGACACTGGCTGTCGCGCTCGTCTACTACGTGCTTTACCACATCCACTTTGCGCTGGCGTTCCTGTGGAACGTCGCGGTGTTGTACTTCACGCTCGGCTTCCGGCAGTTCAGCCACTACTTCACGGATATCCACCTCGCGTTGAACAACGACGATGTGCCGCGCGCGCGTGAGATCCTGAATGAATGGACCGGGCTCGATACCGTCGACATGCCCGTCAGTGAAATCGTGCGTCATACGCTGATTCACGCGGTGGTTGCCTCGCATCGGCATGTGTTTGGCGTGTTCTTCTGGTTCCTGATTCCGGTTGGGCCGGCGGGCGCGGTGCTGTATCGGATTGCCGAGTATCTGGCACGTGCATGGGCCCGGCCGGTCGACGATCGCACAGTCGCGTTTTCGAGTTTCGCGCAGCGTGCCTTTTTCGTGATCGACTGGGTGCCGGCGCGGCTCACGTCGCTGGGCTTTGCGATTGTCGGCAATTTCGAAGACGCGATTTATGCGTGGCGCAACCACGCGCGTCAATGGCCGGATGCGAACGACGGCGTGCTGCTGGCCGCGGGCAGTGGGGCGCTCGGTGCGCGTCTGAGCGGTCCGCTCGCCGAGCAGTCGAGCCTTGACGCGCTCGCCACCGGCGATGGCGGCCCGATGCAGGTCGGCGACGACTGCACGCCGCGTACGCTGCAATCGGCCGTGGGTCTCGTTTGGCGCGCGGTGGTGCTATGGATGATCCTGCTGCTGATGCTGACGATCGCGGTGTGGCTGGCCTGAAGCCGCGGGGCAGCTAACGCATGATGCAATAGAGAAAGCCGGGTTCTTACCCGGCTTTCTTGCTTATGCCGCAATGACCTTAAGGTCTGGCGCCAGAGTCCAGGTGGCTTCACCCATCCAGCGGATTGCGCGCCGTCCCGCACTGCCAGCACACGGTGAACTGTGCTTCGAGCGTCTCTCCGCACTGGCGGCATTGCCATGAAGGCGAACCTGGCGCCGGTCCATGCGAGGCCGCATCTATCAAACGTCTCGCCATCGCTTCGTCGCGCTCGTCGACGAGCCATAGCTCCGGCGCGCATTGATCCGCCGGAATATCGCCGAGTGCGCCGTTCAGGTAACGGTTATGCAACTCACAGGCGATGCCCGCCGCCTCCAGTACATTCACCCAGTGTTGCCCGATGATCAGATTCGGCGCGCGCATCAATTTCATCGTGAATCCATGGGTTGATGGCGACGCGCGTTAGCGCACGATCTGGCTGGCTTCGTGCACCAGTTGCGCATAGAGCGCATGCCGTTCACGCCGGATCTGCCCATCGGCGACCGCTTCGAGAATCGCGCAGCCCGGCTCCTGCAAGTGATGGCAGTTGTAGAAGCGGCAGTTCGGCAGCAGCGGCCGGAACTCGGGGAACGCGCGTTCGAGCCGGCCCTCGGTCAGATGATGCAAACCGAATTCCTGGAAGCCCGGAGAATCGATCAGCGCGCCGCCGTGGCTGCCCGGCAACGGGTAGAGCCGCGTGAAAGTCGTGGTATGCCGCCCGCTGTTCAGCGCGGTCGATATCTCGCGGGTGGCGACTTCGGCATCGGGAATCAGCAGGTTCACCAAGGTCGATTTGCCCATGCCGGATTGACCGAGCAGCAGCGTCGAATGGCCTTGCAGATGCTCGATCAGAAGAGCGCGAGCGGCCTCGGGCTGCGTCTTGATCGATACCTCGACCACCGTGTAGCCGAGCGCGCGATACGATTCGAGCCGTTTGCGCGCGCCCTCCAGCGCGCCGGTCACGTCGATCTTGTTCAGCACGATCAACGGCTTCAGTTCGTTCGCCTCGGCGGCCACCAGTGCGCGGCCGAGCAGGTCCTCGCTGAAATGCGGCTCGGTCGCGAGCACGATCAGCAACTGATCGAGATTCGCGGCAAACAGCTTCGACTTGTACTGATCCGAGCGATACAACAGATTGCGGCGTTCGCCGATCTCGACGATCACACCCTGATCGGCCGAGGTCGGCTCGTAAATCACGCGATCGCCCACGGCCACCTCGCTGCGCTTGCCGCGCGGGAAGCACTGGAGCATCGGGCTGCCGTCTTCCGGCGCGACCAGGTAGTGGCGTCCATGAGCGGCAATCACGAGGCCGCCCACGCGTGTGCTGGACGGCGCGCGCGGCGCTTTCGGGGAGCGGCCGCTCATGCGTGCCGCAGCAGGCGGTCGATTCGCTGCGACGCCGGCGGATGCGAATAATAAAACGCGGTGTAGAGCGGATCGGGCGTCAGGGTCGACGCGTTGTCCTCATACAGCTTGACGAGCGCGTTCACGAGGTCTTGTGCATCGGTTTGCGTGGCAGCGAAGGCGTCGGCTTCGAACTCGTGCTTGCGCGAGGTGAGGCTGCCAAGCGGTGTGACGAAGAACAGAAACACCGGCAGCGCGAGCAGGAACAACACCAGCGCGAGTCCGCCGTTGCCGCCGAGCAGCGACGGCCGCACACCTAGCCCCTCGAAGAACCAGACTTGCTGCACCAGCCAGCCGAGCAGGGCGAGCATGACCAGACTAATAGCGAAAGCGACCAGCATCCCCTTGAGGATGTGGCGGCGCTTGAAGTGGCCGAGTTCGTGCGCGAGGACGGCTTCGATCTCGTTGCCGGACAGGCGCGCGAGCAGCGTGTCGAAGAAGACGATCCGCTTGGTGGCGCCAAAACCGCTGAAATAGGCATTACCGTGCGCGCTGCGGCGGCTGCCGTCCATCACGAACAGGCCGCGCACCGCGAAGCCGCAGCGCTTCATCAATGCTTCGATACGACCGGCAAGCGCCTCGTCCTTGAGCGGCTCGAACTTGTTGAAGAGCGGCGCGATGAAAGTCGGGAAGATGAACTGCACCAGCAGCTGGAATCCCACCCACACGAACCACGCCCACAACCACCACAGGTTGCCGGCCTGGTCCATCAGCCACAGCACGACGAACAGCAGCGGCAGGCCCAGCACCACGCCGAGCAGCACGCCCTTGATACGGTCGGTGAAGAAAATACTCTTGCTCATCCGGTTGAAGCCGAAGCGTTGCTCGACCACGAATTGCCGGTAGTACTCGAACGGCAGATCGAGCAGGCCGGTGATCGCAATCACCGCCGCGACCAGCGCGATCTGGCCGACATAACCGCGGCCGAACCAGTCGGAGATCGCCAGATCGAGCGCCTGGACGCCACCTAGCAGGGTCAGTCCGATCAGGACGGCGGCGCCGACGACGACCTCGATCATCGTGAGCCGGGTGCGTTCGATGGTGTAGTCCGCGGCGCGTTGGTGCGCGGTGAGCGCGATGGTGCCGGAGAACTGGCTCGGCACCTGGTCGCGATGGCCGGCGACGAAGCGGATCTGCCGCGACGCGAGCCACAGTTTGGTGCCGACCATCGCCACGACGGCGACGACGAACAGAACAGTGAAGTACAGGGTGGGCATCCGGGGATTCCGTGGTAACTATGCGAGAATTATATGTTTCTTCCCGCCTGGCGGCGGGAGCGGTAAGCCAAAATCGGCCCAAACCGGCTCAAGCCAATCTCATACGAACAATCGCCGCGGCGAATCTGCTTCCAGTGAAGCGGTTTGCCCGGCCCTCAGGGTTGCCTTCATGACTGACATCCTCGCATCCACCGAACAGCCGCCGCTCGTGCGCAGCGACATGAATCTCGTCTGGCTGGACATGGAAATGACCGGACTCGAACCGGACACCGACCGCATCATCGAAATCGCGGTGGTGGTGACGAATTCGACGCTCGACCGGCTGGTCGAGGGACCGGTGCTGGCGATTCATCAGAGCGACGCGACGCTCGCCGGAATGGATCAGTGGAACCAGAACACGCATGGCCGCTCGGGTCTGATCGACCGCGTGAAGGCGTCGACGGTGAGCGAAGCCGACGCCACCGAGCAGATCCGCGACTTTCTGGCCGCTTATGTGCCGCCGGGCAAGTCGCCGATGTGCGGCAATTCGATCTGTCAGGACCGTCGCTTCATGGCGCGCTGGATGCCGGATCTGGAGCGCGTCTTCCATTACCGCAATCTCGACGTCAGCACCCTGAAGGAACTGTGCCGCCGCTGGCAGCCGGCGATCTACAAGGGTTTCCAGAAACGCGCGATGCACACGGCGCTGGCCGACATCCACGAATCGATCGACGAGCTGAAGTACTACCGCGAACACTTCCTGATTCCGGCAGCGCCGGAAGGGGCGGCGGCGGAGTAAACCCGTCACGGCTCCGGGTACTGCGGCGGCGGAATTCACGCTGCCGCAGCTACGACGATGCTGACTGACGGTGCAATAACGCCGCGCCGCAGCAGCGTCGGACTCAAGCCTGCCGAGGCGCGCGCACCGCGCTCTTCGGCCGGAACGCCTTCACCACGTCGGCGTTCGTTTCCATATACGGGCCGCCGATCAGGTCGATGCAATAGGGCACCGCGGCGAAAATGCCCGGCACCTTCACAGCGCCGCCCGCTTCGGTGTCGCGCAAACCTTCCAGTGTTTCCTTGATCGACTTCGGCTGGCCGGGCAGATTGATGATCAGCGCCGCGTGTTGCGCGGTTTCGCGAATCACGGCCACCTGGCGCGACAGAATCGCGGTCGGCACGAAATTCAGGCTGATTTGCCGCATCTGCTCGCCGAAACCCGGCATTTCCTTCGTCGCTACCGCGAGAGTCGCTTCCGGCGTCACGTCGCGGCGCGACGGACCCGTGCCGCCGGTGGTCAGCACCAGATCGCAACCCACTTCGTCGACCAGTTCGATCAGCGTGGCGGAGATCGTGGCCGCGTCGTCCTGAATCAGGCGCGTGAGCACCTGAAACGGCGAGCTCAAAGCGGCGCCGAGCCATTCCTGCAGCGCCGGAATGCCTTTGTCCTCGTACACGCCAGTAGACGCGCGGTCGCTGATCGACACCAGGCCGATCACGATTTCATCGGGATGCCGGCGTGTCGCCTGGCGTGCGGCCCCGCTTGTCACATCAGTTGCCACATTAGGCGTCGCGGTCGTCATCGTCGTCTTCCTGCGCGTCTTCTGCCTCGGAATCGGTGTCGGCGGACGGGCCGTCGGCGTTCTTGATCCACTGGAACAGCTCACGGAAGTAGCGTGGCGGCTTGCTTTGCTGCGCTTCCTTGCGGGCGTTGCGGATCAGCGTGCGGCCCTGCTGCGGATCGGCGTTCGGGTGCTGGCGGATGAATTCGGTCAGCGCGGCGTCGTCGGCGAGCAGTTTTTCGCGGGTGCGTTCGATCCAGTGGAGCTTGGCTGTTTCCGCCTTGTTGACGCCGTTATAGGTGTCGAGCGCGGTGCGCAGCGCGGCGGTTTCCTCTTCCAGCAGCGAGCGCATCACGCGCCCGACGTACTGCACCTGGCGGCGCTTGCCTTCGTGGTCGGTGATGCGGCGCGCTTCACGCACGGCGTCGTCGAGCTTTTCGGGCATCGGCATGCGCTTGAGCGCGTCTTTGGGCAGGGCGATCAGCGCCGAGCCCAGTTCCTGCAGCTCGTGCATTTCGCGCTTGAGCTGGGACTTGCTGGGGCGGTCGTAGCCGTTCTCGTCGACTTCCGGCTCGGCGGATTCGATGGGTTGAATGCGGGTTTTGCGTGTCATACCGATATTGTAGCGTGCCGCGCCCTCCCAACCCGCCGTGCTGCTGTGCACAAGGCTTCCGGCGCGGTTTTTTGCAAGCCCGCCCAGCCCGGTCATCCAGGACCAGACCGGCACAAAGCCATCGCAATGCGACGACGGCGCCGCCACTACGCCGAGGCAAAACAACGCTCAGCGAATGCCAGGTACAGGTTCGCGTACCTTGCTATGATCGCGGGATGCGTGACTACGCAAACACTACGCAAATGAGCATGCAACCGGGCACGCAAAAGGCGCGCGCAAAAATGCGGGCGCACTTGCGTGGCATGGGCGAACACACAGGGCCGCGCGGCCCCGAACAGGACGGCAACGACAATGGCAGCAGACATGGACGTCAAGCAGCGCTTTTTTCCGCATACCCAGGATGAACTGAAGGAAATCGCCTCGGACATCCTTCGTCACGCGAAGTCGCTCGGCGGCACCGACGCGGCGACCGAGATTTCCGAAGGCGACGGCCTGTCGGTCTCCGTGCGGCGCGGCGAAGTCGAGACGATCGAACACAACCGCGACAAGATGGTCGGCGTGACGGTGTTCATCGGCAACAAGCGCGGCAACGCGAGCACCTCGGACTTTTCGTCGCAGGCCTTGAAGGACACGGTCGCGGCGGCGTACAACATCGCCCGCTTCACGGCGGAAGACGACTGCGCGGGTCTCGCCGAAGCAGACTTGCTCGAAACCGCACCGCGCGATCTCGATCTGTATCACCCGTGGAATCTCTCCGCGGACGAAGCGGTCGAAATCGCCCGCCGCTCGGAAGACGCAGCGTTCGCCACCGACCCGCAGATCAAGAATTCGGAGGGTGCGAGCGTTTCCGCGCAGCACTCGCAATTCGTGCTGGCCACCTCGCGTGGCTTCCTCGCGGGCTATCCGTACTCGCGCCACTACATCGCGTGTGCGCCGATCGCCGGCAGCGGCCGCAACATGCAGCGCGACGACTGGTACACGTCGACCCGCAGCGCGGCAGACCTGGCCGACCCGGAAGCAGTGGGCCGTTATGCGGCGCAACGGGCGCTGTCGCGCATCGGCGCGCGCGGGCTCGACACGCGCAAGGTGCCGGTGCTGTTCGAAGCGCCGCTCGCCGCCGGCATTCTCGGCGCGTTCGTGCAGGCAACCAGCGGCGGCGCGCTGTATCGCAAGACGTCGTTCCTCGTCGATAGCCTCGGCAAGCCGGTCTTTGCGCCGCACATCCAGGTGGTCGAAGATCCGCATGTCGCGCGTGCCATGGGCAGCGCGCCGTTCGACGAAGAAGGCGTGCGCACCAAACAACGTTCGGTGGTGAAGGACGGCGTGGTGGAAGGCTATTTCCTCTCCACCTACTCGGCGCGCAAGCTCGGCATGCAGACCACCGGCAACGCCGGCGGCTCGCACAATCTGTCGCTGCGCAGCTCGAAGACGCGTCCGGAAGACGACTTCGAAGAAATGCTGAAGAAGCTCGGCACGGGCCTGCTGCTGACCGAACTGATGGGGCAGGGCGTGAACTACGTGACGGGCGATTATTCGCGCGGCGCGTCGGGCTTCTGGGTCGAGAACGGCAAGATCCAGTATCCGGTCGAGGAAATCACCGTGGCGAGCACGCTGCAGGAAATGTTCCGGCATATCGTCGCAATCGGCGCGGATACGATCACGCGCGGCACCAAGGAAACGGGCTCGGTGCTGATCGAACGGATGACGATCGCGGGTCAGTAAGCGGCTGGAAAGAGCGCTAAAAAGGCTGGAAACCAGAACGCCACGCATGCAACTGCGTGGCGTTTTTTATGCGCGCGTGGTGGCTGAGGGCAAAGGATGAATGCGCGAATCTTCACGCCAGAAGCGTGGGCCGTCGCTCAGGCTCGGTGCAACAACCTGCAACAACCCTCATGCACCCTTGCGCTTGTACGTTACGAACGCGTAATCGAAGTCGTTCGGCGCGTCCGCACGATGGGTCTCATGGGCGACTTCTTCCCATTCGTTTTCGTCGAGATCCGGGAATGTGGCGTCGCCTTCAAAGTCGGCTGAGATCTCGGTGATGATGAGTTTGTCGGCCTGACGCAGGCCTTCCGCATACAGCTGCGCGCCGCCGATCAGGAACGCTTCCGGTGCCTGGTCCTGAGCGGCGAGCGTGAGCGCGTCTTCGAGCGTGGTAGCCGCGTCGCAGCCCTGGAAGCGCCGCGTGGCGTCCCGTGTCACGACAATGTTGCGGCGTCCCGGCAACGGCCGGCCGATCGATTCATGCGTCTTGCGGCCCATGATGATGGGCGCGCCCATCGTGGTGCGCTTGAAGAACGCGAGGTCTTCGGGAAGTCGCCAGGGCAACTGGTTGTCGCGGCCGATCACGCCATTATTGGCGCGAGCGACGATCAGGGTGAGCGTCGTCATCGAATGGAAAGGGGAACGTAACCAGGACGATTCTACCTGAGGTGAAAGACGGCGCTGCTACGTCAGCCGCCAGGGCCTGGTGCGACCGGCTGAGCGCCTCCGCCCAGGCGCTCCCTGCTAGACGCGCCTAGCCGGTGCTCCCGCCAGGTGCGCCCAGCCAGGTGCCCCCGGCCAGGTGCGCCCAGCCAGGCTCCCCCTCATTCATGCGCGGGCTCGCCGGTGGCGAACGCCTCGAGCGACGCTTTCTCGTCGGCGGCGCTCGGATCCCGCAAGCCGTGCTGGCCCATCAGCCGGTATAGCGTGACGCGCGAAATGTTCAGATCGGTCGCCGCCTCGTTCAACCGGTGACGATGCCGCAGCAGCGCGGCTTCGATCGCGCGCTTCTCGGCGGCTTCGCGCGCCTGCGAGAGGCTCATCGTCTGTTGCTCGGTGAACTGCGCGAGGTCGAGATCGTCGGCGGAAATCAGTTTGTTTTCCGCCATCACGATCGCGCGGCGCACCCGGTTGATCAGTTCGCGCACATTGCCGGGCCAGCTGTAGTTGTACATCGCCTCGATCGCGGACGGCGTAAAGCCGCGGATCTTGCGCGCGCTGTCGGTCTTGAACTTGTGCATGATGTGATGCGCAAGAATCTCAATGTCCTTGCCGCGGGCGCGCAGCGGCGGTTCGTCGACACGCAGCACGCACAGGCGGTGAAACAGGTCGGCGCGGAACCGTCCTTCGCGCATCGCGACCTCGAGATCCACGTGAGTCGCCGAGATGATGCGCACATCCACCTGGATCGATTCGCGCCCGCCAAGCCGCTCGATCTTGCCTTCCTGCAAAAAGCGCAGCAGGCTTGCCTGGCTTTCCATCGGCAGGTCGCCGATTTCGTCGAGCAGCAGGGTGCCGCCGTCCGCCGCCTCGACCCGGCCGATCTTGCGCTGGTTCGCGCCGGTGAACGCGCCGCGTTCATAGCCGAATAGTTCGGACTGCAGCAGATGATGCGGAATCGCGCCACAGTTGATCGCGATGAACGGCGCCTTGCGGCGCGGCGAGCGCTCGTGAATCGCCAGCGCGGTGAGTTCCTTGCCGGTACCGGATTCGCCCGAGATGAACACGCTGGCGTCGGTATTGGCGACTTTGCGAATGGTGCGGAACAGTTGCTGCATCGCTTCGCAGGTGCCGACCATTTCGTCTTCGTCGTCTGCCGCGGCGGGCGCGGCAGGCGGAATCTCGTCGACATCGCACAGCGTCACCATGCCGAATGCGTGACTGGCGAGGTAGTCGATCGTGATGTTGGCCACCGGCGTCTTGACGTAGTCGAAGCAGTAGTGGCGGATCAGGCGCCGCACACCCGGGTCGGCGAGGCGCTCCGAAGTAACGAGCGCGATCCAGCCAATCTGCTGTTGACGCAAGCTCGCTTCGAGTCCGCCAAGATCGCGCGGCGCAAAGCTGGCGAGGTCGGCGATGCCGGCGCAGACCACGTCCGGCTTGAGCAGGCGCGCAACCTCATGCGCCGAGCGGGCCACCATCACGTGCCAGCCACGGCTTTTCAGATGCGCGCTGAGCCCCTCGTCCGGCGTGCGCGCGACGTAGAGCAGTGTCCGCTCGGTCTGCGCGTGCGGCAGACCGCTCCCTTTCGCGGTGGTAGAGGGTTCGTGCAAGCGCTCCACAACGGCCTCCTGAGGACGCGCCAAAGAGACTTCCGATGGGCGTCCCCCGAGGACGCCCGTTGCTCGTGTCACAGGACCTTCCGGCGCCCGGGCAATCGACAGATGAGTGCCGGAGGGCAAGGCCACGCTGCTCAGATGGGGTGATTCGCGCACGATCAGCCTCGTATTGTTGGCACGTCAAAAGGTGTAGGGAAAACGCACGCCGATCACGAAGTTCGGCGTGTCGGGCGTGAGGCCGACCGACACCGAGCCGTTGATCGTCAAGTGCTTGTTCACTACGTGATTCAGGCCGAAGGTCAATGCGGCGGCGGTGGTTTCGCTGCCTGGCACCTTCGAATAAGTGCCGCCTGGCGCCTTGGTTTGCGACTCGGGTTCCAGCGCCATCGTGTACGAGATGCTGGCCGAGTCCTTGTCCGAGAATGCCAGGGCGACGCCGCCGCCGAACTGCACGACGTCGCCGATCTTGACCGTCGCGGGTTCGGTCTGGCCGATCACCGACGAGATGTCGGAGAACGAGCGGGCAATGTTATAGGTGTACGAAACGCTGCCGAACAGCACGACCGGATCGTAGGTCTTCAACACCGACAGACCCGCCGTGATGTTCCAGAAGCCGGTGCCGGTGGGCAGCTTGGTGGGCGCGACGAGGTTGGTGTTGTCGGCATCCACCTGCGCCAGCTTGATGCCGAACGGCGACGAGCCGGTCGGCGCCTTGATGCGCAGGCTGCCGACCAGGTCCGGCAGGCTGTTGGTTTCCTTCAGGATCTGGTAGTAAATCCCGAAGTTGACGTCGCCAATGTCGCTCGAATTCGCCGAGGCGTCCGAGACCGTATTCGCGGCGCCGCCAGCCCCGCCGACGATGAAGTTGCTGTGCCGGTAGACGTAGGGCACGTCGACGTCGACGCTGATGCGGTCGGTCAGACCGTAGCGCGTATCGAGGTCGGCCATCACCTGGTGCGACTTGGTTTCGCCGAGGTTGATGTTGCCGAGGAAAATCGCGTCGAGCGCGAGGAAGCCGGACAGTTGCAACTGGCGGCGATCGTAGTAGGTGTCGCTGATGCCCCAGTCCATGGTTAGCTTGTGCTCGAACAGCGGCGTGTGCTGCTGGTTCTGCACCACGGCGTCTTCGGCCTGCGTGCGCACCGGTTGCGCGGCTTTCTGCGTCTGGCCGACCGCGCCGCTGCCGTCGGTTGCAGCCGGCAGGCTGCCTCCGCCGCCGTTGTCAGGCACCGGCGGATTGACAGGCACGCCCGTCGCGGTACCTGTGGCGCTGCCGGGCGCGGGTGTGCCCGGGTTCACCTGGGCCAGTGGCGGCAGCGGCACAGGCAGGCCGTCCGCGCCGGGTTGCTCGGCGACCGCGGCGTCGCCGGTCGGCTCGCCATAGCCCGGCGCACCGCGGCCGCGTTGCGCCATCTCGAGATTCGTGACCTGCCGTTCGAGTGAGATGATCTGCTTCTGCTGTTCGCTGACGACGCGCATCAGCGTGTTCAGCCGGTCTTCAACGGATTGATCGGCGAGCGCCTGCGCGCTGGCCCCCTGCGATAGCGCAAACAGCATGGCTGCGGCCGGAATGGCCGCTAACGCCATGCGTGGCGTACCGGTCCTTGAGAATCTGATCATTTTTTGTTCCCCCGGTATTCTGACCACGTGTCGCATGTCTCCTTAGCTTCGCGCGGTCGTTTTGGTACTGCTTTGGTGCTTGGTCTCTGTCTTGAGCGGGTGGCGGCCCGTGTTATCTCCTTACGGTGTTCTGCAGGGCTTGAAGGGCCCCCAACTGGCGCAGCATCGCGGCTGACATCTGCTGTGTCTGCAAATGCAATTGCAACTGGTTGGCGACTTGCTGGTTATTGCCTGCGATCTGCAAGAGTTGGGCGATCATGCCGGCTTGTTGTGCACTGCTCGGCGCGATGGTCTGGGTGGCGATACCGGCCGGCGTTTGCAGCGCGATCGAAATACCGCCGTTGGCGAGACTCACGGAGGCTTTCACCGAGCCGTTCGCATTGCTTGCGGCCGCCGCCGTTGCGTTGTTATAGGCGCCGCCCGTCAGGCTGCCCGGCGAGGCGTCGAAATCGATCAGCGCCTGGTTGGTGCCGAGGTTGCCGTTGCCGGCCACCTGAGCGATTTGCGAGACGCCGTTGACGTTGACGTTCTGCCCGCCGCTCGCGCTGGCGTTGTGGTTGGCTCCGCTGCCCGATGGTCCGGTCGGGCCGGTCACGGAGGCCGATGAATTGAACTGGACGCTCGGCTGGTTGAGCGCGTTGGTGACGATCGAGAGCGCGCCCGAGGCGGCAGCGGTGGCGCCGTTCGGCAACTGCCATTGCGACAGCAGGGTAATGACGACGCCCGAGATGATGTCCCCGACAATGCCTTTGCCGGTCTGGTTGGCGAGGACGGTGTCGTCGACGGGTTGCAGCTTGAGGGCGCCGACGTCTTCAAACACAGTCGGCGCCTGCTCGGCGGCCTGCGCGACTGGTGCAAGGCCGCACGTCGTGAAACACAACGCACAGCCAATGGTGAGTAAGTTTCGGTCCATGATGAGTCAGAACAACTCTGCCTTGATCAAACCGTATTCAACAAAGGGAGTCGCAGCCGTGCCGTTTTCCAGCGCGCGTTCGCGCAGCTTGAGCGCGAGCGACTCGTTGCCTTGCAAGAGCGGAGAATCCTCCTTGAATGGCTTGCCGACGACCGCGAATACGAGGCCGTTCCACTTCTTGACGAAGTCGTCTTCCATGACGATGCGGTTGCCGAGGGCGGGGTCGGCAATGAAGATGCGGCGGTCTTCCGCGTGCTTGACGATGACGAAGTGCTCGTAGCCGTCGCTGTTCATCAGCACGAGCACGGGAATCTGCAGGTGATAAAGCGCTTCGGCGGTGACGCGAAACCCGCGGCCGCGCAGGCCGATCGTTTCGACGAACTTCTTCATGTCGAGCATCGAGAAGCCGTTCTTGACCACCACCTCCGGTGTCGAAAACACCATCATGCGGCGGATCATTTCGGTTTCAGGAATGTCGATGCCGTAGCCGTACTTCAGCAGCGTGGCGAGAGCGGCCGAGCCGCAGCTGTAGTCGTAACGCTGCGAAACGATGTGGTTGTAGCGTAGCTCGCGGATCGAGCGCACGTTCACGTCGAACGGCACGCCCGCTGCGGCATTCATGGAAAGGGCACTCTGCGCATGACCCGTTTGTGACAACACGAGTCCAGCGAAGAGCGCCGCAAAAAAGCCATGCGTTGCCCTGCTCACCCCGAACATGGTCTATCCCCCCCAGGGGAGACAACCGGTGAGCCCGAAGGCTGACCGGTTGTCTTCCTGCTATACAGCTTTAGTTGCTGATTACCGACTACTGATTACTGATGCGACACGCTGGCGATTGCAAGGCCGTTGTGTTGCAGGTTGCCTACGCCCGACGCGATGTTCACACCGATGTTGCCGTCAGCATGGTTGAGCGCGCCGGCGCCGAGCATCGCCGAGCCGGTGAACTCGCCCGTGACGCCTGCGGCAGCGGTCTGGCAGTTCTGGTCGCTGGCGATGACTTCGCCACCTTGCATGCTGTCACGACCGTGACCTGCCTTGCTGCTGTCCGTCGTAGCCGATGCTGCCAGGCTGTTGTTCTGCACGTTGCCGGCACCCGAGGCCACGTTCACACCGATATTGCCGGTCGCATTGGCCAGTGCCTTGGCGCCGACGGAAGCCACGAAGTTGAAGTCACCCACGGTCGCCGAGCCGCTCGATGCCTGCGTCGAGTAGATCTGCGCGCTGCCGAACACCGGGCCGACATCCATGTTCGACAGGGCGGCGTCATTGGACTGGGCGTTGTTGACGCCGGTGGAGATGTTGACGCCAATGTTGCCGTTTGCCGTATCCAGCGCGTCCTTGCCGATGCCGGCCGACATCGTCGTCGGTTTTTCGGTGTCGATGTGCTGGGTGATGCTGCCCGTGACGGTGATGGAGCCCTTGTTGTCGTCGTAGTTATTGGCCCATCCGTAGGCGTGGCTGCCTTCGGAGTAGCTTTCGCTGACCTTGCCGCCATAGCCGCTGCGGGTTTCCGTCGCCGTGTTCTGGCTGGCTGCCGAGTAGCCGCCGTATGCCACGCCGTAGCCGGCTGCCTGCGCTTCAAGCCCGGCGCCGAAGTTGCTCGAGACGTGGGTGTTGAGTGCGCCAGCGAAGCCTGCCGCGAGGCCGCCGAAGATCACGCCGGGGCCGCCGCCGAGACCGGCGATAAAGCCCGCTGCGAGGAAGCCGTTCGCGGAGGCATGCGTGTTCGCATAGTTGTAGCCTTTGACCGAGCCTTCGAAGCCGGTTGCGAAGCCGCCGCCTGCGATAAACGCGGCGCTCGACGAGGCCGTGTTGGTCTGCGTGTTGCTCTTGTCATAGGCCCAGGCGTTGCTGCTATACGACTGGCTCACGCCCCAGCCGCCACCGCTGCCGCTTGCATGGTTCCAGCTATCCGTCGTGTTGATCGTCGTGGTCACGTGGCCGGTGGTGTAGCTCTGCGGCGGCGTATTCATTTTCACGCCGGCCACGCTCACGTTTTGCGTGTTGTTGACCGTGGCGCCGGAGCTGCTCCCCACATCGACGTGGCCGCGCAGCGTGATGAAGCCGAACTCGCCGATGTCGGTATAGATGTTGGTTGCGGTAAAGAGCTCAGCCGGGTCGCAACCAGCCGTGCATTCGGCGTAAGCCGAGCTTGCTGCCATCGTCGACAGGACAGCCGCTGCAATGATTGTGCGCTTCATGATGACGCTCCGATAAAGAGTGTGGCTCGTTAGAAAAAGGTGCCCGCCGGGGGACGGAGCACAAAACTGTTTGAACTGACGTTACCTGAGCCGGCAGTCTGGTTGATCTGGACGATCCCACTGACGTTTTTGAGCGCGTCCGCACCGATAGATACCTCGCGTGCGTCGTGGTTATCGCTAGCCTTTCCCAGGCTGCCGCCCTTGGCGGTCGTAGCGGATAGCACCCCATCCGCTACGATCTCCGCTTCAAGCGGTCCAGAACCGATTACGGCGCTGTTCCGCTGAAGATTCCCTACACCCGCCGACTGATTCACTTCGATAAGGCCAGAGGTGTTTGAAAATGCGTTGTTGCTGATCGTGCTTTTCGCGGCCGTCGTCTTCGCGTTCGTGGACGCGCTCTGCGAGCTGCTGATCAGATTGAGAGGGGCTTGCCCGTTGGCGAGCACGCCCTGATTTGCCTGCACGTTGTCGAGTCCCGCTGCTTCGTTGATGGCAACGACCCCAGTTGCACCGTTGGCCGCGCCGTTGCCGATCACCGACAGCGCGTCGACGATCGCGGGCGGCGTTTGGGCGTGTGCCGCGACGCTCGCAAGGCCGATGAACGCGCAGACCATCAGAGGCCAGCGTGACTGCTTGCGTGACGGAAGGCGCTGCGCTGCCGGGGCGTGTGTCATCGTCATTTCATGGCTCCCAAAGCAGCGCCGAGCGGGGCGAGGGCACTGTTGACCGACTGGGCGATCGTGCCGCCGATTCCGCCGGCGCCGCCGAAGCTGGCGCCTGCGCCGACCGGCACGGCATTGCCCGCGAGCATGTGCTGGATACCGTTTGTGCCGACCAGCGCCTGCATGAAGCCGTTGCCGACGATGCCGGAAGCGGCGTGCGCGCCGTTCAGATCGAGATCGCTGGCGGTCGAGCCGAGCACGCCGTCGAACGTTGCGCTCGGGAAGGTCTGGATCTGCACGGCAATCGGATCCTGGTTCTTCGGCACCGGCACGAACGCATCGCGCGGTGTGATGTCACGTTCGATGATCAGGTTGCCCGGCTGGGTTACCTGCTGCGCGGCGGCACCTGTCACGGCACCCGCGGCGAGCACACCGAGCAGCGCGGAGAGTAGCGCCACGCGGCGGCTACTCGGCATCTGGGTTGAGGCGTTCATGTCAGCTCCTTGCTGGCGGACGATCGGCCGGTACGGTCCTGGGCGGCGCACGGATCGCCGCGCTAATTTCTCTGGTAGCTCGTGACGTTGCCTTGTGCAGAGCGGGCGACGTCGACGGGAACCGGCAACTGCGACGGCGGAGCAATTTCGTCCCACAGCGTCACGCCATTGCCACCGCTGTTGAAGCTGCGCATCATCTGCGGGGTGGCCGCGACCATCAACATGCCGCTGAAGCCGCCGCGCTGACTGGACAGCGCCTGATCGTCCAGCACGAGGTTGTTCACGGACGCGGTGTCGGCAGGAATGCTCAGCGCGTTGCCGGCCAGATCGCTGCGCGACGTGGCGCTGTCGTTCGTGCTGGCGACCTTGTTGTCTACCGCAGCCGCGCTCGCCGTACGAATGGCCGCCGTGTCCGGGATCGTCACCGCTGCGAGCGTCGTGCTCGCGAGGGTGGCGGAACCCGCATCGGCGGTTTCGGCCGTCGTGGCTGATTGAGGCAGGGTGAATTCCTGTGCATTGACGCCAGCTGGCAGCACGATCAAGGCCATCGCGGCGGCGCATAGTGCGGTGCCGAGCGCAATGTTGTTCAGGTCGATGCGGAAAGCGAGTCGCATGATGTGTCTCCTTGGTGCACAGCATTTAGCGAAACGTGTGCCATGAGTCGCAATCCATTGATGCGTCTGGAGGCGACCCGCATACCGCGGAGAAACAACTGAGAAATCGGACAAAAACGTTTCAGTGCTGAAACGGCAGGCAGAAAATACCTATAATTCGTTAAATATGACGGTATGAACTACCTTGGGGTCAACGCTAGGAAAAGCGCTTCCACAATGCATTTATTCATAAGCTGAATAAGTTTTGATCGCCCGTCTGGCCTTGCTGGGCAAGGAGTCCCCGATTAAATTCGCATAATTGTTTTCCAAGTGGCGCGCGTATAGTAAGCTCTCGAAAACAGCTTCAGATTTAAAAAAGCCCGCTAACGGGCCGTCTCAAACACACACGCCGCTTTCTTGGGGATCAGCTGTCCGCACGGAATGGAATGACCGTTCGGGTTTTGCTATTTCGCGAATCCCGGATGAGTCAGCGTGTCTGAACCGCGGTTCAGGTGCGTACGTCATCCTTAACGTTCGTTGACGAGAGGATCTGAATAATGGAACCCGCAACGCGGCAACTGATTTACGTTTCACGCGATCCGAGCGCGGAACTGAATACGCGCTTTCATCAGCGCGGCTGGCACGTTGAAGTCGTGGGGTCGGCGCGCGACGTGCGCCGTGCTGTCCGCGCCGGAATGGCGGCGGGCGGCCTGCTCGATCTGTCTAGTGAATTTCAGCCACACGAGATCGCCGCGTTTGAGTCCTGTCTGACTATTCCGAACGTCGGCTGGGTTGCGGCCACCACGCCCGGACAACTGCAGGACGCGGCCTTGCGCCGGCTCGTCCGGGACTATTGTTTCGACTATGTAACGGTGCCTTACTCGGGCGACAGGATCGTCGATTCGGTCGGTCATGCATACGGCATGATCTCGCTTGGCGAGCCGGCTTCGAACGATGGATCGCAAGGCGCCGAAGGCGAAATGGTCGGTTCGTGCGACGCGATGCTCGCGCTGTTCCGTTCGATTCGCAAAGTGGCGATGACCGACGCGCCGGTGTTCATCTCGGGCGAATCGGGCACGGGCAAGGAGCTGACCGCAGTCGCGATCCATGAACGCTCGGCACGCCGCAATGCGCCTTTTGTGCCGATCAACTGCGGCGCGATTCCACCACATCTGTTGCAATCCGAACTATTCGGCTATGAGCGCGGCGCGTTCACCGGCGCCAATCAGCGCAAGATCGGCCGGGTGGAAGCGGCCAACGGCGGCACGCTGTTCCTCGATGAAATCGGCGATCTGCCGCTCGAAAGCCAGGCGAGCCTGCTGCGTTTCCTGCAGGAACGTAAAGTGGAGCGGCTGGGCGGTCACGGCTCGATCGACGTCGACGTGCGCATCATTTCGGCAACGCACGTGGATATGACAGCGGCGATGATCGAAGGGCGGTTTCGCTCCGATCTGTATCACCGTCTGTGCGTGCTGCAAATCGACGAACCGCCGTTGCGTGCGCGTGGTAAGGATATCGAACTGCTTGCGCGGCACATGCTGGAACGTTTCAAGAAAGATGCAAGCCGCCGTCTGCGCGGTTTCGCGCCTGACGCCATCGCGGCATTGCATAACTATGGCTGGCCGGGCAACGTGCGCGAGTTGATCAATCGTGTGCGGCGCGCCATTGTGATGTCGGAAGGGCGCGCGATCACGGCGCGCGATCTCGAGCTGGCCGAATACGTGGAAATCGTGCCCGTGTCGCTCGCCCAGGCGCGCGAAGCGGCAGAACGTCAAGCCATCGAGCTTGCGCTTCTGCGGCATCGCGGCCGTCTCGGCGACGCCGCACAGGAACTCGGCATCTCGCGCGTGACGCTGTACCGCCTGCTTTGCTCACACGGCATGCGCCATATGGAAGGCGAACCGATGGCCACGCCGCACGGCGAGTTGCCGGCCTCGGTGCCGCATCTCTGACGCGCTTTTCCGCCGTTATTTTCTCCGCCGCGCGCGCCGACCGGGCGCCGCGCGGCCGCGCTTGTTAAAATCGGGTTTTCCGCTCAATCTCCGTGGCGCATTGCCCTGACTCAAGGGCGCGCCGCGTCGAAGGAACCCGCATGAAACAATACCTCGACCTCGTCCGCACGATTCTCGACACCGGCACGTGGCAGGAGAACCGCACCGGCATCCGCACCATCAGCATGCCGGGCGCCATGTTGCGCTTCGACCTCCAGCAGGGCTTTCCCGCCGTCACCACGAAAAAACTGGCATTCAAGTCGGCGGTGGGCGAACTGGTCGGGTTTTTGCGCGCCTCGCGCAGCGCCGCGGATTTTCGCGATCTGGGCTGCAAGGTGTGGGACGCGAACGCCAATCAGAACCCGCAATGGCTCGCCAATCCGTATCGCCAGGGTCCGGACGACCTCGGCGACGTGTACGGCGTGCAATGGCGCCAATGGCCGGCCTACAAGGTGCTGGACGCAGACGCGGGAGCGCAACTGGCCGATGCCGCCGCGCGCGGCTTCCAGGTGGTGACGGAGTTCGACGAAGACGGCAGCCGCAAAGTGCTGCTATACAAGGCGATCGACCAATTGCGGCAGTGTCTCGACACGATCATGCAGAACCCCGCCGACCGGCGAATTCTGTTTCATGCGTGGAACCCCGCCGTGCTGGACCAGATCGCGCTGCCGGCTTGCCACCTGCTTTACCAGTTCCTGCCGAATGTCGCGCGCCGTGAAATTTCGCTGTGTTTGTACATCCGCAGCAACGATGTCGGCCTTGGCACGCCGTTCAATCTGACCGAAGGCGCGGCTTTGCTGCATCTGGTCGGCCGCTTGACGGGCTATACGCCGCGCTGGTTTACCTACTTCATCGGCGACGCGCATATCTACGAAAACCAGCTCGATATGTTGCAGCAACAGCTCACGCGCGAGCCGTACGAAAGCCCGGCCTTCGCGATTTCGGACAGGGTGCCCGACTATGCGAAAACCGGCGTGTACGAGCCGGAGTGGCTCGAGAAAATCGAGCCGTCGGACTTTTCGCTCGTCGGCTACCGTCATCACGAGCCGCTCACTGCGCCAATGGCGGTCTGAACCCTGCCTGAATACGGGTCTGGGCATCGGCGCGCAGACCGTTCAAAGAAAAACCCCCGCGATGCAGATCGCGGGGGTTTTTTCTTATCGGCTTCAGGCAGGCAGGTTGCACGCGCATCTAGCTGCGTGCGTCGCCCTTAGCTTTTGTGGTGCTCGTCACGATTGCCGCTGTTCGAATGCTGCTCCTCGTGTTGCGGATGCGGCTCGGGGTGCGGCTGCTGCACCTGCTGCGGACGCGGTTCAGGACGCGGCTGCTGCGCCTGTTGCGGACGCGGTTCAGGACGCGGCTGCTGCACCTGTTGCGGACGCGGTTCGGGGCGCGGTTGCTGTACCTGTTGCGGACGCGGTTCAGGACGCGGCTGCTGTGCCTGTTGCGGCTGCGGATGGTATTCCTCGCGCGGCTGCTGTTGCGCCGGTTGCATCGGCTGCGGGCGGGGCTCCTGCGGCTGGGCGTGCACTTCAGGTGCGTGCGGCGGCTGCGCTTCCGGCTGACGCTGAGCCTGCTGCGGTTCAGGACGACTTTCCGGCTGACGTGCCTGCTCCTGCGGGGCAGCATGTTGCTGCGCCTGTTGAGCCATCGGCGTGTGCGGCTGCGTCCATGCCGGTTCACGCCGTGCTTCCGCGCCGGGTTGCTGACCCGCTTGCGCCGGTGCACCGTGCTGCTGGGCGTAAGCGTTCGGGTTGGCGCCGTTCGCTTGCGGCGGATGCGGCACGCCATTGGACGGACGCGCGGCCTCGCCTGGTTGCTCGTGCAGATTGGCCGTTTGCGCCGGCGTGCCCGGGCGGGCTTGCGGCTCGCCGCCACGCTGCGGTTGAGCGTTCGGCGCTTCGCCGGGCCGCTGACCAGCCTGTTGCATGCCATTAGGCGCACCCGGCGCCGCGCCCGGCGTCCGCCCGGCCATATGCGACTGCACGACGCGCACGTTCTGGGCCGGCACGGCCCCCGGAGCGCCCACCATGTGCGCCGGCACCGAGGTCCGCACGATCGGCTCGCCCGCACCCGGCACCCGTCCGCCGCTCTGCGCAAAACGTTGCGCGAGCGTGTCGTGGTACGCAGCCGGAACAGCCGGCGTGCGCGTGGCAACGACCGAACGCGCCATCACGGCTGCCGGCGGACGGTAGTTCGCGTTACGCAAACCCGGTCCGAAGCTTTGCTTCACGGGCGCGATCCCCGGACCACCCGGATTGATCTGCGCGTTGTGCCACTGCTGCGGATTGACCTTCTGCGCGAAGCGGCCAACCGATTGACCTTGCACGAAAGCCGTCGCCGGCACCGCGGTCACGCCACCCGGCGCGCGATAGTTGATGTACGTGTTGTGAATGTTGGTCACATTCACATTCGTCACGTTGATGTTGCGGTTGTAGTTGTTGACGACAGTCGTGTTGTTGACGCGATTGTAGTAACCCGGGCTCCAGTTGTTGTGACCGCCCCAGTTCGGATGCCACGGCTCGCCTGGGCCGAGCGGGAACCACGCCACCCCGGCTGCGACAGCGCCGCCGATCGCCAGACTGACCCCCCAGTTGACTCCACCGCCACCGCCGCCCACGAAGGCAACCAGGGCCGGTGCATAGACCGGCGGCGCGCTGACCACGATCGGTCCGGGCACCCACGCCCACGAGTCGTCGACATAGGCCCAGCGTCCATAGTGGTAGGGCGCGAAACCCCACGGCGCGTCGTCGACCCAGGTCCAGCCCCACGGCGCTTGCCACACCCAATGGCCGTCGTGATAAGGCGCCCAGCCGACGGGTGTCGCACGCGGCACCCACACTTCACCGTATTGCGGGCTGCTCTGCCATGTGCCGTTGGCGTCGAGATCCTGATAGCCGGGGATGTCGCGCGATACGTAGCGTGCCGACACCGAGCGGTCTTCCGCTGCGTCGCGGCTTGCCGCCCATTGATCGAAGGCATCGAGGCCAGGTGCGCCGTTATCGGCGACCTGTTGCAGGTTGGTGCCGGCAAAGCGGATCTGCTGGCCGGCCGAGATCGGCACCTGGCCGCTGTCGCCGTACACGGTCGCGCTGCCGCTGCGCACAGTGACGGTGGTGCTGCTGCCGTCCGGCGCCACGTCGACGCGATAGTCGCCGGGGCCGTTCAGGCCGAGCGCCAGGTTCGGTGTGTCGATTTCGTAGGAGGAGCCGGGCGCCAGTTGGCGCACCCGCGCCGACAACGTGCCCTGGGCGACCTTCAGCTGCGCGCTGTTGTCGTCGAGATTGAGGATGTCAAGGCTGGTGGACTGGTCGAGGCGCACCGCGGTCGAGCCGATATGCAATTCGGAGCGCGCATTCTGGTCGTTCCACAATTGATCGCCGGTGGTGAGCGGGCGATTGATTTGTGCGTACGACCAGTCGGTTGCGCCGGCCGGTTCGGTGGTCACGGCGCCGGCCGTGTAGTTCAGACGCGCCACGCGCCCCGGCGGATCGGTATTTTGCGTTGCAGCGCCCGGCGGCGCCTGTTCGGCTTCCTGTGCAAAAGTGGCTTGCGCCGCGAACAGAAATGCCGCGGCGGCGATCAGCGTATAGCCGGTCATCCGGCGTTTCGAGTGTTGGGGTGTGGTCACTGTTCTCATGGTTTATCTCCGACGGACGCGGCATTGTGCAGCATCCGTGAGAACCACTCTACCCGTACGGTTTGTTTCAAGGCCCCCAGTTTTGTAAGGCCCTTTCGCAAGCATGTAACAAAAGGTCTCGATAAGGCATTTCGTAAGCTGATCGAACAAATTATGTAATTGCGTCAGTCAGTTAGGCGAGCTTCAAACGGCGAGAAACGCGTCGAAATGACGGTGGCCCGACGGTGTGATGCGCAAGATCCGCGGGCGGTCCGTGCGTTCGACCCAGCCATGCGCCGACCATGAATCGAGCAGCGCCGCGCCGAGCGCGCCACCCAGATGCGGACGCCGCTCGCTCCAGTCGGGACAGGTGCAGGCAAAGCGGCGCCGGCGGCTTTTCTGGGCCGACATGTCGATGCCCCAATCAGCGAAACGCGCGGCGCCGTCGGCGGTGGCTTCGAGCGAGGAACCGTGCAGCGTCAGCAGACCGCGCTCGACCATCCGCTCGAACACCTGCACGGACAATTCGCCCGCCATGTGGTCGTAGCAGGTGCGGGCGTAGCGCATGTCGACCGGCACGGTGCGCACTGGCCGCGGCACGGTGCGTTGCGGCGCGCTCACCTGCGCGACGTTGGCGAGCGCTTCGATGGACGCGGCGATATCCGGCGAGGCGATGCGGAAATAGCGATGCCGGCCACGCACTTCGAGCGCGAGCAGGCCGCCGTCGGTCAGGCGCGCCAGATGAGCGCTGGCCGCCGAGGGCGAGAGCCCGGCGATCATCGTCAGTTCGCCGGCCGGACGGGCGCTGCCGTCCATCAGCGCCCACAGCATCGCGGCGCGCCCGGGGTCGGCAAGCAGCGCTCCGATACGGCTCAAGCCTGGAAAATGGTTTTGCTCGTCTGCGAGGATTGCGGGCATTGCGCGTCTCCGGTTGGCGGCGCGGGCAGGGCGCCATGCAGTCCACTGTACCGGGCTGCCGTATTCGATGTTTCAGCTTAGCGTGAATCGTCGAATGCAGCGGTTACGAAAACGCGGTGGCGCGAGCGGGCTGTGTACCTTGGTGGCGCTTTGGCGTCGGTCCGGCGTCGGTCCGGTGCCGGTCCGGCGTCGCTTCGGCGTCGCGCCAGGCCGCCAGGCTAAAATCGAAGCCTGTCCTTGCAGGAACACGCTGTCATGAAACTTCTTCTTGCCGCCGTTGCCACCGCTAGCGCGGTTCTGCTGTTGAGCGCGTGCGCGCAGGGCGGTTCCGGTTCGAACTCGGGTGCGGGCACCGGCAGCATCACGATGTACGGCACGATCGACGAGGGCGTGACGGTCCGCAAGTAAGCCCGACGCGGCCGCGGCCGCTTTTTCAGGCGGGTGAGCGCGTCGGCTGGCTGGAATTGATGCATCATTGTCATTTCTGCCACCACCGGCCATGTGACGATCGGAGCATCGCCACTTTCGCCGACCGAGGCCCGCCGATGCCGCCGCCCGCTGTTTTTTCCACCGCACCTTCCGCCGTACCTTCCACCGCATCTTCCACCGTTACCGCTGCTCCCCTCGCCGCCCGTCAAAGCGGCTCCGACCATTCCGATCCCAACGGCCGGCGCGCCGCGCGCGTGCTGGCGGTTTGCCAGGCGCTCTACACCTCGTCGGTTTCGATCGATCTGACCTTGACGGGTCTGGTCGGCTACACGCTTGCCGACGACAAGGCACTCGCGACGCTGCCGTTCTCGCTGATTACCGTCGCTGCCGCGCTGACCACGATCTTTGCGTCGTTCCTGATGGCGCGCATCGGCCGGCGCGCGGGTTTCGTGCTCGGCGCGGGCGTCGGCGCGCTGGGCGGGGCTGTCTCCGTCTGGGCGATCTTTCATCACAGTTTCTGGGCGTTCTGTACCGGCACGGCGACGGTCGGCGTGTTCCAGGCGTTCGCCCAGTACTACCGGCTGGCGGCCGCGGATGCCGTCGGCATCGAAGGCAAGAGCCGGGCGATTTCAACCGTGCTCACCGGCGGCGTGGTGGCTGCCGTCTGCGGGCCGCTTCTCGCCGCATGGAGCAAGGACTGGCTCGCGCCGGTCGCGTTCGCGGGCTCCTATGCGCTTGTCACCGGTTTCGGGCTCGTATCGATTGTCATGCTGGCGCTGCTTTATCGCGACGCGGCGCCGCACGCGAGTGCGGCGGTGGCTCACGAACCGGCCCGGCCGCTCGGCGCAATCGTCCGGCAGCCGATCTTTGCCGCCGCGCTCGCCAACAATGCGCTCGGCTACGCCGTGATGATGTTCGTGATGACCGCGACGCCGATTGCGGCGGTCGCCTGCGGCCACACGATCGGCGATGGCGCGGCGATCATTCAATGGCACCTGGTCGGCATGTTCGCGCCGTCGCTGTTTTCCGCAGGGCTGATCAGGCGCTTCGGCGTGCTGCCGGTGATCGGCGCGGGGATTGTGCTGTCCGCGCTGTGCGGCGTGCTGGCGTTGCGCTCGACCGATCTGCCGCACTTTTACGCAGCGCTCGCGTGTCTCGGTGTGGGTTGGAATTTGATGTTCGTCGGCGGATCGACGCTGCTCGCGCAATCGTACCGGCCCTCCGAACGGGCCAAGACGCAGGCAACCAGCGAATTCACGACCTTCGCGTTCTCCGCGCTGGGCTCGCTGTTCGCCGGGCAATTGCTGGCGCGCTTCGGCTGGGCAACGATCAACGCCGCGATTTTTCCGCCGCTTGCGATAGCCGCACTGGCTACGCTGGCGTATGCGTGGTCAAGCAGGCGGCAACGCTCGGAGGAGGTGTCCTGATGGCTGCACGTCATATTGTTTTCGCGGTCGCGCCTGAGCTCGTGTTGCTCGATGCCTGCGGGCCGCTCGAAGCGTTCTGGCGCGCCGAGTTGACGATGGCGGCCGCGGCTGGCTCAACCAGTCAGCCTGGCCAGCCCGCCGGGCCGGTCGCCTATCGCACGACCGTCGCGTCGATCGACGGCGGTGTGTTGCAAACCTTCCCGGGTTTGCCGGTCGTCACGGAGCGGCTCGATTCGCTCGACGACCAGCCGATCGACACACTGATTGTCCCGGGCGTCCCGATCGACGAGCATTGCACCTTGCAGCCGGAACTGGTCGCGTGGATCAGACGCCGTGCGCCGCAGGCACGGCGCGTGTGCTCGGTCTGCACGGGGGCCTTCTATCTTGCGGCGGCCGGTCTGCTCGACGGGCGCCGCGCGACTACCCATTGGGGTGAAGCGTCGCACCTCGCGCGCCGCTTTCCCAACGTGCGGGTCGACGCCGATCCGATCTTCATCCGCGATGTGGGGCACGGGGAAGGCGGGAGCGTCGTCTGGACTTCGGCGGGGGTGACAGCGGGGATCGATCTGGCATTGGCGCTGATCGAAGAAGATGTCGGTCACGCCGTCGCGATGCAGGCGGCGCGACGGCTTGTGGTGTTTATGAAGCGGCCCGGCGGCCAGTCGCAATTCAGCGCCGCGCTGGCGGCCCAGGCTTCGGCGGGCGGGCCATTCGAGGCGCTGCACAGCTGGATGGCGGCCAATCTACGCGACGACTTGTCGGTCGAGCGTCTGGCCGAGCATGCGCGGATGAGTCCGCGGACATTCGCGCGGCGCTACGTCGACGAGGTCGGCCGCACGCCGGCTAAAACCGTGTCGGCACTGCGTCTGGAGGCGGCCGCACGGGGGCTCGCCGAATCACGCCGGCCGCTCAAGCGGATTGCGCTCGATTGCGGCTTCGGCAGCGAGCAGAACTTGCGGCGCGCGTTTGTGCGGCGTTTCGGCGTGTTGCCGCTCGAGTACCGGGAGCGGTTTGACTCCACAGCCGTGCCGCGGCGTCAATGAAAGCTCGACGAAAGGAGGGCGGCTGTTCAGGCCGAAATTCGGCAAGATAACCCGGTCCAACTGGCGACGGAGGCAATATTGCGCTCGTATAATCGCCTCCTTTAATGCATCCGATTGACCGGAGTCAAGATGAGCACCCCTGCCTTAGCGCCGTTGGACCGTTCCGAAACCACCTTTCGCTTTCTCGCCGAACCCAGTTCGGTCAACTTTGGCGGCAAGGTGCATGGCGGCGCGTTGATGAAATGGATCGACGAGACCGCCTATGCGTGCTCGGCCGTTTGGTCCGGGCGCTACTGCGTGACGGTCAGCGTCGGCAATATTCGCTTTCGCCGGCCGATCCTGGTCGGCAATCTGGTCGAACTGCGCGCGCGCGTCGTGGCGACGGGCCGCACCAGCATGCATATCCACGTGTCGGTGCAGGCGGGCGATCCGAAGGGCGGCGAGCTGCTGCAAACCACGGACTGCCTGGTAGTGATGGTGGCCGTCAATGAGAACGGCCACCCGGTGCCGGTGCCGGCCTTCGTGCCGGAAACCGAGGAACAGAAGCGCCTCGCCAAGTACGCGATGGACGTGAAGCAGGCGCTCGACGCAATCGTCGAGCTGAAGCCGGAAGAAGTGGCGCAGGGTAAGGTTTAAGCCGCGCGTTTAAGCCATCCAGGCACGCCGCGCGATGATTGCGTTCGCACGGCGTGCCGTTCAAGGCGAGTGATCAGTCCACGTGAGTAATCCGCGGATCACCCTGCCGAATGCCCGACCATATCCTTCGGCCGTACCCACTCGTCGAACTGCTGCTCGGTAACGTAGCCGAGCGCGAGCGCCGCTGCCTTCAGCGTGGTGCCTTCCTTGTGCGCTTTCTTCGCGATCTGAGCGGCCTTGTCGTAGCCGATGTGCGGATTGAGCGCCGTCACCAGCATCAGCGATTCGTTGAGTAGCGTATCGATGCGCTCGCGATTCGGCTCGATGCCCACCGCGCAGTTGTCGTTGAAACTGTGCGCGCCGTCGGCGAGCAAACGGATCGACTGCAGCACGTTGTGCGCGATCATCGGCCGGAACACGTTGAGTTCGAAGTTGCCGCTCGCGCCGCCGATATTCACCGCGACGTCGTTGCCGAACACCTGTGAACACAGCATCGTCAGCGCTTCGGACTGGGTGGGATTGACCTTGCCCGGCATGATCGAGCTGCCCGGTTCGTTTTCTGGAATCGACAGTTCGCCGAGCCCGCAGCGCGGGCCGCTAGCAAGCCAGCGGATGTCGTTGGCGATCTTGTTCAGACTCGCCGCCACCGTCTTCAATGCACCGTGCGCGAACACCAGCGCATCGGCCCCGGCCATGACTTCGAATTTGTTCGGCGCGGAGACGAACGGCAGGCCGGTGAGCTTGCCGATCGCTGCCGCCACTTTGTCTGCGAATTGCGGATGCGCGTTCAGGCCCGTGCCGACCGCCGTGCCGCCCTGCGCGAGTTCGTACAGATGCGGCAGCGCCGATTCCAGATGACGGAGGCCGTGATCGAGTTGCGCGACGTAGCCCGAGAACTCCTGGCCAAGCGTCAGCGGGGTGGCGTCCTGCAGGTGCGTGCGGCCGATCTTGACGACGTCGGCGAAGGCTTTGGCTTTCCTGTCGAGCGTGTCGCGCAGCGTCTTCAGCGCGGGCAGCAGGTGCTTGACGATCCCGTAGGCGGCGGCCACGTGCATCGCCGTCGGAAACACGTCATTCGACGACTGGCCGCGATTCACGTCGTCGTTCGGATGCACCTTGCGCGCTTCGCCGCGCTCGCCGCCGAGCAGCTCGCTCGCGCGATTCGCGATCACCTCGTTGAGGTTCATGTTGGTCTGCGTGCCGGAGCCGGTTTGCCACACGGCAAGCGGAAATTCCTCCGGATGCTTGCCGTCGATGATCTCATCGGCCGCTTGCATGATCGCCTTCGCCTTGTGCTCGTCGAGCACGCCCAGACCCTGGTTGACCTCGGCGGCGGCGCGCTTGATGACGGCCAGCGCAGTGATCAGTTCGGGCGATTGTTTCTCGGACGAAATACGGAAATTCTGCAGCGAGCGCTGGGTCTGCGCGCCCCATAGACGAGCGTTCGGCACGGCGATTTCGCCGAACGTGTCGCGCTCCATTCGTACGTCTTCAGTCATGGTTCAACTCCGCTTTTCAAAGTTGTGCGTCTAAAGTTGTGCGTCAAAGTTGTGCGTTAACCGGCAATAAGGAGAATAGACCCGTTAGCGCGTTCCGGTAAAAACCCGCTTGCGGATCGAAGATATAGGTACGGCGCGTGCCGTCCTCGACGTCGGTCCAGACGAGCGGCGAAAGGGGGGCGCCGATCGAGCGCAGATAGGCGAGTTGCGCCGGGTCGGCGAGCGTGACGTGGTAGCTCGCGTCGGGCGCGATGGCATGTTCGAAGAGTTGCGCGACCTGTTCGGCGAGCGCGGGGCTATGGATCACCAGCGTCTGTTCGGTGTTCAGATTGGCCGAGCGCGGATCGAGGTTCATTGAGCCGATCACCAGAATCTTGTGGTCGATCACATAAGTCTTGGCGTGCAGGCTGACGCGCGAGTGAGATCCGATCAAACGCGCGCGTGGCGCGTCCCGCTGCGGTTTGAATTCGTACAACTCCACGCCCTGCTGCAGCAGCGGCACGCGAAACGGGCTATAGCCGGCTTGCACGGCCACCGCGTCGGTTGCGGCGAGCGAGTTGGTCAGCACGACAATCCGTACGCCCCGCCGCGTCAGTTCGCCGGCCGCCTTGACGCCGCTCTCGTGCGGTACGAAGTAGGGCGAAATGATCAGAAAATCTTTCTGCGCGTCATGCATCAGCTCGGCCAATCGTTGCATCGGCGGGCTGACATAGTCCGGCGACGGATGTTCGATTTTCTCCGGCAGGTCCGCCTTGAATTCAGCCGGCGCCCACGTCAAGCCGAGTTGATTCTGGGCAATCTGCGAGGCGAGCGGTGTGGCGTTCAGCGGCTTTGCATTGTATGGATCGGCGTTGGCGCGCCAATGCGCGCGCAAATCGTCGCGCGTCTGGTCGAGTTCGTTAGCTTCGAACTTCTGTTTGTTCAGCACCTGCAGCGGATAAGCGATGCTGCTGTTCCAGTAGTTGTCGAAACTCGCGGAGATGTCGGCGGTAATCGGACCGGCCGCGAGTACGTCGAGATCGCGGAACTGCAGCGTTTCGCTGGCGCTGAAATATTCGTCGCCGAGGTTGCGTCCGCCGACGATGGCCAACTGGTTGTCGGTGATCATCGACTTGTTGTGCATGCGGCGCGTGAAATGATCGATCTGCGTGAACACGTTGGTGGTGCGCTGGAATACACCTTCCTGCGCGCTGCCGAACGGATTGAAGACGCGGATCGCGATGTTGGGATGCGAGTTCAGGCCCGCCATCGTGCGATCGATGTCCTTGAAGTTCAGATCGTCGACCAGCATGCGCACTTTCACACCGTGATCGGCCGCGTAGAGTGCGGCGCCGAGCAGCAGCTTGCCAGTGGTGTCCTCATTGGCGATGTAGTACTGCATGTCGAGCGTTTTCGTCGCCGCGCGTGCGAGGGCAATACGCATCTGCAAGGCGTCAGTGCCGCTCGACAATACCCGGAAGCCGGACTCGTCCGGATGCGCGGCTTCGAGTGGCGCGAGGGCCGTGCGAAGCGGCGTTGTGTCGGTGACGGGCAGTGCGTGGGTGACCGGACGGTCGAATGCGGTGGCGGGAGGCTTGGCGGCGCAGGCGGTCAAACATGCCGCTGCGAAGCACAGCAGGAAAAGACGCATCGCCGATCTCCAGTCCCGCAGGGGGAATGCCTTCGCGGCGCAGAGCGGTCTCCAGGGCGTGCCTGACGCGGACGTGCGATGCAGTGCGGTCTGATTCTCGTCTTGATGCCACGGCACGCTGTTTCTCCCGTTTGCAGGCCTCTCCTGGCGGCAGCGCGTGTGGCTTGATCGCGCTGTCGAGAAATGCATTCTAAGGGGAATCAGGCGGGCGAGCTTTGTTCTTCGGTTTGACCGGGGCGTGGGGTTGGGGCCTGGTCTGTTTGTCTGCGGATTGGTATTTGTCGGTATCTGTCGGTATCTGTCCGCACGCGGCGAACGTGAAGACAGATACCGCGGACAGAGCAAAGAAGGCCGGCGACACGTAGTGCCTCGCGATCGCCGGGTTGTGACTTGCCGGTCTTTGGCGGGTGATTACCCGCGCTCGGCGTTCAACGCGCGCTCGCCATCAGGGTGCGTCGACCCTTTCGCGGGGCGGCCCGCCCAATAACCCGCGAGCAGCGAGCCCGACAGGTTATGCCAGACGGAAAACAACGCGCCCGGCAACGCCGCGATCGGCGTGAAATACAGCTTGCCGAGCGTTGCCGCGAGCCCCGAGTTTTGCATGCCCACTTCGATAGCGAGCGTGCGGCAGACGGCTTCGTCGAAGCCGAGCAGACGGCCACCCCAGTAACCGCCGAGCAAACCGATGCCGTTGTGCAACACCACGCCCAGCATCACCACGAGGCCCACCGACGCGATGCTCTTCTGCGTGCCACCCACCACCGCGCCGATGATCAGCACAATCGCAACCATCGAGATCAGCGGCAGAATCGGTTCGATCTTGCGCACGGCCTTGTTGAACAGCTGGTTGACCACGAGCCCCACCACGATCGGCAAGGCGACGATCTGCAGGATGCTCATCAACATGCCGTGCACGTCGACGGCAATCGATGCGTCCACATAAAGGCGTGTGAGCAGCGGCGTCGCGAACACGCCGACCAGCGTCGACAACGCGCTGATTGTCACCGACAACGCCACGTCGCCGCGCGCCAGATAGATCATGACGTTCGACGCCGTGCCGCTTGCCACGCTACCCACCAGCACCATGCCGGCAGTCAGATCAGGAGGCATGCGCAGTGCCTTGGCGATCACCCATGCGGCGAGCGGCATCACGAGGTAGTGCAGCACGATGCCGGCGACCACGGGCGCGGGCCGCGTGAAGACGCGCTGGAAATCGGCCACTGACAGTGTGACGCCCATGGCCAGCATGATGATCGTCAGCAGCGTGGTGACATGCGGCGCAATACTGGTGAACGAGGCCGGTGAAAAGTACGCGGCAAACGAAACAAGCACGGCCCAGAGCGGGAATAAACGGGTGACGCGGGCAAGCATGACGGGTGGTCCCTGGTTATGTTTTATAGCGAGAATTGGAGGTCGGTCGAACGGCATGCGGCAAGGTGCGGTGCATGCTCGGGGTGCCGCTCGCAAGGAGCGGCAGGCCCCGACGGCCGGTGTCGGGCCGCCGGGCGGCGCGGGTCTTCGTGAGGCGCGCGAGTGGCATTACGCGGGTGCGCGCAGTTTTGCCAACGCACGCATTTTACCGTTCGCAGCCCGTTTGCCGGGAAACGATGGTTGCGCGTGCAACCATCCGGGGTGCGTTGTGTTGCCTGGCCCAGGCGAGCGTCAGGGCGTCAGGACGTCAGGCCGACGTGGCGGGCGGCGTGCCGGGAGTGACCGGCACGCGCCGCAAGCTCAGCTTGTGAAAGCGCAGCGTCATCAGCAGCGCAACGCTTGCGAGGCCGGCGGCGAGCCCCCACCACAAACCGCGTGCGCCCATTCCGAAGTGAAAGGCCAGCACGTAACCGGTCGGAAAGCCGATCACCCAGTAGCCGAAGGTCGCGGCGATCATCGGCACGCGCGTGTCCTTCAGGCCGCGCAGGCAGCCTGAGCCGACCGTCTGCATGCCGTCGACGATCTGGAAGATCGCGGCGACACCAAGCAGCGAACTCGCCAGGGTGACCGTGGCCGCATTGGCCGGATCGTCGAGATGCAGGTACAAGCCGACGATCCAGTGCGGTGCGGCGATCAGCACGATGCCCGACAGCGTCATGAAGCCGACGCCGAGCGCGAGCGCGACGAAACCCGCGTGGCGCGCGGCGAGCGGCTGCCCGGCGCCGGACCAGTAGCCGACCCGGACATTGGCTGCCTGTCCAATCGCGAGCGGCACCATGAAGGCCACCGAGGCGACGTTCAACGCGATCTGATGCGCGGCCAGTTGCGACTCGCCGAGCAGGCCGACCATCAGGCCGGTGGCGAGGAACAGGGTGGATTCGACGCCGTAGGTGATCGCGACCGGCCAGCCGATGCCGAACAGTTCGCCCATCAACGGCACGTTCGGCCGCGTTGCGACGACAAAATGTTTATAGCGTGGCCGCAGATGCAACAGGGCCATCAGCACGAGCGCGCTCAGCCAGACGGTGATCGAGGTAGCCGCCGCCGAACCGAGAAAGCCGAGGCGCGGCAAGCCGTAGACGCCGTGAATCAGCCCGTAGTTGAGGAACCCGTTGACGAACACGCTGACGATCGACACCCACAGGAGGCGCTTCGCCGCACCAATGGCCGGCAGGAACGAGCGCATCAAGCCCACGCCGATCAGGCTGCCGAGCGAGCCCCAGCGCAGGACCGCCGCGTATTCGCCGACGTTGTGCGCGAGCAGTGCGGGTTCGCCGAACGCCAGCAGGATCGGCGTGGCGAACGACAGCAGGAAGAACGCGGGCACCGACAGCAGAACCGACAGCAAGAAGCCGGTCCAGTAGATATGCGGCACGCGGCCTTCGTCCTGCGCGCCGCGCGCATGCGACACGCTCACGCTGACGGAGGTGAGCACGCCCTGCAGCAAGGTGACCACGACGAAGAACAGGTTGGCGCCGAGGCCGCCGGCGGCAAGCGCGTCGGGGCCGAGCGAGCCGAGCAGGATCGTGTCGGTGACGCCCATCGCCATTTGCGCCAGTTGTGCGATGGCGAGCGGAGCCGCGAGCCGGGCGGTATCGGCGGCGTGGCGGGACAGCGTCGGCGGCCGGGCGGCCACCCGGGTGAAGCCGGATTGAGTCATGGGGCGCCTGGACGCGGAAGAGGCGACAGCGTGGCGGCAGGCGTAAGCCGCGCGGATCACGCGACTCCCGCGGCCTGTGTGCCGCCGGCGGAGGGCGGACGGGGCGGCTCACCGCGGGCGTAGGGCGGCTGTCAGCCGATTGTTTGTCTGTCGAAACTGACAGCTTATTGCTTCAGCACGGGGATGTCGATGGAGGAGGCACGATTTTGGTGCGTGCGGCCTTCCGAGTTCTCGGACTCGTTTTCAGACGAGGTGCGTCAAGCTTCGTGCACCGCGATTCGCGTATCGCCGAGCAGCACGACCTGGCCCGCGCGGATCTTGCAGGTCTTACGTGTTTCGACCCGGCCGTCGACGGTCACCGCGCCGTCCGCGACCATCATTTTGGCTGACCCGCCACTGTCGGCAAGCCCCGTTATCTTCAGCAGATTGTGCAATTCGACGTAGTCGCCGGTCAGTGTGAAATCGAGGTTGGGCATGGCGTTTGCGCCTTCAGGCAAAGGGTTCGCATGATAAGCCAGAAGCTTGCTCTGAGCGAAAGCTCGCGTGATACCGGGCGTCGCACAGGCAATTGCAAGCAGATGTTATGCAGTTGTCAGAAAATGAAACGTTCCGTAACAGGGGTCGTACATAACGAACTTCACTCGTAAAGTGCGGGTCTGTAGGAAAGCCTGCTGGATTTTTCTTGCAGCGAATAGACCGGGCGAGGTAGGCATGAAGCAGGCATGAAGCGCTGTCAATGTGCCGCACCGGATACGACGCCCGCGTCACAACAATTTTAGAGAGGATTTAGCCATGACTCAGATTCGTACGCTCCTGATCGGTACCGCCCTGACTGCTTTTGCTGCTACCGCCGCTTTCGCGCAGACCGCGCAACCGGCCGCGGGGATGAACGGCCAGGCACAGATCCAGACCCAAGGCGCCGATGCCGCGCCCGCAGCGCCGGCCGCGCAGGGTGTGCAGCCGGTCACGCCGGCACCGACGCGTCTGACGGCATCGGGCTCGGCCGATCCGCTGGTCCAGAAGCGCGAGGCCAATGCGCAGGTCAATGCCGAATACAAGGCGTCGAAGAAGGCGTCCAGGACAGAGTTGAAGCAGCAGCAAAAGGCTGCCAAGTCGCAATACAAGGAGCAGGTGCACGACGCCAAGATCAACCAGAAGGCTGACAAGCAGGCAGCCAACAACGAAATGAAGATGAACATGCAAGGCCAGGCCGCCGATCAGGACAACGGCGCCGACGTCAAACACTAAGCCGCCCTTGGCGCAACGGGTGTGATGGCGAGTCTGGCCGTCGCACCGGATAAAAATGGCCCGGGCCGCAACTGCGCTCCGGGCCATTTTTCGTGTGCGGCATGGAAAAAAGGGCCGCTTGTCTCCGCGGGTTGTATGGATATACAGTATGCGTCGCCGCATCCACTCCATCTCAGGCCCGAATCCAACGTGCTCTCCGTCGCCGAATCCCCGCCGCCACCGTCCGCTTCCGCTACCCATTTCGACGCGGCCGAGTGGCTGGCCAAACTCAACGACGCACAGCGCGAAGCCGTCGAATACGGTGCCGACAGCGCCGGCGCGCCGCCGGGCGCGTTACTGGTGATAGCAGGGGCCGGCTCCGGCAAGACCAATACCCTGGCGCACCGGGTCGCCAATCTGGTGGTGAAGGGCGCCGATCCGCGCCGCATCCTGTTGCTGACCTTTTCGCGCCGCGCCGCGCTCGAAATGACCCGCCGCGTCACGCGCATTGCCGGTGCGGCGCTCGGTACGCGAGCCGCGCTGGCGCAAGGGCTGACGTGGTCCGGCACCTTCCATAGCGTCGGCGCGCGGCTCCTGCGCGAATACGCCGATCTGATCGGCCTCGCGCCCGCCTTCACGATCAACGACCGTGAAGATTCCGCCGACCTGATGAATCTGGTGCGCCACGAGCTCGGTTTGTCGGCGAAAGAGCGGCGCTTTCCGGCCAAGGGCACGTGCTTTGCGATCTACTCGCGCGTGGTGAACACGGGCGCGTCGCTCGCCGACGTGCTCGGCAGCGCGTTTCCCTGGTGCAGCGAGTGGGAAGCCGATCTGCGCAGGCTGTTCGCCGCGTACGTCGAAGCCAAGCAGAAGCAGAGCGTGCTCGACTACGACGACCTGCTGCTCTACTGGTCGCATATGGCTGCCGAGCCGGCAATCGCGGCCGATCTGTCGGCGCGCTTCGATCACGTGCTGGTCGACGAATACCAGGACACCAATCGCCTGCAGGCGTCGATCCTGTTCGCGCTGAAACCCGATGGCCGCGGCCTGACCGTGGTCGGCGACGACGCCCAATCGATCTATTCGTTTCGCGGCGCGACCGTGCGCAACATTCTCGACTTCCCGGCGCACTTCGATCCACCCGCAAAGCAGATCACGCTAGAGCGCAATTACCGCTCGACCGGGCCGATTCTGGCGGCGTCGAATGCCGTGATCGAGCTGGCCAGCGAACGCTACACAAAGAATCTGTGGACCGACAAGGCCTCGGCGCAGCGCCCGCGTCTGGTGACGGTCGCCGACGAAGCGGATCAGGCGCGCTACATCGTCGAACAGGTGCTCGAAGCGCGCGAGCAGGGCATGAAGCTCAAGTCGCAGGCGGTGCTGTTTCGGGCCGCGCATCACAGCGCGGCGCTCGAGATCGAACTGACCCGGCGCAATATTCCGTTCGTGAAGTTCGGCGGCCTGAAGTTTCTCGACTCGGTGCATGTCAAGGACGTGCTCGCCGTGCTGCGCTGGGCGGAGAATCCACGCGATCGTGTCGCGGGCTTCCGGGTCGTGCAGTTGCTGCCGGGCGTCGGTCCCGCCACCGCCGCGAAGGTGCTGGACGAGGTCGTGGCCCGGGTGGGCGCCGGCAATCCGGCCGATTTCACGCATAGCGCCGGCGGCGCGCTGGCCGCCTTTGCGCCGCCGGCTCGCACGCGGGAAGACTGGCATCCGTTCGTCAAGCTGATGTCGAGCGTATATGGGCGGCAGACGCCGTGGCCGGCCGAGTTCGAAATGGTGCGGCGCTGGTACGAGCCGCATCTCGAACGCAATCACGAGGACGCGTCGATCCGTCACGCGGACGTGTTGCAGATGGAAAGCATCGCGGGCACGTACGCGTCGCGCGAGCGTTTCCTGACCGAATTGACGCTCGATCCGCCTGACGCCACCAGCGACGAATCCGGCGTGCCGCTGATCGACGAGGACTACCTGATCCTCTCCACGATTCATTCGGCGAAGGGGCAGGAGTGGCGCAACGTGTTCGTGCTGAATGGCGTCGACGGTTGTATTCCGTCCGATCTCGGCACCGGCAGCGAAGAGGACATCGACGAGGAGCGCCGTCTGCTATACGTGGCCATGACGCGCGCGAAGGAAGACCTGCATATCGTCGTGCCGCAGCGCTTTTACGTGCACAACCAGACCCATATGGGCGACCGTCATGTGTGGGCGTCGCGCACGCGGTTCATTCCGGCGCATCTGATGCCCTTGTTCGATGCCTACGCCTGGCCGCGCGTGCCGGTGCCGTGCGCGCCGACAGCGGCGGGGCTCGCCGCGGCGGCGCAGGCGAAGATCGAGATTGGCGCGAGGCTCAGGAAGATGTGGGATTGACCCCGGGCTTACCGGGCTTAACGGGACTGCCGCTGCTGTTGCTGTTGCGGCACCGGCCGCGGTGGCACAAAGAAATTGCGCAGCCATGCGGCAAGACGTGAAAACACGTCATACGGTTCTTCGACGAAAATCTCCGGCTTCAGCAAGCGCAGGTATTCCATGATCTGCTGCGCTTCCTGCTTCTGGAACGAGCCATGCGAAATGCCCAGGCGCAACAGCCCACGCAGCTCACCGAGCTTCTCGCGCGCGGTGCTGCCCACGCTCGTTTCGCACGCCACCTTGGCCTCGTAGACACGTTGACGCAGCGATTCCACCACACGCCAGGCCGGCGTTTGCATGATTTCCTCGAGTGCCTGGATGTCCTGCGCCGCGCTTTTGATCTGCGCCGCGAGCGGGTCGATCAGCGCGGTGTCGCCTTCCGCTTCCTTGACGATCGCCGCCGCCCAGTCGCGGCAGTGCTTGGCGAGCTCTTCCGGTGTCCATTCCGAGCGGGCAGCAAAGCCGAAACCAAATTCCCCCGCCTGCCGCATCAGAATCGCCACGACGTCCGGAAATTCCTTGTCCAGTGTGCGTTTCGCCCATGCGTACTGACCGCCTTGCAACATCCGCTGAACCGCGTGCTCCGTCAGCGGCACCATGTTGTCGAGCAGCTTGGCGCGCAAAAAGTCCTCGAACGACGGCGTCGCGAACTGCGGATCGAGCTTCAGCGAAACCCGCAGAAACGCTTCGAAATCCTTGCGCAGTGTCGCAATAGTCTCGTCTTTGAGCGTGAGGGTGATTTGACCCATGTGTTATCCCGTTTGGTCCTGCCGCGCGGCCTCGTCACGTCGCCCGATTGCATCCGGGCCCAGTTAGACGTGACGCCAAATGCCGGCGCGGTTGCTTCCTGCCTGTTGCCGCGTAACCAGCGGAGGTATCCCGATGAGCGGACCTCGACTGCATATCGGCGGATTAAAGGGAAACTTAAGGGTTCGCGAAGTTTTGGCGGTGGCTTTAGAGGGATGAGTCGCCTGGAAGCGCCGCGCCCGGCGCGCTTATTTAAGCACGACGCCTTGCCAGACAAAAAAGACGGTCAAACCCACCGCGATGGTCAGGAGCGGCCGCCGCGTCAACGCGCTGACCGCGATGGCCGCCAGCGCCCCGACCAGCTGGGGATTGCGCCAGGTCAATTCGGCACTGGTGCCGTGCGGCGAGACCGCCATCGGGACGATGATCGCGGTCAGCACGGTAACGGGGACGAAACCCAGCGCGGTGCGCATGAGCGGCGGAAACACCAGCCGGTCGCCGAGCACGAAGACCGCGGCGCGGATCACCCACGTGATGGCGGCCATGCCGAGGATCAGAACGACGTAGTTCATCGCGATACCTCCAGGGTTTCCTGCGAGGCTTTTCGCGGCGTTTCCCGCTGGCGCTCCTGCGGCTGTTCGCGCGACGCGTCCTGGGACGATTCGCGCTTTTCCCGCACGCCTCGCCCGAATCGCGGCGCCGACAGCACGACACCGATCGCCACGCCCGCGAATACCGCGCCGAGCAGGCCGAGCTTGTACGGCCACGCCTGCCAGAAGAAAGCCAGCGTACCGGCGGTGGCCGCCGCCGCGATATAGCGCAACGCGACGAGCTGCGGCACGACAATCGCGATGAAGGTCGCGACCATCGCGAAGTCGAGTCCGAGCGACTGCAGGCCCGGAAAGGTCGCGCCGAAGAGCAGGCCGGCGATGGTCCAGAGCTGCCAGTTCAGATACATGGCCAGACCCGCGCCAAAGAAGTAGTGCGGGCCGACCGTGCCGGGCTCCCGATGCCGGTAATGTTCCCATGCGACCGCGAAGACTTCGTCGGTGAGCAGGGCGCCGAGCGCCCAGCGCCAGCGTGCCGACAGATGCGCGACGTGCGGCGCAAGCGTCGCGCTGTACAGCACGTGACGCAGGTTGACGACGAGCGTGGTCGCCCAGATCACCGCAAAACTGGCGTGGCCGGCGATCAGGCCCAGCGCGATGAACTGTGCGGAACCGGCGAATACGACGAGCGACATTAGCTGCCCGTGCCAGAGATGCAGCGGGCCGGACGCGACCAGGGTGCCGAAAATCACGCCGAAGGGCGCCGCGCCGACCATCATCGGGATGATGTCGCGCGCGCCGGCGGTGAATTCTTTTAAGTGGCCTGTGCTTGAGGGCTGGCCGGGGTTGGAATGGGTCAATCGTGCCTCCTTGATTGGGGAAGCATAGCGACCGGGGTCGGGTGGCGCTTGTACGTTCTTGCGGTGAAAGTGAGGCGGGGCGGATCATGCGTTTCGGCCGCTCGGGCCGATTTGACGGCGCTTGCGCGGGCAGACCTGAATACCGGCAGCGTTGCAGGTGTCCGGCCCCCTGGTGTTTTGCGTCAGGTGCCTTGCCAGCGTCCTGGCGGCACGCCGAACATGCGCCGGAAATGGCGCGTGAAATGGCTCTGATCCGTGAAACCGCTGGCCGCGGCGACCTCCGTGACGGAAACGCCCGCGCGTAAAGGCGCGAGCGCGCGTTGCAGGCGCACCTGGTTGCGCCACGCATGCGGCGGCAAGCCGGTTGTCTGCGTGAAAAGACGTGCCGCGTGAAAGGGCGACAGTCCCGCTGCCAGCGCGACTTCGGCCAGTGTGACGGGTTCGGCGAGGTTGCCCGTCAGGTGCTCCTGCATTGCCGCGACGCGGGCGTCGTCGGTGGCGGGGCGCGACGCTTGCGGGCGCGTTTGCGAGTAGCGGACCAGCAGGGTGGAGAGCGCGTCGAGCATCGCGGCCTCGGCGGCGAGCGGATCGTCGCCGGCCTCCAGCAGGCGGTGCGCGTGCGCCAGCCGTCGCGCCAGATCGGGATCGCGGATCACGCCCGGCGCAAACCACGGCAAGGCTTGGGGTTTGCCGGCGACCTCGTTGGCCAGTTCGTGGATGAACGGCACGGGCGCGTACATCACGCGATACCGCCAGCCTGCCTCGACAGCCTTCGAACCCGTGTGCAACTCGCCGGGATTGATGATCGGCACGCTGCCCGCTTCGGCCACGTAGTCCGAGCCCAGATACCGATAACCCTCGGCGCCCGCGACGATCACGGGAATCGTGTACGCATCGTGCCAATGCGGTGTGAACTCGTGATCGTGATATTCGGCCGTGAGCAGATCCGCGCCGGGCAGAAGCGGCGTGCGCCAGTAGTGGGCGGAATCCTGGAAGCGATGGGCGGTCATGGTGAAAGTCCGTGGACCGGCATACCGGTGGCCGGCTGGACCGCTCAGTGTAGCGCGCCGTGGCCGTCGCAGGTGCTGTTAATCATGCGGCGTAGGCCTTTGCGTAGTGGGTTTTGTCGTAGGCGGCGATCATTTGACCGGGATCGTCGTGCCGGCCGGCATCGGCACGGCGGTCACGCTGTTTTTCGCGCTGCCGCTGACGACCCGGTCGCTATAGGTCATATACACCAGCGTGTTGCGCTTCGTGTCGACCACACGCACCACATGCAGCGATTTGAAGATCAGCGACATGCTCACGGAGAACACGTCGGCCTGCTTCTTCACCGGTCCGGTGAAATGAAGCTCGCCAACCTGACGGCAGGCGATCGACGCTTCGGTCGGATCTTCGGCGATGCCGAGCGTGCCCTTCACGCCGCCGGTGCGCGCCCGCGACACGTAACAGGTCACACCCTGGACCACCGGATCGTCGTAGGCTTCGACGACCACGCGGTCAGAGCCCGTGACGCGGAAGTTGGTATTGACACTGCCGACTTCCTCGCTGTGTGCTGGGGACAGCAGCAGGGTGGCAGTAGCTGCAAGCGCAATGCGCGACAAGGTCTGTTTCATGAGCTGGCCGGGAAAGAGTGTGGGGTTGAGCGCGAGAGGGCGTTGCGCCGCTTAGGTGTTGCGCCGCTAAGGTGTTGCGCCGCTAAGGTGTTGCGCCGATAAGGCAGCATCGTATAACGGCATGTGTGTCAAAGGGGCGGTGCAAATGCCCTGGATCGTGCGCTATTTTCCAGCTGGAACAAAAACGGTCCTCCCCCGGCTCAGCGACCTGATCCGGCGTTGAAACGAGCCACGCCGAGCCGCGTCAGGTAGTCCGGCCAAAACGCGCAGCCAAAACAAAAAGGCCCGCACGAATGCGGGCCTTTCAAATTTTTTGGCTCCTCGACCTGGGCTCGAACCAGGGACCTACGGATTAACAGTCCGGCGCTCTACCGACTGAGCTATCGAGGAACAGCAGTACAACTTGATCTACATAAAAAAGCCCGTATTGGTTAACGGGCTTTTGCAATTCTTGGCTCCTCGACCTGGGCTCGAACCAGGGACCTACGGATTAACAGTCCGGCGCTCTACCGACTGAGCTATCGAGGAACAGAACAACAAACAGCAGAGAAGCGAAATTGTAGGGGCAGCTTAGGCACCTGTCAATACCTTGCGTTCATCTCGATTTGGGTCGAATCCGGCAAGGCGGCAGGTGGGCCGCGCCGCTCAGCGTGCGAGCAGGGCCAGCTTTTCCTTCACGTCCTTGAATTCGTCGGCTTCCGGCAGCGGCGCCTTGGTCTTGGTGATGCTCGGCCAGTTCTTCGCCAGATCGGCATTCAGCTCGATGAAGTTCTGCTGGTCGCCCGGCACGTCTTCTTCGGCATAGATGGCATTCACCGGGCACTCGGCTACGCACACGGCGCAGTCGATGCATTCATCGGGGTCGATCGCGAGGAAGTTGGGACCTTCGCGAAAGCAGTCCACCGGGCACACATCGACGCAGTCGGTATAGCGGCACTTGATGCAGCTTTCGGTCACAACGTGAGTCATTCAGGCAGCTCCTGCATGCGGAATCAGGGGAGGCGAAACGCCAAAAGCGCTATTGTAACGTAACGTCAAGAGCCGCATATGCCATCGGGCTATGCCTTTTATACGTTTTCGTGATTAGTTTATGGCGTCCGGCGCGACCGCCCGGCGGCACGCTGAATCCCGGCGCATTCGGGTAACATGCGTGAGGCCGGTGCGCACGGGGCGCGCCACACGCGCATGGGTTGACGTGTCTGGTCGAGCCAAGCCTTCCGTTTTTCCCGCAGTCCAGTTCGCACCATCATGATTATTACTTCGCTGCTCGACACCGATCTGTACAAGTTCACGATGATGCAAGTGGTGTTGCATCACTTTCCCGCGGCGAATGTCGAATACCGGTTTCGCTGCCGCACGCCGAATGTCGACCTCGTGCCGTACATCAGCGAGATTCGCGATGAAGTGCGCAAGCTGTGCGACCTGCGCTTTACCGATGACGAGCTCGATTACCTGCGGCGCATGCGCTTCATCAAGGGCGACTTCATCGAGTTTCTCGCGCTGTTCCATCTGAACGAGAAATACATTTCGATTTCGCCGTCGCCGAAGGGCAACGGCGAAATCGACATCGAGATCAAGGGGCCGTGGCTGCACACGATCCTGTTCGAGATTCCGATGCTCGCAATCGTCAACGAGGTCTATTTCCGCAACACCCAGCAAAAGCCCGACTACAGCGAAGGGCGCGGCCGTCTCGTCGAGAAGATCAAGCTGCTGGGCGCGCGCCCGGAATTCGCCGACTGCAAGATCGCCGACTACGGCACGCGGCGCCGCTTCTCGAAACAGTGGCACGAAGAAGTGATTCTCACGCTGAAAGACGGCTTGGGCGAGCAATTCGCCGGCACCAGCAACGTCTTTTACGCGATGAAGCACAACCTCACGCCGCTCGGCACGATGGCGCATGAATACCTGCAGGCGTGCCAGGCGCTCGGCCCGCGGCTGCGCGACTCGCAGATCTACGGCTTCGAAATGTGGGCAAAGGAGTATCGCGGCGACCTGGGTATCGCCCTGTCGGACGTGTACGGCATGGAGGCGTTCCTGCGCGACTTCGACATGTACTTCTGCAAACTGTTTGACGGCGCGCGCCACGATTCCGGCGACCCGTTCGATTGGGGCGAGCGCCTGCTCAAGCACTACGAGGCGAACCGCTGCGATCCGCGCACCAAGATCCTCGTGTTTTCCGACGCGCTCGACATTCCGAAGGTGCTGCAACTGTACGAGCGTTTCCGTGGCCGCTGCAAGCTGGCATTCGGTGTAGGAACCAATCTGACAAACGATCTTGGCTACAACCCGTTGCAGATCGTCATCAAGATGGTTCGCTGCAATGGCCAGCCGGTGGCGAAACTGTCGGATTCGCCGGGCAAGAACATGTGCGAAGACAAGGCCTATCTCGCGTATTTGCGCCAGGTGTTCGGCATTGCTCAGCCCGAGGAAGACAGCGCTGCGAAGTAATGTGGCGCCCTCGCGGCTCATGTGCGATTCCTGTGCCGGGAGCTCACGCAGACTTGCGCAGATCGTGTGCCTGAGAGGCGGCGCCAGGCCGTTCGGCCAGGGTGGCCGCGCGCAGGGTGGCCGGTATAATTCTCGCCATATCGCACGGCTGTCGACACGAGGATTTCGCATATGGATACATCGATTGCCCGCCGTAACATTCTGGCGCGCATCCGCGCGGCGCAGGGGCGCGAGCCTGAACCGTCCGCTGCCGAGCGCGAGGCCGCTGCGGACTATCTGGCGCGCCATCCCCAGGGGCCGCGTCCGGAGATGCCGGCCGATCTGACCACGCGCTTCATTGAAGAAGCGCGAAAAATGGCGACCACGGTCGATACGGTCGAAACGCTGAACGAGGTGCCTTCAGCCGCGCATCGCTACCTCACTGAACACGCCTTGCCGCTGCAGGCAATCGCCTGGCAAACCCTGCGAGATCTGCAATGGCGCGAAGCCGGTTTGAACGTCGAATTCCGCAAACCTGAAGAGGGCGATGTGGTCGGGCTCACCGGCTGCTTCTGCGCGACTGCGGAGACCGGCACCCTCGTGCTGTTGTCCGGAGCGCAAACCTACGCGTCGGCAGGCTTGCTGCCGGAAACGCATATTGCGATCGTGCCGGCTTCGCGCATCGTCTCCGGGCACGAAGAGGCCTTCGCGCTGATCCGCAGCGAACGCGGTGAACTTCCGCGTGCGGTCAACTTCGTCTCAGGGCCTTCACGCACCGGCGATATCGAACAGACCATCGTGCTTGGCGCACATGGGCCGTACCGGGTCCATGTGATCGTCGTACGCGGCGCCTGAGCGGCGCGCGTCGATGCCTGTTGGTGCATCTTCGCGGCGCGCGCCGCCATCCGCGATAACAAGGACTTAAAAAATATGAAACGACATGCCGTAGGGGCGAGCATGGTGCTTGCCGCTGCACTGACGCTGGCAGTGTGGCCTCAACTGGCCGCCGCAGCCACGCTCGACGGCGCGACCTTGTCGGCGCTCTGGGGCCTGCCGTTTGCAGGCGTGCTCTTGTCGATCGCGGTGTTTCCGCTGGTCGCGCCGACATTCTGGCATCACCATTTCGGCAAGATCGCGGCTGCATGGGCGCTGCTGTTTCTGGTGCCGTTCGCGCTGACCTTCGGCACCGGCATTGCATTCGGTACGCTGGTCCATGCGTTGCTCGAAGAATACATTCCGTTCATCGTCTTGCTGACGGCGCTCTATACGGTCGCAGGCGGCATTTGCGTGCGCGGCAATCTGCATGGCACGCCGCGGCTGAATACGGCCATTCTTGCTCTGGGCACCGTGCTGGCCAGCATCATGGGTACGACCGGCGCGGCGATGCTGCTGATCCGCCCATTGCTGCGCGCCAACGACAACCGCAAGCATGTCGTTCATGTGGTGGTGTTCTTCATTTTTCTGGTCGCGAACGCAGGTGGTTCGTTGTCACCGCTCGGCGATCCGCCGCTCTTTCTCGGCTTCCTGCAGGGTGTCAGTTTTTTCTGGACCACCACGCATCTCGCGTTGCCGATGCTGTTCGTCTGCGTCGTGCTGCTCACCGCCTTCTATGCACTGGATTCGTACTATTTTCACCGGCGTGAAGAAGAGCGCTCGCGCTTTCTCGACCCGACTCCGGATTCGCCGCCGCTGGGCATTGAAGGGAAGATCAACTTCGTGCTTCTTGCGGCCGTGATTGCGCTGGTTCTGATGAGCGGCCTGTGGAAGTCCGAGGTCGTGTTCGACGTCTTCGGTACGCACGTCGCCTTGCAAAATGCGGTGCGAGATGTTGCGCTGATCGGCGTGACCTTGCTCTCGCTGGCGTTGACGCCGCGCGCTGCGCGCGCGGGCAATGACTTCAACTGGGCGCCGATTGAAGAGGTCGCCAAGCTGTTCGCCGGCATCTTCGTGACGATCGCGCCGGTCATCACGATCCTGCGCGCCGGCGAGGCGGGCGCGTTCGCCGCTATCGTCCATCTGGTCAATCCGGCCGGCCAGCCGCACGACATGATGTACTTCTGGGCGACCGGCCTGCTATCGTCGTTTCTCGACAATGCGCCGACCTACCTGGTGTTCTTCAACCTGGCCGGTGGCGACGCGCAGACGCTAATGACCGCCGGCGCCACCACGCTCGCGGCGATCTCGGCCGGCGCGGTGTTCATGGGCGCCAACACGTATATCGGCAATGCGCCGAATTTCATGGTGAAAGCGATCGCGGAGTCACGCGGCGTTCGCATGCCGAGCTTTTTTGCGTATCTCGGCTGGTCGGTTGCGGTGCTCGTGCCGGTCTTTCTCGTCACAGGCTGGCTGTTTTTTTGACGTCTGATTTCCCTCTTATTTTCGACGCCGAGGCAATTGAACTCGACGCGCTATTCGGAGAATTGCAATGCAGAAGATCCTCGTCGCCCGTCCGATCTTTCCCGATGTGATCGAGCGGCTCAAACAGTATTTCGACGTCGAGTGGAACCAGGGCGACGTATTGTCCGCGGAGGAGCTGACACGCCGTCTCGCGGACAAAGACGGCGCGCTGACCGCGGGCGATCCGGTCGGTGCGGCGGCGCTTGCCGCGGCGCCGCGTTTGCGCGTGGTGTCGAACATGGCGGTGGGCTACAACAACTTCGACATGGCCGCGTTCAATGCAGCCAATGTACTTGGCACCAATACGCCGGACGTGCTGAACGAATCGACCGCGGATTTCGGCTGGGCGTTGATGATGGCCGCGGCGCGCCGCATTGCCGAATCGGAGCACTGGCTGCGCGCGGGCAAATGGCAGAAGTGGGCCTATGACGGTTTTCTCGGCACGGACCTGTACGGCTCGACGCTTGGCGTGATCGGCATGGGCCGGATCGGCCAGGCACTGGCGCGCCGCGCGAAGGGCTTCAACATGCAGGTGATCTATCACAACCGTTCGCGCGTCGCACCGGAGATCGAGGCAGAGCTCAATGCAGAATACGCGTCGAAGCAGGATCTGCTGAAACGTGCCGACCACGTGGTGCTGGTCCTGCCGTATACGAAGGAAAACCATCACACGATCGGCGCAGCCGAACTCGCGCAGATGAAGCCAACCGCAACGCTCACCAATATCGCACGCGGCGGCATCGTCGACGATGCGGCGCTGGTCGAGGCGCTGCGCACCAAGCAGATTGCCGCAGCGGGCCTGGATGTCTACGAAGGCGAACCGAATCTGAATCCGGATCTGTTGACCGTGCCGAATGTCGTGCTCACGCCGCACATCGCCAGCGCAACTGAAGCAACACGCCGCGCCATGGCGAACCTCGCCGCCGACAATCTGATCGCGGCACTGGGTGAAGGGCCGCGCGCCGGCCAGCCGCCGAATCCGATCAACCCTGAGGTCATCGGCAAGGCGCGTTCATGACAATGATTCTGGTGGCGGCCGTTGCGGTGCTGGCGGTCGCATTGGTCATTGCGTTGGCATTGCTGATGCGAGGCAACAGTCGCGCCGACGTAAGCGAACAGTTCGAGATTCTCAGCGAACGTATCGACGCGGCGGCGGATGCGCAGTCTCACGCCTATGAGCGGCTCGAACGGCAACTGCGCAATGACATCACCGAAACGGCGCGTGTCTCGCGTACCGAGCAGAGCAGCGGCTTCGCGCAGTTTCAGCAAACGCTGGCATCGCAATTCAGCAGCATGACGACGGTGCAGGGCGGCAAGATCGACGGCTTCGCGCAGCAGCTCGACGCGGTGCGTCACAGCCTGCAGCAGCAGGCGCAGCAGGCACGCGATGAGCAGGGGCGCACACTCAAGCAGTTTGGCGAGACGCTGGCCTTGCAGCTGGGCCAACTCACCGAGGCGAACGATCGCCGCTTCGCCGAGGTGCGCGCGACCATCGAGCAGCGTCTGAAAGACATCGAGGCGAACAATTCGACCAAGCTCGAAGAGATGCGCCGCACGGTCGACGAAAAACTGCATGCCACGCTCGAGCAGCGCCTGGGTGAATCGTTCAAGCTGGTGTCGGACCGGCTGGAGCAGGTGCATCGCGGTTTGGGCGAGATGCAGACGCTGGCTGCGGGCGTTGGCGATCTGAAGAAGGTGCTCACTAACGTCAAGACGCGCGGCACATGGGGCGAAGTGCAGCTCGAGGCGTTGCTCGAACAACTGCTCACCGCGGATCAATATGCGAAAAACGTCGCGACCGTGCCGAAGAGCGCCGATCGCGTCGAATTCGCGATCAAACTGCCGGGCCGCGCGGAGACGGGTGGTCCTGCCACGCCGGTCTGGCTGCCGATCGACGCCAAGTTCCCGCGCGAAGACTACGAGCGGCTGATCGAAGCACAGGAACGCGCCGATCCCGTTGCGGTGGAAGAGGCGTCGCGCGCGCTCGAAGCACGGATACGCGCCGAGGCGCGCACGATCGCGGAAAAGTACGTGTCGCCGCCGCACACTACTGATTTCGCGCTGCTGTTCCTGCCGACCGAGGGGCTGTACGCGGAAGTCCTGCGCCGGCCGGGTCTGACGGATACGCTGCAACGCGACTATCGCGTAACGATTGCCGGCCCGACCACGCTCACCGCTTTGCTCAACAGTTTGCAGATGGGGTTCCGCACGCTTGCGATCGAGAAACGCTCGAGCGAGGTGTGGCAAGTGCTCGGCGCAGTAAAAACGGAGTTTGGTAAATTCGGTGACGTGCTGGCAAAGACCAAGGCGCAACTCGAAACCGTCACGCGTTCGATCGAAGCCGCTGAAACACGCACCCGTGTCATGGGACGCAAGCTGCGTGATGTGGAGGCGTTGCCAGGCGAAGAGGCGAGCGGGCTGCTCGGCGACGCACTATCGGGTGTGGATCCCGATGAACAGTAGGGCTGAAGCTGCACGTTTGAGCTGAATCTCGGGAGAGCCGCCGCGGCCCCGACTCAGGAGCGGGCCGTTGCGGCTAGCTGCTCGAGCGCGTCGCCCATCAGGCGCACGACACGCCAATCCGGCATGACCTTCGCGCCCAACTTCTCATAGAAGCTAATGGCCTGCTTGTTCCAGTTGAGCACCGTCCATTCGAAGCGCGCGCAGTTGCGCTCGACTGCCAGCGCTGCCAGCCGGGCGAGCATTGCGGCGCCTAGCCCGCTGCCGCGCTGGCTCGGCTGAACGTAGACATCTTCGAGATACAGCCCGCGCTTACCGGCGAAGCTCGAATAATTGTGGAAGAACAGCGCATAGCCGACGATGCGTTCTTCGTTTTCCGCCACGAGCGCTTCGACCGCGGGCCGCGTGCCGAACAGCGCGTCGCGCAAGCCGTCTTCGGTCGCGGTAAATACGTGCGTGAGGCTTTCGAACTCGGCCAGCTCGTACGTCAACGCGAAGATCGCGCCGGTATCGTCAGGCGTCGCGGCGCGGATCGTCGCGGGCATTACGCTTCTTCCGGCGCGTCGGTCAGCTGAATCTCGATGCCTCCAAAGCGCGAGGCCACCCAGTTGTACGCGTGGCATGCAATCCACAGCAGGATGAAGCCGAGAATCGCGTTCAGCAGCAACGCGCTGAACACCGTGCTCAGTTCGACCGAGCCGTAGCGGATGAATGCCACCAGTACGCCGAGCAGCACGATTGGCACCGAGAATGTCAGGTACACGAGGATAAGCGCTTTGGCGGTTTGTCCCGGTGCAATGAACGAGATCTGTTTTTTCATGTAAGTCGAACCCGTGTGTCGTAGTGGTAATGGGTGAACCTGCAAATCAGGCCGTAAAAGTGGTCGCAGGAGCGCTTGCAAAAAGACGCTGCGCAAGCGCTCCGTCAGGCGTCAGATGAGACCGTCGAACAGCATGATATCGACGTGCTCGCCTTCGGCAATATCGGCTTCATCGTGCCCGAGAACGATGAAACAATTTGCTTCGCTCATCGAACTCAGCACGCCGGAGCTTTGCGAGCCGGTTGGCGTGACATGCCATTGGCCGTGCGCATCCTGCCCGGCAACACCGCGCTGGTACTCGGTGCGCCCCGCGCGCTTGCGGATGAGCTGGCGGCTGGCGGCGCGCAACACCGGCAGTGCCGGCGTTGTCGCGCCAGACATCAGCAGCAGCGCTTCGCGCACGATCTGGTAGAACGTCACCATCACGGCCACTGGATTACCCGGCAAGCCGAAGAATAGCGCGGGCAGCCCGAGACCCGGATGGTCGCCGGACCAGACGCGGCCAAAGGCGAGTGGCCGGCCTGGACGCATGGCGAGACTCCAGAACGCGACGTCGCCGAACGTCTGCAGCAATTGCTTGGTGAAATCCGCCTCGCCGACCGAGACGCCGCCGGAGGTCAACACCACGTCGGCACTGGCCGCGGCGCTGCGCAACGCGGCTTCGAGCGCGGCGGGCTCGTCGCGCACCACGCCGAGATCGAGCGTATCCATGTTCAGGCGCCGAAGCATGGCAAACAGCGTGTAGCGGTTGCTGTCATACACCGAACCCGGGTCGAGCGGCTCGCCGAGCGAGCGCAGTTCGTCGCCGGTGGAGAAAAATGCGACGCGCAAGCGCCGCCGTACGTTGATTTCGCCAATGCCGAGCGAAGCCAGCAAGCCAAGATCCGACGCGCGCATGATGCGGCCGGCGCGTAGCGCGGCATGGCCGCGGGCGAGGTCCTCGCCGGCCAGGCGCCGGTTGGCGCCGGCTCGCACAGCGTTGGCCGCAAAACGGATCGAGAGGGAATCGGCGCCGCGCTCGACAAGCTCCTGCGGCACGACGGTGTCGCAGCCAGCCGGCATGCAGGCACCCGTCATGATGCGTACGCATTGTGTCGTGCCGACGTGGCCCGCGAACGGATGGCCGGCCAGCGCTTTGCCGGCGATCGTCAACTCGACCGTCGACTCATTCATTTCCAATGCGGCGCGATTGAACGCGTAGCCGTCCATCGCCGAGTTGTCGTGCGAAGGGACGTCGATCGGCGAGACGATGTCGGCCGCCAGCACCCGGTCGAGCGCATCGCGCAAAGGCACGCGTTCGACTGCCGTGATGGGCGAGGCCCATTGACGGACGATCGCCTGGGCGGCCGAAACAGGTAGCGCGTGAGGATCGTACTGCGCGACGCAGCGGGAAAATTCGTTAAGCGTGGTCATGGAGGGCTGAGCGTCGCGACCGGAGGCGGGCGCGGCTGGCTGTTGCCGTGCGGCCGGAGCAGGATTTCAACCGGGCCTCAGCAACGCTGGAGGTCGGCGAGTTCTTGTAACGAATTGATATTGTAAAACGCGCGCTCATCGGTAAAGGCGACTTCGACTGTCTTGTGGCGCGCGTACCACGCGCGGACCTTGCGCTCGCCGGCGTCCAGAAAGGCGGCCAGGTCGTCTGCGAGGCGCGTGTGCAGCAACGCGAACACGGGATGGAGCGAGACTTGGCCCCCGCCGTCGGTGGTCGTGACGGTGGCGATATCGGCGTGATTCGACTCGAGCGCCTGCGCGAGATGTTCGGCGAGTTCGGCGGGCAGCCCGGGCGTGTCGCAGGGCGCGCTCAGCACGTACGCGGTGCCGGCCGCGCGCAATCCGGCGAGCAGCCCGGCGAGGGGGCCGGGAAAACCGGGCAGGGTATCGGCCAGCACCGTGGCGCCGAACGGCGCGCCGAGCGCGCTATAGACCTCAGGGTGACGATTGGCGCTGATCAGCAGGGCGCCGGTTTGTGGTGCGAGCCGTTTCAGTACATGGGCGGCAAGCGGTTCGCCGTGCAGCGTTTGCAGCCCCTTGTCGACCCCGCCCATGCGCATGCCGCGGCCACCCGCGAGGACCAGACCGGTGATATGTTCGCGTGCCGGATTCATGGGATTGACTGTGTTAGCCGCCGATGTACGACATTTCCACGCGGCGGCCGTCCTGCTCGCGTGGCGTGGCCGCGCCGCTGCCGCGCAATTCCGAATAACGGTCGCCGCGGCCTTGCCAGATTTCGGCGATGGCGGTCGCGATATCGGCGTCGCTCGCGCCGTCGCGCAGCAACGCGCGCAGGTCATGACCGGACGACGCGAACAGGCACAGGTACAGCTTGCCTTCCGTCGACAGACGCGCGCGCGTGCAACTGCCGCAAAACGCGCGTGTCACGCTCGAAATCACACCGATCTCGCCGCCGCCATCTACATAACCCCAGCGCTGGGCGGTCTCGGCTGCGCTATGCGCTTCGAGCGGCGCGAGCGGGAAATGCCCGGCAATGCGCGTCACGACGTCGGCGGAAGGCAGCACTTCGGTCATGTTCCAGCCGTTCGAGGTTCCGACGTCCATGTACTCGATAAAGCGCAGTACCGTGCCCGAGCCTTTGAAGTGACGCGCCATCGGTACGATTTCGCCGTCGTTGGTGCCGCGCTTGACGACCATATTGACCTTCACCGGCGCGAGGCCTGCAGCGTGGGCGGCGGCGATTCCGTCCAGGACGTCGGCGACCGCGAAGTCGGCGTCGTTCATGCGGCGAAACAGAGTGTCGTCGAGCGCGTCGAGACTCACCGTTACGCGGGTCAGGCCGGCGTCTCTCAGATCGCGCGCCTTGCGCTCCAGCAGCGAGCCATTGGTGGTCAGCGTCAGATCGAGCGGGCGGCCTTCCGGCGTGGTGAGCCGCGCGAGCCGTTCGATCAGGTGTTCCAGATTTTTGCGCAGGAGCGGCTCGCCACCTGTCAGGCGGATTTTCTCGACGCCGTGTGCGACGAAGAGCCGCGCCAACCGTTCGATTTCTTCGAAGCTGAGCAGTGCGCTATGCGGCAAAAACGCATAATTCTTGTCGAACACCGCCCGCGGCATGCAGTAGACGCAGCGGAAATTGCAGCGATCCGTCACCGAGATGCGCAGATCGCGCAGCGGGCGCGCCAGCGTGTCGTGCAGCGCGCCGCTGGGCGCCTGCACGCGGCCGGATATGACCGGCACCGCGCTGAGATCGGCAACAGGAATGATGCGTCGGGACATGAATTGCTTCGCTTGATGCTTCGTTTTGGGCTGCTTAGGTGCTCTGACCGGTGCTGCGATTGCAACCTGGATCTTCATTCTAGCGGAAATGCACCGGGCCGCTGCCCGTCTGCGGGTGCCGTCCGGGTATAAGGGACATGACATGCAGCCTGCGACCGGGCGAGTGCACGATGCGCGCAAAATAAAAAAGCCCGCCGGTGAGGGCGGGCTTTTGCCTGGAGGGCGGTTTGCTTACTGCGGGTGCTTACCGGTTTCCACCATTTGCATCGGCGCGGTTTCGACCGGCGGCAACACCTTACGCTCGCGACCCACGCGGACCGGCTTGACCGCTTGCGCAGAAGCTTCCTGTGCGGCGCGCAGCTTGTCGGCGTCGGTGTTCACCCAGACGAGGCCGGCTTGTTCCAGCACGGGCTTCAGGGCTTCGGCCGAAACAGCGGCGCTGCGCGGTGCTTGCTGCGCAGCTGCGACGGGCGCCGCTTCGACTGCAGCCGGCGCAACGATCGCTTCGACTGCCGGAGCAGCCGGAGCAATTGCCGGGGCAACTTCTGCAACGGCCGGTTGCGCTTCGAAGATATCGGCTTGCCGTGCCGGCTGGACGGCCGGTGCTTCGACCACTGCTGCCGGCGCCGCGGTTTCCACCGGAGCGGGGGCAACTTGCGTTTCTGCGACCGGGGTCACTGCCGGCGGCACTTCAGCCGGTGCTTCGACGCGAGCTTCACGCGGCGCTTCAACCGCAGTTTCAGCATGAGCGACCGGTTCGAAGAGCGAAACCGTCTCGCTGACGGCTGGCGCAGCTTCGATCGGCGCTGCAGCGGCTTGCGCCACCGGCGCTTCCACGGCTTGCTCGACCGCAACTGGCGCGACCGGCGCCACCGGTGCTTCCGCAACCAGCACAGCCGTTTCCGTCTTCGCTGCCTGTTCGACTGCCAGGACCGGCGTTTCGGCTGCAGCATGCAGTTCGCTGACAACAGCGGTTTGCGTCGCGACAGCAGCGACAACCACTTCCACCGGCTTCACTGCGCTTGCTTCGCTGACTTCCGCCTTGTGCTCGACCGGTTGATGCGCGGTGCGCACCGGTGCTTCGTCGGCCACATTGGCGCTGTCACCTTCAGCTTCCGCGACGTCTGCAGCCAGATTGCCGTTCACGTCTTCTTCACGCTCACGACGGCCACCACGACGGCCGCGACGGCGGCGACGGCGCTCTTCACCTTCACGCGCCACTGCTTCCTGATCGACCGGTGCACCGTTTTCGCCCAGAGCGGCCTGGTTTTGCGCCAGTTCTTCCGCCGTTTGCGAGTCGCTTTGCGTCAGTGCCTCGGCTGCTTCCGGCTGCTGCTTGCGGCGTTCGCCGCGTTCAGCGCGCTCGCCACGTTCACGGCGTTCGCCGCGTTCCTGACGCTCGCCACGTTCGGCGCGCGGTGCGCCGTCGACGGCTTCTGCACGGTCATTGCCGCGATTGTCGCGCTCGCGACCCTCGCGACCCTCGCGACCTTCACGCGACTCACGGGCCTCGCGCGGTTCGCGGCCTTCACGGGCCTCACGCGGCTCACGGGTACCACGCGGCTCGCGCGATTCACGAGCTTCGCGCGGCTCGCGGCCTTCGCGTGCCTCACGTCCTTCACGCGGTTCGCGTTCCTCACGGCGTTGCGACGGTTGCTGACCTTGAGCCGGACGAGCACCGCTCGTGCCTTCGCCTCGGCCTGCGGCGTCGCGCGTGCCTGCGCCGCCACGGCGATTGCGGTTGCGATCGCCGCCACGCTCGCCAGTGCGCTCACCGCGCTCCGTGCGTTCGCCGCGTTGCGGACGCGTCTGCTTTTCGGGCGTAGCCGGTGCGACAGGCGCAGGCGCGGCCGGCTGCATGCCGAACAGATTTTTCAGCCAGCCGATAAAGCCGCCGCTGGCCGGAGTGACGGCCACCGGAGCCGGGGTTGCCGGGCGGACCGGCGCGCTCGGCGCCGGCTTCTCCGGCGTGATGCCCTTGACCGCGGCTTCCTGCTTCGGCTTCACTTCCTCGGCACGCTTGCTGTAACCGGTTTCCGATTCCAGTTCACGGGCTGCTTCTTCGGCCATCTTCCACGAGGCGCGCGGCTCGTCGAGGCGCGCGTCGTCGTGACGCAGACGCTCGAGCTTGTAGTGCGGCGTGTCGAGGTGCTTGTTCGGGATCAGAACGACGTTGACCTTGAAACGCGACTCGATCTTGTTGATTTCCGCGCGCTTTTCGTTCAACAGGAAGGCGGTGACTTCGACCGGCACCTGGCAATGGATCGCCGCGGTGTTTTCCTTCATCGCTTCTTCCTGAATGATCCGCAGCACTTGCAGCGCGGACGATTCGGTGTCGCGAATGTGGCCCGTGCCGTTACAGCGCGGGCAGGTCACATGGCTGCCTTCCGACAAAGCCGGACGCAGACGCTGACGCGACAGTTCCATCAGGCCGAAGCGCGAGATCTTGCCCATCTGGACGCGCGCACGGTCGTGCTTCAAAGCGTCTTTCAGGCGTTGTTCGACTTCACGCTGGCTCTTGGCCGATTCCATGTCGATGAAGTCGATCACGATCAGGCCGCCCAGATCGCGCAGGCGCAACTGGCGGGCGACTTCGTCGGCGGCTTCGAGGTTGGTGCGTGCCGCCGTTTCCTCGATGTCGGCGCCCTTGGTGGCGCGCGCCGAGTTCACGTCGATTGCGACCAGCGCTTCCGTGTGGTCGATCACGATGGCGCCGCCCGAGGGCAGCGGCACCGTGCGCGAGTAAGCGGTTTCGATCTGGTGTTCGATCTGGAAGCGCGAGAACAGCGGCACATCGTCGTGATACCGCTTCACCTTGCTGACATTGTCCGGCATCACAATATCCATGAAGGCGCGGGCCTGGTCATGGATTTCGGTGGTGTCGATCAGGATTTCGCCGATATCCGGCTGGAAATAGTCACGAATCGCGCGGATTACCAGGCTCGATTCGAGATAGATCAGCATCGGCTGGCCGCTCGAACCGCTTTGCGACGCGGCCTCGATGGCGCGCCACAACTGCATCAGGTAGTTCAGGTCCCATTGCAGTTCTTCGGCGCTGCGGCCAATGCCGGCCGTGCGCGCGATGATGCTCATGCCTTCGGGCAATTGCAGCTGCGCCATGGTTTCGCGCAGTTCCTGACGGTCGTCGCCTTCGATCCGGCGCGACACACCGCCGCCGCGCGGGTTGTTCGGCATCAATACCAGATACCGGCCGGCGAGCGAGATGAAGGTGGTGAGGGCCGCGCCCTTGTTGCCGCGCTCTTCCTTTTCGACCTGAACGATCAGTTCCTGACCTTCTTTCAGGGCGTCCTGGATGCGCGCGGAGCGCATGTCCACACCGTCGCGGAAATACTGACGGGCGACTTCCTTGAACGGCAGGAAGCCGTGGCGGTCTTCGCCGTAGTTGACGAAGCAGGCTTCGAGCGAAGGCTCGATGCGAGTGATGATGCCCTTGTAAATATTGCCTTTGCGCTGTTCGCGCCCGGCGGTTTCGATGTCGATATCGATGAGTTTTTGCCCATCGACGATGGCAACGCGCAGTTCTTCCTGCTGCGTCGCGTTGAACAACATTCGTTTCATTGAACGGCTCCAGAGCGGCTTAGCCAGACCCCCTGGCTGCGCGGTTGTCAGTCGCGAGAGCCAGGCGGGCAGCGGCATGCCGCGCCTTATTGTGTTTTCACAAGCACGCTGGAGCGGGAAAAATGGCGGGAGAATTGCCTGAGAGGGCCCGGCCCCATTGAAAAATGGGCACGGTGCCGCAGGGCACATGCGAACACGGCTTCAAATAACGACCCGACACGCCGCGGGTTCTGCCAGCAGACCTTCATAAGCCTTGCGTCCACTCGCGCCGGTGCGCCAACTGGACGCGTGACCGGAGGGTCGAAGGCTGCGGTCATGCCGCAGCGGGAAGTTCGCGCAGTCGGCGCGTCTTTTCTCGCTGGGGGTGTCTCGCCTCATTTTGACGTCGCCATGTCTTGTACTTTCTACAAGACGCCTCGGGCGCACGCCGTATTTTCGCAACTCGCAGCTTCTTACAGCAGGGCGTCAGACCGCCCGATACCGAAGCTGAAAGTTAAATTCTTTTTTACCAAAATTCCGTTACCGTCGAAGCCGACCTTGACCGAACGCGCCTGTGGGCGCCGTCCCTGCCGGGTACTGACCTCGTGCGTGCAACATGTTGCATCTCATTTTCAGGGTGAGCAACCAGACCCCGGCGCAAGTAAAATAACGGTTTATCGCTTGCGCCTGCGCAATCCGCCCGAATTCCGGACACTGCGCCGGCCGCCGCAGACTGCTGGGCAAATTATATTCATAATGAAAGAGTTAGGCAAAATATCCCAGAAATCGGTCGCAAGCGACCAGGTCTCGATGATCGAGATCGACGACAGTGCGGCCGGACAGCGCATTGATAACTTCCTTTTGCGCGTCTGTAAGGGCGTGCCCAAAAGCCATATTTACCGCATCCTGCGCAGCGGGGAAGTGCGGGTGAATAAGGGCCGGATAGACGCGCAGTACCGCCTCGAACTGGGCGACCTGGTGCGTGTGCCGCCCATTCGCGTTGCTCAACCGAACGAGGCGATCGCCCAGGCGCCGGTGCCGAGCGCCGATTTCAGGATTATTTTTGAAGACGAGCACATGCTCGTGATCGATAAACCTGCCGGCGTGGCGGTCCACGGTGGCAGCGGCGTTGCGTTCGGCGTGATCGAACAGATGCGCGAAGCGCGGCCGCAGGCGAAATTCCTCGAATTGGTGCATCGGCTGGACCGCGAGACGTCCGGCATCCTGATGCTCGCCAAGAAACGCTCCGCGCTGGTCAATCTGCACGAGCAGATTCGCGAGAACAAGATGGATAAGCGCTACTATGCGTGCGTCCACGGCGAGTGGGCGAGCGACTGGGGCCGCCGCCGCGCGGTCAAGGAGCCGCTGCACAAGTATTTGACCGCGGACGGCGAACGGCGTGTGCGCGTGCAGGCCGACGGCCTTGCGTCGCACACGGTTTTCAATCTGATCGACCGCTGGCCGGAGTACGCGCTGCTCGAAGCGGAACTGAAGACCGGCCGCACGCATCAGATTCGCGTCCACTTGCAGCATCTGGAACTGCCGATCGTCGGCGATGCCAAATACGGCGACTTCGCGCTGAACAAGGCGCTGGCTCGCGCCAACGCGAAGCCGGGCCTGAAGCGCATGTTCCTGCACGCATACCGTCTGAAGCTGACACACCCGGCAAGCGGCGAGCCCGTGCAGTTCGAGGCGCCGCTGCCGGCCGACTGCCGCAGTTTCGTTGCGCAGCTCAATGAATTACGTGAATCACGAAGTGGGTCAAACCCGGAGACGACACCGCATGGCTAGAGAGCAATTTGACCTGATCGTCTTCGACTGGGACGGAACGTTGATGGATTCGACCGCGCACATCACGCGCAGCATCCAGTCAGCATGCCGCGATCTCGGTCTGCCGGTTCCCGCCGATGAGGCCGCCAGTTATGTGATCGGCCTGGGCTTGCGCGACGCGCTGCAAATCGCCGCACCCACGCTCGATCCGGCCGACTACCCGCGTCTGGCGGAACGCTACCGTTTCCATTATCTGGTGAAGGACCAGACCACCGAGTTGTTCGTCGGCGTGCGCGAAATGCTGCAGGAATTGCGCGATCAGGGGTATCTGCTGGCGGTGGCGACCGGCAAGAGCCGCGTCGGGCTGAACCGCGCGCTCGACCAGTCGCGGCTGACGAGCCTGTTCGACGGCACCCGCTGTGCGGACGAAACCTTCTCGAAACCGCATCCGGCCATGCTGCACGAGCTTACGCGTGAACTGGGGCAGGATCCGGGCCGCACGGTGATGGTGGGCGATACGACGCACGATCTGCAGATGGCGATCAACGCGGGCGTCGCGGGTATTTGTGTCACATACGGCGCGCATCCTGCGGGCTCGCTGAGCGCGCTGTCGCCGAAATTCGTCGCCTCCAGCGTGAGCGCGCTGTCCGGCTGGCTGCGAGAGAACGCATGAGCACGGGTATGACCGACGCGGCGACCGAGGCGGTTCGCGTTTGCGCATCCGGGGAACTGGTCGACGGCGGCGCGGGCGTACGGTGTGCGGCAACGTTCGGCGGCGGCGATGCCGTGGTATTTTTTGTTCGCTACGATGGCCGCGCATACGGCTACCTGAACCGTTGCGCTCACGTGCCGATGGAGCTCGACTGGGCCGAAGGGCAGTTCTTCGAATCGTCCGGTTTATACTTGATGTGCGCCACACATGGCGCGATTTACGCGCCTGATACGGGCAAATGCGTTGGTGGCCCGTGCCGCGGCGGCCGCTTGCGTCCCGTCCAGGTTGACGAACGGGATACACCTGAAGGCCGCGCCGTGTTCTGGCTGCCGGACGGCGAATTACGCCCGGCCACGCCCTGATTTTTCTCCTCTTCGATCTTTCCACTGCACCGCATGTCAGACAATTTGACTCCCGAACCGAAGGAACCGTCCTTGACAGGCCGCCCCCGCACGCCTGCCGATGAGCCGGGCTGGGAGCGTGCCGCGCTCGAGCGCATCGCGCTTGCGGCGATCACCGAGCAGCGCGCGGCACGCCGCTGGAAGATTTTCTTCCGTTTTGTGTTCCTGATCGTTTTGCTCGTGGCGGTATGGGGCGCGTTCGATTTCTCCGGCGACAAGGTTTCGACCACCGGCCGGCACACGGCAATGGTGACGCTTGACGGCGAAATCTCCGCCGATACAAATGCGAACGCGGAAGATATCAACACCGCCCTGGAAAGCGCGTTCGATGATGCCGGCACGGCCGGCGTGATCTTGCGTTGTAACAGCCCGGGCGGCAGCCCGGTGCAGGCGGGCATTATCTACAACGAGATTCGCCGGTTGCGCGCCAAGTATCCGTCGATCCCGTTATATGTCGTGGTCGGCGACATGTGCGCATCGGGCGGCTACTACGCGGCCGCGGCGGCAGACAAGATCTACGTGGACAAGGCGAGCATCGTCGGTTCGATCGGGGTGCTGATGGACAGCTTCGGTTTCACCGGCTTGATGGACAAGCTGGGGATTCAGCGCCGTCTGCACACGTCGGGTGAGAATAAAGGCTTTTTCGATCCGTTTTCGCCGGAAACGCCGAAGATGGACGAACATGCGCAGGACATGCTCGATCAGATTCACGCGCAGTTCATTGACGCGGTGCGTCAGGGCCGCGGCAAGCGTCTGCACGAAACGCCGGACATGTTCTCGGGCCTGTTCTGGACCGGGCAGAAGAGTGTCGAATTGGGCCTGGCTGACGGTTTCGGCGACGCGGATTACGTCGCGCGCGACCTGTTCAAGGCGCCGGATATCGTTGACTACACGGTTAAGGAGAGCATTACCGATCGCGTGGCGCGCAAGTTCGGCGCGGCGGTTGGCAGTGGCGCCGTTCATGCCATGGCGCTCGGCGGGAAGATGAATCTGCGGTAATCGGCTGGGAGAAAAAGCCCGCGGGGTCGAGTTTTCTCGATCGCGCGGGCTTTTTTTGTGCCGCTAAACAGGAATCGGCGGGTTCTGCAGCTTGATGCGCGGCAGCACTCAGACGGCGAGTATCAGGAAAATTGCGGGCCGCTTGTGCAAATCGATGGCCGGCTTTTTCTTCCAGTCGGCCACGCTGCGGCTGGCAATGGTTTCCGTCTCCAGCGTCAGATCAACGGCAACGCATACCAGCGTGGATGGCGCGCACGTCGCCAGCAGCGTGTCGAGCAGCGCGCGATTCCGGTAGGGCGTTTCGATAAAGATCTGCGTTTGCTTTGCTTTGCGCGACTGCTGTTCGAGTTCGCGCAGGCGCTTGGCCCGTTCGATGGCGTCGACCGGCAGATAGCCGTGGAACGCAAAACTCTGACCATTCAGGCCGGAAGCCATCAACGCAAGCAGGATCGAACTCGGTCCAACAAACGGCACGACCTTCACGCCGCGTTCATGCGCGCGACGCACGAGCAGGGCGCCCGGATCGGCGACTGCCGGGCAGCCGGCTTCGGATACGAGGCCGGCATCCGTGCCCGCCAGCAAAGGCGCGAGCAGTTTGTCGATCTCGCCGGCCGGTGTATTGACGTTCAACTCGCGAATTTCGATTTCCTGGATCGGCTTTTCGGTGCCGACCTTCTTCAGGAAGGCGCGGGTGGTTTTCGCGTTCTCGCCGATGTAATAGTTGAGCGACGCGGCGCGCGCACGCACCGGCGCGGGCAGCACGGCGTCGAGCGCGTCGGCATCGCCTTCTCCGAGCGTGTTCGGGATCAGATATAAAGTGCCGCTCATCGCGCCCCCAGAAGTGGATAACCTGCGGCGAGCAGCATGCGTGAGAGGGCGATCAACGGCAGCCCGATCAGCGCGGTTGGGTCGTCCGAATGAATGGCTTCGAGCAGCGCAATGCCGAGGCCTTCGGATTTGGCGCTGCCCGCGACGTCGTATGGCGTTTCGGCGCGCAGATAGGCTTCGAGCGCGGCATCCGGCAAATTGCGAAACTGTACGCGGGTAATGACATCGGTCGATTGCGCCGCACCCGAGCGGCTGTCGAACAGGCAGAGGGCACTATGAAACAGCACTTCGCGGCCGCGCATTGCCTGTAGTTGGGCGAGCGCCTTGTCGTGCGTGCCGGGCTTGCCGATCTGCAGGCCGTCGTAGGTGGCGACCTGATCTGAGCCGATGACGAGCGCGGTCTCGCCAGCGCCGAGCTTGTCTGTCACCGCACGGGCTTTCGCCTCGGCGAGGCGCAGGGCGGTGACTTCGGGCGTTTCGCCGGCGAGCGGCGTTTCGTCGATCGCCGGCACGATGACGTCGAACGGAACGCGCAGGCGTTCGAGCAGCTCGCGGCGATAGGGCGAACTCGACGCCAGAATCAGGCGTGGCGGGCGATTGAGGGAATCTGACATGTGCAACCAACGGCTAGAGAGACGGGTCGTACGGGGTTGTGCGAAGTTCGCACGTGTACGGGCTTAAGTGTTTGACTCGAAAAGACAAAACGGATATGATTTCGGGCTTTTCATCGGTATGCTATTGCGTAGACGGCCCTGCCGTGTGGGCAATATGCGGCACGCACGAGGTCCGCGGGCTACTTTGCAAACCGATTTACCCCCGGCGAAATCCTTGCCGACGCAGGAGCGCACATGACTCAACATCCTGGCAACCCTGCTGGTCTGTCCGACCCGCACGATCTCGATCTGTTCGAATTTGCGCGGAGTGGGCGTCAGGCCGCGGGTGTCGTGCGCGTCTCGCAACTGCCGCGCATGTTAAACGAAGTCCCGGCAGAAGCGCCAGACCGCGATACCGCGTTCACCTGGCAAGCCGAAGGGGCGACGCAGCCGGAATTGCAGGACGACGGCACCGAGGGTCCGCAGCCTTATTTGAGGCTGGCGATTCACGGCGCCGCATGGCTCGAATGTCAGCGGTGCATGACACCGTATCTGCAGACGTTCAATGTCGATGCAACTTACCGGATCGTCAACACTGAGGCGGAAGCCGAAGAGTTTCCGCTCGACGAGGATGAAGTCGAGGTGATCGTGGGCTCGCGCCAGTTCGATCTCATCGACTTGATCGAAGAAGAGTTGCTGCTTTCCTTGCCGCTCGTGCCCAAGCACGAGGTGTGTCCCGAAGTGCACGAGAGTCTCGTCTCTGGTGTGGCCGGAACAGAGGGCGAGGGCGACGAGGCTGCGCCGGACGAAGCTGCTGAGGGCGGTGAGCCCGAACGGCCTAATCCGTTTGCGGCGCTCGAAAGTCTCAAGCGCGGTGAGCCGGGCGACAAGAAGCATTGAACAGTTGCATGGGAGCGCGATTCGGGCGCATTGGCCATTCGGTCGATGGCGGACACCGGGCCGGGCTGTGTTAGAATTCGGAAAATTTTTAGGAGTTAGTCATGGCAGTTCAACAAAATAAGAAGTCGCCGTCGAAGCGCGGTATGCACCGTTCGCACGATTTCCTGTCGGCAGCGCCGCTGGCCGTTGAGCCGAGCACGGGTGAAGTGCATCTGCGTCACCACATCAGCCCGAACGGCTACTATCGCGGCAAGAAAGTCGTCAAGACGAAGAACGACTAATCGTTTCACTGCGTTGCGCCCCTTGGCGTTTCGCGTGGCGATCAGCTCGCTTGACATTTTCCCGGCTCGGCAAAAAGGCGGCATTGAATTGCCGCTTTTTTGTGTCGATCGCAGTTGGTGCTTTAGCGCTTGCTGCGATCCCATGCAGGGCGCCTGAAATTCGTCGCACTCCATGACAGTAAAGCTCACGATAGATTGCATGGGAGGCGACCACGGCCCGTCCGTGACCGTTCCCGCTGCCGTCAACTTCGTTCGTTCGCATCCCGATGCTGAGCTGCTGCTCGTCGGCATTGAAAGTGCGATTCGCGCGCAGCTGAAGAAGTTGAAGGCTCAAGACCTGCCGGCGCTGACCGTCGTACCCGCTTCCGAGATCGTCGCCATGGACGATCCGGTCGAAGTCGCGCTGCGTAAGAAAAAAGACTCCTCCATGCGCGTGGCGCTGAACCGCGTCAAGGAAGGCGAGGCGCAAGCCTGCATTTCCGCCGGCAACACCGGCGCGCTGATGGCGGTTTCGCGCTATGTGCTGAAAACGCTGTCGGGCATCGAACGCCCGGCCATCGCGTTTGCAATGCCCAATCCCACTGGCTACACGACGATGCTCGACCTGGGCGCGAACGTCGACTGCGAGCCGCAGCATCTGCTGCAGTTCGCGGAGATGGGGCACGCGCTCGTGTCCGCACTCGAAGGCAAGGAGCGGCCCACCATCGGCCTGCTCAACATCGGCGAAGAAGTCATCAAGGGCAATGACACCATCAAACGTGCCGGCGAACTGCTGCGCGCGAGTACACTTAACTTTCACGGTAACGTTGAAGGCAACGACATCTTCAAAGGCACGGTTGACGTAATCGTCTGCGACGGTTTTGTCGGCAACGTCGCGCTGAAAACGTCGGAAGGCCTCGCGCAGATGCTCTCCGACATCATCAAGGAAGAGTTCGGCCGCTCGTGGCTCACCAAGGTGATGGCGGTGCTCGCATTGCCGGTATTGATGCGTTTCAGGAAACGGGTCAATCACCGGCAATACAACGGCGCCGCGCTGCTGGGCCTGCGTGGGCTGGTCATCAAAAGCCACGGCTCGGCAGATGCCTATGCGTTTGAGTGGGCTATCAAACGCGGGTATGATGCCGTCAAAAACGGCGTGCTGGAACGCCTTGCGCGAGCAATGGAAGAGAATGCAGGTTCTCTCGAACAGGCTGCGCGCGACGCGAGCGGTGCGGGGCAGGCAAGCCCGATCGCAGGCCAGCCGGCCGAGCCCTACGCTGCGCAATCCTCGAAGGCATAATGGCTCAATCGACAATTTATTCCCGCGTGCTGGGAACCGGCAGCTATCTGCCGCCCGGGCGCGTCACCAATCAGGATCTGGCCGAGCGTCTCGCCAGAGAAGGCGTTGAGACGAGCGACGAATGGATCGTGGCCCGCACGGGCATCCATGCGCGGCACTTCGCCGAACCCGATGTCACCACCAGCGATCTGGCGCTGATCGCCTCGCAGCGCGCGATCGAAGCGGCTGATATCGATCCGCAATCCATCGATCTGATCATCGTTGCAACCTCCACGCCCGACTTTGTGTTTCCGAGTACGGCGTGTCTGTTGCAGAACAAGCTCGGCATCAAGAACCACGGTGCGGCATTCGACGTACAGGCCGTCTGTTCGGGTTTCGCTTATGCGGTCGCCACAGCGGACAGCTTCATTCGCAGCGGTCAACATCGCACAGCGCTCGTGATCGGCGCGGAAACCTTCTCGCGCATTCTCGATTTCAAGGACCGCACCACCTGCGTGCTGTTCGGCGACGGCGCGGGCGCAGTGATCCTGCAGGCGTCCGAAGAGCCGGGCGTGCTGGCAAGCGCTCTGCACGCCGACGGCAGCCATTCGAGCATTCTCTGCACGCCGGGCAATGTGAACGGCGGCGTGATCGAGGGCAGCGCGTTTCTGCATATGGATGGGCAGGCTGTATTCAAGCTCGCGGTCAATGTGCTCGAAAAGGTCGCGGTCGAGGCACTCGCAAAAGCGAATCTGTCGGCTGAGCAGATCGACTGGCTGATCCCGCATCAGGCCAATATCCGCATCATGCAAAGCACCTGCCGCAAGCTCGGCTTGCCGCAGGAACGCATGGTCGTCACAGTGGGCGAACACGGCAATACGTCGGCTGCGTCCATTCCGCTCGCATTCGACGTCGCCGTGCGCGACGGCCGCATCAAGCGCGGCCAGAACGTGCTGATCGAAGGCGTCGGCGGCGGCTTCACGTGGGGCGCGTCGGTTATCCGCTACTGATAGCGGCGACGCTATGGCGGGCGCTCTTCGCGGCGCTCGGCTACGCTTGAGCGCGCTCGCATTCTACCGGGCGCGCCACCCACATCTGACAACATCGATTTTGGGGACGATATGAAATTTGCGTTCGTTTTTCCTGGGCAAGGTTCGCAGTCGGTCGGCATGCTCAACGCATTCGCCGATCACGCGATCGTGCGTGAAACGGTTCAGGAAGCTTCCGATGCGCTCAATCAGGACCTCGGCAAGCTGATCGCCGAAGGCCCTGTCGAAGATCTGAATCTCACCACCAATACCCAGCCCGTCATGCTGACCGCCGCGTATGCGGTTTATCGCGCATGGCTACAGGCGGGCGGCCCGAAGCCGGCCATCGTCGCCGGCCATAGCCTTGGCGAATACACCGCGCTGGTCGCGGCGGGCGCGATCGCGTTTCGCGATGCTGTGCCGCTCGTGCGTTTTCGTGCGCAAGCCATGCAAACCGCGGTGCCGGTTGGCGTTGGCGGCATGGCCGCGATTCTGGGCCTCGATGACGACACGGTGCGCGCGGTTTGCGCCGAAGCGTCGGTCGCGGGTGTCGTCGAAGCGGTGAACTTCAACGCGCCGGCGCAAGTTGTGATCGCCGGGCACAAGGCGGCCGTCGAAAAGGCTTGCGAAGTCGCGAAAGCGAAGGGCGCAAAGCGTGCGTTGCCGCTGCCGGTCTCGGCGCCGTTCCACTCGTCGCTACTCAAGCCGGCGTCGGATCAGTTGCGCGAGTATCTGGCGAGCGTCGACGTGCAGGTGCCGTCGATTCCGGTGATCAACAATGTCGACGTCGCAGTGGTCAACGAACCGGCCGGGATCAAGGACGCGCTGGTGCGTCAGGCAGCAGGTCCGGTGCGTTGGGTCGAGAGCGTCCAGGCAATGGCGGCGCAAGGCGTTACGCACGTGATCGAATGCGGTCCGGGCAAGGTCCTCGCGGGCTTGACGAAGCGCATCGACGGCAATCTGGTCGGCGCCTCGGTGTTCGATCCGGCAACGCTTGAAGAAACGCTCAAGCTGGTGACGGCGGGCTGAACGCCGCGTCATAAGGTACAAGCAGGGTGCAAGCAGGGCGCGAGCAAGCCGCAAGCGCGACATCAAGAATCAATCAGCCCTCCGAAAGGGCATCCGGACTGACAGATGGAAAAGACTCTCGACAAGCAAATTGCAATCGTGACGGGCGCGTCGCGCGGCATTGGCCGTGCGATCGCGATGGAGCTGGCGCGCCAGGGCGCGACGGTGATCGGCACGGCAACCAGCGAAAGCGGCGCGGCAGCGATCAGCGAAGCCTTTAACGCGGCCGGCGTGAACGGCCGTGGCGCGGTGCTCAACGTCAACGACGCCGCCGCAGCCGAAGCGCTGATCGACGGCACCGTGAAGGAATTCGGCGCGCTGCACGTACTGGTGAACAACGCCGGCATCACGCAAGACCAGCTGGCAATGCGCATGAAGGACGACGACTGGGACGCGGTGATCGACACCAATCTCAAGTCGGTCTTCCGTCTGTCGCGCGCGGTGCTGCGTCCGATGATGAAGGCGAAGGGCGGCCGTATCATCAACATCACGTCCGTGGTCGGCTCGGCCGGCAACCCGGGGCAGGTCAATTACGCAGCCGCGAAAGCGGGTGTGGCAGGCATGACGCGCGCGCTGGCGCGCGAGATCGGCAGCCGCGGTATCACCGTCAATTGCGTCGCGCCGGGCTTTATCGATACCGACATGACCAAGACCCTGCCGGAAGAGCAGCAAGCCGCGCTGAAGACGCAGATTCCGCTCGGCCGCCTTGGCAGCCCGGACGATATCGCGCATGCCGTGGTGTTCCTCGCGTCGCCGCAAGCGGGGTATATCACCGGCACGACACTGCATGTGAACGGCGGAATGTACATGTCGTAACCAAATTCGGTTACTATCCGCGCCTTGATGCGTTTGCAAAAGCGTAAGGCGCATGCCTTGACAGGAACCCGATGCGCCGCTTTTTTGCCGGGTCAAACCTGATAAAATGCGCGCACCTGTATTTTTGAACTTCTTTTCCCTTGGAGGGGTAATGGACAATATCGAACAGCGCGTCAAGAAGATCGTCGCAGAACAACTGGGCGTTGCAGAAGCTGAGATCAAGAACGAAGCTTCGTTCGTGAACGACCTCGGCGCCGACTCGCTCGACACCGTTGAACTCGTGATGGCCCTCGAAGACGAATTCGGCATGGAAATTCCGGATGAAGAAGCCGAGAAGATCACCACCGTTCAGCAAGCGATCGACTACGCTCGCGCGAACGTCAAGGCCTAAAGTCATTCGCGCCTGCGTTTCTGCGTTGGCGGCGTATGACGCCCTGCCGTGTCGGTTTCCGACGCCAGCAGGGCTGGCGCTTTTTGCCGTGCAGGAGCCAGCGATGTTGACAGCGCAACTTTTCGCGCGATTGCCGACTTTCAAGAAAACGCCGGGCCGCCCCGCGTTTTCCGCCCCGAAGGAAATCCCCTTGGGGGATTGCCCCCCTTGGGGGGACCTGGCGCGCAGCGCCAGGGGTAGGGGCGGCTAACAGCCACAGGGCACACAGGGCAGGTTCCTGTGGCCGCTGTGGCTTTTGTGCTTTTGTCATCTATGAAAAAGGGGTTACCGTGAGCCGCCGTCGTGTTGTTGTTACAGGCCTGGGGCTGATTTCGCCTGTTGGCAATAATGTTGCCGACGGCTGGGCCAATCTGGTCGCCGGCAAGTCGGGTATTGCCAATATCACGAAGTTCGATGCGTCGAACTTTTCGACTCGTTTCGCCGGCGAGGTGAAGGGCTTCAATATCGAGGACTACATCCCCGGTAAGGAAGCGCGCCACATGGATACGTTCATCCATTACGGCGTCGCAGCCGGCATCCAGGCGATGCAGGACAGCGGCCTCGAAGTCACCGACGAAAATTCGGAGCGCATTGGCGTGGTGGTGGGCTCGGGCATCGGTGGTCTGCCGATGATCGAAGTGACGCAAACCGAACTGCTGAACCGCGGCCCGCGCCGTATTTCGCCGTTCTTCGTCCCGGCGTCCATCATCAACATGATCTCGGGCCATCTGTCGATCAAGTTCGGCATCAAGGGTCCGAATCTGGCGATCGTGACCGCGTGTACCACGGGTCTGCATTGCATCGGCGAGGCTTCGCGCCTGATCGAATACGGCGACGCCGACGTGATGATCGCAGGCGGTGCGGAATCCACTGTGTCGCCGCTGGGTATCGGCGGCTTTGCGGCGGCGCGTGCGCTGTCGCAGCGCAACGACGATCCGGCAACGGCGAGCCGTCCGTGGGACAAAGATCGCGACGGTTTCGTGCTGGGCGAAGGCGCCGGCGTGATGGTGCTCGAAGAGTACGAACACGCGAAGGCCCGCGGCGCGAAGATTTACGCCGAAGTCGGCGGCTATGGGATGAGCGGCGACGCCTATCACATGACCGCGCCGCTGGAAGACGGCGACGGCGCGCGCCGCTGCATGCTGGCCGCGCTGAAGAACGCGGGCGTCAACGCCGACCAGGTGAATTACCTGAACGCGCACGGCACCTCCACGCCGCTCGGCGATCTGGCTGAAACCACCGGTATCAAACGCGCTTTCGGCGACCACGCCAAAGACATGGTCGTGAATTCGACCAAGTCGATGACCGGTCACCTGTTGGGCGGCGCCGGCGGTCTGGAGTCCGTATTCACCGTGCTGGCCGTGCATCATCAGATATCGCCGCCGACGATCAACATCTTCAATCAGGATCCGGCCTGCGATCTCGATTACTGCGCCAACACCGCGCGGGAGATGAAGATCGATATCGCGCTCAAGAACTCGTTCGGGTTCGGCGGTACGAACGGCACGCTGGTCTTCAAGCGCGCCTGATTGTCCGATCGTTTGGTGACCTGCCAGTCAGAAACGCCGGTTTGCCCGGCGCTTTCTCCCGAATCGGCAATGCCCGAAGGAGCGGCGCAACGGATTACGTTGCGCCGCTCCTTCGCCATGCGCGCCGCTTCAGGGGTGTTCATCCTGATCGCGACATTGGCCGCCTATCGCTGTTTCGCGTCGCATCTGGGGACGTGGCAGGCGGCTCCGTTGACGTTTGCCGTTTGGGTGCTGTTGACGCTGTGTGCGGTAAAACATGAGCAAGCGCAGCCCGTCGCGCTGAAAATCGGCCCGGATGGCCTGTCTGCGTGGAACCGCGCAGGCGGTTTGCTGACGCAGGGCCGCATTGCCGGCTGTTCGCAATGGAGTGGCCGCCTGCTTGTTCTGGCGCTGGTGCCGGACCATGGTCGCGCCCGCACGCTGCTTCTTGCGGCCGACGCGCTGCCAGCGCGGGTTTTCCGGGAACTCGCCGTGCTGGGCCGGCGTGGCGCCGGTGCGTGACTGTAACGACTGTAACCGCTGTTACCGGAGTAACGTGCCGCGATGATGGGGACGCTACAATGGTCCCCCGCCATGCGCCCTATAGTTAACGGATTTATCAGGTGAGCGAAAAAGAAATTGATCAGGTGCTGGTCGAGCGCGTCCAGAAGGGCGACAAGGCCGCGTTCGAGCTTCTGGTCTCCAAATACCACCGTAAGATTCTCCGGCTGATCTCGCGCCTCGTGCGTGACCCAGCCGAAGTGGAAGACGTCGCCCAGGACGCCTTTATCAAGGCGTACCGGGCGTTGCCGCAGTTTCGTGGGGAATCGGCTTTTTATACGTGGTTGTACCGGATTGCCGTCAATACGGCTAAGAACTACCTTGCAACCCAAGGGCGGCGCGCGCCGACTTCGACCGAAGCAGATGCTGAAGAAGCTGAAACTTTCTCGGACGCCGACCAACTAAGGGATATCAACACGCCTGAGTCGATGTTGATGAGCAAGCAGATCGCCGAGACGGTCAATGCTGCGATGGCGGTTTTACCGGAAGAGTTGCGCACCGCCATTACTCTTCGTGAAATTGAAGGTTTGAGCTACGAGGAAATCGCTGAGATGATGGGTTGCCCAATTGGCACAGTCAGATCACGAATTTTCCGCGCTCGCGAAGCCATTGCGGCAAAATTGCGTCCGTTGCTTGACACACCTGAAGGCAAGCGCTGGTAAACACCAGTCCGCCGGGCGGGGCGCGGGTGCAATATCTGGATTAGTGGTGTCACTACGGGGTATTCGTAAGATGGGGAGCATCATGGGGTCGGTCTCGATGCAATCGCAAGCCAGCTCGCGCGGCGAGCGTCTGTCCGCTTTTGTCGACGGCGAGTTGTTCGGCGAAGAGCATCTGAACACGTTTGTTTCTGAACTGGACGGCGAGGATCGCGCCGCCTGGTCGTGCTATCACCTGATCGGCGACGCGTTGCGTTCTGACGATCTGGCGGTCAGCCCGGCGGCGAGCAGCGCGTTCCTGAGTGGTTTTGCCGCACGTTTCGACAATGAGCCACACGTGCTCGCACCTGCAGCCATGCCGGTTGCGCGCCGTTTGCTGGCGCTGCGCCGCCGCGTTGTGCCGGCCTTTGCTGTCGCCGCTGCCGCTGCCACGCTGACGTGGATTGTCGTGCCGCAACTGCAAGGCGTGCCGGGCGGCCCTGGAGGCGCGCAAATGGCGTCGCTCCAGTCGCATGGCGATTCGCTGCAGCGCGTGGCCATGGCGTCGGTGCCCGTTGCGACGGTTCAGCCCGTTGCGCAAGACGCCAACATCATTCGTGACGCAAGTCTCGATCAGTATCTGGAAGCTCACCAGCAATTCGCGCAACAACCGGTCATGCCGGGCTCGATGCCGCTGATTCGCGCTGCCGCTGTTTCTACGCAAGGCCAATAGTTTGATGCAGACTCCGCGGTTGATTAAAACGACTATCTGGGGGCGGCTGCCGGCATTTCTGTTCTGCGCAGCCGTATTGTTGTCCGCCACACCGCGGGTCTTTGCCCAAACCGACGATCCGCTCGTCGCCCGTCGCACGGCTGCGGAGCTGCTCGATCGGATTCATCAAGCCGCCCAGCAGCAGAACTACGAGGGCGCCTTCGTCTATCAGCGCGGCAATTTCGTGCAGACGTCGCGGATCGCGCACTATGCGACCCGCACTGACGGCGAATTCGAGCAACTCGAAAGCCTCGACGGCAAGCCGCGCAAAATGCTTCGCCACAACGAAGATCTCTACACGTTCGTGCCCGAGCGGCATCTGTGCGTGGTCGAGAAGCGCCAGAACAAGGATTCATTCCCCGCGCTGCTGGCCGTTAGCGGTGAGCAGGTGCTGTCCGTATACGAGCCGAAGCTGCTCGGCGACGACCGCGTTGCGGGTATCGACAGCCAGGTGATCGAGCTCGACCCGAAAGACGCGTACCGCTTTGCTTACAAGCTATGGGCCGACAAGAAGACGGGTCTGCTGCTGCGCGCGCAGACGCTTGACCCGAATGGCCAGGTCCTCGAGCAGCTATCGTTTTCGCAGATTCGCATTGGCGTGCCGGTCGACAAAACCGCCATCGCCAACGGCATTCGTAATTTGACGGGCTGGACGGTGGTGCGTCCGCCGGTCGAGCCGGTCGATATGGCCGCGCAAGGCTGGCAAATCACGCCGACCGTGCCGGGCTTCCACAAGATTCGCGAACTGCGTCGCCCCATGGCTGCGCGGGACGCTGGCCAGCCGACCATTCCGGTCGATCAGGCGGTATTCTCCGATGGCCTCGCGGCCATTTCGGTGTTCGTTGAGCCAGTCGAGAACAACACCCGCAAGGAAGGCGCGGGCAGCAGCGGCGCCACACACGTGCTAGTCAAGCGGCGCGGCGACTTCTGGATTACTCTGCTTGGTGAAGTGCCCCAGACCACATTGCAGCAATTTGCGTCTGCCATAGAATATAAAGCTCCGAAGTAATCTTCCGAATCACTCGAATCCCTCGGCTTGCTACGATATGACGACTTTCTCGGTGCGCAAATTCCTCGCGGCCGCGGTGGTAGTGGCGTGTTTGCCGCTCATGCCGCACACGGCGTCGGCGGCTCCCGCAGCAGCCAATCTGCCCGACTTCACTGACCTCGTCGACAAGGTTGGCCCAGCCGTCGTCAACATTCGCACAACCACGCGGGTGTCGAACAGCGGTGCCCGTGGCGGATTGCCGCCAGGCATGGACGACGGCGATATGTCGGAGTTTTTCCGCCGCTTCTTCGGCATTCCGTTGCCGCAGTCGCCCCAATCGCCGGGTTCGCCGCGCGGTGGGGATAACGGTGGGAGCGGTAGCGGCGGCAGCCAGGATTCGCCTGACAACAGTGATGCTGAACAGAACAGTGGCGTCGGCTCGGGCTTCATTCTGTCGGCAGACGGTTACGTGATGACCAACGCGCACGTCGTGGACGACGCGGATACGATTTACGTCACCCTCACGGACAAGCGCGAGTTCAAAGCCAAGCTGATCGGCGTGGACGATCGGACCGATGTTGCGGTTGTGAAGATCAGTGCCGCCAATTTGCCGACCATCACGATCGGCGACTCTAACAAGGTCCGCGTGGGCGAATGGGTGGTCGCGATCGGGTCGCCGTTCGGTCTTGAGAACACGGTGACGGCCGGTATCGTTAGCGCCAAGGGGCGCGACACGGGCGATTATCTGCCGTTCATCCAGACTGACGTGGCCGTTAATCCGGGGAACTCGGGCGGTCCGCTGATCAATATGCAGGGCGAAGTGATCGGCATCAATTCGCAGATTTACAGTCGCACGGGCGGCTTCATGGGTATCTCGTTCGCGATTCCGATCGACGAGGCGATGCGCGTGGCCGATCAGCTGAAAACCTCGGGTAAGGTCGTGCGTGGCCGGATCGCGGTGGCGATTGGTGAAGTGACGAAGGACGTGGCCGATTCGCTCGGTCTGCCGAAAGCGCAGGGCGCGCTGGTCAGCAGCGTCGAGCCGGGCGGCCCGGCGGACAAGGCAGGCGTGCAGCCTGGCGACATCATCCTGAAGTTCAATGGCCATTCGGTCGACACGGCAACGGATCTGCCACGCATGGTCGGCGATACGAAACCGGGCACCAAGTCGACGATTACGATCTGGCGCAAGGGTCAGACGCGCGATCTGCCGGTCACGATCGCCGAGATGCAGCCGGACAAGACTGCCAAGGCCGATGACAAAAAACCGCCGGCGCCGAAGCAGCGCGCTACGAACGTTTTGGGTCTTGCCGTTAGCGATATCCCGGCTGACCAGATGAAGGCGCTGAAGCTGCACAACGGCGTGCAGATCGACGCGGTAGACGGCCCGGCCGTGCGTGTCGGGCTGCAAAAGGGCGACATCGTCTTGCGTGTGGGCGACACGGATATCACAAGCGCGAAGCAGTTCGACGACGTGATTTCTCACCTCGACCCGCAGAAGATGGTTGCGCTGCTGGTTCGTCGCGGCGAGAACACGCAGTTCGTCCCGGTTCGCCCGCGCAGCGCCCAGAAATGACCGGGGTGGCGCCGCTCACGCTTTACGGGCGCGCGTGGTGCCATTTGTGCGACGACATGCATGCGGCACTGGCACCTTTGCTGGCCGAGTTCGGCGCGCAGCTCGTCGTGATCGACATTGACACCGATCCGGTGCTGGAAGCCCGTTATAACGAACTGGTGCCGGTTCTGGTCTGCGACGGCGTCGAACTGTGTCACTATCATCTCGACGCAGCGAGGGTTCGTGCCGCACTCACCGCACGCTGTGCGGCAGCGCATTCGGAATCCAGATGTTAGCGGTCATGCATTTGGAGTCCATATATTCGGAGCCTGATTAAGGGCTCAAACCGGGCGCGAACGTGCGCCGTTCACACCCCGTTTCACGCTTCTCCTGAGCCGTCTTTTCCGCCCGAGCCTCGCAAGATGCGCCGGGCGACAGCCTTTTCGGCTAAAATAGATAGGTTTTTCACCTACTTACAAGGCGTGCTCCGCTATTGTCCGAGCGCGCCTTTTTTGCTTGATCGGCACTGAATGGATCATATTCGTAACTTCTCGATCATTGCGCACATCGACCATGGCAAGTCGACGCTCGCCGATCGCATCATCCAGATCTGCGGTGGCTTGTCCGACCGCGAGATGGAATCCCAGGTGCTCGACTCGATGGATCTCGAGCGCGAGCGCGGCATCACGATCAAGGCGCAAACCGCCGCACTGACGTATAAGGCCCGTGACGGGCAGATCTACAACCTGAACATGATCGACACGCCGGGCCACGTCGACTTCTCGTATGAAGTCAGCCGCTCGCTGTCGGCCTGTGAAGGCGCGTTGCTGGTTGTCGACGCAAGCCAGGGCGTGGAAGCGCAAACCGTGGCCAACTGCTACACGGCGATCGAGCTCGGCGTCGACGTGATTCCGGTGCTCAACAAGATCGACTTGCCGGCCGCCAATCCCGAGAACGCAATCGCGGAAATTGAAGACGTGATCGGCATCGACGCAACCGATGCCACGCATTGCAGCGCGAAGACCGGCCTCGGCGTGGAAGACGTGCTCGAAGCGCTGATTGCCAAGGTGCCGCCACCTAAGGGCGACACGGAAGCGCCGCTGCAAGCGTTGATCATCGACTCGTGGTTCGACAACTACGTGGGCGTCGTGATGCTCGTGCGCATCGTGAACGGCACGTTGCGTCCCAAAGACAAGATCCGCATGATGGCGACCGGTGCGCAGTACCCGGTCGAGCATATCGGCGTATTTACGCCGAAGTCGAAGAACCTTGAATCGCTGTCGGCGGGGCAGGTGGGTTTCATCATCGCCGGCATCAAGGAATTGGCTGCCGCGAAGGTGGGTGACACCGTGACGCTGGTGAATCGCCCTGCTCCTGAGCCGCTGCCAGGCTTCAAGGAAGTGAAGCCACAGGTGTTCGCCGGTCTCTATCCGGTCGAAGCGAACCAGTACGATGCGCTGCGCGACTCGCTGGAAAAGCTGAAGCTGAACGACGCCTCGCTGATGTACGAGCCGGAAGTGTCGCAGGCGCTCGGGTTCGGTTTTCGCTGCGGCTTCCTCGGCCTGCTGCACATGGAAATCGTGCAGGAGCGGCTCGAGCGCGAGTTCGACATGGACCTGATCACCACGGCGCCGACCGTGGTGTACGAAGTCCTGCAGCGCGACGGCACGACCATCATGGTCGAAAATCCGGCCAAGATGCCGGAGCCTTCGAAGATCGAGGAAGTGCGTGAGCCGATCGTCACCGTCAATCTGTACATGCCGCAAGATTACGTCGGCTCGGTGATTACGCTGTGCACGCAAAAGCGCGGCACGCAGATCAACATGCAGTATCACGGCCGCCAGGTGCAGTTGACCTATGAAATTCCGATGGGCGAAGTCGTGCTCGACTTCTTCGATCGTCTGAAGTCGATTTCGCGCGGCTATGCGTCGATGGATTACGAGTTCAAGGAATACCGCGCGGCGGATGTCGTGAAGGTCGACATGTTGATCAACGGCGACAAGGTGGACGCGCTGTCGGTCATTGTGCACCGCTCGCAAAGCCAGTACCGCGGCCGGGAAGTGGCGTCGAAAATGCGTGAACTGATTCCGCGTCAAATGTACGACGTCGCGATTCAGGCCACGATCGGCGCGAACATTATCGCGCGCGAGAACATTAAAGCGTTGCGTAAGAACGTGCTGGCAAAATGCTACGGCGGCGATATTAGCCGTAAGAAGAAACTGCTGGAAAAGCAAAAGGCAGGCAAGAAGCGAATGAAGCAGGTCGGGTCCGTCGAGATTCCGCAAGAAGCTTTCCTCGCGATTCTGCGTGTCGAAGACAAATAAGACGAACAACGGAACCCTATGAATTTTGCGCTGATTCTTTTTGTGCTCGTCATTTTGACGGGCGTCGCATGGGTCGCAGACAAACTGGTTTTCATGCCGCAACGGCGCCGCGCGGCAGATGCTGTGGTCGCCGAGTTCGACCGCCAGCAGGCACGCGTGGGTGAGCGTTTCGCCGACGAAAACGCGGCGCAAACCCGTGCCCGTCTGCGTGACGACAAGCTGCGTCAACCGTGGTGGCTCGAGTATTCGGCCAGCTTTTTCCCGGTGATTCTGGTGGTGTTCGTGGTGCGCTCGTTTGTGGTCGAGCCGTTCAAGATTCCGTCGGGTTCGATGGTGCCGACGCTGCTGGTGGGCGACTTCATCCTCGTCAATAAATTCGACTACGGTATCCGTCTGCCGATCGTCAACACGAAAATCACCGAAGGCCGTCCGCTCGAGCGTGGCGACGTGGTGGTATTCCGCTATCCGAAAGACGAATCCGTCGATTACATCAAGCGCGTGATCGGCCTGCCGGGCGACACCGTTGCCTATCAGGACAAGCAACTGACGATCAACGGTAAGCCGGTGCCGGAAACCCCGCTGCCTGACTATCTCGACGAAGAACGCCTCGGCTACGCAAAGCAATTTGAAGAAGATCTCGACGGCCGCAAGAACGCGATTCTGAACAACCCGGCCGTGCCGCCGTTCATCGTCGGCGCAGAAGACTATCCGTATCGCGATAACTGCACGTACAACGCACGCGGCGTGATCTGCAAAGTGCCGCCCGGCAATTACTTCATGATGGGCGACAACCGCGACAACAGCGCGGATAGCCGTTACTGGGGTTTTGCGCCGGACAAGAATATTGTGGGTCGCGCATTTTTTATCTGGATGAACTTCAGCGATCTGAAACGCATCGGCTCATTCCACTGAGCACGCTTGCTTCGATCGCACGACACGTCGCGCTGGTGCCCACTCTTCGGTCATCCTGGTCGCGGCGTGTTGTGACGCTACTTTAAGAATCTGCGGTAACGTCGCTTCACTACGCTTTTTCCGCTGGCCGTCCCGCGTTTTCGCCGGGGCAGGCGCCCGCGTTATACTCTGCCCATGCCCCTATCTCCGTTGGAAAGCCGTCTGCGCTACGAATTTCGCAATGCGGAATTGTTGCGCCAGGCTTTAACGCACCGCAGTCATAGTTCCACGCATAACGAACGGCTCGAGTTTCTTGGCGATTCCGTTCTAAATTGCGCGGTGGCTGCGCTTTTGTTCCAACGTTTCGGCAAATTGGACGAAGGCGACCTGTCGCGCGTCCGCGCCAATCTGGTCAAACAGCAGTCGCTTTACGAAATCGCTCAGGCCCTGAATATTTCCGAAGGCCTGCGTCTCGGCGAGGGCGAGCTGCGCAGCGGCGGCTTCCGCCGCCCGTCGATCCTGGCTGACACGCTGGAAGCCGTGCTGGGCGCGGTGTTCCTCGACGGCGGGTTCGATGCGGCACAGACGGTCATCAAGCGCCTTTACGTGCCGATTCTCGATCACATCGACCCGCGCACACTCGGCAAAGACGCCAAGACGCTACTGCAGGAGTATCTGCAGGGTCACAAGATCGCGTTGCCCACGTACACGGTCGTCGCTACTCATGGTGCGGCGCACAATCAGCAATTTGAAGTCGAATGCACGGTGCCCAAGCTGGACGTCAAAGTGTCCGGCTCCGGCGCGAGCCGTCGTGCGGCCGAGCAGGCTGCGGCCAAAAAGGCGCTCGACGAGGTGATGGCGGCCGCACCCGCGGTGGTCGCCAAGCCGAAGCGCTCGAAGGGCGCTCGTGCGGCGAAGAATGCCGAGCAGGAGATCGTGCCCGGTGTGACCGGTGTACAGGCCGCGCTCGATTTGCGCAGCCCGGATCGCAAGAGCGAGCGTGGTGCCGCTCGGGGCGAGGTTCGCAACGCGCCTGCGGCGGAGGAGCGGCCGGCTGTGACTGCGACGTCCGCGCCGTTGGCTGTGATTCGCGCCGCGCATGTGGAATACAGCGGACAGGACAAGTCGGAGCGCGCGGAAAGGGCGGACAAGGCAATCGGCCATCCGGGCGACAGATCGGTGGACAAGGCAGCAGCGGATAAGGCAGCCGAAAAGCTGGACACCAAATCCGCAGAAGCCAGATCCGAAGGCGCGAAGCCTGCGGATGCGAAGCCCACAGATGCAAAACCTGCAGAAGCGAAGCCCACAGAAGCAAAGCCCGTTGACGCCAAACCGGAAGCCGCCGCCGTGCGCATCGCCGACAAACACCGCAGCCGGGACACCACACCTGGCGCAGCCGTGCCCACGACCGGCGTGCAGGCACCCATCGAAGACGAACCCGGCGTAGCCGACGCGGTGCAAACCCGTGTCGCCGATGCGGGCCATTGATTGCCATCGGCACGCCGTTGCTCGCGTGTCGATCTGAACTTGCCGTAACCCGAATATGAACGCTCCCACTCCCACTGGTTTTCGCTGCGGCATGGTCGCGATCGTCGGCCGCCCGAATGTCGGCAAGTCCACGCTGATGAACGCGCTGGTCGGCCAGAAAGTCAGCATTACCTCGCGCAAGGCGCAGACCACGCGCCATCGCATCACCGGCATTCATACGCTTGAAGACGCGCAGTACATTTTTGTCGATACGCCGGGTTTTCAGACCAAGCACAGCGGCGCGCTGAACCGTTCGCTCAATCGCGCGGTCACGTCCACGCTGACGTCGGTCGACGCAATCCTGTTCGTGATCGAAGCCGGCCGCTTCGGACCGGACGACCAGAAAGTGCTCGACCTGATTCCGCCGTCGGTGCCCACGCTGCTGATCGCCAACAAGCTCGATCGCGTGTCGGATAAAGATTCGCTGTATCCATTCATGCAGCAGGTGGCGGCGCTGCGCCAGTTCAACGAGATCGTGCCGCTGTCGGCGAAGAATGCGGAAGACATTAAGCGTTTGATGGAAACGATCAAGCCGTTCCTGCCGGAAGGCGCGCCGATCTACGGCGAAGACGACCTGACCGATCGCAGCGAGCGTTTTCTCGCCGCTGAAATTCTGCGCGAAAAAGTGTTCCGCTGGACTGGCGACGAACTGCCGTACACGAGCACCGTACTGATCGACAAGTTCGAAACCGAAGGCCGCCTGCGCCGCATTTTCGCGACCATCATGGTCGATCGCGATATGCACAAAGCGATGATCATCGGCCAGAAAGGCGCCAAGCTGAAGCAGATCAGCACTGAGGCTCGCCTCGATATGGAAAAGCTGTTCGACGGCCCGGTGTATCTGGAAACCTTCATCAAGGTGAAGAGCGGCTGGGCTGACAACGAAGCCGGACTCCGTGCATATGGGTACGAATGACGCGTGGATGACGCTGAATTCCGACGCTGACCCGGACGACCTGGAGCCGGCAGCGCCGGCACGCGAGTCGTCCAAACCCGCTCGCGCTACCAAAAAAACCTCATCGAATACCAAAGGCGCTCAGGCCGCTCAACGCGGAGAAGGCGCCGAAGGCGAGCCGCGCAAAGCGCCCGCGCGCCGCACCGCGCGCACTTCCGCTTCCGATTACCGGATCGCGGAGCAGCCTGCCTTCGTCCTGCACAGCTATCCGCACCGTGAGACCAGTCTGATCATCGACGTGTTGTCGCGCGATCATGGCCGTCTCGCGCTCGTCGCGAAGGGCGCAAAACGTCCGCACTCCGCTTTGCGCGGCGTGCTGCAGACCTTCCAGCCGCTCGCATTGTCGTGGTCCGGCAAATCCGAAGTGCGCACGCTGACCGGCGCCGAATGGGTTGGCGGCATGTTGCCTTTAGCGGGCGATGCGCTGCTGTGCGGTTTCTATGTCAACGAACTGCTGGTCAAATTCTGCGCACGCGAAGATCCGCATCCGCAACTTTTCCACCACTACGTCGTCACGATGACGCGTCTCGCGCATGACGAACCGCCCGTGCAGGTGTTACGTTCGTTCGAACGTGTGTTGCTGCGGGAAACCGGCTATGCGATGGCGCTCGATCGCACCGTCGCGCGCAAAGCCGTGCAGGCCGATGGGCGCTACGTATTCGACCCGGAGCGCGGCGTGCGCGAAGCATCGGACGATCTGCCAGCCCAATGGCCGGTGATCGCCGGACAGACCTTGCTCGATATGGAAAAGGACGATTACCATCGAGCCCAGACCGTGTCGCAAAGCAAAACGCTGATGCGTTTTCTGCTCAATACCTACCTTGGCGGCACGCCGCTCGCGACGCGCCAGATACTGATCGACTTGCAGAACTTATGAGCTTCTTTCTTACCTCGCCGAATGTGATTGACCTGGGCGTGAATATTGATCACGTCGCCACGCTGCGCAACGCGCGCGGCACCTCTTACCCCGATCCGATCCGCGCCGCCTTGATGGCCGAAGAGGCCGGCGCCGATGTAATCACGCTGCATCTGCGTGAAGACCGCCGCCACATCGTCGACGCCGACGTGCGCAAGCTGCGGCCGCTCCTGAAAACACGCATGAATCTGGAATGCGCCGTCACCCAGGAGATGCTCGACATCGCGTGTGAGGTGCAGCCGCACGACACTTGCCTCGTGCCGGAAAAGCGTCAGGAACTGACGACTGAAGGCGGTCTCGATGTCGCAGGCCAGTTCGAAGCCGTGCGCGCCGCGTGCAAGCAACTCGCCGCAGCGAACTCGCGCGTATCGCTCTTCATCGATCCGGACGAAACGCAGATTCGCGCCGCGCACGAAGCGGGCGCGCCGGTGATCGAGCTGCACACGGGCCGCTATGCCGAAGCGCACGATCCGGCCGAGCAGCAGCGCGAATATGAGCGCGTGGTGCGTGCCGTCGAATTCGGTGCGACGCTCGGCATGAAGGTCAATGCGGGTCACGGCCTGCACTACACCAATGTTCAGCAGATCGCCGCAATTGAAGGCATCGTCGAATTGAATATTGGCCATGCGATCGTCGCGCATGCGATTTTCGCCGGTTGGGAAAACGCCGTGCGCGAGATGAAGGCGATCATGGTTGCCGCCCGTCTCGGCGCAAACGCGTAACGCCGCGGCGCCACTCATGACGATCTACGGCATCGGTACGGATATCGTTCAGGTCAGCCGTGTGGCTGCGGTCATGACACGCACCAACGGCCGCTTTGCCGAGAAGGTGCTCGGCCCGGACGAGCTGCGCGTATATCACGCTCGCCACGCGCGTTCGGCGGCGCGTGGACTCGCATTTCTCGCCACGCGGTTCTCGGCCAAGGAAGCATTCTCGAAAGCGATTGGCCTCGGCATGCGCTGGCCGATGACCTGGCGCGCGCTGCAAACGCTGAACAAGCCGAGCGGCGAACCGATGGTGGTGGCCTCGGGCGAGCTGGCTGAATGGCTCGACGCGCGCGGCATTACGGCGCGCGTGACCATCAGCGATGAACGCGATTACGCCGTGTCGTTCGTGATTGCTGAAACAGGGGATGCGGTGCGAGCGCCGGACGCCCCGCGCGCGCCCGCCAGCGACGAATAAAAAAATCTTGAACGCGGCGCACGTCGGCCGTGTCTCTCTTTGCTCTCAGGCTTCTTTCTAGCGGAATTCGATGAAAACCACTCCCGGACCGGTCATGCTCGACGTGGTCGGTACCACGCTGAACGACGACGATAAACGGCGCCTTGCGCATCCGATGACCGGCGGCGTGATTCTGTTCGCGCGCCACTACGAGAGCCGCGCGCAATTGATCGCGCTGACCGATTCGATCCGCGCGATCCGCGACGATCTGTTGATCGCCGTCGACCACGAAGGCGGCCGCGTGCAGCGCTTTCGCACCGACGGTTTCACCGCGCTGCCGGCAATGGGCAAGCTCGGCGCGCTGTGGGACAGTGACGTATTGCACGCCACCAAGGTGACGACCGCGGTCGGTTATATCCTCGCGGCAGAATTGCGCGCGTGCGGCATCGATATGAGTTTTACGCCGGTGCTCGATCTGAACTACGGCCAGTCGCAGGTGATCGGCGATCGCTCGTTCCATCGCGATCCGCGAGTCGTGGCCCTGCTGGCGAAGAGCCTCAATCACGGCCTTGCATTGGCCGGCATGAGTAATTGCGGCAAGCATTTTCCAGGGCACGGCTTCGCGCAGGCGGACTCGCACGTCGCGATGCCGGTCGACGACCGTTCGCTCGAGGCGATCCTGCGCGAGGACGTGGCGCCGTACGACTGGCTTGGTGTGTCGCTCGGGGCCGTGCTGCCCGCCCATGTGGTTTATCCCCAGGTCGACGCGAAGCCGGCGGGTTTTTCGCGCGTCTGGCTGCAGGACATCCTGCGCAAAAAATTGCGCTTCGAGGGCGCGGTCTTCAGCGACGATCTCTCGATGGAAGCCGCGCGCCAGGGCGGCACGCTGACGGAAGGCGCGAGCGCCGCACTGGAGGCCGGTTGTGACATGGTGCTGATCTGCAATCAACCGGACGAAGCGGAAAAGGTGCTGGAAGCGCTGCGTTTCACGCCGTCGAAGGAGTCGCAGCAGCGGCTCAAGCGGATGCGGCCGCGCGGCAAGGCGCTCAAGTGGAGCAAGCTGGTTGCCGAGCCGCAGTATCTGCAGGCGCAAGCCTTGCTGCGCAGCGCGTTCGCCTGAGCGGCCGGGGGCAATCCGGAAGCAACCGTTAGCAGGTTGAGGATCGCGGATCAACGACTCATGCGTTTGCATCGGGCAAAAAAACGGCGCCTTTTCTCAGGCGCCGTTTTCCATTCAGGCGAGGCCTGCCGCGAGGCCGGCCTCATCCGCTCAGTTCAGCCGCATCCGCTGCAGCTTGTTGTACAGCGTCTTCGGACTGATTCCCAGCAGCGATGCCGCGCGATGGCGTGTGCCGCCGACAGCGTCGAGCGTCGCGCGGATCAGCATTTCCTCGACATCCGCGAGGGGGGTGCCGACCGTGACCTGCACGCGGCTGCCGTTCAGGTCGCGCCCGTTTGCCGAGCCCGCTTCATCGGCGCGCAGCGATTCCAGCACGTCGCCAGACGCGTGATAGGCGCGGCGCACACGATCCTGTAACTCGCGCACATTGCCCGGCCACTCGTACGAAAGACACTCGCGCAGGAAGTTCGGCCCGATCTGCTTGGCCACTTCCGGCGTGCCGCGCGAGATCGCTTCGTGATTCAGTTCATCGACAACGGCTTGCGCGATCAACGCAGGATCGTCTCCACGCTCGCGCAACGGCGGCAGGGTTATCGCGGCCGCTTCGAGACGCAGCGCGAGGTCCTGGTGCAAGCTGCCGTCGGCAACCGCCGCGCGCGGGTTTTTGCGTGTCGATGCGATCAGCCGGAAGTCGGTTACCACCTGGTTCGTGCCGCCGACCCGCATGAAAGTCTGCGAATCGAGGGCGCGCAGCAATGCTTCCTGCTGGGCACGCGGCAGTTCCGCGATTTCGTCGATGAACAGCGTGCCGCCGCTGGCCTGCTCGAATAGTCCCGGTTCGCGCTGTTCGGCACCGCTGAATGCGCCGCGCTCGTGGCCGAACAGTACGCTGTCGAGCGAGCGATACGCCGCGACGCTGCCGGCATTCCGGCAATCGAACGTGACAAACGGCCCTTTGCGGCGCCGGCTCATGTCGTGCAGCGTGCGCGCGGCAATCTGCTTGCCCGTGCCGGCTTCGCCGGAAATCAGTACGGCCGCTTCGGTTGGCGCGAGGTGCTCGATCGTGTCGTACACATGCTGGACCGCGCCGCTGCGGCCCAGCAGGGAGCCGAAACGGCCGAGTTGCCGCAGCGTTGCCCGCAGGGTCTGCACTTCCTCGGTCAGCTCGTACGGACGCGGAATCCGGGCGAGCAGACTGCGCAGACGCGGGATGTTGACCGGTTTGAGCAGGTAATCCCAGATGCCGTGCCGCAGACCCTCGATCGCGCTCTCGACCGTTGCATTGCCGGTCATCACGATCACGGGCAAGGCGCCGCCGGGTGGGTGCGCGGGCAGGTGCTGCAGCACGTCGAGCCCGCTGCCGTCCGGCAGATTCAGGTCGACCAGCACGACGTCGGGAATGAAGCGTGTCAGCGCGGCCCGGGCCTCAGCGATGGTGGTCGCGGTGTCGACGGAAAAGCCGTCGGCGGCGAGGATGGCGGACAGGCCAGACAGGCTATTGGGATCGTCTTCAACAATCAGGGCATGTGGCATGGCGAGCGCTATTTTTAGATGGACGGAATATCCGGAACGACGCGCCGATGCTCTGGCGTGCGGCCTGGGTGCGATGGCTGGCCGGTACTGTCGGTCGAACGCCGTACCGCGCGGGCAACGCCGGCTGTGGCGGCGCAACCGCCACGGGCCAATTGGCATGCGCGCGGCGCTGGTCGCGGGACACGACGTGCGAGCGGAGCTAGGGCGATTCGACTCATTGAGTTCTAGATCCTTTTCCTTTTCAGTGGATGCCCGCGTACACGACCTGACGCGTGGGCGGACACCGGTATTTCCTTCATTCGACCGGTTAGAAATCCCGGTCGGCGCCGAAGAAACGCCTTATCTACATCTACACCTGTCGTCTGCGATGTTGTGATTCATGCCGCATCTCACGAATTAGGGAAATAAAGCCTTGGTGGCCTTTGCCTGAGAGAAGCATGGAGTATGCCAAAGTCAATTACTTAAGTTTATCAATGGTTTGTTTGGCGTAGGCACGGAAGGTAAACGCAGTGAACAGGTATTTTTTAGAAGATTCCCGGTAAAGTTTTCCTCAACCATACACGGCGGCACAAAAAAGAAAAAGCGCCCAATGTGGGCGCTTTTTTTTGCCATTTTTTTCGCTGCGCCGGACTTGCTCCCGCGCAGGATTCAGGCTGCAGGCGCTTAGGCGCGGCTGCGGTACTCGTGCGTACGCGTGTCGATTTCGATCTTGTCGCCGATGTTGCAGAAGAGCGGCACTTGCAATTCGAAACCCGTGGTCAGCTTGGCGTTCTTCAACACCTTGCCCGACGACGTATCGCCCTTGACTGCCGGTTCCGTGTAGATGATTTCACGGACCAGCGTGGTCGGCAGTTCGACCGAGATGGCTTTCTCGTTGTAGAACACGACTTCGCAAGCCATGCCGTCTTCGAGGTAATGAAGGGCGTCGCCCATCATTTCGCCTTCGACTTCGAACTGGTTGTAGTCGGCGTCCATGAACACGTACATCGGGTCAGCGAAGTACGAGTACGTGACTTCCTTGCGTTCCAGCAGGACGACGTCGAACTTGTCGTCTGCCTTGTACACGCTTTCCATGCCTGCGCCGGTCAGCAGATTCTTGAACTTCATCTTGACGACGGCGGAGTTGCGGCCCGATTTGTTGTATTCGGCCTTTTGCACGACCATCGCGTCTGCGCCGATCATGACTACGTTGCCGGTGCGGAGTTCCTGTGCGGTCTTCATAAAACTGTCCTGTACGAAATAAGTAGCTTCAACTTTTGCTCAACGGCATACGGCGCAAGCAGAATGGCCTGCTAGGTGTGCCTCGCGAATTAGTCAGGCCAGTCAGTCAGGCGGGTTTGCCAGACCAATTCGCGAGACGAATTCAAATTTGCCAGACGATTTTTGTCAGCTAATTTGCCAACGAGTTTGCCAACTCCATCGCTGCGATTGGGCCGCTGTTTGGTCATTATTCGGCTGCAATCGGGCCGCGCGTGCAGCGTCGGCCGTTGGATAACCGCTTATTTTAACTGAGTTTTTGCGAACAAGGCCAGATTTCCGGCGAGGTCGCCTACCTCGGCCAGTTCGCCGGCCCATTCAGCCGCACGCTGCCTGAGCGCTGCGCGGTGATGCTGGAATTCCGTCCAGTCTGGCTGCCCCGCGCCGTTCCATGCATGCCAGAAGCGCGCGAGGGCGTCCCGAGCCGCAGTGGGCAGGGTGCGGGCGTAGTGGGCGAGTGCGGCGTCGAGCTTCGGGAGATGGGCGTCGTCGGCCTGGGGGTAGATGTGCCAGACAAAGGGTTTGGCGGCCCATTGGGCGCGCACGAACGAATCTTCGCCACGCACGAAATTGACGTCGCTGACCCACAGCAAAGGGTCGTAGCCGGCTTGAGCGGTAAAAGCGAGCGCGTGGACGCTGAGGCCGCCGCGCTCGGCGTGGGAACCGGCGGCAAACGAAGCCAGACCGAAAAAGCGCGCAATCGCACCCGAGATGCGGCCTTCCGGTACCAGCAGAACGACCGGCTCGGCACTGTCGCGCCATTGTTCGAGCAGGCTGCCGACGGCCGGATTTTCATAGGCGAACAGCGAGACGACCGTGGCGGTGGCGGGTGGCGGCGCGCGGCCGGTGGCATTCAGCCACCACGCCTCGCGCGCCGGCTGCGATGCCTCGAAGGCAGCGCGTGCGGCATCGAGATGCCGCTCCTTCAGCACGCCGCCCGTGCCGGCGCTGAGTCCGGGGAAAAAGAAGGTCTTGGTCAGCGGATAGCGCGGATGCGGCGAGGGCCGCAGATGGAAATCCGCAACCCAGTCTTCGGCACTCAGATATTCGAGGTTGAGCCAGACCGGTGCGCGGCCGCGCCGCGCCATCGCGGCGATGTAGATCGGCGGCAACTCGCAGGCGAATGCTTCGATCACGACGTCAGCCACCTCAAGCGTATCGCCCGCATGGGCTGGCTCATGCCAGTGTTCGATAACGATGCCGTCGATCGCCTGGCGCGCGCGCTCCAGTTCCAGCGACGGGCACAGCTTCTGAAACGCATGCAGATCGTCGACGAACACGCGCACCTGCCAGCCGTGCTCGCTCGCCAACTGGCGAGCGAGGCGCCAGCACACGCCGATGTCGCCGAAATTGTCGATCACCGCGCAAAAGATATCGCAGGCAATTGCCGTGGGCGCGGCAACGGGTTGGTCGGACGGCGGCGTGGCGGAGGACATGATGGCGTGGATCGCTGAGTGGAACGGGTGGCGCAGTGGGTTGCGCAACGTCTTGCCGGCGGGCGACCCAGGTGGGTGGCCGCGCCGGGTGAGCCAGACGGGTAAAGCAATCAGATTCAGCGGCCGGCCTGGCAACGCAGCTTTGAGCCAGTCGATGCCGCAGCGTTCGAACGGTCGCGGAATGCTCTAAACTGGCGATTCTAAAGCACTCAACGGCGGTTTCGCGTCTACACGACCGCTCAGCGCGCAGCACGCGGGCAGAGGCTTCGCGACACTGTTCCAGCCAATCGATTCTGCATGACCGAACCCGAAGCAACCGACGTTTTCGAGCCGAAGAAACTGCTCGCCCAATTGCCGCATCTGCCCGGCGTCTATCGCTATTACGATACGCAGGGCACGGTGCTTTACGTGGGCAAGGCGCGCGATCTCAAGAAGCGCGTCTCGAGCTACTTTACGAAGACGCAATTGTCGCCGCGCATCGCGATGATGGTGACGCGCATTGCGCGCGTCGAGACGACCGTCACGCGCTCCGAGGCGGAGGCGCTGCTGCTCGAAAACAATCTGATCAAGGCGCTGGCGCCGCGTTACAACATTCTGTTTCGCGACGACAAGTCGTATCCCTATCTCAAGTTGACGGGCCACAAGTTTCCGCGCATGGCGTATTACCGCGGCTCGGTGGATCGCAAGAATCAGTATTTCGGGCCGTTCCCGAGTGCGTGGGCGGTGCGCGAGAGCATCCAGATTCTGCAGCGCGTTTTCCAGTTGCGCACGTGTGAGGATTCCGTGTTCAACAACCGCACGCGGCCCTGTCTGTTGCATCAGATTGGCCGCTGCACGGCGCCCTGCGTCGCGGCGATCAGCGAAGAGGATTACGCACGCGACGTCGCCAATGCGTCGCGCTTTCTGCTCGGCCGGCAGGGCGAGGTCATGAAGGAGCTCGAGCAGAAAATGCACGCCTTCGCGAGCGAGCTGAAGTTCGAGCAGGCCGCGGCGGTGCGCAATCAGATGAGTTCGCTGTCGACGGTGCTGCATCAGCAGGCGATCGAAGTCGGCGGCGACAGCGATGTGGATATTCTCGCGGTCGTCGCGCTCGGCGGGCGCGTGTGCGTGAACCTCGCCATGGTGCGAGGCGGGCGGCATCTCGGTGACAAGGCGTATTTCCCGACGCATGTGGAAAGCGCCCTGACGATCGGCGAGGGCGGGCTTGAAGAGGGCGGCGAAGATGAGTTGCTCGCCGATGTCGCGGCCGGCGAGGGATCGGTGTCTGACGAAGGCGCAACCGGTGCGAATGCATCGTCCGATGCGGCTGACGCGCTCGCGATTGCTGAGGAGATGGGTGCCGAAGAGAGCGACGACGAGGGCGCAGACGGGGGCGACGACGAGCAAGACACTGCGCTCGAGGCAGAGGCGGGTGATGCAGGCGAGTCCGAATCCGAAGAGTCCGAATCTTCAACGCCGCGCAAGGGTCGTGCAATTGCTGGCGGCATCGAATCCGAAGTGCTGGAGGCGTTCATCGCGCAGCACTACATCGGCAACCGTGTACCGCCGGTGCTCGTGGTCAGTCACGCGCCGAGCACGCGCGAGCTGGTCGACGTGCTGATCGAGCAAGCCGGTCATAAGGTGACGGTGCTGCGCCAGCCGCAAGGTCAACGGCGCGCGTGGCTGGCGATGGCAGAGCAGAACGCGCGGCTCGCGCTCGCGCGCCTGCTCTCGGAGCAAGGCTCGCAGCAGGCCCGCACGCGTGCGCTCACAGACACGCTCGGCATGGAGTGCGACGACCTCGCGCATCTGCGCATCGAATGTTTCGACATTAGCCACACGATGGGCGAGGCAACGCAGGCATCGTGCGTGGTGTATCACCATCACAAGATGCAGTCGTCCGAATACCGCCGCTACAACATCACCGGCATCACCCCGGGCGACGACTACGCGGCGATGCGCCAGGTGCTCATGCGCCGCTACGAGAAGATGGTGGCGCAAGCGGCGGCGAATGCTGCTGATGAGGCCGCCGAATTGCAAACCGACGCGGCTGCGGATCCGTCGCTCGCCGCGGATGCCGCGGAGCCGGCTGCGGCTGGCGGCATCCTGCCGACCATCGTGTTGATCGACGGCGGCAAGGGGCAGGTCGAAATCGCGCGTCAGGTGTTCACCGAACTGGGTCTCGATACCGGCATGCTGGTCGGTGTCGCGAAGGGCGAGGGACGCAAAGTCGGTCTGGAAACGCTGATTTTTGCGGACGGCCGCGCGCCGCTCGAACTCGGCAAGGAAAGCGCGGCGCTCATGCTGGTCGCGCAAATTCGTGACGAGGCACACCGTTTCGCCATCACCGGCATGCGTGCAAAGCGCGGCAAGACACGCCAGACCTCGCGGCTCGAAGAGCTCGAAGGCGTGGGCGCGAAGCGGCGTCAGCGGCTGTTGGCGCGCTTTGGCGGGCTGCGTGGGGTGGTCGCGGCAAGCGTCGAGGATCTGGCGAGCGTCGAAGGGATTTCGCAGGCGCTGGCCGAACAGATTTACCGGCAGTTGCACTGATCGCGGCGTGCCCGGCTGCCCGGGGCGCCGCATTGGACAGTCGACAAATGGGACTGAAGCCGCCGCCCGGCGGCCGGTGAGCCGTGCTCCGGCGTTGCGCGTGCCAGGCTTCGCGCGCCGCTTTGCTTGTGGCAGGTCTTGTGACACGGCACAATTGCATCTCCCTTGTCAGACGCTGCGCCTGCCCATGCCGTTTAATTTTCCGATTTTCCTGACTTGGCTGCGGATCGTTCTGATTCCGCTCGTCGTCGGCGTGTTTTATTTGCCTGACATGATGATGAGCCCGGCACACCGCAATCTGGCGGCCGCCACGATCTTCATTCTGGCAGCGCTCACCGACTGGTTCGATGGCTTTCTGGCCCGCAAATGGAATCAGACTTCGGCGTTCGGCGCGTTCCTCGATCCGGTCGCCGACAAGCTGATGGTGACGGCAGCGTTACTGGTGCTGGTGCAACTCGCGCGGATCGATTCGGCAATCGCACTGGTCATCGTCGGGCGCGAGATCGCCATCTCGGCGCTGCGCGAATGGATGGCGCAGATCGGCGCATCGAAGAGCGTCGCGGTGAATTCGCTCGGCAAGTTCAAGACCGTGTGTCAGATGGTCGCGATCCCGATGCTGCTGTTCTACGGGCCGTTGCCGTTCGGCGGCGGCGTCTCTGTCGATACGCGTGTGTGGGGCTTGTGGCTGATCTATCTGGCCGCGTTCCTGACGATCTGGTCGATGCTCTATTACATGAAACTCGCCTGGCCGCAGATTCGCGAGCGGGGCGGCGTCGCCTGATTGTGTCTGATCGAAGCGCGATCGAGATGCGACGTACACGGATGAAGCGTGTCCGCACCTCGCACGAGCGTGAGTGAAATCTTTTCCGTTAAAGACATTCGCAAAAGGGGTTGACACGTTTCGGTCGTTTCTCCATAATCTCGTTTCTCCGATGCACGCAGTTTGAAGCGCCGGTGGCAGTAAGCCTGTAGTTGCAGTAACAAGGCAGCAGTTAGTTGGTGAAAGCAGCACGATGCGGGAGTAGCTCAGTTGGTAGAGCGCAACCTTGCCAAGGTTGAGGTCGCGAGTTCGAGCCTCGTCTCCCGCTCCAATTTTTGAAGCAACGCGTTGTTTGGCGAAGTAAAAGTGCAAGGCGTTGTGAAGTAGGGCAATGCGGGAGTAGCTCAGTTGGTAGAGCGCAACCTTGCCAAGGTTGAGGTCGCGAGTTCGAGCCTCGTCTCCCGCTCCATACATAAGGGGAAGCAGCGCTTCCCTTTTTGTTTGGTGGGCCGGTCCTTACGGAAACCCACCAGACAGATCTGAGAGTCTGCAGCTAGATTCCAGTCCGCTTGCGGCGCGATAGCAAAGCGGTTATGCAGCGGCCTGCAAAGCCGTTTAGGCCGGTTCGACTCCGGCTCGCGCCTCCAGTAGTTGATGTAAAGAAAAGCCCCGACTTGTCGGGGCTTTTCTTTTTTCGGCGTCATTTTCGCTGACATCGACCAGGCGCATTTCAACGCGAGGCTACGCATTTCAGCTCGCGCGCCCGCGCAGTCATCCGTGCGTCCGACGCGGCAAGCAGACACCAATGCCTCCCCCTCGTCATCGACTCAAAAAACAATCGCCGACTTGATCGATTGAAGTGCCGCGCCGTTCAGAAAGTAGTAGCTGTCTTGCGGCGTTCCGCCGCCGAGCGGTGCGAGTTGCAATGTCGTGCCGTCCTTGATCACGTAGCCTGCGTAGATCCCGCCGTTGTTCTGGTAGTAGACCCGGTAGTCGGTGGTCGTTGTGGCAAAAGTTGATTTACCAATCGCCTCTCATTTCCTTTCAATTTTTATTTTCTATCTTTCAATTCATTTTTTGTTGATTTTTAGAAACCCCGAATGAAGCATTGACCGTTAGCAGTTCGCTGTCGATCATGTACAGTATCCCATGCCATTTCGCGTATTTAGAGGCATCGTTAGAGATACGATGCAATGGTCTTGATATCTCCCGGCGCGAAAACACGGGGCAGGGCAAACCCGCTATTAATACAACATTCGACCAATGAAAAAAATCATCACTGCTGCTGTGCTGTTTACCGTTGGGTTGCCATTACTGGCGATCGCACAATCGGCGCCGCCGCCCGCGATTAAAGGCGGGGATTCGTGGACCTACGTCAACACGTTTGAGAAGGCGCCTTCAACGTGGCGCCAATCGCACGACGAAGTGACAGTCATACGCGCAACGCCTTCCCACATCTACTACACGTCGAAACAGGCAGGTTCGACCCAGGCGCCGAGCGAGGTGGTCGCGGGCGCCGACTGGAGCCGCGAACGAAATGTGAATGGCGCGGACGTGGTCGTCAATCGGCCGTTTGTTTTCCCGCTATCGACGGGCAAAACCTGGAACCTGGAATATACGGAGCAGCATCCGAACAAGGTCTTCGCCTCGCAAAAGTGGAGCAGTCAATATCGCGTGGTAGGTGTTGAAACGGTCGAAGTACCGGCGGGAAAGTTTCAGGCAATTAAAATCGAGGCGGAAGGCGATTGGGTTGCGCAACTGGAGCCGACGCAAACCGTCACTCAAGCCGTGCAGACCCAGCAGGGCGATACCGCCATGATCACGCATGCGCAGAAAACCGGACCTACTCAACTGACGGGACGTACCTATAAAGCATTCTGGTATGTGCCTGAGATCGGCCGTTGGGTGAAATCAGTGGAAGAGTATTACGGTAGTAATGGCGTGCGAAACGAGCGCTATACGGGTGAATTGGAGTCGTACAAAAGAAGCACGGAGTGAGTGGAGTGTGGGCGATTAAACTGTCAGCTTTTGCCGCGTGAGAAAGAAGCCCCGGGAGCCGGGGCTTTTTTCCAACATCTGTTTATTGCAAAGCTGACCCTGCATGCCTATCCCAAACCTCGAACGCCGCTCCTTCTATCTGCGCCTGATCTACGCGCTATGCCTGTGCGGCGCCACCTGGACACATCTGCAAGTAGCCCTGGTACACGGGCTCTGGTGGGACTACGGCGGCGCTGCGCCGTTCACGCGAATCTACTGGACGGCACTCCTCTTCATCGATCCGCTCACCGCACTGCTCCTGATGCTGAGCCCGCGAGCAGGGTTGATTCTCTGCGTCGCCGTTATCGTGACGGACGTGGTGCACAATTCATGGTTCGCACTGCACTATCCGATTCGTATGGACCTGTACCTGTCACAGATCGTCTTCCTGCTGTTCGTCGGAGTGACCGTTCGAACCGCGTGGAGAGGGATCGCGGGACGATCCGCCGCGTTGCGCGCCGTCGATTGAATCATCCGATTACCCGAGCGCCGCTTTGTGCAATTGCTCATTCACACGAGGCTGCATGTACCTGGAACTCACCGGCACCAACGTTCGTCTGCTTGGCTCGATGCATCTGTTTCCGGCGGCGAGCCGCAGAACGCCGCCATGGATCGCAGAAACCTACGACTGGGCTGAAGCGCTGGTCTTCGAATCCGATCCGCCGACGATCCTGCCGTTTCTGAAGGCGCCTGCGCAGGGCGGCGCCGGTCAACTGCAGCCTTTGCTATCCGTCGATGTCTGGAATCAGCTGCAAGCTGTGTGGCCCGCCCAGGGGCCATTAGCGCCGCTCGTCGATCTGCGGCCGTGGGCAGCGCTGATCGTCGCGCCGACGCTGTTCCAGCAAGTCGTCGAGGGTGTCGAGCCGCGCATGCTGCGCTCGGCGCTGACGCAAGCCAAGCCGTATGAGTATCTCGAGACCGCGGAAGAATTGGCGGCATCGCTCGAGTCGATTCCGCTCGAAGCAATTGGCACCGCGCTCGGCATGCTGCTGTCCGATCTCGACGAACCGCAGCGCACGCTCGAGCGGATGCACGCCGCCTGGCTACATGGCGATTTGCCGGCCGTGCACCAGATCGCCGTCGAGTCGCCGATGTTCAATCTGCCCGGCATCCGCGACGCCATTCTCGATGCCCGCAATCGTGCGTGGGCGGCGCGCGTGAAGGCGCTGCTCGGACGATCCGAGCGGACCTTGGTCGTGGTGGGCGCGCTGCATTTGTGCGGTCCCGGCAACCTGATCGAATGTCTGGCGCAGCCCGTCGAGCCGGTTTTTGTCAGCAGCTAGAGGATTTGCCGGCGGCATAGCCTAAGTCCGCCACGCGCGGCATAATTCTCCATTGCCGCCGCCTGTTAATGGCGTGCTTCCCTTGAAGATTGCCATGACTGAACCGCAGCAAACCGCCGCCACGCGACTGGCGCAACTCGACTGGCGCTGGAAAGCGTTCGACGAGCTCACGACCGCCGAAGTCTATGCCATGCTGGCCGCTCGCAGCGCCGTGTTCGTCGTCGAGCAGAACTGCGTGTATGGCGATATCGACGGACTTGATTCAGAGGCCTGGCATCTGTTCGCGTTTGGTCCCGGCGAGGCATCCAACGCCAAACGTGCGCCGCTCGCGGGCTATCTGCGCGTGTTGCTGCCGGATGCCGATGACGCCGATATCCGCATCGGCCGCGTTCTGACAACCGTGGACTTCCGCGGCATTGGCCTTGGCAACGCGATGCTTGAACGCTCGCTCACGCATATCCGGGCACAGTGGCCCGGCACGCCGATCCGCTTGCATGCGCAGGCGCATCTGCAAGGCTTCTATGGCGCGTTCGGCTTCACGCCGGTGTCGGAGATTCACGACGAGGACGGCATCCCGCACGTGTGGATGCGTTCCGTCTAACCAGGTAAGAAGGCCACCGGGCTCGGCGCGTGCGCGCCGGCCGGCTGCAAACGCAGCGGCTTCTTCAAATTCAATAGATTCGAAATTCTTAGCGGTGACTGCTCGCAGGTGCTGTTGCCGCTTGCGCGACGCCTGGTGCCGTCTTTACGTGCCGCTCGTTACGCAGACGCCCGCGTGCGGACAGCCGCATCCAATGACGCAACGCCACCAGCGCGCCGATCACGCTCATCATCGAACCTGGAATCCACAGCAACAGTCCGCCGATTTGCTGATCGCGTATCGGGCTCAGCCACGTGAACGCGCGACCGCAAATCGAGTAGATCGGATAGAGCTCGCGCGGCGTAAAGAAGATAAACGCGCCGAGCATGATCTGCGGCGGAATCGCGGCGATTACGACCAATATGCGCTTGCCGGGCGACAAACGCGCCGGCGGTGCGGGCCGCGGGTCGAGCACGAGCCACCAGAACAGCAGGCCGTCGATCACCATGCTCCAGTTCATCACGCGATAAAGCCGCCAGTCGAGCATCGCCACGAAATGAATCGGCGACATCAGCCAGAAGTAGATCAAGCCGACGAACAACGTGACCGCGACCACCGGATGCATCACCACGTCGAGCAGCTTGCGGACTACTGGCGTCTGCAGCGCGGGGCGCACGAAGCGCTGCCGCCAGCTGAACGGAATGCCCGCGCGCAACGCGGCGCCCGGGTAAGAGAGCGCGATAAAGAACGGTCCGAGGTGATGCAGCACCAGATGCTGCGCGCGATGCATGAAGAACTCATGCTCGAAGAAATAATCGAGCCGCGTATGCAGTGCGACATATAGCGCGACCAGCCCGAACCAGAAGGAAATGCGCCGGCGAATCGACATCTTCGCCTTGTGTGCGCCGCGCACGAAAAGGATCGCCGGAACCAGCAAGGCGATCACGACGGTCGGCGAAAACTCCCAGGGATCGAGCCAGTAGAGCAGATTCATCGCGGGGCGTTACTTGGTCTGGGCGGGCGATTTGACGGCGAACGGCGTGTCGAGCGTCTCGCCGTCGGAGAACTTCAGCGTCAGATGTACGGTGTCGCCCGGCGCGACCTTGTGCTTCGCGTCTTCGAGCATCACGTGATAGCCGCCCGGCGCGATCGCCACCTGGCCGTGCGCGGGCACCGTCAGCTTGTCGACCATCACCATCTTTTGCGTCGAGCCATTCGACACGGTTTGATGCAGCATCGCGTCGCCATAGTCGTTGCTGGAAATATCGACGAGATCGACCGGCTTGTCGCTCGCGTTCACCAGCGTCACGTAACCGGCGGCGGGGAGATTGTTCGGCAGCCAGCGCACCCAGGCGTCCTTGGCGCTGATCGCGTTGGCCCCGGCGGCAAACGCGGCCGATGCGAAACCGCATGAGAGGACGAGGGTGCAGCCCAGTGCGGCGAACGTTTTGATCTTGATCGACATGGATAAACTCGGGAAAGGTCAGGAACGGTCATCAATGATGCGGCGCAGGTCTTGTGCGATCGCATCGGGAGTATCGTGGTCGGTGGCGAGCAGGCGCGCATGGCCTTGCTGATCGAACACGTAGACGGCTGAGCTATGCGTGACTTCATAGTTGCCGCTGGGGTCGCGCTTTTCCATCTGATAGGCGACCCGGTAGCGCTTGGCAAGCGACTCGATCTGCCAGTCGGTGCCGGTCAGGCCCTCGGCGTGCTGCGAATCGAAAGCGCCGACGTAGTCATGCAAGGCTTTGGGCGTGTCGCGCGCCGGATCGACGGTGATGAACAGGATGCGCACCTTTTGCGCGTCCGGGCCGAGTTTGCCGAGAACCTGCATCAGGCGGCCCATCGTCTCGGGGCAGACGTCCGGACAATGCGTATAGCCGAAGTAGACGAGCGAGGTGCGGCCTTTGAACGAATCGCCGGTTACGGCGCGGCCGTCGTCGCCGGTCAGCGTGAAATCGAGATCCGGCAGGTGGCCGGTCACGTTGGTCAACTGGAACGGTTCGGCTGGATGCGTGCAACCGGCTAGCGCACCGAGCACGCCCATCATGACGGTCAGCGCGGCCGCGCGCCGGGACCAGGGCCGGCGTGGCGTTACGAGGTTCGGTTGCGGGCGGGACGAGATAATGGGGAACAAAGCAGGGTTCAATTACTCGATTGAAGAGCGGCACGTGACGCTGCCCGCGAATGGACGCGGCGTGGTTCGTGCAAAGCGCGCGGCCGGTCATAGTGTGCAAATATGGTGCGTCACCGCATCGGTCTGCGTGGCTGCGACTGTATCGCAAAATTCCCGGCGACGTCGCGCAGCGCCCCTGGGCGCGCGCTTTGCGAGGCAATTTGACGCAGGCCGATGAAAGCTGGCTGAAGCCGGATTGTTGTCTCTTTGAACGCAATCGTGAGCGGCATCGGCCGTACCGCCCAGCCAGGCTTATGTCCCGGCTTACTTTCTCGAAAAATTGACGGATGCGCGGTAAGATGCGCACACTTTTCCGGCCGCAGAAGGCTGAAAGGCAAAATTAACCGATGCAAGCACTTCCGGCTGTCCTGTCTCCTGGTGAGACGGCATTTTTCTTCGACTTCGATGGCACGCTCGTCGAGCTTGCGCCCACGCCGGATGGCGTGCTGGTGCAACCGCGCGTGATCGCGTTGCTGACCGAGTTGCGCAATCTCACGAACGGCGCGGTCGCGATCGTATCGGGCCGCGGTATTGAAAGCATCGATGGTTTTCTGGGCATGCCCGATCTGCCGATCGCCGGCTTGCATGGCGCCGAGCGGCGCGACTCGAATGGCGACACGCAGCGCATCGGCTTTCACGACGAGCGTCTGTTGCGCATGGAGCAGGTGCTCGCGCAGGTTGTCAACGAGCATCCCGGCATGCTGCTCGAGATCAAAGGCGCGGCGCTTGCGCTGCACTACCGCAACGCACCCGACCGCGAGCCGGTGGCGCGCGAGGCCACCGAGCGGCTGGTTGCCGACTATCCCGGCTCGTATGTGTTGCAGCCGGGCAAGATGGTCTACGAAATCAAGCCGAAGGATGTCGACAAGGGCCGCGCGGTGCGCGCGTTCCTGGACGAGCCGCCGTTTGTCGGCCGCACACCGGTATTTGCCGGCGACGACCTGACCGACGAGAAGGGCTTTGCCGTCGCCAATGAGCGCGGCGGCCTGTCGATCAAGGTGGGCGCAGGTGACACGACGGCGCATACGCGCGTCGAGTCGGTTACGGCGCTGCTCGACTGGCTGGAATCGATCGTCACCGCCGCGCGCGGAGCGTGATGGTGACGCCGCATCGCCCAACGACCATGACTTACTGCATCGGGAATCGCGCTTCATGAGCCGACTGATCATCGTATCGAACCGGGTTGCGCCGATCTCGGAGGGTGGCCCGGCGGCGGGCGGCCTGGCGGTCGGCGTATACGACGCGCTGAAGGAAACCGGCGGCATGTGGTTCGGCTGGAGCGGCGATGTACTCAGCTCCGGCCAGCCGCAGATCAAGGTGGAAGAGCGCGGGCCGGTGACTTTCGCGACCATTGCGCTGATGCGTCGCGATTACGACCAGTACTACCGCGGCTTTTCGAACGCCACGCTATGGCCCGCGTTTCACTATCGTGCCGATCTGCTGCAGTATGACCGGCACGACTTCGGCGGCTATTGCCGCGTCAATGCGTGGCTCGCGCAGCAACTCGTCCCGCTGTTGCGTGAAGACGACGTGATCTGGGTGCACGACTACCACCTGATTCCGTTCGCCCAGGCGTTACGCGCGGCGGGCGTGAAAAATCGCATCGGCTTCTTTTTGCATATTCCGTTTCCGGCTTCGCAGGTGTTGCTGGCAGTGCCGCCGCATCGCGAGCTGGTTGAGGCGCTGTGCTCGTTCGATCTGCTCGGTTTCCAGACCGCGCCGGATTTGCGCGCGTTCTGCGATTACATCGTCAACGAGGCGAACGGCACGGTCGAAGCGTCGGCCAGCGGCCCGCTGAGCGTCCATGCATTCGGCCGGACATTGCGTGCGGGGGCTTATCCGATCGGCGTCTATCCGGACGAAATCGCCGAGCTCGCGAAAGCGGGCGAGCGAGGCAAGCCGGTGCGCACGATGAAGGCCACACTGCATTCCCGCAAGCTCATCATGAGCGTGGACCGCCTGGATTACTCGAAGGGGCTGGTCGAGCGTTTCCGTGCGTTCGAGCGGCTGCTGGAACATTTCACCGCGCAACGCAACAAGGTGTCGTTCCTGCAAATCGCACCGCCGACGCGTGCCGACATGCACGCTTATCAGGACATCCGCTTGCAGCTCGAAGGGGAGTCGGGGCGCATCAATGGCCGCTTTGCGGAACTGGACTGGACGCCGATCCTGTACATCCACAAGCAATACGAGCGCTCGGTGCTGGCCGCGCTGTTTCGCACGGCGCATGTCGGCTACGTCACACCGTTGCGCGACGGCATGAACCTCGTGGCGAAGGAGTACGTGTCGGCACAGGACCCGGAGAATCCGGGCGTACTCGTGCTGTCACGCTTTGCCGGCGCCGCGCAGGAACTGGACGGCGCGTTGATCGTGAATCCAGTCGATATCGACGGCATGGCCGAGGCGCTCGCGAGCGCGCTGGAGATGCCGCTGGTGGAGCGCCAGGCGCGTCATCGCGACATGATGGCGCAACTGCGCGAGAACAACGTGTCGGTGTGGCGCGACAACTTCATGCGCGATCTTCAGGGTGCGCAGGGTGTGAAGCGCCCCCGGACCGTGAAGGTACGTGCCGGATCGGGTAAGAAGGCGGTGCGCGAGACCACCGTCGGATAGTCGGATAATTCGGCGATCAGGGCCGCTTGCAACGTGCCTCGAAACAGAAAAGCCGCTCGAAAGCGGCTTTTCTGTTTCTGTTACCTGCAGGCGTAATAGGGGGCGTGCGTTGCCTAGACCACGTGCTGCTCGTCCACCTTCTTGCCGCCGACGTGCAGCGTGGTGCCCTTGCCGTATTGCTTCGACAGCAGGTCGCGGTACAGGCCCGGCCGCTGACGCAATTCCTCCGGGCTGCCGTCGTCGATCACCTTGCCCTGGCTCATCACGATGATCCGGTCGAAGTTGTTCAGTGTCGACAAGCGGTGTGCGATCGCGATCACCGTGCGGCCCACCATCAGCCGGTCGAGCGCTTTCTGGATTGCTTCTTCCGACGCGCTATCGAGCGCCGAGGTCGCTTCGTCGAGCAGCAGGATCGGCGCGTTCTTCAGGACGGCGCGCGCAATCGCGATGCGCTGGCGCTGTCCGCCGGAGAGTTTCACCCCGCGGTCGCCGACGATAGTGTCGTAACCTTCCGGCATGGCTTCGATGAAATCGCTGCAACGGGCTTCGCGCGCGGCGGCGATCACTTCTTCCCGACTCGCTTCGGGGCGGCCGTAAGCGATGTTTTCGTACACCGAGCGATGGAACAGCGAGATATCCTGCGGCACCAGCGCGATCGTATGGCGCAGGCTGTCCTGGGTGATGGCGGCGATATCCTGCCCGTCGATCTTGATTGCGCCGCCCTGCGTCTCGTAGAAACGCTGCAGCAGCGCCAGCACGGTGGATTTGCCCGCGCCCGACTTGCCGATCAGACCGACCCGCTGGCCCGGCTCGATATGCAGGTCGAAGTGATCGAGAATCGGCCGGCGGCGCGGGTAGGCAAACGTCACGCTCTCGAAATCGACCCGGCCGCCTTGCGGCACGAGTTCGGTGGCGCCGTCGCGGTCAGGCATGCCGTGCGGCTCGAGCAGGGTGCGAACGGCTTCCGCGAGCCGCGCGACGTGCTGCGTCACATCCACGAGCGCGACGGCCAGATCGCGTGTGCCGTGCAAGATCGTGAAGCCGAGCGAGCTGACCAGCACGATGTCGCCGGAGGTCGCCTTGCCCTGATCCCACAACCACAGCGCCCAGCCCAGCAAGCCGGCCGACAGCAGCGCGGTGATCACCGCATGCAGCAGACGCAGCTTTTCCAGATACAACAGGCTTTGCTGGCGTGCTTCCATTTCCGCTTTAACCGTCGCGCCGAAACGCTGCTGTTCGCGAAACGTCATGCCGAAGGCGCGCACGAGGGCCATGTTGCTGATCACGTCCACCAGCTCACCGTCCACCGAAGCCGCTTTTGTGGCGAAATGGTGATGCCGGGCCGAGCCGCGCCCGGCAAGCTTGTAAAGCACGACCGACAGAATGGCCGAACACAGCATCAGGCCGCCCGCCATCAGCGGATTGACGGCGGTGATCATGACGATCGCGCCGAGCACCGCGATACACGGCGGCAGCACGTTCCAGGCGGTGGTGTTTTCGGCGGTGTAGACCGCGTTCGAGGTCGCCGTGATGCGGCTTGCCAGCATGCCTGGCTGTTTCTCGGAGTAGTAAGTCGGCGAGTGGCCGCTCAGATACTGGAACAGGTCGCGCCGCAAGTCGCCGGTCACGGCCACGAACGTATGCGCGGCAACCCAGCCGCCGACCCGCCACAGCAGGTTGTCGGCGGCGATCAGGCCGACCAGGATGGCGAACGCGCCCCACAGCGGACCCGGGTGATGACGGCCTTCGCCGAGGACGTCGATCAGGTGCTTGATCGCGTATTGCGAAGCGAGCGCACAGCCCACGGCCGCAAACACGCTACACAGGACGATCGCATGCGCGAGCGGATGGCGGCGAATAAAGCGGAAAAGGAACGCAAGCGGCCTGTGCGCATAGCTCGCGAGCTTTGCGTTCTGGGCATTACGCTGGGCGATGGTTAAGTGTTCCAATTGATCGTAAGGTCGGTGTGTTTCAGGTTGTTCATGCAAGGCATGGGCCACAGCCAAAGCGTTCGCCGCGAAGCCGATGCTTCGCATTGTAAACATGCAAAAGCGATTGCGCCCTGTGTATCCGGGCGATGGCGCGACTGATTTCGCGATTGACGACCGCGCCCTGCTATTGCTCGACCTGCCGATAGAGCGGCAGTTCATGCAGGCTGCGGAAAATTTCGAGATATAATTACAAATTCCATTCAACTGCGGCGCGGCATTTCTTCAATGTCTGCCGGCACCGTTGGCATGGGAGCCCGGGGTTGCCACCTTCGGGCCAGCGTTGCAAGCCAGTACTCACTGTAGAACTGTCTTATAAAACAAGGGTTTGTAAAGTGTTTCGCCTTTGTAACAACGTAAAGACTTTGAAATGTCGTGGTGCAGCGAGACGGCCGGCACCGATAATGCATGCTCTGTCGGCCCGCCGAAATTTCTGACAGTTTGTCAACGTAGGTGCCTGGTGTGCGTTGTTTACCGGCACATGCGCAGACAGCGAACTGTTGATCTGGGCTCACTACCCAAGCGATCCATCGCAGGATTTCTCGAAAGAATCAGGCCCGCGCCGGCATATCCGGCCAGACTGCCCTGGCGAGCAAGCGAGTCGCTTTTACCAAACGCAGTACTTTTGCCTGATTTTTTACGAGGAGTTCTTCATTATGCGAATCGCTCAAATCGCTCCCTTGCACGAGGCGGTTCCTCCCAAGCTTTACGGCGGGACGGAACGCGTGGTGTCCTACCTGACCGAAGCGCTGGTTGAGCAGGGCCATGACGTCACGCTTTTCGCAAGCGGCGATTCGCAAACCTCGGCAAAGCTCGAAGCGTTCTGGCCGCAGGCACTGCGCCTCGACCCGACCATTCGCGACGTGATGGCGCCGCACATGCTGCTGCTCGAAGAAGTGCGCCGCCGTGCGGACGAATTCGACGTGCTGCATTTCCACATCGATTACTACCCGTTCTCGCTGTTCGCGCGTCAGCCGGTGCCGTTCCTGACCACGCTGCATGGCCGTCTCGATCTGCCGGAACTGCAGCCGATCTTCAATACGTTCAGCGACGTGCCGGTGGTGTCGATTTCGGACAACCAGCGCATTCCGCTGCAGCAGGCGAACTGGCTGCAAACCGTTTACCACGGTCTGCCGGAAAACGTGCTCACGCCGATCAAGGACGTCGAGCCGGGCTACCTCGCATTCCTCGGCCGTGTCTCGCCGGAGAAGGGTCTTGACCGCGCGATCCGCATCGCCGGCCAGGCAGGCATGAAGCTCAAGGTTGCCGCCAAGATCGACAAGGCCGACCGTGCCTATTACGAAGAAGTGATCAAGCCGCTGATGGCGCTCCCGCACGTCGAATACATTGGCGAAATCGGCGAAGCCGAAAAGCGTGAGTTTCTCGGCAACGCGCATGCCCTCGTGTTCCCGATCGACTGGCCGGAGCCGTTCGGCCTGGTGATGATCGAAGCCATGGCGTGCGGTACGCCGGTCGTCGCGTTCAACCGCGGTTCGGTGCCGGAAGTGATCGAAAACGGCGTGTCGGGCTTTGTCGTCGAAGACGAAATCAGCGCGGTTGCCGCGGTGAAGCGCCTGCACACGCTGCCGCGCGCCAAGGTGCGTGCAGCGTTCGAAGCGCGCTTCTCGTCGAAAGTGATGGCAAAGAACTACGTTGCCACCTACGAAGAGCTGCTGCGTCAGAAGCATCGCACGGTGCTGCGCGAAGTCAACGCCAGCTAATACGCGGTCAGTAAAAGCAGTCGGGCCGGCTTGCCGGAGCGCCTTGAGCATCCCCCAGCCAGGCGCCCCCAGCTATCCGATGGTCTGGCTGCACCCCCCCAGCAACGCCCCACGTGCATCTCGCCCGCGGGGCGTTGTTGCATACGCGCAGCGTTTTTGCCGGTGTGTGGCAGAAAGTGCTGTTTTGGGACCGGCAAGAATGAGCCAGTCTCCGTAATATCCCTATAATGGCCCTGCCGCAAATTTGGCTGCGGCGCCGCCGACGACAGGAGGATGCCTTGGCGAGAACGAAAGAGACGCGCGCGAACGCGGCGCCCGGCGCCGGAACGATTTTCGCGCTGCGCGCCATCGGTCTCGTGCTCCTCGCTCGCTGGCTTTTTTCGATGGCGCAGATGGACCTGGGCGCGTCGCTGTCGGCGATGGTGTCCTCGCCGTGGGCGTGCGTGAACCTGGTGTTCCTGTTCCTGCTGATCTTCCTGCCGGGCGCGCGCGCCGTGGCCGAGCGCCCGTTGCATCCGTTGCCGCAATGGCTTCGGCAGGCGCTGCGTCTGTTTGCTTTCCTTGGATTCCTGTTTGCCGCCTGGTCGGTTGGCGCGTTTGTAACGAGTGCGGGTTGGCGCCGCGCCGTGCAGGCGGTGGCTGCCACCAACGGCTGGCTGGTGGCAGCGCCGGCGTTGTACGCGGCGGTCGTGTGGATCTGCCGGCCGCGCGCGCTGTGGCGAACCAATATCGCCGCGCGACGCTTTGCGATCGGCCGCTATGCGGTCGCGCTCGATCCGGCCACGCGCACCGTGATCGTATGGGCCGAGCGTCGCAAGGTGGGGCAGTACGATGCTCGCGAATTGTCCGTGCGATGGGCGGCGGCCCCGGGCGCGAGCGCGCCGCCCACGCCTGCCCCCGTCGTGGCGTTCGGTGTTGCCGGCGAGCCGGGTGGCTCTGCGGCGCCGCTTGGCCCGGTCGGCGCACCTGCGTTGACTCGCGGTACCTTCGGCCGGCGTCCAAAAATCGAGTTGCTGTGGGATTCGCCGGCTGCGGCGGGCCACAATCGGCAAACCGTGTTCCGCACTGCTTTGACTACCGAAGGTGACCGGGTCGCCGCGCGCGCGCTCGACACCTCGTTGCGGCAGGTCTGAATCTGTCGCTTTGTGCCGTTGGTCACGCCCCACGGTCGCAGCAGGCATCGTAAAGTAACGGGTAGCTGACAATAAGACGTGTCACCCGCATGCAGCCCGGCGTTTCGGTGGTGGGTGAGACACACATCGATCGTATTGCGTCGTTTCCAGGAGTCGCTATGCTGGTTCGCTGGTTGCTTGCCGCCATTCATCTGCTGGCTTATGGTTTTGCCCTCGCGTCGATTCTCCGGCGCACCTGGTCATTGCGACGAGCCAGCGTGCCCGCTGCTTTGCGATCCGTATTTCGCTCCGACGCCCGGTGGGGCCTTTCAGCGTTGGTGTTGATCGTCACCGGTCTGATGCGCGCCTTCGGTGGTTTCGAAAAGGGCGCCGACTATTACCTTCACGAGCCGCTTTTTCACGCCAAGATGACGCTGCTCGTGCTGATCCTCATCCTTGAAGTGCCGACGATGCTCGGCTTGATGCGCTGGCGTGCCGCGATCAGAAACGGCGCTCCGCCCGACTTGAAGAAAGCGCGTACGTATGCGCGTTTCAGCGTGATCCAGACCGTGCTGCTGGTGTTGATGGTGTTTGCGGCTAGCGGCATGGCGCGCGGTATTGGGCTGCCCACGGGCGTGGTTTAGCCGCGGCGCGTTGAGCTGATGTTTGCAGGGGCGTGCGTCACGCCAGCGGAAAACGCCTGTTACCGGCGCCTTGCGCATGACGTTCCGCACGCTTCTCCGCAATTTACTTCTCGACCACCAGGCTTGAATCATCGAGCCGATTCGCCTTTGCGCCATCGGTCTTGCGCGTGACCTCCGGATCGCCTAGTCCCTTGATCAACTCCAGCGCCTGACGTTCGAATAACCGCCGGTAAAGGCCGCCCTCGAGTCTGATCAAGGCGTCGTGACTGCCTTCCTCGATGACTTTGCCCTTGTCCAGCACCAGCAGCCTGTCGAGCGCCCGCACGGTGGAAAGGCGGTGTGCCACCACCAGCGTCGTGCGGCCCATCATCAGCCGCTCCATGGCTTGCTGGATCAGCACTTCGCTTTCGCTGTCGAGGCTCGAGGTCGCTTCGTCCAGAATCAGGATCGGCGCGTCTGCGAGGAACGCCCGTGCGATCGCCACGCGCTGACGCTCGCCACCGGAAAGCTTGATGCCGCGTTCGCCCACCAGCGTGTCGTAACCTTGAGGCAGCGTCGCGATAAAGTCGTGCGCATTGGCGAGCCTCGCAGCGCGCTCGATCTCGGCACGGCTCGCATCGGGCCGCGCATAGGCGATGTTCTCCGCCAGCGAGCGGTGAAACAGCAACGGCTCCTGCTGAACGATCGCGATCTGGCTGCGCAACGAAGCCTGCCGCACACGGGCGATGTCCTGACCGTCGATCGTGATCCGGCCTTCCGAAATGTCGTACAGCCGCTGGATCAGCTTGATGAAGGTCGTCTTCCCGGAACCCGAGTGCCCGACCAGCCCCACGCGTTCTCCCGGCGCGATGCGCACGGAGAAATTCTCGTAGAGCGGCGTGGCCTTCGCACCGTAATGGAAGGTGACGTGCTCGAAGCGAATTTCGCCTTTGCCGATCGCGATCGGGCCCGCGCCGGGCCGATCCTCGATGCCCAGCGGCTGATTCTCCAGCGATACCAGTTCTTCCATGTCGTTGACCGAACGCTGCAGATTGCGGATGTGCATGCCGACATCGCGCAGATAGCCTTGCAGCATGAAGAACATCGTCAACGCGAACGTGATGTCGCCGACACTCGCTTCGCCGCGCACCCACAACAGCAACGCGGCGCCGAGAATGGCGGCCTGGATTGCCACCAGCATGCCGCCTTGCAAGCCGCCGTTGATCGTGCCGCGAATCCATGTGCGGCGCGTGCGATGACGCCACTTGACGATCACGCGGTCGAGCAGGGCTTCTTCGCGCTCTTCGGCGCCGAACGCTTTTACCACGCCATTGCAGCTGACTGCGTCGGCGAGGGCGCCGCCCATGCGGGTGTCCCATGCGTTGGCGAGGCGCGCGGCGGGCGCCACGAAACCGAGCGACACGATCACGGTTATCGCGATATACAGCACGGAACCGATACCGACGACCGCGCCCATCATCGGCCAGCGCCAGCCGAGCAGCACCGTTGAGCCGAGCAGCATCACCAGCGACGGCAACAGCGCGACCAGCAGCGTGTCGTTGAGCAGATCGAGCGCCCACATGCCGCGCGTGATCTTGCGCACCGTGGATCCGGCAAAGCTGTTGGCGTGCCAGTCGGTCGAAAAGCGTTGCACGCGATGAAACGCGTTCGACGCGATCTCGCTCATCATTTTGAGCGTCAGCCTGATGAGGTTGAAGTACGTGCCCTGGCGAAGCAGCTCGGCGCCGAGCCCCAGCGCGCTCAGCACGCCGAAGGCCGTGATGGCCGCGTTCCATGCGACGGCGTCGCCGGCCGAGCCGGACGCGATGGCATCGACGAGCCGTCCGGCGAACAGCGGCGTGAGTACGTCGGCCAATGCCGAGAGCAGCACCAGCGCGGCAATCGCGAAGATGCGCCAGGGTTGTTTGACCCAGTGACGGAAGGTGAAGCCGAGGACATTCCTGAAGGCGTGTCCGCGAAGGTCGAGTTTTTTTCTGGTCATTTGCCACGACTCGGTGACGCGCGAGCGGACCGAGGTTCCAGTCAGAAGCGAAAGGAAGAGACAGTCAAGCAAGCCGGAAAATGTCGATGACGACGCCGGCAATGGGACTACGGACTGTCTGGGATTTTCGCGGACGGCCTGTTCAGGCAGAACCGCGTGAGCGACAACGCGACGGAGTTAAGGTCGCGAGAATGGCCGTGAGGACATCCCAGGGACGGCGATATGCACTGTGAACATGTGACGCCTCCCTGTAGTCGAAAGAGGTGGAAAAATAGACGGGGCGAGTGCCCGAAAACTGACTATATCAGCAGTATTTGGCGGCCGCAATCGTACGAAAGTTCGGTGTTGACTTCGAATTGAAGCATGCGCTAGCGCGCATGAGGGCACGTATTAACGTGCGTACACCTGAGTGATCGTTCTGCCGTGCACAGGCAAAAACGAGGCAAAAACAAAAAAGCCCTCGACTCAAGTTCGAGGGCTTTCTTTTGTGGTTCTTCGGAACCCAGTAAATTCTGGTGGGTGGTACAGGGATTGAACCTGTGACCCCTGCCGTGTGAAGGCAGTGCTCTACCGCTGAGCTAACCACCCGAAGAGAGCCGAATTATGTCAGGGATTTTCCGAGTCGTCTAGTGTTTTTTAAGCGGTTTGCTCATCCGCAGCCGGCGATGGAGCAAGGCGCCACACGCTCGTGCCCTTGACCGCTTTGTCGAGGCCGTCGAGCACGGCCTGATGTTCGGCGACTTCGTCGTCGCTCGCGGCAATCACGACCAGATTCAGCGAATCGATTGCGATGCGCGGCGCGTGCGCGTCGCCGCCACCGTGTGAATCGCCGAGCATGTCGATGACGAGGCTTTCCTGGCCGCGTGTCATCGCCAGATACACCTCGGCGAGCAGTTCCGAGTCGAGCAGTGCGCCGTGCAGGGTGCGGTGTGCGTTGCTGATGCCGAAGCGGTCGCACAGCGCGTCGAGTGAATTGCGCTTGCCCGGGAACATCTGCTTGGCGCGCGCCAGGGTATCGATGATCTCGCCGCAGTAGGTTTTCACCGGCGGCAAACCCAGCAGTGCAAATTCGGCATCGAGAAAGCCGATGTCGAACGGCGCGTTGTGAATGATCAGATCCGCGTCCTGAATGAAGTCGCGAATCTGATCGGCGATCTCGGCAAACTTCGGCTTGTCGCTCAGGAACTCGGTGGTCAGCCCGTGAACGGCCAAAGCGCCCGGATCGCTGTCGCGCTCCGGGTTGATGTAGAAATGCAGGTTGTTGCCGGTGAGCCGGCGATTCACCATTTCGACGCAACCGAGTTCAAGAATCCGGTCGCCGGTTCGTGCATTCAGGCCGGTGGTTTCGGTGTCGAGGATGAGTTGACGCATGTCGGATTAGCCTGCTCTAAAAAATCAGCAAAAGAAGGAGGGCGCGCGCCAGTGTTGCAGCGGGCATGACGGCACGCATCACACCTGCGCGAGCGACGCGACGCCGCGATTGGCCAGTTGATCCGCGCGCTCGTTTTCCGGGTGTCCGTTGTGACCGCGCACCCAGCGCCATTCGATCTCGTGCTGCGCGACGAGTGCATCGAGCCGCTTCCAGAGATCGGCGTTCTTCACCGGCTGCTTCGCGGCGGTGATCCAGCCTTTTTTCTTCCAGCCATGAATCCATTCGCTGATGCCTTTCTGCACATACTGCGAGTCGGTGTGCACGACGGCTTTGCAAGGACGCTTGAGCGCCTCGAGCGCGGCGATCACGCCCATCAGTTCCATGCGGTTGTTGGTGGTGTTGGGTTCACCGCCGAACAGTTCTTTTTCCTGGTCGCCGAAGCGCAGCAGCGCGCCCCAGCCGCCGGGGCCGGGGTTGCCCTTGCAGGCGCCGTCGGTATAAATATCGATGATGTCGGAAGTCATTGAGTGTGGTTGCGTGTGTTCGGGGTGGCGGGCGCAAGGCCCGCGGCAAGGACGGGTTTCTTCACTTTCAGCGGGCCGACGAGGCGCATGCCGCGCACGCGCTTGATCGCCTTGATCATGTAGGTAGCGCCGAAAATCGGCCACCAGCGGTCGCCGGCGGCTTCCATGAAACCATAGCGGGACAGCCATTGATCGCTGGCGAGCGGCGGACGATAGCAGCCGAAGCGCCCGCGTTCAAGGTCGAAGCCCAGCAGTTTGATCCAGTCTTTCAGGCGCGTGAAGGCGATCAGGTCGACGGCCGCGGGCACGAACGGCCGCCCGGTCACCTTGCCGACCGATTGGCGCGCGCCCCACAGCGACAGCGAATTGAAGCCGAGAATGATCAACTGGCCTTCGGGCATCAGCACGCGTTCGGCTTCGCGCAGCAGGCGGTGCGGGTCGCTCGTGAATTCCAGCGTGTGCGGCATGACGATCAGATCGACGCTCTGTGCTTCGAACGGCAGATCGAGCAGATCGCACCAGACCGCGCTGCGCCCCGCCGGTGCCGGCAGGCCCGCGGGCAGACCTTGCGCGGCGCCGCTCCTCAGGCCATTCCCAGCGCCATGCCCGGCATGCCCCGGGCCGCGCGGCAACGTATAGGGCGCACTCGCGCCGCTCGCTGCGTCGAGCACGAGCCCGCGGCACGGCATGCGGTTTTCGCGCAAGGCGTCGAGCTGCGGCAGGCCGAGTTGCAGCGCATGGTAGCCGAATACGTCGGACACCACGCGATCGAGCTGGGTCTGTTCCCACTCGAGTACGTAGCGGCCGGGGGGCGAATCGGTCCAGGCAGGCCAGTCTATAATCGCTCGATCAGTCATATCAGAGAATGCGTCGCCTATGAATGCGCTCGAGTACGTACCGGTCCCGGCGTTTGAAGACAATTACATCTGGGTCGTTTCCGACGGGCATCATGCGGCGGTCGTCGATCCGGGTGAGGCCGCCCCCGTGCGCGCATATCTGGCGAAACGGGGTTGGCGGCTGAGCGCTATTTTACTCACGCACCATCATCAAGACCATGTCGGTGGGGTGGCCGATCTGCTGAACGGCCAGGCCGTTCCCGTGTACGGCCCCGCCGGTGAAGCGATCCAGCATCTCACGCACCGTCTTGAAAACGGCGATCATGTGACGATTGCGGCGCCCGCACTCGAGTTCGATGTGCTCGACGTGCCCGGTCACACGAGCGGTCATATCGCCTATTTTCAGGCGGCCGATCCGCGCGGCACGCCGCACGTGTTTTGCGGCGACACGCTGTTCGCGTGTGGCTGTGGCCGGCTGTTCGAAGGTACGCCCACGCAGATGCTGGCCTCGCTGGATTCGCTGGCCGCGCTCCCGGGCGCGACCGAAGTGCATTGCGCGCACGAATACACCTTGTCGAACATCCGCTTCGCGCTCGCCTGCGAGCCGGGCAACGCCGAACTGCAAGCCTGGCGTGACAAGGCGAGCGAATTGCGCGCACGCCATGTGCCGACACTGCCGACCACGATCGCCCATGAACGCGCCGTGAATCCGTTTTTGCGCGCTGACAATCCGGCGATTCAGGCATGCTTGCAAGAGCAGTTGCATGAAAAAGTGCCCGATCGTTTGACGGCATTTACGCTAATGCGCGAGTGGAAAAATCGCTTCCGTTGACCCGACGGCCATCAGGGTATTCCTCACGCGAAGAATCGGAAAAATTCGCCAAGCCCTAGATTTCCTTGATTTTTTTCGTCATTTTCCGATTGACGTAAACGTTGCCGTTTCGTACTATCGGCTGCAAATTCCAGCCCTTGTGGAAGCCGAGACGTTCATGCGATTTATCTTTAGTGCGTTATTGGTCCTGACACTCGCCGCTTGCGCGAGTCAGGGACCGACAACGAATAGCCCCACCACCGCAACTAATCCCGCCAGTCAGCAAGCCGTAGCTGACGCCCTTCGCAAGACAGCCACCGCCAAAGAAACGATCAATGTCGACCAGGGTTCGGTCAATCAACTGACGAGCGCGGACGCCGATCTTTGGGGCCGTATTCGCCGTGGTTTTCAAATGCCGGATCTGCAAACCGACCTCGTCGACATGCAGGTCAACTGGTATGCGCAGCGCCCGGACTACGTGCAGCGCATGACCGAGCGCTCGCAGAAATATCTGTACCACATCGTCGAAGAGCTCGAAGCGCGCCACATGCCGACCGAGCTCGCGTTGCTGCCGTTCATCGAATCCGCGTATAGCCCGCAGGCTTTGTCGGTGGCGAAGGCTGCAGGCATGTGGCAGTTCATGCCGGGCACGGGCCGCACGTACAACCTCAAGCAGAACATGTGGCAGGACGAGCGCCGCGACGTGCTGGCTTCGACCAGCGCCGCGCTCGACTATCTGTCGCGCCTGCATGACATGTTCGGCGACTGGCAACTGGCGCTTGCCGCCTACAACTGGGGTGAGGGCAACGTGCAGCGCGCGATCGCGCGCAACGAGGCGGCGGGACTGCCTACCGACTACCTCAGCCTGCGCATGCCGAACGAGACGCGCAACTACGTACCCAAGCTGCAGGCGGTGAAGAACATCGTAATGAACCCGCAGATGTACGGGCTCACGCTGCCGTCGATCCCGAACCACCCGTATTTCGTCACGGTCACGACCTCGCACGACATCGACGTGGACACGGCGGCGAAGCTCGCGAATCTCTCTCCGGATGAATTCCGCTCGCTGAACCCGTCGTTCAGAAAACCGGTGATTCTCGGTGCTACCCAGCCGCAGATCCTGCTGCCGTTCGACAATGCAAGCGCGTTCGAACGCAATCTGAAGGCGTACTCCGGTTCGCTGTCGTCGTGGACCACGTACACCGTCACCGAGCGTGCCGCACCGGCGGCGATTGCGCAAAAGATCGGTGTCGACGCCGACACGTTGATGGAAGTGAACAAGATTCCGGCCGGCATGCGTCTGAAACCGGGCTCGACGATCGTGGTGCCGCGTGGTTCGGACGACGACGAAGACATTAGCGCCGACGTCGCTGAAACCGCGGTGCTGGCCATGGAGCCGGATGTCCCCGACACCCGCAAGATGTTGATCCGCGTGCGCCGCAATCAGTCCATGGCTGCCATCGCAGTGCGTTACGGCGTCTCGATCGGTCAGTTGAAGGCGTGGAATCGCACGCATCGCGATCAGGTTTCGCGTGGGCAGGTGATCGTGCTGCACGTGCCGGTTGGCAAGGCCATGCCGAGCGAGCCGGGCCCTGAGCGCATCGCAACCGACGTGCAAGGCGGCGGCGTCGAGAAGATCGGCACCCGCGTCGCAGACACGAGGGGCGATTCGCGCTACGATAAGAAGAAGGGTCGTGGCCGTGCCGCCGTGGTCAAGGTGTCCGAGCCGGTAGGTAAAGTCAGCAAGCCGACAACGTCCAGTGCCAGCAAGGGCAAGGTGACGAAGGTGTCGGCTTCCACGTCCAGCAAGGCGTCGAAGGCCGCGGCAGATAGCCGCCCGAAGACCGCGGCCAACGCGAAGAAGGGTAAGTAGACCAAAAGCGGCCACCACGGTAGTGACCACATGCGTTGCGGGGGCAACGCGTGAATTGCGCTCCGATCACGCACCGTGTTATTCCGACGCCGTCACCAGTGGTGACGGCGTTTTTCATTCTGCAGATCAATTCAGGCGAAGTTCGCCCGTTTCATTTATCTTGCGTGCTTAGGCCAAAGTCGGTCGCTCATTTCAAACGTTATGTCGTCGACCCAGTTGCGCGTTTTTCTCCTGTTCTCCGCCGGCTACTTCGTTTCTTACGTATTTCGCGGCGTGAATCTCGGCTTTGCGCCCTTCATCACGCACGATCTCGGTTTGTCGGCCACGGATCTCGGTTTGCTGACCAGTCTGTATTTCCTCGGTTTCGCGGGCGCGCAGATCCCGGCCGGAGTACTGCTCGATCATTACGGCGCGCGTCGGGTGACGGCGGCCACCATGATGTTTGCCGCGCTCGGAATATGGGTGTTCGGCGCGGCGCACAGCGTCGGCATGATGATGGTCGGGCGGCTGCTGATCGGCGTCGGCGTCTCGGTATGTCTTGGTGCAGCCTTCAAGGCGTTGGCGCAGCATTTCGAGCCAGGGCGTCTGCCGTTGATGAACGGGCTCGTGATGGCGATCGGCGGCTTCGGCGGCGTGATGGTCGGCTCGCCGCTCACGTGGGTGCTGAGCTTCGCCAGTTGGCGCGCGGTTTGTGTCGGTCTGGGCCTGATGACGGTGGTGGTGGCGCTCGCGCAGTGGACGCTTGCACCTGACGCCAGGGAAACCCACCGCCAGGCCGGCATCGGCGCGCAGTTCAAAGGCACCCTGCAGATCCTGAGAAGCGCGGCGTTCTGGAAGATCGGGTCGTTCTCCATCGTCACGCAAGGCGTGTTCTACGCGATGCAGTCGCTATGGGTCGGCGCCTGGCTGCGCGACGTACAGGGTTTTGCGCCTCGTGAAGCCGCGTCGCTGGTGTCGATTCTCGGCTTTGCGATGATGGCCGGTTGCGTCGGATTCGGCGCGGCCGCGCGCGGGCTGGAGCGGCGCGGAATTTCGTTATATGTGTTTTGCGGTATCGGCATGGCGCTTTACGTGTTGACCCAGTTGCTGATCATGTTCAACGTGCCGCTGCCAGCGAGCCTGCTGTGGGCGGCATACGGGGTTTTCGGCGGCACCGGCATTCTCAGTTACGCGGTCATGGCTCGCCATTTCCCGGCGCAGATGATCGGCCGGGTGAATACCACGCTGACGCTGATCATCTTTCTGCTGATTTTCGGCTTCCAGATCGGCGTTGGGGCGGTGCTGTCGCGCTGGCCGGCCAATGAAGGGCATTATCCGGCGGCCGCGCATCTGAGCGCCTGGGGCATTCTGGTGGCGTTGCAGGTGTTGAGCGCGCTTTGGTACGTATTGCCCGGCCGCGCACGACTTCAGCCCGCACAGGTGTCCGCGGAACAGCAGGCCTAAGGCGGTTGTGCAGGGTTTGCGAAGGCGGTGTCATATTTACCGCTTCTATCCCGATTCTGGCCCGTGCAAACTTTGTCCGGCGGCTTCGGCGCCACGTTCCGTAAGGCTTCGACCCGTTTCAGGCCGTACCCGGCTACGCCGGCTCCCCATCTCGGATTTGGAGGGAAGGGTAGTTTCGCGCTATAATTCCAAGGTTTGAGCTTATCAACCCGCACCCTAGCGCCTACCTCTCCCATACCGTTCATCCGCCGCGCGCTTTTGACGCCCCGCACCCAGCCGATCCGTCCACACAATGGACCCATCGCGCCCCTTGCGACGTCACCAGCAGTACGCGAGCGAGTCTGCGCGCGCATCCTCTCGATGCGTTTCGCTGCGGCTCGCAGTCGGATAGACAGGTCGGCAACAGGGTGTTCCCCAAGGAGTCTCCCGTGTTGCCGTCATTTTCTCCCGCTTTGCTCGCACTCGCCGACGGCACGGTCTTTCGTGGTTACTCGATCGGCGCCCCCGGGCATACGATCGGCGAAGTCGTGTTCAACACCGCTATCACCGGCTATCAGGAAATCCTGACTGACCCGAGCTACGCGCGCCAGATCGTGACCCTCACGTATCCGCATATCGGTAACGTCGGCGTGAATGCCGAAGACGTCGAAGCCACGAAAGTCCATGCCGCCGGCCTGATCATCCGTGATCTGCCGGTTCTCGCGTCGAACTTCCGCATGGAGCGCACGCTCCCGCAATACCTGAAGGACGAAGGCGTGGTTGCCATCGCCGGTCTCGACACCCGCATGCTGACGCGCGTGCTGCGCGACAAGGGTGCGCAGAACGGCGCCATTCTGGCCGGTTCGGATGACGAAGCGAAGGCAATCGAACTCGCGCGTTCGTTCCCGGGTTTGTCGGGTATGGACCTCGCGAAGGTCGTGTCGACGAAGGAAACCTACGAATGGAACCAGACCGAATGGCGTCTGGGCTCCGGCTACGGTACGCAGAACGCACCGAAGTATCGCGTGGTCGCGTTCGATTACGGCGTGAAGTACAACATTCTGCGCATGCTGGCCGAGCGCGGCTGCCACGTCACCGTGCTGCCGGCGCAAGCCTCGGCGGCTGACGCGCTGGCGCTCAACCCGGACGGCATCTTCCTGTCGAACGGCCCTGGCGACCCGGAGCCGTGCGATTATGCGATTCAGGCCACCAAAGAACTGATCGAACGCGGCATCCCGACCTTCGGCATCTGCCTCGGCCACCAGATCATGGGCCTCGCCGTCGGCGCGAAGACCATGAAGATGAAGACGGGCCATCACGGCGCGAACCATCCGGTGAAGGATCTTGACGACGGCCGCGTGGTCATCACGTCGCAGAACCACGGTTTTGCGGTCGACGCCGACACGCTGCCGGCCAATGCCAAGGCCACGCACATCTCGCTGTTCGACGGCACGCTGCAAGGCTTCGCGTTGACCGACAAGCCGGCGTTCTGCTTCCAGGGCCACCCGGAAGCGTCGCCCGGTCCGCACGACATCGCCTATCTGTTCGACCGCTTCACTGCGTTGATGGACGCGAAGAAGGCCGGTAAGACCGCAGCGGCATAAATAGCTTGTGAAGCGCCCCGGCGGCGCGCGGCTCGTCATGCAAGCAGCGCGATCAATGCGATCGACGCGAAGCACGGCGAGCCGCACAACACAGAGCAGAGCGCGCAACGTATCAACGCAGCGCGCCGACGGAAAGAATTCAGGAATACATTAGCGAGAGCGTTATGCCCAAGCGGACAGACATCAAGAGCATCCTCATCATCGGCGCGGGTCCGATCATCATCGGCCAGGCGTGCGAGTTCGACTACTCGGGCGCGCAGGCATGCAAGGCGCTGCGTGAGGAAGGCTACAAGGTCATTCTCGTCAACAGCAATCCGGCGACGATCATGACCGACCCGAACACGGCCGACGTGACCTACATCGAGCCGATCACGTGGGAAGTGGTTGAACGCATCATCGCCAAGGAGCGCCCGGACGCGATCCTGCCGACGATGGGTGGCCAGACCGCGCTGAACTGCGCGCTGGATCTCCATGCGCACGGCGTGCTGGAGAAGTACAAGGTCGAGCTGATCGGCGCGTCGCCGGAAGCGATCGACAAGGCCGAAGACCGCCAGAAGTTCAAAGACGCGATGACCAAGATTGGCCTCGGTTCGGCCAAATCGGGCACCGCGCATTCGATGGAAGAAGCGCTGCAGGTGCAGGCCGACATCGCGGTGCAAACGGGCAGCGGCGGTTATCCGGTTGTGATCCGTCCATCGTTCACGCTGGGCGGTTCGGGCGGCGGCATCGCGTACAACCGCGACGAATTCGAAGAGATCTGCAAGCGCGGTCTCGATCTGTCGCCTACGCGCGAACTGCTGATCGAAGAATCGCTGCTCGGCTGGAAAGAGTACGAGATGGAAGTGGTCCGCGACAAAAAGGACAACTGCATTATCGTTTGCTCGATCGAAAACCTGGACCCGATGGGCATCCACACCGGCGACTCGATTACCGTCGCGCCGGCGCAAACGCTCACGGACAAGGAATATCAGATCCTGCGTAACGCGTCGCTCGCCGTGCTGCGCGAAATCGGCGTGGATACGGGCGGTTCGAACGTGCAGTTCTCGATCAATCCGAAAGACGGCCGCATGGTCGTGATCGAAATGAATCCGCGCGTGTCGCGTTCGTCGGCATTGGCGTCGAAAGCCACGGGCTTCCCGATCGCCAAGATCGCGGCGAAGCTCGCGGTCGGCTACTCGCTCGACGAACTGAAGAACGAAATCACCGGCGGCCAGACCCCGGCATCGTTCGAACCGACGATCGACTACGTCGTCACCAAGATCCCGCGTTTCGCGTTCGAGAAATTCCGCGAAGCCGATTCGCGCCTCACCACGCAGATGAAGTCGGTCGGCGAAGTGATGGCCATTGGCCGCACGTTCCAGGAATCGTTCCAGAAGGCGCTGCGTGGTCTGGAAGTCGGTGTGGACGGTCTGGACGAAAAGACCGACAACCGCGACGAGATCATCCGCGAGATCGGCGAAGCCGGTCCGGATCGCATCTGGTACGTCGGCGACGCGTTCCGTATCGGCATGACGGCCGAAGAGATTTTCGAAGAAACGTCGATCGACCCGTGGTTCCTCGCGCAGATTGAACAGATCATCCTGAAGGAAAAGGCGCTGGCTGGCCGTACGCTGGCGAGCCTGTCGAAGGAAGAACTCAAGTATCTGAAGCAGAGCGGGTTCTCGGACCGGCGTCTCGCGAAGCTGCTCGGCGCGAAGCCGGCGGAAGTGCGTCAGCGCCGTATCGAGTTGAACGTGCGCCCGGTCTACAAGCGCGTCGACACCTGCGCGGCCGAGTTCGCCACGAAAACCGCCTACATGTACTCGACCTACGAGGAAGAGTGCGAAGCGAACCCCACGAACAACAAGAAGATCATGGTGCTGGGTGGCGGCCCGAACCGGATCGGCCAGGGTATCGAGTTCGACTACTGCTGCGTGCACGCCGCGCTCGCCATGCGCGAAGACGGCTACGAAACGATCATGGTCAACTGCAACCCTGAAACCGTTTCGACCGACTACGACACGTCCGATCGTCTGTACTTCGAATCGCTGACGCTCGAAGACGTGCTCGAAATCGTCGACAAGGAAAAACCGGTCGGCGTGATCGTGCAATACGGCGGTCAAACTCCGCTGAAGCTCGCGCTCGATCTCGAAGCGAACGGTGTGCCGATCGTCGGCACGTCGCCGGACATGATCGACGCCGCGGAAGACCGCGAGCGTTTCCAGAAGCTGCTGCAAGACCTCGGTTTGCGCCAGCCGCCGAACCGCACCGCGCGTGCTGAAGACGAAGCGCTCAAGCTCGCCGAAGAAATCGGTTACCCGCTGGTGGTGCGTCCGTCGTACGTGCTGGGCGGCCGCGCCATGGAAATCGTCCACGAGCCGCGTGACCTCGAGCGCTACATGCGCGAGGCCGTGAAGGTGTCGAACGATTCGCCGGTGCTGCTCGACCGCTTCCTCAACGACGCAATCGAATGCGACGTGGATTGCATCTCCGATGGCGAAGCCGTGTTCATCGGCGGCGTTATGGAGCACATCGAACAGGCGGGCGTCCACTCGGGCGATTCGGCTTGCTCGCTGCCGCCGTATTCGCTGTCGAAGGAAACCATTGCTGAGCTGAAGCGCCAGACCGGCGCAATGGCGAAGGCGCTGAACGTGATCGGCCTGATGAACGTGCAGTTCGCGATCCAGCAAGTGCCGCAGGCAGATGGGTCGAAGGAAGACGTCATCTACGTGCTGGAAGTGAATCCGCGTGCATCGCGTACGGTGCCGTACGTGTCGAAGGCGACCAGCCTGCCGCTCGCGAAGATCGCCGCGCGCGCGATGGTCGGCCAGAAGCTCGCCGATCAGGGCGTGACGAAAGAAATCGATCCGCCGTACTTCAGCGTGAAGGAAGCGGTGTTCCCGTTCGTCAAGTTCCCGGCGGTCGATCCGGTGCTCGGACCGGAAATGCGTTCGACCGGCGAAGTGATGGGCGTGGGTCAGACGTTCGGCGAAGCGCTGTTCAAGTCGCAACTCGCGGCAGGTTCGCGTCTGCCGGAGTCGGGCACGGTGCTGCTGACCGTAATGGACGCCGACAAGCCGAAGGCCGTCGAAGTCGCGCGCATGCTGCACGAACTCGGCTACCCGATCGTCGCGACCAAGGGTACGGCTGCCGCGATCGAAGCGGCCGGGGTGCCGGTCAAGGTGGTCAACAAGGTGAAGGACGGGCGTCCGCACATCGTCGACATGATCAAGAACGGCGAAATCGCGCTGGTCTTCACGACCGTCGACGAAACCCGTGCGGCGATCGCCGACTCGCGCTCGATCCGCATGAGCGCCCAGGCGAACAAGGTCACGTACTACACGACAATGTCTGGCGCACGGGCGGCCGTGGAAGGTCTGCGCTATTTGAAGAACCTGGAAGTCTATGATTTACAAGGACTCCACGCTCGCCTAAACTAAGGCTTCGAATACCTGTCCAAGATGTAAGTGCCGCGGTTAAGCGGCGTTCCGCAGGTGCTGTGGCCCGGGTTTTTGCCCGGAACGTCAGCCCCGCGGAATGCACTTAACCGCGGTGATTTTTTTTACGGCTGTTTTTTGCATAGAGTTGTTTATGAGCACTGTTCCATTGACGAAGCGCGGCGCGGAAATGTTGCGCGATGAATTGCAGCGCCTGAAATCGGTTGAGCGTCCCTCGGTGATCAATTCGATCGCGGAAGCGCGTGCCCAGGGCGATCTGTCGGAAAACGCGGAATACGACGCGGCGAAGGAAAAGCAGGGCTTTATCGAAGGCCGTATTGCCGAAATCGAATCGAAGCTGGCCGGGGCGCAGGTGATCGATCCCTCGGCGGTCGAAGCGGACGGGCGCGTGGTGTTCGGCGCGACTGTCGAACTGGAAGATCTGGATTCGGGCGCACCGGTCAAGTATCAGATCGTCGGCGACGACGAAGCGGACATCGACCACGGTTTGATCTCGATCAGCTCGCCTATCGCGCGCGCTTTGATCGGCAAGTCGGAAGGCGACGTTGCGTCGGTGCAGGCGCCGGGCGGCGTGCGCGAATACGAAATCATTGCGGTGAGCTACGTTTGAAGGCGGCTCCGGTATCCTTGATGCCGCATCGTGTGTTCCGCCTGCTGACGGTGGCGTGGGTCGGTAGTCTGTTGACTATTGGCTATGCCGTCGCGCCGGTGCTGTTTACGTCGCTCGACCGCATGACGGCAGGCGCCGTGGCGGCGCAGCTGTTCCGCATCGAGGGTCTGTTGGGCGCGGTGTGCGGCATTTTGCTGCTGGTTCTGGCGAACATCCTGGTTCGTCGCGGCAGCGATGCTTATCGCCGGTTGCGCTGGTTGATCGCCGGTATGCTGGTGTGCGTGCTGGTGGGGTACTTTGCCTTGCAGCCTTTCATGAATGCCATGCGCATCGCCGCGCTGGAAGCGGGCAGTGATGTCGGACACTCGGCTTATGCGACGCGCTTCGGCATCCTGCATGGCGTGTCGAGTCTGTTTTACCTGATCGAAAGCCTGCTGGGCGTGGCGCTGGTGTGGAAGCTGCCGGCAAGCTTGGGCGTCGTGACAGCGGAGCAGGGCGCACGTGGCGCCGCGGGGAAAGTAACCAGCTGAGTGATTCAGCTGCGGCCTGCTGAAGCGGCTTTGTCTGTAGCGGTGGTTTGTAGCGTTGGTTTGTGACGCTACTCAGGCAGTTTTGCCCAAGTACTTCACGCCAAGGTGCGGACACCGCCCGCACCCATCATCATTCGCTTACTTCGACGACTGATGCGCGCGCTTCGCGCTGGTCTGGCGCTTCTTGGCGCGCTTGATGTTGCCGCCTTGCGTGACACGTTCATTGCCGCGCACCACGACCGCCTTTGCCTTCGGCTTGCGCATCGAGACTTCGCTGGGCTTTACCACCGTGACCACGCGCGGTGCGCGGCCTTTACCCGGTTTGGCTTCGACAGCCGCTTCGCGAGCGCTCGGCAGGGCGCCGCGCTTGGCCTTGGTGGCAGGTTGCACGGCTGCTTCCGGCTTCCAGATCACCAGCAGCTTGCCGATATGCTGGATCGGCGCGGCGTTCAGCTTGTCGCAGATTTGTTCGTAGATGGCGATGCGCTCTTCGCGCTCGTCGCCGAATACGCGGATTTTGATCAGTTGATGCGCGCCAAGGTGAACCTTGATTTCCGACAGCACAGCGTCGGTCAAGCCTTCGGCGCCGACGAGCACGACCGGTTTGAGCGCATGTGCCTGGGAGCGCAACTCGGCGCGTTGGTCGGAAGAGACTTTAAGGGCTGGCATGGAAAGTGGGAGACTCGACTAAAATGGCGGCACCTGCATTTCCGAGAGATTCGGCCAATAGCGCAGGGCGGCGCGTCAGAACAACAGAATCGCGGATGACTGCCAGTTTTGGCGGTGGCCGCGCGAATTAACCGCGTATTATCCCCTAAAGCGCCACATTTCGCAGCAAGAGTTCACCTTTAATGGCAAAAAACAAGTTCAACACGGCGTGGTTGCATGATCACATCAACGACCCGTACGTCAAAATGGCGCAGCGGGAGGGCTATCGCGCCCGTGCAGCCTACAAGCTGAAGGAAATCGACGAGCAGGACAAGCTGATCCGTCCGGGTCAGGTGATTGTCGACCTCGGTTCGGTGCCGGGCAGCTGGAGCCAGTACGCCCGTAACAAACTCGCCAAAGGCGCGCAGCGCGACGCCGAGCGCGAAGGCGGTATCGACGGCACGATCATCGCGCTGGACATTCTGCCGATGGAGCCGATCGCCGACGTCCACTTCATTCAGGGCGACTTCCGCGAAGACTCGGTTCTCGAACAACTCGAAGAATTAGTCGGAGAGCGCCAGGTTGATCTTGTAATTTCGGATATGGCGCCCAACCTGTCGGGAGTGGCGGTCGCGGATGCCGCGCGAATCGAGCATCTGTGCGATATCGCGATGGAATTCTCGCAAAACCACCTGAAGCCGGATGGCGCCCTTTTAGTCAAATGTTTTCACGGCAGCGGTTATAGCCAGATTGTCGAAAAGTTCAAGCGTCAGTTCAAGGTGGTGGCGGCCCGCAAGCCGAAAGCCTCGCGGGATAAGTCGTCAGAAACATTTATTTTGGGTAAGCATCTCAAGCGGCCCGCATAGGCGCGCTGCAGGAAGGTTCCGCATCTGCCGATAATGTGCCCGAGGCGCTGGAAATTGCTGCGCCGATGGTCCGCTACACTATTTATGTGGTAGCGAAACCTTATGGCAGGGGTCTGCGGACTGGATTAGAATGCTTTCGTGGTGCCGCAAGGCAAATGTAGGCGCCCGTCTAAGTGAAGGAGTGGTGCTTTGAACAACAATATGTTTTCGAAAGCAGCAGTGTGGCTGGTTATCGCACTGGTGCTATTTACGGTGTTCAAGCAGTTCGACAAGCCCCGTGTCCAGGAAGGTGTCTCCTATTCGCAGTTCATGGACGACGCGAAGAACGGCAAAGTCAAGAACGTCATTGTCCAGGGGCGGAACCTCACGGTCACTCCAGCAGACGGCCAGAAGTACCAGATCGTGTCACCTGGCGACATCTGGATGGTCGGCGATCTGATGAAGTATGGCGTTCAGGTGAGCGGCAAGGCTGACGACGAACCCAATGCGCTGGTGTCCGCGCTGTATTACCTCGGACCGACGATCCTGATCATCGGGTTCTGGTTCTACATGATGCGACAGATGCAGGGGGGTGGGAAAGGCGGTGCGTTCTCGTTCGGTAAATCCCGTGCACGTCTGATCGACGAAAACAACAACGCAATCAATTTCACCGACGTCGCCGGTTGCGACGAAGCCAAGGAAGAAGTCTCCGAACTGGTCGACTTCCTGCGCGATCCGCAGAAGTTCCAGAAGCTGGGTGGCCGCATTCCGCGCGGCGTGCTGCTGGTCGGCCCGCCGGGAACCGGTAAGACGCTGCTGGCGCGTGCTATCGCCGGTGAGGCGAAGGTGCCGTTCTTCAGCATCTCGGGTTCGGACTTCGTGGAAATGTTCGTGGGTGTCGGCGCGGCTCGTGTGCGCGACATGTTCGAGCAGGCCAAGAAGCACGCACCGTGTATCGTGTTCATCGACGAAATCGACGCGGTTGGCCGTCATCGCGGCGCCGGCATGGGCGGCGGTAACGACGAACGCGAACAGACCTTGAACCAGATGCTGGTCGAGATGGACGGCTTCGAAGCGAACTCGGGCGTGATCGTGATCGCTGCCACGAACCGTTCTGACGTGCTGGACAAGGCGCTGCTGCGTCCGGGCCGTTTCGACCGTCAGGTGTACGTCGGTCTGCCGGACATCCGCGGCCGCGAACACATCATGAAGGTTCACCTGCGCAAGGTGCCGATTTCGAACGACGTCGACGCAGCGGTCATCGCACGCGGCACGCCGGGCTTCTCCGGCGCCGATCTGGCGAACCTGGTCAACGAGGCTGCATTGTTCGCGGCTCGCCGTGGCAAGCGCATCGTCGAAATGAACGACTTCGAAGACGCGAAAGACAAGATTTTCATGGGTCCGGAGCGCAAGTCGGCCGTGATTCGCGAAGAATCGAAGCGTGCCACCGCGTATCACGAATCGGGTCACGCAGTCATTGCCAAGCTGTTGCCGAAGGCCGATCCGGTGCACAAGGTCACGATCATCCCGCGCGGCCGTGCGCTGGGCGTCACGTGGCAGTTGCCGGAGCATGACAACGAAACGTATTCGAAGGACTACCTGCTGGACCGCCTCGCGATCCTGTTCGGTGGCCGCGTCGCGGAAGAGCTGTTCCTGAACCTGATCAGCACCGGCGCATCGGATGACTTCAACAAGGCAACGGCGACCGCCCGCGCCATGGTGGCTCGCTTCGGCATGACGGACGCGCTCGGACCGATGGTCTACGTGGACGACGAAAACGACGCAACGCCGTTTGGCCGCGGCTTCACGCGGACCATTTCGGAAGCGACGCAGCAAAAGGTCGACGCGGAAATCCGCCGCGTGCTGGACGAGCAGTACAACCTCGCCAAGCGCCTGCTGGACGAGAACCGCGACAAGGTCGAAGCGATGACCGCCGCACTGATGGAGTGGGAAACGATCGACGCCGATCAGATCAACGACATCATGGCAGGCCGTCCGCCGCGTTCGCCGAAGAGCTCGCCGCCGTCGGCAAGCGACGCCTCGTCGGGCGGTAGCCCGGGCACCGAGGTCAAGCCGGGCAGCGCGACCGCGCCGGCCTGATAGGCGACCAGTAGAAAGTGCGGGCCGGTGTGTTTCACACCGGCCCGTTTTGCATTTATCTGTTTTACGTGATTGAACGCTACGTGCCGAAAGTCGAATTTCCTTCTCTTCCCATTCCCGAACCGCTGCAATGCGGCCGCTTCAAGCTGACCTTTGAACGCCCCCTGGTCATGGGCATCCTGAACGTCACGCCTGATTCTTTTTCCGATGGCGGTCAGTACGCGATGCGCGGCGATGCATTGCGCCAGGCCGAACGCATGCTGCTCGACGGCGCGGACATCATCGATATCGGCGGCGAGTCGACCCGCCCGGGCGCACCGCCCGTGCCGCTCGAGGAAGAACTGGAGCGGGTGATCCCACTGGTTGAACTGCTGCACGGCGCGAATGTGCCGCTGTCAGTCGACACGTACAAGCCGGAAGTGATGCGCCGCGCGCTGGCCGCTGGCGCCGATCTGATCAATGACGTCTGGGGCTTCCGGATGCCCGGCGCCGTCGATGCAGTGCGCGACAGCGAGTGCGGTTTGTGCGTGATGCATATGTTGGGTGAGCCGCAGACCATGCAGCTTCGTGAACCCGACTATCAGGACGTGGTGAGCGAGGTGCGGCAGTTTCTCGAAGCACGGGTGGCAACACTGCAGCAGGCGGGCATTGCCCGTGCGCGTATCAGCGTGGATCCGGGCTTCGGCTTCGGCAAGTCGGTGGTTGAACACAATTACGCACTGCTTGCGCATCTGCCCGATGCGGCGCCGCGCGCCGAGTCGCCGTATCCGATTCTCGCGGGCATGTCACGCAAGTCGATGGTCGGCGCGGTCGTTGGACGTCCGGCGCCGGAGCGCGTCGCCGGCAGCATTGCCGCGGCAGTGTGCGCCGCCGGGCGCGGCGCGGCCATTCTGCGCGTGCACGATGTCGCGCAAACAGTGGATGCATTGAAAGTATGGGCAGCCATGCGCGACGCGGCGAACCACAGCCGCGCGCGTGCCTGACCCCAAAAAGCCAAGGAGGAACATAAAAGATGGCACGTCGTTATTTCGGAACGGACGGGATTCGAGGCAAGGTCGGCGAAGGGCCCATTACGCCGGAGTTTGTGCTCCGGCTTGGCTACGCCGCCGGTAAGGTGCTCGCGGGCGCGGATCGCTGGGCGAGAACGGGCGCGCGGCCCACGGTGCTGATCGGCAAAGACACACGGGTGTCCGGCTATATGCTCGAAGCTGCGCTCGAAGCAGGTTTTTCCGCAGCCGGCGTCGACGTCATGCTGGCCGGCCCGATGCCGACCCCGGGTATCGCGTATCTGACGCGCGCATTGCGGCTTGCCGCGGGCGTCGTGATCAGCGCGTCGCACAACCCTTATTACGACAACGGCATCAAATTTTTCTCCGCCGACGGCAACAAGCTGCCCGACGAGGTGGAATTGCAGATCGAGGAACAACTCGATCTGCCGCTCGCATGCGCCGCCTCCGAGCAGCTCGGTAAGGCGCGCCGCCTCGACGACGCAGCCGGCCGCTACATCGAATTTTGCAAGAGCACTTTTCCGGCAGCGTTCGACTTGCGCGGCCTGAAGCTGGTGGTCGACTGCGCGCACGGCGCCGCGTACGACGTCGCGCCGCACGTGTTCCACGAACTCGGTGCCGATGTCATCCCGATCGGCGTTGCGCCGAACGGTTTCAACATCAATGACGGCTTTGGCGCGACCGCTCCGGACGCCCTGGTGCGCGCGGTGCGTGCGAACCACGCGGATCTCGGCATCGCGCTCGACGGCGACGCCGACCGGCTGCAGATCGTGGATGCGGCAGGCCGCCTGTATAACGGCGACGAACTGTTGTATGTGCTGGTCAAGGACCGCATGGCGACCGACGGCAAAGTGGAAGGCGCGGTCGGCACCTTGATGACCAATATGGCGGTTGAAGTCGCGCTGCAGGAATCCGGGGTGAAATTTGTCCGCGCGGCGGTGGGCGACCGCTACGTGCTCGAGCAGCTACGCGAGCACGGCTGGCAGCTGGGGGCGGAAGGCTCCGGCCATATTCTCTCCCTTGACCGCCATTCGACCGGCGACGGCATTGTGTCGGCCCTGCTGGTGCTGGCCGCGATGAAGCGCAGCGACAAAACGCTCGCCGAGTTGCTCCAAGGTGTCACGCTGTTCCCGCAGAAGCTGATCAACGTGCGGATGCAGCCGGGCGCGGACTGGAAGGGCAGCGCTGCGATTCGGGGCGCGATCAGCAAAGCCGAGGAAGCGCTGAATGGACGCGGCCGCGTGTTGATCCGCGCATCCGGCACCGAGCCGGTGCTGCGTGTGATGGTCGAAGCGGAAAACGTCAACGACGCGGTCCGGCATGCCGAAACGATTGCCGAGGCCGTCAAGCAGGCGACCGTCTGAACTGCGCATGCCCACGGGGTGGCGGGGCGGCTCCCAATGAGTCGCCCCGTCAGCCGCCCCGTCATCTGGCCGCTCCCTGCGCGAGCCGGGCTGCCAATATTCCGGGCGCTCCTTCGGCCAACCGACCCGCAAAGCGGCCTATGTCCGCACCCCAACCCGCGCGCAAACGTTCGCGCCTCATTTTTTTCGTCTAATCTGTAATGCGACGCTCGCAACTCTGCGAAATCGACGCTTTTTCCGCGTAAACGCCTTTCACCTTAGTAATCCCACTGTCACATCCGTTTCACGGTTAGTCACGTTACTGTCACAAAGAGACCCTAAGCTTCGCGGTGTTCGTGTTATTTGCTCACACCGCTCACACCCTTGGAGGTCTCATGAAATTGATGCAAACCGTGTTCGCTGGCGTCGCTGGCGCGCTTTTCGCGATGGCAGCGCAAGCCGCAGACATCACCGGCGCGGGCAGCACCTTCGCAGCTCCGATCTACACGAAGTGGGCTGATGCCTACCAGAAGTCGGGTGGCGGCAAGGTCAACTATCAAGGTATTGGTTCGTCGGGTGGTATCAAGCAGATCATCGCGAAGACGGTCGACTTCGCCGGTTCGGACGCTCCGCTGAAGGACGACGAACTCGCCAAGGAAGGCCTGTTCCAGTTCCCGACGGTTGTCGGCGGCGTGGTGCCGGTTGTCAACGTGCCGGGCGTGGCGGCGGGCGAACTGACCCTGTCGGGCGAAGTGCTCGGCGACATCTACCTGGGCAAGATCAAGAAGTGGAACGATCCGGCGATCGTTGCGCTGAACCCGAAGGCTAAGCTGCCGGATACCGACATCGCCGTGGTTCGCCGCGCCGACGGTTCGGGCACCAGCTTCATCTGGACGAACTACCTGTCGAAGGTCAACGCTGACTGGAAGTCGAAGGTCGGTGAAGGTTCGACGGTCAACTGGCCGACGGGTACGGGCGGCAAGGGCAACGACGGCGTCGCAGCCTTCGTGCAACGTCTGCCGGGCGCAATCGGCTACGTGGAATGGGCGTACGCGAAGCAGAACAAGATGACGTACGTCGGCCTGAAGAATTCGTCGGGCACGGTGGTCGAGCCGAAGACGGACACGTTCAAGGCAGCGGCAGCGGGCGCGGACTGGTCGAAGTCGTTCTACCAGATCCTGACGAACGAGCCGGGCAAGAACGCATGGCCGATCGTCGGCGCAACGTTCGTGCTGCTGCACACGGCGCAGGACAAGCCGGCGCAAGGCACGGAAACGCTGAAGTTCTTCGACTGGGCGTTCAAGAATGGCTCGCAGGCTGCGAACGATCTGGACTACATCTCGCTGCCGGAATCGGTTGTGTCGGAAATCCGCACGAAGTGGAAGGCGCAGGTGAAGGACGCGGCTGGCAAGGCTATCGCTGACTAAGCGACGCCGTAAGCAGTAGGCATTGCGCAAGACATTGGCCGTCCTCAGTCGAGGACGGCCAATGGCATTACCCCGGCACTAGCCAGCATTAGCGAACATTAGCCAGCAACACCGGCCGCACGACAAGTGTCATGCGGCAACTGGAAACAGGTCCATCAGGCTCTCATGTCCGATATCCAATTAGCGTCTGGCGCGTCGAGGTCGACACCGCCCGGCAGCGCGTCGCAGCAGAAAGCTCCCAGCCGCGCCGGCGACGTCATTTTCGGCGGCCTTGCCCGTCTCGCCGCCATCATCACCCTGCTGCTGCTCGGCGGCATCATCGTTTCACTGGTCGTCGCGTCCATGCCGTCGATCAAGCAGTTCGGGCTCTCGTTCCTGTGGACCGCCGACTGGGATCCACCTAGCAAGCAATTCGGCGCACTGGTGCCCATTTACGGCACGATCGCGACCTCGCTCATTGCACTCATCATCGCGGTGCCTGTCAGCTTCGGCATCGCGCTTTTCCTGACGGAACTCGCGCCCGCGTGGCTGCGCCGGCCGCTTGGCATCGCCATCGAGCTGCTCGCCGCGATCCCGTCGATCGTCTACGGCATGTGGGGCCTGCTGGTGTTCGCGCCGATTTTCGCGACCTGGTTCGAGAAGCCCCTCGGCGCCGTGCTGGGCGGCATCCCGTTCGTCGGCGCGCTGTTTCAGGGGGCGCCGATCGGCATTGGCATCCTGTGCGCCGGGGTCATTCTCGCGATCATGATCATTCCGTACATCGCCTCGGTGATGCGCGACGTGTTCGAAGTCACGCCTGTTCTGCTCAAGGAATCGGCCTACGGCATCGGCTGCACGACCTGGGAAGTGATGTGGAAGATCGTGCTGCCCTTCACCAAGAGTGGTGTGATCGGCGGCGTCATGCTCGGCCTCGGTCGCGCGCTCGGCGAAACGATGGCCGTCACGTTCGTGATCGGCAACACCAATCTGCTCGATAACGTCTCGCTGTTTTCGCCGGGCAACAGTATTACCTCGGCGCTCGCCAACGAATTCGCGGAAGCGGATCCTGGTCTGCATACGTCGGCGCTGATGGAGCTCGGCTTGATCCTGTTTGTGATTACTTTCATCGTGCTGGCAATCTCGAAGATCATGCTGCTTCGCCTCGAAAAAGGGGAGGGCGCGAAATGAGCCAGCCCACCTTGAATATGCCGGGTTCGCACGATGCCGACGCGCTCGAAGCAATGCGCGTGCGTCTGCAAGGCCGCCGCCGCGCGAAGAATGCGCTGGCGCTGACCATGTCGCTCGCGGCCATGGCGTTCGGCCTGTTGTGGCTGGTGTGGATTCTTTATACGACGCTGCGCCTCGGTATCGGCGGCCTGTCGATCGAATTGTTCACGCAGTCCACGCCGCCGCCGAACACCGATGGCGGCGGTCTCGCCAACGCGATTGTCGGCAGCCTGATGCTGGTTGCGCTCGCAACTTTCGTCGGCACGCCGATCGGCATTCTGGCAGGCGTCTATCTCGCCGAGTACGGTCAGAAGGGCTGGCTTGCCAGCATCACGCGTTTCATCAACGACATCCTGTTGTCGGCGCCGTCGATCGTGGTCGGTCTGTTCGTCTATGCGCTGGTTGTCGCGAAGATGGGGCACTTCAGCGGTTGGGCCGGCGTGTTCGCGCTCGCGCTGTTGCAGATTCCGATCGTGATCCGCACCACGGAGAACATGCTGAAACTCGTGCCGAACGCGCTGCGTGAAGCCGCTTTCGCACTTGGCACGCCGAAGTGGAAGATGGTGATGTCGATCACGCTAAAGGCGTCGATCGCAGGCATTATCACCGGTGTCCTGCTGGGCGTTGCGCGCATTGCCGGCGAAACCGCGCCGCTGTTGTTCACGGCATTGTCGAATCAGTTCTTCTCGATGGACATGAACCAGCCGGTCGCGAACCTGCCGGTCACGATCTACAAGTTCGCGATGAGCCCGTTTGCGCAATGGCAATCGCTTGCATGGGCCGGTGTCTTCCTGATCACGCTCGCAGTGCTGGGATTGAACATCCTCGCGCGATCGATCTTTTCGAATAAGTAAGGGCGGAGTGTAATCCGATGAATATGGCAGAAACTCAACTCAATCCGACCACGCGTCCGACGGCGCCCGCCGGTTTCGATCCCGCCCAAAGCGGCCAGGCGCAAGCGCCGTCGCGTCCGAAGATTGAAATCAACGACCTGAATTTCTTCTACGGCAAGTATCACGCGCTGAAGAACATCAATCTGCGCATTCCCGAAGGCAAGGTGACCGCGTTCATCGGCCCGTCGGGTTGCGGCAAGTCCACCTTGCTGCGCACCCTGAACAAGATGTACGCGCTCTATCCGGAGCAACGCGCCGAAGGCGAGATCCTGATGGACGGCGAAAACCTGCTGACCTCCAAGCGCGATATTTCGCTGCTGCGTGCGCGGATCGGCATGGTGTTCCAGAAGCCGACGCCGTTTCCGATGTCGATCTACGACAACATCGCGTTCGGCGTGAAGATGTTCGAAACGCTGCCGCGCTCGGAAATGGACGACCGCGTGGAATGGGCGCTGACGAAGGCCGCGCTGTGGAACGAGGTGAAGGACAAACTGGGCCAGAGCGGCTACGGCTTGTCCGGCGGGCAGCAGCAGCGTCTGTGCATCGCCCGCGGTATCGCGATCCGCCCCGAAGTGCTGCTGCTCGACGAGCCGTGCTCCGCGCTGGACCCGATTTCCACGGGACGTATCGAAGAGCTGATCGCCGAGTTGAAGAGCGACTACACGGTGGTGATCGTCACTCACAACATGCAACAGGCCGCGCGCTGTTCGGACTACACTGCCTATATGTACCTCGGTGAACTGATCGAATTCGGCGACACCGAAAAGATCTTCATCAAGCCGGTCCGCAAGGAAACCGAGGACTACATCACTGGCCGCTTCGGTTAAGCCGCCGAGCAAAACAACGGAGTACGACATGTCCGATAAGCATCTGTCCAGCCAGTTCGACGCCGACCTGAACCTCGTTTCCTCGAAGGTGCTCGAAATGGGCGGCCTCGTCGAGTCGCAGATCGTCAACGCGATGATCGCGCTCAACAACTTCGACCTCGACGTCGCCGAACAGGTGATCGCGGCCGAAGAACGCCTGAACACGATGGAAGTCGAAATCGACGAAGAGTGCAGCAACATCATCGCGCGCCGTCAGCCGGCCGCGCGCGACTTGCGCCTCCTGATCGCGATTTCGAAGACCATTACGAATCTCGAACGCGCCGGCGACGAAGCTGAAAAAATCGCCAAGCGCACCAAGCGTCTGATGGAAGACGGTGCCTCGCGCACCATCAACATCGCCGAGATCAAATTGTCGGGCGAAATGGCGGTGTCGATCCTGCGCCGCGCGCTGGACGCATTTGCGCGTCTGGACACGGTCGCCGCCGCGCAGATCGTGCGCGACGACAAGGCGATCGACGAAGAATTCCGGGCTTTCGTTCGCAAGCTGATTTCGTACATGACTGAAGATCCGCGTTCGATTTCGGTGGGCCTGGATTTCCTGTTCATCGCCAAGGCGATCGAACGGATCGGCGACCACGCGAAGAACATCGCCGAATTCATCATTTACATCGTCAAGGGCACCGACGTGCGGCACAAGTCGCGCGACGCCCTCGAACGCGAAGCACTCAGTTAATCCAGATATAAGGACCAGAGGTGCCGATGCCCAGCAGCATTCTCGTCATTGAAGATGAGCCCGCCATTTCCGAACTGATTTCGGTCAATCTTCAACACGCCGGACACTGCCCGATTCGTGCGTACAACGCGGAGCAGGCGCAGAACCTGATCAGCGACGTACTGCCCGACCTCGTCCTGCTCGACTGGATGTTGCCGGGCAAGTCAGGTATTGCGTTCGCTCGCGATCTGCGTAACAACGAGCGGACCAAGCACATTCCGATCATCATGCTGACCGCGCGTGGCGATGAACAGGACAAGGTGCTCGGCCTCGAAATCGGTGCGGACGACTACGTCACCAAGCCGTTTTCGCCGAAGGAACTGATGGCGCGGATCAAGGCGGTGTTGCGCCGCCGCGCGCCGCAGTTGACCGAAGACCTGGTGGCGATCAACGGTTTGAAGCTCGATCCGGCAACGCATCGCGTCGCCGCCCACGCGGAAGGCAGCGAGATCAAACTCGATCTCGGCCCGACCGAGTTTCGTCTGCTGCATTTCTTCATGACGCACCCGGAGCGCGTGCATAGCCGCACGCAACTGCTCGATCAGGTGTGGGGCGACCATGTGTTCGTCGAAGAGCGCACGGTCGACGTACACATCAAGCGTTTGCGCGCGGCGCTCAAGCCGGCCGGATGCGATGCTATGATTGAGACGGTACGCGGCAGCGGCTACCGGCTCGCGAAGAGCGCCTGAGTTTGCGGTAGCACCTTTCTCTTCGATCGCTAGAACATGAACATCATCTGGGCACGCTCCATCGTGTCGGTCGTGCTGCTGGCTGTTCTGTGCGTGGTGGTCGGCGCACTCGTGAACGTCAAGGCAGGGCTGGTTCTCGCGATTCTCATGCTGCTCGCGCAGAGCCTCTTTAGCACCTTCCACAAACAGCGTTTGTGGCGTTTGCTCGACGCGCCGGTCTACGGCGAAGTGCCGAGCGCTCCCGGCATCTGGGGCGAAATCTACTACCGTCTGCATAAGCTCGCGAAGCGCTGGCATGCGCAGGTGCGGCAGGTCGAACAACAGCATTCGCGTTTCATTCAGGCGATCCAGGCTTCGCCGAACGGCGTGGCGATGCTCGACGATCACGATCAGATCGAGTGGTGCAATGCGATCTCCGAACTTCATTTCGGACTCGATGCGAAACGCGATCTGCGCCAGCACATCACGCATCTGGTGCGCCAGCCGGACTTCGTGCGTTATCTGAATTCGCAGCGCTATGAACAGATGCTGATCATGCGCGGCATGGGCGACAAGCGGCAGAACGTGCTGTCGGTGCAGGTATTCCCGTACGGTGAAAATCGCAAGCTGGTGCTGTCGCAGGACATCACGGAGCTGGAGCGTACCGACGCGATGCGGCGCGACTTCGTCGCCAACGTTTCGCACGAACTGAAGACGCCGCTGACCGTGCTTTCCGGTTTTCTCGAGACGATGCGGGAACTGCCGTTGGGCGAAGCCGAGCGCGGGCGCTACCTCGAACTGATGGAGCAGCAGGCCTCGCGGATGCGTCATATCGTCAACGACCTGCTGGTGCTCGCGAAGCTCGAAGGCGACAACAAGCCGCCGAGCGATCAGATGATCGACATGCGCGCGGTGCTGCGCCATCTGAAAGACGATGCGCAAAGCCTGTCGAGCGATCATCACAAGATCGTGTTCGATGCCGACGAAGGACTCACCGTCACCGGCGTGGAAACAGAAATACTCAGCGCGCTTGGCAACCTCGTGACCAATGCGATCCGCTATACGCCGGACGGCGGTGCGATCACGGTGACCTGGCTCAGTAACGGCGGCAGCGCGGTTTTTTCGGTCACGGACAGCGGTCTGGGGATTCCTGCCGCGGACATTCCACGTCTGACCGAACGCTTCTATCGCGTCGACCGCAGCCGTTCGCGGGACACGGGCGGCACGGGCCTCGGACTCGCCATCGTCAAGCACGTGCTGCAACGGCACGATGCGCAGCTCGACGTGAAGAGCGAAGAGGGGCGCGGCAGCACGTTCACCGTGCGCTTCCCGGTATACCGCACGGCGCGTCGGCAACCGGCGCCGGCTTGAAAATGTCGGCCTGAAAAAAAGCCCGCCTGTAGCAAAGGCGGGCTTTTTTATGCGCGTCGCCGCTGCAGCGGCGACGAACACGATCAGGAGCTCACGAACAGAATTTCCCCAGCAGACTCATCTGCGCATTGCGCGAGGATTTGCCCGGGCGCCGGCGCCGGTAGTGGCCGTCGCTTTGCATGAGCCATGCGGACTGGTTGTCGCCGAGAAACGCTGACAGGCCTTCAGCGATCACGCGCCGCTTCAGGCGGCGATTGTTGATCGGGAATGCCACTTCCACACGCCGGAAGAAGTTGCGGTCCATCCAGTCGGCGCTCGACAGATACACCTGTTCCTTGCCGTCGTCGTAGAAATAGAAAATACGATGATGTTCGAGGAAGCGTCCAACAATCGAACGTACCGTGATGTTCTCCGACAAACCCGGCACACCCGGTTGCAACGAACATACGCCGCGCACGATCAGATCGATCTTCACGCCAGCCTGCGAGGCTTCGTACAACTCGGCAATCACGGTGGGTTCGAGCAGCGCGTTCATCTTCGCGACGATGCGTGCCTTCTTGCCGGCGCGCGCGTGAGCCGCTTCCGCGCGAATCGCTTCGACCAGTTTCGGATGCAGCGTGAACGGCGACTGCCACAACTCGTGCAGCCTCAGTTCGCCGCCGATGCCGGTCAGTTGCTGGAACACGTGGTGCACGTCCTCGCAGATTTTCTGATCGGCGGTCATCAGGGCGAAGTCGGTGTAAAGACGCGCGGTGCGCGGATGATAGTTGCCGGTGCCCAGATGCACGTAACGCTTGAGCGTGGTCTTGCCGCCCGACGATACGCGCCGCACGATCAGCATCATCTTCGCGTGGCACTTGTGGCCCACCACGCCGTACACGACGTGCGCACCCACCGCTTCGAGCTGCGACGCCCAATTGATATTGGTTTCCTCGTCGAAGCGCGCGAGCAGTTCCACCACCACCGTCACTTCCTTGCCGTTGCGCGCCGCTTGCATCAGCGCGTCCATCAGCGGGGAGTCGGTGCCGGTGCGATAGATGGTCTGCTTGATGGCCATCACGTTCGGGTCTTTCGCTGCCTGCAGCAGCAATTCGAGCACCGGCTGAAAGCTCTCGTAAGGATGATGGAGCAGCACGTCGCCCTGATCGATTACGTCGAACATGCTCGCACTGTTGGTGATCTGCGCCGGAATTGCGGGAATATGCGGCACGAATTTCAGATCGGGCCGGTCCACCATTTCCGGCAATTGCATCAGGCGCACCAGATTGACGGGGCCGTGGGCGAAGTAGCAGTCCTTGGTGGACAGGCTGCTTTCGTCGAGCAGGCGCCGCACGACGTGCGTAGGCGTGTCCGCCGACACTTCGAGCCGCACCGCGTTACCCAGGTGCCGCGCCGGCAGTTCACCCTGCAACGCAACCCGCAGATTGGTGATTTCGTCTTCGTCGACGAACAGTTCGCTATTGCGGGTGATGCGAAACTGGTTGCAGGTGCGCACCACCAGATTCGGGAACAACTCGCCCACAAAGCGCTGCAGCAACGAGCTCAGCAGCACGAAACCATGCGGATAGCCCGACAGGTCCTGCGGCATGCGCACGAGCCGCGGCAGGGCACGCGGGGCCTGCACGATGCCCATCATCGCCTGGCGGCCGAACGCATCCTTGCCTTCGAGTTCGACCACGAAGTTCAGGCTCTTGTTGAGCACACGGGGAAACGGGTGAGCCGGATCGAGACCGATCGGCGTGAGCACCGGCAGCAATTCGTCGAAGAAGTAGTTGCGCGCCCATTCGGTCTGCGCTTCGTTCCACGCTTCAGTGCCGTGAAAATAGATGCCTTCTGTTTCGAGCGCCGGGAACACCGTGTCATTCAGCATGGTGTACTGACGATGCACGAGCCGCTGCGCGCGCTCGACCACGAGGTCATACACGTGCTGCAACGACATGCCGTCCGGCGACATCGCGCCGGGGTTGTCGCGCATCTGTTCCTGCAGTCCGGCCATGCGGACTTCGAAGAATTCGTCGAGATTGCTACTGGTGATGCAGATGAAGCGCAGGCGTTCGAGCAAAGGGACGGCGGGGTCGGCGGCTTGCGCCAACACACGCTCGTTGAAACCCAGAATGCCCAGCTCGCGATTCAATAGGGGGTAGCGGATGGACATCGGCAGCGAGAATGGAATGTCAGGAGGGGAGACGAAAAGACGCTCGGAAATTCTCACAGTATGATGACGTTGTTATGACATTCGGAATGTTATAAATTCTACGCCGTATTCGTCGCGTGTCGTAATTGTGACGCAGTGTGTGTGGGACCATAGGGCACCCCCATCATTGCGAGGCGACATCGTGAGGCCCGGTACGCTTAGAATGGCGTCTTTCAACCGCGCGGCCGGCCATAAGGCGCCCAAGGCACCGAATGGACATCCGGCACCTTCCGCATCCAACGTCGCCGCACATGCGCGCACGGAGTTCGCTTACTCGATGGTCAATACTCCACAACTGCTTGCCGCCGTCGACCTCGGCTCGAACAGCTTCCGGCTGATCGTCGGCCGGGTCGAAGAAACTGAGGCGGGCAGCCAGATCTATCAGGTCGACGCATTGCGTGAGCCGGTGCGTCTTGCCGCCGGTCTGTCGCGCGACAAGATGCTCGACCGCGCCTCGCAAGTGCGTGGCTGGGACGCGCTCAAGCGCTTCGGCGAGCGCTTGCGCGATTTCCATCCTGATCACGTTCGCGCCGTCGCCACCAATACGCTGCGTATTGCCAAGAACGCCGGCGAGTTTCTCGGCGAAGCGCAAGCCGCGCTCGGCTTCCCGATCGAAGTGATCGCCGGACGTGAAGAAGCGCGTCTGATCTATGCAGGCGCTGCACACTCCGTGCCTGCGAGCGCGGGCAAGCGCCTTGTGGTGGATATCGGCGGTGGCTCGACGGAATTCATCATCGGCTCGCATTACACGCCGATCAAAATGGAGAGCCTGTACATCGGTTGCGTGAGCCACAGCCGCGCATTCTTCCCGGCGGGCAATGTCGACGAATACACGATGCGCCAGGCCGAACTTGCCGCGAGCCGTGAAATCCAGATCATTTCCGCCGAGTACAAGAAAACCGGGTGGGAACAGGCCATCGGTTCATCCGGCACCGCACGGGCGCTCGCCGAACTGGTCGAGGCAAACGGCTTCAATGATCCGGGCGTCACGCACGGCATTTCGCGCGGCGGCCTCGAGCGTTTGAAGCGCGCGCTGATCAAGGCGGAAAACGTCAATCGTCTGAAGTTGATCGCGTTGAAAGCGGACCGCATCCCGGTGCTGGCGGGCGGCCTGTCGATCATGATCGCGGTGTTCGACGAACTGGGCGTCGATTACGTCGATACAACAGATGGCGCGCTGCGCCTCGGTGTGCTGTACGACTTGCTGGGCCGTGCGCAGCACGAGGACATGCGCACGCTGACGGTGGAAGGCTTCATGCGCCGTTATGGCGTGGACCGCGCGCAGGCCGGGCGTATCGGCGAACTCGCGGTGCGCTTTTATGACCAGTTTGCCGAGCCGGATGAGGAGCGCCGCACCGAGAACCGCATGTTCCTCGGCTGGGCCGCGGCCTTGCACGAAATCGGCTTGTCGATTTCTCACAGCGCCTATCACAAGCATTCGGCCTATATCGCCAGTAACGCCGACATGCCGGGTTTCTCGCGTACCGATCAGGCACGGCTCGCCGCGCTGGTGCTCGGCCACGCAGGAAAGCTCGGCAAGCTGTCGCAAACGCGTGAAGTGGAATGGCCGCTGTTGTTCTGTCTGCGGCTCGCGGCGCTGCTGTGCCGCCGGCGTGCGGATGTCGGTTTGCCGGGTATCGCGGTTGCTCAGGTCAACGGTGGTTATGAGGTGCGTTTGCCGAACGAATGGGTCGCTAACAATCCGCTGACCGATTACAGCCTGATTCAGGAGGCTGCGGAGTGGGAGAAGGTTGGCATTCCGTATCGCGTGGTCTACACCGACGATTGAAATTCATGCGTTGCAAATGAAAAGCCCGGCAGATTTGCCGGGCTTTTTTTATTTGCATCGCCCCCGACTGGATGTGCCGGGGGGTTGTTTGTAGGCCGTTCAGCGCGGCGACGCGTCGCCCAAGAAGTGCCGTGCGTAACGCGCGTTGATATCCGTCAGACGCAACAGTGTCAGGAAGTCGGCAGTGTTGAAGTCGGGGTCCCAGGCCGGCGCGCCGCAAATCTTCGCACCGAGGCGCAGATAGCCTTTCACCAGCGGCGGCGGGGCGACATCGGCGCCGGTTTGCAATTCTTCGACTGGCAGCGGCGTATGCGGGAACGCACGATATTCCGGCGCGGTCAGCGCGTTGTCGCGCAGCGAGCAGTAAAGATTGGCTGCATAGTGGCCACCGTCGACCATCGCGACGCTCGCGCAACCGAGCATCGTCTCGTAGTTGTTGTGTTTCATGTACGCCGCAAGCCCTGCCCACAGCGACATGATCACCGAGCCGCTGCGATAGTCCGGGTGCACGCATGAGCGGCCCACTTCGACCATTTTCGCGCGCAGGTGCGTAAGACGCGACACATCGAATTCGCTTTCGGCATACAGGCGTCCGATACGGGCGGCCTGGTGCGGCGGCAGCGCGCGATAGGTGCCGACCACCTTCAGTGTGTCGAGATCGCGCACCAACAGGTGATCGCAGTATGAATCGAACGAATCGACGTCGAGGCCGGCCGGACCCGTCAGACGTGCACCCATTTCATCGGCGAACACGCGATAGCGCAGACGCTGTGCCTCGCGCAGTTCTTCGTCGGTACGTGCCCATGTGACTTGCAGGCGATGCTGGGCGGTGACCGTCTCTTCGGCGCGTGGCAGACGGCGCGTTTCGAAGAGGGAAGCCAGGGGCAGGGTGGGCGTCGGCAGTTCTCGCATGTGGCGTCCTGGTCGAAAAGAGGGAGATTTCTTTTTTCGCCAATGTAGTAACGCCTGGTGACGCTCGCATGGCAAAGCCATGACGATTAGATGACTGCCCGTAAGCTGTGCGCGCGTGGCTTGTAATGTCGGGGACCGGGCGAGCGGCGCTCGCGGTAGGTGTTGTTTCCGCGCGACCGGCCTAGACCAGATCCGGGCTCATCGCGGCGCGCAGCACGGCCTGGTCGTCGCCGTCGCGTTCGCGGCTTTCGATCCACCACAGGCCGGCTTTTTTCAAGGGCCAGCTTGCCGGGCTGTTACCGAGCAGACGCGCCGCAACATGACCGAGGGTCGGCTGATGACCGACGATCACGACGGTCGGCGCGATGCCTTTTGACCAGCCGGCGGCTGTGAGCACGTCGTCCGCGCTCGCGTTAGGCGCGAGTTCGCGCACCACGCGATACTGGTCGCTCAGCGTTTCCGCGGTCTGGATGGTGCGCACAGCGGGACTCGCGAGAATCACGGCGTCGTCGGGCAGGCGTGCGCGCAGCCACTTGGCGACGTTTTGCGCCTGCTTGCGGCCCTTCGTGGTCAACGCGCGGGCCAGATCGCTCGCGGCGAAATCTTCGGCTTCGGCGTGACGCCAGAGGATCAGATTCATGTTGAGCTCCTTGTCTTTACGGCAGCGGGGAAGCCGACCTTGCTTTGTACCACTGTCGCATGACGGTATGTGCGGCGGCAAGGCGGCGCGGCGCCGGGTGGAGTCGGGCGCAGCAATTTGCTGCTGCCCGTTTGGAGGTCAGGAAGGAGCAAAAAAAGAAAAAGGGTTTGAAGTCCGAAGACTTCAAACCCTTGTATCTATGGTCGGAGCGAAAGGATTCGAACCTTCGACCCTCTGATCCCAAATCAGATGCGCTACCAGGCTGCGCTACGCTCCGACGAATCCGAGATTCTACGGGGCATTAGGTGCCAGAGTCAACCACGAATTACGCCGGAGCCCAAAAAAGGTTGCTGTGGGCGGGGTTGGCCCCCTCAGTGCCGGCGACGCATCCAGTGCGGCATGTGCTGGTGCGCTATCCAGTGGTGCAGCATCCCTTCGCCGTCATGTTCGCGCCGGTAGGTTCTCGCTTCAAAAATCGACAGAGCGAGTAACACGAGCAGACCTATAGCAAGTCCGATCAGACCTGCGATCGATTCAGCGTCCATGGCAGCCTCCTATGACATGCACTGTGCCTCTATAGTAGGTCACGCGTAACAAAATGGGAGGGAGGAGACTGCTTAACGCGAGCTCGTCGAATGTGATTTGCAGGTAGACTCTCGGCGCTTTGCCGTCGTTATTGTCATTCTGTATCGAGAGTCTATGAATCGCGTTTTATTGATTGCGTTGATGCTGGCTGCTGGACTCGCCGGCTGTGCCAACGATCCTGCTGGACATCATGGCGGCCCGCCGCCGAAAGATCCCGTCGACTACCACGGCGTACCGACCGATGACCGGCCGCCGGTGATGGCGCCTGCGCCCTGAGCACCCGTTCCGGGTGGAAGCGAAGCACCGGCGCGGGCACGTCGGCGCTTCTGACCCGCGCAGACTGTTTGCGCGGACGACGCGGGCTGCAGTTATTCTAGAGCGCAGGGCGCGCATGATATGTATGCGCTTGTTTCAAGCCGTAACGGAGTGAGTGTGCGCGGGTGTGCGGCGTCGGCACGCCGGACGCTGAAGCAAAGACTAGGCGGCGGCGCCTGCCATGCCGCGTACCACGCCCGGCAAATAACGCGCGAGCGTGACGCCGCGCGCTGCCATGAAGATCAGCATCGCGGCCCACAAACCGTGATTGCCATACAGCGTCAGCAGGATCCACGAAGCCACGACGAACACCGCAAACGACGTCACCATCGACGTCATCAACTCATGCGTACGCGTGGCGCCGATGAACACGCCGTCGAGCAGAAACCCCCACACGGAGATCACTGGCAACAGCGCGGCCCATGGCAGATAAGTCGCGGCCGTGGCGCGCACTGCAGCCTGATTGGTCAGCGCCTCGATGATCCATGGTCCCGCCCACCAGTACACGAGTGAGAAGCCCAGCGCGCCGAGCGCGGACCACAGCGCCGTCACCTTGATGGCCTGCGCGAAAGCGTGCCGGTCGCGCGCGCCGATCGCCGCGCCTACCAGCGCTTCGGCAGCATGCGCGAAGCCGTCGAGCCCATAGGCCATGAAGGTCTGAAAATTGAGCAGCAGCGCGTTGGCGGCCAGCGTGGAGTCGCCCTGCCGCGCGCCGAGGTGAGCGAACCAGCCGAACGACGAAAGCAGACAAAGCGTGCGCACAAAGATATCGCGATTCAGCACCACCAGACGCTTGAGCGCGGCGGCGTCGAAGAGGGTGGCGCGGTTCAGCGCCGGCAGGCCGCGCGGTCTGCCGTGCCACAACAATGCGGCCCCGAGTACGAAGCCGAGCGCGTCGGCCGTGGCCGTGGCAGCGCCAATGCCGGCCACGCCCCAGTCGAACACGTACACGTACAGGAGCACCGCCGCGATGTTCACGCTGTTGATGAACACTTGCGAGAGCAGCGCGAGCCGCACCTTCTGCGTACCGAGCAGCCAGCCGAGCACCACATAATTGCCGAGCGCGAGCGGCGCGGCCCAGATGCGCGCGTGACAGTAGATCTGCGCGTGGCGCTGCACCGCGTCGCTACCGCCGATCGCGCGCAACGCGTAGCCGATCAGCGGCATCTGCAGCAAAAGCACCGCTGCACCGATCACTGCCGCCAGCAGCAGTGCGCGTACGACGTTGTCGCGCAACCCGGCATGATCGCCCGCGCCGTGCGCTTGCGCGACGAGACCGGTGGTGCCCATGCGCAGGAAGCCGAAACCCCAGAATACGAAGTTGAAAAACAGGCCACCGAGCGCCACGCCGCCGAGATAGGACGCGCCGTCCAGATGGCCGGCAACGGCGGTGTCGACCGCGCCAAGTATCGGCTGGGTCAGATTGGCGAGGACAATCGGGAATGCCAGCGTCAGCACCCGGCGGTGCCAGCGGACAGGGACCAAAGGGGCTGTCGCGGGCGCGCCGCCCACTGGGGAGGCATCACCTAAGGGGACTTCCTTCGGGGCGTGCGCGGGCTCGCTCAATTACGTTCCTGCACGCACACCCATGGCGAGACGACGACTGCCCACAGATCGGGATCGCGCGCCGCGAAATCGGCGGCGGTCTCCGCCTGCACGCGCTCGACGAGGCCGGACGATAGCCATTGCGTGACCTGCGTGGTGTCGTCGCTGGCGATGGCCTCGGCGACGCTTACCAGATCGATGTCGCGTGCAACGCGCAGCAGTATGCCGCGCGCAAAAAAGCGTTCGAGTTCGGCCCAGCCGATTTTGGCGGTTTCGCCGAGCAGCTTGGCGTACAGCGGGCTATGGGTGGCGTCGTTGGAAGTCATCGTGAGCGGGTTCTGACGGGGCCGTTACTATAAACCATCGGCGCGGACTGCCATGGCGGCGCGCGTTCCGGTACGCTTGAGGTCTTTCGAAATTCATTCTGAACCTCCATGTCACTGGATTCAACGGTGCCGGCTTCGGCCGCGCAAGCTCATGTGCTGACCGGCGCCACACTCACGCGCGCCGACGTGGAGCGCCTCATCGCCGCGAGCGTGGCAGGGACTAAAGAGCCGCTCCATTTCACCGACTGCGATTTCGAAGGCGCCGATCTGTCGCGACTCGATTTGCGCGGTGCTGAATTTCATCGCTGCACGATCGCCGAAACGTCATTTTTTGGCGCGACGCTGTCGCACACACGCTGGGTCCGCTGTCGTGGCCGCCAGGCGGATTTCGCGTCGGCCGATCTGGTCGACGCGGCGTTTCAGTCGAGCGATCTGAACAACACCAGTTGGCGCCGCACCAAGCTTGCCTCGGCGTCGTTTCACAGCTGCAAGCTGACCGGCGCCAATTTCGAAGCCTGCACAGCGCTCGGTTTGAGCTTCGTCGAAACCTTGCTGGTGGGCGCGCATTTGCGCGGCCTGTCGTTTCGCAAGGCCACGCTCCAGCAACTCGATTTCTCCGACGCCGATCTGGCCGGAGTCGATTTCCGCGAGGCGGTTTTCGACGGCGGCAGTCTGAAGGATGCCAATCTGAAAGGGGCGCGCTTTGACGGCGCGGACCTGCGCGAGGCCGACCTGAGCGGCGTGCGGCTCGTCGATGCTGCGCTTTTCAAAGGCGCGACGATTTCGCATCAGCAGGCGGCGGTGCTCGTGACCGAACTGGGTCTGCGAGTCATGTGAGCGCTGTTCAAGCTGGCCGGGTTTAACCATTCGGCCAGCTTGAACGAATGGCCGCCCGCGCCTATCATCCGATTTATCGACGCATTAACCGCAGCCGATTTTAAACTTCGCAATTTGTCAGTTGATCTGAAGATTTTAAATATGTTCGCTATTCGCGAATGCATTGGATGAAGTGCCGCTGATTATTCGCGCCGCACAATATCCGCTAATAGATCCGAATGGTGCGTTGGCGCACTAAAGGTTCGCAATGCATAAAACGTCTGAATCATGCTGGGCGCCGCTGGCGGGAGCCGGTCAGCGGGCTTTTGTCAGGTCTTTCCGGTACCGTGCGGGCAGGTGATTGATTCATAAGGTTTTGCGAACGGCGCCTGGCTTTTTTCATTGGCCGTTTTTATGGCGCTTCGCCCGCAACAGATTGGGGTATTTAACTCGCTTATTTCGGCCATTTTCCTTCACGGAATGCGGACTCCGTACGCCGCGTCACATTTTCCGCGAAATTAATAGATTGCGCTTGTAAAAGCAGGTTGTTAGATTTCGTTTTGGCGCATGGTGAACCGGTCCTTTGCCGATATGCGCCGAACCCCCGTTCGCCCGGCCTCGTGCCGGGCGTTTTTTCTGCACGGTCACAGCGGTTTCAAGCCAGCGTCACTACGGATTCATACGCGGTACGGATCATTGAATATTACTTTGTGCTTTCATTGATCATGCCCTGGTTGACCATCTTTTTCGGCGTTTGGCCGATCGCGCTCGGTTTGCTGTTCGCGTTCGCGGCACGCATCGACCCGCGCTCCGGACGCTGGCAGCGCCGCTCGCGCTCACATCGCAGCGTTTTACGCTATTGCGTCGTACCTTGCCGTCACTGCTTGCAGCGAATCACCATCGACCGGTTCTTGACGTTCGCTCCAAAAATCCCGCCGACCGTGCCGCCCGAGGTGGCGCCATTGTCGACGTCTTTCGAAATGACGTCGTAGCCATAGTTGCCGCAGACTTCGCCCGCGCGCTTGTAGCACTCGGCCCAGCTGGAGCTCGCATCGCTGCCGCTGCAGTTGATCGCGAAGCCGGTGTCGCCGCTCGGCAGGTAGGTCATTGTGGTGGTGCTGGAGCAGCCGCTGAGGCTGCCGAACATCACCAGACCGAGACCGATCGCCGCGGCCGTTGTTGAGGACGCGAGTGCGCTCTTCATTGCAAATTCCTTACATATGACGGGAGTAGACGTGGCACGAAGCCACGTCATGCATAGGATTGAGCGCTTTATGGCGCGCCGGGTTCCCTCGGCAGTTGCAGGGCGCGTGCCTGAACAAGCCCGGGCGGCTAACGCGGCGGCAGTGCCCGCGACGGGTCGATCGAGCGACCCTGATAACGCAGTTCAAAGTGCAGCATGGTCCGATCGGTGTCGGTGTCGCCCATTTCGGCGATCTTTTCGCCGCGGGTGACGGATTGACCCTCTTTCACCAGCAGCACGCGGTTGTGCGCGTAGGCAGTCAGATACTCGGCGTTGTGTTTGATGATCAGCAGGTTACCGTAACCACGCAACCCGTTACCCGCGTAGACCACCGTGCCGGCTGCCGCTGCGACCACCGGCGTGCCCGCGGCCGCCGAGATGTCGATGCCCTTCGAATTGCCGCCGTCGAAGCGCCGGATCACCGTGCCGTCGGCCGGCCATACCAGCGAGATGGTCGAAGCCGGTGCGGGCGACGGCGTGTTATCTGCGGGCGCCGGGCGCGGCGCGGCGGAAGCGCTCGCGCTGCCTGCGCCGCTGCTGCGAACCGCGCCGCTTGTGGACGACGCTGCATTGCCCGGCGGCGCGACGCGCAGCACCTGGCCGACCTCGATGCTGTCCGGGTTGGTCAGATTGTTCCAGCGCACGATGCTTTGCACCGATTGCCGGTTGCTGCGTGCGATCTTCGATAGCGTATCGCCCCGTTCGACGCGATAAAAGCCTGGCCCCACCGGAGCGGACCCGCAGGCGGCGAGCACCGCCAATAACGACGCGCAGGCGAGTCGTTTCACCATTCTTGTTTTGTTCAGCATTGGACCTCGCAAAGCGCTGCCACGCGCCGATCCTGATCACGCGGCAGGTAGATGCAAAGCGTCCGATTCTAACGGTTTTGCGCTGCAGCATCCGAAAAACGGGTGCGAAGGCAGCCGCACGCGGCGGGTCACGCGGCGAAGCGCGTAACCCGTCATGTCGCAATGTGCGGAAAACCTGCCATCAGCGCGGCTTGCCGGCGTCCTCAGTGACGTTCTCGCTGACGGTAATACGCAGCGCTGCCGTTTCGGTTTGTCCGGCTTCGAGCCAGCGCAGTCCCAAGCCGTTGTGGATCGCATCCGGCAAACCCAGCCACGGCTCGACGCAGTAGAAGTCCGAGTCGGCGGCTTCGGTCCATGTCGTGACTGCGTACCAGGGTACCGAGTCCGGCCGTTGCAGATCGATCGTGATGAGTCGGTTCAGGCCGGGCGCGACCAGACGCACGGGCTGGTCGGGCGCGCCGACGAGACAATGGAAGCGATCCTGAATGCGCGCCTCGTCGAACGTGTAGCGCGCCGGGCCCGGCTCGGCCGCGCTGATCGAACCGTCGTCCTGCTGATAGCGCCGTTCGGTGCGCGGCAGTTCCAGCGAGGTCTCGGCGCGCTGCGTGTGCGGCAGCGTGAAATAGAAGTGATGGCCCGCATAATAGGGTAGCCGCGTGGTGCCGGTATTGGTGGTGCTTAGCGTGACGTCCAGCGTATGCGTATCGACAAGCCGATAGGTCGCCTCGAAGCGGAAGCCGAACGGGTAGCCGCCGCGGGTCGCGTCGCTGTCGGTGAGGGTCATGCGCAAGCCGGCGCCGTGCACGTCCGCGTGGGCTTCGAAGGGCAGATCGCGGGCAAAGCCGTGCATCGGCAATTCGCGCACCGTGCCGTGTGCGTCACGCCAGTAGCCGATCTTGCCGTCGACACGATGCCTGCCGAGAAACGGAAACAGCAGCGGATTGCCGCCGCGGATTCTCGCGGGTTGGCTCCAGTCGGCGTTCTCGGGCCAGTGAATCACCTCTTTGCCGTCGATGATCCACGACAAAAGACGGCCACCGGCTTGCGACGAGAAACGGAGCACCGAAGCGTCCTGGGCGATCTCGAGAATGTCCTGTTGCGGGGAGAGGGGCATGGTCAATGGGCGGGTTGATGAAGAGTGGAATGCGCTCCGAAGGCGGCTCGGAAGTGCGATAGGTGTGAGCTGGGCATGGCTCGAACGCGGGCTCGCGACCGTCGAACGCGCCGCACGGCGACTCGCGACGGAACGATTTTGCGCTGCTTTGCGCTACGGGGAAACCCTTCTGGGGAAATTGCGGGTGTCGGAAAAGGCCTAACCTTGCCGATAATCCGCTGACTGCCCGGTAATCTTGACGATCGGGCGAGACCGGCTCAGGAGGTGTTATGGATCTGGCAATGGCAATGGGTGTGGCGCTGTTCGGCATGTTCGCGGCAAGCACTGTCTACTTCTTCTACAAGCTCGAGCGCTGATTCCCGTCGTAACCCGCCTTATTTTCTGCCGGGCCATCCGTGGGCCTGGTATGAGTCAGACGCGTTCAGCGCATTGAATTCCTCATGATGGCAGGGCGGTCGACGGCGGTGCCCGGTTTCTTTTCTGCCGCGTAACAACGGTTTCCAGTTGTGACGCGCTGCGTCAATATTTCCCCGAATGTGGCTCAAACGCTTGGCGCTGACTTTGCAGCCAGGCATAATCGGTGCGCTTTTGACGTGCCGTCGATTTTCTATTGCGGCGCGCTGTTCCCCGACATTTTCCTTACAAGGACCGCGCGTGAACCTGTCGTTTCTGATTTTCCTGAGCGTACTGCAAGGCGTCACCGAACTGTTCCCGGTCAGCAGCCTTGGCCATACGCTGCTCGTGCCTGCGTTGTTCGGCATGCATGTCGACAAGCATGCGCCGCAGTTGCTGCCGTTCCTCGTCGCGTTGCACCTCGGTACGGCTTTCGCGCTGCTGTGGTACTTCCGCAAGCGTTGGTGCGAACTGGTGCGCGGCTTCTTCGCGTCGTTCGGCGGCCGTCCCAATGACAACGCGCATATGATGTGGGCGCTCATCATCGGTACGATCCCGGCGGGCCTCGTCGGGCTGATCCTCGAGAAGCGTCTCGAGCGGATTTTTCACGATCTGCGCATCGTCGCAATTGCGCTGATCGTGAACGGCGTGCTGCTGTGGTTTGGCGATCGTCTGCAACGCTCGCGTGCGCATCAGCCGCCAGAGAAGCTGACCTTCCGCCAGGCGTTTTTTGTCGGCCTCGCTCAAGTCGGCGCGTTGATTCCGGGTTTCTCACGCAGCGGCTTGACGATGATCGCCGGCAATGCGGCCGGCCTGACGACGGAGAAGGCCGCCGAGTTTTCGTTCCTGCTCGGCACACCGATCATCTTCGCGGCCGGCATTCTCGAATTGCCGAAACTGTTCCATGCGCCGGACCAACTTGCCGATGCATTGCTTGGTGGCGTGCTGACCGCAATCGCCGCGTATCTCAGCGTGCGTTTCCTGATGCGCTACTTCGAAGGCCGTGGACGTCTGGCGTCGTTCGGCGTGTATTGCGTGATCGCGGGGATCGTGTTCCTCGGCTGGTTCATGCTGCATCCGCAACCGGTCTGATTGCACGCGATATGGTTGCAGTTGTCCGCTGAACGCCGACGTGCGGCTGGCGGGCAAGAAGCGATCGGTTATAATCCGGGCCCGGCTTGACTCGCTGGGCCCGTTTGTTTTGTGACGTTGCGGGCGTCCAAGGTCGCTAAGCCGGATCGGATGTCCACAGTCGGCGGCCCGGTCAGTTAGAATTTCGGTATCCGAGGAACGTTGTGGTTGTTCGCTGTGATCACGATACAGCGCAGGTTCCAACGTCCGGTACAGGTTCCCATTGCGGGCGATGCACGTTGTACACGTTCGTGTAGCATCGCCTCACATCATTACGGCAGTAGCTCAGCTGGATAGAGCATCGGCCTTCTAAGCCGAGGGTGGGGGGTTCGAGTCCCTCCTGCCGTACTTCAAATGCCCGGCCCCGCGCATCGACGCCTCTCAGCTGCGATGCGCACTTTGCGCCGCTTTGCGCCTTACCCCGCCGCTTGCACATCGATGGAATCGACCCGGTTCGGGTAGAACGCCAGATGCTGCGCAATCTCTTTCACGGGCGCGTAGGGCGACTCGTAGGTCCAAACCGCATTCACTGCCCGCTCGCCGCCAATCGGAATGCTGTAGTACGCGCAATCGCCTTTGTACGGGCAATAAGTCGCGTGATCGGTGCGTTCCAGCAGTGTCATCTCGACGTCGTTGCGCGGAATGTAATACACGGCCGGATACGACGCCTCACGCAGCACGAGCGCATTGCGCGTATCCGCGATCACGCGGCCGGCTACCGTGACCACCACGCGAGCCTGGTCCGGCTCGACTGTGATCGGATGATCGGGCCCGGGGACCTTGATGGTTTTTTCAGTCATGCTGTCGAACTCCTGGATGAGTGGGCAAACCGGCAACACGTTGCTAAGGATTTCGAGCCGCCGCCGGCGCGAATGCTCGCGTACTGCGTCGAAGCATACGCCGCTCATGAAAACGCGTTGTGTTGCCATCTGAGTGGTGGCGTGGAGTGTGTGCCGTTTCGCGCCGTCCTGTTCCCCGCGTTCTCCGCGCGACGAAAATGAAAAAGGGCAGCCGAAGCTGCCCTGTCAAAGTCCCGTCATCTGCCGCGCTGTTGCGGACTGACTGTGTCTATTCGCGAATCGCGGACGGCTTGAGCTCCGCCGCTCAACTGTTGAGCGAGGACTACCGTCCGCGATTCGCGAGTCATTTACTGCTTGATGTTCAACGCAGCTGTCAGGTCGCCCATCGGCTTGCTGCCGTTGCTGACCAGCGCGGCATCGCGCGTGGTGATACCCGGCAGTTTCGGCAGCGAGTAGCGGCGCGTGATGAAGCGCAGGATCGACGTCGTGTCATATTGCGTGTGATCGACGAAACCCTTCTTCGCGTACGGCGAGATGATCAGCGCCGGGATGCGCGAGCCCGGACCCCAACGGTCGGCCTTGGGCGGTGCAACGTGGTCCCAGAAGCCGCCGTTCTCGTCATACGTCACGACCACCAGCATGTTGGCCCACTGCGGGCTTTTCTGCAGATGCGAGATCACGTCGGCAATGTGCTGGTCGCCCGACGCCACGTCGGTGTAACCCGCGTGCTCGTTCAGGTTGCCTTGCGGCTTGTAGAACGACACTTGTGGCAGCGTGCCGCTGTCGATCGCCTTGATGAACTCGGAGCCTGCGAGACCGCCGTCGAGCAAGTGCTGTGAACGGTTCGCGGTACCCGGCGCGAGGTCGGCGAAATAGTTGAACGGCTGGTGGTGCGGCTGGAAGTTCGGCGCCGTCAGATTCGCGCCGTAGATCACGTTCGACGTGCCGGTTTGCGCCGCCGAGACTGCCGCACCCCATGCGCCGCCGTACCATGCCCACGACACGTTGGCGTTGTTCAGCAGATCGCCGATGTGCTGTTGCGTCTGGCCCGGCAGGGTCGTCGCCGCGCCCGGATCGGCCAGATTGGTATCGCCGCCCGAAGCCGGCTTGTTGCCGCTCGGCTGATACGGCGGCTGCATCGTGTTGATCGCAAAGAAGTCAGGCGTGAGGTTGCCCGAGAGCACGTACTTCGGCGGGCCGCTCAGCGCCGAAGCAGGCGAGTTGGTCGCGAGCTTCAGCGTCACGCCGTCGCTTTCGACCGCGGAGATAGAACCGGCCGCCGGACTCTTGTCCGCATTCGGATAGGTCGGCGTGCACGAGCAGACCAGCCACTGGTGATTCAGGAACGAGCCGCCAAACGCGCCCATGAAGAAGTTGTCGGCCAGCGTGTACTGCTGGGCGATCTTCCACAGCGGCAGCTGGTTGGCGTTGAGCGCGTAGTTGCCCATCACGAGACCGCCGGAATCCGCCCACGCGGCGAACTTGTCGTTCTTGCCGCCGTTGATCTGCATCTGGTTTTCATAGAAGCGGTGATACAGATCGCGCGTCGTGGCCGTGATCGGCGTGTTGAAGCCCTTCGGATCGTCGATGGAGAACGGGCTGTTCGGCAGATTGGCCGTCATCGCTTGCGTCACCGCCGGCGTCACGCCGGTTTGCGTCAGACCGTTCCACACTTGCGGCAGGGTGGCGAGCGGCGTGCCGTTGCGGTCGACCTGCGTGGCGCTTGCCGCCGTCACGTTCTGCAGACCGTTGGCGCCCGGGAAGTTGCCGTACAGATTGTCGAAGCTGCGATTCTCCGCGTAGATCACCACGACCGTCTTGATCGACGTGATGTCCGGTTGAGCGTTGAGATCGCTGCCGCCACCGCACGCATATAGGGTCAGCGCTGCTGCGATCGCGATAGGCGTCGCGCAGATCAGTTTTTTGTTCATTGGGTATGTGTTCTCTCTCTCGCGTTGGGGATGGGTCGCATGCATTACTTACACGGCTGACCGCGAGCGAAAGTTTGAATAATGAATTTGACAGAAAGATGTAAATAATTACGAATAGCCTTTGTTTTTGAAATTTCCGTCGGCTGTATGTCATTTAAGCGACATGCAGATGAAATACGATCGCGGACTTCAATATCGCAAATTCACATCATTCATATGCGGCTTGGTCTCATGGGGATTCGGAAATCGGCGATTCAGCCGCGGGCGCGGCGGCGCGGGGTGTCGACGGGTAGAGGCGCCGGGCTGGCGCTCGCGCTCGCGGCAATAATCATGAGCCTGGCGGCGTGTGATGCCGGGTCGTCGAAAGATAATAGTAAGAATATAGAAAGTAATGGTAATGTTAATGAAAGAATTGGCGCACAAGTAAATACCAAGGCGAATCCGGACGCCAATACAAATGGGGGCATTGAGGCTCAAGCGAGTGCATCGGCTATATCCGGCTCTCTCGCCGCGTCGGCCGTCAACGCGGCTGCCCCGGTTGCCGGACAGACCCGCGCGCAAGTCTACGAATCCGTGCGCAAGATGACGGCGGTGGGCAAGCAGTTGTTCTTCGACCCGGCGCTGTCCGGCTCGGGCAAGCTGGCGTGCGCGTCGTGCCACAGTCCGGAGCACGCCTTTTCGCCGGCAAATTCACTGTCAGTGCAACTGGGCGGCAACGACATGCACCGCACCGGCATGCGCGCCGCGCCGACGCTCAAGTACCTGCAATCGGTGCCGGCGTTCGCCGAGCACTATCACGAGTCGGACGACGAAGGCGACGAAAGCGTCGATGCCGGGCCGACCGGCGGTTTGACGTGGGACGGCCGGGTCGATCGCGGCTCGGACCAGGCGCGCATTCCACTGCTGTCGTCGTTCGAAATGGGCAGCTCACCGGCGAAGGTCACGGCGGCCGTGAAGAGCGCACCATATGCCGACGCTTTTCGCGCGGCATTCGGCGAGCATATTTTCGATAGTGACGAAGCCACCTTCAATGCCGTGCTGCAGGCGCTGGAAACCTTCGAGCAGACCCCGGAGATTTTCTACCCGTACACCAGCAAGTACGACGCGTATCTGGCGGGTAAAGCACAGCTGACCAAGGCCGAACTACACGGTCTGGAAGTCTTCAACGACGAAAAGAAGGGCAATTGCGCGAGCTGCCACATCAGCCAGCGCACCATGGACGGCGCGCCGCCGCAGTTCAGCGACTTCGGTCTGATTGCGATCGGCGTGCCGCGCAACCGCGCACTGCCGGTGAACCGCGATCCGCATTTCTACGACCTCGGCGCATGCGGGCCGGAGCGTACCGATCTGCAGGGCCGTGCCGAGTTTTGCGGCATCTTCCGCACGCCGACGCTGCGCAACGTCGCGTTGAAGAAGAGTTTCTTTCACAACGGCATCTATCATTCTCTCGATCAGGTCGTGCGCTTCTATGCGCAGCGCGACACGAATCCGGAAAAGTTCTATCCGGCCTCGAAGGGCAAGGTGCAGAAATTCGACGATCTGCCGCAGCGCTACTGGGCCAACCTGAACACTGAGCCGCCGTTCGATCGCAAGCCGGGTGACAAGCCGGCGCTCGATGAGGCCGAAATCAAGGACATCGTGGCGTTTCTGAATACGCTCACGGACGGATACAAACCGGAAGATAAGCTGGCCACCAGGCCGGAAGCCAAGCCGGAAAAGACAGCGGCCGCGAACTGATCACCGGGCGATGACCGCGCCGCCGCGGGCGCGGTTAGATGCCTGCGTCGGCAAGGATGTAATAGCAGCCGACCAGCAGCAGTGCGAACGACACCATGACGCATGCAATACCAACGCGAGTCAGCAGATTGGGCCAGCGTGCGCGGGGGAGGTTGTCCATCTGCACGATGCGCCGCGCAAGACCGGGATCACGGGCGATAGCGAACGGCACCAGCGCTACGCAAAAGAGCGCAAGCGCGACAGTGACGGTTTCGAGAGCAAACGGGAGGTTCATAGGGCGGCGTTGGAAGCTTGATCGGCGCAGCAGCGCAACAAACCTATCTTAAGAAGACGTCTCATAAAAAAATATGAGACTGGTCTTAAAAGTGCTGAACGTCGCCGACTGGCGCGTTCCCAGGCAGGCGGGAGCCGCCTGCTGCACGTTGCCGCGCGTTGCTGCGAAGCCGCATCCGCAGGGCCACTTTGAGGGGGACATGCTATGCTTTTGGGGTCCAGATCACGAGCCGCCGCGAGCGCGCTCGAGAGAGCCGAATACTCTTCGAGGAGAACCCTTCATGTCGATGCGAACCCGTGCCCTGTTTCACTTGACCGTCGGTGGCCTGCTGCTTGGCGGCGCTATCGGCGCGCAAGCGGCGAACCTCGGTTTTCTGAACGACACGCCGATTAGCTACATGAAGCAACGCGATATCGATTCGATCAAGAATGCAGTGGTTACTGCGCTGAACGACAAGCAGGACGGCGAAAGTGCGAGCTGGGTCAACGAAGGCACCGGCAACAGCGTCAAGATCGACGCGACGATCACCATCGCCAGCACCGCGAAAGACGGCGAGCGCACTTGCCGCGACGTCGGTGTCGTATTGAATGCGAAAGGGCAGTCGATGAACCTGCGTCCGCAGTTCTGCAAACAGGGCAGCGGCAACTGGCAATTGCAGAAAAAGCATTAAACGTGCGGGCCGGTATGACAATGCGCGCCGGCTTGTCGCTGGCGCGGACTGAAGCCGTGCGTCCTTGCGGCGCGTTGCGTCGATGAGCGCGCGGGTCGTCTCCTGTGGCGTCGTATTGCTCGACCCGGACGGGCGGGTGCTGCTCGCACACGCCACCGAAACGTCTCACTGGGACGTTCCGAAAGGGCACGGAGAAGAGGGCGAAGCGCCGCACGTCACAGCCTTGCGCGAAATGGTCGAGGAGACCGGTATCGTGATCGAGCCCGTGCGTCTGAAGGATCTCGGACTGTTCGTCTACCGGCGCGACAAGGACCTGCATCTGTTCGCCGCGCGTGCAACCGCCGACGAACTCGATCTCAGCACCTGCACCTGCACCTCGCTGTTTCCGCGCCGCTCTGACGGCACGCTGATTCCCGAAATGGACGCATACCGCTGGGTCACACTAGACGAAGTCGAGCGGTACGCGAGCCGTAGCCTCACGAGGCTCTTTCAAACCACGCTTTCGCTAGCCGAGTTGCATCGAACGCTATAGCGTGCGGCGTTTTGGCCGTAGCGCGGGCTGTACCCACCGGCAATCCCAACGACTGCGTGTTGCCGAGACGCTTAGTCGAGCGCGCGGTCGTTCGGATGCGCGAACAGCGTGCGGTTCTGTTCCGACAGCGGAAAATTCAGATTGATGCCACGGGGAGGAATCGGCTGCGTGAACCACTGGTTGTACAGGCGTTCCGCGTCGCCGGAAGTCTGGCCGCGCGCGATCACCCCGTTCACAAGCGTGCGAAGCGGCTCGTCGCCCTTGCGAAACATGCAGGCGTAAACCTCATAGCCGAGCGGCGTGCCGGTCACCACGAAGTCTTCGGGGTGCGGGTCGGTCGACCTGAAACCGTACAAGATCGGTTCGTCCATCACGAAGGCGGCCGCGCGGTCGTCCTTGAGCGCGGTGAAGGCTTCCTGATGATCGCGCGCGCTTGAAATGCGCATGTTCAGGTGTTTCTCGGTGTTCAGACGCCGCAGCAGGCGTTCGTCGGAGGTGCCTGCGGTTGTCACCACCGCCTTGCCGGCCAGGTCCGGAAAATCCGTGATGCCGTTGCTCTTGCGCGCGATCATGCGCACCGCGTACTGGAAAAAGCTGTTCGAGAAAGCGGCGACGCTTTCGCGTTCCACCGTGTGCGTGGTCGAGCCGCATTCCAGATCGATCTGGTTATTCAGCAACATCGGCGTGCGGTTTGACGAGGTCACGGTGATCTCGTGCACCTTCAGTTGCGGCAGGCCGAGCGTTTTCTTGATTTCGTCGACGATCTGCAGCGCGATGGCTTGCGAGTAGCCGACCGTGCGCTTGCCGTCGAAGTACGAGAAGGGAATCGACGCTTCACGCACGCCGAGCACGACGACGCCGTCGTCGTGGATTTTCTTGAGCGTGCCGGTGAGTTCTTCCGCTTGAGCGGGGCTCAAGAGCGACGCAGCACCGAATGCGGCCAGCGCGACGAATGCGCTACGCATATTTTTTGCAACGAGTGCGACGCGATTCATGCGTGCAGCAGCGACAGTACGCGCGTGACGCGTAGCTTGTACTGTGCTTGCCCATGTTCTTGCCCCGCGGCAGGCTGCAACTTTCATCGTGTCTCCCGGACTGGCGCGGCTATCTAGGCCGCGCTGTCACATGTCGATGGAACATCGATGCAACTAAAAGGCGTGCATCCCGCTCGCGAAATGCACGCCGTGTTCAACGTCAGATAAGCCACGTCAATGCGCCAGGTCAAATGCGCGACTTCAAATGCGCGACTTCAAATGCGCCACGTCAGACCCGTTCCCGCCTTAGTGGCTCCAGCTTACGCCGGCTTGCCCCAACTGTCGCGCAAGCTGACGATGCGATTGAACACGGGCTTGCCCGGTTTCGAATCGACGCGGTCGGCGACGAAATAGCCATGGCGTTCGAACTGGTAACGTTGTTCCGGCAGCGCGTCGCGCGCGCCCGGTTCCAGGTAGGCGTTGACCACGCGCTTCGAATCCGGATTCAGCGCCTCGAGGAAGTCACGGCCACCGGCGTCCGGCTGCGGTTCCCTGAACAGACGGTCGTAGATGCGCACTTCAGCCGGGCACGCGGCGGCCGCGCTGACCCAGTGAATGTTGCCCTTGACCTTGTAGTTGTTCGCGCCTTCGGTGCCCGATTTGCTGTCCGGGAAGTAGTTGCAATGGACTGCGACGATGTTGCCGTTTTCGTCCTTGTCCGCGCCGGTGCATTCGATCACATAGCCGTAGCGCAGGCGCACCTTGTTACCCGGGAACAGGCGGAAGTAGCCCTTCGGCGGTGCTTCGTTGAAGTCTTCACGCTCGATCCACAGTTCGCGCGAAATCGGGAATTCGCGCACGCCCTGTTCCGGATGATGCGGGTGGACCGGTGCGCTGCACGGCTCGTTCACGCCTTCAGGGAAGTTGTCGATGATCAGCTTGACCGGATCGAGCACGGCCGCGGTGCGCGGCGCCTTGTCGTCCAGATCGTCGCGCAGCGCGCCTTCGAACACGCTCATGTCGATCCACGAATCGACCTTGGTGACGCCAATGCGCTCGCAGAACAACTGGATCGCTTCCGGCGTGAAACCGCGGCGGCGCACCCCGACGATGGTCGGCATGCGCGGATCGTCCCAGCCCTCGACATGGCCTTCGGTCACGAGTTGCAGCAGCTTGCGCTTGCTGGTGATCGCATAGGTCAGGTTCAGGCGTGAAAACTCGATCTGTTGCGGCAGCGGACGCGTGAAAATTCCGGCCTCGGCCAACTCGTTCAGAATCCAGTCGTACAGCGGCCGGTGGTCTTCGAATTCGAGCGTGCACAGCGAATGCGTGATGTTTTCCAACGCGTCCGAGATGCAGTGCGTGTAGTCGTACATCGGGTACACGCACCACGTGTCACCGGTGCGGTAGTGATGCGCAAAGCGGATACGGTAGATAACCGGATCGCGCATGTTGAAGTTCGGCGACGACATGTCGATCTTCGCGCGCAGCACGTGCTCGCCTTCCTTGAACTCGCCGGCCTTCATGCGGCGGAACAGGTCGAGATTTTCCTGCACCGAACGCTCGCGGAAACGCGACGGCGTGCCGACTTCGGAAGCCGAGCCGCGGTTCGCGCGGATTTCTTCGGCCGACTGGCTATCGACATACGCCTTGCCGCGCTCGATCAGCAGTTCGGCGAATTCGTACAGTTTGTCGTAGTAGTCGCTTGCGAAATAAAGCTGTTCCTTGCCGTCTTTTTCCCATTCGAAACCGAGCCAGCGCACGGAATCAATGATCGAGTCGACGTACTCGACACTTTCCTTTTCCGGATTCGTATCGTCAAAGCGCAGATGGCACACGCCGCCGTAGCTGCGCGCCACGCCGAAGTTCAGGCAAATGCTCTTGGCGTGGCCAATGTGCAGGTAGCCGTTCGGCTCAGGCGGAAAGCGCGTTTCGACGCGCTGACCCCATTTGCCGGTGCGGTTGTCTTCGTCAATGGTGTTGCGGATGAAATTGGATGCCGCTGGCGCGTCGTTGCGTTCGGTATTCATGCGAGAAGGTGAAAGTCGGTCGGGGGCGCGCAATACGCCCACTTATCCGTCAATTCTACCTGACGCACTCGCCCGCGGCAGGCGAGTGCGGCGCGCGGCCAACGTTTGAGCGGTTTCGACCGTTTTTTAGGGTCGGGCGGGCTCCTGCAAGCTGCGTTTAAGGTGCTGTAACAGGAGGTAAAACGGTTTGTTGACGCACACGCCGGCGACTTAGGATGCGGGCGGCGCACTCGCCACCGGCGCGCCGCTCAATCTTGTCCGGGGGGCCGCAGCCCACGTCCTGCCGCGCAGCGCGTGCCCGCGCAGCCGCCGTGCAGTGCAGTCTGTCCAGGTCTCGCTCCCCTTTGCCGTTTTGCACGAGCTTCCACCGTTCGAGCAATATGGCGCCTTAGTTCCCGGAGTTTCTCGGATGTCCATTCCGTCGCATGACGCGCCTCGCGCGCCCTTCGCCTTTGTGTTTTCCGCCTCTTTACCGTTCGCCCGGATCGTGACGGCCACGCTTGCGTTCGCCGCGCTCACCGGCGGTTTCGTCGCACCGGCTCCCGCGTTCGCGAAGGCGCCGCCGCCCAAGGCCGTGCTGGATGCGTCGGCAGTCGCCGTGCCGGATCGTTACAGCGCGGACGCCGCGCAACAGATCTTTGCCGCCGGCGGCAATGCGGTGGACGCCGCCGTCGCGATCGCCTTCACGCTGGCCGTGACCTGTCCGGACGCGGGAAATATCGGCGGCGGTGGATTCATGACGCTGTTCATGGACGGCAAACCGTACTTTCTCGACTACCGCGAGCGCGCGCCGCAACAGGCGACCCGTGACATGTATCTCGACGACAAAGGCAACCCCGTGCCGGGTATGAGCCTCGTCGGCCATCGTGCGGTGGCGGTGCCTGGCACCGTCGAGGGCATGTGGGAAGCGCAGCAGCGCTTCGGCAAGCTGAAATGGAAGCAGGTGCTGGCTCCCGCAATCCATTACGCCACCGACGGCTTCCAGGTCGAGCCGGGGTTGCAGCAGCGCCATGATGCGGCGGCGAAGAATTTCGCCGGCAAGACCAACTTCGACGCCTATTTCTCGAACCTGAAAGCGGGCGCGATGGTTCGCCAGCCTGAACTCGCGCAAACCCTCTCGCGCATTGCCAGCGACGGCGGCCGCGAATTCTACGAAGGCCGTACCGCGGATCTGATCGCCCAGCAGATGTACGGCCACGGTCTGGTCGCGAAGCAGGACCTGATCCAGTACAAGGCCGTTTGGCGTCAACCGCTCACTGCCGACTGGAACGGCTACAGCGTCGTGACCGCGCCGCCGCCGAGCTCCGGGGGGATCGGTTTGATCCAGATGCTGAAGATGAAAGCCGATCTGAAGCAGGCGTTCGACGGCCTTGAGCTGAATTCCGCGCCGTATATTCACCTGATCGCGCAGATTGAAGACCGCGTGTTCGCCGATCGCCAGCAATACATCGGCGACCCTGACTCGTACACGATACCGGTCGGCAAATTGACCGACGACGCCTATCTCGCGCAACGCGCCGACGAGGTGAAACCCGACGAAGTGCCGGGCGCCACGCCCGTTAAAGGCGGCCTCGGCGACGCGCTGCCGGAGAAGGCGCAAACCACGCATTTCTCGGTGGTCGACAAGTGGGGCAATGCCGTGTCGAACACGTACACGCTGAACGGGTCTTTCGGTTCCGGTGTCGTGGTGGACGGCGGCGGCTTCCTGCTCAACGACGCCATGGACGACTTCGAGACCAAACCGGGTGCCGCCAGCCTGCCGGGCACAACGGCGAATGACCTGAACACCGTGGCGCCGGGACGCCGGCCACTTTCGTCGATGACGCCGACTATCCTGTTGAAGGACAACAAGGTGTCGCTCGTGCTCGGCACACCCGGCGGCTCGCGAATCCTTACCTCGATTTTCCAGGTGATCACCAACCTGTACGATTTCAACATGACGCCAGCCGACGCTTTGGCGGCGATGCGCTTCCATCATCAGTTGCTGCCGCCGAAGACGATCTATTTCGAGCCGTATCATCCGATCACGGGCGAGCTGGCCGATCAGTTGAAAGCATTGGGCTACACCCTGGAAGGGCAGTCGTTCAACGGCGACGTGCAGATGGTTCGCGTCGAAGGGACGAAGCCCGAACCGGCAGCCGATCCGCGCGGCGCAGGCGTGGGCCGCGTGATGCCTTGATGTGTGGTGTGGTGTGGCGTGCGCGGCACGGCGAAGCAGACCTTTGAGGAAGCGGGCGGCCAGGCGGAAAGCGGTTTGCAGGAACACACGTGATGAACGCACTTTGAGGGCGTTCTGACGGCGCTCGAAAAACGAAATGCAACGGGGAAAAACGCAATGAGCGGACAGAAATACAACGTACTCGTGCTGCCGGGCTACCAGAATTCCGGCCCGGGCCATTGGCAGACCCGCTGGGAGGCCCTCGATCCCGCCTTCGTGCGCGTGCAGATGCCGGATTGGGAGCGTGTGGAGCGCGACGCGTGGTGCCGCGCGCTCGATGCCGCGGTGGCCGCTGCCGGCTCGCCCGTGGTGTTCGCCGCGCACAGCCTTGGCTGTCTGACGGCCGCCTTCTGGGCGACGCAATACGCGAGCGCGGCCCAGTTGGAGAAGGTGGTGGGCGCGCTGCTGGTGGCGCTGCCCGATCCGTCGGAAGCACATTTTCCGCGGGACGCTCACGGCTTCGCGCCAGTGCCGCTGATGCACCTGCCGTTTGCGAGCATTGTCGTGGCGAGCAGCGACGATCCGTACGGCGGCGTGCCGTTCTCGCAGACATGCGCGAACGCGTGGGGCAGCCGCTGGATCGATATCGGGCCGCGCGGCCACATCAATGCCGACAGTGGGCTCGGCGATTGGGACGAAGCACGGCGCTGGCTTGCCGCATTGGGCGAACGTCGGTGACCCTTTCTCTGCGCTGATCCGGCGCCCGGGTTACGCGCACGTGGCGCGGGCGTATGACGGGATCAGTTCGGTGCGGCGCTGCCGTTCCATGTTGCGCTTTCGGTGCACCAGCGGCTTCGCCGGAGCGACTGCATGGCGAGTGAGATGTCATCGCCGCCAGCGTCACCGAAAACCAGCACCCTCCCAGCTTGCCTCAAATCACTGATTGATCGCGCAGCTGGGCAATCCGGGCGTCGTCATAGCCGAGCACCTCGCGCAGGATGCTGTCGGTGTGCTCGCCGAGCGTCGGCGGATGGGTCAAGGCTTCGGGTGGCGTGCCGGTCATGTTGATCGGATTGCGCACCAGTTTGACCGTGCCGCCCGACGGGTGCGGCAGACCGACCCGCATGCCACGCGCCACCACCTGCTCGTTCTCGAACACTTCGCCCAGATCGTTGATTGGCCCGCACGGCACACCCGCCGCTTCCAGCGCCGCGATCCATTGCTGCTTGCCCTGCAGGCGCACCATGTCGGCAAGGATCGGCACGAGCACGTCGCGATGGCGCACGCGAGCCGGGTTGGTGGCGAATCGCTCGTCGTCGGCGAGTTCGGCGCGTCCGCCTGCTTCCACGAACTTGCGGAACTGGCCGTCGTTGCCGACCGCGACGATGATCCAGCCGTCGCTCGTCTGGAACGTCTGGTAGGGCACGATGTTCGGATGCGCGTTGCCCCAGCGCACGGGGGGCTGGCCGCTTGCCAGGTAATTCGAGTTCATGTTGGCCAGCATCGCCACCTGCACGTCGAGCAGCGCCATGTCGATGTACTGGCCTTCGCCCGTCCGGTCGCGATGCGTGAGCGCTGTAAGCACGGCGATGGTCGAATACATGCCGGTCATCAGGTCGGCGATCGCGACGCCGGCTTTTTGCGGGCCGCCACCCGGTTGGCCGTCGCGCTCGCCGGTAATGCTCATGAAGCCGCCGATGCCTTGCACGATAAAGTCGTAACCGGCGCGCTGAGCATACGGCCCGGTTTGGCCGAAGCCGGTTACCGAGCAGTAGATCAGATCGGGTTTGACTTCCTTGAGCGACGCGTAGTCGAGGCCGTATTTCTTCAACTGCCCGACCTTGTAGTTTTCCAGCACCACGTCGCTTTGCGCGGCCAGTTCGCGGATGATCCGCTGGCCTTCGGGTGAGGCGATATCGACGGTGACCGAGCGTTTATTGCGATTTGCCGCGAGGTAATAGGCGGCTTCGGGCGTGTCCGTGCCCTCCGGGGTTTTCAGGTACGGCGGCCCCCAATGGCGGGTATCGTCGCCGACTTCGGGGCGTTCGATCTTGATGACGTCAGCGCCGAAATCGGCGAGCGTCTGTGCGCACCAGGGCCCGGCGAGCACGCGTGTGAGATCCAGCACGCGGATATGACTGAGAGCGCCCATGTTTTCATTGTCTCCTGGTAGCCAGAGCGGCGCGCACGGCGCCGCGGATGTGGGCAATCTTAAGCGATTCCCGCGCGTCGGCGCACTCAGCCGAACGTCATAGGACGCGTGGCACGCGTTGCCGTGCCGCCCGCTGTCCGCACAAACCTGGCCGAATGGCTAACGCGACGAGGCCGGGGCAGGGGCGCTGCCGCGCACGCTCGCCGATCCCGTATAATCAGTCGTTTAAGAAACAAACAGTTGGCGCATCTCTTGATGCCGCCGGTAACAGCCAGGGAACTGGCAAACCCGTCCCCCGCACGCTATGAAAGCCGCCGAAATCCGCGAGAAATTCCTCAAGTTCTTCGAATCGAAGGGCCATACGATCGTTCGCTCGTCGAGCCTTGTGCCCGGCAACGACCCGACGCTGCTCTTCACCAATTCGGGAATGGTGCAGTTCAAAGATGTATTCCTCGGCGCGGAATCGCGTCCGTATGCGCGCGCCACGACCTCGCAGCGCAGCGTGCGCGCCGGCGGCAAGCACAACGATCTGGAAAACGTCGGCTACACCGCGCGTCACCACACGTTCTTCGAGATGCTGGGCAATTTCTCGTTCGGCGACTACTTCAAGCGCGACGCGATCCACTACGCGTGGGAGTTGCTGACGGGCGTGTACCAGTTGCCGAAAGACAAGCTGTGGGTCACGGTCTATCACGAAGACGACGAAGCGCACGACATCTGGGCGAAGGAAGTGGGCGTGCCGTTCGAGCGCATCATCCGTATCGGCGACAACAAGGGCGCGCGCTACGCGTCGGACAATTTCTGGCAGATGGCCGACGTCGGCCCATGCGGCCCGTGCTCGGAAATCTTCTACGACCACGGCCCGGACGTGTGGGGCGGCCCCCCCGGATCGCCTGAAGAAGACGGCGACCGCTACATCGAGATCTGGAATCTCGTGTTCATGCAGTTCAGCCGCGACGCCCAAGGCAACATGACGCCGCTGCCCAAGCAGTGCGTCGACACCGGCATGGGTCTGGAGCGTATCGCAGCCGTCTTGCAACACGTGCACAGCAACTACGAGATCGACCTGTTCCAGGCGCTCATCAAGGCCGCGGGCCGCGAAACCGGCGTGACCGATCTGACGAACAACTCGTTGAAGGTGATCGCCGATCACATCCGCGCCTGCTCGTTCCTGATCGTCGACGGCGTGATTCCGGGCAATGAAGGCCGCGGCTACGTGCTGCGCCGTATCGTGCGCCGCGCAATCCGCCACGGTTACAAGCTGGGCAAGAAGGGTTCGTTCTTCCATCGCATGGTGCCGGACCTCGTCGCGCAAATGGGTGGCGCCTATCCGGAACTGAAGGACGCGGAGCAACGCGTGACCGACGTGCTGCGTCAGGAAGAAGAGCGTTTCTTCGAGACCATCGAGCACGGCATGTCGATTCTCGAGAGCGCGCTGGTCGACCTCGAAGCCAGGGGCGTCAAGACGCTCGACGGCGAACTGGCGTTCAAGCTCCACGACACCTACGGCTTCCCGCTCGATCTGACGGCGGACGTCTGCCGCGAGCGCGAAGTGACGGTCGACGAGGCCGCCTTCGACGAAGCGATGGCGCGTCAGCGCGAGCAGGCTCGCGCGGCCGGCAAGTTCAAGATGGCGCAGGGCCTCGAATACACGGGCGCGAAGACCACGTTCCACGGCTACGAAGAAATCATCTTCGACGACGCGAAAGTGATCGCTCTGTATGTCGACGGCGCGTCGGTGAAGGAAGTGAATCACGGCCAGCAGGCGGTCGTCGTGCTCGACCACACGCCGTTCTACGCGGAGTCGGGTGGCCAGGTCGGTGACCAGGGCTTGCTGGCTAACGCGAGCGTGCGTTTTGCGGTGACCGATACGCTGAAGGTGCAGGCCGACGTGGTCGGCCATCACGGCACGCTCGAGCAGGGCACGCTGAAGGTCGGCGACGTGGTGAAGGCGGAAATCGATGCGGTGCGTCGTGCCCGCACCGAGCGCAACCACTCGGCCACTCACCTGATGCACAAGGCACTGCGCGAAGTGCTCGGCTCGCACGTGCAGCAGAAAGGCTCGCTGGTCGATGCCGACAAGACCCGTTTCGACTTCGCGCATAACTCGCCGATGACCGACGAGCAGATCCGTCAGGTCGAAGCAATCGTCAACGCGGAAGTGCTGGCGAATGCACCTGGCATCGTGCGGGTCATGCCGTTCGACGAAGCAGTGAAGGGCGGCGCGATGGCGCTGTTCGGCGAAAAGTACGGCGACGAAGTGCGCGTGCTCGACCTCGGTTTCTCGCGCGAGTTGTGCGGCGGTACGCACGTGCATCGCACGGGTGACATCGGTCTGTTCAAGATCGTGATGGAAGGCGGCGTGGCTGCCGGTATCCGTCGCGTGGAAGCGATCACGGGCGACAACGCCGTGCGCTTCGTGCAGGAGCTCGACGCGCGGATCAATGCGGCTGCCGCCGTGCTGAAGGCGCAACCGTCGGAACTCACGCAGCGGATCGTGCAGGTGCAGGATCAGGTCAAGTCGCTGGAGAAAGAACTGAGCGCGTTGAAGTCGAAGATGGCTTCGAACCAGGGCGATGAGCTTGCCGGTCAGGCCATCGAAGTGGCCGGCGTGCATGTGCTGGCTGCCACGCTCGAGGGCGCGGACGTGAAAACGCTGCGCGAGACGGTCGACAAGCTGAAAGACAAGCTGAAGAGCGCGGCGATCGTGCTGGCCGCGGTCGAAGGCGGCAAGGTGAGTCTGATCGCCGGTGTGACGGCGGACGCCAGCAAGAAGGTCAAGGCCGGTGAACTGGTCAACTTCGTGGCACAGCAAGTCGGCGGCAAGGGCGGCGGTCGGCCGGACATGGCGCAAGCCGGCGGTACCGAGCCGGCGAATCTGCCTGCGGCGCTGGCAGGCGTGAAGGCCTGGGTCGAAGCCCAACTTTGATCTGACTTTGATTGAGCCAGGCGGGGCGCGTGAGTGGTTTTCGCGTCCCGCTCTCAATGCACAATCAACACAGCGTCAACCGAGCATCAAGATATGCCCACGGTTTCGGCCACGGGCAAATCCGCGGCATCCCCCGGTGCTGTCAGCGTCTGCTTCAGGGCATTTAAGGCAGAAGAAAAATGCCCTCGTCGCCAGATGAGAAGCGTCTCGATCACGCCAATATCGGGAAGCTCATGAACAGCGATATTGCTCGCGTCGGTTTGCCGGCCGAGCACTGATCGCGGTGCCACGGCTACGCCCGCGCCAGCGGCGACACAAGCCACGATCGCATGATATGAGCCAAGCTCCAGCACGCGAGCCGGCCTCACCCCATGTTCCAGATACCATTTCTCGATATACGAGCGGTAAGCGCATCCACGCTCGAACGCGATCAGCGTCGATAAAGCAATGTCCCGCACTTCGTGAATCGGCCGATGACCGCGCGGTGACAGCATCACCAGCTCTTCGCGAAATACCGGCACCGTCTCGAATAATTCACCGAGCGTAGCGGGATCCAGCGGCGTGGCCGCCAATGCTGCATCCACTTCGAATTCGCGAACCCGCTCGATCAGCTTGCCGGTCGTGGCGGTTTCGAGTTCCAGTGCGACATCCGGCCACTGCTGGTGATAACGCGCGAGCAGGCCAGGCAGACGCGTTGCCGCGACGCTTTCCATCGTGCCCAACCGCAGGCGCCCACTCGGGCGATCCTCGCGCAGCGCGTGGCGCGCCTCGTCGGCGAGCGCGAGCAGGCGCTCCGCGTAGGGCAGCAGCGTCTCGCCGGCGGGAGTGAGAACGAGGCGCCGGCCATCGCGGATGAACAGGTCGGTCCCCAATTGCTCTTCGAGCTGCTTGATACGCGTCGTGACGTTCGATTGCACGCGATTGAGCTTGGCGGCGGCGCGCGTCACGCCGTTTTCACGCACGACAGCGCGAAAAATGGTCAAGGCGGCCAGATCCATGGTTCTCTCACAAGGATGATTCGTATCCCAATTATTCATTTTTCATGATTGAAAGGTCAAGCTAGTATGGATTGAATAAACCGGCGACAGCCGGCACGAATCCATTTACCAGTCTGCTCATGACCAATCTCGCTTCCAGCGCGCACGACACTTCTGCTGAACATCACGCTGCCCGCCGCGCGGCGCTTGCCTGCATGGTCACCTTGGCCGTGGTGCTCGGCATCGGGCGTTTCGCGTTCACGCCACTCTTGCCGTTGATGCTTCACGGCAGCGCCTTCGGCCAGCCGCAGATCGATATCCAGCATGGCGGCTGGCTCGCGTCGTTCAATTACGCGGGCTATTTCGTCGGCGCGCTCACCTGTGCGGCGCTGCGGGTCGAACCGGCACGCATGGTGCGCATGGGGCTTGTCGTAACGGCTTTGCTGACGCTGGCGATGGGCGTGACAAGCCAGTTCTGGCTCTGGGCCCTTGTGCGCTTCGTCGCCGGCGCGATCAGTGCCTGGACCTTTGTGTTTGCCTCGCAGTGGGGCTTGCGGCGGCTTGCCGAACTCGGTGCGCATGGCTGGGGCGGGGTGATCTATACGGGCCCGGGCGTGGGCATCGTCGGGACGGGTTTGCTGGTCAGCGCGGCGGGCGGCTACGGCGCAAGGGTGGGTTGGATCGGCTTCGGACTGATCGCCGCGATGCTGTCGGCTGTGGTTTGGCCTGTGTTCAGGAGCGTGACTCATAGCGCCTCAGGAGCCGCAGCCGCTGCCGCGGGCAAGGCAACCGCCGCCAGTCAGTCGAGCCCAGGCCCGGCAGCCGGCCAACCCGCGCCCATAAACCATTCCCGGCATCGCGCCGATGCTTTCTGGCTAGTCCTGCTGTATGGCGTGCCCGGTTTCGGCTACATCATCACGGCCACGTTCCTGCCGGTGATCGCGCGCCACGCGCTGCCGGGCTCGCCCTGGCCCGACCTGTTCTGGCCGATGTTCGGTGCGGCGTTGATCGTCGGGGCATTGCTCGCGGCGCGCCTGCCGGTGCATTGGGACAACCGTACGTTGCTGGCCGGCTGCTATGTGCTGCAGGCGGGCGGCATCGCACTTGGCATTGTTTGGCCGACGACGGGCGGCTTCTCGCTGGGCAGCATACTGATCGGTTTGCCGTTTACTGCGATCACCCTGTTCGCCATGCGCGAAGCGCGGCGTTTGCATGGCGACAACGCGGCCGGGTTGATGGGCTATGCGACTGCGGCGTATGGCGTGGGCCAGATCATCGGGCCACTGGTGGCCGCGCCGATTGCCGGATACACGGGGTCTTTTTCGCCGGCTTTGTGGCTGGCAACGGGGGCTTTGCTGCTGGGCGCGGCCGGGCTGATCATCGTGACACGCATGCCGCGTGGCCGCGGCCGTATGCCCGAATGCGGCTGCAACTAGGCACCTTTCCGTTCGACGCAGGGGCGCTCGCCCCGCCAATCTCCGCGGCCTAAAACAAATAATCCCCCGGCGCACTAAAATGACCGCTTTCCCGTCATCTTAGTGCGCCTGTCGCCGGGTGCGTCGCCAGCCATGCAGCATTTCGCGTCTGATAACCAGGCCGGTATCTCGGCGTTCTACGAGTTCATTGGCGCGGACGGCTGCTGCCGGATGTGCGCCTCTGGCACGCAGCCGGAAACCGTCGAGCGTTTCGCCGCCGAAGTGCGCGAATTGCGCATGGCCTGAAACCGTGTTGCGTCCGCGCTGGAACAAGACAATCAGACATAGAACATAAGAAACGACCCACTCGCCATGACCGAATACCAATTTTGTCCGCGCTGCGCCACGCCTTTGATCGAGCGCGCCGATCCTGAACACGAAGGCGGCCGGATTCGCCAGAGCTGCCCCGATACGGAATGCGGCTACGTGCACTGGAACAATCCGCTGCCGGTGGTGGCCGCGATCGTCGAATACGATGGCAAGATCCTGCTTGCGCGCAACGCCGCGTGGCCCGAAGGCATGTTCGCGCTGATCACCGGTTTTCTGGAAAACGGCGAGACTCCGGAAGAGGGCATTGCCCGCGAAGTGCTGGAGGAAACCTCGCTGCACACGGAGACGGTCGAGTTGATCGGCGTGTACGAATTCATCCGCAAAAACGAACTGATCATTGCGTATCACGTGAAGGCGTATGGCTCGATTGCGCTGTCGCCGGAATTGCTCGAATACCGGCTGATCGAACCGGCCAAACTGCGTCCGTGGCGGGCGGGTACCGGTCAGGCGCTCGGTGAATGGATGCGGCGGCGCGGCTTGCCGTTCGAGTTTGTCGAAAAACCGGGGCAATAAGCGATGAGCAAGCCGACTCCCGCCGCGCGCGGCGCCTACCCGCATTTTCTGCAGATCACCACGCGCTGGATGGACAACGACGTCTATGGCCACGTCAACAATGTTGTCTATTACAGCTACTTCGACACGGTGGTGAACGAATATCTGATCCGCGCCGGTGTGCTCGACTTCGAGCATGGCGCGACGATCGGTCTCGTGGTCGAGACGCACTGCAATTACTTCGCGCCGCTGGTGTTTCCGGAGCGTGTCGAAGCGGGCCTGCGGGTCGTGCGGCTCGGCACCTCGAGCGTGCGCTACGAGGTGGGTCTCTTCAAGGCGGGCGAAGATCAACCCGCTGCCCAGGGCCATTTCGTGCACGTGTATGTGGATCGCGTTACGCGCCGTCCGGTGACGTTGCCCGCCGATCTGCGCGCGGCGCTTGAACCGCTCACCGTCGCTGTGCAGGCGGAATAGGCGCGTGCAGTCGTTCGCCATCAATCTGCTCAACGGTGTGAGTTACGGCCTGCTGCTGTTCATGCTGTCGGCAGGGCTGACGCTGATTTTCAGCATGCTTGGCGTGCTGAATTTCGCGCACGCGAGCTTCTATATGCTCGGCGCGTACGTCGGCTTTTCGGTGGCGGCGCATGCGGGTTTCTGGAGTGCGCTGGTGATCGCGCCGCTGATCGTCGGCGTGATCGGCGCGGCGCTGGAGCGCTGGCTGCTGCGCCGCGTGCGTGTGCATGGCCATCTCCCCGAGTTGCTGCTGACTTTCGGCGCGGCCTATCTGCTCGGCGAACTGGTCAAGCTCGGCTGGGGCTTGAGTCCGCTCGGCGCCACGGTTCCGGCCGCGCTCGACGGGCCGCTGTTCACGGTCTACGGCGCGGCCTTCGCGCGCTATCGGGCCTTCATGATGGCGGTGTCGCTGGCGATGCTGGCCGTGCTCTATGCGGTGCTGCGTGTGTCGAAGACCGGGCTGATCGTGCGCGCCGCGCTCACGCATGCGAGCGCGGTCGAGGCGCTTGGCCACAACGTGCCGCGCGTGTTCACCGGCGTGTTCGCGGCGGGCACCGCACTCGCCGCGCTGGCCGGCGTGATCGGCGCGCCGCTTTTCGTCATCGAACCGGCGATGGCGGAGTCGCTCGGCTCGATCGTGTTCGTGGTGGTGGTGATCGGCGGCCTGGGCTCGTTGAGCGGGGCGCTGGCGGCGTCGCTGATCGTCGGTTGCGTGCAGACCTTTGCGGTGGCGAGCGACGTGTCGCTCGGCGACCTCACGGCCGTATTCGGCGAAACGCTGCCGCCCGCATGGGACACGCTCACGCTTGCGCAACTCGCGCCGCTGATTCCCTATCTGCTGCTTGTCGCCATGCTGGCGCTGCGCCCGCGTGGACTGTTCGGGCGGCGTGACGAACATGCGTGAGCCGCTCGAACAGTTCGCCGCGCCGGCAGCCGCGCCTCGCTCGATGTTGCGCAGCTTCACGCCATGGCTTGCGCTGGTCCTGTTCCTCGCCGTGCCGCCCTGTGTCTGGCCGCAAAGCTGGCTGCTCGCGTATCTCGCGCAGACCGCGACGATGATCGTGTTCGCGCTCTCGTACAACCTGCTGCTTGGCGAAACCGGTCTGCTGTCCTTTGGCCATGCCGCTTATTCCGGCCTCGGCGCGCTCATCGCGGCGCAAGTGTTCAATCGCATCGGCGTGCCGTTGGTGCTGCTGCCGTTGATTGGCGGCATCGGCGGCGCGCTGTGCGGGGTGGTGTTCGGCTTCGTGTCGACGCGGCGTGCCGGGACAGCCTTCGCGATGATCACGCTCGGTATCGGCGAACTCGTCGCCGCGGCCGCGTGGACGCTGCCCGACTGGTTCGGCGGCGAGGCCGGCGTGCCGATCGATCGCGCGAGCGGGCCGATGTTTGCAAGCTGGAGCTTCGGCCCGGCGCGTGAGGCGTATGCGCTGATCGCGCTGTGGTGCGTGCTGGCGAGCGTGGCGATGTTCGCGCTGTCGCGCACACCGTTCATGCGGCTCGCCAATGCCGTGCGCGACAACCCGGCGCGCGCTGCGGCGATCGGCTGCTATCCGCGCCGCATCCGCTACGGCGTGGTGGTGATGTCGGCGTTTTTTGCGGGCATCGCAGGCACACTGGGGCTGATCAACGTCGAATTGGTATCGACGGAAAGTGTCGGCATGATGCGCTCGGGCGCCGTGCTGATCGCAACGGTGATCGGCGGCACGGCGGCGTTTTTCGGGCCGGTCGCGGGTGCGATCGTCCTGACGTTTTTCAGCGTCGCGGTGGCGAGCGTCACGCGGGCGTGGCTGTTCTACCTGGGGCTGTTCTTCATCGTCGTCGTAGTGGCGTCGCCGGATGGACTGGCGGGCTTCGCGCAGCGGCACACCGCTCGTGTCGCGGCCTACGGCTGGCGCATATGCGGCAAGGCTTATCTATGGGGCGCGGCCGCAGCGGCGCTGTGGACGCTCGCCGTCGTGCTCGCGGTGCAATGGGCGTATGCCGTGCAATTCGGTGCGGATGACGGTGCATTGTTCAGCGTCGCCGGCATACCGCTGGAGACGGGCTCGCCGCATCTTTGGCTCGGCATCGCGGTGTTCATGTTGGTCGTACCGGCAGCGCTCGCCGCGCGCTACGCGATTCGCGCACAAGCACGCCTTGCCATTCGCACCGGCATTACGCCGATCACCGGAGACGCGCGATGATCCCGGCGCTCGCGGTATACGGCATCGAAAAACGCTTCGGCGCCACGCGGATTCTGCGCGGCGTCGACCTGGCGATCGAACCGGGCGAGCGCCATGCATTGATCGGACCGAACGGCGCCGGCAAGTCGACGCTCTTCAATCTGATCGCTGGCGGGGCGCGGCCGAACGCCGGGCGCATCGATCTGTTCGGCGCGGAGATCACGCGTCTCGCGCCGGCCGCGATCACCCGCCGGGGTCTTGCGCGCAGCTTCCAGACCACCAGCGTATTCGCTCGCCTCAGCGTGTTCGACAATCTGCGCTGTGCGGCCATGCTGGCTGAACGCGACCGCACGCGCTGGTGGCAGCGTTTCAGCGGCTCTCGCACGGTCGACGCGCGCGCCGAACAGGTGCTCGAAGCAGTCGGCTTGAGCGCGCGGCGGGAGAGCCTCGCCGGCACACTGAGCTATGCCGGGCAGCGTGCACTCGACCTCGGTCTCGCGCTCGCGGGCGGCGCGCACACCTTGCTGCTCGATGAGCCCACCGCCGGCATGAATCGCGCCGAGGCGGCGCGCGCCATTGAACTGATTCGCGCGACCACCGCGGGGCGCACGCTCCTGATGGTCGAACACGACATGGACGCCGTGTTCGCGATCGCCGACCGCATTTCGGTGCTGGTGCAAGGCCGCATCATCGCGACCGGCACGCCGGCGGCGATTCGCGCGGACAGCGCGGTGCGCGTCGCTTATCTTGGCGACGGCTTCCCTGCATGACCGCCTTGCTCGACATCCGGCAACTGAACGCCTGGTATGGCGCAAGCCAGACTCTGCATGGCGTCACGTTGCAGATCGCGGCAGGGGAAGTCGTTGCTCTCGTCGGGCGCAACGGTTCCGGGCGTTCGACGCTGGCGCGCGCGATCATGGGGCTCGTGCGCAGCGAGGGTCAGTTGCGTTTTGCGGGGCATGCCCTCGGCGGCCTGCGCACCTTCGAGATCGCCTGCTTGGGGCTCGGTTACGTACCCGAACATCGCGACGTTTTCCCGACGCTGAGTGTCCACGAGAATCTGCAACTCGGTGTGGCACCGCGTGCGCGCGGCCGCATTCCGCGCTTTAGCTTTGATGACGCCTACGCACTGTTCCCCGTCCTGCGCGAAAGAAGGCGCACGCGCGCCGGTGCGTTATCCGGCGGCGAACAGCAGATGCTGACGCTCGCCCGGGCGCTGCTTGGCGACCCCGACTTGCTGGTGATCGACGAACCCGGCGAGGGTCTGGCCGGCCAGGTGATGGGGCAGGTCGCACAGTGCCTGCGGACGCTGCGCGATCGTGGCGTGGCGATGCTGCTGATCGAACAGCGGCTGGTGATCGCGCAAGACATCGCCAGCCGGGTTGCGGTGATGGGGCATGGCGAAATTGTTTTCGACGACGCGCTCGCGTCGTTTGTGAAGCGGCCGGATGTGATGCAGGAATGGCTCGGCGTGGGTTAGCCGAGGCTTGCCGCAGTTTGCGTGACGGGTCCCGATCGCTATGCCGCTAGCGTATTGTTGGCGCGCCAGCCTGCGCCACGTGTCAGATCAACCTGTGCGCATCGGATCGCGTTTTATTGCAGCGCCGCATTCGAAATGGCGAGCGATTTGGTGTCCTGACGTAGACATCAGGTGCCGCGCAAGGCGCGCACGCCTCGCCACGCGTCCAGATCGCTCCCGGGGTGCCGTTTGAATCCCGTTTGCGCGTCACCCGCTCAAGCCCGGTGCGTGGGGCTCTTCAATGATTCGCTGTAGCGATTCAAACGCTTGATCGTTTGGTGAGCGTCCTCCAGAAATCTTGTCGGCAACGCGCCGACAAATCAAGACAATCGGGTTAAAGGCGCGCAACGGCGGCATGGTGTTTAAAGCCGGCGTATGTGCGGCCAACCATGCCATGCCGGACGCGCGCAAGACGCACCGCGGCTCAAGGAGGAGACATCATGAAAAGAACAGGCGCATTGGGCGAAGCATCGGCTAATCGCGTGGAGGAAGGGCCTTCGCCGCGATTGCTTCAAGGGAGGTGGCCGCTTCGAATGGCGCGCGCGCGGCTTGGAGAAACGTGGCGTACGCGCGCGGGAACGGGCGCCGCGCTGGTGACGGCCGCTCTGCTGATGTCCGCCTGCGCCGATGCGAGTTCTTCGACCGGCGACGCGGCATCCGCGCCGTCGACGCAAACGAGCGGCAGCGCGAACGCCGTGAGCAACAACGATAGTCCGCTGACCGCAAAATCGCAGCCGGATGCGGGCGTCGCCACCAATGCCGCCAACCTCACCGGCACCACCACCGGCGCTGCCACCGCGAGCGCCGATCAGCCCGCTTCCGCGTCGCGTCCTTCGCTCGAACTTGCCAAGGCCAGACAACTGGCCGCCGAACAGCGTGTCGCCGCGCGTGTGCCGTCTGCGAGCGGCATGAGCGAGAAGCGTAGCCGTCCGTTGACGCTGCGCGATTCCGGCATCGACGGGTCGTTGATGTTTGCGCGCGACGTCGATTTTCGCGTGACCGGCGATATCGGCTTTCTGATTCACGATATGGCCGCGACGCTGACGCCCGCACGCGCCGGCCAGCCGATCGTGTTCGACGATCCGACCAGCGTGACGATCAACGTCCACCGTGGCGACGTCACGCTCGACAGCGCCAGGCTCACGGCGATTTTCGACCGGTACCTGTTCCAGTATCAGGGCTCGCCGCTGCGCAATATGCGGGTCGTGCCTCAGGATGGCGGCACGTTGCGCATCACCGGCGAAATGCATCGCGACAGCTGGGTGCCGATCGTGCTGACTGGCTCGCTGTCGATGCGCAACGCCGACGAACTCGTGTTCCATGCCGATCACGTCGAAGTGGCCGGCGTCGGTGCCGACAAGCTGATGCAGGCGGCTCACGTGAAGATGGCCGACCTGTTGAAAGTGAACACGCCGATCGCGCGTCTCGACGGCGACGACGTCGTGATGCAGGTGGCCAGGCTCACGCCGCCGCCCGCATTGCGCATGACGATCACACGGATCGACACGAGTGCCGCGGGCGTGCGTTTCACGCTCGACGACCATACGGTGCAGAAGATCGACTGGCCCGCGACGATGCCGCCGCGCGGCATGCTGGTGCAAGGCGGCGACGTGAAGTTCATGCGTTCGATGCCGATGAACATCGACATGGCGCTGACCCCGCTCGATACGAACGCGCCGTTCGTGCTCGACCTTTACCACTACCGCGACCAGATGGCGGCCGGCTACTTCACCTTCGACGAAGCGGGCGCTCTGGACGTGCACCTGCCGTCGTATCCGACGTTAGCCAGTGCTGCTAAGGATGCGCCCATGCAGATCGGCAGCGCGGGCGCGCGTTTTAACGACAGCTTCATTCGTGCGCAACAGGCGTCGCTCGCGCAGGCGCGTCTTGTGTGGCAGCACGTGCCGCAGACTTTGCGGACCGCTTCCGTTGCGCGCGCGATTCCGGTCGGCACACGAGCGGCGTTTTCCGGCCAGAGCATGGCGACACCCGGTTCTGCGATCGGCGACGAGCGTCACTCGCTGGGACCTGCGCCCTTGATTCACGTCGAGAATGTCGACTTTTACGTATCGGGGCGGATTGGTTTTCATGTGCGTTCGCTGGATGCGCAGATGGTGCCGAAGAAGCCGGGCCAACCGGTCGATCTCGACGATCCTGACCAGTACGACATTCGCATCATTGGCGGCGAAGTGGTCGAACCGTGGCCCGCGATGGCGGCGTTGTTCAACGATTACCTGCTCGACTACGAGCCGCGTTCGCTGAACGATTTGCAACTGAAACCGGTGGACGGCAAGTTGGAGGTCACGGGCGGGATCAAGTTGTGGAATCACTTTCCTGGCGTGTGGCTGCCCACGACGATGAGCGGCACGATCATGGCGAAGGATGAGCGGCATCTCGTCTATGAGCCGACCTCGGTGAAGGTGCTGGGGGTGCCGCAGGCGGGTTTGTTGCGGGCGTTGGATATTCCTTTGGCGTCCTTGACGCCTTTTACGCGCAAGGGTGTCGCGTTAAAGGGTAACGAGCTGGTGTTCGATCAGTACACCGTGTTTCCGCCGCCGGTTTTGCAGGGGCGGCTGGCTAGTGCGACGGTGACGGATGAGGGGTTGGTGTTGAAGTTCAAGCGGGATAGTTCGGTTGTGGCTGCGAGGCCGCCTGCCAGCGCGGCGAAGAGCTTTGTGTGGATCGAGTCTGGTGATGTGAAGATGTTTAATTCGTTGGTCACGAATGCCAGGACTTTTATTAAGGATAGTTCTAATCCTGGGGTGATGAGGTTTGATCTTTACGGGTATCGGAGGGATGTTTCTAAAGGGACGGTGAGGATGGGGGAGGATGGAGGGTTGGAGGTTGATCTGGCTGTTAGGAAGTAGTTTTTTTTGCCTGGGCGGCGCTTTGGTTGTTGTTTTTGTGGTGTTGGCCTTTTCTTGATTTGTTATTGGTCTGTTTTGGCTGTGCGCTTACTTCTTTGGCCTTTCCTTGTTGTGTTAGTGGTCTATTGGCGTTGCCCCTGTGCGGGGCGGCACTTACTTTCTTTGCCGCCGCAAAGAAAGATAAGCAAAGAAAGCGGCTCACCCCGCCAGCTCATAAGCGGATCCCCCGCACAGCCAAGGTAGTGGTGCATCTGGAATCCGTGCTCTCGCACACTCCACGTTAGCGACACGGGGCTCATCCGCTCCCACTCCGCACTGCGTGCGTCGCGGATGGGTCTGCATGGGAAACCGGGAGGCTTCGGTTGAGTTCGGTGGGAGCCATCGGCTTCGCCTCGGCGATACCCTCCCGCACTCATTGGCGCCCCCCGCTTGAAATGAAATGGCGATGCGCTGCATTCACCGCGGCGACTGAGTTATCGCGCGGCGCGAAGCAACGGCGTAACGACGAATCAGGGACCTAGGCAACCCGTGGGAACAAAAGCTTGGCGGGTGGTTTCATGAAGGACCGTTCGGCGCGCGCAGCGCCGCCGGAAGTATGACGCCCTTGTCACCGGAGCGAAGTGTGCGAGAACACAGATTCCAGATGCACCACTGCCCCCTCCAAGCTAGGGGACCCACTTATGAGCTGGCGGTGTGAGCCGCTTTCTTTGCTTATCTTTCTTTGCGGCGGCAAAGAAAGTAAGTGCCGCCCCGCACAGGGGCAACACCAATAGACCAATAACACAACAAGGAAAGGCCAACGCCATAAAAGCACAACCAAAGCGCCGCGCAGGCAAAAACCCCCCCCTCCATCAACCATCCTTATCAATAATCCACTCATGCGCAGGATCATTGCGAAAATGCCAAACCCGCTGCCCTCCAGCCATAACATTCAAATAATAAGACTCATACCCATAGGGAACAACAACCGGATGATACCCACGCGGCACCATCACGACGTCGTGATTCTCAACGGCCATCGACTCATCGATATCCCGCATATCCGTGTACACGCGCTGAAACGCAAACCCCTGCGGCGGATCGAGCCGATGATAGTAAGTCTCTTCGAGCGAGCTCTCATGAGGCACATTGTCCGTATCGTGCTTATGCGGCGGATAGCTTGACGCATGCCCGCCCGGCGTCCGAACCTCAACCACCAGCAACGACTCCGCAAGCTCAGTCTGCGGAAGAATATCGCATACATAGCGCGTATTCAGCCCCTTCCCGCGCGTAGAGCGCTTCATCGTAGACGGCTCGATCAACCTCGCCGGATACTCACCCTTGGCCGGCGCACTCGCCACGCCAATCTCGGCATCGCGACAGGCGCGAACCGTCGCCCGCACGCCAGGCGGTAAATACAACGCATGCGGCGCGGCATCCTCGAACACGCTATCGCGCGAGCCCAGTGAACTCCATGTGGCGTCGGCAGTTTCAATATCCACTGCGCCCGTTAGCACCACAATACAAACCTCCCGCGATGGCTCGAACACGTGAACAACTTCGCTCGTGCTCAACCGGTAAGCAGCAAATCCCACATACCGCCAACACGCCGACTCGGGCGTCACCCGCGCGATCGTCTGGCCCTCGCGCTGTGCCTTCACCAATAAACTCATGCTGCCTCCTGCTCAGTCTTGCCAGTGGCGTCGAGCGGTGCATCGACCAATGATCGCAGCGTTCTGAAGCCTTTCTGCGCATATTCGAACGATGGCGCAACCACCGGGTCCTGTTCCGCTTCAACCACCAGCCAGCCGCGATAGCCGTGCCGTTTCAATCGATCGATAATCGCCGGGAAGTTCACCGCGCCGTCACCCGGAACCGTGAACGCGCCATTAATCACGGCGTCGAGAAAACTCCAGTTGCGATTGCGCGCCAACTTCATCACCGCCGGTCGAACGTCCTTGCAGTGCACATGACATACGCGGCCAATGTGTTTGTCCAGAACCGCGAGCGGATCGCCGCCGGCGAAGGTAATGTGCCCTGCGTCGAACAGCAGGCCGACGGCATCGCTCGTGCGCGACATCAACTGATCGACGTCAGCCGGTGTTTCGACGTAGGCGCCCATGTGGTGGTGGTACGCAAGCCGCACGCCGCGGCTCAGCGTATAACGCGCGAATTCGTCGACGCGCGCGGCATACGCGGCCCACTGCGCTTCGCTGAAAAAACGGGGACGCTGATACAGCGGTTGCGGCGCGCCCTGGATCGAATCGGCCACTTCGCCGTAGACCATCGCGGTCGCGCCGTTCTGCGCGAGCAGCTCGAGATGCGGGCCGACCGAGGCGATTTCCTCTGCCACGCTGCGTCGCGCGAGTCGTCCGGAGTACCAGCCGGATACCAAGGCCAGATCGTATTGGGCGAGCAGCGCCTTCAATGCCTGCGGTTCGCGCGGGAATTTGTTGCCGAGTTCGAACCCCTGGTAGCCGATCTGGCGTCCTTCGGTCAACGCGACCTCAAGCGGTGTCTCGCCGCCGAGCGAAGGCAGGTCGTCGTTCATCCACGACAAGGGATTGATGCCGATACGTACGTCGAAAGCAGTCATGCGAGCATCCTCATTCGTTGTCGCTCATTCATTGTCGATATGGCGGGGGCGGTCGCCGGGATCGGCCGGTGCGGTGCGTGCGGCGAGCTGCGCGTCGTATTGCGAACGCGCGGCGCGCACGGTGTCGCGCGCCGATACCTCGGGCACGGCGACTTCCCACCACCAGCCGCCTTCGTTGGTGGTACGGGCAGGGTCGGTGTCGATACTGATCACGTAGGTGCGATCGGCCGCGCGAGCTCGTTGCAGGGCGCTTTCGAGTTCGGCGATGTTCGCGACATGTTCAGCTTGCGCACCGAGCGCGCGCGCGTGCGCGGCGAAGTCGATTTTCGGCGCGCCGAGCGGCCCCTGCATGCAGTCGTCGAGCAGGTTGTTGAACGGCGCGCCGCCGCAGGCCTGCTGCAAACGGTTGATGCAGCCGTAGCCGCGGTTGTCGAGCACCACCACGATCAGCTTCGCACCGATCATCACCGACGTGGCGATCTCGCTGTTCATCATCAGATAGCTGCCGTCGCCGAGCATCACGATCACTTCACGTGCCGGCCGCGCAAGTTTCACGCCGAGGCCGCCGGCGATTTCGTAGCCCATGCACGAGTAGCCGTACTCGACGTGATAGGCACCCGGTTTGGCCGCGCGCCATAGCTTGTGCAATTCGGCCGGCAAGGTGCCCGCTGCGCAAACGACGATGTCGTCAGTCGCGGAACGCGCGTTCGAGCGCTGCACCGCGCCGATCACGTCGCCTTCGTACGGCAGGACGGTGTCGCGTTGTGGCGCATGCGTGAGCGTACTCACGGTATCGCGCCAGCTCGCCGCGAGCTTGTGCGCACGCGCGGTCCATGTGCGCTCCGCGTGCCAGCCCTGGAGGGATTCGGTGAGCGCGTCGAGCGCAAGACGTGCGTCCGCTTCGACCACCCGCGCGCGATGTTTGAGGCCGTCGAACGGATTCGCGTTGATGCCGATGACGTCGGCCTGCGTGAACAGGGTATTCGAACCGGTCGTGAAGTCCTGCAGGCGTGTGCCGATGGCGAGCACGCAATCGGCATCATGAGCAAGCGCGTTGGCGGCGGGCGAGCCGGTCACGCCCAACGCGCCGGCGTTCAGCGGATCGTTCCACGCGAGCGAACCCTTGCCCGCCTGCGTTTCCGTCACCGGAATGCCGTGTGCGGCGGCGAAGCGGTGCAGCGCATCTGTCGCGCGGCCATAAAGTACGCCGCCCCCTGCAACGATCAGCGGACGCCTCGCGCGGCGCAAACGGGCAACCGCTGCGTCGATATCTTCGGCGCGCGGCGCGGGGGAGTGAAATGTGACGAGGCGCGGCGCAAAGAAGTCGGCCGGGAAGTCCCATGCCTGGGCCTGCACGTCCTGGGGCAGCGCGAGCGTGACGGGACCGCATAACGCGGCGTCGGTGAGCACACGCAACGCGCGCGGCAGCGCATTGAGCAATTGCGCCGGATGCACGATGCGATCGAAGTAGCGCGACACCGGTTTGAAGGCATCGTTAGCGGAGACGCCGCCGTCGTGGAAATCCTCGACCTGCTGCAACACCGGATCGGGCGCGCGCGAGATGAATACATCGCCGGGTAGCAGCAGCACGGGCAGACGGTTCACATGCGCGAGCGCGGCCGCAGTGATCAGATTGGTCGCGCCCGGTCCGATCGAGGTCGTGACGGCCATCATGCGGCGCCGGAAATGCGCTTTCGCATAGGCGATCGCGCTGTGCGCCATCGCCTGCTCGTTATGCGCTCGCAGTGTGGGCAACGCTTCGCGATGCTGATACAAGGCCTCGCCCATGCCGGCCACATTGCCGTGTCCGAAGATCGCGAACACGCCGCCAAAAAGCGGCTCGGTGCCGGTGCCGTCTTCGGTCGTGACGCGTTGTGCCGCGAGGTAGCGAACCAGCGCCTGAGCGGTCGTCAGGCGCACGGTGCCGCCCGACGGTGCTGATGTCTGGGTGGCGTCGTTGGCGGACGCCGCGTCATGATGCAATACACGCTGGTTCATGCCGCCTGCTCCTGATGTGCGTGGCTCGCCGTGGTGGGCTGCGCGTGTGTCGCTCCGCGCGTGGCGCGCCACGACGCGATCAGTGTTTCGAAGGTGTGGCGCACGCGCGCAATCAGTTCATCGTCGCCGATCTCACCGGCGAGCCAGGCGTGACTCGGCTCGTGAAAGATCGTGCGGCCCACGGTAAAGCCGCGGCATGTGGCCGATTGCGCCGCCGCGCGAAAACCCTCGTCCAACTGCTCGACACCCGCCGACAAACCGAGCAGCACCACGCCCCGGCAATACGGATCGCGCTCGGCGATCAGCGCGTCGACGGCTTGCCATTGCGCGGCGTCCATCGGTTCGAGCTTCCACCATTCCGGGTAGATGCCGATGTTGTACAGCCGCTTCAAGGCACGATAGACGATGTCCGGCGCCTGCGGCAGATGCGCGTGCTTCGGCGGAATCACTTCGAGCAGCAATTCGTGACCGCTTGCCTGCGTCGCGTCGTAAAGCGCACGCAGTTGGGCTTCCTGTTCGAGACGCTGTTCGACCGGTTCGTCGGGATGGAATTGCACGAGGCACTTGGCAATGTGTTCCTGCGGCCAGGCGATCAGCGTGGTGCCGATCGAGCGGCCGTGGTCGAATACCAACGGCACGGAGCCGGGCAGCTCGACCGGCCGGCCGATCCACCAGCCGCGGCCGGTGGCGGCATTCAGGGCGTCCTGGCCGTAGCGGTCATCGCTCAATATGCCGATGCGGCCCTGTAAGTCCAGAGCGGTCTCTGTCTGCGCGACGGCCTCGACAAACAGGCTCTTCAGTTGTGCGATACGTGCCTCATCGGCACCGGTCTGTTGCGCGAGTTCGAAGAACTGGTTGCGGTGGTCGAACGCGAAACCGAGTACTTCGTCCCATTGCTTGCGGGCCGGGGAGACACGATGCAGCCGTGCGAGCGTCGCATCGCGGTCGGGGCGGCGCATGCGTTGCGGATCGGCCTTGGCTTCGCGCAGGAAGTAGTCGAGTTCGGCGGGCGTCGGCATCGCGGGGGCGCAGCCGTGACGCGAGACGACCAGTGCGCCGCTGGCATTCGCCGCACGCGCGCACGCGTCGAGCGGTTGATCGCGCAACCATCCGGACAGAAAACCGGAGGCGAAGGCGTCGCCCGCGCCGAGCACGTTCAGCACTTCCACCTCGACGCCGCCATGAACCGGCAAATCGTCAAGCGATGCGGGCACGTTGCCGTCGATGATCTGGCAGCCCATCGGCCCGCGCTTCAGGACCAGGGTGGCCGGCGTCACGGCGCGCACCATCGCGAGTGCGTCGACAAGCTCGGTTTTGCCGCCGGCGATGCGGAACTCCTCCTCGGTGCCGATCACCAGATCGAACAAAGGCAGAATGCGCTGCAGATGCGCTGTCACACCTTCGCTCGCGACGAAGCGGGTTTCACCGTCCGCTTTGCCGGTGAGACCCCACAGCACAGGACGATAATCAATATCGAGCACGGTGCGCACGTTATTGCGCCGTGCGTAATCCAGTGCGCGGCGGCTGGTTCGATTCACCTGCTCGGTCGAAAAGTGCGTGCCGGTAATCAGCAGTGCTTTCGATGACGCCACGTACGCCTCGTCGAAGTCCGCTTCATCCACGGCCATATCCGCGCAGTTCTCGCGATAGAAGATCAGCGGGAACGTATCGCGATCTTTCAGGCCGAGCAGAACGAGCGCCGTCAGGCGCTCCTGATCGACGCGTACATGGCTGACGTCGCAGCCTTCCTTCGTCAAGGTTTCGGTCAGAAAGCGGCCCATGTGATCGTTGCCGACGCGCGCCAGCATCGCCGACGCGAGTCCGAGCCGTGCGCAACCGAACGCGATATTCGCCGACGAACCGCCGAGATACTTCGCGAAGCTCGACACGTCTTCGAGCCGCGCGCCGACCTGCTGCGCGTACAGATCGACTGCGAGACGGCCAAGACAGATGATGTCGCGGCCGCGGTCCGGCGCGAAACGGCTGGCCGCCGCCGAGGCGGACGTGGAGCCAATGCCGTTCGCGTTGCCGATTCCGGTCCCGCTGGATGTGCTGGAATGAGCCATGAATATTCCTGAAGAGCTGAGCGCGGGCCCGAGGCGCGGTAAGCGCCGCCAACCCGCGCGAATAAATCAGATCGTCGCGCCGTCGAGCTCGCCGATCATCTTCTGCATTTCGGCGCCGCCGGCCATCATGTCGAGGACTTCGTCCTTGCTGATGGTGTCCTTCGTGAACGTGCCGAGCGATTTGCCGCGATTGAGCAGCGTGAACGAGTCGCCGATCGGATACGCGTGATGCACGTTGTGCGTGATGAAGATCACCGAGATGCCTTTCGCGCGCGCGGTGTGAATCAGCTTCAACACGTTGAAACTCTGTTTGACGCCAAGGGCGGCGGTCGGCTCGTCGAGAATCAGCACGCGCGCGCCGAAGTGAATCGCCCGCGCGATCGCCAGACATTGCTTCTCGCCGCCGGACATCGTGCCGATCGGTTGATGCGGATCGCGCACGTTGATGCCCATCTCGGCAAGCTTGTCGCGCGCGGTGGTCGCGCTGGTTTCGAGGTCCATCACGTTGATGAAGCCGAACAGTTTCTTCTGCGGCTCGCGGCCCATAAAGAAGTTGCGTGCAACCGAAAGCAACGGCACCAGCGCGAGATCCTGATAGACGGTGGCGATGCCGAGATCGAGCGCGTCTTTGGGCGATTCGAACTGCACGGGTTTGCCGTCGACCAGATACTGGCCGGAAGAGGGTTGATGCACCCCGGCCAGCGTTTTGATCAGCGTCGATTTGCCCGCGCCGTTGTCGCCGAGCAGGCAATGCACCTCACCGCGCTTCAGGCGCAACGTCACGCCGCTCAGCGCGATGACCTGGCCGAAATACTTGCTGACGTTTTCGAGCGCGAGGATCACGTCGTCCTGCGGTTGCGCCGAGGCGCTCACGGTATTCATGTCGGACATGGTCGTCTCCCCGTTACGATTGCGCGACGCGGCGGCGCACGTAGTGATTGAACAGTACGGCGATCAGCAGCATCACGCCGAGGAACACGCGGAACCAGTCGGAGTCGACATTCGTGTAGGTGATGCCGATCTGCACGACACCGAAGATCAGCGCGCCGAAGCAGGCGCCGATCACCGAACCGTAGCCGCCCGTGAGCAGCGTGCCGCCGATCACCGCCGCGATGATGGCTTCGAATTCGGCTTGCAGCCCACGGTCGGCCGCAGCCGAGCCGATGTCGCACACTTGCAGCACGGCGAACAGGCACGCGCAGAACGCGGTCAGCACGAACAGCGAAATCTTCACGCGCCGTACCGGCACGCCGACATTCTTTGCCGCGTTGGCGTCGCCGCCGACTGCGAAAATCCAGTTGCCGAAACGGGTCTTGGCGAGGGTGAACGCGCAGACCGCGGCAAGCGCGAACCACCAGAGCAGCACTTTCGGAATGCCCGGCACGAGCGGATTGCCGTTGTCGAGCAGCTTCACGACGCCGATGTGGCCGAGCCAGACGAACAGACCCTTGAACGCGACACCCTGGAACAAGGTATGAGCGAACCAGTCGTGAGCGGCAACGTCGCCCACGCCCGAGATGATCGTGCGGTCGGCGAACATGACCGACAGCGCCAGGGTGAGCCCACGCAGGATGAACAGAAACGCCAGCGTCACGATGAACGACGGCAAGCGCGTGCGCATCACCAGATAGCCGTTGAGAGCGCCGAGCAGCATCGATCCGGCGAACGCAAACAGGATCGACAACGCAATCGGCCAGTGAAAATACATCGTGGGCAGCGCGACCATCATGCCGGAGAAGCCGATCATCGAACCGATCGACAGATCGAACTCGCCGGCAATCATCAGCAGGCATGCGCCGACTGCGATCAGGCCGAGATAAGCGGCCACTTGCGACCAGTTCATCACGCCGTCGAGGTTGAACATGCCGGAGCCGCCGGCCGCCACGCCAAACACGAGGAACACCATCACGGTGCCCGCGAGGGCGGCGAACTCTGGACGGTTCAGCAGATGCCGGAACCACGATTCCTGCCGCACACGTTCATCGGCCGACGCAGGCGTACCGCCGGACGTAGGCGCCCCGTCACTGCTGGAAGGGGGCTGCTTGCGGGGATGAGGATGGAAGGGGTTGGCTACGCCCATTGAAGCTCTCCTTGATGCGCCTGGGGATGGCAGTCGCGATCGGCCCGCGGTGGACCGGATCGGACGCCCATGGCGCGTAATACACGTAAAAGCGGCACGTAAAAGCGGCACGTAAAGCGCACGTAAAGCGCACGTAGAGCGCACGTAAAACACACGTAGCGTGCGCGTAAAACGTAACGAACGCGGGCGTGGGGCGGCCGGGCCAGTCGCGGCCGGCCGCATCCACTTTCTTCATACCTGCCGGAACGGTTCTCCCGTATCCGCACTTCCGGCGAAACGGGTTAGCGATACTGCCCGGCGTACTTGATCACCTTGTCGATATTGGCCTTGGTGATGAAGCCCGGGCCTGAACCGATATTGCGCGGCCCATAGGCGGGCTGCAGGCCATACGTGGTGAGACGCTGCTGGAACTTCGGATTGGCCTGCAGGATCTGGCGAATCTTCGCCGGATCTGTGGTGTGCTCCTTTTTCACGATCGCCAGTACGGCGACCGGGATATAGCCTTGCAGGTAGGGTTGCTGGTCGATCGCGAACTGGATCGTGCCGTCCTGAATGCCCTTTGCGATGTCACTGTCGAAATCGAACGTCGCGAACCAGACCTTGCCGGCGAGGCCCATCTGCTGCAGCGCCTTGATCGTCGGCGCCGCCGACAGCGGACCGAGGGTCAGCACCGCCTGGGTGTTCGGGTGATTGCGCAGATACGCGCTCACTTTCGATTGCACACCGGTCGGGTCCTGGCCGGCGTCGAGCGTGGAGGTCTTGAAGTCGACGCCGATCGCGTCGGCAAAGCCTCGGCAGCGTTCGAACGAAGCCGGGTTGGTTGCGTAGTGGTTGACGCACAGGAACGACTTGATGCCCGCCGCCTTCGCCTTCTGGCCCGCCGCTTTGCCGGCCGCATATTCAGGCTGGCCGACGTGCATGATGGCGCCGAGCTGCGCGCTTTGCTCTTCCGTACCGGAGTTGATCGTGACGAGCGGGATGTGTTTCTCCGTGACCTTGGAGATCGCGCTCTTGAGCACGTCGAAGTCAGCGATCGAGACGATCACGCCGTCGTAGTTGCGCGCGGCCGCCTGTTCGATGAGGCGCGCCATGTCGGCGATGTCGCCGTTCGGCGGATTGCGGTAGTCGGTCTCGACGTTGAAATCCTCGTCGGCCTGTTTGATGGCGTTCTTGATGGTGTTCCACCACGAATCCGAATCCGGCGCGTGGCTGATCAGCACGAAGTGAGCGTCAGCCGCGCGGGCGGCCGATGCCGCACCGAATCCCATCGCCAACGTCAATGCCGTCGCCAGAATCCTGAGCGTAGCCTTGCCCTTGCAAAGTCTCATTGTCTCCACCTTTCTCGGTCTGTCGTTATTGAAGGGAGCGTCTGGCGGGCGGCCTTCCAATTGCATGCGTTGCGGCATGCGTCAGCCGATGCACCATCGCTCACGATCAAGATTAGGCCATCTTCCGAAGCGTTGCAATGAAAATTTCATGACAAATAAAAATGGAAAATACATTCCATTTGACGTGGCGCCTGCCTATAATCGGCAGCGTCAGGAGTCTGTGCGGCGCGCGTTGAAAACCCTTTGCGCACTGCAATAAAGCAACGAAGAGAGAGCCATGGCGGAAGAGAGCACCGAAGACTTGCCGAGCGTCGAAGAATTGATGCAGCGCATCGCGGAAAACTACGAGACGCTGCCGCGTCAGTTGAAGAATGTCGCGACGTATATCGAGCAGCATCGTTCGAGCGTGATGGTGGATCGCACCAGTGATATCGCCGCGAGCTGCGGCGTGCATCCGTCCGCGGTGGTGCGCTTTGCACAGCGTTTCGGTTTCTCTGGCTTCTCCGATTTGCAGTCGGTGTTTCGCCAGGCCTATACCGGGCAGGGAACATCCTCGCCGAGCTATCAGCAGCGGATTCGCAAGCTGATCGACGAGAAACCCGGCGCCTTATCGGGTGGCGCGGTGGCGCGCGAATTCATCGCGGCCTCGCGTGGCGGACTCGAAGAACTCGAAGCCGGTCTCGACGATCAGCAGTTCGATGCAGCCGTGAAGATGCTGCAGCAGGCCGACAACATCTACGTGATCGGCGTGCGGCGTTCGTTTCCGGTGGCGAGTTATATCGTCTACGCCCTGCAGCACACGCCAAAGCGCGTGCACCTGGTGTCCGGTTTCGGCGGGATGTACCGCGAACAGATTCGCAGCGTGAAGAAGGGCGACGTGGTGATCGCGATCAGTTTCGCGCCTTATGGCAAGGAAACGCAGTATTGCCTGCGTGTCGCGCATCATCACCAGGCCAAGACCCTGGTTATTACGGATAGCCAACTTTCTCCGCTGGCGCGCTACGCCACCACTCAACTGTATGTAAAAGAGGGCAGCGCGTTTGCGTTCCGCTCGCTGACCAGCACGATCTGTTTGTGCCAGGCGTTGTTTATCGCGCTCGCGTACAAGCTCGAACTGAACGTGGAAGAATCCAAAGAGACTGGAGGATACGATGACTGAGGCGGTAAAGACGATCGACGTAGCGGTATTCGGTGCGGGACGTATCGGCAAGATTCATGCGGCGAATCTTGCACGGCAGCCAGGCGTGCGGCTCAAGTATGTGGTCGACGTGAATCGCGAGGCGGCTGCGGCACTCGCCGCCGAGCACGGCGCGCAGGTCGCGGACATCGATGGTGCGATGGGCGATGCGTCGATCGGCGCGACGGTGATCTGTTCGAGCACGGACACGCACGCGGATCTGATCATGAAGTCGGCCGCGCAGAAGAAACATGTGTTCTGCGAGAAACCGGTCGATCTGACTTTGGAGCGCGCGCGTGCGTGCGCCGAGGCGGTCGAGCGTGCGGGCGTCGTTTGCATGATCGGTTTTCAGCGCCGCTTCGATCCGACTTTTTCCGCATTGAAAGCGCGCATCGATGCGGGCGAAATCGGTACGCCGGAGATGCTGGTGGTGACAAGCCGTGATCCGGGCGCGCCGCCGGTCGAGTACATCAAACACTCGGGCGGCATTTTCAAGGACATGCTGATTCACGACTTCGACATCTTCCGCTGGATTCTCGACGACGAAGCCGACACGTTGCACGCCACCGGCAGTTGCCTTTCCGATCCGGCAATTGCTGACGCGGGCGATATCGACTCGACCGCCGTGACGATTCGCACGAAGCGTGGGCGGCTGTGCCAGATCAACACTGCGCGTCGCGCAGCCTATGGTTACGACCAGCGCTTCGAGGTGCTCGGCAGCACGGGCATGCTGCAGGCGGGCAACGTGCGGCCGACGGAAGTCACCGCCTATTCGCGAACCGAAGTATCGAGCGACGTGCCCGAGGCGTTTTTCCTTGAGCGTTATCGCGCGGCGTACGCATTGGAAATCGCGCATTTCTTCGATGCGGTCACGCACGGCAAACCGGTGCGAACCACGGTTGCCGACGGTCTGAAAGCGCTTGAACTCGCCGACGCCGCGACGCGCTCGTGGCGCGAGGGCCGCGCGGTGAAACTTGGCGAGGCATTGTGATGAGCGCGGCTTCGTCTGGGAGTGGGCGGCTTCGCCTGGGGGTGGTCGGTTTGGGGCGGCTGGGCAAGCGGCATGCGGAAAATCTCGCGTATCGCGTGCCGGGGGCGGCGCTCGTGGCTGCGTGCAGTCCGCTGGAAGAGGAGCGGGCATGGGCGCGCGAAACCTTGCCCGAACCGCGTCTTTATGACGATTATGCGGACCTGCTGGCCGATCGCGAGGTGGACGCGGTGTGGCTCGTGACGCCGTCGTCGTTGCACGCGCAGCAGATTATCGATGCGTTGCGCGCCGGCAAACATGTGTTCTGCGAGAAGCCGCTCTCGCTGGATCTCGACGAGTGCCAGCGCGTGTTGGCGGAGGCTGAGCGCTATCCGCATCTGCGGGCGACCATTGGGTTCATGCGGCGCTTCGACCCGAGTTACAAGGACGCATTTGACAAGATCCAGGCTGGCGCGATTGGCCGGCCTTTCCTGGTGCGTTCGCAAACGACCGACAAGAACGATGATGACGGGTTCTTCGTGCGTTTCGCCGCGACGTCGGGGGGGATTTTTCTGGACTGTACCGTGCACGATATTGACGTGGCGCGCTGGCTGCTTGGGCGGCCGCGTGCCAAACGCGTGTTCGCGGCGGGCGCGGTTGCGTTGCACGAAGGGCTGCGTGAATTCGGCGACGTGGATAACGGCGTGGCGATCTGCGAATTCGAGGATGGCAAGCTCGCAATGTTCTATGCGTCGCGCACGCAGGCGCATGGGAATGATACGCATAGCGAAGTGATAGGTACCGCGGGTGCGCTGGCGATCGGTCGCAATCCGCGGTCGAATCGTGTCGAGATTTATGATGCGATGGGTATTCGCAATGAATGCACGCCGAGCTTCTTCGATCGGTTCGAGGAGGCGTTTTTGTATGAGGCACGGGAGTTTGTTGCCTCTGTGCAAGGCCAGGTTGGCGCCAGTGCTGGTGCGCAGGCCGGGGCGACGCTCGCCGATGCGCTTGAAGCGACTCGTATTGGGATGGCGTTGCGGTTGTCATTGCAGAGTGGGGAGGCTGTGGTTTTGTAATTACTGAGGTTTTTTTTTGCCTGGGCGGCGGTTTGGGTGTGGTTTTTGTGGCGTTGGCCTTTCCTTGTTGTGTTAGTGGTCTATTAGCGTTGCCCCTGTGCGGGGCGGCACTTACTTTCTTTGCCGCCGTGTATAGGCCGGACACATAGGTAACAGGTGTGCGGGGACATAGGTAACACATGATCCGCTCATTCCTGCTGGTTCAGGTTGATGGTTCCGAAACGGTAATGCGCAAAAAACAGGTCGTAGCAGTTCTCTTCACCGGCGCGCTCGCGGATGGCCACGGGCAGGTTGTGCAAGGCGTTCGATACCTTGAATCGCCGGTTCCTGAAGCGTAGCTCACCGTTCCACTTCACGCGCTGCACGAGATCGTTGTCACCATATTCGATGGGCGGCAGGATCTCGGGATACGCCCGGGGGCTGGGCCGGTATCGCGTGACCGGGGTTGCCATGTCCAGCGCCTGATGTGGACGCTGGTGGTTGTAGACCGTGCGCCACGCATCGAACGCCTGCTGGGCGCTGTTCAGGTCCCTGAAATGGTGGCCGGTGAGCACTTCGGCCTTCAGCGTGCGGTGAAACCGCTCCTCCTTGCCATTGGTCTGCGGATGGGCCACCCGGCTGTGGGACAGTCGCACGCCCAGCCGGATGAGCCAGATGGCCAGTTCGGTCAGTTGCCCCGGCTGGCTGGGGCTGCCCCACGGCGAACCGTTGTCCGCGTTGATGCGCAACGGCAGACCGTAGCGGCGGAACGTGCGCTCCAGATGATGCTGCACGGTCCGGGTGTCGGTGCAGATGCAGGCATCGAGCGTCACGCTGTAGCGCGAATGATCGTCCAGCAGGGTCAGGGGCGAACAGTGCCGTCCATCCTGCAGGTCGAACCAGCCCTTGAAATCCATCTGCCACAGGTCGTTGGGCTGCGCATGTTCGAAGCGCTGCCAGGGCGTGGCCGCGTCGGAGGCGCACGGATCGATCAGCCCATGACGATGCAGGATGTCCGTCACGGTGCTGGGAGCGGGTACGCCCGTGTGACCCTGGTCGCGCAGGCGACGGCTGATCTTGCGCCCGCCCCAGGCCGGATGCGCCCCCCGCAGTTCGAGCACCTGCTGCTCGACGCACGCGGGCGTGCGTGCCGGACTCTGCTGGGGGCGGCGTGAGTGATCTGTCAACGTCGTCGTGTCGCCCTGCGCGTAGCGCCCGAGCCACTTGTAGCCGGTCTTCGGACTGATGCCGAAGCGTCGGCACAGCTCACGACGGTTGGCGCCTTCCTGCAAGGCCAGATGGACGAATTCCAGACGCAGATTCATGGTGTCTCTCGGGTTCCAGGGCATGACCGGCTCCAGGCGATTCACTCGCCCAGAGTGTTACCCATGTCCCCGCACACCTGTTACCCATGTCCCCGGTCCATACAC